>CAVPKE010000013.1:0-219628 GCA_963705615.1 uncultured beta proteobacterium | reverse complement strand
GCGCTTCGCACGAACAGCTTTGTCGTCGTCCCCCAATAATCGCCCGCGGCCGCCCGCTCGGCCTGCTCGTGGCCGACAATAAATATCGGCGAACCCCGGTGGTGGGCGACAGCTTGCATCTGCTTCCGATCTTCGCTCTCCATCTCGCCACGGCCGTCGAGAATGTGCGCCTCTCCACTGAGCTGCAAGGATCCAGGCGGGACGTGACGGAGGCCATCGAGCAGCAGAGCGCCACGAGCGAGATCCTGCGGGTGATCAGCAGCTCGCCAACCGATTTGCAGCTCGTGCTGGATGCGGTGGCGGAGAGCGCAGCGCGGTTGTGCGATGCGAACGATGTAACGATCAATCGTGCCGAGGAGGCCAGCGACGCCTTCAGGCTCGTGGCGCACTACGGATCGATCCCGGCTCCTTCCTCCGACGAGCGCCTCCCGCTACGTCCTGATCTCGTGTCCGGTCGGGCTTTCCTCGACCGTCGCGTCGTCCATGTCCCCGACGTCCTTGCCGAATCGGATGCCGAGTTCGCTGGGGCGAAAGCCTACGCCACCCGCTACGGCCACCGCACCTACCTTGCCGTACCGATGCTTCGGGAGGGCAAGGCCATCGGGGTTCTCGCAATTCGCCGTCTTGAGGCACGCGCGTTCTCGGACCAGCAGGTCCATCTGCTCCAGACCTTCGCCGACCAGGCGGTGATCGCGATCGAGAACACGCGACTGTTCAATGAGCTGCAGACGCGCAACCGCGACTTGACCGAGTCGCTCGAGCAGCAGACCGCCACCAGCGAGATCCTGCGCGTGATCAGTCAGTCGCAACGCGACGTGCAGCCGGTGTTCGAGGCGATCGCGGCGAATGCACGGAAGCTGTGCCGGGGCCACGTCCGGAGTGGTCGTTTACGTTCGACGGCGAACTCATCCACATCGCCGCTGGTCGAGGGCTACAGCCCCGACGCGCTTGAAGGCTTCCGCCAACACTATCCGATGCCGCCAAACCGGGGCGGTTCGATCGCGCGCGCCTTCTGACTCGGGCCGTCGTGTGCATCCGGACGTTCGCGAGGACCCGGAGTATCGCCTGCAAAACTTCGCCAAGAGACCGGGATTCCGCAGCGCGCTTTCCGTCCCTATGCTCCGCGACGGCAACCCGATCGGAGCAATCACCGTCACCGGTGCCGAACCCGGCGATGTTCTCCGAACGACAGATCGCGATGCTGCAGACCTTCGCCGACCAGGCGGTGATCGCGATCGAGAACACGCGGCTGTTCAACGAGCTGCAGACGCGCAACCGAGACCTGACCGAGTCGCTGGAGCAGCAGACCGCGACCAGCGAGATCCTGCGCGTGATCAGCCAGTCGCAACGCGACGTACAGCCGGTGTTCGAGGCGATCGCGGCGAATGCTCGGAAGCTATGCGAGGGCCAGCCTTCGCGAGTGGTCACGCGACGGGGAGCTCATTTAGCTCGCGGCGCTGAGTGCTATGTCCGACGCGTCGAGGCGATTCGACGGACCTTCCCATCCCTCGGCCGCGGCACGTCAGCCGGGCGCGCGATGCTCGACCGAGCGTGGTCTACATTCCGGACGTCGAGAGGACCGAATATCGCCGGCAAGCATGGCCAGACGCCTGGACATCGCACCGTGTCGCGTACCCATGCTCCGCGAAGGGAACGCCTATCGGGGCGATCAGCGTCGTGACGGCGCCGACCCGCGATGTTCACCGAGCGACAGATCGCGCTGCTCCAGACTTTCGCCGACCAGGCGGTGATCGCGATCGAGAACACGCGGCTGTTCAACGAGCTGCAGACGCGCAACCGGGACCTGACCGAAGCGCTGGAGCAGCAGACCGCCACCAGCGAGATCCTGCGCGTGATCAGCCAATCGCAACGCGATGTGCAGCCCGTGTTCGACACGATCGCGGCGAATGCGCGGGAGCTGTGCGAGGCCACCTTCGCAGTGGTCTTCAGGTTCGACGGCGAGCTCATCCACGTTGCTGCGCTCGTCGGTTAAGTCCGGAAGGATCGAGGAAGTTCCGTCGAACGTACCCGATGCCACCGGGCCGCGGCGGTACTGTCGCCCGCGCAGTTCTTACCCGAGCCGTCGTCTACATCCCGGAGTTGGCGAGGATCCGGAGTCCGCCTGCAGGGCCTGGCTCAGACGACCGGATATCGCAGCACCGTTTCCGTGCCTATGATCCGCGACGGCAGCCCAATCGGAGCGATCGCAGTCTCTGGCGCCGAACCCGCGATGTTCTCCGAAAGCCAGATCGCGCTGCTGCAGACCTTCGCCGACCAGGCGGTGATCGCGATCGAGAACACGCGGCTGTTCAACGAACTGCAGACGCGCAACCGAGACCTGACCGAGTCGCTCGAGCAGCAGACGGCGACGAGCGAGATCCTGCGCGTGATCAGTCAGTCGCAACGCGACGTGCAGCCGGTGTTCGAGGCGATCGCGGCGAATGCAGCGGAAGCTGTGCGAGGCGCTCTGGTGCAGGAGTCTTCACCTTCGACGGCGAGCTCATCCACATCACGGCTCTACGCGCCCAGCCGCAGCCCGAGGTGCCGAAGCAATCCGACGCGCGTTCCCGATGCCGCCGAACCGCGGCGGCGCGACCGCGCCGTGCCATCCTGACCCGCACCGTAATCTACGTCCCAGACGTTCGCGAAGATCCCGAATCAGCTTCCAGAGCCCGCGCCGCCGATCGGGTATGCGAGCGTAATTGCCGTGTCCCATGCTTCGCGACGGCACCCCAATCGGGGCAATCACCGTTGGCGGCCCGGAGCCCGCGATGTTCTCCGAACGCCAGATCGCCATGCTCCAGACCTTCGCCGACCAGGCGGTGATCGCGATCGAGAACACGCGGCTGTTCAACGAGCTTCAGACCCGCAACCGGGACCTGACCGAATCGCTGGAGCAGCAGACGGCCACCAGCGAGATTCTGCGCGTGATCAGCCAGTCGCAACGCGACGTGCAGCCGGTGTTCGAGGCGATCGCTGCGAATGCGGTGAAGCTGTGCGAGGCCACCACGGGGGAGTTTACACGTTCGACGGCGAGCTGCATCCACTCGCGGCGGCGGACAGGCTATCAGTCCGGAAGCGCTCGAGGCATCCATCGCAACATACCCGATGCCGCCGGGCCGCGGCGGTGCGACTGCCCGCGCCATCCTCACCCGAGCCGTCGTCTATATCCCGGATGTTCGCGAGGATCCGGAATATCGCCTGCAAAGTCTGGCTCAGACGGCCGGATATCGCAGCCTCGTGTCCGTGCCGATGCTTCGCGACGGCAACCCGATAGGAGCTATCAGCGTCAGTCGCCGCCGAGCCCGCGACGTTCTCCGAAAGCAGATCGCGCTGCTCAAGACCTTCGCCGATCAGGCCGTAATCGCGATCGAGAACACGCGGCTGTTCAAGGAGCTGCAGAAGCGCAACAAGGCCCTCACCGATCGCTCTAGAGCAGCAGACGGCCACCAGCGAGATCCTGCGCGTGATCAGCAGCTCGCCGACGGATCTGCAGCCGGTGCTGGATGCGATCGCGAAGAGCGCCGCGCAGCTGTGTGGGGCCAGCGATGGGAACATCCTTCGTGTCGACGGCGACGGGTATCCGGTGGTGGACACTACGGGTCGATCTCCGGCCAACCGTGGAGCGCCTTCCGCTTGTCCGCGACATGGTAATTCCGGTCGAGCCATTATCGACCGCTCCGTGGTTCATGTTTTCGATTTGCTTGCGGAGCCTGACGCCGAATTCGCCAGCGCAAAAGCGTTCGCGGCTCGTTTCGGGTACCGCACCGTGCTTGCTGTACCGATGCTTCGAGAAGGGACTGCTATCGGTGCGATCGCCATCCCCCGCACGGAAGTGCGGCCGTTCACCGACAAGTCAGATCGCGCTGCTCAAGACCTTCGCCGACCAGGCGGTGATCGCGATCGAGAACGCGCGGCTGTTCAACGAGCTGCAGAAGCGCAACAGCGCTCACCGAAGCGCTGGAGCAGCAGACCGCGACCAGCGAGATTCTGCGCGTGATCAGCCAGTCGCCAACGGATGTGCAGCCGGTGTTCGAGGCGATGGCAGCGAGTGCGCGGAAGCTGTGCCGAGCCACGATCGCGGGAGTGTCTTGGACATTCGACGGCGAACTCATTCAGTCGCAGCTGCCGACGGCTATCCCGGAGTGGCTCGAGGCGCTCCGATCGACGCTCGCCGCTCCAGCCGCAGGCAGCGCCGCGGGCGGGCTGATCCTCACCCAGAGCGTTCTACATCCCGATGTCCGCGAGGATCCGGAATATCGTTCTGCAGAGGCGATGCTCGCTCAGCGCCTGGGTTTCGGAGCATCGTGGCCGTCCCGATGCTGCGCGAGGGAGCCCATCGGAGTGATCGGCGTCTCCGGCGCCGAACCTGCGATGTTCACGGAACGGCAGATCGCCATGCTCCAGACCTTCGCCGACCAGGCGGTGATCGCGATCGAGAACACGCGGCTGTTCAACGAGCTGCAGGCGCGCACCGCGGAGTTGGGTCGATCCGTCGAAGAGCTGAAGGCGCTCGGCGAGGTCGGCAGCGCGGTCAGCTCGACGCTCGATCTCGATACCGTCCTCACGACGATCCTCACGCATGCGCAATCAGCTCGCGGGGACACAGGCCGGACAGGTCTTCGACTACGACGAAGCAACCGAAGAGCTACGCCCTCGGGCCACGCTCGGCTATACGGAGGACATCGCTGAGACGTTGCGGCGCAATCCGATCAGGAAGGGAGAAGGCGTGGCCGGCCAAGCGGTCCAGAGCGGCAGCCCGTGCAGGTTCCCGATATCGCGGTCGAGGGGCCTATGACAGCCGCCTGCGTGACTTGATCATGAACAGCGGCTTTCGAGCCCTGCTGGCCGTTCCGCTGATCCGGGAGGACGAGGTGATCGGCGCCTTGGCGATCGCCCGAATGCAGCCTGGCGAGTTTCCGCGACAAGTGGTCGATCTGCTGACCACGTTTGCCAGCCAGTCGGCGCTGGCGATGCAGAACGCGCGGCTGTTCCATCAGCTCGAGATCGCGAGCCAGCACAAGTCCACGTTCCTGGCGAACATGTCGCACGAGCTGCGCACGCCGCTCAACGCCATCATCGGCTACAGCGAGATGCTGCAGGAGGATGCGACGGACCTGGGCGCCGACGGTCTGGTGCCCGACCTAAAGAAGGTGAACGCCGCGGGCAAGCACCTGCTGGAGCTGATCAACTCGATCCTGGACCTGTCGAAGATCGAGGCCGGCAAGATGGAGCTGCAGCTCGAGGACTTCAGCGTCGCGCGGATGGTCGAGGACATCGCGGCCATGATCCAGCCGCTGGCCGAGAAGAATGGCAACCGGCTCGAGATCGCATGCGATGCCGCGACCGGCATCATGCATGCCGATCTGACCAAGGTCCGGCAGGTGCTGTTCAACCTGCTGAGCAACGCCTGCAAGTTCACCGAACGGGGCACGGTGTCGCTGACGGTGCAGCGGGAGGAGTCGGAGACGGCAGTTGGCTGTCCTTTAACGTGAAGGACACGGGCATCGGGTTGACGCCCGAGGAACTCGGGCGGCTGTTCCAGGAGTTCTCGCAGGCCGATACCACTACGACGCGCAAGTACGGCGGAACCGGCCTCGGACTGGCGCTGAGCCGGCGGCTGTGCCGCCTGATGGGCGGCGAGATCACGGTGACGAGCGAGCCGGGCAAGGGGAGCACGTTCACGGTACGGCTGCCGGCCGATGTTGAGCGGATACGCGAGATGACCAGTGAGGCACCAGGCAGCGCGGGGACGGTGCTGGTGATCGACGACGAAGCGGTGGTGCGCGAGCTGATGCAGCGATACCTCGGCAAGGAAGGGCTTCCGCGTGCTGACGGCTGCCGACGGGGAGGACGGGTTGCGGGTGGCGCGCGAGCAGCGACCCGACGCGATCACGCTGGACGTGATGATGCCGGGGATGGACGGCTGGACGGTGCTCTCCAGGCTGATGGCCGATCCTGAGCTGGGCGATATCCCGGTGATCATGCTGACCATCGTCGACGACAAAAGGAGGGGATACACCCTCGGCGCTCTGGACTACCTGACCAAGCCGATCGACCGCGCGAGGCTGGTTGCAGTGTTGACGAAGTATCGACGCGATCTACCGGTTTTGGTGGTGGACGACGATGCGGGCATCCGGCAGCTGCTGCGGCGAATCCTGGAAGAGGAGGGATACATGGTGGTCGAGGCTGAGAATGGCCGGGTCGCGCTCGAACGCCTGGGCGAGCGCGTGCCGGGCGCGATCCTGCTCGACCTCATGATGCCCGAGATGGATGGGTTCGAATTTCTCGAGCGCACTGCACGGGCGCGAAGCGTGGCAGCAGATCCCGGTGGTGATCGTCACGGCCAAGGACTTGACAGCCGAGGAGCGCGAGCGGCTCAACGGCTCGGTAGTTCGGATCCTGCAGAAAGGGGCGTACGATCAACAAGAGCTGCTGGCCGAGGTGCGGACGCTTCTGGCCGCCTCGATCGGCCGCCTGAAGAGGGAACGCCCATGACCAAGATCCTGCTGGTCGAGGACAACGAGATGAATCGCGACATGCTGTCGCGACGCCTGCAGAAGCAAGGCTACGAAGTGGTCCTGGCCGTAGACGGCGAGGAAGGGTTAGCGAAAGCACAGAGCGACTCGCCCGCGCTGATCCTGATGGACATGAGCCTGCCCGGCGTCGACGGCTGGGAGGCCACGCGCCGGCTCAAGGCGGCACCGCAGACGCAGAAGATCCCGATCATCGCACTCACGGCCCACGCCATGACGGACGATCGCGACAAGGCGCTGGCGGCAGGCTGCGACGACTTCGACACCAAGCCGGTCGAGCTGCCGCGATTGCTGTCCAAGATCCAGGCGCTGCTGGGACGACACGCCCCGTGAGCATGGACCGGGAAGCCCTTGCGCATCTGCGGCACGAGCTACGCACCCCGCTGAACCACATCATCGGGTACAGCGAGATGCTGCTCGAAGACGTAGCGGCCGGCGACCCGGCTGCGCTGGGCCCGGGCCTGCGTCAGGTGCACGAGGACGCGCAGCGGCTGCTCGCCGCCATCAACGAGCTTTCGCACACCGATGCCGGGGAAGTCGATCTCAGGCGCCTGTCGGCTCGAGCTGGCCGGGCCGCTGCGTTCGGTCATGACGGCGGTGGATGGCTTGCGCCTCCAAGCTGCACGCGGTGGCGCTGAACGTGCGGCCCAGGATCTCGATCGAGTGGCGACTGCTGCTGCCGCGTTGCAGTCGGTTATCACCAATGGAGTCGCCGCTTCGAGTGCGCAACCGGCGACAGGCACGGGCGCCACCGCTCCGTCGGCAACGGCTGGAGGCGTGCTCAACGCAGGCGTGATCCTGGTCGTCGACGATAACGCAGCCAATCGGGAGATGCTCGGGCGACGGCTGGAGCGGGAAGGACATCAGGTCCAACTGGCGGCCGGTGGACGTGAAGCGCTCGAGCTGCTGCGCGAGCGGCGCGTCGACCTCGTGCTGCTGGATGTGATGATGCCGGAAGTGGATGGCTACGCGGTGCTGCAGCAGCTCAAGACGGATGTAGCCTTGCGCGACATTCCCGTGCTCATGATCTCCGCGCTCGACGAGGTCGAGAGCGTCGTGCGCTGCATCGAGCTGGGCGCGGAGGATTACCTGCCGAAGCCATTCGACCCGGTGCTGCTAAGGGCTCGGATCGGCGCCTGCTGGAGAAGAAGCGCCTGCGCGACCGCGAAGCGCAGCACCTCAAGGAGCTGGCCGATTGGGGCCGCACGCTGGAGCAGCGCGTCGCGGAGCAGGTCACGCTGGTCGAGCGCCTGGGCCGGCTCAAGCGCTTCTTCTCCCCGCAGCTCGCCGAGCTGATCGTGGCCGGCGGGGCGGACGACCCGCTGAAGACGCATCGGCGCGAAGTGACCGTCTGCTTCCTCGACCTGCGTGGATTCACAGCATTCGCCGAAACCGCAGAGCCCGAGGAGGTCATGAGCGTGCTGAGGGAGTATCACGCCGAGATGGGCAAGCTGATCATCGAGCACGAAGGCACGCTCGAGCGCTTCACCGGCGACGGCATGATGATTTTCTTCAACGACCCGGTGCCGGTGTCCAATCCCGACGAGCGCGCGGTCCGGATGGCGCTTGCGATGCGCGAGCGCGTCGCGGAGCTGATCGGCAAATGGCGCAAGCTCGGCTACGAGCTCGATCTGAGCATCGGCATCGCGCAAGGTTACGCGACCATCGGTGCGATCGGCTTCGAGGGCCGTTGGGACTATGGCGCGATCGGCTCGGTCACCAATCTCGCCGCGCGCCTGTGCGGAGAGGCTAAGCCCGGCGAGATCCTCATTTCCAAACGCGTCATGGCGAAGACGGAAGGATTGCTGCAGGTCGAGTCAGCGGGCGAGCTCTCGCTCAAAGGCTTCCACCGCCCGATCCCGGCGTACAACGTCCTGGGCCTCACGGCGTAGAGGTCAGGGTACTCCTGGTTACGCTTCGCTCTACCCAGGCTGACGTGCGTCGGATCATCCCGGCTACGTTTGCGATAGACGGAGGATTCGATGTCCAACCTCATCCCCTTTCCCGATGGCGGCTACGGCTTCCTGAAAGGAGGCTTTCCTTATTCCCAGGGCGTGCGGGCGCAGGAGGGATTCGCGATCGAGCGCGCGCGCTTTGCGCGCCCGCTGCCGGTGGAGAAGGGCTTCGCCGCGATCGAGGCGCACCTGGCATCGCTGGGACGTCCGCGCACCGCGCTCTGCGCCGCCGAGCTGCGTTCGCCCAAGCCGTTCACCATGAGCGGCTTCGTCGGGTTCAACGAAGGGTACGTTGCGGTCTTGAAGCAATGGGGCTTGTTCCGCGACGCGCTGAATCCAGTCGCGCGCTCGAACTTGGCACCGGAGATCGACCCGCCCGGCGAACCGTCGTTCTACGCGTTCTGCTACACCGTTCCTAGCCAAGACGGCCTCACCGAGCTTTGTCGTCGCCGGCAGCGGCGAATGGCCCGGGGGCGGGAAATTCCCCGAGGACATCGTGGCGCGCGGCGATGTGTCGGCCGCCGGGTTGCAGGCCAAGGCCCGCTGGGTGCTCGAGGCCATGGAAAGGCGCGTTGACCGAACTGGGCGTGTCTTGGCAGGACGTGACAGCGGCGCAGGTGTATACGGTGCACGATCTCCATGCCATTCTCCGCGACCAGATCGTGCCGCGCGCCGGCAACGGCGGTGGAGTCACCTGGCACTACTGTCGTCCGCCGATCGAGGAACTGGAGTTCGAGATGGATGTGCGGGGCGTGGCGGTTGAGCGCGTCATCCGGGCGTGACGGAGACAGAACAGCGGGGCGCCGCATGACCGACGAGGATCTCAGCTATACCTCGGCCGCTGATCTTGCGGTGCTGATCCGTAGCCGGCGGCTCTCGCCCGTCGAGGTCGTGCGCAGCACGCTGGCTCGCATCGAGCGTGCGCAGCCGGTGCTCAATGCCTTCATCACGGTCTGCGCGGAGCAGGCCCGTTGGCCGAGCGTCGCGCGACGCGGAATCGGCAGTCCCGCTGCCGACGCTGGCCCGCACGGCGCTGCCGATCGAGCACAAGTTCTTCGACCTGGTCGAGATCGACGGCGAGCCCGTCGATACCATGCGTCGCGCATGGTACCCGTACACGCTGCCGTTCAACATGACCGGCAATCCGGCGATGAGCGTTCCGTGCGGGTGGGACGCGGAATGGTTGCCGATCGGCCTGCAGCTCATCGGGCGCCTGGGCGCGGATGCCATGCTCTGCGTGCAGCCGCGCTGTTCGAGCGGGCGCGGCCGTGGGCGCAGCGCCGGCCGAATCTGCCACAGCTGAATGCTTCGATGCTCTTGTCAAAAGCCCCTCGCAGCAGAGATGAGGTCCCTCTCGCCCCGGGAGAGAGAGTGAGGGAAACGTCGCAAGACGTTCGGGAGAGGGTTGAGGCGGCTGCGTCACTCGCTCGATTCCACCAGTGCGGCCGGCACCGCTTCGGCTTCCGCCGCAGGCAATGGCGTCACGCCCCACTCGATCAGTTCCATACGGCCGTCAAAGTGCTCGACGATGGCAGTGCAGCTGTCCACCCAGTCGCCGCAATTCAGGTACAGAACGTCGTCGATTCGTTTGATCGTGGCCGAGTGGATATGCCCGCAGATCACGCCGTCCAAGCCTCGGTCCTTGACGCTGCGCACCACGCATTCCTCGAAGTCGTAGATGAAGCTGACTGCTGTCTTCACCTTGCGCTTCGCATAGCTGGCCAGCGACCAGTAGCCGGAGACCCCGAGAGTGCGCCGGACCCACGACAGCACCATGTTGAGGCGCACCAGGAAAGCGTAGGTGTGATCGCCGAGTACCGCGAGCCATCTGTGGTACTTGGTGACGACATCGAACTCGTCGCCGTGCAGCAGCAGATAGCGGCGGCCGTCGGCGGCGGTGTGGACGTACTCGCGATGGACCGCAATGTCGCCGAAAGTGCTGCCCACGTATTCGCGCAGCGCCTCGTCGTGGTTGCCCGGCACGAAGATCACCTGCGTTCCGTGCCGCGCGCGCTTGAGCACCTTCTGCACGAAGGTGTTCATCTGCCCGGACCAGTAGATGCCGCGGTGGCTCATGGCCCAGAAATCGATGATATCGCCCAGCAGGAACATCTGTTCCGAGTCGTACTCGCGCAGGAAGTCCAGCAGCTGATGCGCCTGGCAGCCGCGTGACCCGAGGTGGATGTCCGACAGGAATATGGAACGGACCTCGGCCATGGGCGTCTCTCAGCGCAGTTTGCGCCCCACGAAGATGTAGTAAGGCACGCGCAGCCAGGGCAGGTACGGCACCGGCCCAGCCCGTTCCAAGCACACTTCGACCGCCAGACGGCTGCGCAGATAAGGCAGGTGCTCTTGCGACAGGTGCACGCCATCGTGAGCGAACCACGTGCGCCAGAAGCGGTTGGCACGGGCGCGTCGCGACAGGCGGCCCTCGTCGTCGTGCGAAGCGGGCAAGTAGAAGTCCACGACCCCGAGCGCACCGCCGGGCTGCAGCATGGCGAGCGCGTTGTCCACCGCGGCGCGCCAGTCTGGCATCATCGTCAGCGCGTAGGAGAAGTACACCACGTCGACCGGCTCGCGCCGGACGGTAACCGGTCGCATCGGCCTCGACCACTCGCACATTGGGCAGGTGGGCCAAGCGGCGCCGCGCGACATCGAGGAGCGCCGAGCAGAGATCGACCACCTGGACCTCCGCCAGTTGCGAGAGCCGCGCGCCGAAGAACTCCAGATTGCGTCCGGTGCCTGCGCCCAGCTCCACGACGCGATCCCCGGCAGTCGTGGGCAAACAGTCGATGAGGTCGCGACGGCCGTGCAGCAGCCGCTCGCGGAAGGCGTCGTAGGATTGCGCCTGCGGCGCATAGAAGCGCTGCAGCCGCTCGGCGTGCGAGCCGCCGCTCGACGCGCCCCGCGCCAGGGCAAACAGGACACGCGCTTCGGCTAGAGGACTCATGCGGCTCCCGGCAGGTCGGCGATGTGGAACCCGGCGTAGGTGTGCACGCGGTCCTGCCTGGTCAGTTCACGCGCCAGCTCGGGGTGGAACCGCACCACGTCCATCACTCGCCGTTCGTGGCCGCCGTAGCGGACCCAGACGTTCTCCAGGTAGGCAGGCTGTGCGTGGGCGCTGCGGAACAACACGCGCGCGTTTGGTGCGGCGGAGTCGAGGATCGCCTCCCACTCCTCAGCGAGCGCATCGGGGTAACAAGAGCTCATCCAGTCCATGTGGTCGAGCAGCACGTAGCGACTGATGCGCTCCTGTGTGCCCTGGAGGAACTCGGTCACCGTCGTCGTGTGCGGCACGATCCGCTCGGCCAGCCCGCTTTTCAGCGCCTGGAAGCCATTGGGCGTGAGGTACTCCGGGCAGCAGTCGCGTGTGTAGTGGCCCCGGAAGTAGAGCTGCCAGAAATAGTTCGACCGCACCGACACTTCGCAGGCGACGTAGGCCACGGCCTCCCGCACGAAGCCCGGGATACCGTCCGCGTGCTGGCGTTCGACTTCCTTGCGCTGCGAGCGGGGCACGCCCAGCATGCTCATGGTGATCTGACGCGACAGGGTCCAGTTGACGTGCTTTCCCCACAGGAGCGGCACCACGCGCTCGTGGTAGATGCCGCGCTGGGCTTCGAGCGACTCGCACTGGAGCAGCGCTTCCAATGCTTCGCGTAACTTCGGCCGCAGCCGCAGGTAACCGCGAAAGCCGCGCGCCACCATCCCGGCGAGGCCGAAGAAATAGAAGGTGTCGCGCGCGATCGCGCTGGCAGAACCAGTCCCAGTTGCGGTCCCAGTACTGCTTTGCGAAGGGCGACAGCTCGGCGCGCAGCGCGTCGAAAAAGAGATCCCGGAAGGCTGGGTGATGACCTTGACCGAACGCTGCGAAGAAATCGCTGTAGGCCAGCCGACGGATGCCTGCGAGCTTGAGCTCGAGCAGTGCCGTCTGGCGCGGATTGGCGTCCACGGCGTGGATCCGGCGCGGGGCCAGCAGCGCATAGTCCAGGACGTTACAACCGGCGCTGGTGATGACGAGCAGCGTATCGTTGCCGGTGATGTACAGCGCCTGACGATCCACGGCAGGATCTTCCCAGCAGGCGTTGTAGACGAGCGATCGGGAATAGATGGCGTCGAAGATCTTCTGGTCGAAACTGCGCGCGAGTCTTGCGGCGGCGGTTTTCAGCTGAGCACCTTATCCCCGGGACCAAGCGAAGCGGTTTGGGCAGCCGTTGGGTGTGCAAGTCCCGATTGAGGCACACGCGTCTTGGACTGGAAGCGGCGGTCTGCCACTCGACGTCGTCACGGCTTACGCAAATCGCGTTCCATCGGCGCGGCGCCGAGCAGAGTAATTCGGAACTATGACACTGGAGTTACATCAAGGTGACGGAGATGTTGCGGCGAGCCGGGAACTAAGCTCGACCGCGGAGCGGGAGATCAGGCTGTCGCCGCCGGACGATCTTTCACCCGAGCTGCGCCAAGTCATTGCGGATATTCGGGCGCACAGCAGCAGCGATAGTGATGCCGTGCGCCGAGCATTGAAGTTCGTCCAGACCGAGGTCCGCTACACCGGGGTCGAGATCGGGCAGGGATCGTTTCGGCCGACGCATCCGAATCGGGTCCTGGAACGCCGCTATGGCGACTGCAAGGACAAAGCCCTGCTGCTGAGCGCCATCCTGAGAGCCCTCGGCTACAAGGCGCAGCCTGCTTTGGTGTCGCCGTTTCTGGGGCGCGATGTCGCTCAGGTCCTGCCCATGACTCGCGTGTTCAACCACATGCTCGTGATGACCGAAGTCGACGGCAAGACCTATTGGCTCGATGCGACGCGCACCTTCCAGGAAGGCACGCTCGATCGTATCGGTAACCCTCGCCTCCGGTGGGCGCTGGTCACCGGGAACAGCAGTGAGGCGTTGACCGCAATGGCTGACGGACAGGAATACCGTCAGGAACTGGGCGCCCGCTATGAAGTCACCATCAAGGACTACCGGGAGCCGGTCTCGGTGAATATGATCACGACCTATTCCGGCGTCGTGGCGGAAATGCTGCGCGCTGAGCTGGTCGCTGGGGACCGTCGCCAGCTCACCGAAGAATTCCTCGCCGAGATGCGGCGCTGGTACCCCGGCGCCAGCTCGGCCGGCGATGCCGTGGTGAGCGATGACGCGGACCGGAACATCGTTACCGTTACGCAGCGCTTCACGGTGCGCGACTTCTTCGAAGAGCGGTCAGGCGTGGGCGTGGGGCGGCTGTATGCGATCTGGATTCGGGCGTTCGCCGAGGCGCCGGCCAAGCTCGAACGTTCGGCACCACTCGCCCTGGCCTATCCCTTTACCCTGAACATCAGTTACGTCGTCGATTTTCCCAACGACATCAAGTTACGGGGCAGTCCGCCCGTTTCGTTGAGTGACGACAACCTCGACTTCACCATCTTGTCACGTTACGAGAACAATCGACTGCAGGTGGACTACAGGCTTACTACGCACCGAGACACGGTGCCGACGAACGACGTCAAGACTTACGCCGATATGCTGCGCGCGGTCCGCGACCGCATCGCGTATCAGTTTCCGGTCCAAAAGGTGCAGCTGGTCACGGCTTTGGTCCAGCAGCCGGCCGGGCTGAAAGCGCCGGCATTTTCGCAGGACAGCGCCAAGGAGGTCGTCGCGGCGTTGGACCGGGAGCAGGAAGGTAGAGTGCGCGCGCTGAGCGAGAGCATCGAATCGGGCCGCGTCCGGGGCGAACAGCTTGCCGACATGCTCGAAAGTCGCGCCATCGCGTATAGCAATCTGGATCGCACGGAGCCGGCTTTGGCAGATCTGGCGCGTGCGATTGCGCTCGATCCGAAGGCGGCCTCGCCTCTTGTCACGCGGGGCGAGGTCTACACCAAACGAGGCGAGTACATGCGAGCCCTGGCAGACTTTGCCCGGGCGTCAGCCCTCGAACCCGGTCACCAACGTCTGGCTGTCAGCCGCGGTCATGCCTCTTTTCTCGCTGGAGACTACCGCTCCGCCCAGTCCGATTTCCGGCGCGTCGTGGAGAGAGCGAGCGATGAGGAACAGCTCTACGCGCTGATCTGGTTATACCTCGCGAGTCAGCGCTTGGGACAGGACGGCCGCGGCATCATCGCGGCGGTCAGGTCGCGCGCAGATCTCGCACGCTGGCCGGGCCCAGCGGTCATGCTGTTCATCGGGGAATCGACGCCTGAACAGATGCTGGCTGCGGCTTGGAGCTTCGACAGCCAAAACCGAGCTGCTGCAGCGTTGCGAGGCCTATTTTTTCCTTGGCCACTACTATCTGCTGGCAGGCGATCGCGAGCGCGCCCGCACCGCCTTCAAGGAATCTCTTGGAACCGGGGTGAAGATCTACTTGGAGTATAGCTACTCGCGGCTCGAGCTGAACCGCTTGGGCGAAAGCCTCGCGCAAGGCAACTCCAGCAGGTGAGCGCGGTTGGACTCGAGAGGACCGCTCGATCTTCAAACGACCGCACTCGGCGTGCCGCGATGCCGCTTCTGCCAGAGCGCGATCGCAGCGCCGAGGATGCCTTTCGGCATGAAGATGATGAACAGCACCAGCAGCAGGCCGTAGAGCGTCGTGTCCAGGCCATGGATGTCGTGACCCAGAGCGAGCCGCAGGACCTCGGTGAGCAGGAGCGTGAAGACCGCGCCGACAGTTGGCCCGAGACGCAGGAACATGCCTCCGGCTATCGCTCCGAACACCATCTGCAGGCTGACGCCGATGCCGGAGACGGTCTCGGGGTTCAGATAGAGCTGATACTGCGCGTACAGCACGCCGCCGATGCAGGTCATCAGCGCCGAGATCATGGTCACGCCGAGCTTGAGGCGTGTGACCCCGATCCCGATCGAGGCCGCGGCATCCTCCTCCTGGCTGATCGCCTCGAGCGCGATCCGCGCCATCGACCGGTCCACCAGGGTCCAGATCCACAGCCCGGCCAGCCAGACCGCGAGGATGATGTAGAACCAGACGAGCTTCGACGAGAACTGCAGCGCCACCAACGACCAGGACGCGTCGGAGAGCGCGGTGTTGGGTGTGACGCCCAGCGACCCTCCGGTCTGGTCGCGCAGCGCGACGATGATCATGCGCGCGATCTCCGAGAACGCCAGCGTCACCAGCGCGAAGTAGTGACCGACGATCTTCAGGCGGAAGCAGGGGTAGCCGATCACCAATGCGACCAGCGCGGTGAGCGCCAGCGCGACGGGGATGCCGAGCCAGGGCGACAGGCCGAAGTGGTTCCATCCCATCACCACCACGTAGGCGCCGATGCTGAGGAATGCCCCGTGGCCGAAGCTCGTCATACCGAGCCGGCCCATCAGCGCCCAGCTGGTGTAGACATAGCCCCACAGCAGGCACATGATCATCAGGTGCAGCGGGTAGTTGCCGAAGCCCGCGAGCGGGAGCAAGCGCGAGCGCGCCGACTCCGATCCATCGCAGCCCCTTCACAGTTTGCCTCCGAACAGTCCGCGCGGCCGCCAGAACATCGCGGCGATGAAGAACAGGAAGGCGATCACGTAGCCCCATTCGAGGTGGAAGAAGTAGCCGCCCACCGAGATGAACTGGGCGAACAGGAATGCCGCGGCGAACCCGCCGATCATGTTGCCCAACCCGCCGAGCACGCAGACCAGGAACACGACCGGGCCGAACGACAGTCCAATCGCAGGGTGGATGTCGTACTGCAAGACCGAGGAGGCAGGCGGCGAGGCCCGCAAGCGCCCCGCCGAGCGCGGAAGTCAGCAGAAAGATGCGGTGCGGATTGACGCCCATCAGCGGCATCACGGCGCGGTCCTGGGAAATCGCCCGGATCGCGGTGCCGAGATAGGTGCGCGTGAGGAACAGGTACATGCCGATCATCCCGGCCAGCGCGAACGCGAACGCGATCAGGCGGGCCATGCTGAGGTAGAGCTCACCGAGCTGCAGAGTCGGGAGCTGAACGCCCAGGTTCTTGAACTCGACGCCGAAAGCCAGCGTGGCCACCCCCTGGAGCAGAAACAGCACCCCGCCGGTTACCAGGAGCTGGTTGATCGGCTCGGCGGCGAGCACCGGGCGGATCACGAACTGGTGCAGCGCTGCGCCCAGCACCGAGACCAGCACGATGCAGGCCGGGAACGCCAGCCACAGCGGCCAGCCGTACACCGCGTGCAGGTAATACACCGCATACATGCCGATCATGATCAGCTCGGCGTAGCAGATCCACACCACATCGATGACGCCGAAGATGAGATTCAGCCCCAGCGCGAGCAGCGCCAGGATGCCGCCGAACAGCACCCCGTTGAGCACGGCCTCGAGTAGAAAAACATCGAAGATCTGCATGCTCACAGTCCCAAGTACGCTTGCTTGATCTCATCGGTCGCGAGCAGCTCGGCCGAGGTTCCGCTCGACCTGATGCGTCCGGTCTCGAGCAGATACCCGCGGTGCGCGATGCCGAGCACCTGGCGGATGTTCTGCTCGACGATCAGCACGGTGTAGCCTTCGCCGCTCATCTTCTTCACCACTTCGAAGATGGCCTGCACCATCACTGGGGCGAGCCCGGCCGAGGGCTCGTCGAGCAGCAACAGTTTCGGTCCCGACATCAGCGCGCGGCCGATGGCGCACATCTGCTGCTCGCCTCCGGAGAGAGTGCCGGCCGGCTGCCGGCGCCGCTCCTGCATGCGCGGGAAGAGCTGGTACACCTGCTCGAGGCGCTGCGCGAACTTGGCGCGAGCCGCGGGGAGGAAGGCGCCCATGCGCAGGTTGTCCTCGACGGTGAGGCGTGGGAACAGCCGCCGGTTCTCGGGCACGTGCGCGATGCCATGGGCGATGAGCTCGTGCGGCGGCACCTGGCTGAGCAGCTTGCCTTCCATGATCATCTCGCCCGCGCTGGGATCGATCAGCCGGGAGATGGCGCGCAGCAGCGTGGTCTTTCCCGCCCCGTTGGGTCCGATGACGGCAACCGTTTCGCCGGCCTTCACCTCGAGGCTCACGTCGAACAGAGCCCGGAAGCTGCCGTACCCCGCGGACACGTTGTTCAGGACGAGCATCAGGCGTTCCTCGCTGCCACGGTGGCCTGCACTTCCTGCGCGTCCGTGCCCAGATACACCTCGATGACCCTGGGATCGTGAGCGACGCTGTTCGGGCTTGCCCTCGGCGATGACCTCGCCGTGGTCGAGCACCAGGCAGCGGTCCACGACTCGCATGAGCACTCCCATGATGTGCTCGACCCAGATGATCGTGATGCCGCGCTGCGCGCGGATCCGGGAGAGCAGGGCGGCGGCCTGCTCCATCTCCGTCTCGTCGAGGCCGCCGAGCGACTCGTCGGCGAGCAGCAGCTTGGGTTGCGTCGCCAGCGCGCGCGCGAGCTCGAGCTTCTTCAGCGCCGCGGCCCCCAGCCCGTCTACACGAGCGCCGGGATCGGCAGGAAGATTGACCAGATCCAGCGCCTCTTTGGCCTGCGCATAGGCCTTCTCACGCGAGGGGCGCTGCTGCTTGGCCGTAGTAAGCCGCGAGCGCCACGTTCTCGAGCAGCGACAAGCGCCGGAATGGCCGCGGGATCTGATACGTGCGCGCGATGCCGTAATGGGCCACGCGATAAGCCGGGTGGCCTCCGATTTCGCGCCCGAGAAAACGGATCGAGCCGCCGGTGGGGATGAGCGCGCCGGCTACGAGGTTGAAGGTGGTGCTCTTACCGGAGCCGTTCGGGCCGATCAGTCCGAGGATCTCGCCCTGCTGCAGTTCGAACGAGACTCGGTCGACGGCCGTGAAGCCGCCGAACACTTTCGTGAGTCCTTGGACGGACAACACTGGTTATCCTCGCCTCTATGCACGCGCAGCCGACACGTAGCCCGATGAAGCGAAGCGGAATCCGGGGTCCGCAACTCGCTGGATTGCGCTTCGCTCCATCCAGGCTGCAGCTGCAGCGCTTCGCTACGTCCAGGCTACTCCTACTGGTTGGAATAGCTGTGGCTCTTCGGCCACGGCAGCACCGGCTCGGCGGTGCGCAGCCGGGCGGGCCACACGACTTCGGTCTTGCCGCCGATGTACTGCATCACCACCGGCGAGCAGCGCTCGTTCTGGCCCGCCATCTCGCTGCCCGGCGGGAAGAACTTCACGCCGTAGCCCTGGATCGTGCCGCCGTCCGGGATGTCGGTGTCGAGCGCGGCCTTGCGCAGCGCCTCCGGATCGGTTCCGCCGTACTTCTTGATCGCGCGCGGCAGCACGTCGGTGAGAAAGATCCAGGTCTGGTTGAAGCCCATGGAGACGTGCGGCGGCACCTGATCGGCCTTGGTCTCGGCCTTGTAGCGCTTGACCATCTCCTGCGTCAGCTGACTGATCCCCGGAGCCAGGGTCTTGGGGTCGAGCAGCTGCGCGGGTACCGGGTCCACGGTGTAGATGTACTCGGCGTCCTTGCCGAACGCCTCGCGCAGCTTGTCGTACTGGCTGTAGCCCGCGCCGTGGCCGATGAGCGCAGCCCACTTGAGTCCCTGCTCGCGCGCCTGGCGCCAGAACAGAGTGATGTCCGGGTTGTAGCCGGAATGCAGGATCACATCGGGGCGTGCCCGGCGCAGCTTCGTGACCAGGCTCGACAGGTCGGGCGCGGTTGCCGTGTAGCCCTCCTTGAGCACGATCTGCATCCCGTACTTCTTGCACGTCTCTCGTTGGCGGTGGCGACGCCGGTGCCATAGGGGCCGTCCTCATAGATGATCGCGATCTTGAGGTCCTTGGGATCCTTGTTCAGCTTGGCCTTGGCGTTCTCGTTGAGGAACGAGCAGGAGGCGGCGCCGAACTGGTCCGAGTGCACTTGCGGGCGGAACACGTAGCGCAGGTTCTTGCCTTTGAACACGCTCGACGAGGTGCACACGTTGGCCCACATGAACTCCTTCGCGGCGTCGACCTTCTGCGCCATCGGCACGCATTGCGCGCTCGAGTACACGCCCATCACCAGCTGCGCTTTCTCCTGATCGAGCAGGCGGATGGCCTCGTTGATCGCGACCTCGGCCTTGGACTGCGCGTCGGCGTAGATCGGGACGATCTTGTAGCCGTCGACGCCGCCTTTCTCGTTGATCATGTCGATGGCGATCTTGGTGCCCAGCGCGGCGGCCTGCGAACCGCCGGCGGCGAACGGACCGGTGTAGTCGTAGATGACGCCGATCTTCACTTCCTTTCGCTGCGCATGCGCTTGCGGCAGCGCGGTGACCGCTAGGACAACGACCGCCGCGGCGAGCACCCGAGCTACGATCGATCGGGAATGCATTGTTTTCTCCTCCGTCGATTTGACCGCTGGCAAGCCTATTGGCACGCGGTCGCCAGGACAAGGCCTCCAGCCTATCATCTGCTCGGCCGGGGTCAACGGTCGTTATGGCAGAATCCCCGCAATAGAGAGGAAAGACCATGCGGGTCGGAATCATCGGCGGCGGCAGCATCGCTCGCTTGCTGCTCCAGCACATCCGGGCGGGCGATCTGGGCGGGGTCGAGGTCGTCGCTATCGTCGGTCGTAGCGACGCCTCGCGCGGCAAGGGGCTCGCCGCCGAGTTCGGCGTGCCCTTCGTCATCGGGCGTCGATGCGCTGCTCGCGCGCCGGCCCGAGGCGGTGATTGAGGCGGCTTCGCACGAGGCGGTGCATGCGTTCGGGCCGCCGGTGCTGAGCGCGGGCGTGGCGCTGATCGTTCTCTCGGGAGGAGCTCTGGCGGACGACGCGCTGCGCGAAACGCTCGAACGCGCCGCAGCGCAGCACGGGGCATTGCTGTACGTCCCCTCCGGTGGGATCGGCGGGCTCGACGCTCTCAAAGCGGCCTGCATCGCCGGTGTGGACGAAGTTACGATCGCCGTCACCAAGCCGCCCGCCGCCTGGAAGGGAATCCCCTACGTGGAGCGGCTCGGCATCGACCTCGATCGTTTGAGCGCGCCCGTTACGCTCTACGACGGGCCGGCTCGCGCCGGTGTGCCTCACTTCCCGGCCAACGTCAACATCGCGGCGGTGCTGTCCCTGGCTGGGATCGGTTTGGATCGCACGCGGCTGAAGGCGGTCGCCGATCCGAAGCTCGTACACAACACCCACTACATCGACATCCGCGGCAAGACCGGCAACATCAGCATCAAGCTCGAGAACGTGCCGTCAGCGGAGAATCCGAAGACCGCATTGCTCGCGTGCTACAGCGCGCTGGCGGCGCTCAAGGCGATGCAGGGTCAGCGTGCGCTACGGTACGTAGCTAGAGAGGCGGTCGCCGCTGCGCCCAG
Organism: uncultured beta proteobacterium; assembly: GCA_963705615.1. Lineage (GTDB taxonomy): Bacteria > Pseudomonadota > Gammaproteobacteria > Burkholderiales > SHXO01 > SHXO01. The sequence goes on along the minus strand of CAVPKE010000013.1, from coordinate 198,939 downwards.
GGCCGCGCCTGCTCGAAGGCGCGCGAGGCCTGGAGTACGCGCAGATCTCTCAAGCGGCCGGCGACGATCTGGAGTCCGACCGGCAGCCCACCCGGCGTGAAACCGCAGGGACAAGTGGCCGCGGGCAGGCCCGTGAGATTGAAGGGATAGCTGAACCCTGCCCATCGCAGCCAATCCCAGGGATGCTGCTCCCAGTGCGAGGGGATGAGCAGCTCGGCAGGGAACGCAGCAACCGACAGCGAGGGTGTGAGCAGCAGATCGTAGCGTTCGAAGAAAGCGCGCACCTTGTCGTAGTAGACGAGCCGTTCACCCTGCGCCCTGCAGTAGTCCGCTGCGCTGTAGGTCATGCCGTGCCGGGTCAAGGCGACGAGCCCGGGATCCATCTTCTCTGCCCACTTGTCGAGCAGAGGCCCGAGCATTCCGGCGAAGTTGGAAGCGAAGTGACAGTGCTCCATCCCGATCGGGTCTCCCCACCCCGGATTCACCTCCTCCACGATGCAGCCCAGTTCCTCGAATGCGCGCGCAGCGTCTGCGACCGGCGCGGCCACCTCGGGATCGACTTTCAAGTAACCGAGATCCGGGCTGTACGCGACTCTGAGACCAGCAACGCCTTCGTCGAGGTGGCGGAAGAAATCTTCCGGCTGCGCCTCGAGGCTCGTCATGTCGCGGTCGTCAGGGCCGGCCAGGGCTGCCAACATCAGCGCCGAGTCGGCCACCGTTCGCGTCAATGGGCCCACGTGCGAGATCAGTCCGTTGTTTGGCTGCGGCCAGTAAGGAATGCGCCCGAAAGAGGGCTTGAGCCCGAAGACGCCGCAGAACGCCGCCGGCATGCGGATCGAGCCGGCCCCATCCGAACCCTGGTGGATCGGGCCGATGCCGGCCGCCGCACACACGGCGGCGCCGGCGCTCGACGCACCCGCGTTCATCCCGTGCTTCCAAGGGTTGTGCGTGATGCCCGTGAGTGGGCTGTTGCTGTTGCCCTTCCATCCGAACTCGGAAACCGTGGTCTTGCCGATCGAGATTGCGCCGGCCGCGCGCATGCGCTCGACGTGCAGGTGATCGAAATCCGGAACGCGGTCGCGAAACACGTGCGACCCCGCCATCGTGCGCACGCCCTTGGTGAAGGCGAGATCCTTGATCGTGGTCGGTACGCCGTGGAGGATGCCTAGCTGGGCGCCGCGCATCACCGCAGCTTCCGCGTCACGTGCGGCTTGAACTGCGGTTTCGTAAGTGGGCGTGCAGATCGCGTTGAGGCGCGGGTTGAGCGACTGCGCTCGCTCCAGCGTCGCTTGCATGATCTCGACCGGGGACACGACCTTGCCGCGGATCATGCGCGTCAACTCCGTTGCGGGAGTGAAGCAAAGCTCCTCCTGGTTCATCTTCTTCGCGGCTCCAATGGAAGACGGTGGACTTGTTGGTGCCCCGCGGTTCCAGCTCGCGGCGAGACACAGTGTGCGCCCAGCGAGCTCATCGCACATGCTACGTCGCTTTGCGGCGGCGAACCAGTGTGAGTAGCCCGGGTGGAGCTGCGTGGAACCCGGGGAAGCAATCTCCGGGATTGCGCTGCGCTATCCAGGCTGCGAAATTATGGGCCTGCTCCTTGCTCTACCGAACGCATGGATAAGCAACAGCGCCGCCGGTGGCAGGTCAAGGACACAGTTTTTTCACCTTGGCAGGATCTTCCCGGCCGCTATACTGCCGCGGAGATTTCTGGGATGCGCCGCCAGGGTTGCTTCGCGGCGGCGACGCCGGTTGACGACGCGGACCAACGCGCCCACGAGGACGAGTCGCGCTCGCCCCAGCTGTCGCACGACTGAGCGCGCGCCATCGCGTTTGAGCCGACTTTCGCGAGTCGGTGCGTAGGTCGGATGGATCGGCACCGCTCCGCAGCGAGGTACCTGGAGCCACCGCACCCGCACTGACGCACCCGATGAACCTCGCCTCCGGCCGCATTAGCGAGGTGCGCGCTCCTCCGGTAGCGCTCGCGCTCGCTTTGCTCTCGGCCATCCCGTCCGCCTAGAATTGAGCAATGGTCGGCGAAGGATCCCTCTGATGTACGTCGACACGCTCAGGCTTGTCTCCACTCTTGGCGCGCGTCGCCCTGCAGGGGCGCTACCGTCCCGTCTCGACCAGTTGTTCCAGAACCTCGCTGCGCCCGGTTGCGATGCCGAGGAGCTCGAGCAGCAGATCTGGCAGCTGTGGATGCACCATCCGCACCGCCGAGCAGCCGCGGAGCTGGAGCGCACCGCCAGCGAAATCGCCACCCAGCTCTACGACATCGCCGAAACCAGGCTCAACAACCTCCTGCGCGCATGTCCCGACTTCGCGGAGGCCTGGAACAAGCGCGCCACGCTGTACTATGTCCAGGAGCGTGACGAGGAGAGCGTGCGCGACATCCATCGCACACTCGAGCTCGAGCCGCGCCATTTCGGCGCACTGTGCGGGTTGGCCGAGATCTTCCGCAGCTCCGGCGATAGCGAGTCGGCGCTGTTCGTGTTCCAGGCTGCTCTGCGCGTCAACCCACATCTCACCGCCGCTCGCACTGCGATCGAGGAGCTCCTCGGCGCACCGCGCAGCCTTCAGTAGTCTGCCTTCGTCTGGCTGCCCGGTCGTCGGCAGCTATAATCGCAGCGGATGTCTGAGCTGCGGGGAGGGACGTGACAGCGCGGATCGCCGTGGTGACGGGCGCAAGCAAGGGCATCGGCTTCGAGATCTGCCGGCAGCTTGCGCAGCTTGGAGTCAACGTCGTCCTCACTGCACGTGATCCCGGCCGCGGGGACAGAGCCGCGGCGACCCTGCAGCGGCAAGGCCTGAACGTCATCTTCCACGCGCTGGATGTTACCGATCCTGAGCAGATCCGCGCGCTCGCCGACTACACGGCGCGAACGCATGGGCGCTGCGACATCCTGGTGAACAACGCGGGGATCATGGTGGACAAGCGCGGCTCGGGTGTGCTCGAGCTGCAGGCAGAGATTTTGCGCACGACGTTGGAGACCAACTTCTATGCCCCGCTGCAGATCTCGCAAGCGCTGGTGCCGCTGATGCGCAAGCACCGCTACGGCCGGATCGTGAACCTGTCCAGCGGATTGGGGCAGCTGGAAGGTATGGGCGATGGTACACCGGCGTATCGCGCATCGAAGGCGGCGCTCAACGCGCTGACACTCATGCTGGCGGCCGCCACAAAGGGCTCGGGAATCCTGGTCAACTCGATGTGCCCGGGCTGGGTGCGCACCGACATGGGCGGCGCTAGCGCTACGCGCAGCGTGGAGAAGGGCGCCGAGACTGCCGTCTGGCTGGCCACGCTGCCCGAGGACGGGCCGACCGGCGGCTTCTTCCGCGACCGCAAAGCTATTGCCTGGTGAGAGTGGCTCGTTGAATCGAGTGGACGAGGAATTGAACTACCACGTCCGGGGCGCCGATTTCAGCCGCTGGCGTCTCCGCTCATAACGCGATTAGCGGCCATAGTATCGCCGCGCTCGCTGCTCAGCTCGAGCGGCCGCAGCCTGCGGCGTTGCCTGGCCGGACGCGGCCTCGGCCACCATGTTGACGATGATGAAGTCTTCCCGACAGGCTGAGGAGGCGGCTCCGAGTTTGCCGGCGTATCCCGTGTCCAGGCTCAGCTTGGGGCCGTCGCGAAACAGTGTCAACTTCGGATCCTCGGCCCAGAACGCGTCGGATTCGTAGGCCCGCAGAGTTTGCGCATATTGTCCGAGAGAGGTTCTTAGCCACGGTTCATACTGTTCGCGTTCGAGCATGAAGCGCAGATACTCACGAGCTGCGTTCGGGTACTTGGTGTGTTTGAAGACCCACCCCGCGATGAATCCAGTCATTTCGGTGGGGCGGTTGACCGGTCCGATCGGCAAGTGGGCATGATAGGTGTCTACGGCGATCGCTTTCAACGGTGTGTCTGGCGATGTCTTGGCAACGTAGTAGATCGACACGGGGTTGTAGGTGAGGCTGATCTGGCCACCCAAGAAGGCCTTGTTGTTGTTGGCGTCAAGCCAGGACAATGTTCCCGGAACGAATGTGGCGTACAGTTCCCGGGCGAATTCAAGCGCTGCGATCGTTTCCTTCGAGTTGATGACGACTTCGTTTTTTTCGTTCACCAACTTGCCGCCGTGGGCCCAGATCAGCCAGTGGCACCAGCTATTGGCATCCCCCACCGCATTGCCCAACGTAAACCCAGCCGGGGTTTCACGGGCCTTGAGCGCCTGGCATAGTCGCAGAAAGCCGGCCAGGTCTTTCGGGATGTCTTGAAATCCCGCCGCCTGCACCATGCTGCGTCGGTACACGACGCAGTAGGTGACAAAGCCCAACCCCACGGCAATCCAACGCCCGTTCGAGATGCAGTAACGCTTGCATGTGTCATACCAGCCACCGTACTTGTTATCCAGGTATTGAGCGAGCTCGGTGAGGTCCACACACTTGTCTGCGTAAAGTTGCGGCGTGTCGTACAACGCAACGGCGAGATCCGGGCCGGCCCCGACACTGGCCGCGAGGGCTGCCTTGGAGGGGACGTCCGGCAGCGCAACGGTTTCCAGATCGACTTTCACGCCCGACAACTGGGAGAACGCGCGGGTGCTGGCGATCCACTGGTCTTCGCCGCCCTGAACAAAGAGCTTCCAGCGTAGCATCTTCAGCGTCGCGCCCTTTTCCGGCGGGTATCTCGAGCTCGGAGCATCGCGCTTTTCGCGTGCCCAGACGTCAGGCCGGCAGCCGTGACCAGCGCCGTGCTTCCTAGCGCTTTCATCGCGTCCCTTCGCGTGACGAGTGGCATAGAGCGCGCTCCCTCCTGCAAAAAGACTCACTATTGCTGCAGACGGCACATCCTACTCCGGGTTCACACCCAGAACTGAGCCGAGGGAGAGCGGGCCTCGGTTGGCCGGATAGGTCTTGACCTCTCACCGCCGGGTCTTGAATCGAGCTGAAGGGGCCCCGGAACGTCGATGCCCACGCTTCCAGATCTGCTTAGGATTCCACCGCAGGGTATGCCAGGTCGCCCCGACGTTCGCCGACCGGAGGCATTGGGGGCGACAGGAGGGTAAAATGGAATCCGTTGCTGTCTGCCCTCCGACGTGCCCGTCAAACCTCCTCCACCCCTGACCCGCGACTGGATCCTCGATCGCCTGCGCCGTCGCGGGGGCGATTGCCGACGATCCGGAATTCCAGCGCTACATGCATCCGCCCGGCGGCGAGGTGGTGCCCGCGGCGGTGCTCGTGCCGCTCATCAACCAACCTCAGGGCGTCACCGTGCTGCTGACCCGGCGCACGGGGCATTTGCACGACCATGCCGGGCAGATCAGCTTTCCCGGCGGGCGCGTGGACGAGACGGACGTCGATCGAGTGGCGACGGCGTTGCGAGAAGCGGCCGAGGAGATCGGCATCGCGCCGAGCGCTGTGGAAATCATCGGCGCACTGCCGGAGTGGGACATCCCGACCGGCTTCCGCGTTACACCGGTGGTGGGGTGGATCGAGCCGCCCCTCGAGCTTGTCACCGGATTCGTTCGAAGTCGCCGAGGTGTTCGAAGTGCCACTCGCATTCTTTCTCGATCCGGCCAATCACGAGCGGCACAGCGACGAGATCAACGGCCGCAGGCGCCACTACTACGCCATGCCGTACGAAGGGCGCAACATCTGGGGAGCCACGGCCGGGATGCTGCACACCCTCTACCGGGTGCTGCACCCGGAGGGATAGCCAGGGCCTGCCTTCCTGATGGTCGGCAGCGGGCGCCTGGCAGGCATGAGTCCTGCTGTGGTGACGGCGCTGCTCACGCCGACACCGGTGAGCGTGAGCACTCGACCAGGCCTGATGCTGCCGGGCCTACCCTAGCCGGTGCCCGTTTACGGGTGCCCTTCACGATACACCAGGGAGGCATGGTGACCGAGAACGAGAGAAGAGCGACCTCACACGGCAGGCGGCAAGCCGATTTTCAGCGCGAGCAGGAGCTCGCCATGCTGCGGGCGGAGATCGAGGTGCTCATGGTGGAGCGCGACAATCTCCTGCGCTCGACGGGGGCGGCGGCGATGTTCGTGGCCAAGCTGGACAGCCAGGTGCTCCCGGAGTCCGCGTATGAGGCCGCGGATATTCTGGCGGCTACCATCAACGGGCTGCCGGAGGAGACGCTGCGCGATGCGATCGAGCTGGTGCGCGAACAGCTGGGTGAAACACTCGGTGGAGGCGAGGAGCAGTAAGGCTGATCCTCGAAGTTGCGCCCTGAGCATGCTGCGCGCATAATGGCGGGTGCAGGCTCCGTGGAGCCGGGGGAGCACACCGTGCCGGACTCCGAACACAACCAGGAAGTGGCGATCCTGCGCGCGGAGGTCGAGACGCTGCTCGAGCGAGCGCCAGACGCTGCTGCGCGCCGCCGGCGCCGCGGCTGTCTTCGTCGCCAAACTCGACAGCCACGCTCTACCCGAATCCACCTACGAAGCGGCCGACATCCTCGCCGGCGCGCTCAACGCGCTGCCCGAGGAAACCTTGCGCGCTGCGATCGAGCTGATCCGCAAGGAAGCCGGCCGCAGTCTGTCTGACGGTAGCGACGACGAGGATAGCTGACCATCGCGTCGCACGCATGCACCTCCTAGCCCCTCAGGGTGGCGGCTGCCTAAGGCGTGTCCCAAGCTGGGGCCGGACGCAATGCGTGCGCACCAGCGCAGGGCGCTGTGATCGCCCGCCGGGCCTCGGTTTCTTCCTGTTCTGGCTGCCGCCGTATCGCGCAAACCGCAGCGAAATCCAGTCTCATCAAGCGCTTCGCTCAGTCTGGGCGCGAAAACTAGAGCGGCTTGCCGTGCGCACGCAGCTGCAGGTCTCGATCTTGCGGTGTGCACGCAAGCGAGACGATCTGCGCGCCTGTTCGGCAGCACGAAAAGAAGGCCATCCCCGGTGTCATAGGCGTGAGCGGGCGTCCGCTAATTCAGGGAGGGATCGCGATGACCAGCCTGCTGACGCGTGCGCTGTATCGGACCACGACAAGTCCACGCCTACGGAAGCGAACGCACCTGGGCGCCGCCCGCGTCGGCATTGGCGGCCCGGTCGGCTCCGGCAAGACCGCACTGCTGGAGCAGATCATTCCGCGTCTGATCCGGAGAGGAACCGATATCGGCGTGATCACGAACGACCTCGCGACCCAGGAGGACGCCGAGCGTATCAAACGCAGCGGGCTCATCGACCCCGCACGCGTGATAGCGGTGGAGACGGGGCCCAGCCCGCACGCTGCCATCGGCGAGGACCCCAGCCTCAACATGCGGGCGGTGACCGAGCTGGAAACGAGGTTCGCATCGCTCGATCTGATCTTGATCGAGAGCAGCGGCGACAGCCTTGCGTCCACATTCTCTTCGGACCTGGTCGACTATTGGCTGTTCGTCATCGACGCTGCCGGCGGCACCGACATCCCGCGCAAGAAGGGACTTGGCGTGCTCAAGTCTGACCTGCTGGTGATCAATAAAGCCGACCTCGCTCCCTACGTGCGCGTGGACTTGCAGAACATGATTCGCGAAGCAAGTCAGGTTCGCGCCGAGCGCCCAGTGCTGGTGACCAACTGCCACACCGGGAAAGGGGTCGATGCGGTGGTGGACAGGATCGCTGCGGAGACCCTGTCCGGCTGACACCCGCGTGAGCGGCTCTGCGCTGCGAAGAGCGCACCGCCCGCACCGTATCTCTGTTCCCCTGCGCCGCGCCCGGCCGGCGCGCTTCACGTGCCCCATTTCCCGGCGTTCGTGGTCAAGCTGCGAGATAATGCCCGCAGACGACTTGACATGAGCCCCATGGACCGACACTTACGCGACGATCTGATCAGCCAGTACCTGATCGCGTCGCAGCCCTACTACCGGCCGACTGGCCGGGAGATGGAGCTGTACCAGGCAGCGTATGCGGTGCGCATGCCCATGATGCTCAAGGGCCCGACGGGATGCGGTAAGACGCGCTTCGTGGAGTACATGGCATGGCAGCTGGGCAAGCCGCTCGTCACCATCGCCTGTCACGAGGACATGACCGCTTCGGACCTGGTCGGGCGGCACCTGCTCGACGTCCACGGCACGCGCTGGCAGGACGGCCCGCTCACCCTTGCCGTGCGGCATGGCGCGATCTGCTATCTGGACGAAATCGTGGAGGCGCGCCAGGACACCACTGTGGTGATCCATCCGCTCACCGATGCACGCCGCGTGTTGCCCCTGGAGAAGAAGGGTGAGCTGGTGCACGCGCATCCGGATTTCCAGCTGGTGATCTCCTACAACCCCGGCTACCAGAACATCATGAAAGACCTCAAGCAGTCGACCAAGCAAAGGTTCGGCGCGCTGGATTTCGGCTGGCCGCCGCGCGAGGTCGAGATCGAGATCGTGGAGCACGAGTCCGGCGTGTCGCCGGACCTCGCCGCGCGCCTGGTGTCGATCGGCGAGCGCTCGCGCAATCTCAAAGGTCACGGCCTGGACGAAGGCATCTCTACCCGCATGCTGATCTACGCCGGCTCCCTCATGGCCCAGGGTGTGGAGCCAGTGTCCGCCTGCAGCGTCGCGCTGGTAAGACCGATCACCGACGACCCTGACATGCGAGATGCGCTGGACGCCACAGTGAAGACTTTTTTCTGAACGAGCTGACCGAATTCCGTCCGCAGGCGCGAGAGCTGGTTCGTGGTGCGTTGCCCGCTGCGGCAAAACAGCTGCCGCCGGAGCTCTTGGCTACATGGCTCGAAGGCGCACGGCGGCTGGCAGAGATCGGTGCAGACGCGGCGCCGCTCGCGACCTATCTGCGCACCGTCCCTGCATTCGCCAAACAGGGCGGTGATGCGGTGCTGGTGCACACCATCGCAACGGCGCTGTCCGTCGCGACCCGCGCCGATACACGCGCGACCGATGCGTTCTTGTCTGCACTCCCGATCGTTGCGCGCCACCTCGTTACCCGCGATGGTATGGCTGCGTTCCTGGACGTGGTCGACGAGCTGGCGGCGCTAGCGCCCCGCGGGCTGGCCGACGTGTTCCAACGCGTCGGGCCGCTGCTCGAGCAGATGTCCGTGGACGGCTTTCGGCGTTGGGCGCTCCTCGGTGTGCAGGGGCATGTCGCCGACGTTGGCGCGCAAAACGCCTGGTTCCGGCTCGAGAGCCAGGAGGCCCGCGCGATCTTGCGCGCCGCCAGCGAAGGCACCTTGTTCATAGATGTCGAACGTCGGCTCGGGTTCTATCTACGCGCCCTGTGGGGACGCTTCATCGAGCTGCGCGCAGGAAGCGTCCCCGCAGCGGTGCACAGTGACGAACGCAAGAAGGGCAGGCGTGTGTCGATCGGAAGCGGCGTCATCCGGATGCCGCAGGCATTCGACGCGTTTCCAGGACAAGACGGGGTGACCCTCTATCGGGCCGCGTGTGCGCATGCGGCTGCTCACCTGGTGTACTCGAGCCAGCGGTTCCCGCTGCACCAACTGACACCTGTCCAGGTTGCTGTCGTGTCCCTGATCGAGGATGCTCGCGTCGAGCAACTGGCGGTGCATGGGTTGCCCGGCCTGCGCAAGCTATGGCTGCCGTTTCACGTGGCGCTGCCCAGCCCTGTCGTCAGTGCGCCCTCGTTGATGGCGCGGCTGTCCCGCGCTCTCATCGACCCCAGTTACCGCGACGACGACCCCTGGGTCACGAAGGGCCGCACGCTTTTCGCGGGGCACGCAGCCAACCTCGGGGATCCCGCGCTCAGCCGCTCAATCGGCATGCTGCTGGGCGAGGACTTGGGGCAGATGCGCGTGCCCTTCAAACTCAAAACCTACTTGGTCGAGCCGCTCTACCGTGACGACAACCTCTTCCTGTGGGACCTCGGGGACGCCGGACAGCAACAATCCGACGACCCTGACTTGATGCAACAGGTGGTCGACCTCCGAGCAGGGGAGGGTGCGGAGCCGGCGCACACGGAGGTGGAGAAGCGCGGCGGCCAGAGCGCGCAAGAGCGCGACGCTGAGACCGGAGCGGCATCGCGCACCGAACTGCAGTTCGCCGACCCGACGCCGCAGCCCTACCACTACGACGAGTGGGACTATGCTATCGGTCTCGAGCGGCAGTCCTGGTGCACGTTGTTGGAGAAGCGCGCGCGCTTGGGCGAAGCGCACGAGATCGACGAGATCCTGATGCGCAACCAGGAGACCGTGAACCGTCTCGCCAGCCTGATCAAGGCGGCGCAGCTCCAGCGCCCCGTGCGCCTGCGCAAGCAGCTGGAGGGCGACAGGCTGGATCTGGACGCCGCGATCGCAGCCACCGTCGACTTGCGCTCTGGCCGCACGCCGGACCCACGCGTCCACCAGCGGCAGGGCAAGAACCGCCGCGACCTGGCGGTATTGCTGCTGCTGGATCTGTCTCAGTCCACCAACGACTACGTGCCCAGCGCAGGGACGAGCGTGCTCAACCTCGCGCGCGAGGCCACTGCACTGGTGGCCGACGCCATGGACCAGATCGGCGACAGCTTCGCCATACACGGCTTCGACTCCAACGGCCGGCACGAGGTCGAGTACTACCGGTTCAAGGACTTCGACCAGCCCTACGACGAGCGAGCGCGCGCGCGCCTGGCGGCGATGACGGGCCAGCTCTCCACCCGCATGGGCACGGCGCTGCGCCATGCCGGCCATTTCCTGCGCTTCCGCCGCGCCGCCCGCAAGCTCATCCTGCTGGTAACCGACGGGGAGCCGCACGACATCGACGTCCACGATCGCAAATACCTGGCGTTCGACGCGAAGCACGCGGTGGAGGAGCAGACGCGCTTTGGCATCGCGACGTTCTGCATGAGTCTGGATGCAGGCGCCGACGAATACGTCACACGCATCTTCGGTGCGCGCAACTATCTCGTTCTCGACCACCTGCGCCGGCTGCCCGAAAAGCTCCCCCTGCTCTACATGCGGTTGACCAACTGACGCGCTCTAGCGCGTCATCCCAGCGCCGTCACCCCGGAAGGTGTTAATCCGGGGCGGGATCCAGACACCACCTGCGTCATCCCAGCGTAAGCTGGGATCCCAGTCATTCTCGTCATCCAGCGCCCTCACCTCGGAAGGCCTCGATCCGGCGGGGGATCCAGCCGGGCACCGGCTGGCGTGTATTAGAATACCGGCGGCAGCCGCTGCACACCGGCGCGGCGCGCCACCTCTACTTCCAATTGCGGCGATGTCTCTACTCTGCATTGTGGCGGCTTTGTTCCTGGAGCAGCTCCGTCCTCTGTCTCACCCTACGATCTTCGAACTCTCTTTCGTGCGCTATGCCAACTGGCTTGCGCGCCACTTCAATGCCGGTCTGCCGATCCAGGGCGCCATCGGTTGGGTGCTGGGGGTGCTGCCTTGGGTGGTCGTAGCGCTCGTCATCCAAGATGGCCTGACCGCGCTGAACCCGCTGCTCGGGTGGGCCTTTGCAGTCGCCGTGCTCTACGCCAGCATCAACTTCAAAGCGGCGGTTCAGGACTACGTCGCAATCGCCGATGCGCTACGCGCGGGGGAATTGGACAGGGCGCGCGAGCTTCTCGCTCGCTGGCGCGGCGAGCCCGTGGCGCGTTGGAGCGAGGGCGAGATCGCACGAGCCGCCATCGAGACGATGTTGCTGCGCGCGCACCGCGACCTACTTGCGGTAATCGCCTGGTTCGTAGTGTTGCCTGCACCGGTCGGTGCCGTGCTCTACAAGCTGTCCGCGGTCCTGGCAGACAAGTGGGGGCGGCGCACGGACGAGGAGTTTGGAGCTTTCGGACATTTCGCGTCCCGGGTGTTCTGGCTGCTGGACTGGGTGCCGCTGCGGTTGACTGCGATCGGCTTCGCTGTTGCCGGGGACTTGGAGGACGCTTTGCAGTGCTGGCGCACGCAGTCGCACTCGTGGTCTGACCCCGAATCCGGTGTGGTCCTGGCGAGCGGGGCGGGGGCGCTGGGGGCGAGGCTCGGCGGGCCGCTCGCGAGCGAAAGTGGTGTCAGCTACCGGACGGAGCTAGGCACGGGGGACGAACCCGACGCCAATTACATGCAGAGCGCGGTGGGGCTCATCTGGCGTACGTTGGTCATCTGGCTCATCGTGCTGCTGCTCGTTACGCTCGCCCGCTGGGTCGGGGCGTAGGAGGTCTGAGGGGCTTGAGATCGGCGACTATTCGGCGGTAGGCAGCGAGGCGCCGGAAGCTGATCCTTCCTTGCGCCGCCGCCGCTTCGACTGCGCAATCGGGCTCGCCCGCGTGCCGGCAGTCGTTGAACCGGCATGCCGCAAAGTACGGACGGAACTCCTGGAAGGCATCGGCCAGCTCGCGTTGTGTCAGATGCCGCAGCCCGAACTCTTGCATCCCGGGCGAATCGATCAAGCTGCTGCTTCCGTCGAGACGGTACAGGCGGGCATGCGTGGTGGTGTGGCGCCCCGAGTCAAGCGCAACGGAGATGTCACCCACCGCAGCTCCCGCGCCCGGGACCAGAGCGTTGATGATGGTGGACTTGCCCATACCGGACTGTCCGACCAGCAGCGACAAGTACCCAGCGAGATGAGCGCGCAGCGGACCCGCGTCGCGCCTGGCGACCAGCGGCAGTAAGGTGTAGCCGAGCTGCTCGTACAGCGCCAGCGATTCGAGCGCTGGCGCACTCTCGGCCGAAAGGTCGAACTTGTTGAGCACGATCAACGCGCGGATGCGCTGATGCGCGGCTGCAGCGAGGCAGCGGTTCAGCAGTTCCTCGTAGAAGGATGGCACGACGGCCAACACGATCACCATCTGGGTGACGTTGGCGGCGATCAGCTTCTGACGGTACTGGTCAGAACGATACAGCAACGCCCGCCGGGGATCGACCGCTTCGATTACGCCCTGGCCGGCCGCGGTTTGTATCACCTGCACGAAATCGCCACAGGCCGCGAGGCTGCGTTTACCGCGCGGGAAGCAGGTCAAGATCTCACCGCTGGCGACCTCAACCGAATAGTGCCTGCCATGGGTGGATACGACCTGACCGCGCAAGTGCGGATGATGCTGAACATCGGGGAGAAAAGAGGCCTTCGACACCCGCTGCATTCTACTTTACCAGTGACGGTGGCACGGTCGCGATCTTGCAGCCACTGGTCTGGAAACGCCGGCCGTACGCGAGCCGGCGTGAAACGGGACCCTGCTCGCTTGTTGTGTCTGTGGCTGCTTCCCTAGATGTTGACTGCGGACGGCTGTCGCCGCGGCGCTAGTGCGTGGTCTTCTTGAGCATCCCCACGAGGCTGCTCATGGCGCGGTCCAATAGCGGCACGGCTTCGAGCAAGACGACGCGTCCCATGCGGAACTCGCGGGCGAGCTGGTACAGAGAATACTCGCCGACCTTCGCGCCCTGGCGGTTGACGAACAGGTATGTGCCCTTGAGAGGGCTGATATAGGACAGCTTGGCCTGGGTACGGCCGTCGTCGTCGTCATGGAATTCGAGCCAGTCGCCTTCCTTGAGGTTGGTCACCGACTGGCTGTGCCGGTCGGCGGGCTCGGCTTGGGCCGTGCCACCCCGCGACGCGGCGGACAGTTCGGGGACCCCAGGAAGATCGGACAGGCTGATCTCCTCGATCTCGATCTCGCCGCCTCCGAATGGGTTCTTGATCGTGACGTTCGAGAACTCGTGGCGCTTCCGTCGCGGGCTCGGCGTCCTCGTCAATCTCGGGTGCCACAGCTGGCCCCGCCTCCGCTCGGTGCACGCGCGGACAGCGACGGAATCGGTGGCGCCGATATCTGGTGCTTGGCGGCCTCGCCTTGCAGAGAGTCGGCCTGGGCCTGACGCCGTTCGGTATTCGACGGCTCAGCCACGTCTGATTTGGGGAGCAGCGGCGGCAATAGGCCAGACGAATCAGCACGACGCGCGTCGTCGCCGGCAGGAAACGATGCAGCTCGTGCGGGCGCAGTCTCCACCGCAGTCGCGCTGGAAACAACGTCCGTGAGCGTTGGGGTGGCGCTCGGTCGAACAGCTGCTCTGATGGGGGCGGTGCCACTGATGACCTTGGTGTGCAGCCGCATGAGCCTGGCAAAGAACTGTTTGCGCCTGTCGGGATCGGTCCCGACGCCCTGCAGACCGGCCTGCAGACGCTTGAGCAATCCCGGCAGCATGGCAGCCAATTTACGGCGCTCGTCGACCGACTGCTTGTGATTGACGCTCCAGATCAGCAGATCCATGGTCTCCAGCGCGCTCTTCCAGGCGTCGCTGTCGTTGCCGTGGCGCGCATAGGCGAGCAGCAGGAGCTTGACCCATTCGTCGGCGAGAAACTTGAGCACCAGCTGCGAGATGCGGGTGGCTTCGGCGCGCTTCTTGATCTCGAATTGCGCTACCGCCTTGCCGACCTCCAGGCGTTCCATGTAGGCGATCTTGCGCGCGGCCTCCTTGGCCGCTTCCTCTGCGCGCTGGTTCTCGTCGCGGACCAGCGCGAGCAGATCTTCATTGAGGGTCTCGAAGATTTCGATATCGTCCTCGAAACCGTCGAGCAGACGCTGGACGATGCTCCTCGAGCTTCTTGTACACGGGCGAGTTCTGGTCGAAGCTCTCGTCCAGCCCGAGAGCGAATTCGCCGAGCGTGTCCAGCAGGCGGCGCGCGGGGTGCGATTTCTTCGAGAAGAATTTCTTGTCCAGCACCGCGACCTTGACCACCGGGATCTGCAAGCGGCCGATCAAGACCTTGAGCGCGTATGGCACGCGCTTGTCGCCGAAGATCTGATCGAACAGCATGGCGACGATGTCCATCGTCGTGGCGTCGGTCTGATCTACGCTGTTTCCGATCTGCGTGGACTTGAGCTCGCGCACCACGTTGGTGGTTCCCGCGTTCAGCACGGAGGCATCCAGCGTGACTGGAGCACCGGCGATCACGCCGAAGTCACCCTGCTGCAGACGCGTGAGTGAGCCGATCAGCTCAGCGCCTTGCAAGCGCTGCTGCGGCACGCCGGTCGCGCCCATCGTCATCCCGCTCATAGGTGAGCCAGGCGCACCGCCTGCGCTGACGGGTCCACCCACGATCGGAGGGAAGCCGGGTACCTGAACCACGCCGCCGGCTGCAGCCGGGCCCACCCCCAAGCCACCACCGGCGAAGGCCGCCCGGGAGCATGACCGAGCCTGGAACGGCAGAGCCACCGAACTGCGCGCCCTGGGCATTCATGGCGATCAGCCCTTGCAACACGGCGTAGAAGTCCTGCTCGCCGCTACCCACCGCGTCGGCGCCGTAACCGGGATCGGCCATGCCGCCAATGGGTACGCCCAGCCCCGGGATCGCGGTTCCCGGCATTCCTGCTGCCGGCAGACCGGGGCGGGTGCCCATGCTGCCCGGTTGACGCCGTATCCCATAGCGGATCTTGGGCAGGATCGACCGCTGGATCAGCAACGCGTTGAGATCCTTGTAGATGGAGCGGACGTCGTCGAGCACATGGTCGTCGAATAGTCTATGAAAGATCATCCGGACCTTGAGGTTGGTCTCGATTTGCCGGCAGGTCTGCTTGTAGGCGGTGCAGATCGCTTGCGGGCTGAACGGATTGCCCTCGCCCTGCAGGTTGGCGTCTCCGATCAGGACGCCGATGCGTTGGTCCAGCGCATGGAGTTCCTCCTCGCAGTAGCGGCGCAGCTTCGCCGCCATCTCGTTCACCTTGATCGTTTCCTCGAGATCTTCGTCGTTCACCAGCCCCAGCTCGAGGGTCGACGGGTCGAACCGGCTGAAGTCCTGGCGTTGCTTGCGATCGGGATGAACGCGGTTGCCGAACTCGGCGAGGTAGTTGCTGCGAAACTGGTCCTCGATGGACTTGCGGTGCTCCAGCGCCTTGTCCTTGGCCGCGATGTATAGGTCGCGCAGTTCGCGGTCGTGGGTGTGATCGGCCAGGCCCCACAGCGTATCCTCGACCTTGTCTAACATCGCGGACAGGGAGCCCGACAAGCGGTCCACGGCGGTACCCTGGCATTCCTTGAGCAGGCGCTCGAATTGCGCCTCCTGCGGATTGGGGCCTGGACGGTCGACCTCGCGCATGGGGATGACGTTGGATGCCGCGTTGTTGCTCATTTCCCTATCTCCCGCGATGAAGGCTGTGCTGCAGCACCCATTGCTACGTGCGCGCAGCTATGGGCAGTGGGCGCCAGGCCGGGCAGTCGCGGGGCGGGAGGAAAAAGCAGAGTGGACGATGGGTCACACGTGCTCCGGACGAAGACGGCCGACATGCGTTTGCGGCCGTAGCCGAATGTACTTGGCGGTCCCGCTGTCATGGAGCCTCTCGCTCGTTAGACCGGTGACTTTGCGCCCCAACCTTTCGGTGGGTTTGCCCTTTGACAGTTACTGGGCGGACTTGTCCGGCATCGCGTTGCCCGCCTGCGACAGCCGCGACCGCGGCGCGCAGGGGTGGAGCGTGTATGAAGGCTCTCGTCCGCAGTTCTTTATCAGCACTGAAGGCGCAAACTTTAGCTGTCTGGGGAGCTGGTCGGGTCCCTGCTGCGCCACGGGGTCAGTCTCAGAAGAAGGGGTTATCAACCGAACATGACATCCCAGAGCGGGCGCAACGCAGTAGCGGGCGTTCCCGCCCCCGAGGCTTGATTTCACGATTGGAGGCAGGCCGCATGCGGAGCTCCCACTGCGCACCGTCAGCCCGCTGTCAGGAACTGGAAGGCGCGGGGCGCCAGAGCGCCGGCGACATACGCAGCTGTTGCCTGCGCTTGGCGATGATATAAAAGGGGTCACCTCCCAGCCATTTCGCGTTCTCCACCTGTCGAACGTGATCGAGCTGCTCGTCGAGTTGCTCCTGGTCGAGCACGTACCCGTGGGCCGTCATACAGTCCGAGTACGCGTCGGCCTCGCGCCTGAGGAGGTCGATGCCGGTGTCGAACTTAGACTCTTTGATTGCAGCCGCGGCCTGGTGGCATTCCGGAACCTCGGCAACGCCCTTGGGCTCCTTGCTCCCGCATCCTTGGAAAAGCCCAAGCCCGAGGCTGCCGATGGCAAACGCGGCAATGAAGCGAAACCCGGTAGTCATGTCAGAGCGAAGAGGGCGTCGATCACCGTCGCGCGCCTCCGCGGTCTCGAGAGATGGTTACGACGCACCGAGGCTTTGCAGGCGCGCGATGCGCGCGCTCGCCGGCGGATGCGAATCGTAAAACGCCGAGTGCAACGGATCCGGGGTGAGCGTGGTGGCATTGTCTTTGTACAGTTTGACCAGTGCCTTGACCAGCTCGCTCCCCGAGCTGTAACGAGCAGCGTAAGCGTCGGCCTCGAACTCGTGCTTGCGGGAGTACATCGCCACAAGAGGCTGCAGCAGGAAAGTAAAAACCGGTACCACCAGTGCGAACAGGAGCAGTGCCATGGCGTTGGTCGCCGGGTAAGCCACTCCCAGGCCTTCGTAGAACCAAGCCTTGTCTTTCAGGTACCCGAGCACAGCAAGCAACGCCAGGCTTACACCGAAAGTCCAAAGCATGCGTCGGATCACGTGGCGCAACTTGAAGTGGCCCAGCTCGTGCGCGAGCACCGCCTCGATCTCGCCCTCAGTCAGGCGGGAGATGAGGGTGTCGAAGAACACGATCCGCTTGGTCTTGCCGAAGCCGGTGAAGTACGCGTTCCCATGGCTGCTTCGCCTGGAGCCGTCCATCACGAACAGACCGCTGGAGCGGAAGCCGCATTTGCCCAGCAGGTTTTCGATGCGCGTCTTGAGCGAGCTATCGGGCATGGGGGCGAACTTGTTGAACAGCGGTGCAATGTAGGCCGGGTAGATGGCCATCATGAACACGCTGAACCCGACCCAGACCAGCCACACGTATAGCCACCACCACTCGCCCATCTTGCCCATGAGCCACAGCACCGTCAGCACCAGTGGCAGTCCGAGGGCAGCGCTGAGCGCGGCCGCCTTCGCGAGGTCCGCAAGCCACATGCTCGGCGTCATCCGGTTGAAGCCAAAGCGCGCTTCGATGTTGAAGGTGCGATACCAGCTGAAGGGCAGATCGATGGTGGAGGTAAACACTGCGAACAGGCCAATGAGCGCCGCTCCGCGCAGGATTTCAGATGCAAACCAAGCCCCCGCCCAGTCGTCGAGCAACTGCAACAGCCCGCCAAAGGTCAGTAGCAGGAGGACGCCGCTGTCCACGAGGGTGTGCAGTCATGGCCAAGCGGGCCTTGGCGCCGCTGTAATCAGCCGCCTTCTGGTGTGCGTCCAGAGCAATGTCGTTGACGAACGCCGACGGAACCGCAGCGCGATGCGCTTGGATATGCTGCACGTGGCGGCGAGTCAGCCATAGCCGCGTGACAGTGACCAGCACCAGAGCGAGAAGAAAGGCGATGCTGAAGAAGTTCATGCGATTCTATGCAAAACAGCGTTAGACGTCGGACTCACGCGGGAGTGCCGCGTGTGACACAATGACGAGCCGAGAAAAGCGGGAATCTGCTGGAAAATTATGGCACAGGACGCGAACCGGCTCATCTGGATCGACATGGAGATGACCGGGCTCAAGCCGGACGCCGATCGCATCATCGAAGTGGCGCTGGTCATCACCGACCAGGAGCTCAATGTCGTGGCTGAGGGCCCGGTGTGGGTAGTGCACCAACGCGATGATGTTCTGGACGCGATGGACAGCTGGAATAAAGGCACTCATAGGCGCTCGGGTTTGATCGATAAGGTGAAGGCCGCAACCGCATCCGAGGCCGAGGTCGAGGATGACCTGGTTCGGTTCGTGACTGCGTACGTCCCGCCAAACACCTCCCCCATGTGTGGCAACTCAGTCTGTCAGGACCGGCGCTTCCTCGCCCGCTACATGCCCAGGCTGGAAGCCTATTTCCATTACCGCAATCTCGACGTGAGCACGCTGAAGGAACTGGCCCGGCGCTGGAAACCGGAGGTCATGGCAGGGCTCTCGAAGCAGAGCAAACACGAGGCGCTGGCCGACATCTACGAATCGATCGACGAGCTCAAGTATTACCGGACGCATCTGCTCAGAACCTAGCCCGGAGTGCAAAAAAACAAGCCCCCGCTTGCGCGGGGGCCTCACTGTACTGCCGACGTGCTGTCGCTTAGGCGGCCTTCTTGCGCGACGTGCCGGGAGTGGTGTTGATGGTGGCCTCGGTCATGTCAGCGACTTGCCTGCCGGCCTTGGTTAGAGCGTCATAGGCCTGGTTGGCCGCAGTCATGGCGGATTTCACGGCTGCGAACGCAAACTCCGAACCGGAGGGCGCCGCCTTGGCCGCCTTGTCCAGGGCCGCGGCCATGCTCTTGTTAACCTCTGCGATCTGGGCTTCCACCAGCTTGCTGATCTCGCCCTGCGCCTCGGCGCTCCAGCCATACACAGCACGCCCGTAGCCGAACAGCTTCTCGGCGTTGGCCTGAGCGAAAGACGTCTGAAGGGAGGTGAGCTCCTGCACGTCCTTGGCGGCGGCAAGGGCCTTGATCTGCTTCACGGCGTCGGCGCTGGCCGCCTTGGTTGTCTTGAGGTTCAGATCGAACAATTCTTCCGCTGCATCAGCGGTGGTCTCAGCGAACTTCAAGGCCTGTTCGATGTTGTTCTTGGCCTGCGCGCTGACGTCTTCCGGTACGGCAAAAATCATGGTCCTGATCTCCTGAGGATGACGACTCAACAACGGCGGGAAATGCTGCACTGCAAAAGCTTCGCCATTGTATTGATTTGGCGACGTCTGTCAATCTGTTTCGGCGCTTTTGCCGGCCTGTTTCTGGTGATGCACAACAAGGGCGGCCCGGGCGAATGACGGCGACCAGAGTAAGGACTAACAACAGCTATTCCGCAAGACAAGCCCACGGAACAATTAGCCGAGTTGAAGCGGACGCCAGGCGCCGCCTGACTCGGCTGGAGGCTTTGTGACTTGGGGCGGTCGATGACAAGGTGCAGGGCGGGCAGTCGCTCCTACGTCGTACCCTTGCGCTACAAGCGCTCGAATACGGCAGCTATCCCTTGCCCGCCGCCGATGCACATCGTCACGAGCCCGTAGCGACCGCCGGTCCGCTGTAACTCGTAGACCGCCTTGACCATCAGAATCGCACCCGTGGCCCCGATCGGGTGGCCCAGGGCGATGGCACCGCCGTTGGGGTTGACCTTCTTGAGGTCGAAACCGAGGTCCTTGGCCACGGCGCAGGCCTGTGCAGCGAACGCCTCGTTCGACTCGATGACGTCCATGTCTGAGACCTTGAGCCCAGCGCGCTCCATGACCTTCCTTACCGCTGGCACGGGCCCGATACCCATGTACTTGGGATCCACACCGGCGTGCGCGTAGGCCACTAGTCGCGCCAAGGGCTTGAGGCCCTTCTTCTCAGCCGCGTTACGCTCCATCAGGACGCACGCCGCAGCCCCGTCGTTGATGCCCGAGGCGTTGCCCGCGGTCACCGAACCGTCAGGCTTGAACACAGTCTTGAGCTTGGCAAAGCCTTCCATGCTGGCGTCTGCTCGCGGATGCTCGTCGGTGTCGACGACGACTGTGCCCTTCCGAGTCTTGATCTCGATAGGCAGGATCTGATCCTTGAAATAGCCCTTCTGGATCGCATTCACGGCGCGGCGGTTGCTTTCCAGCGCCATCTCGTCCTGCTGCTGCCGCGTGATGCCCCATTTGGCGGCCACGTTTTCTGCAGTGATGCCCATATGCAGCGTCTCGAACGGGTCGGTCAGCGCGCCTACCATCATGTCGATCACCTGGTGGTCGCCCATGCGGGCGCCCCAACGCGCACTCGTATCTGCGTAGGCGCCGCGGCTCATCGACTCCGCGCCACCAGCCACTGCGACATCGATATCGCCGAGCTTGATGGCCTGGGCGGCGGACACGATCGCCTGCAGGCCACTGCCGCACAGGCGGTTCAGTGTCAGTGCCGGCGTCTCTTTAGGGAGGCCGCCGTTGATGCAGGCGACCCGGGATAGATACATATCCTTGGGCTCGGTGTGGATGACATTGCCGAAGACGACGTGGCCCACATCCTCGGGGGCGACCCTGGCGCGGCTCACCGCCTCGCGCACCACCCTCGCGGCCAGCTCGGTGGGCGCAATGTCCTTCAGGCCGCCGCCATAGTCTCCTATGGCGGTGCGTACGCCGCTCAAGACAACCACTTCGCGTCCGTCGTTCATCATGCTGCCTCCTAAGAGCTGAGATGAGCCTGCCCGTGAACCCAGGCGCTAGACCAGACGCCCATTTTACCGGATCCCCCTGCGCCCCGGTCGCGCATGCGCGAGCGATCGGACCCCTATAACGACTCGCCGCGCAGCTTGTGGATCATGCGCCGCGTCCGCTTGGTAGGGCGACCCCTGGTGTGTGCTTCCGGATGCGGTTCTAGGCGAAGCAGCTTGGTCTCCTCGCGGCGTCGCCGGCTGTCCTCGGTCTCAATGAACAGCTTCGCCGCGTTCACCGGCGAGGCGCGCCGTGTGCTTAGCGCCTGCACAAACACCGTGAACTCGGCGCTTGGAGTGCGGACGCGCAACTCATCGCCGACCTTCAGCGCGCGGGCCGGCTTGACCCTTGCCCCATTCACTAGCACCTTGCCGCTGTCCACTGCATCGGTGGCGATCGAGCGCGTCTTGAAGAAACGGGCCGCCCATAGCCATTTGTCGATCCTGGTCCGATCGTCGTCGCTGCTCATTGTGGCGATCTCACATGGCGGCCCATTGCGCCCCTGCCCGCTCCGCGGTCACCGAGTCCAGGGCGCCCGCCCATAGCCATTTGTCGATCCCGGTCCGATCGTCGTCGTAGCTGATCATTGCGCTAGTGTCGAGTATTGCCTGCCTCGGTGACGACCTCCGCGGCAAACACCTGCTCCGCGTCCACCGGGTCGAAGGCATAGCGCCGGTTGCAGAACTCACAGTTCACCTCTACCGCGCCGCGCTCGTCCAAGATCGACTTGACTTCCTGTCGGCCCAACAGGCGCAGCATGTTGACCACGCGCTCGCGCGAGCAGGAGCAGCGGAAACTGACGACGCGCGCTTCGAACACACGTATGTCCTCCCCGTGATACAGACGGCGGATGATCTGGCGCGCGGGGAGCTTGAGCAGTTCCCCGGCGGTGACGGTCTCGCCGAGCTTCACCGCCCGGTTCCAAGCGTCGGGGTCCACCTCGGCTGCTCCAGGTACCCGCTGTAGGAGCATGCCTGCGGCTTGTTGGGTGTCCGCAGCCAGCCATAGGCGCGTTTCCAACTGCTCCGAGGTGGTCATGTAGTGCTCCAGCATGGCCGCGACACTGGCGCCTTCGAGGTCGACGACGCCCTGATAGGTTTGCTTGGCATCGGTAGGTGCGATGGTGATCACGAAGCGACCGTTTCCAACCAGCTCGCGGAACTCGCTCGCGGGTAGCTCGCCCTCCCACTTGGCGGTGGCGCGCATGGTTTGCTCGCTGGTGCACTCCACCACGATGAGCTTGACCGGGCCCGTGCCCTGCACCTGCATGATCAGAGAGCCCGTGAACTTGAGGGTAGCCGACAGCAACGCCGCAGCGGCCATGAGCTCGCCCATCGCCGCGCGCAGCGGTTCTGGGTACACATGACGGTCGAGCACGGCGCGCCAGGTCGCGTCAAGATGCACGAGCTCGCCGCGCACTGGTACGCCTTCGAATATGAAGCGCTGCAGGGAGTCCGTCACTCTAGGGTATCTGGCCTGGGTTAGGGGGCGAAGGGTAGCATGCACCTCGGACAGAGGCGAACGCAGTGATGCAGCGCTGAAATGGGGTCGACGGCGCGGGTTTAAAGCCCGGTCTGGACGCTGACCTCGCGTGAGTGCTCGCGCAGCACCCGTCTTTGCACCTGACCACTTGCCGGTGGTGGTCATAGGCAGGGTGTCGATGAACTCGATCTCGCGGGGATACGGGTAGGGCGCCAGGCGCGCGCGGACGTGCTCCTGACTCTGATCCTTCAGCGCTTCAGACGACGCGCAGCGAAACCCGGCCGACAAGTTCCCACCAGGTGCGCGCTTTGCTGAAGGTGCCTAGCCTGAAGAGCGCCATGCCGCTTAAGAATCGCCAGGGGGCTTCTCTCGGTACAGCCGATATAGCTCGTTGTCGTCGCCAGGGCGCGCGCCCTGCCAGATCAGCTCCCAAGTCTGGTCGGGAGCGTGAATGGCCCTCCGGAACCCTTGCACCAGCAGTAGATCGCAATCGCGCTTGCGCTCGGGCTCAGTCTCGCGATAGGTGACGAGACCGGCAAAGTACTCCAGCATCGCGCGCTGCGGCTCCGCCAGGTTGCGGCTGGAGATACAGTGGTAGTGCGTAGGCAGGGCTTTGCGAATGGACAGGACCATACTGCGGTAACTGTTGGCGCTGTCCACCCACGATGCGAAGAACACGGCAGCCAGCCCCCAGAGCAGTGCCACCGTTCCGGACCATGCGATCATCGGGCGGTACGGGCTGCGCGGCAGGCGCGGGATGAGCCATACCCAGGTCGCGGTCAAAGCTGCGCCGAGCACGAACTTGAGCACCTGCCAATTGGGTTCGTAGGCCGGCCGCAGGCGCAGCAGGTGTGCGTGCAGGCGAGCCGGGAAGCTTAAATCCAACGCGATCCAGTAGAACCATCCCACCAGAGCGAAGAAGCAAAACACCATGAGAGAGAACCACCACAGCGCGCCGGCGGCTCCCCGTCGCAGCAGCGGCAGCCCCGGTACCGCGAGCAGACACAGGCTGGGCAGCAACGGCAAGGCATACAACTCGCGCGCGTCAGGCAAGCCCGACAGAACCACAAAGCAGACCAGGAATACGGTAAGCGGCAGGTGCAGGCCGACGCTGGTCCGAATCTCCCGGCGTCGGGTCCACAGAGCCCACAGCGCTACTGGCCACACCGGGAACGCAAACCAGGGTAGGACTGCGAGGTAGTAACCGAACTTGCCCGGCGCTCCGAGCTTGGTGAGCCCGAGGGAGCGGCCCAAAGTGTTGAACCAGAGCCACTCCTGGAACAGTTCGGGCGAACGATGATAGAGCGCGGTAGGCCAGATGGTAAGCCAGGGTAGCGCTGCAACCAAGGCGACACCCAACGTCAAAAGGAAGCGGCGGGTGCGCCAATGTGGAAACAGCGCTGGGAGCAGCAGGCAGACACCGCCGAACACAGCTGGTGCGAGCAGGGCCTTGGACATGAACGCGATGCCCACGCCTGTACCAAGCGCGACACCGCCCATTGCCGCTCGTCGTGGGGCAAGGGCCAGGCCATACAGAGCGATCACCCAGCCGCAGAGCAGCGCTACATCGGTGATCATCAGGTGCCCAGGCTCGACCATCCCGACGCATCCGAGCAACGCCAAGACACTCACCCAACTACTCCACCCTGCCTCTGCTTTCTCGCCGTCGTACAGTTCTTTTCCGGCCAGCCCGATGAACACAAACGCCAGGCCTAGGTAGAAGGCGTTGGCCAGACGTGCGGCATCGTGAACCGGCATCAGCCAACCGAAGAGCGCGTGCGAACAGCGCCGCGGTGATGTAGAACAGCGGCGGCTTCTCTACAAAGGGCTCCTGAGCCAGCGTGGGCACGACCCAGTCGCCGGTCTGGAACACGTGATAGACGAGCCCGAAGCTATAGGCCTCGTCCGGTTTCCAGGGATCGCGCCCGAGCAGGCCTGGCAGCATCCAGACGATGCACAGCAGGCAGGTGAAGGCTAGCGCGTGCCGGGTTACAAAATGGGTCGCGGCCTGGCCCTTGTCTGTCGCAGCAGGCATTTCCTCTGATTGAGGAGTGTTATGTTGTTCTCGGCGGTATGGTAAGTGTAGCGGCGCGCTTCCCCCGGCGAAAGCCGAAAACGACGTAGCGGAAGCCAAAAAAAACGCCGCAATGCGGCGTTGTCAGTTGGACGTCAGCGTTCCGCCTCGACGGAGCGCACAGCAGCCAGGTAAATCCGTCCGTCGTGCAATTCCGAAAATGATAACGCGCTCAGGCGTCCTTTCTGGTGGCAGCCTTCGTAGCATCCTTGGCGGCAGCGGTTTTGCTGTAGCGCTGACGAAACTTCTCGACGCGCCCGGCCGTGTCCATCACCTTCTGCTTGCCGGTGTAGAAGGGATGGCAGTTCGAGCAGACTTCCACGTGGAGTTCCCGCCCCAGCACGGACCTGGTCTTGAACTTGTTCCCGCAACTGCAGATGACGGTGATCTCTTTGTAGTCGGGGTGGATCTTGAGTTTCATGGCAGTTCCTTTACTTTTGCCCCCGGGCGTTTGCCTCCCGGAAAGACCGCGAATGATACGCGCGAGCGAGATCGGGGACAAGTCGCCGTCCCGGAGCCCAGACCCAGGAACATGTGGCCGAGGGGGCGCTCATTCAAGCCACTAAGGAACCGCAGAACCACCCCGGGCGCGACGTCAGCTCCTTGTAAGTGAGCCGGGGCCCATGCTTGCGGAGATCGCGTCACTCAGTGTCCCCCCGGTCCTTTGATCGTAAAGGGCGGCCTCGCCCACCAGATGAGCAGCAGGAGCGAGACCATCAACATCCCGGACAGGCACAGCACCGCGTTGGTGGCCATCAGGTACGACTGCTGCGTTACGACTCTGTCAACCTCGGAGAGCGCTGCCTGCGGTTGCAGCCCGAGCTGTGCGAGCTGCTGTAGGTAGTCGGTGGTGGAAGGCGAGAACACGTTCACGCTTTCCGCGAGGCGCGCGTGCTGCACGATCGCCCTGTGCTCCCAGGTCGAAGTGAGGATAGCGATCCCGAAGCTTGAACCTAGAATGCGCATAAAATTGGAAATGCCGGAGGCGGACGCGATGCGCTCGACTGGGAGTCCTGAGAGGCTGATCGTGATGATGGGCAGGAAAAAGCAGCTGATGCCTAGGCCCATGAGAAAGCGTGTGGCCGCGACGGTCCAGAAGTCCACGTCCGGCGTGAAGCGCGCGCTCCAGAACGCCACCACCGCGAAGGACAGGAACCCGAAGGTCGCCACGGCCCGCGCATCGACGCGATTCAGATTTGCTCCCACCAACGGGCCCAAGATCACGGGTAGCACGCCGCCGAACGCTAGCATCTTGCCGGCCCACAGGGCCGTGTAACCCTGGTAACTTTGCAGCCACAAGGGCAGCATCACCACGGTGCCGAAGAAGGCGACCGTTCCCAGCATGAGCGAAGTCACACCCACGACGAAGTTACGCCTGGCGAACAGGCGCAGGTCGACGATCGGGTGAGCTTCGGTCCACTCCCAGGCGATAAACACCACGAGCGCGATCGACGCCACCACGGCCAACCCTACGATCAGCGGAGAACCGAACCAATCCAGCTCGTTGCCGCGGTCCAGCAGAATCTGCAACGCGCCAATCCCAACCACCAGCAAGCCCAGCCCGACTGCGTCGACTGGAACCTCGCGCCGCGGCGATTCCCGGTTGCGAAACAGGGCCCAGACCAAGGTTGCCACCAACACCCCGAATGGCAGGTTAATTAGGAACACCCAGTGCCACGACAGGTTTTCCGTTAACCAGCCGCCAGCCAGCGGTCCCACAATGGGGGCGAGGATGGAAGTCATCGACCAGATACCGAGCGCGAAGCTCCGCGTCTGCGGCGGATAGCAGCCGGTGAGCAGCGTCTGGGCGAGCGGGATCATCGATGCGCCCACGACGCCCTGCATCACCCGCGCACCGATCAGCATTGGGAAGCTGACAGACAATCCGCACCCTACAGACGCTATGGTGAACAGCAACGTGGCTGCGACGAACATGCGCACCTGGCCGAAACGCGTGGCGAGCCAACCCGTGAGCGGCAACATGATCGCCTCCGACACGGCATACGAGGTGATGACCCAGGTTCCCTCGGTCGGACTCACGCCGAGGTCGCCGGCGATAGTCGGCACCGATACGTTGGCGATCGACATATCGAGGAAGTTCATGAAAGATCCGAGGCCCAGCGCTAGAGTGGCCAGAACCAGCGCGCCCCCGGACATGGGTCCCGCGAAACTCTGCGCGGCCGACGCAAGCCGCGGCGGCGCACCATCCTGCTGCAACGCAGCCGTACTCACTTGGACGTGCGCCCCAGGTTGGCGGCGATGATGCGCGCGATCAGTGCATCCGCCTCGCGCGCTTGGTCCGCATACACGTCGGTCGCGTAGGCCGGCCCCTCGGCCGGCGTCTTGGCGACGATGTCGCCGCTGCGGTCGTGCGTATCGACGATCGCACGTATGGAAAGCCCGACGCGAAGCGGGTGCGCGGCCAGCTCAGCTGGATCGAGCGCGATACGCACCGGCACGCGTTGCACGATCTTGATCCAATTACCTGTGGCATTCTGGGCGGGCAGGAGCGCGAAGGCGCTGCCGGTGCCGGCGGCGAGTCCGATCACCCGCCCTCGATAGACCACGTCACCGCCGTAGAGGTCGGAGGTGAGCGTGGCCGGTTGACCGATCCGCACGTTCTGGAGCTGGCCTTCCTTGAAGTTGGCGTCCACCCACAACTGATCGCCAGGGATCACCGCCATCAACGCCATGCCCGGCGACACACGCTGACCTACCTGCACGCTGCGCTTGGCGACATAGCCGGTGACCGGAGCCGGGATGCGGCTGCGCGCCACGGCCAGATACGCCTCGCGGACCTTGGATGCGGCAGCGAGCACGCGTGGATGGGTTGCCGCCGTCACGTTGTCCACCAAACCGAAGGCCCCGCGCAACTGCTCTTGGGCGCTGGAGACCGACGCCTGGGCCTGCCCGACCGCGGCACGCGCGGCGTCCAGTTGTGCAACCGCCGCGTCGTAGGACGATTTCGCGTTTTCCGCGTTCTCCGGAGACACGAAGCCCTGCGCTACGAGCGTCTCGCGCCGCTTGAACTCGGCGCGGGCCCGCTCGGCCTCGGCTTCCGCGCGCGCGACCTCGTGGCGCAGCCGACGTACGTCGGCTTCGTGTTCGTGTAGGCCGGCTCGCGCCTGATCGCTGCTCGCGTACAGCCCGCGCACGCCACGCACCGCGTCGGCTAAGTCCGCTTCCGAAACCGCGAGCTGCACCTCGTGATCCGACGGGTCGAGCCGGACCAGGGGTTCTCCCTGCTTGACGAGCTGCGTGTCGTCGGCGTTGATTGCCACCACCGTGCCCGTGACCTGCGGTGTTACCTGTACGACGTTACCGCCGACGTAGGCGTTGTCAGTAGAGACGTGATACTGCCCGTATTGGAGCCAATAGGCGCCGACGGCCAGGGCGGCGGCAACGCAGATCCCGAAGATCGAGAGCAGCGCCCGCCTGCGCCGTCGCCCGTTGGATGAGGGCCTGGCGACACGCACCGCTGGTGGCGGCGAGGGAGTGTTGGCATCGCTCATGGTCGCGTGGCCATACGCGCGAGGGCGCACCTGCCGGCGAGTTCGTCCGCCCCCAGGGTCATGTGAATGCGCGACTGGAGACGCATTCCGAGAGGAGCGAGGAGATCACCCGGCCGTCGGGGGTCGAGCAGCGCATCATCAGCATCGCCCAGCCGGAGGCGGATATTGCGTTATAGGCGGGAATTCCCCGTGCTGGACCGCGCGTGACTATCACCCGCCCCACAAGCGGCGTCAAGATCTGCAAGCGGCTGGTGTCCTGAGCCCGGGGTCGTCGACGGCCGAATGAAAACGGGGGCTGGAAGCCCCCGTTTGGTCATGCCATGCAGCCCGAAGTCGGTCTACAGCCTTGGGCTGGACGCATCGAGTCGAAGAACTCAGCGTTGCTCTTGGTGGCTTTGATCTTGTCGAGCAGAAATTCCATCGCCGAGGGGTGCCGCTCGTTCCTCGGCGGCCGCAGGCTTGGGGCGGGAACGGGCCGCGACCTCGAGGCAGCTTACTCAGCCCCGGCGCATCGAGTCGAAGAACTCAGCGTTGCTCTTGGTGGCTTTGATCTTGTCGAGCAGAAATTCCATCGCCTCGAGGTCGTCCATCGGATACAGCAGCTTGCGCAAGATCCAGACCTTTTGGAGAATATCCTGCTTGAGCAGCAGCTCCTCACGCCGTGTGCCGGACCGGTTCACGTTGATCGCAGGATAGATGCGCTTCTCGGCCATGCGTCGGTCGAGGTGGATCTCCATGTTGCCGGTGCCCTTGAACTCCTCGTAGATCACGTCGTCCATGCGCGAGCCGGTGTCGATCAGCGCAGTCGCGAGAATCGTCAATGACCCGCCCTCCTCGATGTTGCGGGCGGCGCCGAAGAAACGCTTGGGTCGCTGCAGGGCGTTGGAGTCCACACCGCCAGTGAGCACCTTGCCCGAGGCCGGCACCACTGTGTTGTAGGCGCGTGCCAATCGCGTGATCGAGTCGAGCAGGATCACGACGTCCTTCTTATGTTCGATCAGGCGCTTCGCTTTCTCCAGGACCATCTCGGCGACCTGCACATGGCGCGTGGCCGGCTCGTCGAACGTGCTGGACACGACTTCACCGCGTACCGACCGTTGCATCTCAGTCACTTCTTCGGGACGCTCGTCGATGAGCAGCACGATCAGGATCACCTCGGGGTGGTTCGAAGTGACGGCGTGGGCGATGTGCTGCAGGATGACAGTCTTGCCCGCCTTGGGGGGCGACACGATCAGCCCGCGTTGTCCCTTGCCGATCGGCGCGACGATATCGATGATCCGGCCGGTCAGATTCTCTTCGGATTTGATGTCACGCTCGAGGGTGAAGGGGACAGTCGGGTGCAGCGGGGTGAGGTTCTCGAACAGGATCTTGTTCTTGGCGTTCTCGGGCGGCTCGGAGTTGACCTTGTCGACCTTGACCAGCGCAAAGTAGCGCTCCCCGTCTTTGGGCGTTCGGATCTCCCCCTCGATGGAGTCGCCCGTGTGCAAGTTGAAGCGACGGATCTGGGACGGACTGACGTATATGTCGTCCGGACCGGCGAGATATGAGGTGTCCGGCGAGCGCAGGAAGCCGAAGCCGTCCGGCAATACCTCCAGCGTTCCCTCCCCGTAGATGCTTTCGCCTTTTTTCGCCTGGTTCTTCAGCAGCGCAAAGATGAGGTCCTGCTTGCGCATGCGGTTGGCGTTTTCGATCTCGTTGGTGTTGGCCATCTCCACGAGCTCGGTGACGTGGAGGTTTTTCAGGTCGGAGAGATGCATAGACGGGGGGTTGGGAATACTGAGTAGAGCAACACAAAGGGGAAGGTGAAGACGGGGAAAAAGCTGCGCCGGTATCGGCTTGGCCGCGACCGAAACGACTCGGACGTGGCTTGATCCGCTTCGCTCGGAACTCTACCCGTTGGCGGGATCGGCCCCGGTTGTCAAGCGATATCGGCTGAGAAGCCTAAAGACTTTAGATTGTGCTGTCAATAAAGGCGGTTAGCTGGGATTTGGACAGAGCCCCCACCTTGGTGGCTTCCACGTTGCCGTTCTTGAAGATCATCAGGGTGGGGATGCCGCGGATGCCGAACTTCGGCGGCGTGGCCTGGTTCTCGTCGATGTTGAGCTTGGCCACCTTCAACCGCCCAGCATACTCCTGTGCGACCTCGTCTAGTATCGGGGCGATCATCTTGCAGGGGCCGCACCATTCGGCCCAGTAGTCCACCAGCACAGGCACGGAGCACTGCAGCACCTCCGGATCGAAGGTATCGTCAGTCACGTAATGTATGTGTTCACTCATGAGGAGCTTCTGACCTCGATCGGTGGATGAAGGGAAGGGGGTGCGTGGCGCTTTTGGACGGCCGCCGGTAGCCGGTTGGCCGAGGCGAGATTGAGGCTATGGTACCAAAAACAAGCCCCCGTGGAAGGCGCCGGAGGGGGCGGCGGTGTCGAGCCTACATGTCGTTCTGTTAAACTTCCGGGTCGACACCGGAGCGCGGTATATGGGCGAGCGTGCCGCACGGGCGGGGGAATCGTTCGGAGGAAATCCCAGCATGACCTACGTCGTCACCGAATCCTGCATCAAGTGCAAGTACACCGACTGCGTCGACGTGTGCCCGGTGGATTGTTTCCATGAGGGTCCGAACATGTTGGTCATCGATCCGGCCGAGTGCATCGACTGCACCCTATGCGTGGCCGAATGCCCGGTGGAAGCCATCTTCGCTGAGGATGACGTACCCACCGATCAGCGCCCGTACGTCGCCATCAATGCCGAGCTCGCCAAGTCCTGGCCCGTCATTACCGAGAAGATCGACGCTCCTGCGGACGCAGACGAGTGGGCCAAGATCAAGGAAAAGACGCACCTGCTCGACCGCTGAGAGCGTCGGATGCGTCCGTGTCGTCCGCTGCACGGTCGCATCCCCACAAGGGGGCCCCTGCTCCGCGTTTCGCGGCCGAACGCCTTCGAGTGGGCCAAGGTCAAGGAAAAGACCCATCTGCTGGACCGCTGAGACCGGCAGCGACTGGATATCGACAGCCGAAAACCCGACCCCGGCTCCCCGCACCCTCCGCCACCAGCGGTAGGCGCGCATCCCTTCCACGGCGCCGTGTTCGTTGAGCTGATCGAGCAGCTCGCGGGGGGCGCGACCGTGGTGACTCCCAACCGGCGTCTGTCTGCTGCTGTGCGCCGAGCCTTCGACCAGCGCGCGCACCAACGGGGCCAAGCGGCCTGGGCCGCAGCAGACGTCTTGCCCTGGAGCGCGTGGCTGGAGCGCACCTTTCGCGACGCCTCCCTGCGTGGCCAGGTCAACCGGCTGCTGATGAGTCATTGGCAGGCGCGCACCCTGTGGCACAGGGTCATTGCCGAGGCGCCCGAAGGGCACGGCTTGCTGCAGGTCGACACCACCGCCAACGCCGCTCTGGAAGCGTGGGAGTTGGCGCATGCCTGGCGCCTGCTGCCGGCGCTGCACACCATTCCGCTCACCGACGAGGCACAGGCCTTTCTGCGCTGGGCGCGTGCCTATGAGGCGGTCTGTGCGCGTGAGCAACTCACCGACCAGGCGCGCCTGCCGGACCTCGTTCGCGATCTCCTGCTTGCCGGGTTTGCGGCCGCGCCGCGCAGCCTGGTGGCATTTGGCTTCGACGCTCTGACCCCGCAACACGAGGCCGTGCTCGAAGCGCTCCGGTCCCGCGACGTCCAGGTCGAGCTGCTGGCCCAATCCGGGGACGAGTGTCCGGCTGTCGTCGTGCGCCATCCGGCAGCGCTGGAGGAGATTCGCGCGGCGGCGCTCTGGGCGCGCAGCTGCATTGCCGCAGACCCGCAGGCCCGCGTAGGCGTCGTGGTGCCCGAGCTGAGTCGTGTGCGCACCGCGATGACCCAGGTCTTCGACGAAGTTCTGCAACCGGATGCCGCGTTGCATCCCGGCCGCACGCCGTTGCGACCCTGGAATGTCTCGTTGGGGGTGCCGCTTTCCGATTGGCCCCTGGCCCATGGTGCGCTGTTGCTCTTGGAACTCGCGTGCGGATCGCTGTCGATTCACCGCGCGGGCCTGCTCCTGCGTTCTTCCTTTGTCGGTGGTGCCGAGAGCGAGCGCAATGCGCGCGCACTCCTGGACGTCAGGATGCGCCGGCTGGGGGACCCGCACATCACGCTGGATGGGCTCATCCATCACGCCGGGGCGGAAGGTCATACCCACAGCTGCGGCCTGCTGGCGGAGCGGCTGGTGGCGTTGCGTGCCCGCCTGCGGGAGCTGCCCGCTTCAGCGCAGCGCGTGAGCTTCTGGGGACCGGCCTTGCAATCCCTGCTGTCGGCGGTAGGGTGGCCCGGCGAGCGCGAGTTGAACAGCGAGGAGTACCAGACCTTCAACAAATGGAAAGAGCTCATCGCCGGCCTTGCCCAACTGGATCTGGTTTGCGCGCCGGTTAAGTTGACAGCGGCCGTGGGCTTCCTGCAGCGTCTCGCAGCCGAAGAGCTGTTTCAGCCCGAGACTCGGGATGTCCCGATCCAGGTCCTGGGTGTGCTGGAGTCTGCTCAGCTCGAGTTCGACCAGCTGTTCGTGCTTGGGCTCAGCGACGAGAGCTGGCCCCGCCCGGCGCGCCCCAACCCCCTGTTGCCGTTGGAACTGCAGCGCGTGCGTGGCGTGCCGGGCGCGACGGCCGAATGGGAGCTCGCCTTTGCCCGGCGAGCGCAAGCTGGCTGGCGTCGGGCCGCCCCCCGCACCGTATTCAGTTACCACTGCACCGACGGGGAGCGCGCGCTGGGCCCGAGCCCGCTGCTAGCGGGTCTGTCCGAAACATCACTCGCCCAGCTCGCTGTGGAGCAACTGCCCGACTGGCGGGCGGCCGCGCACAGTGGCGCGGTGCTGGAGCGGATTGCCGACTGGCAGGGCCGCGCGCTGCCTGAGGGTGCGACTTTCAAAGGCGGCGCACGCCTCCTGCAGAACCAGGCGGCCTGTCCATTCCGCGCCTTCGCCGCCCATCGTCTGGGTGCCGCGTCGCTGGACCATCCGCACGAGGGGCTCGACGCACGCGATCGGGGGATCCTGCTGCACGCGGCATTGGCTGCTTTCTGGTCGGAGCTGTCCACGCGGCAGCAGCTGACCGCGACATCGCACGACGAGCTCGCCGCCACAATCGCCCGCTGCGTCGAGAGCGCGCTGGCGCGGCTGCGCCCGAGGCGCGCTTCCAGCTTTAAGACGCGTTTCCTGGAGCTCGAGCGCGAGCGGCTCGTGGCGCTGCTCAAAGAGTGGGTAGAGATAGAGCGAAACCGCGGTGACTTTCAGGTCATAGCATGCGAAGAGGATGCCGTGGTAAACATCGCCGGCCTGTGGCTGAGGCTTCGGCTGGACCGCGTCGATCGTCTCTCTCAAGGCGAAGAATTGCTCATCGACTATAAAACGGGAACCAGCTCGATCGCAATGTGGATGGGCGAGCGTCCCGACGAACCGCAGCTGCCCCTGTATCACCTGGCGCGTCCGGTGCCGCCGGAAGCGGTGGCCTTCGCCCAAGTGCGCCGCGGTCAGTGCGGTTTGTCAGGACTGTCGGCGCGTCCAGGCGCAGCCGACGGCGTCACCGAGTTGATGCGCAGCCGGTACGCGGGCGAGTTTTCCGACTGGCCCGCGCTGCTCGCCCAGTGGCGCGCGACGCTGGAGCGGCTGGCAGCCGAGTTCAGATCCGGTGCTGCGCCGGTCGATCCAAAGAAGCGCTCGGTCACCTGCCGTAACTGCGATCTTTCCACGCTGTGCCGCGTCAGCGAGCTCGTGGACCGCGGGTCGCCCACGCCTGGCGAGGAAAACGCGGATGAGTGACGAACTGTCTACGCGTGATGCGGCGGCGCGTACCGTCGCCCTGGATGTAGAGCGCTCTTTCATAGTCCAGGCACCGGCCGGTTCCGGCAAGACGGAGCTGCTGATCCAGCGCTTTCTCGCGCTGCTCGCGCGCGTGGCGTGGCCGGAGGAAGTCGTTGCCATCACCTTCACGCGTAAGGCCGCAGCAGAAATGCGGTCCCGGGTGTTGGAGGCATTGAACGGCGCACACGCGGGCGCAGTGGCTCAATCACAGCACACACACGTGACACTTGAGCTGGCCCGCGGCGTGCTGACCGCGGATGCGCAGCGATCATGGGGCCTCACCGCCAATCCCGCACGCCTGCGCATCCAGACGATCGACTCCTTGTGCCACTCGTTGGTCGCTCAGATGCCGTTGCTGTCGCGGCTAGGTGCCATGCCGGCAGCCGAAGAGGATGCCACCGAGATGTACCGCGAGGCGGCGCGCGAGACCCTGGCGCAGCTCGAGGTGCCGGCGTGGTCGCAGCAGGTCGCTGCCCTCCTTCGCCATCTGGACAACGACACGCTGCGCACCGAAGCGCTTCTGGCCCGGTTGCTTGCGCGCCGTGATCAATGGCTGCGGCATCACCGGAGCTTCGATCGTGACGAGCTGAGTCGGGCCCTGGCTAACCTTGTGCGCGACCGGTTACACCAGGCGCGCGATGCATTTCCGGCCGAGCTCATATCCGAGCTTCTGTTTTGCCTCCGCTACGCCGCGGCCCATCTCGTCGGCACGGGGAGGGTGCCGGCGATCGTAGCCGCCGGGGAGCTTACTGCACTACCTGGCAGCGAGCCCGAAGATCTCGCCCTGTGGCGAGAGATCGTGCACTTGTTGCTTACCCCCAAGAACGAGGTTCGCCCGAAGGCAGACAAACGCGTCGGCTTCCCCGCCGCCACTGAGAAAGGGGCCGACTCTGTGGAGAGGCAGCGCCGGGCCCAGGCCAAACAGCGTGTCGAAGCGCTCTACGAGCGCGTCGCTGCACTGCCAGAACTGACTGCGGCGTTGGTCGAGGTGAAGCTGCTGCCCGCGGGTGAATACAGTGAGGAGCAGTCGCGTTTGATCGAAGCGCTCGCCGCGCTGCTGCCTCTGGCGCTTGCCCAGCTGGAACTCGCGTTCCGCGACCGCCGCGCGGTCGATTTCACGCAGCTGCTGCTGGCTGCCAATCAAGCGCTGGGCGATCCGCAAGCGCCCACCGAACTGGGGTTGGCATTGGACTATCGGATACGCCATCTGCTCATCGACGAGTTTCAGGACACCTCGCTGAGCCAATACCAGCTGATGTTGCGGCTGACCGCCGGTTGGCAGCAGGGCGACGGGCGCACGCTGTTCGTGGTTGGCGACCCGATGCAGTCGATCTATCGCTTCCGGGAGGCTGAGGTCGGCCTGTTCCTGCGGGCACGGCGCGATGGCATCGGCAGCGTCGCACTCGAGCCTCTAACGCTCACGCGCAACTTTCGCTCGCAGCAAGGGGTCGTCGATTGGGTGAATCGTGTTTTCGAGCAGGTGTTGCCAGCGCGCGAAGACCCCGCCAGCGGGATCGTGCCGTTTTCGCCTTCGGTTGCCACTTGCCCCGCGCTCTCGGGCGAGGCGGTCACCATTCACGGCCTGTGTGGCGGTCGCCAAGCCGAGGCACAGCGTGTGGTTGAACTAGTGGGGACGGCGCTCGCAGAAGATCCGACCCAGGACGTCGCCGTCTTAGTGCGTAGTCGCAACCATCTCAGCCACATCGTGCCGGGGCTGAAAGACGCCGGGCTGCGTTTTCGCGCCATCGAGATCGAACCGCTCGCGCACCGGCCCGCGGTGCAGGACGTGCATGCGCTCACGCGAGCCCTGCTGCACCCGGCCGACCGGGCCGCCTGGCTGTCCGTCCTGCGCGCGCCGTGGTGTGGCCTTGCTCTCCAGGACTTGGAGACGCTGGTGGGTGAGGCGCGCGAGGGCGTGCTGTGGGTACGGATGACGGACCCCGATGTGATCGCCCGCCTCACCCCTGATGGTCAGACGCGAGCGGCGCGTTTGGTCGGGGCCCTGGCGGCGGCTCGCGAGCATCGCGGACGCGGCGCCCTGCGGCGACGGATCGAAGGTGCGTGGCTGCGAGTTGGGGGGCCCCCGAGCGTGCAAGAACGCACCGACCTGGACGACGTCCGGGTGTACCTCGACCTGGTCGAGAAGCTGGAGCGCGGCGGCGATCTGGATGACTTAGCCGGGCTGGAGTACGAGCTCGCGAAGCTGTACGCGCTACCCGACGTCAATGCGTCGGAGAGGCTCCAGGTGATGACGATCCACAAGGCCAAGGGGCTGGAGTTCGACACCGTCATCCTGCCCGGTCTAGGCTCCAGCGTCCGGCCGGACGATCCAGACCTGCTGCGGTGGGTCGAGCGCCCGCGCGGACGCGAAGGCAGCGACTTGTTGCTGGCAGCCGTCGGAGCACGCGGCAGTGAGGACGACGAAGTATATGCCTGCGTGACGCGACTGCTGAAGCAGCACCAGGAGCTTGAGGACGGCCGGCTGCTGTATGTGGCGGCAACCCGAGCGCGCAGGCGGCTGCACCTGTTGGCTCAACTCAAGATCAAACGGACGCAATCAAGTCAGGCCCCGGTGAGGGCGCCGCCCCGCAGTGCATTGCTGTCCAAGCTCTGGCCCGCGCTGCAGGTAGACTTCGAGCGAGCCGCAGCGCAGGCCGGCGATTCAACTATCGGCGCCATCGCGCCGGCTGCGTCCAACCCGATGTCGTATCCTCTGCGCCGCATCGCGCCGCATTGGAATCCCCCGGAACTTCCCCAGCCGGTGCAGTGGCGCTCTCCGCGGCAA
This sequence comes from uncultured beta proteobacterium, assembly GCA_963705615.1. Lineage (GTDB taxonomy): Bacteria > Pseudomonadota > Gammaproteobacteria > Burkholderiales > SHXO01 > SHXO01. The sequence continues at coordinate 162,235 of CAVPKE010000013.1, read as the reverse complement.
GAGGAGGAAATACGCGACGCCGCCGTGGAGTTCTCCTGGGCGGGAGAGGCTGCACGCCACATCGGCACTGTCGTACACCGCTTCCTCCAGCGCGTGGCCGAGGAGGGGCTCGATGCCTGGGATGCTCGCGGTGTGGACGCGATGGACGACGTCCTGAGCCTCGCGCTGAAGCAGGAAGGGGTCCTGGCAGCCGAGCGGGAGACGGCGCTTGCGCGCGTGCGGCAGGCGTTGGCCGGCGTGCTCGCCGATCCTCGCGGCCGCTGGATCTTGAGCAGCGAGCACCAGGACGCGCTCTCCGAGCATCGCCTCGCCGGAGAACTGGATGGCGCATTCGTCAACGTCGTCCTGGACCGCACGTTCGTGGACCAGCACGGCGTGCGCTGGATCGTGGACTACAAGACCGGCGTGCACGAGGGTGGCGATCGCGACGCCTTCCTCGACCGCGAGCGGGAGCGATACCGTGATCAGCTCGAACGCTACGCAGCATTGCTGGCGCGGATCGAGCCACGGCCGATTCGGCTTGGGCTTTACTTTCCTTTGCTCGGGGGTTGGCGGGAGTGGGCGGCCGCGCGCGCCGATTCTCGCTGAGGCCGTCGCGAGCACCGCCGCATGCGATCCTTTCCGCCTGCGGACCCACCGCTTACAATCAGTCGGCATCCTCCCGGCAGGCGGCGGCGCTGCGCAGCGCACAGCGCGCAGCCGGAAGCATGATCGGCAGGCACTTCGCATCGCCGTTCATCCATTGGAGAGCATGGGGCCGTGATCTGGGAACCGGGACAGCTGCTGAGAGCGATGGAGGGAGCCATCTGGAGAAACCCTCCAGAACCTGCGCCGGCGTGGAAATCACGCTTGCTGCGGCTGGTGCGCGTGACGGTGGTACTGATCCGGGATATCGCGCAGGGGCAGCTCACCCTGCGGGCCATGAGCCTGGTCTATACCACCTTGCTGTCCATCGTCCCGCTGTTGGCGTTGAGCTTCTCGGTGCTGAAGGCGTTCGGCGTCCACAACCAGGCCGCCCCCATGTTGAACAGGTTCCTCGCTCCCCTCGGCCCGAAGGGCGAGGAAGTCAGCCGCCACATCATCGCATTCATTCAGAACATGAACGTCGGCGTGCTCGGGTCCGTGGGCCTCGCACTGCTGCTGTACACGGCCGTCTCGCTCATGCAGAAGATCGAGGAGGCGTTCAACTACATCTGGCATATCTCGCAACCGCGCAGTCTCGGCGAGCGTTTCAGCCGCTACTTGAGCGTGCTGCTGGTGGGCCCGATCCTGTTGTTCGCCGCCATCGGGATGACGGCTGCCGCCATGAATATGGCGATCGTACGCGACGCGTTGGCACTTGAGGCCCTCGGCCAGCTGATCTACGCGACAGGCAAGCTGATGCCTTATGTGCTGGTGGTTGGCGCCTTCACGTTCATCTACATGTTCATCCCCAATACCAGGGTCGGGTTGGGACCAGCGCTGGCGGGAGGAATAGCGGGTGGTGTGCTGTGGCAATCCGCCGGGATGGCTTTCGCTATATTCGTAGCATCCTCGACCAAGTATTCAGCGATCTATTCCAGCTTCGCGATCCTGATCTTGTTCTTGATCTGGCTGTATTTGAGCTGGCTGACCCTGCTGTTCGGCGCGAGCGTGGCGTTCTACCAGCAGCACCCGGAATACCTGGTGGCCGAAGGCGGGGAGCCGCGCCTGAGTAACCGCATGCGCGAGCGCCTGGCGCTGGCGATCATGAGCTTGATCGGCGAGCACTACGTGGCCGGGCGCCCGGCGTGGAGCATGCGCCAGCTTACGCAGGCGCTGGGTGTGCCGATGCACGCCGTCCAAGCCGTGCTCGACGCCTTGGAGCGAACCAACCTGTTGGTGGAGAGCAATGACGAACCGCCCGCCTATCTCCCGGCCCGTGATCTCGGCGCGATCGAGGTACGGCAGCTGCTGGAAGCCGTTCGCTGCGCTGGGGAGGACCGCTTCCTCAATCCCGCTGCGCTCCCCGTTTCCGAGCCGGTGGCTCAGGTGCTGTCCCGCATCGAGCACGCCTTGAGCGCGTCGATGGTGAACGTGACCGTCAAGGACCTTGCCAGCGATCCTCTTGCCGAGCTGACGCAGAATTCTGTGGGGAGGGGTCTGCCTGGCACGGAGCGCGCCGCGGACGCGATCGCAAAGCCCGGGGTCTAGAGACGGAACGGCGTACTGTGCAAGGAGATCGAGGCAGCCTGCGATCGGCGCTGCAGTGCACCGATCGCAGAATCAGCCGCCACCGCGATCGGTGCTAGTTCCGGGACTGGGGCGATCAGCTTCGCGCCGTGTATTCGGAGAACACGCCCACCTCGACGTGCCGGCGCACCAGCGAAGCCGGCGCGCTTCAATGCATCCAGCACCTGCGCGGGAGACGCACAGGCCTCGATGGTGTCCCAGAAATAGCGCAACAGCAGCGGCGTATCGTCGTACCGCGCCAGCGCCCGTGACAGCAGTGGCACGATTCTCCCCAGGTAGAACTTGACCAGACTGCGCGCCCACGCACCCTGCGGCGGCGTCACCTCGAGCAGGCATACGATCCCTCCTGGCCGAAGCACGCGGTGGAACTCGCGGAACACGCTGTGCAGGTCCGCAACGTGGCGCAGGGCGAATCCCAGGCTCACGAAGTCGAACCCGGCGCCGGCGAGCGGAAGCTGCTCGGCGCTGCCTTGGACGAGCGGGAGCGCCGAAGTGCGTGGGCCGCTGCGCAGCATGCCCATGCTCGGATCGAGCCCGATGACCGCACCCGCATCGCCGACGACGGCAAGCGCTTCACGGGCGACTAGCCCGGTGCCCGTGCCCACGTCCAGCACGCGCATTCCCGGCTGGAGCCCTGCACGCAGCAAAGCCTCGCGCCGGTACCGGGATCCGCGCCCGAAGCCCACGAGCCGTTCGACGCGGTCATAGTCACCCGCGGTCCGGTCGAAGATCCGACGCACAAAGCCGGAACGCTCCTCGGGCCGTGCGTAATAACGGGGCAAGACCGGGTGGGGAGCGAGCTGCGCAGTGTCCGGCGTGCGTTCGCGGCGCTCCATGGGCGGCGTCGGGGCAACGAAGCTCGGGCTACGGAAGCTGGATCTTGCCGCCCCCTCCAAGCCCGCCGGGTGGCAGACCGCCTACACCCCCTTTCGGGATCACGATCGATGAGGCCGCCTGCCGGCGCATGTCTTCCAGCTCCCGGACAGCTTGCTCGACGGCTTGCTTGGCCGCCGGGGCGTACTTGCTCACCGCGTCCGACAGGGAATTGGCGTCGAGTTCGAAGCTCAGGGGCAGTGCGCCCATTGTGGTATAGATCTGCGCCTCGCCCAGGTACAACGTCTTGCGGCCCGCGTCCATGGAGCCGTCGTTCCTGATCGGAGTGAGCACGCGGATGGTGCCGACCTTGCGGTCGGTGATGACCTCTTCACGGTAAAGGCCTGCAGGATCCATTTTGGGCTCCGGCAGACGCTGGTCTTGCCTCTCGGCCATGATCGCCTCGTCGAATACATGTGGTCCAGGCGACAGCGTACCAAAGAAAGGGTGGGGCTTGGCCCCGGGGTCGGTCCAAACCCAGGCGGTGAGCGCGCGGTCAGGCTTCGGCGAGATCGACTGGGACGTGTTTTTCGCCTATTGTCAAGGTGCTGGCGTCCTCGCGTCCGCCCCATCCCAACACGGCCGCGGCGGCGGTCGCCTGGCGTGCCCGACCACGACAACTAGGCCACACTGCGCCGCTCAATGGCGAGAATCCTTGTCGTCGACAATGAGGTACCGTCGCGGGACTTCCTCCGCCGTCACCTCGAAACGGCGGGGCACGAGGCGCTTGCAGCGTCCGAGCAACGGGGGGATGGGCGTGGAGCTTGCCGAGTTTCGTGATTCTTTGTCGAAGAACGCTCCTCCGGACGTGGGGAGCTTGCTGCGCGCGCTGTGGCACGACGCCAAGGGCGATTGGGCCCGCGCCCATGAGATCGTGCAGGACGAGGAGGGTCGCGACGCCGCCTGGGTGCACGCCTACCTGCATCGAAAGGAAGGCGACCTGTCCAACGCCGGCTATTGGTACCGACGCGCCGGTAAACCCATGTGCAAGGCGTCGCTCGAGCAGGAGTGGGAGACCGTTGCGGCCGCACTGCTCTGACCCGCGGCGCCGGTCGAGCCAGCCCTATTCCTCCGGATGCACCTTGTGCTGCGCGGCCAGCTGCTGCTGAATCGGCGGTGGCACCGCTTCGTAGTGAGAGAGCTCCATGTTGAACGAACCCTCGCCGCCCGTGAGGGATTTGAGGCGCGACTGGTAACCGTTCAACTCTGACAGTGGGACCTGGCCCGCAATGCTGACCAGCCCTCCGCCCAAGGGCTGCGTCCCGCTCACTTGGCCGCGCTTGGATGACAGATCGCCCGCGATGTCGCCGATGCAGTTCTCCGGCACGCTCACGTGTATGTTGACGATGGGCTCGAGGACGATAGGACGCGCCTTGTTGATGGCGTCGAGAAACGCCTTGCGGCCGGCCGCCACGAATGCGACCTCTTTCGAATCCACCGGGTGGCTCTTGCCGTCGTATACCACGACCTTCACGTCCTGCAGCGGATAGCCCGCGATTGCGCCCTGCTCCAGCACCTGCAACACGCCCTTCTCGACGGCGGGGATGTATTGTCCGGGAATGGCACCGCCCCGTACCTCGTCCACGAACTGAAAACCGGTGCCGCGTGGCAGCGGCTCAATGCGCAGGAACACCTCACCGAACTGCCCGGCCCCGCCGGTCTGCTTCTTATGCCGGCTGTGGCCTTCCGCCGGCGCGGTGATCGTCTCGCGGTAGGCGATGCGCGGGGGGTGGGTGGTCACCTCCAGCTTGTACTGGTTACCCATGCGCTCCAGCATGCAGCGGACTTGCTGCTCTCCCAACCCTCGCACCACAGTTTCGTTTGTCGTCGCGACGCGCTCGACCTGCAGACACGGATCCTCGGAGGCGAGCTTCTGCAGAATCTCCCACAGGCGCTGCTCGTCACCGCGCTTAGCCGCGTCGATCGCGATGCCGTAGATTGGCGCGGGCAGCTCCAGAGGGCGGATGTGGATGTGGTCCTCGTCGTGCGAGTCGTGCAGCACGCTGTCGAAGCCGATCTCCTCGACCTTGGCCAGCGCGGCGATGTCGCCCGGCACGCACGCGTCCACTGGGATGTGGTCCTTGCCACGCAGCATGTAGAGCTGGTTGACCTTGAACGGCTTGCGCCCGTCGCCGACGAACAGCTGTTGATCGCGCTTGACCGTGCCTTGGTGCACCTTGAACACGCCCAGCTTGCCGACAAACGGGTCTACGCTCACTTTGAACACATGCGCGATGACGTGTTTGGTCGGGTCGGGCTGGGCGTGAAACTCCGCGGCCTGCGGTCCCTCACCCCTGAGGAAAGCCCGCGGGTTGCCCTCCAACGGGTTGGGGAGAAGCTTTACGCAGATGTCCAGCAGCTCCGCCACACCTGCGCCGGTGCGCGCCGACGTGAAGCAGATCGGCACCAGGTGTCCGTCGCGCAGCGCCTTCTCGAACGGAGCGTGCAGCTCGTCGGGTGCCACCTCGCCCTTCTCCAGATAGACCGCCATCAGATCCTCGTCCACCTCAACCACCTGGTCGATGATGGCGTTGTGCGCCTCGGCCACCGAGGAGAAATCCGAATCGCCCGCGGGGTTGAAGAAACAGTCCACCACCCGCGACCCGCTGCCCGCCGGCAGATTGATCGGCAGGCATTCCTTGCCGAAAGCCTCCTGAATCCGGTTCACCAGCGCGGGCAGGTCCAGGTCAGAAGCGTCGATCTTGTTCACCACGATCATTCGGCACAGGTCGCGTTTGGCGGCCCAACTCATCATGCGCGTGGTGGATAGTTCGATGCCGGTCTGTGCGTTCACCACCACGATGACCGTATCGACCGCTTGCAGGCTGCTCAAGGGCTGCCCGAGGAAATCCGGCAGACCCGGCGTATCTATCAGGTGGATGCGCGCGCCGCCGTGTTCGAAGTAGACCGGCGTCGCGTACAGCGAGTGCTGATGCTGCTTCTCGAGCGCATCGAAGTCGCACACGGTGGTCCCGCGCTCAATCGTGCCGGTCGCCGCGATGGCCCCGGCCCTGTTCAGCAGTGTTTCCGTGAGCAGTGTCTTGCCACAGCCCGCGTGCCCGACCAGGGCAGCGGCCCGAATGGATTCGGTCGCAATCCCGCCCATCGGTCTTCCTCCTCTTTGTCGATTATGTAATTGGCCTCTAGCTTCCTCGCGAGTATAGAAAGGGCAGGGGACTGCGACAAGCCACCATGTCGCCTACGTCAGCGCGTTGCAGCGCGCCATCGAGGGACGGGATGCTCGATCCGCGGCCCCTGACCCCGGGAGGTCGCAACCGGTCAAGGCAGTACTTTGATCTCCTTCACAAACTGAAGCGTGTAGGCCTTGTGATAGTCCACATCCGCTTTGGTCAGCCCGGCACTGACCATAAAATCGAATGTCTGTTGCCAGCGGCTGTCGGTCATGGTCAGGATGCCGAGCGTTTTGGCGTCCCCGCCGGTCACCAGAGCGTACGCCTTCATCTTGGCAACGCCAAACGCCATCAGCTCCTCGGTCATTTCCGGGTTCGCCTTCTTGATCAGCGCATTGCCCGGTGCGGGGTCTTTCAGGTAGCTCTTCCAACCCTCCGCCGAGCCGCGCACGAAGCGCGCGATCATGTCCGGTTTGTCCTTCAGGGTCTTGGTGGTGACGACGATCGTCTCCGCGTAGGGCGGGTAGCCGCTATCGGCGAGTAGGAACACTACCGGCTTGATGCCGGCCTTCTCGATGGTGTAGGGCTCCGAGGTGAGATAACCCTGCTGCGCGACGTTCTGATCCACCAGGAACTGCTGCACGCTGAACGCGTAGGGCCGCTTCTGCGCATCCGTGAAGCCGTACTTGGCCTTTAACCAAGGCCAGAACGTGGTCTCGCTCGCCTGACCGATGAGCAGCGTGCGGCTCTTGAGGTCCGGCAGGCTCGCCACCCCCGGGTGCGCGATCAGCACCGCCGGATCCTTCTGGAACGTGGCGGCGACGGTGATTACCGGCAGCCCCTGCTCTATGGCCTTGATCGTCTGCAGGTCGTAGCCCATTACCAGGTCCGCCTGGCCTGCAAGCAGAAGTTGCACGACGTTGATCTGTGGGCCGCCCATCCTGACCTCGACATCGAGGCCGTGCCGCGCGTAGATGCCGTCGGCCACCGCCTGGTAGAACCCGCCGTGTTCGGCCTCCGCGTACCAGTTGGTGTAGAACACCACCTTGATGGGCTGCTGCGCCGACACGAGCGCTGGCGCCAGCGCCACTGCCAATATTGCCATCCATTGCCTGCACCCTCTCCCGATCATCCCTTCCCTCCTCAGACAAAGCCGATCAACCGCGAATTCGACAAGAGTGCTGCGAAGCTCAATCTATCAACGCTCGGGCGAAAGCTCGCTCTCGTGCCAATGCCGGAGCGCGAGATGGGCCGTCAGCGACACGAGCAGGAAAATGGCCACACCCGCCAGCGTGATCAGCAGCAGCGCCGCGAATAACCGCGGGATGTTGAGCTGCAGACCGGCCTGCAGGATCTGATAGGCCAGGCCCGAGGCCGTGCCGCCGGTGCCGGCGACAAACTCGGCCACCACCGCCCCGATCAGCGCCAGCCCTCCCGACACTCTAAGCCCGGCGAAGAAGTAAGGCAAAGCGCTGGGAATACGCAGCCGCACCAGCGTCTGCCAGCGGCGCGCACCATACAGACGGAACAGGTCGGCCAGCCCCGGATCGACGCTGCGCAGGCCGAGCGTAGTGTTGGAGATTACCGGGAAGATGGCCACGATAGTTGCGCAGATCACCAGTGCCCCCAGGGGGTCCTTGACCCAGATGATAATGAGCGGCGCAATCGCCACGATAGGTGTCACCTGGAGCAGAACAACATACGGAAACAGGCTCGTCTCCAGCATGCGGTTCTGCACGAACAGGAAGGCCACGCCCACGCCCAGCACTACCGCCAGCAGCAGAGCCAGCGCGGTGATCTGCAAGGTCACCAGCAGCGAGCTGAGCAGCAACGGCGCATCCTGCGCCAGAGTGCTCAGCACCCGCACCGGCGAAGGCACGAGGTAGAAGGGCACATCGAAGGCTTTCACCAGCCCCTCCCACAACAACAGGAAGGCAACCCCCACCGCTGCGGGAGCGACGAACCGCGCTGCGCGGGCGCTCATGCCGACAGCGGCCGCTCGCCGCTCGCGTTATCGCTGCCGGCAGCGAGCATCTCGGATAGCTGCTTGCACAACTGCGCGTAGCGTTCGGATACCCGGAACGCGTCGGTGCGTGGGTGCGGCTCACCGATGGCGAGCTCGCCGATGATCCGCCCAGGCCGGGCCGACATGACCAGCACGCGGGTGGACAGGTACACCGCTTCGTAAATGCTGTGGGTGACGAAAACGACGGTGAGCGAGCGCCGCGCCCACAGATCGCGGATTTCTCGATCGAGGCGGTTGCGTGTGATCTCGTCGAGCGCGCCGAACGGTTCGTCCATCAGCAGCAGACGCGGCTCGGTGACAAGTGCACGCGCTATGGACGCGCGCATCTGCATCCCGCCGGACAGCTCGCGCGGGTAGACTCCGGCGAAGTCGTTCAACGCCACCAGTTGCAGGGCTGCTGCCACCTTGGGCGCACTGCCGTCTGCTTCGCCGACCAGATCGAGGGGCAGCCGCACGTTGCGCTCGACGCTCGCCCAGGGCATCAGTGTAGGGTTCTGGAACACGAAGGCGAGCCCCGGCTTCCGACGCCCGGGGCCTGGTGCCTGTCCCCCGATACCTCCTGTCCCGGAGGCAACTGCTGCCTCCGTTGCTGACCCTAACCCCAGGACCACGCTGCCGGCTGTGGGCGTGCTCAACCCGCCTATCATGCGCAGCAGCGTGCTCTTCCCGCAGCCGGACGGACCGAGCACGGTGGCGAAGTCGCCCGCGCGCACCTCAACATCGATCGGCGCCAGCGCGTGCAGCCCGTTCGGATACGTCTTAGTGGCACCGCGGATGTCCACCGCCAGTATGGATGCGTGCGCTGGCTCTGCCTCCGCAGCACGCGGGATCGCGAGCTTTGCCTGGTTTGTAGCCGGGTTGGACATAGGATTGTTTGGGTCGTAATTCGTGATGCCAGACTACGAGGTAACTTTACAAACTACTACGAAAACACGAATCACGAGTTACGAATCACGGTAGTTGAACAGCACTCCGTCTTTCATGACAGCCAACAGGCGGCGTTTGTCCTGCAGGATGCGCACGTCCTTGAGCGGATCACCGTGCACCAACAGAAGATCAGCGAGATAGCCCGGACGCACCTGTCCGAGTTCTTCGTCCATCATCATCATCTGGCCGCCGAACTTGGTCGCTGCCAGGATCGCTTCCATGGCCGAGAAGCCCAGCAGCTCGACGAAGTGCTCGAGGTCACGAGCGTTGCTGCCGTTTGGGTTCCAGGCGAAGCCATAGTCTCCTCCTGGCAGCACCCGCACGCCGCGCTGCTTGAGCTCACGCATGGTCTCGACTGTGGCCTCAAGCTCGCGCTCGAGGATCGCTCGTTCGTCTGGTTCGCGGGCGCGCCCGAACTCGGGCCCGCGTTCGAGCACTGCCACGATCCAGCCCACAGTTGGGGCGACGAACACATTGTCCTTGTGCGATTCGAGCAGGTCACACGCTTGCTTGTCCGCCAGGTTGGCGTGGTAGATGATCTGCACGCCGTGACGGACACAAAGTTTCACCGACTCGGCGCTGCGGGCGTGGGCCGCGACGCGGCGCCCGTGGGCGCGGGCCACGGCGCACACCGCGGCGACCTCCGCTTCGGTCATCACGGTTTGTCCTGAGCGCGCTCGCGGCAGCAGCGTGTCCCCTGAGGGGTTGATCTTGAGCGTGTCCACACCCTCACGGCACATCTCGCGCGCGTAGCGGCGAAAGCCGTCAGCCCCATCGCGGACAACAGCGAAGGACTCTTGGTAGATATGGCTCAGCTGGGCATCGCCTAAGCCGCTGGTCACGGTCATCTCCGGGCTCGCTGTCAGGAGCCTGGGGCCGGGAATGTCACCGACGTCGATGGCTGCTCGTACCGCGACATCTAACCGGGGCTTCGCTGAAGCCGCGCTCACGCAGCTGGTAAAACCGTGCTCCAAGAGGGTGCGGGCGTAGGCGGCGGTGCGCAGCGTATGTTCCTCGGGCGGAGTGTTGCCGAGCTCCGTACCCACCTTGATGTCGGTAAAGGACAGGTGCGCATGCGACTCGACCAGGCCTGGCATGAGCGTCCCGCCATTGCCGTCGACGACCTGCGCGCCATCCGCGGCCAGGGCGACACCCTCTGGCACGACGGCCGCGATGCGATTGCCTTCCACCAGCACCTGCCCCGCGAAGGGCAGCGCCCCGGTGCCGTCAAGGACCTCGACATTCTTGAACACGACCTTGAGCATTTCGGGAGCGACTGGTCGGCAGCGTCAGCGGAGCACGCCATTAAAGTTGTACCACGGGGCCCGTGCAGCCCGCCCGAGGTAGAGCAGAGGCGTTTTGTCTGGAGTCAGCACGCCGCCATTCGACTTGACCGTCTCTGCCTCCTGACGGTACTCGACACACACCAGGTACTCGGTGTGCGCGATATCCCCGCTGCGCAGGCGATCCTCGGACTGGGTACGGACACAGGGGCCGACACGACCGATCTGGTCGAGATCCGCGCGTAGTTTGGCGTCGTCGAGATTCACGGTGTCCGTCTTCTTGCCGGTGTTGAGCGCGGTCTTGCGCGCTTCGGCCACCAGCGACTTGCGGAAGGCGTCGGCCTCCTTCTTGTCGAAGCGTGTCTGTATCATGCCGCCGCGGTACTTGGATGGCTGGCGGGAGATGGTGATCTGCAGGATCAGTGCGTCGGCTCGCACGCGCACCTGGCGCGGCTGTTTGCTCTTGGAGTCAACATAGACGAAGCGGAAGGGCTGGTCAAAAGTGAGGGGCTCGGCCTTGAGCTGACCGTTGTCGGTGGGCCGCATTCGCACAATGGTATTGCCGGGCGCGAGGCCCTTGCCGGTGTCATCGATCTGCTCCCCGCTGCGCTGGACGATGCTTATGGTATTGGTGCCCCACTTCACGCTCACCACATCCTCAAACCAAATCAGCCCGTGGTTGGGCGTCTTCAGCGCGTAGAAATCCGGTCCCGACAAGCGCCCGAATCGCACCGCATCGAAGCTCTGCCCCGACGAGAACAGCACGCCGCCGCCGGTGCCGTTGCCCGATAGCGCGTCGATGACGCGTCGGTAATCAGCGAGCTGAACCTGGTTCAAGCGCACCATCCAGGCCGCCGATTCGCCCGTGAACTGCAGCGTACCGGGCTGCTCGGGCGACGAGTGGAACACCTGCACCGAGAGGCGCGCGATGGCCCTTCCGTCCGGCGCCACACAGGTCAGCGCCGGAGGATCCTGCGTGATCTTGCCCCCGCTCTGGGTGCAGAACGCTTCGTTGCCCGAGATCAGTCTCTCGGCTGCGAGCTCAGCCACCTTGTCCCTAGCCGACAACGCGTAACGCACGATGTCGGCGGAATCGATTTCCGGCGTGACGCCCTGAAACCAGGTCTTGAGGAACGCGATGTAGTCCTGCGGATGCGACTGCAGCGCCGGTGTGGGGGCGCGGACAAGCGCTTCGGCTTCAGCCGCTGAAGTGTCCGGTAGAGCCTTCTTGCTCGGCGTGCTCTGGCAGGCGGCCAGGGCGAGCGCCGCGGCTGCTATCACGAACAACGGAAGCAGACGGGACCGGTGCATGATCCTCCTCCGTGAGCGTTGCATTACGCCAGGGCGACGCGAAGATAACGCAGATACCGCGGGTACGCCCGCGCCCGGGGCGCGGTCCGTCAGGTGGGAGGCAAAGGCCGACGCACCGGCCGGTCGCGTTTTACGCAACGCTGTCGGCCTGGATCAATCCCTTGGAAAGCAGCGACTGGAACGCCTCATAGGTGCCCCTGATCCCAGGCTCGAGCGGAACCTTTCCATAGTTGCCGAGGTAGGCACGCACCGGCTCGTCGGACAGGTCCATGGGAAAGGGCAAAGCATCGCCAGAGGAGCTCACCTGCATCCCCGGGGCGACCCTCTTGAGCACCTCGAGCGATTGCTCCACCGTCGAACTCACGCCGTTGATGTCGAACACCGGCGCGCCGCTGCGCTCCTTGGCGACGGCGCGGATAAAGGCACTCGCTACCTCACCCGCGTGCAGCCACGAGATCGGGCCACGAAACGGTATGGTATAGGGGCTGTTTGCGGCCGCCGCCAGAATCGCGACCGTGGTCTTGGAGGTGAGCCCCTGGTCGCGTCCCACGCCGTATACCACGCCGGGACGCAGGCCCACGCTGTGCACGCCCCAATCCTGCGAGTAGACCTTTGCGGTCTGCTCGTTGCAGTGTTTGTACGCGCCGTACAGCGTGGGCAGGGTGCCATGGCTTTGCCTCCTGTGGCGAGCTGAGTGACTGTCGATCGCGCCGTGCGCGGCGATCGAGCTGGCGTAGGTGATGCGCTTGATCCCGAGGTTGCGCGCCGCCTCGAACACGTTCACGGTCCCCACCACATTGACCTTCGCGCCGGCCACGGGGTCTGCCTTGCAGAACGGCACCTGCAGTGCGGCGAGATGGATGATGGCGCGCGCGTCGCTCGCCTGCGCCGCCTTGATCACCGCCTGGAGATCCGCGATGTCGCCCGTCAGCCATTGGACTTTGGACAGCTCCGCGCCGGACATGAGCAGTCTTGGCCGCCGCGTGTCTTGGCTCAGGTCGAATGCCGACACCGGCACGCCGGCGCGCGTGAACAGCGCCAGCACCCAGCTGCCGATACAGCCGCCGGCGCCGGTTACCAACACACGGCCCTCGAAATCGGATCCGCTGATCGGGAAATAGTCAAACATTGTCTCTCTCGCGATTCAGTGAAGCGCGGATCGCCCGGCTCCCTCATGCGGCGCTGTGGGGCGGATGGTAACACTTCGCCGTCGCAGCGGTGACGTCGGTTGGCTCCCTACGTGCTCGGAAAAACACTCTAACACTTCGCCGACTGAGACCTTTTTCGGGCAGCCGCAAGTGGCTGCGGAGCGCAATCCAATGGCACGAATACTGCAGACCAACCATGCTCGAGGCCCGGAGAATGGCATTGAGAACCGGTATCGACGAGCGCGCCGGCTAAGTGTCCGGCCGCAAGCCCAGGGGCATGGCAGACCACCTCTGCGCCGTGACTTCAAGAGGGGAATCTCAGATGAACAAACTTGCGTTGGTCGCCGTGCCGGCAGGGATTCTCGCCGCCACGGCCTGCGCGTTGCCCTGGTACCTGGGCATGCAGACAGAGCAGGCGATGCGCGCCGAGGTGAGCAAGCTGGCAAGCAGTGCGCAATTCCCGCTGAACGTGACCTTCATGCGCTACGACCGCGGATGGCTCTCGTCCGCCGCGGTGACCCGGTTCACGCTGAAGGCAGAGCCCAGTCTTTTCCTGGACGTGCGGCATGAAATCTCGCACCTGCCCCAATCCCAAACCGAGTGGGTGCGTGTGCGCTCGGTGCCGCAATGGAACGGGGAGGTCAAGGCCGTCCTCGATCACTACTTCTCCGGCCAGCCCGCCCTCACGGTTGACAGCGTTTTCGGCTTCGACGGCAGCCGCAAGACTACGTTCAGCTCGCCGGCTTTCAACCAGCCGTTACACGATGCGCCCGGCGCGAAGCTCAGCTGGGGGGGCATGCAGGGCACGATTTCAGTGGGCGCCGACGAGCGGCTGGTGGCCAGCGCCACGGCTCCACACCTCACGTTGCAAGGAAGCGATACCCAGGCTGGCCTCAAGACCCTCAGGTTTGACGCGAGCTGGGAGATGCACGGTCCAGCTGCGGACTGGCAGGGCGAGACCAAAGTCGCGCTCGCCGAACTGCGCTTTTCCGGACCGCGCGATCAGGTCGCGATGAAGGACCTGTCGGGAGCCGCCTATCAGCGCAGCAAGGGTGAGAGCGTGTTGCTGGGCTATGCGCTGCGCGTCGGGGCCGGCAGCTCGGCCAAGGCCGGCGAGGCAGAGAACAGCTTTTCCAACGCCGTGCTGGACCTGGAGTTTGATCAGATCAACAAGAAAGCGCTGGCCAAGTATCTCGATGATGCCGGTGCCGGCGAGCAGCTCGCGGTTGCCCCGCAAGGCTCGTTTGCTACCCGGGCAATGATGGATCTGGCAGCCGAGTTGCTGCGCGGCTCGCCGGTGGTCCGTCTCAAGAAGCTCGGCGTGGAGACGCCTTCCGGCGCAGTGTCGGCACAGGCGACTGTGAGCTTCGACGGCAGCAATTTGGCGGAGATCCATTTCTCGCCCGAGCTGCTCACCCGTTTACAGGCCAAGGGCAACGTCGAGATCGCTGCGAGTTTGCTGCGCTCGCAGTTGCAGCGCAAGGTGCGTCCGCAGGTCGAGGTCGCGCTGGTTCAGCAGGGCGCGCAGAGCACAGAGGAGAACATCAGGGCTCTGTCGGAGAAGCTTACCGACGCCCAGCTGAAGAGTCTGACCGACACGGGCATCCTGAGGTCGAGCGGGACCAACTTCACCGTCGAAGCGGAGTTTGCCTCTGGGCAGGTCCTGGTCAACGGGCAACCGGCCAACCAACTATTCGGTGCAATCCTGGCGCCCCCGTCCCCGGTGGAGCGGCCCCCGCGGCCCACGCGTCCGGAACTGCAGGCCGGCATCATCCCCTCACGCCCGATATCGCTGGTTCAACGTGCTGCGCCAGCGCTGGCGCTGGCGGCACACTAATCCCGTCAGTCCCATGTGTTACGCGGGGTGCTGATCGCATCTTGCGTGCGCGGATGGTGCATGCTCCGCTCGGCTTTAGCCCGGCGGTGCGCGCTGCCTCTGCGAGGGTGAACTCACGGCGCGCACTGGCAGCAGCCAACCTTTCTCACGGTGGGGCTCTGATAGACTCACGGCGCCGGATCGATCCAGGGTCAGATTGAGTTGCTCGGTGGCCCGGAAACCGGCAGGCCCTGGAGAACCACATCGTGACAAACGACGCCGCTTACTTCGAATCTGCCTACAACCCGCGCCTGGCCGTCCCCCAGTACGCCGATCACTTCGAACGTTGGCGCAAGAAATCGGCTGTCGCCCGCGCTGCTCTATCCGGATATCTGGATGTGCCGTATGGCCCGCATCCCATGGAGAAACTAGACATCTTCCGCGCCAGAAGCCAGAGCCGGGCCCTGCTGTTGTTCATCCATGGCGGCTATTGGCGGGCGCTGGACAAGAGCGATCACTCGTTTGTCGCGGTCCCATTCGTCGAGCGCGGGGTCACGATGGCCCTGCTCAACTACGCACTCGCTCCGTCCGTCCACGTCCAAGATATCGTGCTGCAAGTGCTACAGGCTTGCGCCTGGCTCCACCGCAACGGCAGCAACTTCGGCACCCCGGCCGGCAAGCTGTTTGTGTCGGGGCACTCGGCCGGTGGACATCTCACCGCCATGACCCTGGCGGCGCTGTGGCCCGAGTTTTCTGCTGACCTCCCGTGCAAAGTCGTGCAGGGCGGTCTGTCCATCAGCGGGGTGTATGACGTCGTTCCGATCATGCACACGCCTTCTGTCAACGTCGACGTGCGCCTGACACCGGTCGAAGCCAGGCGCATCAGCCCAGCGTTCATGCCGCCGGCCACGGACGCGCCCTTGTATACCGCCGTCGGCGGCAAGGAGCAGGAGGGATTCCACCAGCAGAACACGTTAATCCGCGACAAATGGAAGTCCGTGGCCAAGGACGACCTGGCCTGCCCGGACGACAACCACTTCACCATCTTGGAGCGGCTGGCTACCCCCGGCTCGGCTCTGTTTCGGGGGGCGATGAGGATGCTGGGACTGTAGGCAACGCGCCGAGGGCGCTATAGACAAACCCCTGCATACTGTATAGATTAACAGTATGCCACTCAAGACCGTCAGCGGCGATCACGGTGCCGCCCATAAGGGGCGCGGTGCCACGCTCAACCTGGAGGGCCGCTTCGAATCGCTTACCCGCGAAGCGTTCGAGGATGGCTGGGCTGTTCCGGCCCCGGAGGATCCCGCCCGGCCGCGAACCACTGTCACGCCGCTAACTGCGCGCAGCATCATCCAGCACAACGCCTCGCCGGACCTTCCCTTTCGCGCCTCGATCAACCCGTACCAGGGCTGCGAACATGGGTGCATCTACTGCTATGCTCGACCCAGCCACGCCTACCTGGACCTGTCGCCGGGGCTCGACTTCGAAACACGGCTGTTCGCGAAGGTGAACGCGGCAGAGCTGCTGCGCGCGGAGCTCGCCCGTCCCGGCTATCGTTGCGAGTGCATCACGATCGGGGCCAACACCGACCCCTACCAACCGATCGAGCGCGAGTGGCGCGTCACGCGCGCAGTCCTTGAGGTACTGGCCAAGTGCAATCATCCCGTCGCGCTCATCACCAAGAACGCCATGGTGGAGCGCGACCTGGATCTGCTGGCGCCAATGGCGGCCAAACGGCTCGCGCAGGTCTACGTCTCGGTGACTACCCTAGAGCGCGACCTCGCGCGCCGCATGGAGCCGCGCGCCAGCGCGCCGCAGCGACGGGTCGAGGCGATTCGCGCGCTGTCCCGCGCGGGGGTACCGACGGGCGTGATGGTTGCACCGATCGTGCCCTTCCTGACCGACCACGGAATCGAATCGGTGCTGGAAGCGGCCGCCGAGGCGGGCGCCATTCGAGCCGGCTACACGATCATGCGCCTGCCCTGGGAGCTGAAGGATCTGTTCAAGGACTGGCTTGAGCATCACTACCCGCTCAAGGCTGCGCATGTCATGAGCCGCGTGCGCCAGCTGCGTGGCGGCAAGGAGAACGATCCGAACTTCGGCACGCGCCAAACCGGCACCGGGTTGCTGGCTGAATTGCTGCACAAGCGCTTCGAGAATGCGTGCCGGCGGCTCGGGCTGAACCGCGAACGCCACGGCACCGACGTAGACACCTCGCTTTTCAAGCGACCGGGGGCGCGGGGACAGCTCGATTTGTTCTAGACGCCAGGCGCGTTCTGAGTGCGCGCGTACCCCTCTCGGCGTTAAGATGGTCATGGGCCGCTCCTAATCCAGTCCGTGAAAAAACTCTATCGCGCAGCCAACCTGCCTGATGCGCACATCCTGCGCGGACTGCTCGCGCAGGCTGGCATCCAGGCACATGTGTTCAACGAGAACGCGCAAGGCGGTCTCGGCCAGCTGCCGTTCACCGAAGCCTGGCCGGAGGTCTGGGTGCAGGAAGACCGCGACCTGATTCGGGCGCGGGAGATCGTGCAGGCCTTTGAATGCTCGCCAGAGGTGTCGGCGAGCGTGCGCTGTCCGGCCTGCACTGAAGAGAACCCGAGCAGCTTCCAGTTGTGCTGGAGCTGCGGTAAATCTCTTGGCTAGGTCTGGGTGCTCGCGCCGGTGCCTTCTGCGAACCATGTTCCGGATAGCTGCTGTGGCGTACTGCACGCGTACGGCAATTGGCCGCTGAGCTGAGTCGAACAGCAGGAGGGAACGTGAGCGGGCGGGTATGCCTGTATGCGGGCGAGGCGCTCGGGCGCTACGGCTTTCCGGACGGCCATCCCTTGGGCGAGGACCGGCAAGGAGCGTTCCTCAGAGAAGCCATCGCGCGCGGGCTGGACAAAGGTGTGTCGATCTTGACGGCACCGCGCGCCAGCCGCGCCGAGATCGAGCGCTTCCACACCCACAGCCACGTCGACCGCGTACAGCACGCGGAGGCCCGCGGCGCCGAGTTCCTGGATAACGGTGACACGCCGGTGTTTCCTGGGGTATATGAAGCGGCCGCTACTGTCGTGGGCGCGGGCCTGGACGGACTGTCCCGCGTCATGACAGGTGAGACTCGACGCACATTCCAGCCCATCGGTGGCCTGCACCACGCGCGGCGAGACGGCGCCGCAGGCTTCTGCGTCTTCAACGACCTCGGCGTGGTGGTCGAGACGCTGCGCGCGCTATACGGGGTGCGCCGCGTGGCCTACGTCGACATCGACGTGCACCACGGCGACGGTGTGTTCTACGCTTACGAGGACGATTCGGAGTTGATTTTCGCCGACATTCACGAGGATGGCCTGTTCCTCTATCCCGGCACCGGCCGCGCCCATGAAACCGGAACAGGCAAGGCGAGAGGCACCAAGCTCAACATCCCGCTCGCGCCCGGCGCGGGCGACCACGCCTTCTCGGAAGCATGGCCGCGGGTGGTGGCGCACCTGCGCGAGTTCCAGCCTCAGTTCTTCCTGTTCCAGTGCGGTGCCGACGGCCTGGACGGCGACCCTCTTGCCCACCTGCGCTATTCCCCGCAGGTACACGCGCAGGCCGCGCGCAGCCTATGCCATTTGGCCGACGAATACGCCGCCGGCCGCCTCATGGCCTTTGGTGGCGGCGGTTACAACCGTGGCAATCTGGCCAAGGCTTGGTGCAGTGTGCTGCGCGAGTTCGTCAGCGCCTGACTCACCCGCGTTGAGCGAGGTTGCTAGCCCGTGCCGGTGGCGTGTTGCTCGCGCTGAGGCAGGGCGACCCCGCAGCTGCGTGGCACCGTGACGAAGAACACGGCTCCCGAGCCAGGCTGCGACTCGAAGCCGATCTCGCCGGCCATGCGCTCGATGAGCGCCTTGGAAATCGACAGGCCCAGGCCGCTCCCGCTGCGGCGTCGCTGATCCAGGCTGTCAGCCTGGGCGAAGCGCTGGAAGATGCGGTTGCGAAACTCGGGTGCGATGCCTGGTCCCCGGTCTTTTACCAGGATGCGCACGTGACTCTCACTCGCCTCCGCCGCCACCAGCACTGATTCTCCCGGCGGCGAGAACTTGGCGGCGTTGGACAGCAGGTTGGTGACCACCTGCAGCAGGCGGTCCCCGTCCACCCACATGTACACCTCGTGCGGCGCGTTCTCCAGCACCAGCTTGATCCCGTATTTCAGCGCGTAGCCGCTGTTGAGCTCGACCGCGTGCTCGAGGAATTCGTGCACGGCGACGGCGCCATGACGGAAGCCGTGCAGGCCCTTCTCGACGCGTTCCAGGTCCAAAATGCTGTCGACCAGACCCGACAGGCGCGCGGCGTTGCGGTAGGCGATGTCGAGGAACCTGCGCGCTTCGGGCGGGACGGCCGCGGCGTGCTCATCTAGGACCACGTCCAGGGCGCCCAGGATCGAGGTGAGCGGCGTGCGCAGCTCGTGGCTAACGGTGGTGACAAACTCGGCCTGGCGACGCTCTACGTCTTTGCGGTCGGTGATGTCGGAACTGGTGCCAGTGACTCGCAGAGGTAATCCGTCCTCCGCGCGCTCCACTACGCGCGCATGAGTCTCGATCCACTTCCAGTTGCCCGATGGGGTGCGCGTGCGGTACTCGATGCGCAGGAATGGCCGGGCGCCCGAGAGCGTCTCCTCCACCGCCGAGTCGAGCGCGTCCAGGTCATCGCCGTGCACCAGCGCGCGCAATTGCTCGATGGTAGTCACGGCCTGCGCCGCCGGACCACCGATGATCCGGCCCCACTGCTCGCTCACGTAGATCTCCCCGGTGGCCACGTCCCAGTCGAGCAGCGCGTCGCCGGAGCCCTCCAGTGCCAGCTCCAGCCGCTCGCGACTGCGCCGTAGCGCTGCTTCGGCTAGGCGCTCTGTGGTGACATCCTCGACCACCTGCACGTAGCCCAGCAGGTGGCTGCCGTCCAGGATGGGCGCTGCATGCAAGCGGCTCCAGATGACCGTGCCGTCTGCGTGCTCGTACCGATGCTCAGACTTGAATGGCGCGTGCGCGCGCGCCGCCGCGTTCCAGGCGTCGATAACCCGGTCGCGGTCCTCGGGATGCAGCGCCTGGCTCCACGCGGTGCCGATCAGCCGGTCGGGGGCGAGCCCGGCGAGCTTGTAAAAGTTGCCGTTGCTGAAGATGCAATTACCCTTGGCGTCGACTACAAACAAGCCGAGCGGCGACGCCTCGCTGATGGCGCGCAAGCGCGCCTCGCTCTCGCGCAGGGCGCGCATGCCCTTACGCCGATCGGTCACGTCGCTCAGCGTTCCGGTGATGCCATCGATGCGGCCCAGCGCGTCCAGAGTCGGATACGCGAAGATTTCGACCCAGCAGGACAGCCCGTCGCTGCGCAGCAGCCGTGCCGGATGACGGGAGGAGTAGATTTCGCCGCGCAGCAGCGACTGGAAGGCTTCCAGATGGCGTTCCCGGTCCTCGGGATGGATGAAGTCGGCTATCGGCCGCGTCAGCGAAGCCTCGATCGGATGTCCGGTCAGCGCGCTCCACTCGGATTCAAGGCGGATCCAGTTGCCGTAGGGGTCCGCCCAGTAGGCGATCTCGAGCTCGTCGACCTGTAACCCGGGACGAGGCAGCGGTTGCAGTATGGGATTGTTATCGTTCATGCGCCGTAGATGGGCATTGTCTTCGTCGCGCAGCCAGCGCATCGCTCAAGCTCAGATGCATGTGGCTTCTCGGATACGCGGCGCGGTTGTTATTAGTATAGGCCGACGCAGCGATAGCATGCTGGGGGAACGCTCAGAGAGTTGGCCCCGCCACGACAGACGGGGCAGCCGAACCGCGCCCTCCGGCCGACCGCGACGCGGACAAGGTACCCTAAAGACCGCGGCGAGGGTCAGAACCGAAGGCGCAAGCCGACGCGGATCTCGGGCTTGAGACCCGCAACACCGCGGTCTTCCAGCAGGGCGTTGTAGTTGATGGCCCAGGTGGGACTGAACCAGTGCTCGCCAACGACCCCGACGTTGCTGCTCTCCATTGGCGTCATACCGTAAAGCGGAACGGTGGTGTCGAAATTGCGGCCGGTGGTATAGGACAGGCCCACTGAGTTGCGCTCAGAATAGAAGTAGCTGAACTGTAGCCGGTGGCTCGTGGCGAGGGCCCCACCCTCTGCGCGGCCGGATGACACGGTGTACGCACCGCGATAGCGGTCCCAAAAGCGCTCGAAGGTCACTATCCCGAGGTCGGCGCCCACGTTCGGACCAACGCCCACGGGCGGCAGGGCGGTGAGCCCGAGACCGCCACGGTCGCCCGCGGCGTCGGGGAGCGGCACACCCAGCTCGCTGTGCCGGATTCCAGCCTGCAGGCCCCAGCCGTTGCCGAATTGCGTGCCAAGCTGGCCGAGTACAGAGCGCTCTGCTCCGCCCAAGCTCCCCGGGACAACGCTGGTCTCCACCAGGGACGAGAGCCATTGCGAGAGCGGGTGCCAGTAACCGCCCCCCGTTTCGGGGCCGTTCAATCCCAACGGGTCGCCCGGTAGAGTGTAAGCGTAGGCAGCGCCTGCCTCGGACGGCCGCACGCCGCCTTCGAGGCTCAGCCGGCGCCAGTCCGGGAAGCCGCTGTCGGGACGCAGGGTCTCGAAGCGGGCATCACGCGCAGCGCTGCGCCGCGCGCCGGTATCCAACGTTTGAGCTTGCAGGGAAGTAAGGCAGAGGAGGAGCGCGGCCACCGCGGGCAGAGACACACGGCATTTCATGGGGGCACCTCCTTCCGGGATATCCCGGGCTTCGGGCCGGCTAACGGTGCAATCCCAAACAGCACCGCCCCGAGATCCGAAGTGATGGCTCATGTTAACGGAATTGAGCCCGACGCGGCCAGCCTTGACAGAGATTTTGCCACACACACGTCCGGATAGGGCACCGGAATGATGCACGTTGCCCCGTTGGTGCACCTACTTCTGGCAGCCAGCGGTTGTCTCAAGTCCTCGATTGTCGCTAAGCATGTGATCCAGAGATCAAAAATTCGTGGCACGGCGGTTGCTGGCCGGAACCCGTCAAGACGCGTCGGCCTGATGCCGAGCCAATCGTACCCAGTGGAGGAGTGCGCCGTATCCGCAGCGCCAGGGCGAGGTGAACTTTGGCCAGATCGTGAAGCAATTGGCGCGCGGCCAGCCGGCTGCGGCCGACCTGTCCGAGGAGGACGCGCACGCTTTGTTCGCAGCCATACTCGACGGCGGCGTGCCCGACCTCGAGCTGGGCGCGGTTCTCACCGCGCTGCGCGTGAAGGGTGAATCGGGAGCAGAGCTGCTTGGCTTCTATCGTGCTGTGACTCAGCGGCTCTATCCTCTGCATGCGCCGGCGAGCCGGCTCCGGCCGCTCGCCATCCCCGCCTATGGCGGCGCTCGCAGCGAACACAATATGCTTCCCCTTCTGGGGTTGCTGCTGCGCCGGCTCGAGGTGCCGGTCCTATTCCATGGGACCCTGGAGGGGAACGGGCGCGTCGCCTGCGCCTATATCCTGCGCGAGCTGGGCATCATGCCGAGTGCCACGCTGGCGCAAGCGCAGAAGGCCCTGGACGAGGAGTTGCTGACTTACGTGCCGATAGCTGCCCTTTGCCCGGGGCTGGCCGGCGTGCTAGCGCTGCGTCACCGCTTGGGCGTGCGCAACACGGCGCACACGGTCGTCAAGCTGATCGAACCCTTTGAGGGGCAGGGGGTGCGCATGGCGAGCGCGAGTGCGAACGAGCAACTGCAACGGCTGGCCGCATTCTTCGTAGTCACCGGCTTGCCCGGCCTGCTGCTCCGAAGCACCGACAGTGAACCCTTCGCCGACCCGCGGCGGCGGCCGAAGATCGAGTGGTTCGACCAGGGCGAGCGAAGCGTCCTGTTCGACGAAGAGGCGGGCCCGGTCAAGCCGGTGGCCGGGCTCCCTGCCAGCATCGACGCACATTCCACCGCCGCTTGGACCCGCCAGGCGCTCGACGGCAGGGCACCCATCCCACATCCCTTGGTCAACCAACTCGCTGCCTGTCTCTACGTGTGCGGATACACCGAAGATATGAATCAAGCCAAGGCGATTGCCGCGGTGGAGACTGGAAGTCTCGGGCCAGGCGGGCGCCGCCGCCCGCAGCACGGCCGCCCCGCTCGCGCCGCGCCGCACTGAGCGTCTGGCTCGAATGGTCTTCATCGCGCCATGACCACGGTCGATACTCCCCACGCCGGCTTGCCTGTGATTCCGCTTCCAGGTTCGCCCGCGTCATCCCGACACCTCGAGTTGCGGCTGGGAGCCGCGAGCCTGGGCGCGCCCGGGAAGGCGAACGAGGATTTCTACGCGGTGGTCGCGCCGACCGATGCCGACGGCATGGCCCGGGGTGTGATGCTGGCGGTGGGCGATGGTGTGAGCGCCGGCGGCTCTGGACGCGCCGCGGTTCAGTCTACGGTGCGTAGCCTGGCCTGCGACTACTACGCCGCGCCGCAGCATTGGAGCGTGGGCCAGTCACTGGATCGGCTTCTGCGCGCCGCCAACGAGTGGCTCTGGGCCCAAAACGGGCGCTGGCCTCATCACGACAGCGTGGTCATTGCGGTCAGCCTGCTCGTGCTGCGCGATCAGCGCTACTACCTGGCACATGTGGGCGACACGCGCGTGTATCGCCTACGCGGGAGGCTGTTCCAGCAGCTCACCACCGACCACACTTGGCAGCGGCGCGACATGCGTCACGTACTGAGGCGCGCGGTCGGGCTGGACAGTCATCTGGTCGTGGACTTCGCGGACGGGGATGTTGAAGCCGGCGACACCTTTCTCATGGCTACAGACGGCGTGTGGGAAGTGCTGGGCGATGCCAGCATGAACGAGTTGCTGCGCCGGGGGCTGGAGCCCGAGGCCGCGGCGCGCGCCCTGGTCGACGCCGCGCAGCGGCATCAGGCCGCCTACATGGGTCGCAACGATGCCACAGCGATGACGTTGCGCGTCGGGCCGGCCTCCTGACCCCTCACACCTGGGCCGTGCCTGGTCGCCTGTGTTCTCAGTCGGCGCGCCGCGCTCGGTCCGCTGCATCGAGGGCGTCCTGTCGCCATGCCCTCTGCCGTCTCAGCCGGACGGCATAGTAGACAGTCGATGTCACCGACTTGCCATTCGAGCCCGGTCTAGTATGCTGGAAGGGGGAGTCCACCCCGGCAACCAAGGAGGAGAACATGAAGAACCCGCTC
Source organism: uncultured beta proteobacterium (assembly GCA_963705615.1). GTDB lineage: Bacteria > Pseudomonadota > Gammaproteobacteria > Burkholderiales > SHXO01 > SHXO01. The sequence continues at coordinate 138,353 of CAVPKE010000013.1, read as the reverse complement.
GATTCGCTGTGGGGCACGATCATATCGGGCCTGGTGCTGACCCTGATCCTGTACTGGATCGTCAAACTCGCGATGGGGAGCTAGCCATGGACTGGGGCGCATTCATCCACTATGGACTGGTACGCTGGCTGCACATCCTGGCAGGCGTGATGTGGATCGGCCTGCTCTACTACTTCAACTTCGTGCAAGTCGCGGCACTGAAGGCCGCGCAGGCGGACAACACGGCGGCCGGAATCACCCGGCACGTCGCGCCCCGCGCGCTGTTGTTCTTCCGCTGGGCGGCGGTGGTGACCTGGCTGGCGGGCGCGACGATATTGAGCAACCATTTGTTCGACGCTTTCCTGTTCCTGCAGAAGGTCTATGTTCCCATTGGCGTGGGCGCCTGGCTCGGCACGATCATGCTGTTCAACGTATGGGTGCTGATCTGGCCGAATCAGAAGAAGATCCTGGGACTCGTCCAGGCGACGGACGAAGAGAAAAACAAGGCGCGCCGCACCGCTTTCCTCGCCTCGCGCGCCAACACCGCGCTGTCCATGCCGATGCTGTTCTTCATGATCGCGAGCGGGGGGGTGTTCCGGGCAGCGTTCTTCGGCGGCTAGCGGCTTTCATAGCGCCGCGCAGACGACGACAACTCCAAAGACCTTCCTGCGGTTTACTCCTGTGAGGGCGGCACGCGTTCCAGACCCTGGACGCGGTCGCCCGCCTTGATCCCGCGCTTCGTAAACCAGCCTCGATTCGCCTCCAGTGAGAACGCCGCGCTGGCCTGCGCGCCGTGCGCGTCCTCGGTCTGCGGCTGCATGTCCTCGATGTTGATGATGCGGCCACTGCGGTCGATGAAGGCAACCGACAGCGGGATCAGCGTATTCTTCATCCACATCGCATGCCTGCCCTCGGTTTCATACACGAACAGCATGCCTTGGTTCTCGGGCAGAGCGTCGCGGAACATCAGCCCCGTGCGCCGCGTGTCCTCGGTGTTCGCTACCTCGACTCGTATGGCATGCCCTTTGATCTTGAGCGGGTAAGTGAGCAGCGGATCAGCCCGAACCGCACCCGGCGCCTGAAACGCCAGCGCGGCGAAAATTACGGCAGCGCCCAGTCGCAACGCATCCCCTCCATGCTGTGCCGCCGACTGCGACGGCGCTCGCAAGTATCCCAGGCGAGGGCCCGGAAATCCACTTGCGGATTGCGGCGGCGTGCACGACGAGAGCTCGCTGAGCCGAAGGACAACCCACACTGCGTGCGCGTGGAGCGCGCGCCTTGACAATGTTGCGCCTTTTCGCCTACCGTTAACGCCATACGTCAAAACATCGCCCCAAGACATTTCGTCCGCGTAGCGGCTCATGTTTTCGGGGCGAGCCTCTGGTGAGATTGCGAACAATAGAGTCAGCCGTGATGCTGAGGCTGCCAATGGCACCATTGCAGCAAAGCCGGACAGCAGCTCCCTGTTGCCAGGCAGGACCCCGCTATGCGCTGGCCGACTCCTCACCCGATTTCCACGTCTCGTGACTGGACACCCGGGCCCTCCATCGACCCGGGGTTGGGGCAATGATGGTCTGACGGGGAGCGGCCGGCGTCGCCTGCCCACAGCAGATCTCGGGTGGAGGAGAAGCGTGAAGAAGAACATGTTCGAAGATAGCAATACCCCGTGCGATGACTGCCAGCACCGGGCCGCCCAGCGCCGCGCCGTGTTGAAGACCGCTCTTGGCTTGGGTATGAGTCTTCCCTTCCTCGATGTGGTCAGGGCTGCGACCAAGGATCCGGCGGCGGCGCCCCCAACCGCGGGCGACCAGTTCGTGTTCGTGCTTGGGGACAAGAAAGGTGAAATTATCAAAGTTGAGGATCTGCCCCTAGGAGGACCCCAGCAACTAGCCTATCCTATGGAACCCGCGGGCAGTGTCGTGCGGGATGGGTCCCGTCTGAACCAGGTGCTGCTGATCCGCTTCGACCCCGCGCAGCTCTCCCCGGAGGCTACGGCGAACTCGGCCGAAGGTGTCGTGGCCTATTCGGCGATCTGCACCCACCAGGGCTGCGATGTGTCGCAATGGAAGACCGATACGAAAACGCTCTTGTGCGTCTGCCACGGTTCGGAATACGACCCCAAGGATCGCGCCAAGGTTACCTTCGGACCGGCGCCGCGGCGGCTCGCCATGCTGCCCGTCAAGGTGGAAGGGGGGGTCGTGACGGTCGCTAGCGCGTTCAGGGGGAAACCAGGTTTTATGGACTTGTGAGGCGGTTGTTTCTCAGACATGACTCACATGTGGTGTAGTAGCAGTTCAACCAACGGAGGAGGATTCCTGATGAAAACAATGAAAGGGCTTCCGATTTGCGTAGCTCTTTTGGGCGGCTTATTGCCCATAGCGGCCGCGTACGGTGCCGGCTATACGGCGGTGACGGCGGCGCGGTTAAGCAACCCGGAGCCGGAAAACTGGCTGATGACCCGCGGCAACTACCAAGGCTGGAGCTACAGCCCGCTGGAGCAGATCAACGCCGGCAACGTTAAGAAGCTGGTGCCGGTCTGGGCGTACTCCACCGGGCGTGACCTCGGGCCACCAATCGCCGCCGATCGTCAATAACGGCATGATGTTCGTCAGCACGCCCAGTGCCCAAGTCATCGCGCTAGACGCGAAGACCGGCAGCCCCATCTGGCGCTACAAGCGCGAATTGCCGGACGATTTCAGCGCGCTCCACAACACCAACCGCGGCGTCGCGCTGTACGGCGACAAGGTCTACGTAGTGGGTCTGGAGCCCGTGCTGATCGCCCTCGACGCCAAGACCGGCAAAGTGGTCTGGGAAGCCACGCTGGAGGATTACCATCAAGGCTACTACAGCACGATGGCACCTCTGATCGTCAAGGGCAAGGTCATGGTGGGTGTTTCGGGCGGCGAGTTCGGCGTGCGCGGCTTTGTCGCGGCATACGACGCCGAAACCGGCAAGCCAAGTCTGGAAGACCTATACGGTTCCAGGTCCTGGTGAGCCGGGAGGCGATACCTGGCAGACGTCCGACACCTGGAAGCGGGGTGGCGGCGGGACCTGGATGACTGGTACCTACGACCCCGACACGAACCTGGTCTTCTGGGGTGTCGGCAACGCCTCGCCCTGGTTCGGCGATCAGCGTCCAGGCGATAATCTCTACACCGCCTCCACCATAGCGCTCGATCCGAGCAGCGGGGCGATCAAGGGTCACTTCCAGTACCAACAGAACGAGTCTTGGGACTGGGACGAGATGAACGCCCCGATGGTGGTCGATTACAAGATGGGCGGCAAGTCGGTCAAAGGCCTGCTGAAGCCCGCGCGTAACGGCTATCTGTACTGGCTGTCACGCAGCTCGAGCGGCGACATTGGCTTTGTCCATGCCACGAACTACGTCAAACAGGATGTGTTCAAGAGTATCGACCAGAAGACCGGACGCCCAACGTATAACGAGGCCAATAAGCCTGGAACCGGGAAGAAGGCGAGCTTCTGCCCGTCGCTGTGGGGCGGCAAGGACTGGCCGTTCGAGGCCTACAACCCGAAGACCGGCATGGTCTACATCCCGGCTAACGAAAACCACTGCGGCTTCCTGGAAGGCAAGGTGCAGGAATACGTCGCCGGAAAGTGGTGGACGGGGGTGGACATCCCGACATCGGCTTCACGGTGAACAAGGACGCAAAGTTCTTCGGCGACCTCCAGGCGTGGGACGTCTCGGGTGGCAAGAAGGTCTGGGACTACAAGGTCGAGAAATCGATGTTTTGGGGGCCGGTGTTGACTACCGGTGGTGGTCTGGTGTTCGCGGGTGGCACCAGTGACCGCAAGTTCCGCGCGTTCGACGCCAAAACTGGCCAGGTGCTGTGGCAGATCGGGACTAACTCCGGTGTTATTGCTCCCCCCTCCTCGTACTCGGTGGACGGAAAGCAGTATGTCGCGGTTGTATCCGGTTGGGGTGTTGACACCGCGTTCCAGCAGGGTCTGCTGCATAACCTGATGCCCCAGCTTGGGACGCAGCCGTACCGGAAGGTGGTGTGATCTGGGTGTTCGCGTTGTCGGAATGATGTCGCAGTAAGGTACGGGCCGGGCCAGTGGCTCGGCTGATTCAATCTCGGGTCGGCTGCTCGATCGGGCAGCCGACCCGGTTTATTTCTCCCGGGACAAAGAACGATGCAATGGATCAAGTGTAGGAGCTCTTTCCGCCTCATTGTCAGCCTGCGGTTGCTGGGTTTCGCGCCGCTTGGTGGTGTGGGCATCGCAGCGGAAGTGCAGGACGCTGTGATCGTCAGCGTCGAGGACGCTTCAGCCAAGGTAGGCGAGAAGGCGACCATCGTCGCGAAGATCACGGCCCGCGAGGGCTATCGGATTGCTGAAGATTATCGCAACCGCATCACCACCCTGTCGGCTGCGGATGATGAGGTCGAGTTCGAGAACAAAGTGGTCCGTGGCTCAATGCAGGACGGGAACCTGGTGTTCAAGATCCGTGTGACCCCGAAAAAGCCCGGCGCGCACGCCATAAATGGGGTTCTGCGGTTCGGCTTCGTCAACAGTCTCGATGGCGACTACCATCTCGACATCAAATGGATGCCGCTGGTCGCGACGGTCACGGGGACGGAATAGCCGCGGCCGCGCCGGCCATCACTGCTGTCCCGTACTCCCGAAGCCGCCGGCCCCGCGCTCGCTGCGCGCGAACTCGTCGACGCGGTTGAAACGGACCCGCAGCACCGGCACGATCACCAGTTGCGCGATGCGCTCCAGGGGATTGAGGGTGAAAGCGGCGCTGCCCCTGTTCCACACCGAAACGAAAATCTGCCCCTGATAGTCCGAGTCGATCAAGCCCACCAGGTTGCCCAGCACGATCCCATGCTTGTGGCCGAGGCCCGAGCGTGGAATCACCATAGCCGCAACGCCGGAGTCGGCGAGGTGTATGGCCATTCCCGTTGGCACCAGTTCGGTCTGGCCCGGCTTGAGCTCCATCGCATCGTCGATGCAAGCGCGAAGATCGAGGCCGGCTGAGCCGGGCGTCGCATAGGCCGGCAGGTTATCCGCGAGACGCGGATCGAGGATCTTCACATCGATGGTGCGCATCGGCGGTGCGTGCTCAGACAGCAGGGTGATGCCCAGCTGCGGCTCAAGGCCGAACGGCCTTGAGCTTGACCGATTGGCCGCCTCGATACAGGCGTGCGATGTGGTCGATGAGAAGCCGCGCCTGCGTCAGCTTGGGCGCCTTGGGCAGAGGGTGACGACCCGCCTCGTCGAGCAGAAGCAACTCGCTTTCCTCCGCGCCGATCGCGTCCTGCGCCAGATTGGCGACCATCAGTGGCAGCTTCTTGCGCCGGCGCTTGTCCTCGGCGAAGCGTTCCAGGTCTTGGCTCTCGGCGGCGAAGCCGACGCAGAAAGGTGGCTTGGGGCGGCCGGCGACGCTGGCCAGGATGTCGACCGTCGGCAGCAACTCCAGCGTCAGCGCCTGGTCGTTCTTCTTGACCTTCTGCGCCGCGGGTTTCGCGACGCGGTAATCCGCCACGGCAGCCACGCTGATGAAGATGTCGCAATCGGCAACGTGCGCATTCACCGCTTCGAGCATGTCCTGCGCCGACACAATCGGCACCACGCGCGCTAACGCCGGCGGCACCAGCGCCGTGGGGCCGGATACCAGGGTGACCTGTGCGCCGGCTTCCAGCGCTGCCTGCGCCACGGCGTAACCCATTCGCCCTGAGCTGCGATTGGTGATTGCACGCACAGGGTCGATGGCCTCGAAGGTCGGCCCAGCGGTAACCAGCACACGCACGCCGCGTAAAGCCGCCGGCTGCAGAGCAGCCAGGATCTCGCGGTGGATCTCCTCGGCTTCCAGCATGCGGCCCGGGCCTACCTCGCCGCACGCCTGATCGCCGCTTGCCGGACCCGCGATGCGCACGCCATCGGCTGCGAGCAGGTGCACGTTGCGACGGGTAGAGGTGTTTTCCCACATCTGCCGGTTCATGGCTGGCGCCACCAGCAGTGGGCATTCGCGCGCGAGGCACAGCGTCGACAACAGATCATCGGCCAGCCCCGCCGCGAGCTTGGCCAGGAAATCTGCGCTGGCAGGCGCGACGACGACGAGGTCGCGGTCGCGCGAGAGCTCGATGTGCCCCATACCGCTGGGCACGGCCTCGTCCCACAGGTCGGTGAACACGCGTTTACCCGACAACGCCTGCATGGTCGCCCGTGTGACGAAGCGGCAAGCAGCCTCGGTCATGACCACCTGGACGTCGCAGCCATCCTGGACGAGCAGCCGGCACAACTCCGCTGCTTTGTAAGCGGCGATGCCGCCTGTCATCCCGAGCAACAGTCTATAGGGAGGATTCGCACTCATCGGTCTAGGCAGCCAGGAATCTCGCAAGCGCAGTGTAATATACACCCGCCGGCCATGACGCGGCCGCGCGATGGCGGCAATGTGTCCCGGACATCGGGCTGCGAAGCTATGGCAATAAGCGATTGGCCAAAGGGGGAGCGCCCGAGGGAGAAGCTTCTGACCAAAGGAGCTCGGGCTCTCAGCGAAGCGGAGTTGCTCGCCATCGTGCTACGCACCGGCGTGCCGGGCAAGAGTGCAGTAGACCTCGGGCGGGAGCTGCTGCACCAGTATGGCAACCTGTCGTCGCTGTTTGCCTCGGATCTCGAGCGCCTGCTCCTGACCAAGGGACTCGGCTACGCCAAGGCGGTCCAACTCCAGGCGGTCATCGAGCTGGCGCGCCGCGCCCTCGAGGAGCAGCTCGAGCCGGGGGTGAACCTGAATTCGCCCAAGGCCGTGCGCGATTTTCTCAGGCTGGCGCTGCTGCGGCAGGACAAAGAGGTGTTCCTGGGCATCTTTCTCGATGCCCAGAACCGGGTGCTCGCCACGGAAGAGTTGTCCGAGGGCACGCTGACCCAGACTTCGGTTTTCCCGCGCGAGGTGGTCAAGCGCGCTCTGCGTCACAACGCGGCCGCGCTCATCTTTGCCCACAATCACCCTTCCGGCTTGGCGGAGCCGAGCCGTGCCGACGAGATCTTGACGCAAGCGCTCAAGCAGGCGCTCACGCTGATCGATGTCAAGGTGCTCGACCACTTCATCGTCGGCGGGAGCCAAACTATGTCCTTTGCCGAGCGCGGACTGCTCTAGCGTCCGTGATTCGTGGCTCGGGCCTCGCCGCGCTCACGAGATGCGGGTCACGTCAGTACCGCGCGCTCGACGAACAGCGTCAGGCCGACCACAAGGACCACAGCGGAGACCGCGGCCACTGCCCGTGGCTCCCAGCGGAAGCGGCGCAGCCACATCAGCAGCGGCACTGCGACGACTACCGCGATCGCCTGCCCGGTTTCGACTCCGAGGTTGAAGTTGAGCAGGGCCCAGATCAGCCCTTCCTTGGGCAGCCCCAGCTCGCGCAGGACGTTGGAGAAGCCAAAACCGTGCACCAGCCCGAAGATGAAGCTCACCGCCCAGCGGTGGGACACTGCGTGCCGCATGAACAGGTTCTCGGCCGCGACGTAGGCGATGGACAGGGCGATGGTGGCCTCCACCAAGCGCTCCGGGAGCGTAACGATGTTGAGCGCGGCGAGCGCTAGCGTGATGCTATGGGCCAGCGTGAAGGCGGTGATGATCTTGAGCAGCGACCAGATATTCCCGCCGCGCAGGATGAGCGCCAGCAGGAACAGCAGATGGTCGTAGCCGGTGAGGATGTGCTCGATGCCGAGCAGGAAGAAGCTCGCCACGCCACGACTCGACTCACCCGCTGTGGCGACCGTGATGCGCGTCTCACGGATGTCGGGCTGAAACGCGAATTGCTGCACGCCACCTGGCCACTCGATTTTGGCCAGCGTGTGGTAGTCGGCGCCGAGGACATCGAACAGGTCGTCGTGGATCGTCAGCTCGGCTACCGGCTCCGCGCAAGCGAAGTCCACTACCAGTGTAAAGCTCGCCGCATCCGGCGGGGGCGGTACGCTGGAGCCCGGCCCGGCTTCGCAGCGCTGACCGTGGTTGGTGAGCTGGATCCTTTGGCCGATGAGTTCCAGGAGAGGCTTGAGATCGGGCGTGAACCCGGGTTGCCCAAGGCGCATGCGGTCGGCCAGCGCTGCGGGTATCGCCAAGGCTGGAAGCTGAACACTGTAGCGGACCGTCTGCCCGCCGATGGTCACCGTGGCGAAGCCCGTGGTACCCCCGGTGTGTGCGCTCGCCTCCGTAGCGGTCGCGAGCGAGAGCAAGAGGCACAAGGCCGCCGGAAGATTGCGGAGGCATTGGCTCACGGCTGCAGTGTCGCCTTGGCGACGGCGTCCCATTCCTCGCCGACGAAGCGGGACAAGAGGAAGAGCTCGCGGCGCCCCTCCACCGTGACGTATTGCAGATAGCCGTCCGGGTTGCGGCCGCCGAAGTGGGCGGCCAGGATAGGGCGCGTACCCTCGAACAGGGCGATGGACAGTTGCGGGCGATCCAAACCGAACTCGTGCGGGTCGGTTCCCTGGTACTCGGCGGGCTCCATTTCCCGCACCGGCTCCGACGTGTTCATGAACTGCACGGCGAGCGACAGGCGTTTTGCCACGGCCGGGTCGAGCGGCGCGCCGCCGTCGCGCGCCCAGCCGCCGTCGGGTATGCGCACGAAGACCGCGCCGCGCTCACCGGAACGCAACGCTACGGTGCTGATGCGCTCGGGCGCCAGTTGCATCACGCCCTTGGCTTCGAACTTCACGAGCTGGCGTTGCCTCGGCAGCGCGCCGGTGACGACCATGACGGCTAGAAAAGCGACCGCGAGCAACGCCGCTGCGGCCGTCCACAGGCTGCGGTTTGTCAGCGCCGGCGCCACCAGACGATCGCTCCGATTGCTATTACCAGCAGGGGCAGAAGGACTTCCACCGAGAGGAAGATCGTTTTCATCTGCGCGCCGGAGAGCAGGATCATCGGCGGCACCGGGATGCGGCTTGCCACCGTAGCCAGGCGCTCCTCGCGCACCAGCCAGCGCACCATCGACATCGCAAGGTCGCTGTTCGCGAGATAGGGAAGGAACGAGTTGCTTGCGAAGTCGCCGTCGCCCACGATGATGGCCCGGAGCCGAGGTGCTCCTGTCGGCGCGCCGGGCAAGCTGGCCCTCTGCGGCGATGGCGAGCACGCGCGGGCCGGGCTGGTCGGTACGCGAACGCGCCGCGGGACTGCTGCCCCCGACTTCGCGCACTGCCACCGGCTGCACCGGTCGCGTATAACTATCGCGGCTGCTGGAGAACAACGGGGCAACCGTGATTCCCGGGCGCGGGCTGCACCGGAAGTAGCGGGCGTATCCCCGGAAAGAAGGTCATCGAGATGTTCCGTGTCATCGGGTTGGGCTCGTACGCCGTGACTGCCACCATCTCCGCGTCGGTTGAGTAATGGCTGAGCGGATCGACGACCGCCTCCTGCGGCAGGCGCACCCCGAGCTTCTCGACTAACGCCGCCAGCCGCGGCTCGAGCACGAAGCCGAGGTCGAACATCGCCAGCAGCGAGCCTCCGCGCTGGAGGTATGCCTCGAGGGCGGCGCTCTCCGCCGGCAGGAAGGTCGTGCGCGGGTTAGCGATGATCAGCACCTGACAGCTTTCGGGCACGCTCGCCGAAGTCGCGAGGATGACCTTGCGCGTCTCGTAACCCTGGGCCTCGAGCGCGCGCCGCAGCCGCCCGATCCCATGTCCCGTGGTCTGGATCAGCTTCGAGGACGCGTCGTCGTGACTGTGGCCGGCGGCGCCTTCGAGATGCGTGTGGAACTCGAAGTTGTCCATGGGGAACTCGTTGTGGCCTTCCAGGAAGCACGCGGTGATCACCTTGTCCCGGAGTACGCGCTGGATGCCGATGGCGATCTCGCTTTCGTCGGTGGTCTGGACCATGACCTTGCGGCCCTCGGCTTCCAGAATCGCGGCGTTGAACGTGCGCAATCCGTAGGCTTGCGCGATCGAGGGCTGGCGGTCGGGATCCACGGTGCGCACCTCCAGCAAGGCGTTGCGTTTGCCCATCACGTCGAGCACTTCCTTCAGGCGCCGCCCGTTCGGGATCCTGGCCGCTGTAGAAGTAAGTCACGCCGCACCGGCCGCTGCAGCTGGTCCACCACCGCCATGGCTTGACTCGAGGGGGTGAAGATCTTTTCGCGCGTGAGGTCGATGTGGGCGTCGTGCAAGATCAAGGCGGTGTTCGCCAACACCACAACCAGAAGCGCCGCCGCGACCACACCCGCGTTGTAAAGGAGCGATTTCGCGCGCGTCAGCCGCGTCTGCAGCGGGAGCCGCAGTCCGGCGAAAAACAGCGTGCCGAGCGGCGACCGCCCAGCCGAGAAACCAGGCGATCGCGCTCAGGTCGGTCTGGCCGTGCTCCATCAGAGACTCGTGACGTCGTGATTCGTGACTCGTGATTCGTCACGCCCGACTCTGCAACTCAATTCACCCCTTCACCTTCTCGCCAGCGCGCGCATGGCGAGGAACAAGGCCAGCAGGGTGCTGCTCACGAAGAACCCGAAATCCGACGTGTACATCGCGCCGGTGGCAAATGGCGTGAAGTGTGCGAGCAGCGACAGGCTGATGAGGACGCGCTCGAGCGCCTCGGGCATCAGCGCTGCCAGCGTATCGATCGTCCACATCAGGAACGATATCCCGATGGCGATGATGGCGGCCACGATCTGGTTTGAAGTCAGCGCAGAGATCACGAGACCGAGCGACACCAGCGTGCTCGCGAGCAGGGCGAGACCGAGGTATCCGCTGTAGATCGGACCCCACTCCGGGGTTCCGAATATCCCGAGCACGAGCGCGTAGGCGCCGGTGAGCGCGATCATCGCGAGCACCACCGCCATGCTGGCCAGGTACTTCGCCAGCACGACCTGGCTCTCGCGCACCGGCGCGGTGAGCAGCAGCTCGAGCGTGCCCGCCTTGCGCTCCTCGGCGAAGAGCCGCATCGTGATGATGGGGATGATCAGGAATAGCAGGCCGGCGGACTGAAAAAAGATGTGAATCAGCGTGGCGTACTTGTTCAGGAACAAGGTCAAGGTGAACGAGTAGCCCATCAAGAGCAGGAACACCGCGATGACGATGTACGCGATGGGCGAGTAGAACAGTGCCCGGACTTCCTTGCCGAGCAGGGTCAGGAACATCCTCATCGCCCGCGCGCCCTCCGTCAGTCGCAGGAACAGGTCCTCGAGACCCGTGTCGGAATCGGTCACTTCCTCGACTGCGAAACCAGCCTGCACCAGCGCACGCACCGCAGTGGCCGGGCCCTCGGCGCTTTCCAGGATGTAGCAACCCTGCGCGGGGAGCGCGTCGACCAGCCTTACACCGGCTACGCTCTGGAGACCGGCGCGCACCGCGGCTTCATCGGTCGCGCGCAGGCGCACGCGCAGCCGGGCTCCCGAGCCCTGCGGCTCGCTTAGCTTGTGCACGGTAAGGAGCTTGCCGTCGAGCAGAATGGCGACGCGGTGCGCGACGCGCTCGATCTCGGCCAGGATGTGCGAGGTGACGAGTATCGAAAGCTCGCGCGCCAGCGAGCGGATCAGCTCGCGCACCTCGATGATCTGGCGTGGATCGAGGCCATTGGTCGGCTCGTCCAGCACCAGCAGCTTCGGTTTTCCGAGCAGCGCCTGGGCGATGGCGACGCGCTGACGGTAGCCGCGCGAGAGCTTCGCGATCAGCAGGGTGCGCACGTGTCCCAGTGACAGCCGCTCGATCACCTCATCGACGGCCGCCGGCAGCTTTGCGCTTTCCAGCCCGCGTACGCGGCCCATAAAATCGAGAAATTCGCTCACCCGCATTTGGGTGTAAAGCGGTACATCTTCGGGGACGTAGCCAAGCTGGCTGCGAGCCTCAAGCCCGTGCGAGACTACGTCGAACCCCGCAACGCGGGCGGTGCCGGAGGTGGGACGCAGATATCCGGCCAGGATCCTGAGGATGGTGCTCTTGCCCGAGCCGTTCGGGCCGAGCAGCCCCATGACTTCGTTGGGTCGGACCTCGAACGACACGCGGTCCACGGCCAGACGAGCGCCGTAGTAGCGGGTGAGATTGTCGGCGACGATGACCGCCGTCACGGTTTACCTTCGTAGTCGCTAACAACAAAAAAGCGCCGAGGCGAAGATTCGCCCCGGCGCCGTGTCTTCAGGCAGCAGCCGGTGACTCGGCTGGCTGGTCAGTCGTAGTAGCCGGGCGGCTTCTTCATCGCCTTGTAGGCGTCCGGATCGTGGGCGGTGAAGAAATCCGCCTTCTGGGTCGCCATCATCATGCGGATCCACTCGTAGGCGCTATAGATCCCATCCGGTTTGTAGGCCAGTACGATGTTGGGCGGTATGCTCTTCTCGACGTTCTCGCGGAAGTAGACGTTGTCGCCGGTAAGGATGATGAGGCCGGTGTTCTTCAGCTTGACCGTCATCATCTGGCTGCCCGGCGTGTGTCCCACCCAGCGCTTCACCACCAATGAACCATCCCCGAAGATATCGAGGTCACCTTCGCAGCTGAATCATCTTCTGCGCGTTGGGGTAGTTGGCGTTCGCCGCCCGCAGCGGCATGACGTCACCAAGGATGTACGGGCCGCCGGTGCCGGGCTCGGGCCAGAAGGCGTTCTGGATCTCCTCCTTCTGCACCACGATGGTGGAGTTGGGGAACTTGCCGACGTTACCGCCATGATCCAAGTGCAGATGGCTCACCACCACGTACTTGATGTCGTTGGGTGTTAAGCCGATCTTGCTCCAATTGGGCGTCGATGGCAAGCTCGGGGGTCATCATCGGCTTGAGCGACTGCAACCCGGCGGGCCACCAGTTGATATCGTTGATCAGCTTGTCGTTGCAGCCGGTGTCGAACAGGACGTTGCCCTTGGGGTGCTTGATCACGTAGAAGCCGACCGGGACCTGGATCGGCGGATCGTTCGGCGCGAGGTTCTGGAGAATGCCCTTGCCGATCGTCAGAGGCGTGGAGCTGAATACGTACAGGCGCGTGTCCTGCGCTTGGGCGGATGTCACGCCTGCCAATAGGGCGGCCCCCGCAATGAGTTGCCACTGCTTTTTCATGCTTTCCTCCCAGGAGTGTTTTGGATTGACGCGCGTCGCACCTGCCCTTCGCTCTTCCCTTGTTCTGGTATGACGCTGCAGGCGAATTAGAGCCGGGCTATCAGTGTGCTGTCAAGGTGGATTGATGTGCAAGCTAACCTCATGATCGATCGTATGAAAAGGAACAGGTTCCGTATGAAACGTGCGTGGGGTCCTCTAGCTCCTGCCCTAGAGCTTGAGAATACCTCTAGCTCCCGCCCTAGAGCTTGAGAATACCTCTAGTCCCGCCCTAGAGCTTGAGAATACCTCTAGCTCCCGCCCTAGAGCTTGAGAATACACGCGTACGCGTGGTATAAAGCGGCTCTTTTGAGATTCCGGAGCGCGCAATGCCTCGCGTATGTGAAGTCACCGGCAAGAAGCCGCTCAGGGGGAACCACGTCTCCCACGCGAATAACAAAACCCACCGTCGCTTCCTGCCCAACCTGCAGTCGCGCCGCTTCTGGGTCGAGGGGGAGAACCGCTGGGTGCGCCTGCGCGTGAGCCAGGCCGGTCTGCGCCTGATCGACAAGAAGGGCATCGACGTCGTCCTGGCCGAGCTGCGCGCTACGGGCGTCAAGATCTAGTCAGACAACGCTAGGAGAGAAGCTCGATGCGCGAGAAGATCAAGCTGGAGTCAAGTGCCGGCACCGGCCATTTCTACACCACGACCAAGAACAAGCGCACTAAGCCTGACAAGCTGGAGCTGAAGAAATTCGACCCCGTTGCCCGCAAGCACGTGCTCTACAAGGAGACCAAACTCAAGTAGACGCTGGGGCTCAGATAGCCGCCCGGGCTGAATCGGCGGCACAAAAAAGGCCTGCGATTGTGCAGGCCTTTTGTTTTCTGGACCGCTGATCGTCCGCGCTTAGGCCGAGACGTAGCCGCGCAGCGTGCGCGAGAATCTCTCCAGCTGGGCGATGCCGCTCTTGTCGGCCCTCCGGCACCAATCTTCGAGCTGATGCACCAGCTGCTCTTTCGAGGCCGTGGAACGGGCCCACAGACCGGTGAGCTCCTGGCGCATCGAATAGACGGTAGCGAGGACCTTGCTGGTCTTTAGAACTTCCTCGAGGTGAACGCGCTCGTGCGCGAGCAGGTCCTTCTTGTCGCGCTGCAGCCAGTGTTTGAACATCCGCGTATCCACCGCCTGACCCCGTGTCTTGACGCGCTCCAGCTCGTCCGCCAGCGTGCTCTTGAGCGAGCGCGCGAAGCGTTGCACGACGTCGTAGCGGTGTGTGATCACCGCTTGCAGGGTGTGCAGGTCGCAGCGCGCCTTGCCGAAGTCGAAACGGATCTTGGGCGCCAGCTTCTTGACCTGCGCCAGCCCCAGCAGCTCCATGCAGCGGATATACAGCCACCCGATATCGAGCTCGAACCATTTGCTCGACAGCCGGGCGGAGGACGCATACGCATGGTGGTTGTTGTGCAGTTCCTCGCCGCCGATGAGGATGGCGAAGGGAACGATGTTGGTGCTGGCGTCCTCAGTCTGGAAGCTGCGGTAGCCGCTGTGGTGCCCCAGGCCATTGATTACCCCTGCGGCAAAGAACGGAATCCACAGCATCTGCACGGCCCAGATCGCCAGGCCCGCGAATCCGAACAGCACGAGATCGAGCACCAGCATGATCGATACGCCCATGACGCTGTGGCGAGAGTAGAGTTTGCGCTCGATCCAGTCGTCGGGCGTGCCGTGACCGTACTTGGTCAACGTCTCGGCATCGCTTGCACCGATTCGATACAGCTCGGTACCTTCCAGCAGGACTTTGCGCAGGCCGTACACCTTGGGACTATGCGGATCTTCTTCGGTCTCGCACTTGGCGTGATGCTTGCGGTGCACCGCTGCCCACTCCTTGGTCACCATGCCGGTCGTGAGCCAGAGCCAGAAGCGGAAGAAGTGGCTGATCGCCGGGTGCAGCTCCAGAGCGCGGTGCGCCTGGTAACGGTGCAGGAAGATGGTGACTCCCGCGATAGTGATGTGCGTCAGCCCCAAGGCCACCAGCGCATAGCCCCACCAAGGCAGCTGAATCAGACCGCTGAACAGCTCGAATAGAAAATTCATATCAGATTGAGGTAATTACCATTTTTGAGCGCCCACCATTGTACAGCAACGGGACTTTCCGGGTTAGGGCGTAGGACTTTCGTCATGCAAGATTGCGGCCCGGTCGCGGTTTTTCAACCACCGCCGGGACCGTGTTTTGCGGGCTCGTCGTGGGAGCGCTACTCCAGGGAGCGCGTTGTGCGCAAGGTGCGTGCAAGACGGATGCCGATGTCAGGCAGGCCTCGAGCGCAGGATACGGACCTCGCGCTGCGGATATGGAATCACGATGTTGTTGGCGTTGAAGCTCTTCCACAGCACAAGATAGAGATCCGAGCGCAGGTCCCCGGTGCCTGCCTCTGGATCCGCGACCCACACGTACAGCTCCAGGTTGATGCCGCTGTCCGCAAAGGTCTTGAGCAGCGCGGCGGGCGCCGGGTCGCGCAACACGCGGGGGTGGCCGCGCGCCGCCTCGAGCATGATGTCCAGGGCCCGCTCTACATCGCTGTTGTAGCTTACCTGCATCGGCACATCTACGCGCACACGCCGATCCGAATAGGAGTGGTTCACGACCACCGAGGTGATCACCGTTTCGTTGGGGATGATAGCCTCGGTGCCGTCCCCGCCCTTGACCACGAGGTAGCGGCCCGTGAGCTTGGTCACCTGCCCGTAGCGGCCTTCGATGGTTACCAGGGCGCCGGGGCTGATAGAGCGGTCGAGCAGGATGATGAAGCCGGACACATAGTTGGCAGCGATCTTCTGCAACCCGAGCCCGAGCCCCACGCCGAGCGCGCCGCCGAACACCGACAGCACGGTCACGTCGATCCCAACGGCGGGCAAGGCGACCAGTATCGCGATGATGACCAGCAGCGTGTTTACGAGCTTCGAAGCCACGATCCGCAGGTTGAGATCCACGCCGCGCGCGGCCAGCAGCCGTGCCTCGATCGTTCGGCCCGCCCATAGCGCGATGACCACGGTGATGGCTACCGACAGCAGGCCCTGCAGGATGGTGAGGACAGAGATGCGCTGTTTGCCGATGTGGAACCCGAAGCTGTCGAGCACCTCCACCACGTCCGGCAGCAGGCCGGTGATGTACAACGCGACCCCGACCCAGATGGTCCAGGCGATGGCGCGCTCCCAGTAGCGCAGCGGGCCGTCAGCTTTGAAGGCGCGGCGCAGCACATAGACCGCCACGCGCACCAGCATCAGCGAAAACAGAAGGGGTACCGCAAGGTTGAGCAGGTTGACTTCGTGCTGGAAGCGATGCAGGACGAAGCGCCCGAGAATGACGCACAGCAGTGCGGAGAGCGGGAAGATGACCCGGTTGAGCCCGCCGACGCCGATCTTCAGAGTGGCGCTGGGCTCGGCGGAGGAAGCCACCAAGAGCCGGCGGTGCACCAGCCGCGCGACCCACCAAGCGAGCGCGAGGCTCACCGCCAGCACGAGGACCTGCCAGAGCACGTTGCTGCTGTGCAGGTCGGCCAGGAGGTCGAGTATGAGGTTGTGGATTTCGCCTTTCCCGGTGCCCGGATCCATGCGCGGATTCTAACAGTAGGGCAACCCGGGTTCGTGACTCGTAGTTGGTGCCGAGCCACGATCACGTGTCACGGTAGTTCATGGCCGAGGATATGGCCGCGAATGCGCCCGGTGGCGGCGCCAGTTGTCGGCGTAGGCTCGGGCGATGCGTGGTCCCCCGCGCAGCAACAGCAGATTCTCGGCATTGCGAAACTGCGCAGCGAAGGTAAAGTTGAAGCTGCCGGTGATGACCGCGGCGGAAGGTTGGCCTTCGTCGATCACCATCACCTTGTTGTGCGCGGCGACGTGCTCCTCATCCAGGAATACCGGAACGCCCGCTGCGGCCAGCTCCGGTATGACGCTGTGCTCGATCAATTCGGTCTGCTCCGCATCGGCGATCACCTGGACGTCGACGCCACGGGCTCGCGCCTGGATCAGCGCCCGGGCGATGTCCCGGTGCGTGAAGCTGAAGGCCTGCACCAGGACTTGGTGCCGTGAGGCCTGCAGCGCCTGGACGATGATGCGCGCCGCGTCGTCCCCTGGGGTGAACGCGATCTGCGCTGTGACCGCTTCCTCGACTGTCTCCGCGGGCTGCAATGCGGCCGCCTGCGGCGCCAGCCACAACCCGAACCACAGCGCAAACCAGCACGGGAAGCGCGTCGCCATCCGCCTATCCGCCCTGTGCGCGCTCGAGCACGGCGGCAAAGAATGCGTCCATCCCGTGTGAGTGGGGAAAAACGCGGTAGTACGGACCGGTGTCCAGCTCGATGCCTTGGCGGCGGAAGATCTCGCCGCAGTGGCTCAGAACAAACGCCGGATGAGCGCCCAGGAAGGCGTCGACGACCGCCTCGTTTTCCTCTTGCAGCAGACTGCAGGTGGCGTACACCAGCCGTCCGCCCGGTTTGATCAGCCGCGCCGCCGCTTCGAGAATGGCGCGCTGCTTAGCCGCCATCTCAACCACGCCTTCGGGTTTTTGGCGCCACTTGAGGTCGGGGTTGCGGCGGACGGTTCCCAGGCCGCTGCAGGGAGCGTCCACCAGCACGCGGTCGATCTTGGACGCCAGCCGCTTCACCCGAGCATCGGCGGTGCCCTCGATAAGCTGCGGATGCACGTTCGACAGCCCCGAACGCTTCAATCTGGGCTTCAGGTTGGATAGCCGCTTTTCTGCGGTGTCGAAGGCGTACACGCGCCCCTCCGAACGCATCAGCGCACCGAGCGCCAGCGTCTTGCCGCCGGCGCCGGCACAGAAGTCCACCACCATCTCGCGGCGCCGGGGTGCAACCAGGTAAGCCAGCAGTTGGCTGCCCTCGTCCTGAACCTCCACCTTGCCCTCCAGGAACAGCGGGTGGCGCTGCAGCGCCGGCTTGGTTTCGAGCCGCACACCCACCGGCGAATAGCGCGTGGTGGCAGCAGCGATGCCGTCGCGCTCGAAAGCAGCCAGAACCTCGTCGCGCTGCGCCAGCATCGTGTTGACCCGCAAATCCAGAGGCGCCGGCTGCAGCAGTCCACGCGCGATCGCCTCCAGCTCGCCGCCAGCCCACTGCTGGGCGAGGCTGTCGTACAGCCAGTCGGGCAGGCTCAGACGGGTGGCGGGCGCGAGCTGTGCCTGGTCGATTGCACGCGCATGCGCCAGCCAGGTGTCATCTCCGCGCGCCAGCATCGGCGACAGCTCACGCACGCTGAACCCGAGTTGCAGGCTGAGCGCGGCCAGCGCTAAACGCCGGGGCTGAGGGTCGCCCGCCAGGTGTTCCAGCAGACGCAGGTGGCGCAGCACCGTGAACACGAGCTCAGCCACGAAACCGCGGTCGCGCTGGCCCATCTCCGGATGGTCGCGAAAGAACAGCCTCAGCGCGGCATCAGCCGGGCGGGTCAGGCCCAGCACCACCTGCAACGCGGAGACTGCCGCGTCCAGGCGGCCGCGCGTGAGCTCGATCACGGTACGAGTTTGACGCTTTCCACCATCGAGTCAAACGCGGTTCCGTCCTTCTCGGTCGCGCGGACGCGCGCCGGCAGGAAATGCTGGTCGATCGCCAGCCAAACTTCGAAGGACCGTCTGTCGCCTTCTTCCTGAATCTTTTTCACGTGTACGGTCTCCAGCTCGCCCAGCGGTGTGTCCAGCTTCTCGCGGCCGAGGATCGCGTACTTGTACTCGGTCAAGCGCCGGCCGTCTGTCACGTACACCTGCAGGTCCTTGGGTTGCGAGCGCGAGAAGGCGAAGCTCCAGGCGAAACTGGCTGCGTCCCACGTATTGGGCGGGAGTGGCACTGTCTGCTTCCTCTCGCCGTCGGTCAGCTGCACCTCGCCGGCTGCCCAGTCGAAGCTGGCGCCGCGCTTGAACTTGCCGTTGTCCGTCTCGACGAAGCTGAGCGGGCGCAACCCGTCGGCCGTGATACTGCCCTTGGTTTCGCGGCGGAGCTTGAACGGGTAGATGGCGGCGAGCCCGACCGTATTGGACTCGCTGACTACAGAGTAGCTCTTGCCGTCGTGCTGGAACACGTCGGTGCCCTCTCCGATGGGCAGCCCGGCGATGCTCACCCGGTACTTGACCTCGATCCGGGATGGGACCGCCTTGTCGCGCGCGCCGCCGGCGAGCGAGGGCGCGGTTGCCAGTAACAGAGCAACTACGAGAAGGATGTATTTCATGCAGGCAGCGGTGAGCTGATCGGGTCTGGGTATCGACACGGGCCGGCGATGACGACATGGTTGCCCTGCAGCCGCAGGTGGCCGTCGAGAAACCAGCGCACGGCTTGGGGCAACACGCGGTGCTCCTCCTGCAACACGCGAGCAGCCAGGGTCTCCTCCGTGTCATCGGGCAGCACCGCAAGCGCCGATTGAACGATGATGGGGCCGCTGTCGACGCTGGGGGTCACGAAGTGCACCGTGCAGCCGTGGATCCGCACACCCTCTTCGAGCGCGCGCCGGTGGGTGTGGATCCCTGGAAATGCCGGCAGGAGCGACGGATGGATGTTGATCAGCTTGCCGGCGAAGCGGGTCGCAAAAGCTTCCGTCAGCACCCGCATGAATCCAGCGAGCACGATCAGCTGCGGGTCGTAGCGCGCGAGCGCGTCACCCAACGCGAGGTCGAAGCTCTGGCGATTGGGAAGCTCCCGATGATTTACCACCTCTGTCTTGACACCGAACCGGCGCGCGATCTCCAACCCCGGCGCCAGCGGCTCGTTGCTGATCACAGCGCTGATCTTGGCCGGCAGCCCTGCCTCCAGCAGGGCCTGCATGTTGCTGCCGCGGCCCGAGATCAGGATGACGACGCGCTTCACGCAGCCCTCACGCGATGAGAGTCTGGGCCTCGCTTGCGCGGTGTGCCCGGATGCGGCCGATCCGGTACACGCTCTCACCTGCAGCTCGCAACTGCTGCATGGCGCGCTCGGCGTCCTGCTCGCCTACCACCACCGCCATCCCGATGCCGCAGTTGAACACGCGGAACATCTCGTCGTCGCCCACGCCGCCCTTTTCCTGCAGCCACGAGAATAGCGCCGGCCGCGGCCAGGCTGCGCGCTCGAGCTCCGCGGTCAGATCGCTTGCCAGTATGCGCGGCAAGTTTTCCAGCAGGCCGCCGCCGGTGATGTGCGCCAGTCCCTTCACTTGCATCTGCTGCATCAGAGCGAGCAGCGGCTTGACGTAGATGCGCGTGGGCGCAAGCAGCACATCACCCAACGGCTGGCCGTGAAAATCGGAGGAGAGATCGGCGGCCTCTCGCTCGAGGATGCTGCGGATCAGCGAGTAGCCGTTAGAGTGCGCGCCGCTGGAGGCGAGACCCAGCACCGCGTCGCCAGGGGCGATGCGGCTGCCGTCCAAAATTCGGTCTCTTTCCACCACACCCACCGCGAACCCCGCCAGGTCGTACTCCCCGGGCGGATACATGTCCGGCATCTCGGCGGTCTCACCGCCGATCAACGCGCAGCCGGCTTGCTCGCACCCGGCTGCGATGCCCTTGATCACCGTGGTGGCGGTGGCCACGTCCAGGCGCCCGCAGGCGAAGTAGTCGAGAAAGAACAGGGGTTCGGCGCCCTGCACCAGGATGTCGTTGACGCTCATCGCCACCAGGTCGATCCCCACGCTGTCGTGCCGGCCGAGCTGGAAAGCCAACTTCAGCTTCGTGCCCACGCCGTCGGTGCCGGAGACCAGCACCGGATTGCGGAACCTGCTCGGCACCTCGAACAGTGCGCCGAAGCCGCCGATGCCAGCAAGTACGCCCTCGCGCAGCGTGCGCTGAGCGATCGGCTTGATGCTTTCCACCAGCCGGTCTCCGGCGTCGATATCCACGCCGGCTGCGCGATAGGAGAGGCTGGTACCTGGCGATTTTTCGTGCGGGGACAAGGGCTCGCGGGCCATGATAAAAGTGACAGGCGGCAGGTGTGCGGAGCACAGCGGGCAACCCGCCGCGGCGTCCAGCACCACGATCTAGGCTAAGATGTCGCAACAGCGGCATCGTTCGCCGCGAACGGCCGCTGCGGCGCGCGGCTCGCGAATTCTACCCGAAAAGGCTCATCGGCTCGACGCGATGCCTCCCATGTGCGCTGCGCCGAGCCGCGCACCGATTCGATCCCTCTCGCAAACGATTACAGGAAGACGGGCACGTCATGCAGCAGTTGCTCCTCCATCTGTCCGAACCCCGCGCGCCCACACTGGAGAACTTCGCGCCGGGCAGCAACAGCGAGGTGCTCGCCGCGCTGCACGCCTGGCTCGCGGGTACGCTGCAAGAGCGCTGCGTCTACCTGTGGGGCCCGCCGGGCTGCGGCAAGAGCCATCTGCTGCGCGCGGCGGTGCAAGCGTCACAGGGGTCTAACCGGGCGCTGCTGTGTGCCGGCGCACGCGAGCTGGAAGCCCTGGATCAAGCTGCGCGGCTCCCGTCGGTGATCGCGGTGGACGACGTGCAGCAACTGCCCACGCAATCCCAGGCGACCCTATTCCGGCTGTTCCAGCGGCTGCGCGAGGACGATGCGCGCGTGCTGGCCGCGGGCAACGCGGCGCCCGCCGGTCTCGATTTACGCGATGACGTCAGGACGCGGCTGGGGGCGGGGCTGGTGTTCCAGCTGCGCCTGCTGAGCGACGAGGAAAAGTCCGAGGCGCTACGCAGACACGCCAGCGGACGCGGTTTCACGCTTTCATCCGAGCTCACCGATTACCTGCTGCGCCACGGCCGGCGCGATCTACCCTCGCTGATGGCGGTTGTAGACGCGCTCGACGAGTATTCGCTGCAGACCAAGCGCCCCATTACCCTTCCTCTGCTGCGGGAGATGCTGCAGCTGCGGTAGGCGGCGTTGCGGGCGACGTCGATGAGCGTGCCCTCGTCGAGGATACGAGCCACCCAGTACCGGGACGCGCGCAGCAGTTCCGCGGTCAGATTCATCCTGACGCCTTTCGGCTATACTGCCTGCAGCGTCGCCCCATCTTCACTTTCATCGATTTTCGTCCGCCGCCTCTTCGTCCTCTACCCGCGCTATCAGACACCCGGCTGCTGCATCCCTCCCGGCACTCATGCGCCTCGCCTTGTTCGACCTGGATAACACGTTGCTGGCTGGTGACAGCGACTTCGAGTGGGCGCAGTTCCTGATCGGGAAGGGCGTGCTCGACCGCGAAGTGCACGAGGCCGAGAATAAGCATTTCTACGAACACTACAAGGCCGGGACGCTGGACATCCACGCCTTTCTCGACTTCCAGTTGAAACCGCTGTCGCGCCATCCGCGCAGGATATTAGAGGAGTGGCACCGGGAGTTCATGCGCGATCGCATTCTGCCCATCATCACGCGCAAGTCGCGCGACCTGGTCGACAGCCACCGCGAGGACGCGCGCGCGATCGTCACGGCGACCAATAGCTTCGTGACCGGGCCCATCGCGCGCGAGTACGGCATCGACCACCTGGTCGCCACCGAGCCCGAGGAGATAGACGGCGAGTTCACCGGCAGGGTCAAGGGCGTGCCCTCATTCCGTGAAGGGAAGGTCGCGCGGGTGGAGGCCTGGCTGGCTGAGCATGGCCTGGGCTGGAATTCCTTCACGGAGACCTGGTTCTACTCCGACTCACTCAACGACCTGCCGTTGCTGTCCAAGGTGACCCATCCCATTGCTGTCGATCCAGACGAGACGCTCAAGGAAACGGCGTTGGAGCGCGACTGGATGATGATCAGCCTGCGCTAGCGATCTGGACGGCCGACGGGGTGTCACGCCCGGTTCTCATCCTGGCCCTGTTCGCCGTGCTGGGCGCCATCAGCTTGTGCCTGGGCCTGGTGGTAGGCAGCGTGCCGTTGTCTTTCGCGGATGTCGCGGGGACGCTCGCTGGTGATGCCTCGGGCCCGGTCGGCGATATCGTGCTCAAGGTCCGGCTGCCGCGCGTATTGGCGGGCTTCGCCTGCGGCGGACTGTTGGCGCTGGCTGGCGCACTACTGCAGGTCCTGCTGCGCAACCCGCTGGCAGACCCCTACGTATTGGGTATCTCCGGCGGGGCTGGACTCGGGCTATTGGCTGCGACCAGCCTGGGGGCGGGGTATGCGGGCTCGCAGCTCGCCGGCCTGGCGGGGGCACTCACGGCCGTCCTGACCGTTTTTGGGCTGAGCTTCCGCGCCGGCGACTGGAACCTCTACCGGCTACTACTCACCGGCGTGGTGTTCTCGGCCGGTTGCAGTGCGCTGATCAGTCTGATCCTGCTGCTCGCCCCGCAAACGGCGGTGAAGGGCATGCTGTTCTGGATGCTGGGCGACCTGTCCGACGCGACGTCTCCTCAGTGGGCGTGGCTCGCCCTGGCGACATGCGGGGCGGCGAGCGTCCTCGGGTCGGGCGCGCTCAACGTCATGATGCTTGGTCGCAGCAAAGCCATCTCGCTGGGAGTGCCGGTGGCGAGCGCGGAGGTGGTCATCTATCTCATAGCTTCCGCCGCAACCGTGACCTCGGTGTCATTGGCGGGGACCGTCGGCTTCGTCGGACTGATCGTGCCGCACCTGGTGCGGCTGCTGGGCGTGACGGACTACCGCTGGTTGACTCCAAGCGCCATTCTGGCCGGCGGAGCGTTGCTGTCGCTTGCCGACACCGCCGCGCGCAGCTTGTGGGCACCGCTGCAGATCCCCGTGGGTGCGTTGACCGCGTTGCTGGGTGTCCCCGTGGTCTTGCTGCTGCTCGCGAGGCGCAGATGAGACTGACCGCGGAAGCGCTCACGCTCGGGTTCCCTGGCCGGGTGCTGTGCCGGGGGCTGTCGTTCGCGGTCTCGCCCGGGCAGTGCTGGGCTGTGCTCGGTAACAACGGCAGCGGCAAGACCACCCTGATGCATGCCCTGGCCGGGGTGCGCAGGCCGCTCGCCGGAAGCGTGCGTCTCGATGACACGCAGCTCTCCGATCTGGGTGCCGCAAAGCGCGCGCGGCTCATCGGCCTGCTGCTGCAAGAAGAAACAACGGAGTTCTGGGGCAGCGTTCTCGACTACGTCGCGCTGGGCCGCTATCCCCACCGCCGTTCGCTGCTTGGATACGACCCCGAGGCGGAGCGCCTAGCTCGCGGGCAGCTCGAGCGCATGGACTTGGCGCGGTTGGCCGGGCAGCCGCTGTCCACTCTCTCGGGCGGGGAACGGCAGCGGGCGCGCCTGGCTCTGGTGCTCACCCAGGATCCGACGGTTTTCCTGCTGGACGAGCCGCTTCAGCACCTCGATCTGCGTCACCAGATGCAGGCACTGGACTGGTTCGCCAGCCTCGCCCGGGCCTCAGGTCGGGCGGTCCTCATGGTCCTGCACGATCCCACGCTGGCGCGCCGCTACTGTGATCACGCAGTCTTGCTGTATGAGGCTGAGACCGCGCTGGCGGGGTCCGCGGAGCGGGTCCTCACCCCGGACAACCTGGAGCGGCTGTATGGGGTGCCGCTTCCCCTATAATGCGTTATTCGGTCACTGAAGTGACCGAATAACTGGGCGAATTGGAGCGCCAACACGCTCCGCCCGCGTCGCTTAAATTCGCCCGATCCGGGGGACGCTCAGAACTGGGATTGAGTCTCGAATATTAGGCACATCAAGCACCTACAGACGAAGGCCGATCTCTTGTCCGAGCCCGCTAGCGCATTCTCCGATCGCCCGCCTTCTCGAATATAGACCGGATTTGATGATTAAACGGCTCATCCAGCGCGTACTTTCCGGCCGACCAGGCAAACCGCGCGAGCCCCTCGAAATCCCCTTCCAGGAGCACGGTATTGCACGGGAGCGCATCAGCGCCTGTGCGCGTCGCGTCACGGCAGGTTTGCAGGAGGCGGGCTACAAGGCCTTCGTGGTGGGCGGTGCGGTGCGCGACCTGCTGCTCGAGGTCGAGCCAAAGGACTTCGACATTGCGACCGACGCGACGCCTGAGGAGGTGCGCGCCGTCTTCCGCCGCTCCCGCATCATTGGGCGTCGCTTCCGGCTGGTGCACGTGATGTGCGGCGCGGAAACCGTGGAGGTGTCGACCTTCCGCGGCGGAGTGCCCACCAGCGCGGATGAGCATCAACGCGACGAGCACGGGCGCATCCTGCGCGACAACGTGTTCGGCACGCAGTGGGAGGATGCGCTCCGGCGCGACTTCACCATCAACGCGCTGTTCTACGACCCGACCACCCAGGACGATCCTGGACTACACCAACGGGGTCGCCGACATCAAGAAGCGCGTGATCCGCATGATCGGCGATCCGGAGCAGCGCTACCGCGAGGACCCGGTGCGCATGCTGCGCGCCGCGCGGCTGGCGGCCAAGCTCGCTGGCGAGATCGAACCGAAGACGCGCGCGCCGATCAAGCGGCTGGCACCGCTGATCCAGAACGTGCCTGCGGCGCGCGTGTTCGAGGAGATGCTCAAGCTGCTGCTGTCCGGGCATGCGCGCGAGTGCGTCCTCAAGCTGCGCTCCGAAGGCCTGCACCACGGATTGCTGCCCATGCTCGACGTGATCCTGGAGCAGCCGCTGGGCGAGCGCTTCGTGATGCTGGCGCTGGCGAAGACCGACGAGCGCGTGCGCGACGACAAGCCAGTCTCGCCCGGATTCTTGTTCGCCGCCCTGCTGTGGCACGAAGTGCTCGCCGCGTGGAAGCCGATAGAAGCCGAGGGCATGAAGTCGATTCCAGCGTTGCACAGGCCATGGACCAGGTGGTCGCGGCGCAGGTGGAGAAGCTGGCGGTCCCGCGGCGCTTCACCGCCGACATGAAGGAGATCTGGGCGCTGCAACCGCGCTTCCTCAACCGCTCCGGCAGTCGACCCTATCGATTGCTGGACGCATCCACGTCTGCGTGCGGGCCTGGACTTCCTGCTGCTTCGCTGCGACAGCGGCGAGGTGGAAGCAGAGGTGGGCCGGTGGTGGGAGCGCTTCAAGGACGCCGGGGAGGAGGAGCGCGCTCGCATGCTGTTGCCCGACAGCGCAGGGGGCAAGCGCAAGCGCCGGCGTCGCCCGCGCAGCAAGGCCGGCACAGAGGCGGTCACGGTCGACCCCGTGTCCTGAGCGTCTGGTGTCGACACGCCCCCGGTTTCCAGACCGCGCATATCGGGCTTGGCGGCAATCTCGACGATCCAGTGCGCCACGTGCGCCAGGCGCTCGAGGAGCTTGCGCGCCTGCCAAACACTCGGCTGCTCGCCTGCTCCTCCCTGTACCGCACCGCGCCGGTCGGCAAGCTGGACCAGCCCGACTTCGTCAACGCCGTGGCCATGCTCGACACTGCGCTTTCACCCCGCGAGTTGCTGCAGGAGCTGCTCGCGCTCGAAGCACGACACGGGCGCGTGCGAGGAGAGCTCAGCGGCCCGCGCACCCTGGACCTCGACCTGCTGCTGCTAGGCGACCGGGTTATCCGTGAGCCGGGACTGGAGGTGCCGCACGCGCGCATGCATCGAGCGTGCCTTCGTGCTGCTGCCCCTGGCGGAAGTGAGCCCGCATGCGGTCATACCCGGGCGCGGGAGCGTCGCTGACCTGGCGGCGCGGGTCGCGGATCAAGGTGTGATCCGAATCGATTGATGGAAAAAGTCAAGCACCGATACATCGTCGTCGAAGGTCCGATCGGCGTCGGCAAGACCAGCCTCGCGCATCTGCTGGCCGGACTCGAACGGCTCCGACCTGCTGCTCGAGGAGCCCCACAGCAATCCCTTCCTGGGAAACTTCTATCAAGACCCGCGGCGTTGGGCCTTGGCTACCCAGCTGTTTTTCTTGTTTCAGCGCGTCAACCAGCTCGCGGGACTGAAGCAGCTCGACCTGTTCGAGCGTCCCACTGTGGCGGACTTCCTGTTCGACAAGGACCCCATGTTCGCGCGGCTCAACCTGAGCGACGACGAGTTCGCGCTCTACCAGCGCATATACTCGCACCTGGCGCCCCAGGCGGTGACGCCGGACCTCGTGATCTATCTTCAGGCGCCGGTGGAGACGCTGATGGCGCGCGTGCGCCGGCGCGCGGCCAGCTACGAGCGCGGCATCAGCGAAGAGTATCTCGCGCGGCTGACCCAGGCCTACGGGCGTTTCTTTCATGAGTACGATGCGGCGCCGCTGCTGATCGTGAACAGCCGCAATCTGAATTTTGTTGATCGGCCCGGGGATTTTGCTTTATTGTTGCAGCGCATCAGCGAGATGCGCGGAGCGCGCGAGTTCTTCAGCCTCGGCGCCTGAGTCGTGACTGCGCCTGCATGGATGTCGTCAGAACCGTCGAAGACCTGCGTCAGCGCCTGAAGCAGGAGGCGAGGGTGGCGTGCGTTCCCACGATGGGTAACATCCACGACGGGCACCTGCGCCTGGTGCGGCTGGCGCACCAGCACGCGCCGTGTGTGGTCACCACGATCTTCGTGAACCGGCTCCAGTTCGCCCACGGCGACGACTTCGACAAGTATCCGCGGACCTTCGAGGAGGACTGCGTCAAGCTGGCGGCCGACGGCGTCCACGTGGTGTTCCACCCGGACGAGTCACAGATGTACCCGCAGCCGCAGGTCTTCATGGTCGACCCGCCCGCCATTGCCAACAAGCTCGAGGGCCGCTTCCGGGCCGGCCACTTCCGCGGCGTGGCCACGGTCGTGCTGAAGCTGTTCAACATGGTGCAGCCGCAGGTCGCGGTGTTCGGCAAGAAGGACTACCAGCAACTACATATCGTGACGCACATGGTGGAGCAGATGGCGCTGCCGATCCAGATCATTGCCGCCGAGACCCGGCGCGCAGAAGACGGGTTGGCGCTGTCCTCGCGCAACCGCTTTCTGTCGCCCGCGCAGCGTCGGGAGGCGCCGCGGCTGCATCAGGTCCTGAATCAGGTGAAGTCGGCGGTGGAGGGCGGTGACCGCAACTTCGAGGCCATGGAGTTTGCTGCCGATGCCGAGCTCGCGCGGCACGGCTGGCACGTGGACTACGTGGTGGTGCGCCGGCGCGCGACGCTGACCGCTCCGGAACCTGCGGACAGGGACCTTGTAGTGTTAGGTGCGGCCAAACTCGGCGAGACGCGCCTGATCGACAACCTCGAGTGCGTCGCGCCGCGTTGAGGCGCTCTGGGGCGACGCGTGCGAGCGCCGGCTCATCTGCGCCCGCTCAGGCCGTCGGCAACTTGTGGTTCTTGAACTCGTCCCGCAGCTTGGTCTTGAGCAGCTTGCCGGTGGCGGTGTGGGGCAGCGCGTCTAGAAACACCACATCGTCCGGCATCCACCACTTCGCCACGCGTCCCTCGAAAAACGCGAGCATGTCGTCACGCGTGAGTTGCGCGCCTGGTTTGCGCACCACCAGCAGCAGGGGCCGCTCGTCCCACTTGGGATGACGTACGCCCACCACCGCCGCCTCCGCGACGGCGGGGTGCGCCATGGCGGTATTCTCCAGGTCGATGGAGCTGATCCACTCGCCGCCCGACTTGATCACGTCCTTGGAGCGGTCGGTGATCTGCATGAATCCGTCCGGGTCGAGCGTGGCGACGTCCCCGGTCGGGAACCAGCCGTCGCGCAGCGGGCTCGCCGCCTTCTCCTTGAAGTACTGGTTGCAGATCCACGGCCCGCGCACCATCAGATCGCCGAACGCCTTGCCGTCGCGCGGCAGCTCCTTGCCTGTGTCATCGACGATCTTCATCTCCACGCCGAAGATCGGGCGGCCCTGCTTGTTTTGGATGGCGTAGCGGGTCTGTGCCGGCAGTTCGAGGTGCTTCGCTTTGAGCGTGCAGACCGTGCCCAGCGGACTCATCTCGGTCATGCCCCAGGCGTGCAGCACATGCACGGCGAATTCTTCCTGGAAGGTCCGGATCATGGTCGGCGGGCAGGCCGAGCCGCCGATCACGGTCCGATTGAAAGTGGTGAACTTGAGGTTGTTCTGCTTCACGTGGTTGAGCAGCCCCAGCCAGATGGTGGGCACGCCGGCCGACACCGTGACGCTCTCCTGCTCGAGCATCTCGTACAGACTGGCGCCGTCCATGCCCGCTCCGGGGAACACGAGCTTGGCTCCCGCCAGCGCGCAGGAGTAAGGCAGGCCCCAGGCGTTGACGTGGAACATCGGAACCACGGGCATCACCACGTCGCGCGCGGACAGATTCAACGCATCGGGCAGGCAGGCCGCATAGGCGTGCAGCAAAGTTGAGCGATGGGAGTAGAGCACTCCCTTGGGGTTGCCCGTGGTCCCGGAGGTGTAGCACAGCGACGATGCGGTGTTCTCGTCGAAGCTGGGCCAGTCGTACTGGTCTGAGTGCGCGTTGACCAGCTCCTCGTAGCACAGCACGTTGGGTAGATGGGTCCGCGGCATGCGGGGCTTGTCGGTCATCAGGACCCAGCCCTTCACCTTTCTGCAGTGCTCGGCGAGCTTCTCGACCAGCGGCACGAAAGTGAGGTCCACGAGAACGTACTGGTCGTCGGCGTGGTTGATGATGTATGCGACCTGCTCGGGGAACAGGCGCGGGTTGATGGTATGGCATACCGCTCCGATCCCGGATACCGCGTAGTACGTCTCGAAGTGACGGAAGCCGTTCCAGGCCAGCGTGCCGACGCGATCGGCGACGCGCAAGCCGAGCGATTCCAGCGCGTTGGCTAGCTGGCGGGCGCGGCGATGAGCTTGCGTATAGTTGTAGCGGTGGATGCCGCCCTCGACCATGCGCGAGACGATCTCCGTGTCGCCGTGATAACGATCCGCGTGCCGGATCAACGAAGAGATCAGAAGCGGCGCGCTCATCATGAGGCCGTGCATGGCTTTTTCTCCGAGGCGATTATCGTTACCGAGCAGCCCCGTTACCAACCAGTCGATTGTAGATTCTAGCAGCAACGCGATGCGGGTCCGGCGGGTGCGGTTTGCAAGGGGGCTGGCTTGGGCTAGAATCGACCAGCCTTGAGCAAGCTCTGATCAAGGCTCGCATGCGCGACCAGGGTTCCCTTCACTCATTTCACTGGGTCGATCAGCCCGGGAAATACCATGACCGACATCGTCACCTACGCCGTCCAGGGCCATCTCGCCCTGATTACTCTCAACAACCCGCCTGTCAACGCGCTCTCTGTGAGCAAGGGCGTCCTGCAGAGGATCCTGGACGCGATCAAGGAAGGCGAGCACGACCCGAACGTGCGGGCGTTTCTGCTTCACGGCAGTGGCCGTGCGTTTTCCGGCGGTGCCGACATCTCCGAGTTTGGCAAGCCTTATCCCGTGGGGATGGCGACGCTGCCTGCGCTTGCCTCGTACATGGACACGGTCACCAAGCCGATCGTGGCGGCGATCCATGGCTTCGCGCTCGGCGGCGGTCTGGAGCTGGCGCTGGCATGCCACTTCCGCTGTGCGGTCGCCGGCACGCAGCTCGGGTTGCCCGAAGTAAAGCTCGGCATCCTGCCCGGCGCGCACGGCACGCAGCGCCTGCCGCGCGTGGTCGGGGCGGAGCGCGCGCTGGACATGATCGCGAGCGGTGAGCCGATCGGGGCGGACAAAGCGCTCGAGCTGGGACTGATCGATGAGATCGTCAAAGGCGAGATCGCAGCTGCCGGTGTGAGCTTTGCCAACCGCGTAGTGCGGGAGGGGCGCGAGCCGCGCAAGACGAGCATGCTGACGGCCAAGCTCGATCAGCCCGCGGCGGAGTTTTTCGCTGCGGCGCGTGCGCGCATTGCGAAGGAATACCGCGGCTACCCGGCCCCGCTGGTGATCGTCGACTGCGTCGAGGCGGCGGTGACGCTGCCCTTCGCCAAGGGCGTGCAGAAGGAACGCGAGCTGTTCGAGAAGCTGCGCGCGACCACCGAGTCCAAGGCGCTGCGCCACTTGTTCTTCGCGGAGCGCCAGGTGAGCAAGATCCCCGATGTGCCGGAGGACACGCCCACGCGCGAGATCAAATCGGCCGCACTGATCGGTGCCGGCACCATGGGCGGCGGCATC
The DNA here is from genome assembly GCA_963705615.1 of uncultured beta proteobacterium. Classification (GTDB taxonomy): domain Bacteria; phylum Pseudomonadota; class Gammaproteobacteria; order Burkholderiales; family SHXO01; genus SHXO01. The sequence continues at coordinate 107,542 of CAVPKE010000013.1, read as the reverse complement.
GCCATGAACTTCGCCAACGCCGGGATCCCGGTGAAGGTGCTCGAATTGAATCAGGAGGCCCTGGACAAGGGCCTGGGCGTGGTGCGCAAGAACTACGCCGGCACGGTGTCGAAGGGACGGCTCACGCAGGAGGAGATGGACAAGCGCATGGCGCTGTTCAAAGGCGTGACCAGCTACGACGCGGTGAAGGACGCGGACATCGTGATCGAGGCCGTGTTCGAGGACATGGCGGTCAAGAAGCAGGTGTTCGAAAAGCTGGACAAGGTTTGCAAGCCGGGCGCCATCCTCGCCAGCAATACCTCGACTCTGGACGTCAACGAGATCGCGGCGGTAACCTCGCGGCCCGAGAGCGTGTTGGGCCTGCACTTCTTCAGTCCGGCCAACGTGATGAAGCTGCTCGAGGTGGTCCGCGCTGCCAAGACGTCGAAGGAAACGCTCGCCACCGCGATGAAGCTGTCCAAGACCATCAAGAAGGTAGGCGTGGTCGCCGGGGTGTGCGACGGTTTCATCGGCAACCGCATGCTGCATAGCTACTTCCGCGAGGCCGGTTTCTTGCTCGAGGAGGGGGCGCTGCCGCAGCAGGTGGACAAGGTGATCGAGGACTTCGGCTTTGCCATGGGCCCGTTCCGGGTGAGCGATCTGGCCGGCCTGGACGTGGGCTGGTATATCCGCAAGCGCCAGGCGGCAACGCGGCCGGCGCATCTGCGCTACTCGAAGGTGGCGGACCAGATCTGCGAGATGGGGCGCTTTGGGCAGAAGACCGGCGCCGGCTGGTATCGCTACGAGGCCGGCAACCGCACGCCCATCCCCGATCCGAAGATCGAAGCCCTCATCCTCAGTGCTTCCAAGGAGGCGGGGATCGAACGCCGTGCCATCAGCGAGCAGGAGATCCTGGAGCGCTGCATGTACGCGCTCATCAACACCGGAGCCGAGATCCTGGAAGAGGGCATCGCGCTGCGAGCCAGCGACATCGACATCGTCTACATCTACGGCTACGGCTTCCCGCGCTACCGTGGCGGGCCGATGTTCTATGCAGACACGGTTGGGCTGGACAAGGTGTACGAGAGCGTGAAGCGCTTCCACCAGGTGCACGGCGAGTTCTGGAAGCCTGCGCCGTTGCTGGAGCGCCTCGCGCGCGAAGGCGGAACGTTCAACGGCTGAGCTTGCCTGTGTTTGCTTGTCGGACATGACGCGGAGCAGGGGTTGAGGCTCGCGGCATGACAGAGACGGTTGCGCCCGTCTAGTACCGCCTACTCAAACACTCGACGCGTGTGCGCCCCACGCGAAGAGCCTGGGCGCTCGCGAAGTAGTTCTATAAGGGACGGCTAGCCCACCCGCACCAGCGCTCCGCCATCGACCGGCAGCGCGACGCCAGTGATGAAGTTCGCCTCGTCCGAGGCGAGGAACAGCGCCGCGTTGGCCACATCCCAGGCGGTGCCCATGCGGCCACGCAGCGGGACTTTGGCATCGCGCTCGGCGGCCACCTGTGCGCGGCTCTTGCCGCTGGCTCGCGCTCGCGTGTCCACCGCCATCGGCGTATCCATCAGCCCGGGCAGTATGACGTTGGCGCGGATGCCGAATGCGGCGTTTTGAAGCGCGATCTGCTGGGTAAAGGCGATCATCGCCGCTTTGGTGGCCTTGTAGGCCACCAGCGGATAGTCGCTCCAGGCGGCTATCGATGAGATGTTGATGATCGCGCCCGCACGTTGCTGCCGCATGACCGGGAGCACATGCTTGCACGCCATGATCGTGCCGCGCAGATTGATGGCGCTGATCCGGTCGAAGGCCTCCTCGGTGATCTCGAGTACGGACGCATCGCTCCCTGCGATGCTCACGCCGACGTTGTTGTGCAGGATGTCGATCCAGCCCCACAGGTTGCGCGCGTGCTCGATCGCCGCAGCGAGCGTGCTTTCCCGGGTGACGTCGGCCTCGAAGGCCACGCATTGGCCGCCCTCTGCCCGGACCATTGCCGCCGTTTCTTCGGCGGAGGCGATGTTGCGATCCACTGCCAGCACGCGGGCGCCTTCGCGTGCGAAACGCAGCGCCGTGGCGCGGCCGTTTCCCAGCCCTTCGCCGGGGCTTTGACCGGCACCGACGATGACGGCAGTTTTTCCTTCGAGACGCATGCCGCGACTATCTTGCACCTAATCGCGCACCAGCGCTCGCCGTTCCGCGAAGCGTATCGGCAGCCTTGAAGCGCGCGGCCTGAGCCCTGCGCCTGGCGCTCTGGTGAGGCAAGGACCCCGAGTCCATGTGATACGCTATCAGCCGTCAAGCTGCGCTCACGAGCGCCCGGCATCCATGGGAGAAGACAAATGGCAGACGCCGTCATCGTATCCACCGCCCGCACCCCGCTGTGCAAGTCGTGGCGCGGGGCGCTCAACATGACCCACGGCGCCACCATGGGCGGCCACGTGGTCAGGCATGCGCTCCAGCGCGCCAAGCTCGATCCGTCCGAAGTCGAAGACGTCATCATGGGTTGCGCCAATCCCGAGGGCGCGACCGGCTGGAACATCGCGCGTCAGATTGCGATCCGCGCCGGCATGCCGGTCAGCGTAGCGGGCATGACGGTGAACCGCTTCTGCTCGTCGGGCCTGCAGACCGTGGCGCTCGCGGCGCAGCGCATTCTCTCGGGCGAGGGTGGCATCTTCATCGCCGGCGGCGTTGAATCCATCTCCTGCGTGCAGAACGAGATGAACAAGCACATGTTCCAGGAGGACTGGCTGAAGGCGAACAAGCCGCAGATCTACTGGCCGATGCTGCAGACCGCGGAGAACGTGGCCAAGCGCTACAAGATCTCGCGTGAGGCGCAGGACCGCTACGGCGTGGACAGCCAGCTCAAAGCCGCCAAGTCGCGCGCCGAGGGCAAGTTCAAGGACGAGATCGTGCCGATCTCGACCACCATGAAGATCGTGGACAAGAACACGGGCGCCGAGTCGCTGAAAGAGGTTACGGTCTCCGACGACGAGGGCATCCGTGCCGACACGACCTACGAGGGCGTGGCCAACATCAAGCCGGCCATCGAAGGCGGCGTGATCGCCGCCGGCAACGCGAGCCAGTTCTCCGACGGCGCCTCGGCGCAGGTCGTGATGAGCGACAAGGCCGCAGCCGCAAAGGGGCTCAAGCCGATGGGCGTGTTCCGCGGCTTCGCGGTCGCAGGCTGCGAACCCGACGAGATGGGCATCGGGCCGGTGTTCGCGGTGCCGAAGCTGCTGAAGCGCGCCGGACTGAAGGTCGAGGACATCGGGCTGTGGGAGCTGAACGAGGCGTTCGCGGTGCAGGTGATCTACTGCCGCGACAAGCTCGGCATTCCCAACGAGCGCCTCAACGTCGACGGTGGCGCAATCGCGGTCGGCCATCCCTACGGCACGACCGGTAGCCGGCTGGTCGGCCACGCGCTGATCGAGGGCAAGCGACGGGGTGCGAAGCACGTGGTAGTGACGATGTGCATCGGCGGTGGAATGGGCGCGGCCGGCTTGTTCGAGGTGGTTTAGCGTCTTGAGTCACCGGGGCGCAGCACTTGGTGCGTTGGCACGGCTTTTCTGATCGATGACGCCCAGACTCATCAATCTGCGCGACCTGCAGTTCGTGCTCTACGAGCTTCTCGAGGTCGAAGCGCTCACTTCTCGGACGCGCTACGCCGACCACTCCCGCGAGACTTTCGACGCGGCTATCGACACAGCACTCAAGATCGCGACGGAGCAATTTGCCAGCCACAACCGCGACGCCGACGAGCACGAGCCGCAGTTCGACGGCCGAAGCGTGCGCATGCTTCCGGAGGTGAAGACAGCCGTGGACGCATTCCGCCGCGCGGGCTTCATGGCCGCGGCGAAGGACTACGCGTCGGGTGGGATGCAGCTCCCGGTTACGGTTGCACAGGCGTGTCTCGCGCTGTTCAACGCCGCCAATGTGTCCACTGCAGCCTATCCGTTTCTCACCATCGCCAACGCCAATCTGATCGAAGCTTTCGGCTCGGAAAACCAGAAGCGGCGCTACTTGACGGCGCTCCTGGAGGGCCGCTTCATGGGCACGATGGCGCTGACCGAGCCGCAGGCGGGGTCTTCATTGTCGGACATCAAGACCACCGCCGTGCCCGCAGGGGATGGTCGCTACTTGGTCAGCGGCAACAAGATATTCATCTCCGCCGGCGACCACGAGCTCGCCGAGAACATCGTGCACCTGGTGCTGGCGCGCATCCGCGGTGCGCCGCCCGGCGTCAAAGGCATCTCGCTGTTCATCGTGCCCAAGTACCTGGTCAACGACGATGGCACGCTGGGCGCACGCAACGATGTCGCTACTGCCGGGCTGATCCACAAGATGGGCTACCGCGGCACGACCTCGACCATGCTCAACTTCGGCGAGCAGGGGCGTTGCATCGGTGAGCTCGTGGGCGAGCCGCACCAAGGGCTGGCCTGCATGTTCCACATGATGAACGAGGCGCGCATCGGTGTCGGCCTGGGTGCGGTGATGCTCGGTTACAGCGGCTATCTGCACGCGCTGGCGTACGCACGCGAGCGACAGCAAGGGCGCTCGCCCGCAGACAAGGATCCGCTCAAGCCCCAACTTCGGATCGTGGAGCATGCCGACGTGCGCCGCATGTTGCTGGCGCAGAAGGCCTACGTGGAAGGCGGCCTCGCGCTATGCCTGTATGCGGCGCGCCTGGTCGACGATCTCTACACGTCGGACAGCGAGCGCGGCCGCCGGGAGGCCGCGCTGCTGCTCGACATCCTCACGCCGATTGTCAAGTCGTGGCCTTCCCAGTACTGCCTCGAGGCGAACAGCCTGGCGATTCAGGTGCACGGCGGCTACGGCTACACGCGAGAGTACCCGGTGGAGCAGCTGTATCGCGACAACCGGCTCAACGCGATTCACGAGGGCACGCACGGCATCCAGGCGCTCGATCTGCTCGGACGCAAGGTCGGCATGCGCGACGGCGCTGCGCTCCAGTTGCTGATGCGCGAAATCGACCGGACCGTGCGCGAGGTGCGCGGATGCGAGTCGCCCGAGCTGCGGCGGCACGCCGAAGACCTGGCTGCTGCTGTGGACGGCCTCATGCAGACCACGCGTAATCTCCTGTGCGCGGGGGACAAGGGCGAGACCGATTTTGCCCTGGCCAACGCCGCGCTCTACCTCGAGATGATCGGCCACATCGTGGTAGGCTGGATCTGGTTGCGGCAGGCCTTGGCGGCTGTTGCAAGGCTGCCGGGTGCGCAGGGCATCGACGGCGACTTCTACCAGGGCAAGCTGCAGGCGTGCGCCTACTTCTTCCGCTGGGAGTTGCCCAAGACCCGGCATCAGAACGAACTGCTCAACAGCATGGACCGCACCTGCTACGAAATGCAGCCGAGCTGGTTTTAGCTTTCCGACCGAGTTACCAACTGGAAACGATCTACGATGAGCGTGCGCAGGCTGTTGGACCTGAGCGGCCGCGTGGCCCTGATCACCGGAGGCTCGCGCGGGCTTGGCCTGCAGATGGCCGAGGCGCTGGGCGAGATGGGTGCCAAGGTGGCGATCACCGCGCGCAAGCAGGCAGAGTTGGACGAGGCGCAACGCCACCTCGAGGCCGAGGGCGTCGAGGTCATGACCATCGCCTGCGACCTGCAGGATCTGCACGCAGCGCAGGCCCTGCCTGGGCAGGTGCTCGCCCGCTGGAAGCGCATCGATATTCTGGTCAACAACGCCGGGGCGACGTGGGGCGCGCCGGCCGAGGAGCATCCGCTCGAAGCCTGGCACAAGGTGCTCAATCTGAACTTGAGCGCGGTGTTCGCGCTCACGCAGGCAGTCGGCCAGCAGGCGATGATTCCGGCGCGCTACGGCCGCATCGTGAACCTGGCCTCCATCGCCGGGCTGCAGGGAACCGACCCCCGCTTCATGCGAACGATCGCCTACAACACCAGCAAGGGCGGGGTGGTGAACTTCACCCGCTCGCTTGCCGCCGAATGGGCGCAATACGGCATCACGGTGAACGCCATCGCCCCCGGCGTGTTCCCGAGCAAGATGTCGCAAGGCGATGATCGCCAAGACCGAGTCGGTGATCCTGGATCTGACGCCGCTCAAGCGCCTGGGCGGCGCGGAAGATCTCAAAGGCGTCGCTGTCCTGCTGGCGTCCGATGCGTCGGCGTACATCACCGGACAGACGATCGCAGTCGACGGCGGGATGAGCGCGATCTGACCGCGAGGCAACCATGTTGACAAGGCGGAATCCGCTCCGCGCCATCGGGTCTCGCTAGAAGCGATGACGAGTTTCGACATCGTGGTGCCGTTCGTCGAGCACCTCGGGATGCAACTGCTCGAGAAGGGCGATGGCCGCGTGTTGATTCGGCTCGACCCTCGCCCCGAGCATCTGAACAGCTGGAATGGCGTGCACGGTGGGGTCCTGATGACGTTGCTCGATGTCGCTCTGAGCAGCGCAGCGCGCTCGTTCGATCCGGTCTGCATCGGCGCAACCACGGTAGAGATGAAAACCAACTTCCTGTCGGCTGCGTCGGGCCCTGTCATCGCCGAAGGGTTCGCCCAGCGCGCCGGTCGGTCGCTAATCTTTGCCGAAGGCGAGGTGAGCGATCCCGGCGGGAAGGTACTGGCCAAAGCCTCCGGCACGTTCAAGCTGATCTATCCTAAAGGCTCAGAACGAACATAGGACTGTCGATGCCCCTCGACCCACAAGCAGAAACCATCATCGGACTGGTGAAGCAAGCCGGCCTGCCCGAGTTCTGGCAGCTCACGCCGGACCAGGCGCGCGAGCAGTTCGCGTCGCGCGTGCAAAAGATGGAGGCGCGCGAATCGATCCATCGTACCCAGGACCAGCGCATCCCCGGGCCTGCCAGCGACATCCCGATCCGCATCTACTGGCCGCGCGAAGCCAAGCCGGGCGAGCTGTTCCCGGTTCTGCTCTGGTTCCACGGGGGCGGGTTCGTGATCGGCGACCTGGATACTCACGACTCGGCCTGCCGTCTGCTGGCGAATCAGGGCGATTGCATGGTCGTAGCAGTGCACTACCGACTGGCGCCGGAGTTCAAGTTTCCGGCGGCGGTGGAAGACTCCCATGCGGCGCTGCGATGGCTCGCGCTGCATGCGCGAGAGATCGGCGCCGATCCGGACCGGATCGCGGTCGGCGGAGACAGCGCCGGGGCCAATCTCGCCACGGTCATGACCATCCTGGCGCGCAACGAAGGCCATCCGAAGCTCGCGTTCCAGTTGCTGATCTATCCCTGCACTGCGCCCGAGCCGGAGATGCCCTCGCACCGCAAGTTCGCCGACGGCTATCTGCTGACGCGCAACAACATCGTCTGGTTCTACAAGCACTATCTGCGCACTCAGCGCGACATCAAAGACTTCCGCTTCGCTCCGCTGGTGGCCGAGGACCTGTCCAACCTGCCGCCGGCGCTGCTGCTCGTGGCCGGGTACGACCCTTTGCGCGACGAAGGCGTTGCACTACGCCCAGCGGCTGATCGAAGCGGGCAACCGCGTCACGCTGGTCAACTACGAAGGCATGATCCATGGGTTCATCCTGGCGGGCGGCGTGCTCGACGCAGCAAAGCGAGCGATCGCGCAGTCGGCGGCGGCGTTGCGGGAGGCGTTTGCGAAGGGGAGTGACGTCTCGCGAGTCACGAATCTACGACATACCGAAGGTTAGTCTCCGCGCAACCACGGTGCCGCTGAGCCGACGAGTTTTCACGAGTCACGGATTTCGAGGAGAGATATGAAGAGCCTGGAAGGAAAAGTAGCCTGGATCACCGGCGCAGGAATCGGGCATCGGATTGGCGGGCGCGCAGGCGCTCGCCGCTGCGGCGCCACGGTCATCATGTCGGGGCGGCGGCGCGATGTGCTCGAGCGAGAAGCGCCGCGATCCGCGGCTCGGGCGGCAAGGCAGAGGTCGAGCCGCTCGATGTCAGCGACCCGGCGCCGTGCAGCGCGTGGCGCAGGCGATCCTGGCGCGTCACGGCAAAATAGACATCCTGGTCAACAGCGCGGGGCTGAACAACCCGCAGCGTTACTGGCGCGACCAGACCGTCGAGAGCTGGAACCAGGTCATCCGCATCAACCTGGACGGCACCTTCTACTGTACGCAGGCTGTGATCCCGTCCATGCGGACTGCGCAAGGACGGTGTCGTGATCAACATCTCGTCCTGGGCCGGCAAGTACACCTCGGCCATGGTGGGGGCCGCCTACAACGGCAGCAAAGCCGCGGTGGTATCGCTGACCGAGACCATCAACATGGAGGAGTGCGTGAACGGCATCCGCGCCTGCGCCATCTGCCCGGCGGAGGTCGCCACGCCGATCCTGGACCGCCGCCCGGTCCCGCCTTCTGCCGAGGAGCGCGCCAAGATGTTGCAGCCCGCGGACCTGGGCGAGACCATCCGCTGGGTGGCCGAGCAGCCGCCGCACGTGTGCATCAACGAGATCATCATCAGCCCGACGTGGAACCGACTGTATGTCGGGGCGCGGACTTGAAGCGGGGCTATAACAAAATTGGAGGTGCGGTTTGAAAAGACGCGAGCTGGGCAAGTCGGGCTTGAAGGTGGCGCCATTGGCGCTCGGAGGCAATGTCTTCGGCTGGACGGCGGACGAAGCGATGTCGTTCAAATTGTTGGATGCGTTCGTCGCGCACGGTTTCAATCTGATCGACACCGCGGACACCTACTCCAGGTGGGTCCCGGGCCATCGAGGTGGAGAGTCCGAAACCATCATCGGCAAATGGCTCAAGCAGCGCGGCGTCCGCGACAAAGTCGTCATCGCCACCAAGGTCGGGATGGAGATGGCCCCGGACAAGAAGGGGCTGTCGAAAGCGTACATCCTGCGCGAAGTGGAGGACTCGCTCAAGCGGCTGCAGACGGACTACATCGACCTGTACCAGTCGCACACCGACGATGCGGCCACTCCGCTGGAAGAAACCCTGGAAGCCTATGCGCAACTGGTGAAGCAAGGGAAGGTGCAGCGCGATCGGGGCGTCCAACTACGGCAGCAGAGCGACTCGCGCAAGCGCTGCAAGTCAGCGCGCAAGCACGGCTATCCGAGCTATCAGAGCCTGCAGCCGCACTACAACCTCTACGAACGGGCCGACTACGAAAACAAGCTCGAGCCGCTGTGTCGAGCAGAAAGGGATCGGCGTGATCACCTACTTCTCATTGGCGCGCGGATTCCTGACCGGGAAATACCGGTCGGAAGCCGATCTCGCCAAGAGCCCGCGCGGCCAGGGCGTCAAGAGCCATCTCAACGAGCGCGGGTTCCGGATCCTTGACGCGCTGGACAAAGTGGCCAAGCAGCGCGGATCGACGCCGGCTCGAGTCTCCCTGGCCTGGCTCATCGCGCGTCCCAGCGTGACCGCTCCCATCGCGAGCGCAACGAATCTGGAGCAGTTGAACGAGCTGATCGAAGCCACGAAGCTCGAGCTGGATCCAGCTTCCATCGAGCAGCTGAACCAGGCCAGCGCTGGGTGATAGAGCCCTGTTCGCCGGGTGGAGGAGGAGAAGCATGACGATCATTCACCAGGCGTCGTTTCTTGAGCACTGCCGGCGCAGCGACGGCGCTGGGTGCGACAGGGCAACTCCTGCAGTCTCGACCCGCGCAGTCGGCCGCGTCGAGATGGGAACCGGAGAAAGGCGCGAGCCTGCGCTTGCTGCGCTGGAAGCGCTTCGTCCAAGGCGACGAAGATCAGTTCATGGCCAACACGCGCCGCTTCACCGAGCTCACCGGCGTCGAGGTCGTGGTGGACAGCGAGAACTTCGAGGAGGTGCGGCCCAAAGCGGCCGTCGCGGCGAACGTGGGTGCGGGTCCGGACATCATCATTGCGACCAATGAGGACCACCTCCAGTATCCCGGACCAGCTGCTCGATCTCACCGACCTGGCCGAGTATCTGGGACAGAAGTACGGCGGCTGGTACGACATCTGCCGCGACTACTGGCATGCACGAGGGCAGATGGATCGCGATTCCGACCGGAGCGGCGGGCGGGGCCTGGGTCTACCGCAAGAGCATGCTGAACGCGGCCGGCTTCGACGCGTTCCCGCAGGACTTCCCGGGGTTCCTCAAGCTGTGCCAGGCGCTCAAGGCGCGCGGCACGCCGCCCGGGTCTGGCGCTCGGGCACGCGACCGGCGACGCGAACGGCTGGACTCACTGGGTGCTGTGGGGCTTCGGCGGCAAGCTGGCCGACGAGAACAACAACGTCGCGATCAACTCGAAGGAGACGATCGCGGCGCTCGAGTACGCCAAAGAGCTGTACCAGACCTTCATGCCCGGGACGCTGTCCTGGCTCGATCCGAGCAACAACAAGGCTTTCCTGGCCGGCGAGATCGGTCTGACCCTGAACGGCATCTCGATCTACTACGCCGCCAAGACCTCCACCGATCCGAAGATGAACGCGATCGCGGCAGACATCCAGCACGCCTTCGATCCGATCGGCCCGATCGGCAAACGCGCGAACGGAGGCCTGATGTTCCCGGCGTTCATCTTCAAGTACTCGAAATATCCCAATGCGGCCAAGGAGTATCTGCGCTTCATGATGGAGAAAGAGCAGTACGAGCCGTGGCAGGCGGCCTGCATCGGCTACGTTTCCCATCCGCTGCGCGCCTACGAATCCAATCCGGTCTGGACCGCGGATCCGCAGCACGTATTCTTTCGAGACGTGGTCAAGACCATGCGGCCGCTCGGCTATGCCGGGAAGCTGGGCCAGGCTTCGGCCGCGACCGCGGCAGACTTCGTCGTGGTCGACATGTTTGCGGAAGTGTGCACCGGGCAGCAGACGGCCAAGGAAGCGGCGCAGCGCGCCGAGAAGCGGGCGTTGCGGAACTACAAGGCCTGAGCTGGAAAACGCCCCCGATGGCGTCCCTCTCCTAGCGTGAAGGCAACGGCGGGGGTGAAAATCCGTGTGTTAGGGCGAAGCTCTGGCAGTGAGCGTATGCTTTGCAGGGGATGAGTTCGCGCAGCTCGTAGCACAAACACCGAGCTGGCCGCAGCAGCGACAGCCATCGACAGGAGGAGCCAAATGCCGAAGATCCGAGCCAACAACATCACGATGAACTACGACCAGCAAGGAAGCGGGGAGCCTCTGGTCCTGATCCCCTACCTGGCGGCCGACTATGCCTGTTATGCCTTTCAGGTCGCCGAGTACTCCAAGCACTTCACCTGTATATCGGTCGACCTGCGCGGCACCGGCGAGTCGGACAAGCCCGACGGCACCTACTCGACCGAGCTGTTCGCGGACGACGTGGCGGCGTTCATGCAGGCCCTGGGCCTTGGCAAGGCGCATGTCTCGGGGCTTTCGCTGGGCGCGGCCACTCGGGATGTGGCTCGCCGCGAAATACCCGGACCGCGTCAAGTCCCTGTCGCTGCACAGCGGATGGACCAAGAGCGATCCCTACCTCAAGACGGTCGTGCGAGGTCTGGCAGGTGATGGCGAAGGCGCTGGGAAGCGTGCCGGAGATGGTGATCCAGGGCATCTTCCCGTGGTGCTTTACGCCCGAGCTCTATGCCGAGAAGCCCGACTACATCAAGGCGCTGGCCGACTTCGTGCGGGGCAGGCCGGCTCAGCCTCTGGACGCGTTCATCCGGGAGTCGAACGCAGTGATCGCGCACGATGCGCAGGCGCAGCTCGCCAAGATCCGGGCACCCACGCAGATCACCTTCGGCCGGCACGACATGGTGACCTCGACCCGCTTTGCTGATCGGATGAAGAGCGGCATCAAAGGCTCCGAGCTGCTGATCTTCGAGGGCTGCTCCCACGCGCCGATCTACGAGAAGGTGGACGAATTCAACCAGAAGACGCTGGCGTTCCTCAACAAGCACTCGGCATAGGCGGCGAGCAATTCTCTGTGCGGCGACGGAACGGCCCGGTAACCGCGCCGGATGAGCCGCGGCGCGCTGGGCGGACTCGAGTTGCGAGCACGACCTCGGCTCTCCTTAAAGGACATCGGTGAACGATTCGAGAGATCTCCCAGCTGTCAAGTCGACCTCCGTCACCGGCCGCTCGGCCTTCCTCGGCCTGCTGCAGGCGGAAGGCGTCGAGTACCTGTTCGGCAATCCCGGCACTACCGAGTTGGCGATCATGCAGGCGCTCGGCGGACATCCGCAGCTGCGCTACGTGCTCGGCTTGCAAGAAGCGATCGTTGTCGCGATGGCCGACGGCTACGCGCGTGCCTCTAACCGGCTCGCTGCATGCAACGTGCACGTCGCGCCCGGGTTGGGAAACGCCATGGGCGCGTTATTCAACGCCAAGTGGTACGGTTCACCGCTGCTGATCACCGCCGGGCAACAGGAACAGGGCCACGGTCTGATGGAACCGCTGCTCTATGATCCTTTGGTCCCGATCGCGCAGCCGATGGTGAAGTGGGCGATCGAGGTCACCCGGGTGCAGGATCTGCCGCGCATCGTGCACCGCGCAGCGAAGATCGCCACGACGCCGCCGACCGGGCCGGTGTTCATCAGTCTGCCGGGCGACATCCTCGACGCCGAGGCTGCGCTCGATCTGGGTAAACCCACGCGCGTGGATGCCGCCAACCGTCCCTCCGACCAGGCACTCGAACGGCTGGCCGGGCGTCTGCTCGAAGCGCGTGAGCCGGTCCTCATCGCGGGCCACGAGCTGTCCACCTACGACGCTTTGGCGGAGGCAGCCGAGCTGGCCGAGCTGCTGGGTGCGCCGGTTTATCAGCAGACCGTGCCTTACTCTGCGCAGTATCTCTCCGAGCACCCGACGTTTCTCGGTGCGCTGACTCGCAACCAGCAGCAGGTGCGCGCCGCGCTGCAGCCCTACGACCTGCTGGCGTTCCTGGGCGCCGACGTCCTGCGCATGTCGGTGTTCAACCGCGTGGACCCTCTGCCGGAAGGCGTCTCCGTGCTCCAGATCAGCGAGCGCGACTGGGAGCTGGCAAAGAACTATCCCGCCGAGATCGCGATCAAGGCGAACATCAAGGAGACTCTGCGCGCGCTGCTGCCCGTGGTACGCGCCAAGCGCAGCCCTGAGCGGGCGGCGCAAGCAGCGCGCAGGCTGGCCGATCTGGCGAGCCAGAACTGGACGGCGAAGCGGCGGCGCCTGATCCAGGAGGTGCAGTCCACGGCGAACGCGAAGCCCATCGACCCGCGTTTGCTGATGATGCGGATTTCGGAGACGCTGACGCGCCGATGCGGTCGTGGTGGAGGAAGGGGTGACCTCGACTTTCTCGCTGCTGAGCTTCCTGCCGCTGCGCGACGCGCATTGCTACTACGGGCTGGCGAGCGGCGGCATCGGCTTCGCCATGGCGGGCGCTGTCGGCGTGAGCCTGGCGCTGCCCGGGCGGCCGGTGGTCGCAATTGTCGGCGACGGCAGCGCGATGTACAGCATTCAGGCGCTGTGGACGGCGGCGCATCTGAAGCTGCCCATCACCTATGTAATCGCGAACAACCGGAGCTATCGGATACTGAAGGAGCGGCTGCGGGCGCGGCAGGACAGCGCCGTGTTCATCGGCATGGACTTGCGCGATCCCGAGATCGACTTCGTGCGCCTCTCGGAATCGCTCGGCGTGCCGGCGCGGCGCGTCACCGATGGCGCCGACATTGTGCCGGCACTGCGCGCTGCAACAGCGGGCGGCGGCCCGAGCCTGATCGATGTGAGCGTGGCGGACGGGTTCGGAAGATAGCAGTCCGCAGCTCCTGGCATTGTTGCGCCTTGCCTTCCAGCTTCCGACGGCTCGCTGCCGGCCGCGTTGCCCAACCGCCCATCGGTCACCCGAGCGGTGTGATCATCGTGCAGCCGTGTGCTCGGCCCCTATCTCGCAGACCTTCTTCCAGCGACAAGCCCGGCGGATTGGATCGAGTGTGTCGAGCTCGGCTTGCGACTCCCGATCAATCGTCGAAGAAGGGCGTCTCGCCTTCGCCGCGCAGCCGGACGTCGAACCGATAGCGCACGCCGCCTTCCCGTCGGGCAATCAATCGCCGCCGCAGCTCTGCCGGCCGCACTGCGGCGAGCACAGGATCGGCATCGTTGCCCGCCTCGCCGTCGAAGAAGAGCACCGTCTGCAAGTGCCGCATGAGTCCAGAGGACAGGATCAGTACGTTCACGTGCGGCGCGCGTATCGTGCCATCGGCCATCGCGTACGCGCCGGGCTTGATCGTGCGGAAACGGTACCGGCCTTCCTTGTCGGTCGCGGCGCGGCCCCAGCCGAAGAAGTTCGGATCGGCGTCCGCGTGCCGCGGATCTACCGGATCGCGGAAGATTCCGGTGCAGTCCGCCTGCCAGATCTCGAGCACGAGGTTGTCCATCGGCGCGCCATCCTCCTGCGTGACGCGGCCGTGGATTTCGATCGCCTCGCCGCGAGCGGGACGACCCTCGAGCCGCGTGAGGTCGTTCGCGCCCCCGTCGACGTAGCGCGGCGGGAAGAACGGCCCCAGTGTGAGCTCGGCGGTCGGCAGCAGGCGCGTCACGCCAGTCTCCTCACGCCGCCGGCGTGGAGACGCGGCCACGCACGACGATGCGGTGCTCGAACACGAGCGCGTTCCCCGGGCCTTCCGTCGTCGGAGCCGCGCGGCAGACGAGGCGCTCGCGCGCCGAAGCGTCCGGCACTGCGTTGAGGATGCAGTCCTGCGCGTTGAGCGGCTCGCCGGGAAAGAACATCTGCGTCACGAGGCGCGAAAGCCACACCTTGCCCCACACCGAGAAATGGATGTGCGGCGGGCGCCACCACCGGGCCGCGTCGGGCACCGGGTAGCCGCCCGGCTTCACGGTGCGGATCGCGATCGCTCCCGATTCGTCGGTGAGCACGCACGCGGCGCCATGGAAGTTCGGGTCGACCGGCGCGTGGTCGTCGTCGTTCGGATGGAGGTAACGGCCGGCGGCATTCGCTTGCCACAGCTCGACCATCGCGCCGCCCACCGGAGAACCGTCCTCGTCGACGAGCTTCAGCCGAACCTCGATCAGCTGTCCGATCGCCCGATGCGGACCGTGCCCGGCGAGATCAGCGCCGAGAAGCGAGAGCCGCTTCCATTGCAGGTGCGGGCCGGTAAGCTCCGACAGCGTGAGCGGCCGACGCTGAAGCGGCAGCGCCGGGTTGCGCGTCGCGGTTTGCCTGTAGCCGGGCACGAGACGTACCGGCTGCGTCGCTTCGTCGATGGGGCCAACGACGTAGCGAGCTTGTTCGGGACTCATCGGATCACCTCATCCTGCGAGGCAGAATCGAGCGCATGCACCCGAGGATCGTCGGCTCCATCCAGCTGGTACCTCGCCACGAGCTGGAAGGACCGGCTTGCATGGTGGCGGGAGGATGTCCCGGTGCCGCGCCGCATGACGGCTCCGGTCAGCCGAGCTTTGTCGGCGAGGGTCTAAATCGCCTGGTTCAGACGGGGCTTCCAAAACGGGCGGAACAGCTCGATCTTCGGACAGCGGTTCATGACGACCTTCAGGCCCGCAGCCTCCGCCAGCCGGGCCGCCTCGTCGTTGCGCACGCCAAGCTGCGCCCACAGCACCTTGGCGCCGATATCGATCGCCTCGCGCGCGATCCCGGGCAGCGCATCGGAGCTGCGGAACACCTGGACCATGTCCACGGGTCGGTCGATCGCGGCCAGCGACTCGTAGACCGGCAGGCCGCGGATCTCGCCCCCGGCCTCGTTGGGATTGACCGGGATCATGTCATAGCCGGTTTCGTGCAGGACCCTGAGTACGCCATAGCTGAACTTGGTGGGGTCCGAACTGGCGCCGACCATGGCGATGGTCTTCACCTCCTTCAGGATGGTGGCGAGATAGTCCGCCGGGTAGTCCTGGTCATGGTCCATGTGGGTGGCGGCGGTCATGGCGCATCCTCCAGCGGGGTCGCGATGTCGGGTTTCAGCTCATGCGGCGCCAGCGGGCTGGCGAAGGGGTTGCGGTAGAGCCTGTCATGGCTCTCGACGCCGACGTCGAATGTGCAGTCGGTCAGGGGCCGAGCAACGCAGAGGAGGACGTAGCCGTCGGCGAGCTGCCGCCCGTTCAGGGCGACGCCTGCGCGCTGGTCGATCTCGCCCGACAGCAGTTTCGCGGCACAGGAGATGCAGCCCCCGTAGCGGCAGCCATAGGGCAGCGACACGCCCTGCGCCTCGAGCGCGTCGAGCAACGGCTTGCGCCGGTCGACCCGGAACGACGCGCCGTCCCGGTTGGCGAGCGTGATCGTGACCTCCTCCATCCTTAGAGCCAGATATCCCCTAGAGCCAAATATCGGAGGTGCAGTCGCCCCCCGGATACCGCGTCTCGTGACAGCGGGCGGGGCCGTTCGGCTCCTTCCCGAAGTCGACGAAGAAATCCGGGTTGATCGACATGCCCCCGTTCTCGGTGTCGCAGTCGACCATCAGCATGCAGCCGCCGTTCTGCCGGATATCCGGATAGAACTGGTTGTCCCAGGTCGAGAACAGCGAGGTGGTGACGTAGAGCCGCTTGCCGTCGAGCGAGAGCTGGATCATCTGCGGCCCACCGGTGATGCGCCGACCGTTGACCACGGGGGCCTTGTTCAGCAGGCCGCCCATCCAGACCTGGCCGGTGAATCTCGGGTTCGAGGGATCCGAGATGTCGTATTGGCGGATGTCCCCGTGCAGCCAGTTGCAGAAATAGAGGAACCGGTCGTCCATCGAGATCAGGATCACGCTGATGAGGCCCGGCACCGGGATCGGCCATTCCGGGTGGCGCTCGTTCTCGACGTCGATGATCTTTTCCCAGATCCACTGGCCGTCCTTCTTGTACCAATGAATGATGTTGGACGAGAGGGCGGCGCCGACGAAACCGTGGCTCGAATCCGGGTCGTGATGGAAGCGGACTTCGAGCGGCACCAGCCCGTCCTCACCCAGGTAGAAGGTGTTCTCGACGCGCTTGTTCTTGAAATCCCAGAAGTGGATCTCGCGGCCGTACTTCAGGTGGCCGACCTCCTCGAGGTCGAAGCCCGGCATGAAGGTGTTCGGCGCCGCCCATTCGGACGAGACCATCACGTTGTGGCGCGGCTGGTACCAGAAGTCGTAGTTGAACTTCATGCCCCCGAGATCGTTCTCCCATCGCCCGACGATCTCGAAATCCTCGTTCAAGTGCAAGAAGCCGCCGGGCGCGTTGCCCTGTGCGTCACCGAGCATCGAGATGATGATGTCGGAGCCGAGGCAGTGCACGGTATGCGGGGCCGACAGATTCGTCCTGGACTTGATCTGGGCGCCCTCGATCACCTTGTGCAGCCGCGGAGCCTTCGGGTCGATGCCACAGTCGACGATGTGCAGATTCGACGAGCGCACGCCCGGCACGATCAGGTAGCGCCGTTCCTTGCTCGGATCGTGATGGCACGACGAGCAGGCGTTCCAGCCCGTGTGATGCAGCTCGTCGCCGATGCCCGGCATCTCCAGCCGGCTGATCACCTGGCTGTAGGTGTCGCTCTCCGGGTCCGCGTCGATGGTCGCCAGGTAGTCCGGTTTCTGGATGCCGGTGCCGATATAGAGCGCGACCGTGTAGAGGATCTTCTCGCGGGGGGCCTTCATCGCCTCAGCCGGCGAGGCATAACCCGGGCCGCAGCAATGCGATCCGCCGTTCTCTGCCATGTCGCTCCTCCCCTCCGTTCCCCTCGTCGGCGCGCGCGCCGGTCGTGCCGGCGCACTTGATTCTCTCGACCAGCTTGACGGATAGGAATTTGAACCGTATCACACGCCCCCTCAGGGCTCAAGGCAGGGTATTGGATTGGCCTACGGGGTGGGAGCGCTCGGGAAACGTGCCCCGGGACAGCCGATCGTGAACTGGCAGCCCCTTGCGCCGGCACTCTTTGGGCGCGGTTAAGATGGCCCTAGTGGCAAACTCCCTCAAACTTACGTTGGACCATTCGTCGCTTAGGGTCTGGCTTTTCCCAGCAGCTCGTTCATCACCTCGAAGGCCTTGCCGAAAGTTCCGTTCCCCACCGCATCGATCACATCTTCCTCCCGGCCCTTCGTGACCTTGAACTCCGCAGTCCAAGTGCCCAGCGTCCTGTTGCCTACGGTGATGGGGTAGAGCTTCAGCGTCGCCACATAGTTCTCTACCGGCAGCGGAGCGTCGAGGATGCAGTAGGTCATGGTGTAATCCGCGTCCGAGAGCGTGAGCAGCCGCTCCCGGATGGTGCCGCCTCCGCCGGCGATGTCGAAGTTGCGGATGCACCCTACGGTGTCGCTGCGCAATCCTTCCTCGATGTGGCTGCGCGAGAAGCGCGGATGCCAATCGGGCAGGCCGTTGAAGTCGCGCATCTTCGCCCAGACCTTGTCCACCGGAGCGTCGATCACCGCGCTCACGAATACCTTTGTCATCTCGTCCTCCGGTCTCTAAAACCGCACGCTCTTGAAGCGCCGCGTCTGCTCGGTCAACGCGACCTCGGTGGGGAGCCGTTCCATGCTGCTGGCGCCGTAGAAGCCGTGACAGCGACGGGTGCGCTTTAGGACGTACTGGGCATCCTCGGGAGTGGCGATGGGACCGCCGTGGCAAAGAACGATCACGTCCTCGCGCACCTGCAGGGCCGCGTCCGCGATTTCGTCGATCAACCCGACGCATGCGTCCAGCGTCTTCGCTGTGGATGCACCGACGCTGCCCCCCACCGTCACGCCCATGTGCGCCACGACGATGTCGGCGCCCGCCTCAGTCATCGCGCGCGCCTCGTCGGGAGTGAACACGTAAGGCGTTGTGAGCAGGTCGAGCTGGCGCGCTTGGCGGATCATGTCCACCTCCAGAGCGTAGCCCATTCCGGTCTCCTCGAAGCTGGCGCGCATCACCCCGTCGAACAGCCCGATGGTGGGGAAGTTCTGCACCCCGGAAAAGCCCATGGTCCTGAGCTCGGCCAGAAACTGGGGCATCAGAACGAAGGGATCCGTCCCGTTCACGCCAGCGAGCACTGGCGTCGAGCGGACCACCGGGAGGACCTCACGCGCCATGTCCTTGACGATCTCGTTGGCGTTGCCGTACGCGAGCAACCCGGCGGCGGATCCGCGTCCCGCCATTCGATAGCGCCCAGAGTTGTAGATGATGATCAGGTCGATGCCGCCGGCCTCCTCGCACTTGGCCGACAGCCCGGTCCCGGCGCCTCCTCCGACGATGGGAATGCGGCGCTCGACCATGGTGTGGAACTTTTGCAGGATCGCGCCTCTCGCTATGCGTGGCATGGTTCGTCTCGTCGTTGTCCCGGGTTACGCCGCTATCTCGAGGAAATTCTCGACGAGAGCATCGGCGAACTTCGGGTCGTTGATGTGCAGGGGCAGGCGCACGAGCCGACGCCGAGCGGTCTGTTGCACGGTGCGCTCGAGCGCTTCGAACAGGGCAGCGTCGGCCGACTGATCGTAGAACGGCTGTCCCGGCGCATCGATCGCTGAGACGCCCTGCTCGGGAATGAGGAAGCGTACCGGCCCGCGGCAGGCGTTGAGCTTGCGTCCGATCCACTCGCCGATCTGCCGGCACTCCTCCGGCGTGGTGCGCAGCAGCGTCACCTGGGGGTTGTGCTTGTACAAGGTTCGACTGCGGAACTGGGCCGGCACCGTGTCCATGGCCCAGAAGTTGACCATGTCCAACGCACCGGTCGAGCCGACGTATGGCAGGCCTGTGCGCGCGATCGCACCCAGACGGTCCGGCCCCGCACTCAGTACGCCGCCGACCAGCAGATCGCAGACCTCGGTGGTGGTGACATCGATCACGCCCTCCAGCATTCCGCTGTCCACCAGCTTCTCCATGGCCTGACCGCCGGTCCCGGTGGCATGGAATACGAGGCAGTCGTAGCGATCTCGCAGCCGCTCCATGATCTGCGTGACGCAAGGCGTGGTCACGCCGAACATGGTCAGCCCGATGGCCGGCTTGACCGCTGCCTGCGGGATGGAGCGCGTCGCCATGCCGGCGATGGCATGCGCTGCATTGCCGAGCACCACCCGGCTGATGCGGTTCAGACCCGACACGTCGGTCACCGAGTACATCATGGTGATGTCGCTGGCGCCAACGAAAGGCTTCACGTCACCGGCGGCCAGAGTGGACACCATGAGCTTGGGCACGCCGACCGGCAGCTGCCGCAGACCTGCGGTGATCATTGAAGTACCGCCACCGCCACCGATGCCGATCACGCCGGCAATGTCGTCGCGCGTGACGATGAAGCGGCCGAAGGCCTCGCCCATCGCCTCGACTGCTGCACCGCGGTCGCTGCCTCCCAGAACATGATCGGCGCCGCGTGGATGGGCGGCCGCGACAGTTGCAGCGCTGACATCGACCGGGATGTCGGAGGCGCGGGTTCCGATGTCGACCAGCAGCGCGGAAGCGCCGGCGCCTTCCACCAGCGCCTTGATGTAGAGCAGCTCCGGTCCCTTGGTGTCGGCGGTCCCGACAATGTAGACGCGCTTCACGGCGTCGAAGAGCGGCGGCCGGATCGGGCCCGCCCGCTGCAACACATGGTCTGCCTCCTCCTTCGCGTCGCCCTATTTTCGGCGCGTCCCCCGCCTGCGCAGACGCAGCGGAGCTTGCCACGATGCGCACCGGAAAGACAATTTGTGTTTTTCTGAGACGATGGTATCGTAGTGAGCCGCCAGTCTCAGGTCAAGAAATGGATCTCACGCAACAGTCCTCTGTCGTGGAGCGTGGGCCTCGCGCACGCATGCGCAGGATGATGTTGCATGCTGCGATGCGGCTAATGCAGGACGGGCTGGTGCCCTCGATCAGCGACGTAGCGCAGGAGGCGCAGGTTTCCCGCGCCACCGCATACCGGTACTATCCGACGCAAAGCGCGTTGATCCAGGCGGCCGTGGACGAGGCGCTCGGGCCGATCCTGAAGTGGCAGTCTTCGTCCGACGATGCGGAGCAGCGCGTGAGTGAGCTGATCACCTTCTCCTACCCGCGCATGGACGACTACGAGGCGCCCTTGCGCGCTGCGCTGCGTCTGGCCCTGGACCAGTGGGCGCAGCTGCACGCCGGCAAGCTCAAGCCGAAAGAGGCGATGGTGCGGGGGCATCGGATCGCGCTGCTGAGGGCGGCCGTTGCGCCGCTGCGGCGCAAGCTGGGCAAGGCTCGCACCGAGCGGCTGACGCAGGCGCTGAGCCTGGTGTTCGGCACCGAAGCATTCGTGGTCTTGAAGGACATCTGGCACCTCGATCGCGACGGCGCGGAGGAAGTTGCGCTGTGGACCTGCCACGCGCTGATCCGCTGCGCGGCCGAGGATCTGGCGCCGCCGGTGCGGCGCCGCAAGCTCAACGGCAGCAGCGTGAGCGCCGCGCAAGCGCGCGCCGCGCCGGTGATGCATTCGGGAGCAGGTTCTTCGGGACGGGACACAGAAATATTGCAGTGACAAGAAGCAGTCGGTGGATCGGGCCTGGAGATCCGAACTGGATCTACGGCCGCGCCGGAGGCGATAACCAGCAACCAAGTGTGAGGAGGACGCAATGAGAAGAAGCAAGTGGTTAGGCATCCTGGCGGCCGCGACCTTCGCGTTCGCCGGCAAAGCCGTCGTAGCCGCCGACACGCTCACCATCCTGTGGGCGGAATGGGACCCGGCGAATTACCTGCAGGAGCTGGTCAAGGACTACGAAAAGCAGACTGGCGTCACGGTCAAGGTCGAGACGGTACCCTGGCCCAATTTCCAGACCAAGGCGTTCACCGAGTTCAACGCCAGAGGCGACGCCTACGACATGGTGGTGGGCGACTCGCAATGGCTGGGCGCGGGGTCAACCAGGCGGGCACTACGTCGACCTGACGCAGTTCTTCAAGAAGCACAACGTCGCCAAGTCGATGGCGGCGGCCACCGTCCAGGGGTACGCGGAATACCCGCCCAAGAGCGGAAAGTACTGGGCGATTCCACTGGAAGGCGACGCCAACGGCTGGGCCTACCGCAAGGACTGGTTCGAGGATCCCAAGGAGAAGGCCGCGTTCAAGAAGAAGTACGGCTACGACCTGGGCGTGCCGAAGGACTACAAGCAGCTGCGCGACATCGCGGAGTTCTTCCACCGACCCAACGAGAAGCGCTACGGCGTCGCGCTGTACACAGACAACACGTACGACGCGCTCGCGATGGGTGTAGAGCAGACCATCTTCAGCTTCGGCGGTGACCTGGGCGACTACTCCACGTACAAGGTGCGCGGCATCATCAACTCGAAGCAGAACATCGAGGCGGTGAAGTTCTACAAGGAGCTGTACAAGTTCACGCCTCCGGGCTGGGGCAAGGTGTTCTTCCTGGAGAACAACCAGGCCATCACCGAAGGTCTGGCGGCGATGAGCATGAACTACTTCGCCTTCTTCCCGGCGCTCGCCAATCCGGCAACCAACAAGAACGCCAAGGGCACCGGCTTCTTCGCCAACCCGGCCGGCCCCGGCGGCAAGCCCCGCTTTGCCGCGCTGGGCGGGCAGGGTGTCTCCGTCGTGAGCTATTCGAAGAAGCGGGACCAGGCTTTCAAGTTCCTCGAGTGGTTCATCCGCGACGACGTGCAGCAGCGCTGGGCCGACCTGGGCGGCTACACCTGCAACGAAAAGGTGTTGTCGTCGGACAAGTTCCGCAAGGCCACGCCGTACAACGAGGCCTTCTATCAGAGCATGCTGATGGTCAAGGACTTCTGGGCCACGCCCGAGTACGCCGAGCTGCTCGATCAGATGAACAAGCGCATCCATCCTTACATCACAGGAGACAAGGGCACGGCTGAGGAAGCCCTCAACGGCCTGGCCGACGATTGGGAAAACACCTTCAAGAAGTACAAGCGGTACAAGTGATCGACTGAGCGCCCCGGGGAAGGCGAGCCTTCTCCCGGGGATCTCGCCAACGATCGACAACAGCAGCCGGACACAACGGTGCAAGGAGGAGAGCGCAGGTGCTCAGCACACTCGATCCCGGCTCGCCGGCGGCGAGGCGAGGCCTAAGCGATATCAGCATCCGCAATCTGTTCATCGTCCCCACGATTGCGTTCCTGATCGTCTTCAACATCTTCCCGCTCATCTACTCGCTCGGGTACTCGTTCACCGACTTCCGCGCATCATCCAGCGCGCCGGCGAACTTCGTCGGACTGCAGAACTACCGCGACCTGCTGCACGACGAGCACGTCTGGAACAACTTCAGCGTCACCGCCAAGTACGTGCTCGTTTCAGTCGGCGGGCAGGTGCTGGTGGGCTTCGGCGTGGCCATGCTCCTCAACCGCAAGATCCCCTTCAAGGGCCTCATCACCACGCTGCTGCTGCTGCCGATGATGATGTCCATGGCGGTGGTCGGCCTGTTCTGGGAACTGCTCTACAGCCCGTCTTGGGGGATCGTCGACTACGCGCTGGGGCTGGAGGACTTCGACTGGCTGTCCAACCCGAACGTGGCGCTGTACGCGGTGGCCATCACCGACATCTGGATGTGGTCGCCGTTTGTCATGCTGCTGTGTCTGGCCGGCCTGTCCGCCATCCCGCAGCACCTGTACGAGGCGGCCGCGATCGATCGCGCCAGCCGCTGGTATACGTTCACGCGGATTACGCTGCCGCTGGTGACGCCGCTGCTGCTGATCGCCATCATCTTTCGCACCATGGAGGCGTTCAAGACCTTCGACCTGGCGTTCATCATGAGCAGCCAGGAGACCACTGAGCTGATCGCCATCAAGCTCTACCGGCTGGCATTCCAGGAGTGGCAGACCGGCCAGTCCTGCGCGCTCGCCTACATGGTGCTGATCATGGTGCTGGCGATCACCAACATCTACGTGAAGTACCTCAACCGGGCGAAGGAGCGATGAGGTGGCTGCTGTACAGTCCAATCGCCAGAAGGCTCTGAACCGCGCGGCGGTGGCGCTGGTTCTGCTGGTCACGCTCGTCTACCTGGTTCCGATCTACTGGATCACCTCTACCGCCTTCAAGCCGCGCAGCCTGGCCACGACGGTTCCGCCGACCGTGCTGTTCCAAGCCCGAAGTGACGGCTTTCGTCAAGCTGTTCACCAAGCGTGTACAGATGATCGGCGAAGTCGACCCGGAGGTGTACCAGAAGGCGCCGTGGTGGGAGAAACGCATCTACGAGCTGGGCGAGCGCTTCATCAAAGATGCCAACGGCAACATCGAGCTGTCGGCCTACCCCAACCGCTTCCTCAACAGTCTGATCATCGCGGTGGTGAGCACGTTTCTGGCGGTGGCGATGGGCACGTTGACGGCCTATGGTTTCTCGCGCTTCCGCATGCCGGGCGAGCAGGACTGGCTGTTCTTCATCCTCAGCACGCGCATGCTGCCGCCGGTGGTGGTGGCGATCCCCATGTTCCTCATGTATCGGGTCGTGGGGCTGGTGGACACGCACGTGGGGTTGATCATCCTGTACACCGCGTTCAACCTGTCGTTCTCGGTGTGGCTGATGAAGGGGTTCATCGACGAGATTCCCAAGGAGTACGAAGAGGCCGCGCTGGTGGACGGCTACACGCGCATGGAGGCGTTCTTCAAGATCGTGCTGCCGCAGGCGGCCACCGGCATCGCCGCCACGGCCGTGTTCTGCTTCATCACGGCCTGGAACGAGTATGCGTTCGCGCTGATGATGACCAACCGCCGCGCGCAGACCGCCCCGCCCTTTATTCCGTCGCAGCTGGGTTCAGGCATCACAGACTGGACCGCCATCGCAGCCGGCACCTTCCTATTCCTTCTGCCCGTGGCCATCTTCACGTTCCTGCTGCGCAAGCACCTGCTGCGTGGCGTCACTTTCGGAGCGATAAGGAAGTGAAGGGTGAATGATGAAGCACGAATCGGAAGTCACGAATCACGGTTGTCGAGATGACCTTTCAGACAACTCAGCGCAAAATACCTGGAGCCGGGCTGCATGTGGCTGATGGTTCTGGGCATCGCGGCGCTGTGCCAGCCGTGGAGCCAGACCCTGCACGTCTACGGCGTGACCATCACGCTGGTCGGACTGGTGGGTTTCTCGATCTTTTCGAAGATCAAGCCGCTACCCGAGGACGAATAATGGTGCCGTTGAAGATGGGCATGGTCGGCGGCGGCCTGGATGCGCGATCCGGCCCGCTCCGGGCAGGGAGAACCGCGCCCCAACCGAGCTGGAGCTCGATTTCCCGACCGCCGAGGATGGGGTGCGGGGCCTGGCCTTCATCGCCGCCGTGGTGGACAGCGATGCCGGCCAGGCGAAGTGGACGGCGATGAAGAATTACTTAAGCTAAGAACGGTCCACGAATCACGAATCACAGTTTCAGAGTCACGGGTCACGAATCACGGGTTTCCTAATGGCCGACATCGCACTCAAAGACGTCGAGAAGTATTTCGGCGACAACTACATCATCCGCAAGCTCAACCTGGAGATCCAGCACCGGGAGTTTCTGGTGCTGCTCGGGCCCTCGGGGTGCGGCAAGACCACGACTCTGCGGGCCATCGCTGGTCTCGAAGACATCGACAGCGGCGAAATCCTCATCGACGGGCAGCCGGTGCAGAGCCGGCAGGCCGCTGATCGCGACATCGCCTTCGTGTTCCAGCTCTTTGCCCTGTATCCGCACCTCACCGCCTACGAGAACATCGCCTTTCCGCTGCGCGCGACAAAGGAGAGCAAGACCGTGGTGGACCAGCGCGTGCGCGAGGTCGCCAAGGCGCTGCGCATCGAAACTCTGCTGGACAAGCGCCCCTCGGCCTTGTCCGGAGGCGACATGCAGCGCGTGGCCATCGGCCGGGCGCTCGTGCGCCGGCCCAAGGCCCTGCTGATGGACGAGCCGATCGGCGCGCTCGACGCCAAGCTGCGGGAGGAGATGCGCGCCGAGCTCAAGCACATCCACCTCCAGAACGAAGCCACCACCGTCTACGTCACCCACGACCAGGTCGAGGCCATGGCGATGGCCGACAAGATCGCCATCATGAACGAGGGCGTCCTGCAGCAGGTCGGCTCTCCCGCGGACGTCTACCAGTATCCCGCCAACCTGTTCGTCGCGCAGTTCGTCGGCAGCCCGATCATGAATGTGGTCAACGGAGCGGTCCGGCCGGGCGACGGGTATACGCACGTCATGCTGGGTGAAGACGATGCCGTGCTGCGCTTCCCCAACGAGCTCTACCACAAGGTGGTGGAGCACCGGCACGTCGAAGACGAGGTGGCGGTCGGCGTCCGTCCGGAGGGAGTGCTGGTCGCGCGCCAGGCCACCGACGGCTACGTCCCGGTCGAGGCGCACATCATCGAGCCGCTGGGGCCCTACGATATCGTAGATCTCAAGTTCGGCAAGCAGCTGTTGCGCTCACGCACCGCCAGCGGCTACGTGGAGAAGGCGGGGGACGTGGTGTGGGCGCGCCTGGACGAAAAGCAGACCCATTTCTTCAACACCCGCACAGGCGAGTCCTTGCAGATCAAGCTTTAAGCTGAGATGGCCCACGTCGAGCTGCGCAACATCACCAAGAAGTTCCGCCGCCATACGGCGCTGAACGATCTGAGCCTGGACATCGGCGACGGCGAGTTCTTCGTCCTGCTCGGCCCCACCGGCGCCGGCAAGACCACCACGCTGCGGCTGATCGCGGGGCTGGACGCCCCGGAGTCGGGTTCGATCCTGATCGGCGGCGCAGGACGTGGGCAAGTGGAGCGCGGCCGAGCGCGATGTGGCGCTCGTGTTCCAGTACTACTCGCTGTACCCGCACTACACGGTGCGCGAGAATCTGGAGTTCCCGCTCAAATCCAAGCATCGCCGCTTCACCGCGGACGAGATCGCTGGCCGCGTAGCACGTGCGGCCAAGACGCTGCGCATCGAGCACCTGCTAGAGCGCAAGACCGACCGGCTCTCCGGCGGCGAGATGCAGCGGGTATCCATCGGTCGCGCGATCGTGCGCCAGCCGCGCGTCTTCCTCATGGATGAACCGCTGTCCAACCTGGACGCCAAGCTGCGCGAGATCCTGCGCGCGGAGCTCAAGGATCTGCAGATGAAGCTCGGTGCCACCTTCCTGTACGTCACGCACGACCAGGTCGAGGCCATGAGCATGGGCGACAAGATCGGCGTGCTCAATCACGGTCGCATCGTCCAGATCGGAACCCCGTACGAGATCTACAACCAGCCGCGCGATACTTTCGTCGCCACCTTCGTCGGCTCGCCGGCGATGAACCTGCTATCTGGCGTGATGCGAGACGGACGCGCTGGTGGTCGCGCCCGGAAAGCTCGAGATAGCGGTGCAGGGAGAGGTTGCAGCGCGCCTGGCGCCGGGCTCGGACCGGGTGACGGTCGGCGTGCGCTCCGAAGACGTCGTGGTGGGCCCGGGCGGGGGGCTTGTAGGCCAGGTCTACGCGGTGGAGAATCACGGAGTGGAGAAGATCGTCACCCTGAAGGTGGATGAGCATCTATTGAAGGCGACGGTGCCAGCGCGCATGGCCATCGAGGTCGACAGCACGGTTCCTTTTACGTTCAATCCGAGGAAGCTCCAGTTCTTCGACGCGCAGACCGGAGCGAACCTCGGCTCAGAGGAAGAGGAGGTAAACCATGGCTAAAGTTCTGTTCAAGAATGTCAACGTGCTGGACTGCACCGGCGCGCCGCCGTTTGCCGGCCAGGTCCTGGTCGAAGGCAACCGGATCAAGACCGTCGCTCCGAAGGGGACGACCATCGCCTCCGACGGAGCGCACGTGGTCGACGGCGGAGGCGCTACGCTGATGCCGGGGTTGATCGAATCCCACTCCCACCTCACCTTCCTCGACACCTCGGACCTGGAAAGCCTGGGCTTCGTGCCTCCGGAGGAGCACACGCTGCGCACCGCCAAGAATGCCAAGAAGCTGCTGGACCAGGGCTTCACCGCCTGCAACAGCGCGGCGTCCGCCAAGGCGCGCCTGGATGTCGTCATTCGCAACGCGATCAATGCCGGGCGATATTCCCGGACCTCGCACGCGTCGCAGCGAGTCCCGAGCTGGCCACCACAGCCGGGTCTGGGCGATGTCCGCTTGATGCACATGCATCGGGAGACCTTCGCCATCATCTGCGATGGGGCGGAAGAGTTCCGCAAGACGGCTCGCGAGATGGTCCGCGAAGGCGTGGATACGCTCAAGATCAACCCTTCGGGCGACGAGTTTATTCCGCACTGCCGCGCTCACCACACGGTGATGACCGAGGCTGAAATCGAAGCGGTGTGCGAAGTCGGGCGCATGCACGACAAACGCGTGGCGGCCCACGCACGCAGCGCAGAGTCTGTGAAGCTGTCGCCTCAAGCATGGTGTGGAGGTCATCTATCACGCCACGCTGGTCGACGACGAAGCCTGTGCCGCAGCTCGAAGCCGCGAAGGACTGGGTATTCGTGGCGCCCACGCTCGGCATCACGCTACACCACGCTCAACGAAGCAGCAAAGTGGGGGATCACCACGCAGGTGGCTGAGAGCATGGGCATGCGCCGCGAGCTGGAAATCGCGATCAAGAACATGAAGGAGCTCAAGAAGCGTGGCGTGCGCGTGCTGCCGGGTGGGGACTACGGATTCGCCTGGAACCTCAACGGGACCAACGCGCGCGACATCGAGCACTTCGTCAACCTGCTCGGCTTCTCGCCGATGGACGCGATTCTTGTCCGCCACCAAGCTGGGCGGCGAGATCATGATGATGGGCAACGAGCTGGGTCAGATCAAACCCGGCTTCCTCGCCGATATGCTGCTGGTGGACGGCAATCCGCTCGCCAACGTGAAGATCCTGCAGGACGCAGACAAGCTGCTCGCGATCATGAAGGACGGCCAGTTCCACAAGCAGCCCACCACCGCCGGAGCCGCGCAGCGCCAGATCGCCTGATCCTCGCCGGCAGTACCTTAAAGCTGAGCGCCCGGTGGCCGGGGCGCTCTTTTTTTGCGGCGGCGCAGCAGGACTGGGGTTGGCGGAGGCGCTGGAGGAGAACCGCAGTTGTTCATCGTCAAGAACTATGAGGGCGACATGATGAACTTCGACATGGCGCGCGAGATCTCGGGCGGAACGGTGGACGCGGTGATCACAAACGACGACGTGGCCGTGGACAACTCCGCGTATTCGACCGGACGGCGCGGCGTGGCCGGCACGCTGCGCTCATGGAGCTGTATCTGATGTACCACGCCGCCCAGAAAGTCATCTCCGGTGCGGGTGTGCGCGTCGCGCGTTCACTGGTCGGGAACTACGTGACCTCGCTGGACATGGCCGGTTGCTCGATCACTCTGTGCATGCTGACCGACGAGCTGAAGCGGCTGTGGGATGCGCCGGTGCATACGGCCGCGCTGCGCTGGGGCATGTAAGCGGGACTACGCTCAGTCGCATTGCTTCCTCTTCAACCCTCCCCCTCGCGAGGGGGAGGGCGAGGGTGGGGGTGCAGATGCGGAACACTAGTCTCAATTTCCTTTATCCGCGCGCTTCGACGCACGGGCGCGGAAGCGTGCTAGCCTCTCGCCGATAGACATCCCCACGATATACCACCACAGCGTTCCGAGCAGGCCGTGCACGACGAGCGGCCACCAGAAGTTTGCGAAGTCGGAAAACGGTCCGGCGGGCGACGGCGGGAAAATCCACGTCAGTGGCACCACCGCGAGGCTGACCGGGAAATCGAGCGCGAGGAACATTCTCCAGTAGACTGTCCAGTCGGCCGCGCCCGCGGCGAAGATCAGTGCGAGCGTGTATGCGAGGATGACGATATGGATCACGGCCATGATCAGGCCGGCGATCGAGAACTTGAGCATGGCTCGAGGCGAGGACGTCAACTACTGGGCGCGCTGCTCGGTGCTGTCTGGCGCCCGGGTTTGCGTTACCTTATCCGAAAACGCCTCATGGTCCCAACACTGCACGGCGAGAATCGATGAGTGAGCCCAATCCCTACACCACTCCCGGCGCTCGAGTGGAGGATCTTCCCGAGCCGGTGAACCGGCGCTTCCGCTGGAAGGCGGTGCTGCTCGGCGCCGCGACCGACCTCGTAGGCAGCGCCATCGCGGGCGTCGTGCTGGTCGTCGCGTTTTCGCTCCTGGCCCGTCGAGCGAAGGCGGCGCGGAAGCAGGCGCTGGACCGCCTTGGCCAGTCCTGGCCGTTCCTGCTGATCTCCATGGTCGTAGGAGGAGGCTGCACCGTGCTCGGCGGTTACGTTGCCGGGCGCATTGCACGCCATTCGTTCTTGAAGCACGCGCTCGCCGCGGGTGGATTGTCGCTGGCGCTCGGCATACTCGTGTTCGGTAGCGACGATGGTCCCTACTCTGGGGTCGTCGCCTTTTTCGGCTACGGATTGCATCTCCCGCTGGCGCTACTGGGCGGGTGGCTCGCCTGGCGCAGATTCTTCAGCCGCTGACGGCGGCTGCCGAAATCGTCGCGCTCCGGAAAGAGCGCCGCGGCCGAGTGCAGATCGCGATCCGTCCAGAGGACTGACGACGCCGCGTCCTCCGCGGTTCAGGACATGCGTATAGATCTGACCGCGAGGTGGGTCAGGAAGCCCTCGACCTCGGTGGCCACCAGTCGCGTCGGGGAGCACCAACCGTAGAAGCGCAGGTCCTTCTTATTCGTCCCAACAGACGGAGTACAGTCCGTCTCATGGGATGGCTACTTCTTAGTTGGACGTCACTTGAAACGGAGTCACAAGGTTGAGCGCACTGCTGATTCTGGTTGCGGGACCCTATCGATCGGGTACAAACGACGATCCCGCTCTCATTGCGAAGAACGTGGAGGCGATGACTGAAACGTCTCTCCGGTTGTATCGGAGTGGCCATCTGCCAGTCATGGGTGAGTGGTTCGCGTTGCCTCTCATCGAGTACGCTGGTTCAACCACAATGGGTGACGCCATATTCAAAGAAATTTTTCACCCTATAGCGCGGCGTCTCATTGCGAAGTGCGACGCCTGCTTGCGAATTGGCGGACCGTCCGAGGGCGCTGATGAGATGATGGCGCTTGCCAAACAGCATGGGAAGGCGGTGTACTTTTCCGTCGAGGAAGTGCCGAGTGCTGCGCAGTGATGTGACGCCCAACAACCAGTTGGAGCGGAGTGCTCAACGGCGGCCCTGTTGGGTACCCTCGTCACTTCGCTCCTCAGCATCCGCTCAACTGGAGCGTTGGACCGGCTAGCGTGTTGAGGCTCAAAGGTTGGGGTCCCCGTCCTTGGATGGAGTTCGAGATTGATCCGTTGAGTGGGCGCTACGTAAGGCGGCGTCTGGAATCTGATCCGACACTGCTCTTCGGCTACGCTGGCTTCGGCCAAGAACTGAAGGTGGCAGGTCTTGGCATTGTTCTATGCTCAGTATTCGTCAGCGAGGGCGAAGTTGTCATGCGTATGGGCGGTGAGGCGTGGAACCTTTTCGAGCCCGGTCTCAAGATAACGCATAGAGATGGCGCTTTGCGCTGTCAGCTTGCTCTACTCGAGCCGAGTGGCGAGCAAGTCACCTTCCGATACAGACGCAAGGCCCCCGTCCTTGCAATCATCGACTCCACTTACGACGACTTGGATTTCGAGCTGGCCAACCTCCCCGCTACGCTGCCATCGTTGGCTCGTCGTAAAGAAGCAGAACTAGTAGCAGAGTGGTCAGCGCGAGCGGCGGTCCAACCCGCGGTTCCAGCGGACGTGTCCGCCTTGCGGCGGCCGCGCCGCTGAACTCTAGCGGTAGGCGCGAAGGCACCCGCCCGCGATGAGCCTCATCGAACATGCCGAGTCACTTCCGGCTGGTGCGCAGGTCCTATTCGATCTGACCCAAGATTATGCGCGCCGCACTGAGTGGGACCCCTTCCCCGAGAGCTACGAATTTCACGAAGGTGCAACCGCACGCTCAGCTCGGCGTTCACTTGACAGTTCGCGCTCGGAACGGATTTCGCATGAGAGTGAAATATGTAAGCTTCGACCGGCCGCGCGTTGCCGCGATCAAAATGGTGACAGGGCCATGGTTTATTCGAAGCTTCGCTGGTACTTGGCACTTCTCTCCGGAGGCGGACGAGTCCACACGAGTCACATTCAAATACAACGTGATTGCTGGCCCCGGCATTGTTGGGAAACTCCTTCAACCCTTCATTGACCGGTCTTTCTCCCGACACACGAAACAGAGACTCGGCGCGCTGAAGTCCTATGTTGAGCGACACGTTTCAGGCGGAAATCGCGCCTAACCCACGCATGAACTCGCACCTCAACAGCGGCGCTTCGCACCGCTGTTTCGGGCCGGTTGTGCGCACAGTTGGGCGGTCTAGGAGGTATTAGATGTTCAGCCACGTGACCATCGGTACCCATGACTTGGCCCGCGCCATTGCCTTCTACGACGCGGTGCTCGCGCCGCTCGGGATTGAGCGCGTCCCCAACAAGTATCCCCATTGGGCCGCGTGGCAGCGTCCCGGCGAGGCACCAAAACTCTGGGTAGGCCGACCCTATAATGGGCTACCGGCAAGCTGGGGCAACGGCTGCATGGCCGCGTTCACAGCGCCGTCGCGGGCCGCAGTAGATGCCGCCTATGCTGCAGCGATTGCAGCAGGCGGCCGTGACGAGGGCCCGCCCGGCGTGCGCGCGAGTTACGCGCCCGACTACTATGGCGCCTATGTCCGCGACTTGGACGGCAACAAACTGCACTTCGTTCGCCGCGGAGAGAAGTAACCTTGGCTCGGGTATGCATAGTCGCCCAACAAGCGGTCCCACGCGACGAGTCTCGGGTTGCTCGGTCCGCTTCTGAACCGCGGCGTTCGGCCCGCGGACAGTATCGTCGACGGACTATTCGACACGAACGGAGGTCCTCGTGACCGGAATTCCCACTTGGCACATCGCGGGAGACTGGTTCGACAACTGCAGCTGCGCCGTCGCGTGCCCCTGCACGTTCGCTCAGCCCCCGGACAACGGCTTCTGCGAGTCGGTTCTCTTCTGGTACATCCAGCGTGGCCACTACGGCGACGTCAACCTCGACGGTCTGAGCTTCGTCCGGGTGGGCCGATGGGAAGGCGATCTCTGGGCGGGGAAGGTCAAGGGGGCGGCTGGTCTCTTCATTGACGAGCGTGCCGACGAGCGCCAGGCGGGGGCGCTTCCGCTCATTTTCGGGGGCCGCGCCGGAGGATTTCCCGCCCAGGTCGCTGCACTGTTCACCGGAGGCCGGCAGGTTCGTGGGGTGGAGCGCGCACGGATTGTGTTCGAGATCGCGCCCGACCGCGCCCACTGGGGAGCGGAGATCGCTGGAAAGGTGAAGGCCTGGGCGAAGGCGTTGGCGGGGCCGACGAGCCTGCCGGGAAAGTATCCGCAGCTCATGAACGCGCCCGGCTGCGAGACAGGACCCGGCCCACAGCTCGTGACCTGGGGCAGGTCGACGATCTGCTCCGTGGATGCGTTCGGCTACAAATTCCAGTGGACGACGAACTCGAGCAAGCACATCCCGTTCGACTGGACCGGCCCATGATCGGTGTCCTGGTGCGACGATGGAGGCATAGGCCCGAGAAACGGGGTTCTCGCTCGTGTTCAGCGTTGGGTGGCGCGTCCGCGGGAGGGCCGAACCGCAGCATGCAGGCGACGGCACACTGCACTTGCACCGCGGCTGATGCCGGCCGTTCGGCCCCTTTGGGAATGCAACGCCAGGAAGAGATTCCCCAGCCATGAGCGAGAAATAAGATGAGTACCGTCGCGACGCAATACGCTAGGGCAGGCGACGTCCACATCGCATACCAGATCGTTGGTGACGGACCGATCGACCTGGTGGTGGCGCCTGGTTTCGTCTCCCACGTCGAGTGCTGCTGGGAAGAGCCATCGTACGCTCGTTTTCTGCGGCGACTTGCTTCGTTCTCTCGACTAATCCTTTTTGACAAGCGGGGCACCGGATTGTCTGATCGCCTGACCGGGATGCCAACGCTGGAGCACCGGATGGACGACGTGCGCGCTGTGATGGATGCGGCGCAGTCGGACCGTGCTGCCATCCTCGGCATTTCCGAGGGCGGAGCGCTCAGCGCCGTGTTCGCGGCCACATATCCTAACCGTACATCGCACCTCATCCTCTACGCCGCTTTCGCCGAATTTGCTTCGTGGTTCCCAACGGCGCGACGTCTCGCCTCTTTCTTTCACTACTGCGAGACCGCATGGGGCAGCGGCGACAGCCTGCGTACCTACGGGCCAAGTATGGTGGACGATGCGGCTTTCAAGCGGTGGTGGGGACGCTACGAGCGGCAGGGTGCAAGCCCTGGAGCCGCGGAGGCCATGATGAAGGTGAATGCGGAGATCGACATCAAGCATGTCCTTCCCACCATCCGCGTGCCGACGCTCGTCATCCACCGTAGCGGCGACGCCGCGGTCGCCGTGGAGGCTGGACGGTATTTGGCTGCTCACATTCCCGGCGCGAGATACGTGGAGTTGCCTGGGCCGGACCACCTGTGGTTCCTCGGTGACGCGGATAGTGTGCTCGACCCGATACAGGAATTCCTCACCGGCACGCGAGGAGCTGCGGAGGTGGATCGTGTCCTGGCGACCGTGCTGTTCACCGACGTGGTCTCCTCTACGCGGCGGGCGGCGGAATTGGGTGATCGGCGCTGGGCGGAACTGCTCGAGGCATACCACAGCGCCGTTCGAAACGAGATCAGTCGCTTCCGGGGGCGCGAGATCGACACTGCTGGCGACGGCGTGTTCGCCGCGTTCGACGGTCCAGCACGGGCGATCCGTTGTGCATGCGCGGTTCACGATGCTGTGGGACAGCTCGGCCTGGAGATTCGTACCGGGCTGCACACCGGCGAGTGCGAAGTCGTGGGCGACAAGATCGGCGGTCTGGCAGTGCATATAGGCGCCAGAGTGGCTGCTGAGGCGCAGCCGGGCGAGGTGCTGGTGTCAAGCACCGTCAAGGACCTTGTCGCCGGCTCAGGGATTCGCTTCGGGGAGGGCAAGACCGTTCAACTCAAGGGTGTCCCCGGCGAGTGGCAACTCTACGCCGTGGAGCGTTAGATCGTAGACCGGCCGCGACCGCGCGCCATGGGTCCTTCGATCAATGTCAAATGATGTCGGTAGCTGGCTGCGGCAGCAATTGCACGATCGCTATGTCGTGGAAGAAACGGGATGGGCGCCTGAGCGAGTGACACGAGTCGCGCAACGTCTGCAGCACAACGTTGACGCCGCACAGCGGGTGGCTGTGGATGTCCTGTGGATGGACGAGCACACTGCATTCACCGCGCCAGGCCGGTACATCTATTTTTCTCGCCGGCTGCTGGAGCTCTGTCGGACCGACGAAATGGCGGCGTTTGTCGTGGCGCACGAGCTGGCGCATCACCGGCTGGGACATACCGATATCTTCCCCGATTGGCTGGTCAACCTGGCCGGCGAGCAGGTGGGTTCGTTCCTGGCCGCGCTGTATAAGAACTTGTCTGGAAGGCTCTACAGCCCGGAACGGGAGGTCGCGGCCGATCTTGCCGCGATTGATCTTTGCATCGACGCGGGCTACGACCCCATGAAGTGTCTGGAGATTTTCGACATCATGGAGAAAGTTGCACTGGATCTCGGAGATATCGACATCGTTTTTGGGCCCGACGAGTCCGACCAGGAGCTCGATGCGGATGCTCCTCTGTCGACCAAACTTCAGATCTGGATCTGGCAGCGGCTACGAGGCTATTTGCCGATCCGGGACCGGAGGTACCAGATCCTGAAGCATTTGGGGAAGCTTCCCGCCACGTAGCCCGACGATTGTGAACACAGCGGCGACGTTTCTCGATCCTTGGTGCTCCTATATGGTGACCACGGTCAGATCAAGTGCGCGCATGCGGGCCGCCGTGTCCATCGCGGCCGGTAGTTCCTGCAGAGGGAAACGCTGAATCCTTATCGCATCCAAGTCCAGAATGCCCGAAGAAATCATGCGGGCGATCCGGGTCGGGGCATCCTTCGGATACATGAAGTTGCCGATGACCGACCAGTCGTTCGCGAGCATTGCTCCCACGCTGATCGAAAGCGGCTGCGTCACGCTACCCATCAGTACCAGTCGGCCCCCGCGACGCAGTGCTCCAAGCGTGGCCGCGGTCGACGCAGCGCTTTGCGCCCGACCCACGATATCCAGCGCGAAACTGGCCGCACCCCTCGCTCGCCGTGCGCAGGGCCTGCGTGTCTGCCGCCACGTCTCCCGACAGTGCGACGATACGCACTCGAGAGCCGCCGGCTTTTGCCACCGTCTCGAGGACCGCCCGATCGCGGCCAGCGGCGACCACGAGTGCCGCCCCCATCGCCAGGCCGACCAGCACGCCCGCAGAGCCGAAGTAGCCGCTGGCGCCATTCACAATCGCGACGTCTCCGGGTACAAATTCACCGCGCAGAAATCCTCCATAAGGCACGACGAACTTGCTGATCGCCGCAAGACGTTCGGGCGGGACAGTGTCCAGCCCGGCGAGACGCGTTGCGCAAGCGGCAGGTGATGACGCGTACTGCGCAAACACCCCATCCGGCCAATCCCTCTGGAGCGCGAGCGGCTCCGGCGGCATATCGGAGAAGCGCGCCGCACCCATGGCCGTGAGACCGATCAGGATTTGCGCAGGATTCGAGACTCGTTCGTCTACGATGTGGTGCGGGTTCAGCGCCACCCGGTCGCCGGGTTTGACGTGGTACACGCCTACGCCAGCCGCTTCGACGATTCCCACCCCATTGGTTCCGGGAACAAACGGGAAGGGCGGCATCGCGTAGCCCAGCGAGCCGTCGATGACTTGCCGCATATAGCTGAGGACTGGTGCCGCTTCCACCCGGACTACGATGCCCCCGGGCCGCGGCTGCGGTTTATCGACTTCTTCCAGTTCGAGGCTGCCCAGCCCGCGGAGCCGCCAAGCTTTCATATCGAAGTGTTCTCGCGTGTCTGAAACGAATGCTCCGAATCTGCGCCGACGCGCTACTCGACGAAATCAGGCGTCCTGGGGATACGCGCGCTTTGCGTCTTGTCGTGGTTGATCCACAGCTCCGCGTTCTCCTGGGAGAGGATGGCAGCAATCTTTTCCATCGACCGCACGCTTTGCTCTCGATCGAAGTTTCTGGCCGGGACCCTTCGGTTGACCCAGTTCTCCTCGAAGTGCACGAGGTCCCCGGAGAGAACCACCGCACCCGTCTTGGGCAAGCGCACCAGCAGCGATTGGTGACCCGGGGTGTGGCCCGGCGTGGACAGGATTACGACCGAGCCATCGCCGAACACGTCGTAATCGCCGCTCAGCTTCACCATCGGGTTTGCGCGCAGCTTGTCGTAGAAGGCCGGCGCAAAGTTGAACTTCGCCGGCTCCGGGCCGAAGGCGGCTTCGTACTCGGGTTCCTGGATGTAGAGCGTTGCGGCGGTGAACAGGTTGGCATTGCCGCAGTGGTCCCCATGGAAATGGGAGATGGCCAGCCGGGTGATGTCCGTGGGCGCGAGACCGAGCTCGCTCAACTGCGATGCAAGAGTCTTCGTCACGCGCAAGGTCAACAATCCTCCCGCGGCCTTCATGCCCTCTGGCATGTTGGCGATGGCATCCGACATGCCCGTGTCCCAGAGCATCCATCCCTTCGCGTGCTTGATCAGGTAGCAGTTGTCGCTGAAATCCCAGGATTTGCCGACGTTGAAGCCCGGCGACCACATGGATAGGTCGGTGGTCCGCGACTCGCCGCAGTTCAACACGTACATACGCTCGACTCCGGTGTGAGCTTCGTCGGCGGCGTCGGCAGGCACCCCAACCAGTGCGGCTGGGATGCAGACCAATGCGAGGCGGAGAGCGGGAACGGCTAAGCGGACGTTCATGGCGGGCTCCTGGATTGTTCTACGACTTCGGTGGGCGCGACGACAAAAGCAGGCCTCAATATTCAATATTACTCGAAGGCGATCGGGTTGACGATCGCGTGCATCGGACGGGGTTATGCGTGTCGGACGCAGGGTGAATTGGTATAGTCATTAGGGCAGCACTGCCGCAACCCTCGTCCTGTCGTTGCCTTCGCCGGAGCCTCCGATGAAAACCGACTACAACACGATCGCCATGAATCCCCGCAAGCACATCGCGCTGGTCGCACACGACAACAAGAAGCAGGATCTGCTCGAGTGGGCGCGGTTCAACCGCGAGACGCTGGAGCAGCACGATCTGTTTGCGACCGGCACCACCGGCAGTCTGCTGGCCGACGCGCTCGGGCTCACGATCACACGGCTGCTGAGCGGACCGCTGGGGGGCGACCAGCAGATCGGCGCCAAGATCGCAGAGCGCGAGATCGACTTCGCGATCTTCTTCTGGGATCCGCTCGAGCCGCAGCCGCACGACCCGGACGTGAAAGCGCTGCTGCGCGTGGCCGTGGTGTGGAACATCCCGGTGGCCTGCAATCGCGCATCGGCCGACTTCATGATCTCGTCGACCCTGATGTTGTCGTCGTATGACCGGATTGTGCCCGACTACGAAGGATACCTTGGGCGGCTTGCCCGTCCCGGGCACGCGTGAGTGGTGTGCACGCGGGGGAAAGGGGATGAGTCACCCTCCTTGCGCGCCGCACGGGGAGGGGGCAGCGACGTTGCGCAGTGCTATGCGCCGTGCTTGCGACGGCTGTCCTGCGGGGCCTGCGCGCGGTCGCGCATGCCGTAGTCTCGGATGACGCTCGCCACACGGATGCGGTAATCGGAGAAGATCCCGGCGCGTCCCTTCGCCTGCGCGAGACGGTGCGCTTCGAGGTTGCGCCATGCTTCGATGGCCGCCTCGTCTCGAAACAACGATAGCGACAAGACCTTGCCCTCGGTGCTCAAGCTCGCGAAGCGCTCGATGGAGATGAACCCGTCGATCTTCTCGAGCTCCGGGCGCAGACTGGCCGCGAGATCCAGATACTCCTGCTTGCGTCCGTCGGCCGGAATCACTTCGAAGATGACTGCGATCATGTCCTCAACCGCTGAGATGAGCACCGTCAACGGGCCTTGCATCGGTGCGATGCTCGGCCAGCACGAGCGAGCCCGTCAGACCAGCTTGACCAGTTGCTTGCCGAGGTTGGCGCCCTTGAGCATGCCGATGAAGGCTGCAGGCGCGTTGCGCAGGCCTTCGGCGACGGTTTCGTGGTACTTGATCTTGCCCTGCGCGACCAGTTTGGCGAGCTGGCCCACGGCGCGCACGTAGAGGTCCTGGCGGTCGGAGACGATGAAGCCGCGAATATTCACCCGGTTCACCAGCACGGATCGCATCATCTTCATGCCATACGGCTCGGTGAGGTTGTACTCCGCGACCAGCCCGCACAACGCGACGCGCGAGAACGGGTTCAGCCGGCGGAACGCGGCGTCCATCACTTCGCCCCCGACATTCTCGAAATAGCAATCGATGCCTTCTGGCGCGGCGGCTTTCAGGTCGTCCTGCAGGTTGCCCGCCTTGTAGTCCACGCAGGCGTCGAAACCCAGCGCCTTGACGACGTAATCGCACTTGGTCTTGCCGCCTGCGATGCCGACAGCGCGACAGCCCTGAAGCTTGGCGAGCTGACCGACCACACTCCCCACCGCTCCCGATGCTGCGGACACCGCGACGGTCTCGCCGACCTTCGGCTGGCAGTGCTCGAGCAGCCCGACCCAGGCGGTCGCGCCGGGCATGCCGGCTACGCCGAGGTAGTAGGACAGCGGCACGAGCTTGGGATCGATCTTCATCAGACCGTCACCGCTGGACACGGCGTAGAGCTGCCACCCGAGCGGGCCGACCACGTTGTCGCCCGGCTTGAACTTCGGATTGTTCGACTCCACCACCTCGCCCACCACGCCGCCGACCATGACCTCGCCGACCTGGACCGGGGTGGCGTAGGACTTGGCGTCGCTCATGCGTCCGCGCATATACGGGTCCAGCGACAGCCAGAGATTCTTCACCAGCACCTGACCAGGCCCGGGCTTCGGGACGGAGGTCTCGACGATGCGGAAGTTGGACT
This sequence comes from uncultured beta proteobacterium, assembly GCA_963705615.1. Lineage (GTDB taxonomy): Bacteria > Pseudomonadota > Gammaproteobacteria > Burkholderiales > SHXO01 > SHXO01. The sequence goes on along the minus strand of CAVPKE010000013.1, from coordinate 67,931 downwards.
CCTCGACCCAGCCGGTGGGGCGGCTAGCGAGCTGCACCTGGAGGTTCGTGGCCATGGGATGTCCTCGTGATGGGCGCAGGGATTGCGGAGCATGATAACCTACGCCGCCAGCGGCGCGCCCAGAACCGCGACGCGCGATTCGTAGTCGCTGGCTCACATCGCCTGCGAACCTTTGGCTCTAGTCATGAATCAGAAGTCACCGCATCTCGTCCTGGTGCCCGGCCTGCTTTGCGATCACGCCCTGTGGGAGCCGCAGATCGCGGCGCTGTCGGATATCTGCGTGCCCTGGGTGGTCGATCTCACACGCGACGACAGTATTGCGACGATGGCGGCGAGGGTGCTGGCCGAGGCGCCGGCGCAACGGTTCGCGCTGGCAGGACTGTCGATGGGCGGATATGTTGCTATGGAGATCATGCGGCTGGCGCCGCAGCGGGTGACGCAGCTCGCCCTGCTCGACACTCGCGCGACGCTGGATACTTCCGAGGAAACCGCGCGACGGCACGAGCTGATGCGCCTGGCGCAGACCGAGCGCGGCTTCACCCCCATCACCACGCGCATGCTGCCTCTGCTGGTCCACCCGGCGCGCGTAAACGACGAGCCACTGGTCCGCGTCATCCGGGACATGGCTGAACGCATCGGCGCGGAGGCGTACGTGCGCCATCAGCAGGCGATCATCTCGCGGCCCGACTTCCGACCGGATTTGCAGCGCATAGGATGTCCGACGCTCGTGTTGTGCGGCCGCGAGGATGCGCTTACCCCGCTCGAGCGGCACGAGGAGATCGTCCGGCAGATTCCGACTGCACGGCTGGTCGTGATCGAGCGTTGCGGACATCTGTCTACTCTCGAGCGCCCCCACGAGGTCAATGTGGCCCTGCGCGACTGGCTGGTGGGCCCCTGATCCGCTGCGCATGCTGTAAGATCTCTCCACCACAGCAGCGCTCGTGTAGGTGAGGCGAAGCGCGCACGAAAAACAGTGAAACGGCGGGGCTGCGCCCGCTGTTTCAACCGGAGTCATCCATGGCAGACGTCAGCCGCCGGGCGCGCGAGCTCGGCACAGAGAACGCGTTCGTGGTCCTCGCCGAGGTCAACAAGCTGCTGCGCGAGGGCAGGGACATCATTTCCTTCTGCATCGGCCAGCCCGACTTCCATACGCCGGTCAATATCCAGGATGCCGCCGTCAAGGCGATCCGCGAGGGGAAGCACGGCTACACGCCCTCCGCCGGAATCCTGGAGCTGCGTCAGGCGGTGGCGCGGAACATGAGCCGCTCGCGCGGCATCGACGTGCAGCCCGACGACGTGGTGGTCGGGGCGGGCGCCAAGCCGTTCATCGGCTACACCGTGCTCTCGGTCACCGACCATGGCGCGGGCGAAGAGGTCATCTTCCCCAACCCGGGGTTTCCCATCTACGAGTCGCAGATCAAGGCGATGGGCGCGGTGCCGGTGCCGATCTTCCTGCGCGAGGCGCGAGGCTTCAACTTCGATCCCCAGGAGCTGGCCGACAAGATCACGCCCAAGACCAGGCTGCTGATCCTGAACTCACCGCACAACCCGACCGGCGGCGTCATCCCCAAGCAGGACATGCAGGCGATCGTCGATGTGCTGCGCAAACACGAGCGGGTGTGGGTGTTCGCGGACGAGATCTATGGCCGGCTCGTGTACGACGGCGAGTTCGTGTCGATCGCTTCGTTCCCCGGCATGCAGGAGCGCACGATCATTTCCGACGGCGCCTCCAAAACCTGGGCCATGACCGGTTGGCGTCTCGGCTTTGCTGCCAACCGCAAGCTCGCGCCCTTCTTCACCAACTGGGTCACCAATACGGAGTCCTGCGCGTCGCAGATCAGCCAATGGGCGGCGGTGGAGGCGATCAACGGCCCACAGGGCGACGCCGACCGCATGCGAGACATCTTCCACGAGCGGCGTGAGCTGATCGTCGGCCTTCTGAACCAGGTTCCCGGAGTGAGCTGCCAATCGCCGGGCGGCGCGTTCTACGTCTGGCCCAACGTGACCGAGGCCTGCGCCATGATCGGTGCGCGGGACTCCGAGGAGCTGCGCGTGCGGCTGCTCAATGAGGCAGGCGTTGCGGTACTGGCCGACATTCACTTCGGCCCGCGCGTGCCCAACGAAGGCCAGCACATCCGCTTCAGCTATGCGGCCTCGAACGAGGCGATCCGAAAGGGTGTGGAGCGGATGGCGGATTTCATCCGCCGTAATACGCTTCGGGCCTGGGCCAGCGCCGCGGGCTAACGCGAGCCAAATCGACACACACAACGCCGCGCTTACCGCGCGCCTGTCCAAGAGCGGGGTTTGACCGCTTGCCCTGACGGGTCAGCCCGCGTCAGTCACCCCGCGATCACCGCTTGGCGGGCTTCGACGTGTCGATAGGATTGCGCTCGTTGAGCACGTCTTCCATCCGCGCCTGGATCGCGGCCTTGATGCGCGGATGGGTGAAGATGTAGAAGCGCTCTTGGCGGATGCCGTCCAGAACCATGTCCGCCACCATCTCCGCGGAAATGCGGCCGGACTGCACCGCGTGCCGCATCTGCTCTTCGCGCTCATGATCCTCCGGGGTGCGCGCACGCGTTGGGTTACGCAGCAGCGCCGGGCGATTGCGCTCGGAATCGATGATCCCGGTCGGCACGTAGGCCGGGCACAGCACCGACACGCCGATTTTCGAACCGACGCTCGGCGAGGTCGTGGTACAGACACTCGCTCAGCGTCACGACGGCGTGCTTGGACACGCAATAGATGCCCATTCCCGGCACCGACAGAAGTCCCGCGACGGAGGCGGTGTTGACGACGTGGCACGGCGTGTCCTGGCGCAGCATGATCGGGACGAACACGCGCACGCCGTGGATGACGCCCCAGACGTTCACTCCGAGCACCCATTCCCAGTCGGCGACGGTGTTCTCCCACACGGCGCCACTGGGCGCCACACCGGCGTTGTTGCATACGACGTGCACGGCACCGAAGGTCGCCAGGGTCTTCTCCGCCAGGCGCTCCATGTCATGGCTGCGCGAAACGTCCGTACGGATGGCGAGCACCGGGATGCCGGCTTTGCGGAACTCCTGTTCGACCCTGCGCAGGGTGTCTTCCTCGACGTCCGCGAGCGCGAGCTTCATGCCTTCGCGGGCGAAACGCTTCGCCATGGCGAGCCCTATGCCGCTGGCGCCGCCGGTGATAACGGCGACCCTGTCTTTTAGCTCTTGCATGAAGTCCTGCCTGCGCCCTTCTCGGTCGTGAGAATTGTAGCCTGGATAGGCGCACGCATCACACCGGCCGTTCGTTGCCTGCGCTGAATTCACAATGGTATGCTCGGTGCAGCTAGGGCATCCCTAGCCACGGAGAGGAGCAGATGCACGAACAGTTCGTCGGAACGATGCCGGTGCAGGACAAGCACCGGTTCGATGTCGAGCGACTTTCGCAGTACCTGCGCGCGAACGTTGCGGGCTTTGCTGGACCGCTGCACGTGGAGCAGTTCAGGGGCGGACAATCGAACCCGACCTTTCTGCTCACAACGCCCGGCAAGCGCTACGTGCTGCGGCGCAAGCCGCCGGGAAAGCTGCTGCCGTCGGCCCACGCCGTGGACCGCGAGTATCGCGTCATCTCCGCGTTGCGCCAGGCGCGCATCCCAGTAGCGCCGGCCTGGGTGTTATGCATGGACGAAAGCGTCATCGGCACCGCCTTTTACGTCATGGACTACATTCAGGGCCGGGTGTTGTGGGACCAGTCGCTGCCGGGCATGAGCCGCAGCGAGCGCGCCGCCATATTCGATGAGCTGAACCGCGTCATGGCGGCGCTGCATCAGGTCGACTACCAGGCCATCGGCTTGGGCGACTACGGCAAGCCGGGCAACTACCTGGAGCGGCAGATCGGCCGCTGGACCAAGCAGTACCGCGCCTCGGAAACCGAGAAGATCGAAGCCATGGAGAAGCTCATCGAGTGGCTGCCGCGCCATATCCCGCCGCAGGACGAAACCAGCGTCGTGCACGGCGACTACCGGCTGGACAACGTGATCTTCCATCCGAGCGAGCCGCGCATCCTGGCCGTGCTCGACTGGGAGTTGTCCACCCTGGGACATCCGCTCGCGGACTTCGCCTACCACTGCATGTACTGGCGGCTCACGCCCGGAGAATTCCGCGGCCTGGGCGGCCTGGATCTGCCAGCGCTGGGCATCCCAACCGAGGAGGAGTACGTCGCTGCCTACTGCCGTCGCACGGGGCGCACCCATATCGAGCATTGGGACTACTACACCGCTTACAACATGTTCCGGCTCGCGGGCATCGTTCAGGGCATCATGGGTCGGGTAGTCGAGGGCACCGCGGTGAGCGAGCAGGCGCTCGAGTCGGGCAAACGGGCGCGCCCCCTGGCCGAGGCGGCCTGGCGTCAGGTCGAGAAGATCCTCGCTGGCGCGTAGGCGAACGCGGTTACAGAAGGACACGAAGCTTCCCATGAAAGCAGTGCTGTGCAAGGAGCTGGGCCCACCGGAAAAGCTGGTGGTCGAGCAGGTGCCATCGCCCAGGCCGGGTAAGGGCCAGGTCGTGGTGAGCGTCAAGGCGGCGGGAGTCAACTTTCCCGACACGCTCATCATCCAGGGCAAATACCAGTTCAAGCCCGAGCCGCCGTTCTCGCCCGGCGGGGAAGTCGCGGGGGTGATCAAGGAGGTCGGCGAAGGTGTCACCCGGCTCAAGCCCGGCGACCGCGTCATCGCCGCGAGCACCTACGGCGGGTTTGCCGAGGAGATGGCGGCCGATGCCGACAAGGTGATCGTGATGCCGGACGCAATGGAGTTCGTCCCCGCGTCAGCCTTTGTCCTGACCTACGGCACCTCCTATCACGCGCTGAAGGACCGCGCTCAGCTACAGTCCGGCGAGACGCTGTTGGTGCTCGGGGCGTCGGGCGGCGTTGGACTGGCCGCCGTCCAGATCGGGAAAGCGATGGGCGCCAGAGTGATCGCTGCGGCGTCCAGCGACGCCAAGCTGCAGGTGTGCCGGGAGAACGGCGCCGACGAGCTGATCAACTATGCCTCGGAGGACTTGCGCTCGCGCGTCAAGGCGATCACCGCGGGACGCGGCGTGGACGTCGTGTACGATCCGGTAGGCGGTCCGTACTCGGAACCGGCGCTGCGCGACATGGCCTGGAAAGGCCGATTCCTGGTCGTGGGCTTCGCCGCCGGCGACATTCCGAAGGTGCCATTGAATCTCGCTCTGCTCAAGGGCTGCTCCATCGTCGGCGTGTTCTGGGGCGCGTTCACCCGCACCGAGCCGGACAACAACCGCCGCAACAACGAGGAGCTGATGCAGCTGTACCTCGCGGGCAAGATCAAGCCGCACATCCATGCGACGTATCCTTTGGAGCGCGCCGCCGAGGCCCTGAACGAGGTCCTTTACAAGCGCGTCAGCGGCAAGGTGGTCCTGACGACTTAGGGAATCTGCGCACCGGATGACATTTCGAGTGAGGAGACAGAAAAATGCTGACGCTCTATGAACACCCGTTGTCCGCCTACGCGATGAAGGCGAAGATAGCGCTGCTGGAAAAAGGCTTGGAGTTCCAAGCCATCGTGCCGGAAGGAATGGCGACCGGCACCACGGGCGGAGCCTTTGTCGAAGCCAGCCCGCGTGCCGAGATTCCGGCATTGATCGACGGTGACGTGAAAGTGTTCGACTCCACCATCATCCTAGAGTACCTGGAAGACAAGTGGCCGGATCCGCCTCTGCTGCCGAAGGGCCCACCGCAGCGCGCTCGCGTGCGCATGATCGAGGACGTGATGGACGGCCTGTACGAGCCCAACAACTGGGGCGTCATGGAGGTCACGCGTTTCAAGCGCGCCAGCGGAGCCCTGGCCGACAAGCTGGTGGGCTATGCGAAGAGCAACATCGACCAGCTGCAGCACTGGCTGGACGGACAGCTCGGCGGTAAGCCCTGGTTCAACGGCGACAGCTTCGGGTGGGGCGACATCGCTTGTGCGCCCTATATCAACCGCTCCGCCGCCAATGGCTACACACCCCCGGCCGGGTCGCAGCTCGCAGCATGGCTGGCGCGGGTCAACCAGCGGCCCAGCGTGGCGAAGGTGATCGCACAGATGCGCGAAGTGCTCGCGAACCTCCCGGATTTCGCCGCACTGCTGGCCCAGGGGAAGATCAAGCGCCAGTACCGCGACCATCGCCTGGAATGGATGATCGCCGGCGGCGGCCTGTCGGTGGTGCAGGAAGGCATCGAGAAAGGCACGGTCCGCTTCAGCCGCCTTCCCGGTTAGGCTGAGGCGGCCATCCGCGCACCAAGACGCGGAGGAGGAGGAGAAGACAGATGAAGTCCACGATGATGCAGGTCCCGCTCAATCTGTCGCATTTCCTGGAGCGGGCGGGCAAGCTGTTCGGCGGCCAGGAGATCGTATCCCGCATGCCGGACAAGTCGCTGCATCGCTACACCTACGCGGATTTCTATCGCCGCACGCGCCAGCTGGCCGAGGCGCTGCAGCGCGCGGGGCTCAAGCGCGGCGATCGCGTCGCCACACTGATGTGGAATCACTACGCGCACTACGAAACGTATTTTGGCGTGATCGTGGCCGGCGGCGTCATGCATACGCTCAACCTGCGGCTTGCTCCCGATGACATCGCGTTCATCGCCAACCACGCGCAAGACCGCTTCCTCGTAGTGGATGACGTGCTGCTGCCGCTGCTCGAAAAGTTCCGCGCGAAAGTCAACCTCGAACGCGTCATCGTGGTTCCGCTGACCGGCGCCTCGGTGCCCGCCGGGTTTGACGACTACGAGGCGCTGCTGCGTACCGCGACGGGCAACTTCGAATACCCCGAGATGGACGAGGACGAGCCCTGCGCCATGTGCTACACGTCTGGGACGACCGGCAAGCCCAAAGGCGTGGTCTATTCGCACCGGTCGCAGATCCTGCACTCGCTGGTGCAGGCGCTACCCGACGCCATCGGCATCGGCGGCGACGATGTCATCCTGCCCGTGGTGCCCATGTTTCACGCCAACGCCTGGGGCGTGCCCTATACCGCGGCCATGCTGGGCGTGAAGCTGGTGTTTCCGGGTCCGCACCTGCACCCAGACGACTTGCTGCCGCTGCTCGAGAGCGAGCAGGTCACGATATCGTGCGGCGTCCCGACCATCTGGCTGCCCATGGTGCAGATCCTCGAGAGCAACCCGGGAAGGTGGAAGTTCAGCCCCAAGCTGCGGCTGACGGTCGGCGGCTCGGCGGTGCCGGAAGCGCTGATCCGCGCCTATGCAAAGCTGGGCATCCAAGTGATCCAGGGCTGGGGCATGACCGAAACCTCGCCGCTCGCTTCGATCTCCAAGATCACCGCGCAGCAGGAGCACCTCGAGTGCAGAGGAGCGCTTCCCGGTGATGGCCATGCAGGGCTATCCGCTGCCACTGGTGGACATTCGCGCGATAGGCGATGACGGCGAGGCGCCCTGGGACGGCAAGACCGTGGGCGAGATCCAGGTGCACGGCCCCTGGATCACCGGCAGCTATCACAACCAGCCCGCGCCGGAGAGCTTCACCGAGGACGGATGGCTGCGCACCGGCGACGTGGCCTCGATCAATCCGCTCGGCTTCATCAAGATCACCGACCGCACCAAGGACCTGATCAAATCCGGGGGCGAGTGGATCAGCTCGGTGGATCTGGAGAACGCCATCATGGGCCACCCCGCGGTGCAGGAAGCAGCGGTGATCTCCGTGCCGCATCCCAAGTGGGCGGAGCGGCCGCTGGCAGTGATCGTGCTCAAGCCGCGCGCGCAGGCAGCCGAAGCCGACATCCGCGCGCACCTGTCGAAGCAGTTCGTCAAGTGGATGGTGCCCGATGCCTACGTGTTCGTGGATGCCATCCCGCGTACCTCCACCGGCAAGTTCCTCAAGACCAAGCTGCGCGAGCAGTACCGCGACTGGAAGTGGCCGGAAACCGCCTAGGCCACTGACAAGCTCATGAACTTCGAGCTCAACGACGAGCAGAAGCTGATCCGGCGCACGGCCCGCGAGTTCGCGCGCGAGGAGATCCAGCCGGTGGCCGCGCAGTGCGACCGCGAGGCGAGCTTTCCGATGAGGGTGTTCGAGAAGGCGCGCGAGGTCGGGGTCGTGAACATGACGGTGCCCGTCGAGTTCGGTGGCAGCGGCTGGGGTGCGCTGGAGTCTGCGCTGGTGACCGAGGAGCTGGGCTGGGCGTGTACCGGGATCGCAGGCGCGCTCGGGCTCAACGCTATCTTTGCCGATGTCTTCCACGTAGCCGGCTCGCCGGAGCTCAAGCGCGAGGCCTTTGGCCGCCTGCAGGCGGGGCAGTTCGGCGCCTACGCGCTCACCGAGCCGTCCGCGGGCTCCGACGTGGCCGGCATCAAGACTCGCGCCGTGAAAAAAGGCGATCGCTACATTCTCAATGGCGGCAAGGTCTGGATCTCCAATGCGCCGCTCGCGCACATGTTCGTCATTTTCGCCAAGACCGATCCGCAGGCTGGACACCGGGGCATCAGCGCTTTCTTCGTAGAACGAGATACCCGGGGCGTGTCGGTGGGAAAGTCGCTCGGCAAGCTGGGTCAGAGAGCCGGGCCGGCGGCGGAAGTGTTCTTGAATGACGTCGAAGTGCCGTCCCGCGCGCTGATCGATGCGGAGGGAGCCGGGTTTCTCGTCGCTATGAAAGTGTTCGATCGCTCGCGCCCGATGATTGCGGCGCTCGGGGTCGGATTGATCCAGCGCTGTCTGGACGAGGCGCTGGAATACGCCAAGACCAGACATACCATGGGCCGCCCCATCATCGAGCATCAAGCCATCGGCCACAAGCTTGCGGAGATGGCGCTGCGGCTGGAGGCGGCGCGCCTGCTGGTCCACCAGGCGGCATGGCTGCTCGACTCCGGTCGCACGAATACACTCCAGGCGGCCTACGCCAAGACCTTCGCCGCAGACACCGCCATGTGGGCGGCAACCGAAGCGGTGCAGGTGTTCGGCGGGATGGGCTACAGTACCGAGTACCCGGTGGAGAAGCTGTTCCGCGACGCAAAGGTACTGCAGATCTACGAGGGCACCAGCGAGATCCAGCGCAACATCATCGCCCGGGAGCTGTCCAGGCAATAGGAGTAGGGAAATGCCGGAAGCAGTGATTCTTGAAGCGGTGCGCACCCCCTTCGGGCGCCGGGGTGGAGCGCTGCGCGAGCAGCGCCCTGACAGCTTGCTGGCGCACGCGCTCAAGGGCCTGGTGCAGCGGGCCGGGATCGATCCCGAGAAGATCGACGATGTGGTGGACGGCACCGTCACGCTGGCCGGGGAGCAGGCGGCCAACCCCGGGCGGCTGGGTGTGCTGCTGGCCGGATTCCCGGTGACCGTCCCCGGGGTGTCGTTGAACCGCATGTGCGGCTCGAGCCAGCAGGCCGTGCACTTCGCGGCGCAGGCCTGCGCGGCGGGTGACATGAACTACGTCATCGCCTCCGGCGTGGAGAGCATGACCCGGGTGCCCATGTTCCTCGACATCAGCCTCGGGCGCGAGGGCGTCAGCGGCTTCGAGGTGTTGAATCCCGAGCTGTTCAAGCGCTATGACCTGATTCATCAGGGCGAGAGCGCGGAGCGGGTGGCCGAGAGATGGAACCTCTCGCGCGAGAGCCTGGACGAGTTTGCCAAGGACAGCCACCGCAAGGCGCATGCAGCGCAGCAGGAGGGTCTGAACAAAGAGATTCTCCCAGTGCAGGGTGTGAGTCCCGAGGCGCAAGAGATCACGCTGACGCTGGACGAAGGTGTGCGCGCAGCGATCGACGAGCAGAAGATGGCCAGTCTCAAGCCCGCGTTCCGGCCAGAAGGCAAGGGCGTCATCACGGCCGCGAATTCCAGCCAGATCTCGGATGGCGCCTCGGCTGTGCTGGTGGCCAATGGTGAGGTGGCGCGGGCCGACGGGTTCAAGGCGAAGGCGCGCTTCCGCGCCCGCGTCGTCACCGGATCGGATCCCATCATGCAGCTCACCGGCGTGATCCCCGCCACGCAGATGGCGCTGAAGAAGGCGGGACTGACCATGCAGGATCTGGACTGGATAGAGATCAACGAGGCGTTTGCCTAGTGTCGTGCTGAGCTGGGCGCAGGAGCTGAAGGCCGAGCTGTCGAAAGTCAATCCCTGGGGCGGCGCGATCGCTCACGGCCATCCCCTCGGCGCCACCGGCGGCGGGCTCATGTCGAAGATGCTCGCGGGGCTGGAGGCCACCGACGGGCAGTTCGGCCTGCAGGTCATGTGTATCGGTCACGGCCAGGCGACCGCGACGATAATCGAACGGGTGTGACCCGAAGCTTCCCCGAGTCCAGGGACGCACGGACCCCTTCCCCCACTGTGGGGTAGTGGTTGGGAACAGGTCGTCTCGCATAGCTAGCGTGAGTTGCTCGGCCGTGACGCCATCGCTGCCTTGCCGGTGAGACGGTACAAGAGTTGCTCCGCCGGCATGCAGCCCATTAACCCTGGCCTTGTCCCCCATGCTCCGCGCGCTGCGCATCGTCATCCTGGTGTTCATCCTCATCGTGGTCGGCGCCAGTACTTGGCTGACCCGCCTGCGCACCACGTCCTGGGAGCAGCCGCTGCGCGTCGCGATCTTCCCCATCGACGCCGATGCCAGCCCGGTCACCGAGCGCTACGTCCGCGGGCTCACCCTGGAGGCGTTCACACCCATCGCCCAGTTCATGCGGCAGGAAGCCGTGCGCTACGGTCTGGCCTTGTCGACACCGGTGGAGATCTTCCTTGCACCAGAAATCGGGAGAGTGCCGCCGCCCCCGCCCTTCGGCGGCAATGCGCTGCAAGTGGCGCTGTGGAGCTTGCAGATGCGCTACTGGGCGTGGGTCAACGCAGCGTTCGGCGGACCCAAACCGCATGTGCGCGTGTTCGTCCTCTACCATGACCCGGACCGCGTCACGCGCCTGAGTCACTCGCTCGGCCTGCAGAAAGGGCTGATCGGCGTGGTCAACGCCTTCGCATCGGAGGGACAGGCAGCGCAGAATAACGTGGTCATCGCGCACGAGCTCTGCACACCCTCGGAGCGACGGACAAGTACGATCTACGCACCAACCAGCCGGCTTTCCCGGATGGCTATGCCGATCCGCAGCGCCAGCCGCGGCTGCCGCAGGAGTACGCCGAAATCATGGCGGGCCGCTTGCCCGTGACCGAGGACCGGGCCGAGATGCCGCGCGGCCTCGAAGAGGTGCTGATCGGCGCCAAGACCGCACGCGAGATCAACTGGGCGCGATGATCGCCGAGCGATAGGCTGGATGAGGCGGTAAGCGCAATCCGGGAATGCTTCGCCGGATGTACCGGGTTGCGCTGCGCTCGACCCACATCGCCCCCGGGTTCCGCTTCCGCTTCACCCGGGCTACGGCTGGATCTGTGGGTAGCCTGGACGGAGCGAAGCGTAGTCCAGGGAAATAGCGCACCCCGGGTACGGATCTGCGACTCAGGGGTTTTGCGTTAAAGTTCGCCTCCTATGGCAAACGAGAATCGGCGTGGTTTGCGGCGCAACCTGACCCACTACGGCGACCGCGACTTCGCCGTCTACCTGCGCCGCTCCTTCGCGCGCTCCATGGGCTATTCGGTGGACATGCTGGAGCGGCCGGTGGTCGGCATCGCACAGTCCGGCAGCGGGTTCAACAATTGCCATCGCACCATGCCGGAACTGCTGGAAGCGGTGAAGCGCGGGGTGCTGGCTGGTGGCGCGCTGCCGCTGGAGTTCCCGACCATCTCGCTGGGCGAGGTGTTCCTGAGCCCCACCAGCCTGATGTTCCGCAACCTCATGTCCATGGACGTGGAGGAGATGATCCGCGCGCAGCCGATGGATGCGGTGGTGCTTGATCGGCGGCTGCGACAAGACGGTGCCGGCGCAACTGATGGGTGCAGCATCGGCCGGTCTGCCGGCAATCCAGCTGGTGACCGGGCCCATGCTGGCAATGTCGTGGCGCGGTGAGAGGCTCGGCGCCTGCACCGATTGCCGGCGCTTCTGGGCCGAGTACCGCGCGGGCCGGCTCTCGCGCGAGGAAATCGACGAGATCGAAGGCAACCTGGCCACCACCGCGGGTACGTGCGCGGTGATGGGCACCGCCAGCACCATGGCCTGCATCGCCGAGGCGCTGGGCATGGCACTGCCTGGCAGCGCCGCGATTCCGGCGGTGCACGCCGACCGTCTGCGCATGGCGGAGGCGAGCGGCTTGCGCGCCGCCGCCATGGCCAAATCCGGCGGACCGCTACCCGGCGAGATCCTCACTCCGAGTTCGGTAGAGAACGCGCTGCGCGTGCTGCTGGCCATCGGCGGCTCCACCAACGCGATCATTCATCTCACCGCCATCGCCGGGCGCTGCGGAGTGCCCGTCTCGCTCGAGCGGCTGAACCAGCTTGTCCGACGAGACACCGGTACTGGTGGACCTCAAGCCCACCGGCGCGCACTACCTGCAGGACCTGCACGCCGCCGGCGGCCTGGGCGCGGTGCTGTGGGAACTGCGTGACCTGCTCCACCGCGAGTGCATCACCGTGACCGGCGAGACGCTCGGGGAGCGTCTGCGTTTGCCGCCGGCATATGTCGACCATGCGGTGGTTCGCCCGCGTGACAATCCGATCTCCCCGGCGGGCGGGCTCGTGGCGTTGTTCGGCAACCTCGCCCCGCGCGGCGCCATCCTCAAGCGCTCCGCCGCCGACGCCAGCTTGTTCGAGCGCGATGGCCGGGCGGTGGTGTTCGAATCGCTGGAGGACCTCGCCAACCGCATCGACGACCCGGCGCTCGATGTGAACAGGGAAGACTTTCTGGTGCTGAAGCACGCCGGTCCGCGCAGCCCGTCCGGGATGCCGGAGGCGGGCTACCTGCCGATCCCGAAGAAACTGGCCCAGGCGGGCGTGAAGGACATGGTGCGCATCTCCGACGCGCGCATGAGCGGCACCGCTTTTGGCACGGTGGTGCTACACGTCACACCAGACGCTGCTTCGGGCGGCACGCTGGCCGTGGTCCGATCGGGCGATCGCATCCGCATGTCGGTTCAGCAGCGCCGGCTCGATCTTCTCATCGACGACGCGGAGCTGGCCCGCCGCCGGGCGGTGCTGCCCGCGCCGTTCCTCCCTGGGCGTGGATACGCACGATTGTACGCGGAGCACATCACCCAACCCGACCAGGGCTGTGATTTTGACTTCCTACGCGGGTGATGCGATGAAAAACGGGCGTGGGCCGCTACCGGGATTGTGTGCCCGAGATGACGAGTCGCGCGGGAAACCAGCAGACGAAGGGCCGCGCTTCAGGCCGATAGGTGCGAAGTCGCGTCGGCCGCTGGGAGGCGCGCTGACGGGGAAGGAGACGACCGCGGTTCGCGGCCGGGGGTGCCGACAGATCTACCGCGTCTTCTTGCGCAAGACGATCAGGGCCACTAGAAGGATGACGCCACCGGCCATCGCGATATCCAACCAAGACATCCTGTAACTCCTCGTTTTCAGTAGAGATTCGTCCCCGCTCGAGCCTCGGACAGGCATCCAGGGCATCAGCCCGGTGACCCCAGCAGGTTTCAGGCCAGCGCTCCAGGCCAACCACCACATGCGTCAGTCTGGCTCGCTCCGGTGACGATTCCGAGACCCCGCAAGCCTTGACGCCACAAGGCCACGGCGCATCGTCATCCCCGTATATCGGCATATCGGCGCTGTACTGACGCGCGCGCCCACCCGGGGTTCGGCCCGGGGTCGTGTCCCACGCGTGCGCCACGGCCACGATCCGACTGAAACGGGCTACGTCCGTGCGCTGCGCCGCATGTTACCGCACCGGCGCTGAGAACGATAATGGTCCGCCCTCCAGCCGCTGCGTCTGGCTGAACGCAAGCGGGAGGAGGCGTGTGGGCTACAATCGCATCGATCATGTCCAACCAGGAAGTCATCTTGCGGGAGCGGGTTCGGCGCCGACTACAGCTTGGCCGCACGCCGCACGACGTTCCCACCGTCCTCGGGATGGTCCCGTGGGGTGCTCTATTTGGCGCAAAGGAGTACGTCATGGCTCTTAGTGAGAGCCCTCAACCATGACCGTTGCAGTGGATCGTCAGGTACAGCTTTTTCGGGACAACTTCCGCATAGTGCGCGACGAGGTCTCGCGCATCATCGTTGGCAACCAGGACAACATCGTCGGGATCATGACCTGCCTGCTGGCGCGCGGCCACGTGCTGCTCGAGGGCATCCCCGGCATCGGCAAGACCAAACTGGTGCAGACGCTGGCAGACGTCCTGCACCTGCGATTCTCGCGCATCCAGTTCACCCCGGATCTCATGCCTGGCGATATCGTCGGCACCACCATCGTGCGCGAGACCGATACGGGGCGCAAACTCTTGGAGTTCCAACACGGCCCCATCTTCGCCAACCTGGTGCTGGCCGACGAGATCAACCGCGCCACGCCCAAGACCCAGTCCGCGCTGCTCGAAGCGATGCAGGAGAACAGCGTATCTGCGGGCGGCCAGACCCATCCTCTGCAGCAGCCCTTCTTCGTGCTGGCCACCATGAACCCGCTGGAGATGGAGGGCACCTTCCCGCTGCCCGAGGCCCAGATGGACCGCTTCTTCTTCAAGCTGAAGCTCGGCTTTCCCAGCGCGCAGGAGCTCAACGAGATCCTCGACCGTACCACTACAGTGCACGAGCCGCAGGTGGAGCGGGTGCTCGGCCAAGGCCAGATCCTGGAGATGAGGGAAACCGCGCGCTCCGTGCCCGTCGCAGGCCCGATCCAGGAGTATGCCATCCGACTGACGCTGGCAACCCACCCCGAGAGCGAGCTGGCGACGGAGCTGACCAGGCGTTTCGTGCGCTTCGGCTCCAGTCCACGCGGCACTCAGGCGCTGATCCTGGGCGCAAAGGTGAACGCGCTGGTCAACGACCGCCTGTACGTAGCGGCCGAGGACATCCGCGCAGTGGCCATCAATGCGTTGCGCCACCGACTCCTGCTCAACTTCGACGCCGAAGCCGAGCGCGTGGACACCGATTCCATTCTCGAGGACGTCCTGCGCAAGATGCCGCCGCCGTAACAGCAGGTCCCGAACGGCTGCGCATACCTCCTCCTTCAGGGCTCAAAGCTTGGCGAATCCCCGCGGCCTGCTGGACCAGAGCTTCCTGCACAAGCTCGAGGTCCTATCGCTGGTCATGCGGCGCCCGGTGCATGGGCAACTCAAGGGTGCGCATCGCTCTCGCCGCGTGGGCAGCGGCATGGTGTTCACCGACTTCCGCCCCTATAGCGCCGGCGACGACATCCGCAACATCGACTGGGGCATCTACCTGCGCATGGACCGGCTCATCCTCAAGCTCTTCGAGGAGGAAGCCGACTTGCCCATCTACCTGTTAGTCGACGCCAGCCGGTCCATGGACTACGGAGCACCGTCCAAGCTCGACTACGCGCGCAAGGTGGCTGCCGCGCTGTGCTATGTGGGGCTGCTCAACCACGACCGCGTGAATCTGGTGTCCTTCGCCGACGGTGCCGTGCAGGCGCTGCCCACTCGGCGCGGCAAGAGCCAGGCGCCTCAGGCGTTCGGTTTCCTGGAGCGTATCCAGCCTGGTGGTGAAACCGGGTTGCTCAGCGCGCTGCGGCGCTTCTTCGGCTCGCCGCGCACGCGCGGCCTGGTGGTGCTGATCTCCGACTTTCTCGACCCGGACGGGATCGAGCCGGGATTCGCCGTGCTGCGCCGATTCCGTCACGAAGTGGCCGTGATCCACGTGATCAGTCCCGAGGAGCGCGAGCCGCGGCTCCCCGAGGAGGTCGTGCTCGTGGACGCGGAGGATGGCACCGCCAGCGAGTTGGCTGTTACGCCGCGCTTGCTCGAGGCCTACCGTCAGGCATTCCAGCGACACGAGCGCGAGGTTGAGGCCTACTGCAGGAAGTACGGTTGGGCGTACGTGCGGGCGCTGACCGAGGTCCCGTTCGAGGACCTCATACTGAAACTGCTGCGCGATCAGGGGCTATTGCGATGAGCGCCGCACGCAGCCTCCAGCGATGAGGTAGTTCGCCTTGACGACGCGCGCCGTTACAGAGTAGTTTCCTACCTTTTGCAAAAAAATACGATTGCGGGAACAGGGTTCGGGAGCACTGGGAGTGGATTCACTACCGATCGTCGTCGTGGGGTTTCTGCTGGGCATGCTCCACGCGACCGACGCGGACCATGTGATCGCCGTCAGCACTATCGTGTCCCGCCAGGGCAACGTGAAGAGCGCGGCCTCGATCGGCGCGCTGTGGGGCGTGGGTCACACGCTGACTGTTTTCCTCGTCGGGGGCGCCATCATCCTCTTCAGCCTGGTGATACCGCCGCGCGTTGGGCTGGGCATGGAGTTCGCCGTGGCCTTGATGCTTATTTTGCTCGGGGTGTACACGCTGGCTGGGGTGAGTCGATGGGTGCGGGACAACATGTTCCCCGCCCCGGACGGAAGCTTTCCGGGACACTCCCACCCGGCTCCGCAGCCGGGAGCACACCTGCATCCGCACGTGCACGGCGATTATGTGCACGTCCATGCACACGGCCACGGCGCCGACAACCACGGACACCCCGAGAGCGCTACGCCGCAGGCCTGGCTCGACCGGCGCCTGTCTGGACTGCCCGCCTACCAAGCGGTGCGACCGCTGGCGATCGGCATCGTGCACGGAATGGCCGGCTCGGCTGCAATCGCGCTGCTCGTGCTCGCGCGGATCCGCGACCCGTTCTGGGGGCTGCTCTACCTGGTGCTCTTCGGGGTCGGGACCATTGCCGGCATGATGCTGATCACCACCGCCATCGCGCTGCCTTTCGCTTACAGCCTTCAGCGGCTGCCTCAGCTGAACCTGTGGATGCGTCTGCTCGCTGGCCTGCTCAGTCTCGGTCTCGGGCTCTACCTCGCCTACCGGTTCGGCGTAGAGCAAGGCCTGTTCACCGGCAATCCGATGTGGTCTCCGTCGTAGCGCACGATCGTAAGCGTGGAGACAGTAAGAACTTTGCTGTCTTCGTAGGATAAACCTCGGAATCGGAACGCTTTTCCTTGGCGCACCGCAGCGTTGACGGCGCTATCAGGAAAGCTTAGATTTCACTGGATGTCTGCACTTGCCTCCACGTCACGCGTCTCGCCGCGGTTCGGGCTCAAACAGATCGCGATAGGTATTTTGCTGATCGGCCTCGGCGCCGTCGCTGCGCTGGCAATGGTGCGCGAAGGCCACCGCGCGACCGCCCCAGTATCGAACGCGGCAGCCGTGGGAGGCGCATTCGCTGGTCACCCGGAGCGCGCTGCGCTGTCGGCCGAGGAGGAGAACTACGCGGCTGCGCTCTGGCCCATCCATCAGCAGGTCAAGACCAGCTGCCGTGCAGATGACGTTCGCCGGCCTGTCGTACAAGTTGGGAGACAGCGATCGGACTGCGGTGAAGGACAGAGTCGTGCCGCTGACCAAGATCTTCCGCGACGCGCGCTCCCAGGCCAGGCGACTGAGGTCCCAGCGTCATCTCGAGAAACAGCACAAGCAGTACCTCGGCGCACTCAAGCTCTACGAAGACGCTTCAGTGGAGATGGTGAAGATTGCACGCGACGGCAAGGACGAGCATCTGATCGACGGCGCAGAAGATGAGCTTCGCAGCCTCCGAAGATTCGCTGCGGGTCGGAGATGCCCTATGGCCGGGAGAATACAAGCCCAACTGAGGCCGACGGCGTCAGCGCGTCGGCAGCGGCGATGCGGAGCCGGCGCGACGAGGGCAGGAGCATGATTGGGATTGAGGAACTGAGGACTCGCGCCCAGCGCGCGGATCAACAGAGAGCAGCAGGGTTGCACGTGTTACAACAACTGATGGGGGGTAGAAAATGAAAAAGCTGGTAGGAGCAGTAGCAACAGTCGCGCTGGCGGGGTTCGGGGCGCTTGGCGCCGCGACCGCGCAGGCGCAGAACTGTTCGGTGTGGCTGGTGGAGAGCAGCCGCTTCATGAACGTGCCGTTCGGGGCCTTCATGCCCGACCGCGCGTACGTGCCCGGCAGCACGAGCCCGAACAACAACATCAACACGGTGGATCTGCCGGTCAACGTCGGCGTCATCAAGTGCGGCAAGGAGCTGATCCTGTACGACTCCGGCTGGAAGCAGCAGGACTACCTCAAGATGACCGGTACTGAGCATGCGGCGCCGCTGCCTGACCAGCTCAAGATGCTCGGCTTCAACGCCGACGACGTCACCAAGATCGTCGTCGGCCACGGTCACTGGGATCACGCCGGGCAGCTGATGGACTTCCCCAACGCCGTGCTGTACATCCAGCGCGAGGAGCTGAAGGGCATCGAGTGGGCGCTGAACTACCCGAACCCGCAGCATCAGCGCGGTCAACACCTCACCCGGTGGTTGCATGCGCACGCCCGCCTGCGGCTACCCGCCCAAGACCCTGGACGAGATCTACGGCAAGGTGCTGTGCGGGCAAGGCAGTGATCGTGGACGGCGAGATGGAGATCATTCCCGGCGTGAGGATCCACCCGGCTTTCCGGGCGCACACCGCGGGCTCGCAGCTGCTCGAGGTGCCGACCAGCATCGGCAAGCTGGTGTTCGGCTCGGACGCCTATCTCCTCCTGGGAAGGCATCCGCGACTGGATGATCGCCAACCCGCAGCAGACCGACACCGTCCAGCAGTTCCTGGCCTACGAGAAGTGCTACAAGATCACCGGTGGCTACCAGAACTGCGTCTCGGCGCACGAGCCCCTGTCCTACACGGACAAGTATCCGCTGACCAAGAACTCCTGGATCGGCATCAACGGCTCGCGCATGGCCGAAATCGCGCTGGCTTCGGGCGAGAAGTCGCGCAAGCCCTGATCGCGCTAGTTCGTAAGCTGTAAGCTCCTCGAGCGAGGAGTCCGGGTCCGGGCTCCTCGCTTTTTTTCCTCGTGCGGTGCCGGTCTTCGATGCGTGCAGCGGCTGTCTTGGTGTTTGGTCTCGCCCTGGCGACGGTGCCCGCGCTTGCGCATGATCCGAGCGCGTGGGGCGGCTCGTTCCGCAGCCGCGACGGGGGTGCCACCTGGATGCCGATCGACGCCGGGCTGTTCATCGGTGGCGCTGTCACGCTCGCGATCGATCCGACCGATCCGAACCATATCCTGTATGCGACCGACACCCGGCTGCTGCGCTCGCGCAACGGCGGTCGCGACTGGTCCCCGGAGCCTGCGTCCGTCTTCAGTGGCCCCACGCTGGCAGTGGCCTTCGATCCGTCCGGCAAGTTCCTGCTGGCTGCTACAGCGGCGGGCGTGTTCCGCAGCGAGGCCGGTGCGGCCTGGAAGAGCATCGATCTTCCGACTTCGGCCTTGCCCGCGCGTTCCGTCGTTGCCGGCGTCGCAACCGCTGGACGCTTCTACCTGACCGGCGCGCGTGGGCTGTACCGGAGCAACGATCGTGGGCGAACCTGGGTACGGCTCGGGGAAGCTCTTCCCGACGCGCGCTTCTCCGCGATTGCGGTGGTGCTGCAGCCGTCCGAGCTCGTAGCCGGCGTCATCGAAGGACAGGTGTTCGCGAGCAGCGATGCGGGGGAAAGCTGGCAGTTGCGCAGCGCCGGACTGCCGGCTGCGAAGATCGAGACCATCGTCGCCGATCCCGCTGCCGGGCGGCTGTGGGCGGCAGGGGCCGATCGCTTGTATCGCAGCGACGATGCGGCGCAGAGCTGGCGGACGGTTGGCCAACCCCTGCCCCAGCCGGGCACTCGCGTGCGCGGGATCGCCGCCTCGGCCGACGGCGCGATCATCGTGCTCACCACTGATCGCGGCGTGTATCGCAGCCAAGACGCTGGCGGTAACTGGACCTTGATCGAAGGCAACTTGCCGGTGCATCTAGAGGCCGCTCCGCTGGTGCGCGATCCGCAGCGACCTGGATACGCTCTACGCCGGGTTCTCACTGACGCCCTACGACGAGATCTGGCGGCGTGCGGTGGAGGGCAGCAACCTGCTGTCGCAGGTCGACCCCATGAGCCTGGCCGGAGGCGCGGCGTTTCTCATCCTGCTGGCAGTGGCGGCCATCTATGCCGTGCGGCGACTATTGCGGTCTGCTGGCCACGCCGATGCAACCCCTACAACTAGAACACCCTCAGCATGAAGACACGCCGTGTGCTGTATCTTGCGTCCGCGCTCGTCATTCTCCTTGCGGCCGGAGCGCTCGCCTGGAAGCTTTGGCCGCACCGGGTCGCGGCGGTCGAGTATCCGATGACGGTGGCGACCGACATCCCGACCGCCGTCGCCGTGGCTCCAGACGGCAGCGTCTGGTTCACCATCGATTTCGGCGAAGGCATTGGATTGGTGCGCGACGGCCGCTTGGAGCGTCTTCCCAAAAAGGGCCGCAACGTGGAGCCGATCGGACTGGGCGTGGATGCGAGCGGTGTCGCATGGTTTACCGATCCGTCTGCCATCGCGGTCTCGCGCGTGAACGCGACCGGGGAGCTGCAGTCCTTTCCGCTGGGTACACCCATAGCACGCCTTGCGCGGCTGGCGGTAGCGCCCGACGGTGCGGTGTGGTTCGCGGAGTCCACCGCGTACAGCATCACACGGCTCAAGGACGGCGTGCTCCAGCGGCACGATATCCAGTCCGTGCGTGGCGGGCCATACGGCGTGGCCGTCGCAGCAGACGGCACCGTCTGGGCGACGCTGCAGTCAGCCAATCAGCTCATCCGCATCGCGCCGTCCGGCGACATGACGCAGTACGACTTGCCCACGCCGGGGGCTTCACCCACGGACGTGGCTGTGGACGCGAAGGGCGGCGTCTGGGTGATCGAATTTCGGGGCAACAAGATCGCGCACTTCGCCGACGGAAAGTTCAGCGAATATCCCCTGCCCGAGGGCAAGGCTGCGCCCTCGGGGATCGTGGTGGCGCCAGACGGCGCCGTCTGGTTCGGCATGTCTGCGCGGTGGCGGTCTGGGCCGGCTCCGCGACGGCGAGCATCGAGTTCGTTCCCGCTGCCGCGCGAGAACGCGCGCCCGTATACGCTCGCGGCTGACGCCAAGGGTGACATCTGGTACGCGGACATCAGCGGCTTCGTGGGGATGATTCCGGCGGCGCGTGCGCTAGCGCGTGAGCGTGTTCGTGGCTGCGCCAGCGAAGCGCATCAGCTCGCGCCACGGATCACGGCGAGCTGGCTGACCTTTTGCCAGGCGAGGACGGTCAGCACAATGCCGACGACGACGATGATCAGCGAAGTGCCGATCTGAAGCCGGGCCGCCCAGGACCCAGCCAGCCAGTCCAGAATCTTCTTTCCCGCCGCCGCCGCGATCACCCCCACCAGGACCAGCACGGCCGCGAAGCCCAGGCTGAACACGAGTACCCCGGCCAGTCCCAGCATGACCTTCCCGTCGACCAGGGCTCGCATCAGCAGCCCCAGGGCGACCGGATCCGGCAGCAGACCGCCTGCGATCCCCAACCAGATCAAGATCCATAGACTCGGTCGATTGGTCGTGACCAGGCCCATGTCATGGGTGTGCTTGAATCCCCAGCCGTGGGTGTGATAGCCGGGCGACTCGTCTCCCTGGTGCGAATGCTCGTGCACATGGCCATGCGCGTGAGAGTGGGTGTGATCGTGACTATGATCATGCACATGAGTCTGCTCGTGATGATGGGCCTCGTCGCTATGCACGTGCTCTTGTCCACCGGGCAGGCCGTGCGGCGCGTGGTCGTCGTGTTCACGCGGACGATAATGCACGGCGCGAAGCTCGTCGCCCTGAGCATGCGTATGGTCGGAACTCTGTCGGTTCCACCCGGCGACCCGAAACAGCTGGCGTTGCGTCCACAGCGTCCAAAGCCCGAGCAGGATCACCAGGACGCCGGTGGCTACGGCGAGCCAGGCCTCGATGCGGTGCGATCCAAGTCCGGGCAACCCGAGCGATGCGAGCACCCCGACCAACACGATCCCACTGGTGTGCGACAGCGTGACGAAGATGCCCAGGATCCATGCATCCACTGGCCGGCCGCGCGCACCGACGATGTAAGCGGCCGCGATGGTCTTGCCGTGACCGGGCTGGATGGCGTGATATGCGCCGTAAAGGAAGTTCGTCGCGAGCAGAAGAAGCGCTTCACCCATGGAGGCCTTGCAAGTGAGCTCGAGTTGAGGGATTCGCTGCGTGTTCCAGCGTTCACATGTTACCTCACTCGCGCTCACTGCTCCCGTCCGGCCGCGTTGAAGAACAGAAAGCGGTTCTTACCGCTCTCCTTGGCGTGATACATGGCCGAATCGGCGTTGCGCAGCAACGTATCGGCATCCGGCCCGTCTTGCGGGTAGATGCTGATCCCCAGCGTCTGCGTAATGCTCAGGTTGTGGCCATCGATGCGATAAACCTCGCCCAGCGCAGTCAGGATCTTGCGCGCCACAGCCGCCGCGTCAAGCGCCTCGCGCAGCTCAGGGAGCACCACCACGAATTCGTCGCCGCCCAGGCGCGATACCGTGTCGATCTCGCGCACGCAGCTGCGCGCGCGCTCCGCGATCTCGCGCAGCAGGAGATCCCCGACGTGGTGGCCGTAGGAGTCGTTGATGGGTTTGAAGTGATCGAGGTCGAAGAACAGCACGCCGACCAATGTCCGGTTGCGCTGCGCCGCGGCAATCGCGTGCTCGAGTCGGTCGCGCAACAGCAGGCGGTTGGGCAGACCGGTGAGCGAGTCGGAGTAGGCCAGGCTGTAGATGCGGTTCTCCCACGACTTGCGGTCGGTGATATCGCGCGCGATGGCGGTGAACTGATTCGGCCCCGGGCTCATTTCGATCTCCGACAGGGCCAGTTCGAGCGGGAAGATGGAGCCGTCCTTGCGCCGTCCGGTGAGCTCGCGGTGGCTGCCTACCAGCCGCTGCATCCAGCCAGCGGAGGCCTCTGGCCCGACCCCGGGTTGCTCCTCGTATCCCAGTTCGACGGCGATCTGCTTCAGGTGCAGGCCGTGAACCTCCTGTGGGCTATAGCCGAACATGCGCTGCGCCTGTCGGTTGAAGCGCGCGATGCCGCCCGCCGCGGACAGCACGATCATGCCCTCGGCCGCGTTGTCGAGAATGGACTCGAGCTGGCGCTCGCGCTCGCGCAGAGCCTCCTCGGCCTGACGGCGGCTGGTGATGTCCTGCAGGGTCCCGTAGACGTGGGTCACGCGTCCATCTTCGCGCTGCGTTTCCCCGATGACGCGCACCCAGATGCTATGCCCGTGCGCCGTGATCAGGGGGAGCTCGGCATCGAAGGGCTCACCCAACTCCATGGCGCGGTGCATCGCGCGGTGGATAGTTGGTATCGCATCCTGTGCGTAGAAGCCGATGGCGCTGTCGACAGTGGGGACGTACCGGCCTGGGCTCAGATCGTGAATGCGGTACGTCTCGTCGGTCCAGAACAGGCGGCCGGAACGAATATCGATCTCCCAACCGCCCACGTGGCCGATGGCTTGAGTACGCTCCATCAGCAGCTCAAGCCGCTTCTGCATGCCGATGTCGCGTGCCACGGCCGCCACGCCCGCGATGCGTCCGCCCTGATCGCGCAGTGCAGCCACGCTCACGGATACCAGCACCGAGCTGCCGTCCTTGCGCCGGGCAGGCGTCTCGAAGGCCGAGATGCGTTCGCCGCGCTCGATGCGGACGCAACGCTCCCGCATTTGCCCCGGCAGTTCGCCGGGCGCCAGCAGTCGGTAGTTTTGGCCGATGACCTCCGAGGCCGCGTAACCGAAGATCTCCTCGGCCCCGCGGTTCCATGACAAGATCGTGCCGTCCAGGCCGTGGCTGATGATCGCGTCCTGAGACGACTCGACCACAGCCGCCAGCAGGCCGCGGGCCGACTCCGCGCGAACGCGCTCGGTGATGTCGCGTCCGATGGAGGCCGCTCCGATCACGCGCCCGTCGGGATCCCGCAGCGGGGCTACAGTGAGGGCCAGGTGCACTTCGTGCCCGCTCTTGTGGCGGCGCACCGTTTCCAGATCCGAGAGGGTCTGGCCGGTGCGAACCAGCTCGGTCATGCGCGCGGCCTCGTCTCTGCGCTCGGGCGGGATCAACACCAGGTGGTTGCTGCCGAGCATCTCCAGCGCGCTGTAGCCCAGGATGCGCTCGGCGCCCCGGTTCCAGGACAGGATGGTGCCGTCCAGGGTACGGCTGATGATCGAGTCCTCGGAGCAATCGAGGAATGCGGTCAGCATTTGGCTGGTCTGCTCGGCGCGCTTGCGTTCGGAGATATCCTGGCAGGTACCCATCATCCGCAGCGGGCCGCCGATGCGGCCGCGCCCCGCAACGCGTCCGCGCGACGCGACCCACAGCCACTCACCGTCGCGCCGGCGGATACGGAACTCGAGTTCGCAGAAATCGCCCTTACCGGCGAGGTGCGAGTCAATCCGATCGGTCACGCGCTGTTCGTCGTCGGGATGGATCAGCCCGTCCCAGGGACGCGCTGCGCCCGGCAACTCACCGGGACCGTAGCCGAGCAGCCGTGCGAAGGTGTCGTCGTAGTGCATGCGTGAGGCGGGAACGTCCCAGTCCCACAGGCTGAGGTCGGCCGCCTCGAGCGCCAGCTTCAAGCGTCGATGGCTTTCGGCTACCAGGCGCTCCTGCAGCTTCTGTTGCCGGATGTCGCGTGCGATGCACGACACCGCGGTCACGTGGCCGGTCTCGTCGCGTATGGGCGAGCATGTGACCGCCACCTGAATGAGCGCGCCGTTGCGATGCCGTCTCACCGATGCCTGGTGGAGGATCTTGTCTCCTGCCGCAACGGCGCGCGTGAGCTGCTCCCAGTCGCCGTCGGCAGGCGGCATGAGTACAGCCACGCTCTTGCCCAGGATCTCCTCGGCGCTGTAGCCAAGCATAGCTTCTGCGCCCTCGTTCCAGCTGACCAGCGTTCCGTCCAGAGACCAGCTCAGGATGGCGTCGTTGGAGTTTTCGACGATCGAGGCCAGCCGCTGCTGCATCAGCCCTTGGGCTGCGGCGATGTCCAGCTGGAGCGGGTGCCCTCTGAGTGGCTTGGCCGCGCCGGGGCCCGAGTGCTCGAGCCGATGCTCCAGTGTTCGGACCAGGTCGAGCAGCTCGCTCTTCGTAAGATTGTCTAGACCTTGCATTGCAGTAGTTATGCGAGCTGCTGCGGTCCCCTGTCATCCGCTTGCGACAAGTATAGGAGGTTTGATCGACCCGGCAAAAACTTGCTGGTCAACATGCTTTAACTCACTGATATTGCGTCCTAAGATGGGATAGAATTTGACAGTCTTTTTGACCGGCCGCCGACCTTCCACAGGCGGCGTCACGATGCGGCCAGGGTGTTCAGATTTTTCCCTGTCAATTGCCGCATCGGCTCGTCCCCTCGCAATCGAGGCCCGAGGCGCACCGACCCTGCCCTAGCGCATGGCGATCACACGCGAACCGATAGCACCGGCCTCCTCGCGGCTGTGGGTGACGTAGACCAACGTAAAGCCAAGCTCCGCATGCAGTCTCAGGATCTCCCGGCGCAGGTGCAGGTTCAACTCGGGGTCCAGGCTGGACAGCGGCTCGTCCATCAGCACGATGGTGGGGTTGGCGACTAAGGCGCGCGCCAGGGCGACGCGCTGCTGCTGTCCGCCGGATAGCTCTCCCGGTTTTGCCTGTGCGCGATCGGCCATGCGCACCATCTCCAAGACTTCCCGAATCCGGACCAGCCTGTCCGTGAGTTTGTTTCGCCTGTCGTAGCGCAGCGCAAACTCGAGGTGCTCGTACACCGTCATGTTTGGCCACAGGGCGAGGTCCTGGAACACCATCCCGATGTGGCGCTGCTCGGGTTCGAACGAGGTTGCGCCCGTCTTCGGCGACGCGGCTGCCGTCGATGCTGATGGTGCCCGAATCGGGCACTTCGAGGCCGGCCACCAGGCGAAGCACCGTGGTCTTGCCGCACCCTGAAGGTCCCAGTAGCACCACACGCTCGCCGCGCTCGACCGACGCCGAGATCCCATCGACGACCGTGCGACCGTCGTAGGCCTTCGATACCGCACGCAGTTCGATCGCACTCATCGATGAATTCCCGTGGCTCGGACCAGTAAACCCAGGATGGCCAGCGAGCATCAGGGTGACGGCAACCAGGATCACGCACAGGGCCGAGATGAGGCTGGGGGCGCCGTTGGCCATCAGGGTGAAGATGCGCACCGGCAGCGTATCCTGCCCTGCTGGATAGACCAGCATGGAAGCGCCGAGATCGCGGAAGCAGAAAATGAATCCGATCAGCCAAGCGGCGATCACGCCCGGGAGAGCGGCGGGCACGACTACATGCCAGATGCGTGCGAGCCAGGGGGCGCCGCTCATCTGTGCTGCCTCTTCCAGGGATTGAGGCACGTTGCCGAGGGTTGCCAGTGTGATGCGACTGGTCAGCGCGGTGTACTGAGCGACGTACGCGAGGATCACCATGGCGGCCGATGCATAGAGGAAACCGGTAGCCGGGCGGTTCCATAGAGCGATCAGTCCCACCCCGATCACCGTTCCCGGCAGTGTGAACAGCAGCAGCGTGAGCGTATCCACCGCGCGCCAGAGGCGAAGCGCACGATGGTGAATCAGGTAGCCGCAGAAGAACCCGAGCACCGTGAGCAGTGTCGCGCCCACAGCTGGCGAAGACCAGGCTGCGCCCCAGGCTATCGGCCGCCTTGGACCAGGCCTCCGGATAGGCGAAAGGCGATAGAGAGGACACGACCAGGGCGAGCAACGGCAGCACGACGACTCGCCGCTGCCAGCAGGCCGACGACGAGAGAGCTGGGACACGCCAGCGGCCGAGCGGGACGAGCAGCATCCGCCTGCCGGGCGTTGTCGGTCGCAGTCGGTAGGTCTTTTCGCGCAGGTAGACGACGCTCCAAAGCCAGCACCAGCAGGCGTGACGGCGAGCAGCGGAGTGGCGGCCGCGGCGGCGGCGCCAAAGTCGTAGAAGGCAGCGAACTGCGTGAGCGTTTCGACCGGAAAGACGGGATAGCGCAGGAACATCGGCACGCCAACCTCGCCCAATGCGAGCAGGAACACGAGAATCCCGCCGAACAGGATCCCGGGCAGGATCATCGGCAGCGTGACGTAGCGCAGGATGGCGGGCCAGCGGGTGATCAGCCGTCCGGCTTCCTCGAGCCGTGGATTCACCGCGTGCAGATAGACCAGCGTCAGGATCATCACCACCGGCATGAACGCGCTCACCAGCACCCACAGGCAGCCTGGCAAGCCGAACAGCCAGCCGGACAGCAACTCCAGAGTCCGCGCCGGGAGGACGCGCGCGAGCACGCCATTGCTCGCCAGCAGATTGAACCAGCAAACCGCGAGGATGTAGGGCGGGAGCAGCAGCGGGATCGAGAGCAGCACCGCCAGGGCGCGGCGGAACGGCAGGTCGGTCTTCCCGAGCAAGAGGCCGAGAGGCACGCCGATCAGCGTGACACAGCCGGCGGTCAAGGTGGCAAGCGTCAGGCTGTGTCCGATCGGCGCCCAATGCTGCCGGGGATTCGCGAACAGCTTCTCGTAAACGGCGAGCGTCAACCTGCCGTCGACGAAGATGCTCTTGCCCAACATCGCCGCCAGCGGCAGCAGGCCAACGATGACCAGCACGACGACGACCAGCAGCAGCGTGAGTCGCCGCTCCAAGTCAATGTCCCACCCAGTCCCTCAGCAGGGGCTGGATCGCCTGCATCTTGGCCGCCACCGCAGCGTAGTCGACCTTCATCACCTTCAGGGTCTCCAGCCGACGGACACCGGGCGGGGTCTCCACGCCGGGGTGGAGTGGAATCTGCGCGGCATCGGAATAGGCGAGCTTCTTCTCCGTCTCGCGCGAGAGCAGGTAGTCGATCAGCTTTCTTGCCCGCTTCCGGATGCGGGCCGCCCTTGATCAGCAGCAACGGCGTTCGGAACGATGAAGCACCCAGCCGCCTTGCTTGCCTGGTCGGGGTAGACGCCCTCCACCGGCTGGCCTTGCTTCTGACGACTATAGCACATCATCGCTGTCTACCAGCGCGAACTGGAAGGCGCCGGCGGCCACCTGATCGGCGCTCTCTCCGTTGCTGGAAGAGATGTGGACGCCGTTCCTGCGCATGGCATCGAGGAACGCCTTGGCGCGGTCGTCACCCCACACCGTGAACAGTGCGGCCATGTGCGCGGTCGTGGTGCCGAACAGCGGGTTGGCGATCACCGCCTTGCCGTTGAAACGCGGGTCGGTGTACGCCTCGATGGACACCGGCTTGTCCTTGAGCCCCTGGTCCACGATCAGCATGCGTGCCCGGGCGGAGAAGCCAGTCCAGTGCCCTTGCGGGTCACGGAACTGCTCAGCGATTCCCTCGGCACTCGGGCGAGCGATAGGGTGCGGACACGCCTCTGCTGGCGCAGCACCTCGGCGCGGATCGGCTCGTTGGCCCAGTACACATCGGCCTGCGGATTCGCTCTTCTCGGCGATCAGCCGGTTCATCACGCCCGCGCTCTTGGTCTCCTCGGTGTCGTAGACCGCCTTGCACCTTGATCCCGGTGTCGCGCTCGAAGTCCTTCAGGATCGGCTCCGAGAAGACCTGGTCGTGGCTGACGTAGACGACGACGGTGTTCGCTGGAGGGCACGACAGCACACGCCACAGCACCAGCGCGATCACGATCCGACCAGCAAGCACAAGGGACGAGTCGTGCCTGTGCTCATCTCAGGCGACCTGGAGCTGAAATCGGAAAACGCTTGGTGACCGCGGCCGACCGACTACTGCGCGGGTCGGGAGACTCAGGACTTCGGGGGCCAGCCGTGCGGCTCGTTCTGGCAGTACACGCACCAGGCGTACAGCGCGTCGTACATGACCATTCCGTGCCTCAGCATCTCGTGGTCGTCACTGAAGTTGTGCGACAGTCCCAGCGAGATGGCAAACAGGCCCGGCGCCTCGGGCGCCAGATCGAGGCGCGCGGTATCCGCGCCGCGCACGATCACCGCGAGCTGCGCCAGGGCTGCATGCTGGTCAGAGCTTGTACTTCTCCAGAAAGGCGTCGAAGCTGCACCGCTCCCCGACATGCGACAGTTCCACGCCAGGGATGTCATAGGGGATGGCCCCGGTCTGCTCCGCCACGCGCAGCACATCCTTCGACGGCACGAACAGAAACTCCGGCGATCTGGTCGATGAACCGCGCGATCAGCCACGGGCAGGCGATGCGGTCGATCTTGGGGCGTTCGCGTGTGACCCACTTCATGGAGCGTCTCCCGAGGACCCTACTTGCCGCCCCAGGAAAACTCGTCGAAGGCGGTCACGCTGTCGGCCTTGGTCCACACGCCGACCGCGCCCGGGCCGGAGATGTGGTCATCCTCTAGATCGATGTACTGCTTGCCGTCGAGCGAAACCTTGATGTGCTTGCCCGCGAACTCGACGCGCAGCGTGTGCCACTGGTTGGCCGCACCGGTGCGTCGACGTACTTGATCGTGTGCCGGCTGCCGCGCGTCGTGTGATAGAGCGAAACATTGTTCTCCAGCGCATTGGCGCGCGCGACGTAGTAGTTGTCGCCGTCCTTGAAGCGCCACACCAGGCCGCCGGCCCGGTCCTCGCTGCCTTGCATCGGCTTGAACTTGACCTCCACGGATCCGTCGGTGATCGCAGACGTCCTTCTTCGCGCACCAAGGGAAAGTGCCCTGGCCGGATTGCTTCAATACGTTGGGCTTGCTCGGGGCGCGGTCGGATCGGCCTCGACCGCCCACTTGGGTGAGCCGCGGCCGGTGACCCCGCACGTCCAGCCCGAGGGGGCGCGCCCGTCGGGTCCTGGTCGAACCCGACGGTGTCTGCCAGCGCGGCAGTCGCAAACAGTCGATGCGAGCAGCTGCCAGCAAAGCTGTTTCATCGGTGCTCCTGTGCTCAATGAGTCGGTCTGGGTGGTCAGTGCGGCCTTCAGACCTTTGGCCAGGTCCTCCGCCGGACCGACGCCCCAGTAATGCAGGAACACGATAGCGCGGCGATTCGCCGATCATGTGGTTGTGGATCGCCACGATATTGATGCTCGCACCGCGCAGGGCCTTGAGCACGCCCTGTACCTCGCCTTCCAGCATGGCGAAATCGCCGTCCACGACCGCGAGCTGCTCGCTTCCGGCGAAGGCGGCCCAGGTATTGATGCCCATTTCCGTTGCCGACCTCGTGTCCGCCATGGTCGCAGTGCGGCCGAGCACCACCTTGTAGACGCCGTTCTTCAGTGCGCCTGCAGCTCCCAGAGCCTGCTCGATGTCGTCGGGATCGAACGAGGTCTGGCAGGATCGATGTTTGCCGTCGGCATGCTTGGCTTGGTATGGATCACTTCCTTCAGCTTGTCGAACACGCGCCCCACCGCTCGGGCCAGCGGTTGCTTCGTCACCCATGCCGCCGATGTGCATGAACATCACCCTGGGCGAGTCCCACAGGAAGTGGTTGTGCAGCGCCGTCACCTGCAGTCCGTTGTCCAGGGCCGCGCTCATGACGGGGTTGACCTCGTTCTCCAGCAGCACGATATCGCCCATCACCATGGTGTGGTCACCCGCACGCGTGAAAGCAGCCCAGGCGGTGAGGCCCAGATCGGGAATCATCCGCGTGCCGGCCACCGTGGCCTCGATATCCTTGCGTGGGAAGCTGACCTTGAACACGCCTTCCTTCTCGTTCAGCGCACCCTTCAAGCCGGTCAAGCGCTCGATGCGGGCCGTATCCAAGGCTGGGTCTTGCGCGAAGGCGGGAAGAAGCCAAAGGGCCGCACAGATGAGCGCGGCGCCTCCAAGCAGATGCGTTGCTCTCATGGCGTTCACCTCAAGTCGGATGCGGCCTGCTGCGCTGGCTCACGGCAACGCGTGGCCCGCTGATCAGGTCGTAGCGGTACATCGTTGACTTTGCCCTGGTCGGCCACGAGCACGACAAGAACCGGACGGTGGTTCTGCACCTCGGGGATGGCGGAAAATACCATGCCCTTGTGCTGCTTCTGGGCCATTGCGATGAAGTCAGCCAGGGAGTGCTTTGCCAGCGCCATCAAGGTCAGGTGCTCGGAGGCGCGCGACACGTGCTCGAGATCCTTGAACACCTCCGCCTCCGGCGACCAGGGGGTTTGCTCGGGGCTGCCGCTGAACTCCTTCAGGACGTTGTGCTCGGGGTCCTCTCCGAGGCCCTTCTCGGCCGTGTACACGGAGAGGGAAAGCTTCTTGTTGTCGTCCAGCTCGAACTTGGCCGAGATGGCGGCCTCGCCGCCCTTAGACACCTGCCGCACGCCGTCGGCCAAGCTGAGCTTGGCGTTACCGAGAACCTTGAGCAGGGCGGTGGTCTCCTCGTCGGCGTAATCCTTGGCCAGCGATGGATGGGCCGCAACTAGTCGCGAGGATGGCAGTGGTGACGGTAATCGCCGAGTACTCGTCTCAGGAACGCTAAGTCTGACGAAACATCTTCGGGTCTCCTTTGCTTGAGTAAGGGAAATGGAACTCGATTGCGCGCTGCTCGAAGCATCGAGCTCATCGGCCTCGACCGCGAAAGGCCCGCGCTCCGGAGGCGGGTATATCGGGCCCTGCCCGTAACCTGGTCATGTGGATAGCAAGACCAAGCCTTCGGGGGTGGAACCTGCGGTTGTCACAATTCCCACGTACGACGTTCGACGTATTACATCGTCTCAAGTGCTACACTAAAGTAGTGACCATGACTTTGCAAGTAAGTTCGATTCGCTTCGTTGCGGCACGGGCCTGGCAGCTTCGGCCCTGCATCAGCCTTGCGGCCAGCGGTCGTGGTCGAAGAGGTGTCTGGAGCCTTGGGGGGGCGGAGCAAACCTGATTGGAGGAAAACAATGAAGAGACAGTCATTGGCTGGTGGCGAAGTCTCGTGCGAGAAGTGTCGTCGTCGCGCGGATAAGCGCCGCGCGATGTTGAGAACCGCTCTCGGCTTGGGCGCGAGCTTACCGTTCTTCAATATCCTTCAGGCTGCCGGCACGAGTCCGAAAACGGAACGGCCGACAGTGGGCGACCAATTCGTTTTCGTGGAAGGGGAAAGAAAAGGCGAGGTCGTCAGGCCCGAGGATCTCGCCCTGGGAGGCCCGCAACAGTTAACCTACCCAATGGATCCTGGAAGCAAGATTGTGCGCGACGGATCTCGACTGAACCAAGTAGTGCTGGTTCGCCTTGATCCTGCACAGCTCACCCCGGACACGCGGGCGAACGCTGCGGAAGGGGTTGTGGGCTATTCAGCGATATGCACCCACCAAGGATGCGATGTGTCGCAGTGGAAGATTGATACGAAAGTGCTCTTGTGTGTGTGTCACGGGTCGGAATTCGACCCCAGAGATCGCGCCAAGGTTGTCGCCGGACCTGCACCCCGCCGGCTCGCCATCCTGCCCATCAAAATCGAAGAAGACGTCCTCGTGGTCGCCGATTCGTTCAAGGGCCGAGTCGGGTTCAGCGAGTTGTGAGGCAATGCTGTTTGGATGTTACCTATAGTTGTGCCAGAGTAGCTTATGAACCTTGTATGGTCTTCTTGTAGCCCGTTGCGCCAATGAGATTACGGCGTGCGTGTTATTGAAACGTCGGTTGAAATGACCTTATGAACTGGCACTGCAAGAGCCAGAGTAGGACTGTTGTGCAATTATTGGATACTCAATTTTGAACGCCAAAAATGTCGCTTCGTCGCGTAGTTCCAGAGCGTTGCCTGCTGAACCCTCATCCGGCAGGCCGGCATGGCTGCTCTTCATCCTGACCTTGCAGGGTCAGCAGCCGGCCGTGCGCATGCGTGTCTGGCGGGGACTGAAGGCGCTGGGCACTGCCGTGCTGCGTGACGGTGTCTACCTCCTTCCCAACAAGGTCGAGTTCATCGAACCGTTGCAGGCGCAATCCGAGGAGGTGACCGCTTCGGGCGGTAGTGCCCAGATCCTGGAGGTGAACGCGCGGGACAAACAGCAGGAAGCCGAGTTCCGGCAGCTCTTCGACCGTACGCCGGAGTACGAGAAGCTGATGCTCGAGATCAGCAGCGCTAGAAAAGAAATCGGCGAACTGGACAGGGCTGCGTTATCGTCGCGTCTGACGCGCCTCAGGCGGGACTACGAGGCGATCGCGCTGCAGGACTTCTTCCCGGGCGCCGCGCGCGATCAGACCCGGGAGGTTCTGGAGGATCTCGTGGGCTCGGCGAACGCCGTGTTGTCCCCCGACGAGCCCCACGCCGCCGCCGGTCGGATCCAGCGTTTGGATCCCGCCAAGTACCGCGGCCGGACCTGGGCCACGCGCGCCCGCCCCTGGGCCGACCGCCTGGCCAGCGCGTGGCTGATCAAGCGCTGCATCGACCGGCGCGCAAAGTTCCTGTGGCTGAAGAGCCCGAAGGATTGTCCGAAGCGGGCGGTTGGCTTCGACTTTGACGGTGCCGAGTTCACGCACGTCGGGGCCAAGGTGACCTTCGAGGTTTTGCTGGCGAGCTTCGGGTTGAACGGGGATCCCGCGCTCGCGAGGATCGGAGCGCTGATCCACTACCTCGACGTCGGCGGCGTGCCGGTGCCGGAAGCGGCGGGGCTGGAAGCGCTGTTGCGCGGTGCCCGCGATGCGCTTAACGATGACGACGCTCTTCTGGCCGAAGCCGGCAGGCTGCTCGACTATCTCTATGCCCACTACGCCGCAGGCGCCTGAGGCAGAGGCCGGTGCCCCGCAAGCCGCGCCTCCGCCGTCCGTCTCCTTCGGCGAAGCCTTCTGGTTCTGGCTCAAGCTCGGCTTCATCGGCTTCGGCGGGCCGGCGGGCCAGATCGCGATCATGCACCAGGAGCTGGTCGAGAAGCGGCGCTGGATCTCCGAGCGGCGCTTCCTGCATGCGCTCAACTACTGCATGGTGTTGCCCGGTCCCGAGGCACAGCAGCTCGCCACTTACATCGGATGGCTCATGCACCGCACGCTCGGCGGGGTGATCGCCGGCGGGCTGTTCGTGCTGCCGTCGCTGTTCATCCTGATCGTCCTGTCCTGGATCTACGTGGCGTTCGGCAACGCCCCGCTGGTTGCCGGCATCCTGTATGGGATCAAGCCGGCGGTGACCGCGATCGTGTTGTTCGCGGCCTATCGCATCGGCTCGCGCGCATTGAAGAATGCGGTGCTGTGGGGGATTGCTGCCGCCGCCTTCGTTGCGATCTTCGCGCTCGACCTCCCATTTCCGCTCATCGTGCTGGGCGCCGCCGCAATCGGATGGCTCGGCGGACGCATGGCCCCGTCCAAGTTCGCAGCTGGAGGCGGGCACGGCAAGGCGGGCAAGAGTTTCGGATTGGCCTTCATCGACGACGACACGCCCACACCCGAGCACGCGCGCTTCGGCTGGCCGCGCTTCGCGCGGGTGCTGATGACCGGTCTCGCTCTATGGGGCGCGGTGATGGGTGTCGTTGTGGCGCTGCAGGGCTGGGGCGCAACTCTCACGCAGATGGGATGGTTCTTCACCAAGGCAGCGCTGCTGACGTTCGGGGGCGCTTATGCCGTGCTGCCCTATGTTTTTCAAGGTGCGGTCGAGCACTATGGCTGGCTGGCCGCGCCGCAGATGATCGACGGCCTGGCATTGGGCGAGACCACCCCCGGGCCGCTGATTATGGTCGTTGCATTCGTCGGGTTTGTGGGCGGCTGGAATGCCTTGCCGCTCGGAGGGCAGCAGCAGTTCCTCGGCGCGGCGCTGGCTGCGAGCGTGGTGACCTACTTCACGTTTCTGCCGTCGTTCATCTTTATCCTGTTGGGTGGTCCGTTGGTGGAAACAACCCATCGACAGCCGCGCATCACCGCGCCGCTGACGGCCATCACTGCCGCGGTAGTGGGCGTGATACTGAACCTGGCGGTGTTCTTCGCCTACCATGTGCTGTGGCCAGACGGTTTCACCGGCGCGTTCGAGTGGCCGTTGCTGCTGCTCGGACTGGGCGCCGGAGTGGCGCTGTTCCGCTACCGTGTCGGTGTGATTCCGACCATCCTGGGCTGCGGAGCGGCCGGACTGCTGTATCAGAGCCTGGCCCGGCCGCTAGTTGGTTAGCGCTCTACCTCGCCTTTAGCGCATCGCGGATCTCGCGCAGTAGGACAACGTCCTCCGGCGTTGCAGGCGGTGCGGGCGGGGCTTGTTTCTTAAGCTTGTTCATCTGCTTCACCATCAGAAAGATGATGAACGCCAGGATGAGGAAGTTGAACAGGATGGTGATGAAGTTGCCGTAGGCGAACACGGGCACGCCCGCCTTCCTGAGTGCGTCCAGCGTCTGCGGCGTGCCGGGCGGGATGTCCGACAGCGGGATGAAGAGGTTGGTGAAATCCACCTTGCCCAGGATCCGACCGATGATCGGCATGATGAGGTCATTGACCATCGAGTCCACGATCTTGCCGAAGGCCCCGCCGATGATCACACCCACCGCCAGGTCGACGACGCTCCCCTTCATTGCGAACTCTCTGAACTCGGATACGAAGCTCATGGCTGTTGTCCCTTTGCTGTGGTTATGGTGGGAGACGCTGCAGGATGGGCACGCGTTGAGCGCGGCTGCACAGCGCGCACCCCTTCTGTTCAGGCAACGACTAGCAGGCCAGGCGTCGGCGATATGCTAGCGGTTGGTGCGACCGCTTACAATCGCGTGCGGTTTGGTCGTCGGGGAACTAAGCGAGTGGACGGCGTTGCGTTGCTGCTACCAAGCCAACGGGCTTCAGTCCAGTCGCGTCGACCAGACCCACGCCTTTGGTTACAACCGCCTGGCTTCGACGAAATGCGTGCGCCAATAGGCGGTATCCAAGCCGTCGGTGCGCACCCGCCCGCCGGTGGACGGGGCGTGGACGAAACGCCCCTGGCCTACGTAGATACCCACGTGTGAGGACTTCTTGCCCTCTTGATCGAAGAACACGAGATCGCCCCGGCGCAACTCGCTCGCACGTACCAGATGTCCTTCGCGGCGTTGTGCCTGCGTCTCGCGCGGAAGGTTGACGCCCGCCTTGGAATAACTGTACTGGACCAGGCCGCTGCAATCGAAGCCGGCGGGCGTGTTGCCGCTGTGGCGATAGGGCTTGCCGAGCATTGCCAGGGCATTGTCGGCCGCGCGGCTGGCTGCAGCGTTGGGAATCGGGGCGGGAGACGGCGCCGCGGAGTCGGGCGTCCGCTGGACGCCGGTCGTAGCGCACGCTGCCAGCAGGAGCAGCGCCGCGAGTGCGACCCTGGATTTCGAAGTCGAGATCATTGCGAAGCTCTGGGTGTCATCGGTGATTCAGCAAAAAGCAAGCCTGCAATCAGCGAAGGATTTGACTTCGGCGCATCTGTAGTTTATCTAAATGGCCCACGCTAGAGGCGCCGGTCTCCAACCGTCGATGAAATGAAAGCCACGCTCGCACGGCTCGCTTTGAGCCTCCCAGTCCTAGTCCTGTCTCTCGCGGGAACCGGTGCACCCGCGGGCATCCTGCCGGTGGCGGGCGATAGCCAGGTGCCCACGCTCGCCCCTCTAGTCGAGCAGGTCACGCCGGCGGTGGTCAACATCGGGGTGCTGTCGCGTTCCCCCGAGCAGGACAATCCGATGCTGCAGGATCCCTTCTTCCGCCGCTTCTTCGGTCTGCCGGAGGCGTCGCGGCCCCAGATCTCGGCCGGCTCGGGCGTGATCGTCGACGCGCAGCACGGCTACGTGCTCACCAACCACCACGTGGTCAAGGATGCCCAACAGGTCGTGGTGACGCTCAAGGACGGGCGTCGCCTGCAGGCGAAGCTGCTGGGCAGCGACGCGGGCACCGACGTGGCGCTGCTCAAGGTCGAGCCGGACAACCTCAAGGTTCTCGGCTTCGGCGACTCCGATGCGCTTCGCGTCGGTGACTACGTGCTGGCCATCGGCAATCCCTTCGGCCTGGGGCAGACGGTGACGTCGGGCATCGTCAGCGCGCTCGGCCGCACCGGCCTTGACATCGAGGGCTACGAGGATTTCATCCAGACCGACGCGTCGATCAACCCGGGTAACTCGGGCGGGGCGCTGATCAATCTCAAAGGCGAGCTGATCGGAATCAACACCGCGATCGTCGGGCCCACGGGCGGCAACGTCGGCATCGGCTTCGCGGTTCCCAGCAACATGGTCCGCGCCGTGATGCAGCAGCTGGTGAAATATGGCGAAATGCGCCGCGGCCGCGTCGGGCTCACCACTCAGGACGTCGCGCCCGAGTTGGGCAAAACGCTCGGCGCACAGGCGAGCCACGGCGCAGAGGTAGTGGAGGTGGCCAAGAACTCGCCGGCCGACAAGGTCGGGCTGCGCCCCGCTGACGTGATCATTGCGGTCAACGGGCGCGCGGTGCGTGGCTCCTCGGATCTGCGCAACCAGATCGGCTTGATCTCCGTTGGCGAAGAGGTGGAGCTCAAAGTGCTGCGCGAAGGCCAGGTGCGGACACTCAAGATGCGAGTCGAGAGCCTGCGGGCGGCGGAAGCAACCGGCGGCGAATCCGTTTCCGAGCTGGCGGGCGCCACGGTGGGCAACGCCGAGCGCAACGGGCAAGCGGAAGCGGTTGCAGTCGTAGACGTGGCGAGCGGCAGCCCGGCGTGGTCCCGCGGGCTGCGGCCCGGCGACCTCATCGTCTCTGTAAACCGCCAGAAGGTGCACACCACCCGCGAGCTCGCTGCCGCATTAGAGGCCCAGGGGCGGCTGGTCCTCACCGTGGTGCGCGGAGACTACGTGTTCGCCGTGGTTTTGCGCCGCTGACGCCTACTTGCCCCACTCCCTATCCTGCAGCACGCGCCACTGGATCTTCCCCGTCCCGGAACGCGGGAGCGCGTCGATGAATTCGATGAGTCGCGGCACCTTGTAGGCCGCCATGTGCTGTCTTGCCCAGTCGATGATGT
Source organism: uncultured beta proteobacterium (assembly GCA_963705615.1). Lineage (GTDB taxonomy): Bacteria > Pseudomonadota > Gammaproteobacteria > Burkholderiales > SHXO01 > SHXO01. The sequence continues at coordinate 30,312 of CAVPKE010000013.1, read as the reverse complement.
GCTCGCCCCTGACACTGCCGCGCGATTCGGGCTTGAGCACTACGAACGCCTTCACCGTCTCACCGCGACGCGCATCGGGTGCGGAGACGACCGCTACTTCCTTGATGTCCGGATGCTTGTACAGCGTCATCTCCAGCTCAGCCGGCCATACCTTGAAGCCCGCTGCGTTGATCATCCGCTTGAGCCGGTCTGCGATATAGAAGTAGCCGTCTTCATCGTAGTATCCCAGGTCGCCGGTGCGTAGGAACCTGCGTTCATCGATCTCGATAAACGCCGCTCGCGTCGCCGTCGGGATTGTTCCAATAGCCTCTGAACACCTGTGGTCCACGCGAGACGATCTCCCCCTGCTGGTTCGGTCCGAGCGGCTGCAAGGTGTCGGGGTCGATCACCAGCGATTCGGTACCGAAGGTCGGAATCCCCAGGCACTGCTTGCGCAAGTGCCCGGGCGGGTTCATGTGGGTCTGCGAGATGGTTTCGGTCATCCCGTAGGCTTCCATGTAGTGAATGCCGCACAGCTCGAACAACCTCTGCGCCACCGCCTCGGGCATAGAAGAGCCCCCGCCGAAGACATTCTGGAGGGAGGAGAGATCCCGTCCTGCCGTGGCCGGGTGTGCCAGCAGGTCGACCACCATGGTGGGCACGTTGGCCCAGTGGGTGCACCCGTAACGCTCGATCATGTAGCCGGCTGCTTCAGGGTCCCAGCGTGGCAGCAGCGCGATGGTGGCGCCCGCATAGATCGGCGCGTTCATGCTGTGCTGCATTCCCGTGACGTGGAACAGCGGAGCCGTGTCCAGCACCACTGAGTCGGCTCCCATGCCTTCCCAGATCGCCCCGCCCACCGCGGTGAACATGATGGTGCTGTGGGTATGCATGCAGCCCTTGGGCTCGCCGGTCGTGCCCGAGGTATACAGGATGGCGCACAGATCGTCGGCGCTGGCCGGCGCAGGCTGCGGTTCGTAGGCGGCAGCCATCGCGTCGTTCCAGCCGACAATGCCGGGGTCGAGGATCTTGTGGCGCGGCGCACTCAACAGATCCGGGAGCTTCAGAGCTGTTCGTGCCGTGAGGTAATCCGAATAGGTGACCAAAATGGCGTGCGTGAGTCCTCTTCCCATCAGCGGCTTGAATTGCGGATACAGATCCTGGGCGATGACGGCCGTGCTCGCACCGCTATCACTCACGTAGTGCTCCAACTCTTCGGTGACGTTCATGGGACTTACGGGCACGACTACGGCATCGCAGCGCAGGATGGCGTAGTAGGCGAGGATGAACTGCGGGCTGTTCTGCGCGTCCAGCAGCACGCGGTCGCCCTTGCGGATCCCGCAGCGCTGCTGCAGAAACCCGGCCAGGCGCTCGGCCTGGCGCTTGAGTTGGGCGTAGCTCAGACGCGAGTCGTAGAAAATCGTGGCGGGCTTGTCCGGATAGCGCGCTGCTGACACCTCAAGGTTGTACCAGAGCGTAGTCTTGGGAACCGTCAGGCTCTTCGGGTGTTGCTTGGGCCAGACCTTCGCGTAGTCCTTGGGTTCCATCCGGAGGGGGCGTCGTGTCAAGTAGGAGTTTGTTGCTTCTCGCGTTCCTGGAGCAAGCGCCACTGCACCTTGCCGGTAGCGGATTTGGGGAGGCTGTCGGCGAACTCAACCAAGCGCGGAATCTTGTACGCAGCCATGTGATCGCGGCACCAGCCGATGATCTCTTCTGGGCTCACCTTGCCGCGCCGGTCCGGTTTCAGCACGATCAGGGCCTTGACCGTTTCTCCCCGGTGCGGATCGTTGGTCCCGATGATGCAGGCTTCCTGCACATCGGGGTGGCCATACAAGATCGCCTCCACCTCGGCTGGCCAGACCTTGTAGCCCGAGGCGTTGATCATGCGCTTGAGCCTGTCGACGATAAAAAAGTACCCCTCCTCATCGTACCTCCCGAGGTCGCCCGTGCGGAAGAAACGCTTGCCATCCAGCTCTATGAAACAGGCCGCCGTCGCTTGCGGATTCTTCCAATACCCGCGGAAGATCTGCGGCCCGCTCGAGACGATCTCGCCCACCTCCTCCGGACCCAGCTCCTCCAGCGTGTCGGGGTTGATCACGCGCGCGTCGGTGTCGCAGATAGGGATGCCCAGGCATTGCCTCTTGGGCCGGTCGGGCGGGTTGATGTGCGTGGGCGCGATCGTCTCAGACAGGCCGTAGCCCTCGATGTAGTCCAGTCCGGTCAGATCCTGGAGCCGCTTCGCCACCGCCTCGGGCATGGCTGCTCCGCCGCCGCCGATGCGCGACAGGCTGGAGATGTCGTACTTCGCGAGGTCGGGGTTGGCGAGAAAGTCGATGGCCATTGTGGAGATATTGGTCCAGCCGTCTACCTGGTAGCGTTGAATGAGGCGCGCCGCCGTGTCCCGGTCCCATCTCGTCATCAGCACCACGGTCCCGCCGGTGAACACCGGCTGATTCATGCTGCTCTGCATGCCGGTCACGTGGAACAGGGGCAACGTCCCGAGCAGCGTGGCGTCTGGGCTGACGCCGAACCATAGCGCGCCCGAGACGATCGTGCTCATGACTGTGGAATGGGTGTGGATGCAGCCCTTGGGCTTGCCTGTCGTGCCCGAGGTGTAGGGCATCACGCACAGATCATCGGGCCCGGCCAGGTGTGGCCCGGGCACCAGCTCCGCGCCCAGCGCGTCGCTCCACAGCGTGACGCCGGCGTCGGCTATGGTCTGGCGCTGCCGCCTGACGGCTTCCGGAAGGTCGAGGTCCATGGGCTGTGTAGCGTAGTCGGAGTAGGCTGCAACCACGGCGTGGCGCAGGCCTGCCTGGCCCAGCAGGGGCTTCACCTGCGGATAGAGCTCCTGGCCTGTGAGGATGACGGCGGCGTCGCTGTCGCTGACGTAATGACGCAGCTCCTCGGCGAGGTTCATCGGGTTCACCGGCACCACCATGGCGTCGGCGCGCAAGATCCCGTAGTAGCCGATGATGAACTGCGGGCTGTTCTGCATGAACAGAAGCACCCGGTCGCCGCGCTTCACACCGCAACGCTGCTGAAGGAATCCGGCCAGCGCGTCGACATGCGCCTTCGTTTCGCGAAAGGTAAGCGGAGTGTCGTAGTAGACCAGCAGACGCTTTGTCAGGGTAGCGTGTGGCCGACACTTCCAGGTTGTAGTAAAGGCTGGTGCGTGGATAGGTCAAGTTCTTCGGCAGATGCTTGGGCCAGAACCTGTAGTGGCGCGGCTCCATGCTGCTCCCCCTTCGCCCGGCAGGCGATATCATTTGCTCATATGTTACGTCTCTCCGGGCTGGATGAGGACGCTAAGGTCGACCCCGCAACCCAGTCCGGCGCTTTGCTTTACCCGCAAAACCGTTTGTGTCAGTATCCGGCGCAAAGCGCCGCGCCCGTCTAGCCGTTCGCAGGCGCGCCTCAAGCGCAAGCCGAAAACCAGGGGGGAGACGTGTCACTCGCGGGAGCCGAGCCTTCTGTCACACGGGATCCTGCGCGCTCGCCCCCGCTGCTGAGCACTCGCGACGTTCCGCTTTTGTCCGTCCTGGACGTCAGCGTGCGCTTCGGCGGTATCGTCGCCCTCGACGGCGTTTCCTTCGACGTGTACCCGGGCGAGATCGTCGGCCTGATCGGCCCCAACGGCGCCGGAAAGACGACGCTGTTCAACTGCCTGTCCCGGCTGTACGACTTCGAGCGCGGCTCGATCGTGTTCGATGGTCAGTCGCTCCAGGGCCTGCCGCGTCACCGCATCGCCGACCTGGGCATTGGCCGCACCTTCCAGAATCTTGCGCTGTTCCGCAGCATGAGCGTGCAGCAGAACGTACTGCTCGGGGGCCACTGCCGCACGCGCGGCGGGTTTCTCGTCGAACGCGCTGAGAGTGCCATTGGTGGCGCGCGAGGAGCACAGGCTGGAGCAGCAGGCGCACCGGCTCATCGAGCTCCTGGGTCTGAGCGCGGTGACTGCTCGCCGGGTGGCCGATCTTCCCTTCGGCGTACAGAAACGCGTCGAGCTGGCACGCGCACTCGCCAGCCAGCCGAAGCTGTTGCTGCTGGACGAGCCGGCCTCCGGCCTCAACCACGAGGAGCTGGAGGACCTGATGGCGCTGATCCGGCGCGTGCGCGACGAGCTGCGGGTCGACTGTGCTGCTGGTCGAGCATCACATGAACCTGGTGATGCGCGTTTCCGACCGCGTCGTCGCGCTGGACTTCGGGCGCAAGATCGCGGAGGGGACACCGGCTGAAGTGCAGAGCAACCCGGAGCTGATCCGCGCCTACCTGGGAGTGGCAGGCTGATGGCTGCGCTGCTGGAGGTAAGGGAACTGAGCGCCGGCTATGGGTCGACGCAAGTGCTGCACGGCGTGGGGCTCGAGGTCGCCGAAGGCGGGATCACCACGGTGCTGGGCGCCAATGGCGCGGGCAAGACCACGCTGCTGCGCGCGCTGTGCGGCATGATCAAGTCCGCCGGGCAGGTACGCTTGCGCGGCCAGGTCATCAGCGGCCGAGGCCACGGAAGACATCGTGCGTCAGGGTGTGGCGCATGTTCCCGACGGGCGCGGCACCTTCCTCGACCTGACCACAGAGGAGAATCTCAAGCTCGGCGCCTACACGCGCAAGGACAAGAAGCGTGTAGCCGAGGACTTCGAGCGCCTGTTCGGCTACTTCCCGCGGCTGCGCGAGCGGCGTCACCAGCAGGCGGGCACGCTTTCGGGCGGCGAGCAACAGATGCTCGCCCTGTCGCGCGCGCTGATGCTGCGGCCGCGGCTGCTGCTGCTGGACGAGCCGTCCTTCGGGCTGGCGCCGCTGGTGGTGCAGGACATCTTCCGCATCATGCGTCGCATCAACCAGGAGGAGGGCGTGAGCATGCTGCTGGTCGAGCAGAACGCGACGCTGGCGCTGGACCTGGCCGACCACGTGTACCTGCTGGAGACCGGGCGGGTGGTGGTGTCGGGGCCTTCATCGGTGATCCGCAACGACGAAGCAGTGCGAAGGTCGTATCTTGGATACTGATTCGCGAGCTTCTATGTTCAAGGAATACGACCAATACGACGCGGTAGGGCTGGCGCAGCTGGTGCGCAACGGCGAGGTGACGCCCGAGCAGCTGCTCGAGGAGGCCATCGCGCGTGTGGAGCAACGCGACCCGGCGCTCAACGCGGTGGTCAACAAGCTCTACGACCACGCCCGCGAGGCGATCCGCGCCGGGCTGCCCGATGGGCCGTTGCGTGGCGTGCCGTTTCTGCTGAAGGACCTGCACGCGCTGTGCAGCGGCGCGGTCACCAGCAACGGCAGCCGCTTCTTCAAGGACAATCTGGCCGACCACGACACCGAGCTGGTCGTCGCGCTACAAGCGGGGCGGGCTGGTCATCTTCGGCAAGACCAACACGCCGGAGTTCGGCTTGACCATCACCACCGAGCCGGTTCTGTTCGGTCCGACGCGAAACCCGTGGAATCGCGGCTCACACGGCGGGCGGCTCGAGCGGCGGCGCGGCCGCGGCAGTGGCGGCAGGGCTTGCGCCGGCCGCCCACGCGTCCGACGGCGGCGGCTCGATCCGCATTCCTTCTTCCTGCTGCGGGGTGTTCGGACTCAAACCCACGCGCGGGCGCAACCCGCAGGGGCCCGACCGCGGCGAGGGCTGGTCCGGGATGAGCACCGAGCACGTGGTCACGCGCAGCGTGCGCGACAGCGCCGCGCTGCTTGACCTCACTTGCGGGCCGGACGTGGGCGCGCCGTACTTCGCCACGCCGCCTCGCCAGCCGTACTCGAGCGAGGTGGGTGCCGACCCGGGACGGCTGCGCATTGCCTTCGCCACGCACACTCCGGCTGGGGAACAGGTCGCGCCCGAATGCGAGCAGGCAGTGGCCGAAACCGCGCGGCTGCTGGACGGGATGGGCCATCGCCTCGAGGAGGCCAAGCTGGATTTCGTTCCCGAGGAGCTCGGGCCCGCGTTCCGGACGGTGATCGCCGGCAACACGCGTGTCGCGATCGAGAGCTACGCGGCCAAGCTGGGCCGCCAGCCTTCTCCCGAGGCGTTCGAGAAGATCACCTGGCTGTTGTTCGAGTCCGGCGCCACGGCGAGCGCGGCGGACTACGCGCGCGCCGTGCAGGTGCTGCATCGCACCGGCCGGATGGTGGCGCGCTTCTTCGAGCGCTACGACCTGCTGCTCACACCCACGCTGCCACGCCCGCCCGAGAAGCTCGGCGTGTTCGATATGAATACCGACAACACCGAGGGCTACCGTCGTCGCAGTGGCGTTGTTCACCGCGTTCACCGCGCCGTTCAACGCCAGCGGCAACCCGGCGATGTCGGTCCCGCTGCACTGGACGTCCGAGCGGACTGCCCATCGGCGTGCAGTTTGCGGGACGCTACGGCGACGAAGGCAACGCTGTTGCGCGTCGCCGTCGCAACTGGAGCAAGCCCGGCCCTGGTTCCACCGCCGGCCGTTGGTCAACCCCGCGTGAACTGCTGAGAGTATGGAAGCATTGCTGCATCAGATCTTGTCGGGCCTGGCCACGGGCGGCATCTACGCCAGCCTGGCGCTCGCGCTGGTGATGATCTACCAGTCGACCAACCACATCAATTTCGCCCAGGGCGAGATGGCGATGTTCTCGACCTATCTGGCCTGGGCCATGATCAACGCGCGGCATGCCCTACTGGGGGGCCTTCCTGCTGACCGTCGCGATCTCCTTCATCGCCGGGATCGTGATCGAGCGCGTGATCATCCGGCCGGTGGAGAACGCGCCGGTGCTGTCCGTCGTCGTCGTCTTCATCGCGCTGCTGGTCATCTTCAACAGCGTCGCGGGCTGGATCTTCACCTACACCATCAAGACCTTCCCCAGCCCGTTCCCCGAGCAGCCGCTGTTCGGCAACCGCTTCATCTCCTCGCACGAGCTGGGAGCGATCGGCATCACGCTCACGGTGCTGGTGCTGCTGTACGCGTTCTTCCGCTTTACACCGCTGGGCCTGGCGATGCGGGCAGCGGCCCAGAACCAGGTGTCCAGCCGTCTGGTCGGAATCCGCGTGGGCTGGATGCTGGCCCTGGGCTGGGGTCTGGCGGCCTCGGTGGGCGCGATCGCCGGCATGCTGGTGGCGCCGATCATCTATCTCGAGCCCAACATGATGTCCGGCGTGCTGCTGTACGCCTTCGCGGCTGCGCTGGTCGGCGGCATCGACAATCCGTTCGGTGCGGTCCTGGGTGGGTTCGCGGTCGGCGTGCTGGAGAACCTCATCGGCGCCTACGTGATCGGCACCGAGCTGAAGCTGACCGTGGCGCTGGTGCTGATCATCGGCGTGCTGCTGGTCAAGCCGACCGGATTGTTTGGCAAGGTGTTCGTCACGCGGGTGTGAGGCATGTGATCGACGAGTTCGCGAGCCACCACGAATGAACGACGCAGCAACAACGCCGGTCATCAGCATGCCGCGCTACGCGGGGCTGTCGCTGCGCGCCTGGAAAACGATCGGGCTCGTCGCGCTCGCCGCCGGCGCCGTCGCGCTGCCGTTCCTGGTCAGCAACTACCGCGTGTTCCAGTTCAACATGGTGCTGGTCTACACCATCGTGCTGCTGGGCCTGAACATGCTGACCGGGTACAACGGCCAGATCTCGCTCGGGCACGGCGCGTTCTACGCCATCGGCGCTTATGTCGCCGCCATTCTGATGGACCGCTTTGGCTGGCCGTACTGGGCCACACTGCCCGTTGCCGGGGTCGTGTGCTTCATCTCCGGGTTTCTGTTCGGGCTGCCGGCGCTGCGGCTGCGCGGGCACTATCTTGCGCTGGCCACCTTCGCGCTGGCCGTCGCCATGCCGCAGATCCTCAAGTACAAGCACATCGAGCACTGGACCGGGGGAGTGCAGGGTATCGTCATCATCAAGCCCGACCCGCCCTTCGGGCTGAAGGTGACGCCGGACCAGTGGCTCTACCTGTTCACGCTCGCGATACTGGTGGTGATGTTCGTGATCGGTTGGAACCTGCTGCGGGGCCGCGTCGGGCGCGCGATGGTGGCGATCCGCGATCACCCGATCGCCGCTGAGGCGATGGGGGTGAACAGCGCGCTGTTCAAGACGCTGACCTTCGGCGTGAGCGCGCTGTACACCGGCGTCGCTGGCGCGCTTGGGGCGATCGTGGTGCAGTTCGTCGCGCCTGACAGCTTTACGGCCGGGCTGTCGATCAACTTCCTGATCGGCATCGTGATCGGCGGCATCGCGTCGATCTCGGGCGCCATCTACGGCGCGCTGTTCATACAGTTCATCCCCAACTTCGCCGATCAGATCTCCAAGGCTGCGCCCTGGGCCATCTACGGCGTGTTCCTCTTGGTGTTCGTCTACGCTATGCCCACGGGCGTGGCGGGCTTCATCCGCATGCTCGTCGGGAAGCTGGCGCGCCGCCTAGCTCCTGCATGACGGCGGCACGCTGGGGTCATCTAGCAACCCACCCCTCGGAGGACGCAGCCATGACAGGCCTCACGCTCGCTTCTCATCTGCTTGGCCGCCGCTGCACTCGCGCTCCCCGGCTTCGCAGCTGCCCAGAAGAAATACGATCCCGGCGCCAGCGACACCGAGATCAAGATCGGGCAGACCATGCCGTACAGCGGCCCGGCTTCAGCCTACGGCACTGTCGGCCGCGCGGAAGCGGCCTATTTCCAGATGATCAACGAGCAGGGTGGAGTCAACGGGCGCAAGACTCGCGCTCATCAGCCTGGATGACGGCTACAGTCCGCCCCGGACCGTAGAGCAGATCCGGCGTCTGGTGGAAGAGGATGGTGTGCTGTTCATCTTCCAGAGTCTGGGCACCCCCACCAACACGGCGATCCAGAAATATCTCAACGCTCGCAAAGTCCCGCAGCTTTTCGTGGCCACCGGCGCCACCAAGTGGGGTGACCCACAGAACTTCCCCTGGACCATGGGCTGGCAGCCGAGCTACCAGTCCGAGGGCCGGATCTATGCCAAGTACGTTCTGCAGCACAGGCCCAACGCGAAGATTGGTGTGCTGTACCAGAACGACGACTACGGCAAAGACTACGTAAAGGGCCTCAAGGACGGCCTGGGCAGCAGGGCTTCCCTCATTGTCAAAGAGGTGAGCTACGAGGTCACCGACCCGTCGGTGGATTCGCAGATAGTGACGCTGCAGGCGTCGGGCGTGGACACGTTCTACCTCGTGGCCACACCGAAGTTCGCCGCGCAAGCTATCCGCAAGAGCTACGATATCGGCTGGCGTCCACTCGGCCTTCTCAACAATGTATCTACTTCTGTAGCCGCTGTACTCGAGCCGGCGGGTCTGGAAAAGTCAGTCGGCCTGATCACCGCCCTCTATGTCAAGGATCCCACCGATCCGCAGTGGCAGAAGGACAAGTCGTTCAGGGACTGGGTGGAGTGGATGAAGAAGTATTACCCGCAGGGCGACCTGACCGACATCTTACAACGTCCTTGGCTATAGCGTTGGCCAGACACTGGTCCAGGTTCTCAAGCAATGCGGCGACGATCTCACGCGCGAGAACGTGATGCGGCAGGCCGCCAACCTGAAGAACTTCGAGCTGCCCATGCTGCTTCCCGGGATCAGGATCAACACCGGTGCAAACGACTTCTATCCGATCGAGCAAATGCAGCTCGCCCGTTTCGATGGCAAGCGCTGGGTGCTGTTCGGTGAAGTTATCACCGGCGAGAGCCGATGAACGAGATCCGCGGCTCGTGAATCGAGTTCGCGCTACGAACCACGAGCCCCAAGCCACGAACAACGAATCGCGAGGCCCGACCAAATGGCTGACAAATTCTTGCAGGGACGAGTAGCTGTCATCACCGGAGCGAGCCGGGGAATCGGACGAGCGATCGCTTTGGCGCTCGGAGAGGCCGGCGCAAAGCTCGCGCTCGCCGGGCGTGCACGGGACAAACTGGCGGAGACGCAGAAGCTAGCGCGAGAGGTGGACGCGGAGGCGGAGACCTTTGTCTGCGATGTTCGCGAGGAGACACAAGTCAAGTCGCTCGCGGACAACGTCGTCAAACGTTTCGGTGCTGCGCATATTCTGGTGAACAACGCCGGAACGGCGATTCGCAAGAAGATTCACGAGTTCACCCTGGAAGAATGGCGGGCGGTGATTGACACCAACCTCACCGGCGCCTGGCTCATGTGCCGCTACTTCATCCCGCACATGAAGGGTCGTGGCTACGGTCGGATCATCAATATCACCTCGATCATGGCGCATGTGTCGAGCGACGGGCGCGGTATCTACTCGACCAGTAAGCACGGGCTGCTCGGGCTCACGCGCGGATTGGCGCTGGAACTGGCCGACGATGGCATCACCGCGGTTGCCATCAGCCCCGGTTTCATCGCCACCGACCTCACCGCGCCGTTGCGCGCTGATCCGGCCAAGAACGCCGCGCTCATGGCACAAACCCCACTCAAGCGCTGGGGTCAGCCGGAGGAAATCGCGGCGCTGGCTCTGTACATCTGCTCGGACGCGGCCGCGTTCATGACCGGCAACGACGTGCTCATCGACGGCGGTTGGTGCGCGCAGTAAGCGTGAAGCCAAACGTGTCACCGAATTTTCACTTTCCAGCTCGAGCTACCCGTCGCCCGCTGGCCTGACGCATAACGGCTTTCTCCTGCCCCTCCCGGTAGTCCTGGGCTAACGCGCATCCCGCATCGGGGGAGCGAGTTCCTGCGGCTTAGAGCGATCCACGCCGCACGTCGCCCTTCCTGTCGGCATAAAGCTTGCAGTTCCGTTCACCCGGAGGGTCTGTCGACGCCGCCGCCCGCTGGGGCGGGCCTCCGACAGGTCGGGCCGCTGCCCGGCAGACAGCTCTCCATCAGGGGCCCGGAGTCGGGCCCCACGTGCAACGGAGCCTCAGGACGCGGTCGATGCAAGCCAACATTCAAGCCTGGCTCGACGAGCAGTGCAGGCAGATCAACGGCGCAACTGGCGCTGTTGTTCTGGTCTTGCCGCGCAACAGCACATCGCTGGTGCCGGCTGCGCACTGGCCGCCTGGTGGACTACCAGGCGAGGGATTGGCGGCGGCCGCGAAGGCCGCGTACGAGCAGCGACAGCCGCTGTCGCAGCCGCGCCTGAACGGCGCGGAGCGGCCGATTCCGCTCGGCCCGATGATCTCCTGCCCGATCGAGGTAAAAGGCCGAACCGTGGGAGCCGTGGCGGTGGGCTTCGACCCGGACGTTACTTTGCCACCCCAAGCCGTGATGGACGGCATCAAGCGCGGGGCCGAGAGCTTCGAGAGCTACATGCGCCAGAGTCCAACGCCCCGCAAAACCGCAGGCGCGAGCACCGCCGCACTGGGCTCCGCAGGCTTCGTACCGAACGACATGACGCGCACGCAACCAGGCCCGATGGAGGAATCGAATGCGGTCGACCCGACCCGCACGCAGCCCGGGCCGATGGTGATCGCTGCGGCCCCGGCCCCTAGTAGCGCTTCGGGGCAGATCCCCACGTTGCGGAACGAAGTGGGCGATCGAACCGTCGAGCTGCCGAGCTCGAACTCCGCGCGAATCCTGCAGCTGTTGGCCACGGTGGAGGCACACGAGCGCTTCACGGAGCCGCCGCTGCATTCGCAACCGAGTTGGCGATCACGTTTGGCTGTGAACGCGTCAGCATCGGTCTGTCCGGTCGCCGTCACGTCAAGGTCGAAGCGCTGTCGCACGCCACGGAGTTCCGTGCCAATCAGGGCCTACTGCGCGACATCGGCGCCGCCATGGAAGAGGCCATCTGGCAGGGCGCGACCCTGATCTATCCGCTGCCCGAGGGCGCTCAACCGCGGGTGGATCGCGCGCACGCCGACCTGGCGCAGCGCCACGGTTCGGCCTGGATCAGCACCGTTCCATTGGTCAAATCGGGCCAGCCCTGCGGTGCCATCACGCTCGAGCGCAACAACCCCGAACCGATGGGCCGCGCCGAGCTCACGCTGTGCGAGAACATCGGGGCGCTGCTCGGCCCTTTGCTCGAGATCAAGCGCACAGTGGACAAGCCCTGGCCCGCGAAGCTCGCTGGCGCGCTGCGCGAGGCCATCGCACCGTTGTTCGGTCCGGGGCATCTCGCCGTGAAAGCCGGGGCCGCCACAACCCTGGCGGTGCTGCTAGGTGCAACGTTCATCTCCACCGACTACCGGGTCAGTGCGCCGGCACGGCTGGAAGGTGCGGTCCAGCGCGTGCTCGCGGCGCCGGCCGACGGCTACCTCAAGCAGACCCACGTGCGTCCCGGCGACCGCGTCAAGGAAGGGCAGCTGGTCGCCGAGCTGGCGGACGAGGACCTCAAGCTCGAGGAGCGCAAAGCGCAGAGCGAGGTCTCACAGCTGGAGAATTCCTACGGCACGGCACTGGTGAAGCAGGATCGAGCCGAGGTTGCCATCCTGGGCGCAAAGCTGGAGGAAACCAGGGCGCAGCTGGCACTCGTTCAGGCGAAGCTGCAACGCACGCAGGTGCAGGCTCCATTCGACGGCATAGTGATCACCGGTGATCTGACCCAGTCGCTCGGTGCGCCGGTCAAGAAGGGCGAAACGCTGATGACGGTTGCGCCGGAGCACGACTTCAGGGTCATTCTCGAAGTCGACGAGCGCGACATCGCCGACGTACAGCTCGGCAAGACCGGATCGCTCGCGCTGTCAGCGTTGCCGGCGGACACCTTCCCGCTGGAGGTCAACCGCATTACGCCCGTGGCGACCACCGGTCAAGGGCGGAACTACTTCGAGGTCGAGGCGAAACTCAAGGCCAAGGCCGAGCAGCTACGGCCCGGTCTGCTCGGCGTGGGAAAGGTCGAGGCCGGCTCGCGCTCGCTGCTCTGGATCTGGACACATCGCATTTCGGACTGGATGCGCCTGACCCTGTGGTCCTGGATCGGGTAGCGCCATGGACTCGCTGTTCAGCTCCCGCTGGTATCGCGTCGCGGGCCTGCATCCGCGGCTGCGTGGGCACGTGCGCGTGTCGCGGCACGTCTACCGCGGCCAGGTCTGGTACCTGCTGCAGGACACGAGTTCGGGCCGCCACCACCGTGTCGACGAGAGCGCTTTTCACTTCATCGGTCGGATGGACGGCCGGCGCCCGGTGGACGAGATCTGGCATGCGCTGCTGAACTCACTGGGCGAGCGGGCGCCTACGCAGGACGAAACCATCGAGATTCTGTGCCAGCTCAGCGACAGCGGCCTGCTTCAGTGCGAGATCACGCCGGACGTCGCAGAGCTGTTCCGCCGCAGCCTGGCACGCGGCCAGAAGCGGCGCATGTCGATGCTCAACCCGCTGTCCTTCCGCGTGCCTCTGTTCGATCCCGACGCTCTGCTCGAACGCCTGGCGCCACTGTCGCGCGTGCTATTCCAGCCGGTGGTAGCTGTGGTGTGGGCGATCGTGGTGCTGGCTGGCCTGCTGTCCGTGCTTTCCAACTGGGATGCGGTCCGCTCGTTCGCCGTCGTGCACATGCTCACGCCGCGCTATCTGTTGCTGCTGTGGTTGTGCTATCCGGTGGTCAAGATCCTGCACGAGCTCGGCCACGGTCTCGCGGTAAAGGCCTGGGGCGGAGAAGTGCGGGAGATGGGCTTGAGCCTGCTGTTGCTGGTGCCGGTGCCGTTCGTCGATGCCTCGGCAGCGTCCGCTTTCCCGGAAAAGCACCGCCGCGTCGTCGTTGGCGCAGCGGGCATCATGGTCGAGCTGTTCCTCGCCGCGCTCGCGGCTTTTGTCTGGCTTCATGTCCAGGACGGTACGGTGCGCGACATCGCGTTCGTCACGATGCTGATCGGCGGGATGTCCACCGTGCTGTTCAACGGCAATCCGCTGCTGCGCTTCGATGGCTACTACGTGCTTTCCGACCTGCTCGACGTCCCCAACCTCGGCTCCCGCGCCAACGCCTACGTCGGATACGTCGCGCAGCGCCGCTTGCTTGGGCGTCAAGACCGCGTCCTCGCCGGTCACCGGAGTGGGCGAGGGCCCAGTGCTGTTCGGCTATGCGGTGCTGGCTTACGCATATCGTTGGTTCATCGCCGGGCTGATTATCTTGTGGGCCGGTCACTTCTCTTTGTGGACCGGCTTGCTGGCGGGCGCTGTGATTGCGGTGACGATGGTGTTCAAGCCGCTGACCGGCCTGTGGCGGTTTTTGACCAGCGCACCGCAAATCGCACGTACTCGCACGCGCAGTATGACCGTGACTGGAGCCATCGCCGTCACTCTCCTGGTGCTCCTGTGCTTGGTTCCGTTTCCGTTCGTGACCAGCGCTCAAGGCGTGGTATGGCTGCCCGAGCAGGCGCGCGTCCGCGCCGGGACCGACGGCTTCGTCACCGAAGTGCTCGCGAAGGACGGCCAGGCGGTAAAGGTTGGCGATCCGATCCTGGTGCTGTCCGATCCCGACCTCATCGTAGAGCGGCAGCGGCTGCAGGCGGCGGTTATGGGCCTGGAAGTGGAGTTCACGCGGGAAGTGGCCCGCAACACCGCCCGCGCCAAGTCGATCTCTGAAGATGCTGCCGCCAAGCGGGCCGAGTTGGCGCACATCGAGAAGCGGCTCGAGAGTTTACGCGTGGTGAGTCAGACTGAGGGCACTCTCGTGATGCCACGTGCGCAAGATCTGCCGGGCAGCTTCGTCGCCAAGGGCACCGTGCTCGCCAATGTGCTGCGTCCCGAAGAGATCAGCGTCAAGGCTGCGGTGCCGCAGGAAGACGCCGGGTTGATCCGCAGCGACACACGCGCGGTAGAAGTGACGCTCGCCGACCTGCCCGGGTCTACCTTGCAAGGCCGTCTTACCACCGAGGTTCCGGGTGCCACCAACCAGCTGCCCACCGCCGCGCTGGGCGACCGCGCTGGCGGACCCTTTGTCACCGACCCAGCGGACAAGGAAGGCCTGAAGACACTCGAGCCGGTGTTCCTGCTGGACCTGAGGCTCACGTCGAAGACGCTGGAGCGGGTGGGCGGACGCGCGTGGTTGCGCTTCGATCACGGCGCCAGGCCGCTCGCGTTCCAGTGGCAGCGCCGAATGCAGCAACTCTTCCTCAAACAGTTCAATCCGGAAGGCTAGTCCCTTTCGGGTATGCCGCTCGCCCATGAGATCCGGAGCCCTGTCAGTCCCGGGCATGACCTCAGGCCCGTACCCGGAGCGCGGGGATACACAGCGATCCGGGTTAGCGCTCGCGTGGTCGCTGCTGCAGGCCCCCGCGCGCGTTGAGCGGCACCGACAAGGGCGCTTTCTCGCGCGCGTCCACGCCAACGACCAGGCTCTGAGGACGCTGTCTGACCACACCTGGCAAGCGCAGCTCAGAGATGTACGGGCAAAGCTCGCCGCGTCCGGATTCACCGCGCAGGCTAGCGCCGAGGCCTTTGCGCTAGTGCGTGAGGCCACACGCCGGCAGCTCGGCATGCCTCACTATGACACGCAGCTCGTCGCCGGACGCATCATGCTTGGCAACCGGCTGGCGGAGATGGCCACCGGCGAAGGCAAGACACTGGCCGCAGCGCTCACTGCCGCCACAGCTGCGCTGGCCGGCATTCCCGTGCATGTGATCACAGCCAACGACTATCTGGTTGCGCGAGATGCGCAGACCCTCGGTCCTGTGTACAGGTATCTGGGTCTCACCGTGGGTGCCGTGACCCAGCCCATGGACCAGGCCGCACGGCGCGCGGCCTACGGCTGCCACATCACCTACTGCACAGCCAAGGAGCTGGTCTTCGACTACTTGCGCGACCGACTTGTCCGGCGCGAGATGTCCGAGCCATCTGCACGAGCGCGTGCGGCAGCTCGACAGCGGTGCGGCGCAACCTTCCACGCTGCTGCTGCGCGGGTTGTGGATGGCAGTGGTAGACGAGGCGGACAGCATTCTGATTGACGAGGCGCGCACGCCTTTCATCTTGTCGCAGTCGCGCGTAAATGACCGGCAGCAGACCTACTTCAAGGAGGCGCTGAAGCTCGCCATGCGACTGCGCCCGGGCGCCGACTTCGGGCTCGAGCATGGCACGCGCCAGGTAACGCTTACCGACAGCGGGCGTGAAGCGCTCGGCGCTACAGCAGCCTCGATTGGAGGGCTGTGGCAGGACCGCCGGCATCGCGAGGAGGTCATAGCGCTAGCGCTTGCGGCACATCATCTTTACGCACGCGACCGCGACTACCTGGTGCGTGACGGGAAGCTCCTGATGATCGACCAGATCACCGGACGGGTTGCGCCTGGCCGCGTGTGGTCGAAGGGTTTGCACCAGCTGCTGGAGGTCAAGGAAGGCTGCAAACCCACGGGCGAGATGGAAACCATCGCTCAGATCACATACCAGCGTTTCTTCCCGCGCTATCTGCGCCTGTGCGGGATGAGCGGAACGCTGACCGAGGCCGCCGACGAGCTGAGATCGGTGTACGGCCTCTCCATTGCCCGCGTGCCGTTGCGCAAGCCATCGAGACGCGCGGCCCTTCCGCTGCGAGTCTTCGCTCGGCGTGAGGACAAGTGGCACGCGGTGAGCGAGCGCGTGCGGGCGCTGAGCTCCGAGGGCCGGCCGGTGCTCATCGGCACCGACTCGGTGACCGATACCGATCAGCTCAGCTACCGGCTCACCGCGCATGGCTTGCAACACGTTGTCCTCAACGCGCGCAACGACCGAGAGGAAGCCGAGATCGTTGCCCGCGCAGGCCAAGCGGGCCGCGTTACGGTAACGACCAATATGGCAGGTCGCGGCACTGACATCCAGTTAGGTTCGGGCGTGGCCGAGCTCGGCGGCTTGCACGTCATCTGCTGCCAGCACAACGCGTCTCCCCGCATCGACCGGCAGTTGCAGGGGCGCTGTGCGCGGCAAGGCGATCCGGGCAGCGTGGAGACGATCCTCTCGCTGGAAGATCCGCTCATCGTTCAGTTCTGGCCGGCATGGCTGCGCTCCGTCCTACGCGCGCGCGCGTCGGGCCGGGCCGAGGCTGCCAGGCTGGGTTGCCAGACTCGTCGCATGGGCGCCACAGACGCGCGAAGAGCGACGCCAACGCAGCTGAGCGCAGGCTGCTGCTGCAGCAGGATCGGCATCATCGAGCGCCGGCTCTCCTTTGCGGGACGCGGCAGAATGAGACGATCCAACGGCCTGCGCAGAGCCAGCGAAGAAACCGGCGTCGCGTGACCGCGCTGTCGCTCGGCGCCGCCCCGTGGTCGAGGAGCTCGAGCCGCGGATTCTGTATTCGGCCGATTTCAGCCCGGCGCTGCTCGATGCAGCCGCCGTGGCGCCCGCCGCCGAACACCGCATCGTCGATGCGAGCGGCGAGTTTCTATCCCACGTTGTGCAGGGGCACGCAGGCGCGCTCACACGAAGTGGTGTTCGTCGACACCGCTACGCCCGACTACCAGGCGCTGGTCGACGACATTCGGTCCCACTCGGGAGGCGAGCGTCAGGTCGACGTGATCTTGCTGGATCGCGGGGCGGACGGCATCCGTGAGATCACGCGATGCGCTGTCCACGCGCAAGGACATCACTGCCGTTCACATCATTGGACACGGCGCCGACGGCGCGGTGGAGCTGGGCAAGGACACGTTGAACTTCGAGTCGCTGCTGGAGAATGCGACGCAGATCAAGAGCTGGGGCAATGCGCTTGCACCGGGAGCCGACCTGCTGATCTACGGCTGCGACGTGGCTCAGCACGCGGACGGACGCGCGCTGGTCGATGCGCTGTCGCGACTGACCGGCGCGGACGTGAGCGCCAGCGAAGACCTCACCGGGCAGCGCAGCCAAGGGCGGCGAACTGGGACCTCGAATATCAGTACCGGCATCATCCAGACACCGCGTCGTGATTAGCGCGGCAGAGCAGGCTGCTTGGAACGGGATCCTGGATGCTGGCCGCGACCGGTTCGACCGACGCGGCGCCGACAACTCAAACACAGGCTGCGACTGCGAACCAGAATACAGCCCTGACGACGCCCACGGCCGACGCGAGCGCGCAGCCGATCGAGAACTCCGCGTCGACGGCGGCAGTCGGCGGCGGCTGTCGCAGGTGTCGATCGCCTCGACCCCGCTCGCCTTCGAGCAAAACGTCGGGCAGGCCGACGCGCAAGTGGATTTCCTCGCGCGCGGCAGCGGCTACGCGGTCGGGCTTGTCGGCGGAGATGCCGTCCTTGCCTTGCAAGACGGGAGCTCCGAGCCAGGTCGTGAGGCTGGATGTCTTAGGCAAGAACGCCGGCGCTGCAGCGCACGGGTCAGGACCTGCTGCAGTCGAAGACCAACTATCTCGTCGGCAGCCAGGACCAGTGGCGAACCGACATCGCCAACTTCGGCGACGGTGCACTACGACAACGTCTACGACGGCATCGACTTGCGCTACTACGGCAATCAGCGACAGCTCGAGTACGACTTCGTGGTCAACCCGGGCGCGAACGTCGGCACCATCCAGCTCAAATTCGAGGGCGTTCAGAGTGTCTCAGTCGCAGACAACGGCGATCTCGTGCTGACGCTGGACGACGCGGGACACACCATCTCCTTCAAGGCGCCTGTGGCCTACCAGGACGGTCCGAACGGGCGCGAGGCCGTCGCCAGCCACTACACGATCGCCGACGACGGCACGGTAGGGTTCGACGTGGGCGCCTACGATGCGAGCCGGCAGCTCGTCATCGACCCGGTGCTGTCCTATGGCACGTATTTCGGTGGCAACGGCGGCGACGCTGCCGAATGGCATCGCGGTCGATGCCGCGGGTAACGTCTACCTCACCGGCTATACCTCATCGACCGGTCTTCCTGGTGGACTGCTCGGCGTCTGCTAGGTGGAGCACAGGTCTTCGTCGCGAAGTTCTCGCCCAACCTCGGCTCGCTGATCTACTCGACCTACGTGGGCGGCAGCAACACCGATCAGGGCAACGCCATCGCGGTCGACGCCAGCGGAAATGCCTACGTCACCGGCATTACGGCGTCCGATCGATTTTCCGACCGTGTCCGCCTACCAGTCCACGCGAAACGGCACGCAGGACGCGTTCGTGTTCAAGCTGAACGCGGCCGGCAGCGCGTTGCTCTATTCGACCTATCTCGGCGGTACTGGCAGCACCGATACTGGCTGGGCGCATCGCGATCGACGGCTCTGGCAGCGCCTACGTGACCGGCGTCGCCTCGTCCAGAGCTTCCCGGTCACCGCGGCGCTGCGGACACGACCTACGGCGGCAGCGGCGATGCGTTCGTCACCAAGCTGAGCCCGGACGGGAACACGCTTGGTCTACTCGACGTTCATCGGTGGCTCCGGCGCGGAGACCGGCTTCGGGATCGCGGTCGACGCGGCAGGCAACGCCGTGGTCGTTGGCGACACGGCGTCGAGCACCGATCTTCCGACCACCGGCAATGCGTTCCAGGCGGCCTACGGTGGCGGCACCGACGCCTTTGTCACCAAGCTCGAACAGCACCGGCACGGCGTTCCTCTACAGCACCTATCTGGGAGGCAGCGGAGCCGACCTCGCCTACAACCTGGCCCTCGACAGCGCGGGGAAGATCTACGTAACAGGCGAGACCTCGTCTCACCAACTTCGCGGTACGACCGCGGACGCGCTCAAGCACGACTCTGTCTCGGGCACCACAGACGCTTTCGTGTCGATCATCGATCCAAGCACTGAGCGGATCGGCGTCGCTGATCTACTCCACCTACCTGGGCGGAAGCAAGAACACCGAAGCCGGGCTGGGCATCGGAGTCGATGCGGGCGGGCGCATCTATGTCGGCGGACAAACCGATTCGACCAACTTCCCCGTCACCGCCGGCGCCTATAAGACGACCAACAACGGCAACGAGGATGCGTTTCTTCGTCGTGATCAATCCGGCTGGCAGCGGATCCGGCGATCTCTTCTACGGCACCTACTTCGGCGGTACCAACAACGACTACGGCGACATCGGCGTATACAGCAACGGCAAGTTCTACCTGGCGGGCGACACCGCTTCCAGCTCTGGTATTGCTACCGCGGGCAGCTACGACACGACGTACGGACGGCGGTAGCTACGACGCCTTTGCGGCGGTCTTCACCATCCCGCCTGCCGTGACCACCACCGGCGGTTCGCTGGCCTACGTCGAAAACGCTGGAGCACGCGTCCTCGACGCCGGCGTCACGGTGTCCGACCCGGGCGTCGCCAATCTCGCCGGCGCCACGCTCAAGATCACGGGCAACTACGTCAATGGCGAGGATGTACTCGCCTTCAACAACGCCAACTCCTGGGGCATCACGGGCACCTGGGATCGCTGCCACCGCTACGCTGACGCTCGCTGGCAGCTCGAGCGTGGCCAACTACCAAGCCGCCCTGCGCTCGGTGACCTACCAGAACACCAGCGAGAATCCGAGCACGCTCAACCGCACCGTGACCATTACCGCCAGCGACGGGGTTCTGGTCAGCGCGCCTTCAACGCGCCAGATCGCGGTGACGTCGGTGAACGATCCGCCGGTCAACGTCGTGCCGGGTGCACAGAGCACGAACGAGGACAGTCCCGCTGGTGTTTTCGTCTACCGGCGGTAACGCGATCGCCATCAGTGACGTGGATGTCGGCACTGGTGCCATGCAAGTGTCGTTGAGTGTTACCAACGGGGTGTTGACCCTCGCCGGGACCACCGGCCTGACCTTCGTCACGGGCAACGGTACCGGCAACGCGGCGATGACGTTCACCGGCACCCTGTCCAACATCAACGCCGCACTAGACGGGCTACGCTTCGATCCGGCCGCAAACTTCAACGGTGCGGTCAACCTGCAGGTCGTGACCAACGACCAGGGCAACACGGGGACAGGCGGCCCGCGCGGCGCGACCAGCTCGGTGGCCATCAACGTTGCCGCCGTCAACGATCCGCCAGTGAACAGCATCCCGGGCCCGCAATCCACCCAGCAGAATACCGCGCTGGTCTTCTCCAGCGCCAACGGGAACGCGATCAGTGTCGGTGACGTCGACGCCAGCGTAGGGAATTTACAGATCACTTTGGCAGCTACCAACGGAACCCTGACCCTTGGCTCCATCACGGGTTTGACCTCCGTCTCGGGGCAAGGAACAAGCGCGGTAGTCTTCGCCGGCACTCTGGCCAATCTCAACACCGCCCTGGATGGTCTGACCTTCACTCCGACCGCCGCTTTCACCGGTGGCGCAACCTTGGTGATCGTCACCAACGACCAAGGCAACACTGGCGCGGGCGGAGCCCAAAGCGCTACGAGCACGCTCGGCATCACCGTTTCACCCGACGTTGCGCCGACCGTCACCACCACCGCGTCCGCGCTGGGCTACGTCGAGAACGACGCAGCCACACCTGTCGACCCGAATTTGACCGTCACCGACCCGGATAGCCCGACGCTCAATCATGCCGTCGTCAGCGTCGCAGCCAACTACGTGAATGGCGAGGACGTGCTGAGCTTCACCGACCAGCTTGGGATCACGGGTAGCTGGGATGCCTCTACTGGCACCCTGACGCTCACCGGTGCCGCCAGTCCGACCGACTATCAGACGGCGCTGCGCTCGGTCACTTATCAGAACTTGAGTAACGACCCCAGCACCGCGACGCGGGCCATCACTTTCGTCGCCAATGACTCAACCGCTGATGGCGGGGTCGCGTCGCGCAACATCTCTGTGACGGCCGTCAACGATCCGCCGGTCAACACCGTCCCGACGGCACAGAGCACCAACGAAGACACCGCTCTGGTGTTTTCTGCTGCCAACGGGAACGAACTCAAGGTCGGCGATCCCGACGCCGGCAACAACCCGATTCAAGTAACGTTGAGCGCTTCGAACGGCACGTTGACGCTGGCTCAGATCAGCGGTCTAACCTTTGGCGCGGGCGCCAATGGTAACAGCACCATGACGGTCACCGGGACCGTCGACGACATCAACGCCGCGTTGAACGGCTTGAGTTTCGACCCCGTTGCCAACTATAGCGGGCCAGCGAACGTGCAGATCGTGACGGACGACCTGGGCAACAGTGGCTCGGGCCTAACGGTGCCCGCGATTGGCATCGTTGCAGTGGCGGTAGTCCCGGTCAATGACGCACCGCAGGGAAGCGACAACACCGTCACCACGGCGGAAGACACGGGTTACATCTTCACCCTGGGAGACTTCGGGTTCAGCGATCCTAACGATAGCCCTGCCAACAACCTGCTTGCCGTGAAAATTACCGGCCTGCCGACTGCCGGATTGCTAACCGACAGTGGCGTCGGGGTTACAGCTGGACAGCTTGTATCCGCCAGCGATATCGCCGCCGGAAAATTCCTGTTCAACCCAGCGGCCAACGCCAATGGTGCGGGCTACGCCAGCTTCACCTTCCAGGTGCAGGACGACGGGGGTACGGCCAACGGCGGGGTGGACACCGATCCTATCGCCCGTACTATGACCGTTGACGTAACGGCGGTCGACGATGCGCCCCTGAACATCGTTCCGCCGGCACAATCGACCGCCGAAGGTGTGCCGTTGGTGTTCTCGTCGATCAATGGCAATCCGATCGTCATAGACGATGTCGACGCCGGAAGCAATCCAGTACAAGTCACCCTCAGCGTCACGAACGGCACACTGACGCTCGGGAGCACGGCGGGGCTGAGTTTCAGCACCGGCACGGGAACCGGCGACGTGACGGTGGGCTTCACGGGTACCCTGGCGGCCATCGATGCCGCGCTCGACGGGTTGAGCTACACACCGAGCGCGCTCTACAGCGGCAGCGCAGCCCTCAGTATCGTCACCGACGACCTGGGCAACAGCGGCATAAACGGGCCGCAGACCACCACCAGCACGGTGGGCATCAGCGTGCAGGCCAACCAGGCGCCAACGCTCAGCGCCACAGCGAGCAACCCGACGTTCCAGGAGGGGGCAGGTCTGGGAACACAGGGCGTAGCGGTCAAACGTGTTCAGCGCTGCCAACGCGAGCACAGTGGAGGCGGGCCAGAACATCATCGGCCTGACGTTTACCGTGGACGGACTGCTCGATGGGGCGCAAGAATCGATTGGGGTCGACGGCAGCACGATCACGCTGGGAGCCAATAGCTCGGGCATCACCGCCACCAACGGCATGAGCTACAGCGTGACCCTCAGCGGCTCTACCGCGACAGTGAGCCTGAGCTCGGCCGCTGGCGTGCCCAGCGTCAACATCGCTGCGCTGGTCAACGGTATCACCTACCAGAACACCAACACCGACGATCCCAGCGCCGGCAGCCGCGTGTTCACCCTGACCCAGATCCAGGACAACGGCGGTACCGTTAACGGCGGAGCGGACACCACGGCGCTGACCGTTGCTTCCACCGTGAACGTGGTGCCGGTCAACGATGCGCCGGTCAACGCCGTCCCAGGGGCGCAGAGCACGGTGATGAACGCCCCGATGACCTTCAGCGGGGCCAACGCGATCACTGTCAGCGACGTAGACGCCAACGGCGGGGTGGAGCAGATCACGGTGAGCGTAGGTCATGGCACGCTGAGCCTCGGCAGTGTCGCGGGGCTGAGCTGCGGTGACCGGCAATGGCACCGGCAGCGTGGTGTTCAGCGGCGCGCTGAGCAATCTGAACAATGCGCTCGACGGGTTGAGCTACACGCCCACCAGCAACTACTTCGGCGCGGACACGCTGAGCATTATCACCGACGACCAGGGCAACACCGGCGCGGGCGGCCCGTCAGTTAGCACCAGCGCGGTCGGCATCACGGTGAGCTACAGCGCGCCGAGCATGACCATCGGCGCCGGGGCGACCTACACCGAGAAGGGTACGCCCACGCCCGTTGATGCGGGGCTGACGCTGAGCGCAGGCACGCTGAGCGACCTGACCGGGGCGACGGTGCAAATCACCGGCAGCTATGCGAGCGGAGAGGACGTACTGGCGTTCACCAACCAGCTCGGCATCAGCGGCAGCTGGGACGCGGCCAGCGGCACGCTCACGCTTGAGCGGCACGGCCAGCGTGGGCAACTACCAGACAGCGCTGCGAAGCGTGACGCTATCGGGACACCAGCAATGATCCAAGCACCGCGACCCGTGCCGTGACTTTCACCGTCAGCGACGGAGTGAGCGCGCAAAGCGCCACTCAGCAGATCAGCGTGACGGCAGTCAACGATGCGCCCACGCTGACCGCGCCGGCCAGCTACGCGGCCACCGAGCAGACGACGCTGAACCTCGTCAACACTGGCCTGGTGGTGGCGCGATGTGGACGCAGGTGCGAGCAATGAGACGGTAACGTTGTCGGTGGCCAGCGGGGTGCTCAACGCTACGGCTGGCACCAGCGGAGCGTAACGATCTCGGGCTCGGGCACCACCATGCCTCACTCATCAACGGCACGATTGCGCAGTTGAACAACCTGCTGACCGGCGCGGGTACCCTCACCTACATCAACAACTCCAACGCTCCGCTGCCCACCGACACGCTTACCCTGCTCATCGACGACAACGGCAACACCGGCGGCGGTCGCGCTCACCGCCACTACCAGCTCCACGATCAACATCGCTGCGGTCAACGACGCGCCCGTGAACAGCGTACCGGCGGCGCAGACGACGAACGCCAACACGCCACTGGTGTTCTCAGTGGCGAACGGCAATCGCGTACGCGTGTTGGACGTGGATGCCAACGCTGGAATCGAGCAGGTCACGCTTAGCGTGACGCATGGCACGCTGAGCCTCGGCAGTGGGCAGGGTTGACTCTGGTGAGTGGCGAACGGCTCGGCGAGCATGACGTACAGAGGGACGCTCGCAATCTGAATACGGCGCTCAATGGGCTGACCTACACGCCTGCCAGCAACTACTCGGGCGCGGACGCGTTAAGCATTACGAGCAATGACCAGGGCAGCACCGGTAGCGGCGGCGCACTGATCAGCGCCACCACCGTGGGCATAACCGTCAACGCCTGCACCTCCGCCTGTTGTGGTGCCACCACCTGCGCCTCCTCCCCCAGCGCCGACGCCCACCCGGGTCCGTCTTCGCCGCCCGCTCCGGCGCCGCCGACCTCCGGCTCCACCCTCCTCCTCCCGGCCACCCGGTCCATCGGGTGGCGGGTCGACACCAACGGGTGGCTCGGGCGGAGGCGAGCCAGCGCAGCCGGTCGGCCGGCTGTCCGCTGCACCGTGTTGATCCAGACCCCGACCCAAGCAGCAGTCGTGGGCGGATGCGGGTGCAGAGCTTGCCGGGCGCAGTCTCTCGGTCCTGCAGTGCTGTGCCTAGACTGGTCCCAACTTGGGCGTTCTGACTCGGGGCGGGCCCGCCGCAGGAAGCGATGCTGCCGGCGATACAGACCGAGACGCTGACCATCTCCAGCATGGACCCAGAGTTCGCGCGCGCTTCCGAGCACGCTGAAGCTGGCGGCCTACCGATCCACGCTCGGAAACAAGACTGGGTCGGTGAACTCAATCGCATGCGTGAAACTGTTGCGGCTGAGCCCACCGTCGAGCACAAGATCGTAGGTTCCACGGTAGCTGTGACCGGCGCGATGTCGGTCGGATATGTGATCTGGCTGTTGCGTGGAGGACTGCTGCTGAGCAGCTTGCTCTCTTCTCTTCCGGCTTGGCACACCATGGATCCGATGCCGGTGTTGGCGCGGTCCAACAACTCCGAGGAAGACGGCGAGGACGATGACCCGCTGGAAACCCTGTTCGGCCGCGCCAAGGCTGCAATCGGCCTCGGGCGATCGCGCCCGGAGACGGAGTCGGCTCAGTCCCAGTCGATCCCAGCACTGGAAAAAGCGCGCCAGCCCGATGAGGAGGCCGCCATTCCGGCGTGAGCCAGGAACCTGACCGATGAGACGTTTTCTCAAACGCCCGAGCACGCGCTTCCTTGTCTCGCTGGGATTGGCGTCGCTGATTTCCAGCGTGCTGCTGCTGGCCTTTTACCTGAACATCGTTCCGGACCGCATTGGCGCGATTCGTATCGGGCGTGCTGCGCTGGCCGAAACCATCGCCGCCAGCACCTCGACCTTTGCCAGCCAGGCGGATTTTGCTCGTATCCAGGCCACGCTTGAACTTCGTCGTCGAGCGCAATGCTGATCTGCTCTCTGCCGCGGTGAGAAAGGCTGACGGCGTGGTGATTGCTGAAGCCGGGGATCACTTGAAAAACTGGCAGGACCTTCCCGGGTCCATCTCCAGCGACTCCGCAAGTGCAGGTTCCGATCCTGGCCGGACAAAAGGACTGGGGGCGACTCGAACTGCGCTTCAAGCCGCTGGTTGCCGCCGGCTGGCGCGGGATCCTTCAAGATCCGCGCATCGAGCTCACCGGGTTCATGGTGCTCTGCAGCTTCTTCGCCTTCTACTTTTACCTGGGCCGGGTGCTGCGCCAGCTCGACCCGTCTCGCGCCGTCCCGGCGCGTGTCCGCGCAGCCTTCGATACCATGGCCGAGGGTCTGCTGGTCATCGACCTCAAGGGTTACATCGTGCTGGCCAATCAGGCGTTCGCTTCGGTGGTGAGCAAGGACGCGGAGAAGCTAACGGGTCGGCCGACGTCGGACTTCTCGTGGGTCACGCCCGAGGGCCAGCGCCTGGCGCAATCCGACTATCCCTGGACCAGGTCGCTGCGTGAAGGAAAGCCGGAGCGCAACGCTCGCGTGTGCCTGGAGGACGGTGCGGCGAAACTGCGCTCGTTCCGAGTCAACTGTTCGCCCATCGTTCGGAGCCAACGGCAAACCTGGGGGCGTTCTCATCAGCTTCGACGACGTCACCGAGCTGCAGGAGAAGGAGATCGAGCTGCGCGGTGCCAAGGACGAAGCGGAGGCGGCGAACCGCGCCAAGAGCGACTTCCTGGCCAACATGAGCCATGAGATCCGCACGCCCATGAATGCGATCCTCGGCTTCACCGATCTGCTGAGGCGCGGATATCACAAGAGCGACGCGGAGATGCGGAAGCACCTGAACACCAATTCACTCCAGCGGCAAGCATCTGCTCGAGCTCATCAACGATATCCTGGATCTGGCCAAGGTCGAGTCCGGCCGGCTGGAACTCGAGCGGGTGGCCTGCGCGCCGCACGCGATCATCGGCGATGTGGTCGAGATTCTGTCGGTGACGAGCCGAGGAGAAAGGCATCTGGCTGCGCTTCGAGTGCGCCGGAAGCGTGCCCGAGACGGTGCTCACGGATCCATCCCGAGTGCGGCAGATCGTGACCAATCTGGTGGGCAACGCGATCAAGTTCACCGACAGCGGCGGTGTGAAAGTGGTTCTGCGGCCTGCGCTCAGACCGCGGAGCCGCAACTGTGCTCTCGATCGAGGTGATCGACACCGGAATCGGGATCCCGCCGACCGGCCGAAGCGGTCTTCGAGCCCTTTCACCCAGGCCGAGAGCTCGACGGCGCGGCGCTTCGGCGGAACCGGACTGGGTCTGACCATCAGCCGCCGCATTCGCACGCGGCCTGGGTGGCGACATCGTCGTCGCATAGCGAAGTCTGGGCAAGGGAAGCGTGTTCACCGTGACGCTCGATCCGGGCTCCGCTGGTGCGGCGTCCGCCTGCTCGACGCCCGGAGGAGGCGGCATGCGCGACACGACGGAGGGCAGGCGGAGCAAGGCGCCGTCTGGGAATTCCCGCCGGCGCGCGTGCTTGTCGTGGACGACGGCGAAGCCAATCGAGAACTGGTCCGGTTGGTGCTGAGGAGGTCGGGCTGCGCGTATCGGACTGCCGAAAACGGTCGGGTCGGGGTCGGACATGGCGCTGCAAGAGAGCTACGACGTCATCCTCATGGACATGCAGATGCCGGTCATGGACGGCTTCGCGGCAACCACGCCTGCTGCGCCAGCGTGGGGTCGAGATCCCGATCATCGCCCTGACCGCCAACGCCATGAAGGGCTTCGAACAGGAAGTCCTAGATGCGGGGTGCAGCGGATATTTGACCAAACCCGTCGACATCGACGGTCTGGTCCAGACGCTCGCGGGTCTGCTCGGGGGGCGGCGAACGCAGCGCGCCGCGCTCAAGAAGGAACCGACCGCGTCGATACCCGCTGTCCGGGAGAGCTCTGGCGCGGTCGGGCCGGTTGCTTCTCGGCTGGCTGATCACCCGCGCCTGCGAGCGGTGGTGCGCAAGTTCGCGCAGCAGATGCCGGAGCGCATGCAGGCGATCGAGTCGGCATGGGATCGCCGCGACTTCGACAATCTTGCGTCGCTCGCGCACTGGCTCAAGGGCTCAGGTGGGACGGCGGGATTCGACGCCTTTACTGCACCGGCCAAGACACTCGAGCAGATGGCGAAAGCGAAAAGCGAGCAGCAGACGGAAGAGGTGGTGGCCGAGCTGCGGCGGCTGGTCGAGCACATCGTAGTCCCAGGCGAAGAGGAGGCAACCGAGGCAAGCTAACGCTCGTGGATCACTCGTGATGGACGTGACCGATAACATCGATTTGGTACGCGCATCCGAGCCGCAAGACGCGGCATCGGCGGTCGCGACGCGTCCTCAAGCAGTGGATCAACCGACACCGCTAGCTCCCAAGCGCCGAACGACACCGAAAGTCGATCCTGCCCGCTCAGGACGTCCACGGTGATGATGGTCGACGACGATCCGATCATGCTGGAAGTAGTGCAAACGTATCTCGAAGAGGCCGGATACACCAGCTTCGTCACGACCAGCGAGCCGCGGCAAGCGATGGATCTGTTCGTGCAGCGGAGGCCGGACATCCTGCTGCTGGATCTCATGATGCCCGAGGTCAGCGGCTTCGATATCCTGGCGCAGGTCCGCGCTCACGAGGAGCTGCGCTATACCCCCGTCATCATTCTCACCGCTGAGAGCGAGTCGAAGACCAAACTCAAGGCGCTCGAACTCGGGGCTACCGACCTGCTCACCAAGCCCGTCGATCCCAGCGAACTGCGGCTGCGACTGCGCAATGCTCTCGCCTTCAAGGAGTATCAAGACCGTCTCGCCGATTTCGATGCGCTAACCGCGTTGCCCAACCGGCGCAAGTTCCACCAGACGGTGGACGCGGCGCTCAAGAATACCAAGCAGTCGAGGGCATGCGCCCTGCTGCACATCGACCTAGACCGGTTCAAGCAGATCAACGACACCCTCGGACACCGAGTGGGTGACAAACTACTATGCGCGGTCGCGCAGCTACTAGATCAGGACACTGAGTAACGCCGAGGCCACGGGGTGGCCCGGCAGCCGAGAGCCGGACTTCACGGCGGCGTTGTCGCGCATAGCAGGCAATGGATTCGCCGCGCTCTTGCCGAACCTACACAACCTCAAGAAGGTCGACACCGCGGGAAGCATTGCGCGGCGAGTACTCTCTGCTTTTTCCGACCCTTTCCACATCGACGGACACGAGCTGTTTGTCACGGCCAGCATCGGTATCGCCGTGTCTCCGGGCGATGGCCAGGAAGCCGAGACCCTGCTCAAGCACGCCGAGATGGCCATGTATCAGGCCAAGAAGCGCGGCGGAAGACCTATGAGTTCTTCTCGGGAGACATGAACGCTCACGCGCTCGAGCGCCTGACGCTCGAGAATCAGCTGCGCCGGGCCGTCGAGCGCAACGAGTTCGTCTTGTACTATCAGCCCAAGGTCGACGTCAACAGCGGCCAGATTACCGGCGCCGAGGCGTTGGTGCGCTGGAGGCATCCAGAGCATGGAATCGTCGCGCCTGCGAAGTTCATCCCGATTGCAGAGGAAACCGGGCTCATTGTCGAAATCGGTCAGTGGGTACTGCGCGAAGCGTGCGCTCAGATTCAGGCTTGGGCGCAGCACGGGCTGCCGCCGCTATCGATCTCAGTGAACGTCTCTCGCGTGCAATTCAAGCAACGCAAGGTGTGGCATGCGGTGCGCGGCGCGTTGGCGCACAGCGCGCTGCCGCCCGAGCAGTTGGTGCTGGAGCTGACCGAGAGCATGCTGATGGAGAATGCGACGGACAGCATCGAGATGCTCAACGAGCTGAAGGAAATGGGCCTCAAGCTGGCGGTCGACGACTTCGGGACCGGCTATTCGTCGCTCACCTATCTGAACCGGTTTCCGCTCGATGAACTGAAGATCGATCGCTTCTTTCGTCAAGGGCCTGCCACAGGAAAGGGACAGTCTCGCCATCGTCGGGGCCATCATCGCGCTCGCACGGGAGCTGAACCTCAGGGTCGTGGCCGAGGGCGTGGAGACTAAGGAGCAACTGCAGTTTCTGCGCTCTCGCGGAATGACAACGAATACCAAGGCTCCTCTCCGTCGCCCGGCACCGCCGGAACCTTGCCGACGCCTGCGACGACAGCCCGTCGCCGCGCATCAGTCTCACCGCCAGCGTACTAGCGTTGCACGCCCAGTCGTCGGGCGCCTCGACCTCCAGGCTGCTCCACGTACCACGCGCCATCGAGGTGGGGACCCCTCGCGGCCTGCGATAGCGCGTGCACTCGGCTATGCCTAATCCCGACCGGTCCTACAAATGCTCCACCCGCCAGAGGACCTGCCGTCGTTCGTTCAGCCCTCCTCGGCAAGGGTCAAGGCATAGTCGGCCCGATCTGAACGCAGGCGCTCTGGGTGCGAGCCTGCTTTAACGTCGGCGACACATTCTTGTGAGCCCTTCT
>CAVPKE010000012.1:0-409182 GCA_963705615.1 uncultured beta proteobacterium | reverse complement strand
CCAAAGCCAAGCTGCAGACGAAGATCGACGCGGCTAAGGCCAAGTTGCTAGCCATCCAGGAGCGCGCCAAAGCAGCGTCAGATGCGGCGGAAAAAGAGACGGCCGCCAAGATCAAGTACTTGCAGGAGCACGTGGCCAAGGCGCAGGGCGATGCGAAGGCCAAGCTCGAAGCACGTATTGCACAGGTACGCTCCGAGTCGAAGCAGCGCATCGACAAGCTGCATCAGGCCTGGGAGCTCACAAAGCAGGCGCTTGCAGTGTGAAGCTGGCGCGACGTGCGGACCCACGGCCATCGGATTCATCAACATGTTTGCGTCTTAGCGTGATGCCGCACGTCGCTGTTCATGCCTCCGGTAACTCGGGTTTCCGCACCTAGCTTATACACCGACAGACACCGACAGAGTCCAAGAGGTAAAGATAGCCCGCCAGACCTATCTGGCGCGCGAATGACCGCTAGGTAAAAATTCGCCTCGGGCCTGACTGACGGCCTCTGCCCCGCATCCTGTCGTCTGCATGGGTGCGACCTGCTAGTTGGGAGCACCCCTGTGGTGCCTTTCTTAACGCTAGGAGAAGGAAGCCGCAGGGGGAGACCAGCGACCGATAAGGATGAATATTAGATCGATACCAGCAGCAGTCAACGGCCGCTCGTGGGAAATTTGGGCGACGCGCTCGGAGGACCGCTCATGGCCGAGGGCAGTCCTCGACTAAGTCGGTCGAGAAGCCCGAAAGCGCAATTTTGCCTCGATGGATCCTCGCCTGCTTCCTGCGCCACCGGTATCGCCATGCTAGATTAGGGGCTCCCTCCTGACGGTCACGGACGGGTATGGCCGACCCCGAAGGCAGCCGAAAGCTCGAGGCAATTCTCGCCGCCGATGTCGCGGGATACTCGCGCCTCATGCAGGAGGACGACGAGGCCACCGTGGCCACGCTCGAAGCGTATCGCGCCGTCTTCCGAGAAAGAATCCATGCCCATCGCGGGCGCGTGGTGGACATGGCGGGCGACAGCGTGCTCGCCGTATTCCAGACCGCCACAGAAGCCGTGCGGACCGCGTTCGAAATTCAAAGCGAGCTCGCTCAACGCAACGAGGCGCTACCTGAGGCGCGTCGGATGCGCTTTCGCATCGGTGTCAATCTCGGCGAAGTCATCGAAAGGCCGGACGGCACCGTATACGGCGACGGTGTGAATGTCGCCGCCCGCCTGGAGAGCATTGGCGAGCCTGGTGGCGTGAGCGTCTCGGGCACAGTCTACGACCAGGTCAAGAACCGCCTGCAGATGGTCTTCGACTCCATCGGCGAACAGACGGTCAAGAACATCACCGAGCCGATCCGCGTGTACCGGGTCCGTTCCCCGGCGGAGCAGCCAACGCATCAGGTGCAGCCCGATCGATCTGCGATGACGCCGACCTCGAGCGAGACGCCATTAGCCGTCGGACCGAACCTGGCTCTCGAGTTGCCTGACAAGCCCGCCATTGCCGTCTTGCCTTTCGTCAACATGAGCGATGATCCAAAGCAGGAGTACTTCAGCGACGGCATGACCGAAGACGTGATCACGAGTCTTTCGAAGCTCTCAGGACTGTTCGTGATCGCGCGCAACTCGGCGTTTACGTACAAGGGCCGCGCAGTCAAGCCCCAGCAGGTGAGCCAGGAGCTAGGGGTGCGCTACGTCCTAGAGGGTAGCGTTCGGAAGGCACGCAACCATGTGCGGGTTACGGCACAGCTCATCGATGCCACCAC
Organism: uncultured beta proteobacterium; assembly: GCA_963705615.1. GTDB lineage: Bacteria > Pseudomonadota > Gammaproteobacteria > Burkholderiales > SHXO01 > SHXO01. The sequence continues at coordinate 407,448 of CAVPKE010000012.1, read as the reverse complement.
GGGGTATCACTTGTGGGCGGAGCACTACGACGGTGAGCTCAAGGACATCTTCGCGTTGCAAGACGGCATCACCGGACAGATCGTCGCGGCTCTAGCCCCCAAGTTCAAGGCGGGAGAGCAGTCGCGGTTGGGGCGCCAGGAGACGGACAACATCGAAGCCTATGACCTCATCCTGCGCGGCATTGCCCTTCTCCGCCAATATACGAAGGAATCGAGTGAGAAAGCACGTCAGACATTCGAGAAGGCGATCCGGCTGGACCCGAACTACGCGAGAGCTCATGCCTGGCTGTCCTGGGCTTACTACAGCGATTGGAACTACCAATGGACAAACGATCCCCCTGTGCTTGATCGGGCCATCGGCGCCGCGGAGAAGGCCGTTGCGCTTGACGATTCGTTGTCTGATGCCCATACCGTGATGGGCTGGCTTTCGCTTTGGAAGAAACAGCACGATCTCTCCATCGCCGAGCTCGAACGAGCCGTGTCGCTTGATCCAAACTCTGCACGTGCATACGCGTACTTAGCGGAGACGTTGAACTTAGCCGGCAGGCCGGACGAAGCCATCGGGTTTGCCAAGAGAGCTATGCGGCTCGATCCTAATTATCCGTCCTACATGGTGTTCCACCTGGCTCATAGCTACTTTCTGCTGCGCCGGTACGACGAGGCAATCGCCGCTATGCGGGACGCGGTGCATCGCAATCCGAATTTCCCGCCCGCGCACCGGATGCTCGCGGTCACGTACGCCGAGCTGGGCAGGCAGGAAGAGGCCCGCGCTGAAGTGGCGGAGATCCTGCGCATCAGCCCCGGCGCTTCACTGGACTTTTGGCGAGACAGGGAACCTTACAAGAACAAGGCCGACGGACAGCGATTCATCGATGGACTGCGAAAGGCGGGGCTAAAGTGAAACCGCGAGAAATCTGCGAGCCATGCCCGCCTCCGATCCAACCTTGCCTTATGAAGCAACGCTAGGCCCGAAGACTTCGCTCTTCGATGTTTCGCCGCCTCTGGGCGTCCGCTTTGGGGCAATTTCAATCGTCACCTCGACCGGCAGCTTCTGGCCTATTCTGTTGAAGAAGTCGCTGTGATCGAGGCGAGATGCCCCGCGGTTTTTAAGTGTCGCTTCTACTGCTTCGGTTCGAGGCCGGATTTTATTTGTTTTTCGTCGCTTGATTTGATGATTGCTGGCCTGGTTTTCTTCATATCGCAGATGCGACCAGGGTTGCGGGCGGTCCGGTGCCTAGCCAGCTGACCATTCGGCGCAGGTTTTGTGCGGTAGCTGCCAGCACAAACTCATCGTTGGCACCGCTGAGCCCCCGTAGTCGCAGGCGATCGAGTTTGAGGATGCGTTTGAGATGAGCGAAGAGAATCTCAACCTTCTTGCGCTGGCGTCGTGATCGTTTGTACTCGGGGGTCTTGGCGATGCGCCGGGCCATGTCACGGGCGTTCTCATGGATGCTGCGGGCGATCTTGCGAATTGGCGTGGCTGGACAGCAGCGAGCTTTCAGCGGGCATGCCACGCAGTCGAATTGGCTCGACCGATAGACGATGGTGTCGGCCTTGGTGACGTGTGTGCGCGGCTTCACGAATGGGCGCCAGTCGCTGCGCAGCGCGTGTCCTTCGGGGCAGCGGTATTCGTTGGCCTGTTCGTCCCAGTGGAATTCGCCGCTCGACAGCGTGTCGTCATCACGTTGCGTTCTGTCCAAAACCGGCACATGCGGCTCGATGTTCTTCTCATTGACCATCCATCCCAGAATTTCCGCGGTGCCGTAATTGGTGTCACCGATCAGGCGATCCGGCTTGAGATCAAAACGCTCCTCGACCCGGTTGATCATGGTCTTGGTCGCGTTGATCTCGTCGAGCTTGTGCGCCGGGGTTGCCTGCACATCGACCACGATGCCGCGTCCACATCGATCAGGTAATTGGTCGAGTAGGCATAGAACGCGGGTCCCCCAGCAGCGCTCCACTGCGCCGCCGGATCGGTCAGGGAGATGTTTTTCGGAATGCTCTTCTCGATCTCGGCCTCGTCTAGGGCTGCCAGGTACTCGCGCACCGGACGGCTGATGGATGGAACCCCTGACCAGTCCGCCTCGCCGCCGGGCACACCGCGCTGGCGATTTGCGTCCGCCTTGACCAGGCTCGCGTCGATCGCGAAGCCTTCTCCTCCGACCAGGCCCTCGGCAATGCAGCGCGCCAGCACTCGCTCGAACACGAAGCGTAGTGTGTCGCTGTCGCGAAATCGCCCGTGCCGGTTCTTCGAAAACGTGGAGTGATCGGGTACTGGGTCTTCCAAGCCCAAGCGGCAAAACCAGCGATAGGCGAGATTCAGATGCACCTCTTCACACAGCCGCCGCTCAGATCGAATGCCAAAGCAGTAGCCCACGATGAGCATGCGAATCATGAGCTCGGGATCGACCGAAGGGCGGCCGATGCTGCTATAGAACGGCGCGAGATGCCGGTGCAGCTCGCTCAGATCAAGAAACCGATCGATGCCCCGTAACTGGTGATCGGATGGAACGTGCTCTTCGAGATTGAAGGAGTAGAACAGCTTGTCGTGAGCCCTGCACTGTCGTCCCATCATCTCGACGTCTCTCGTCATTGGTGCTTATGCCTATGACATTCAATGCCTGTAGAGGTTCAGTCGCGTTTTTCAACAGAATAGGCCGACACCAGCCCACCAAGGGTGACCACCATCGAACACTGCGCGAGACCCAATCAACGCCACGCGGTCGCGTTTGACTATATCGAGGACTGTATTCTTGCTCGACCCGAGCCGGCGGCTGATCTCCCGATACGGCTGGCCTTCGCCGACGAGCCCTAGTGACGCGCAGACAGCAAAGGGGCCCGGCCGCTGGACAGCCCACGGCCGGGCAGAGCCTGGGCGCTAGCGCGTCGGGCCGGCGACCTTCGACGGTGCACTCGGCCGCAGCGCGTGGACGCCGTCACCGAGCAGGGTGAGCGCGAAGCACGCGAGCGCCCAGAACACCGGGTACTCGTAGCCCCCGCCCTTGTTCGAGAACAGCCACCCGTTCGCCGCGTGCCCGAGGTAAGCGACGACGAGCAGATGCACACCGAGAAAGAGCGCAACCCACCGGGCGTAGACACCGAGGATAAGCGCCAGCCCGCCAATCGTCTCATACGCCATGACGACCCACGCGAACCAGTCCGGGAGGCCCAGGCTACCGAAATACTGGCCGGTTCCCGCCATCGTGAACACGAAGACCTTGAGATAGACGCTGTGCAGCAGGAACAGAACTCCCATGCTTACTCGCAGCAGCAACGCCGCGTAAGGTGCCGTCTTGCTGTCGATCATGTGCCGTCTCCTTTCACTGATGAAACGTGATCCGCCCTCACCCTTGATGGGGGTGTGGACTACGCCGGGATCAGGTGGGGATAGGGATCTGGATGAAGGTGGGGTTTCACGTCTACGACGTAGTGATCTTACAGAAACCGTTTGTGGCGGGGGTAGGAGGCGGGTCAACGTTCACGATGACCGGTGCGGGCGATCGTGGGGTTAGGCCGACGCACACTTATAACCACGCCCTGATATGCGATTCTGTCTACTGGGGTCGACGCCGACCGAGGAATCTCCAATTAGGCTGCCCCGAACGCGTTGGGGCGATCTTTCGGCCACCAGTACGGTAGCCTGGATGGAGCGTGTAGCGGAATCCGCGGATGTTCTGGATTGCGCTTCGCCTCATCCAGACTACCTCCTATCCACCTCCAGTCAACATCACCGTACGCTGCAACGCGCGGGCTCGTCGCTCAGGCGCAGCGCTTGTTGCCGGTCTCCTTGGGCGGCACCGACATGTCTTGCATGGAAATGCGGGTGGGCTTGCCGATATACGGGAAATCGTTTCCGAAGAAGCGGATATCGGCTGGGATCTTGTCGGGCTCGAGGATTTCCGACACGAAGCCCGGCGTTTGTATCTGGTGGTCGCAGGCGCGCATCTCCACCTCGCCCCAGACCGCCTTGAACTTCGCGCCCTCCCAGGCCTTGATGATCTTATCGGTGTCCAGGCTACCAGCCCGATTGATCACATCGCCCGCCCACAAGATCGCATTCACGGCGCGGCTGATGGCGAGGTCGGGGTATCTGTAATTGATCGGCGCATCGGGATAGTGCTTGCGCCACTCTTGCAAATACGCCTTGTTCTCCGGCGTGTCGATGGTCATGTGGTAGGCGTCTGCAGTGATGTGGCCGACCGCAGCGTCCTTCACCGCCTGCAGCACCACCGCGTCATTCAGGAAATACTGGCCTGTCTTCACCTTCCACCCCAGGGCCTTCCCCTGCTGCAGCAGCAGCCGGTTGTCCTGGCCCCAGTCTCCGGTCATCACCACTTCTGCGCCGGAGGCCATGATCTTGGTGATGTACGGTCCGAAGTCCTGCACTTTCTGGAGCGGGTGGTACTCCTCCCCGACGATGCTCTGGTTGGGGCCCTTGACCCGGTTGAAGGTCTTCTTGAACCCCTCCGCGCAGGCCCGGCCGAAGTTGTAATCCTGGTTGAGCAGATAAAACTTGGTGGGCTTCTGCGGCGCCATCTTGCAGAAGTACACGGCGAGCATGCCCGAGTGCATGTCGGTGTTGAGACAGCAGCGGAAACTCGTGTCGAAGAACTCCTCCCCGGTGAACTCCGCCGCCTCGGTGCTGTAGGAGATGAAGATCTTGTGGTTCTGGTTGGCCACCTGGGAGACGGCTTTGGCTATCGACGAACCCGTGCCCATGGCAAGGATGTCCACCTTCTCGCCGAACAGCAGGTCGTTGGCGCGCCGAGTGGCGACATCGGGCTTGAGCTCGCTGTCGGCGGGCACGATCTCGACCTGGCGCCCGAGCACGCCGCCGGCTTGGTTGAGCTTGTGTGCGGCGAACTTGACGCCGGCCACGAAACCCTCACCCACATAGGTCACCGGGCCGGACAGTGGCTCGGTGACGCCGATCTTGATCGGTCCAGTCTGGCTCCAGCCCGGTCGGACGATGACCCACGGCCCGACAGCTGCGGCCCCGGCTGCAGCCGCTCCCTTGAGGAACGATCGCCGGCTGATCCTTTTTTTCATGTCCGATCTCCTTTTGTTGTCTGCGCCCCACATGGTGGCGCGTTGCCTCATACCTCGAGATACTGTTTCCTGACTTGCTCGTTGCCCTGCAGCTGCGCCGCGCTGCCGGTGAAGACGATCTGCCCCTTGGACATGACGTAGACGCGGTGGGCCAGCGCCAGCGCCGTTTCCATGGCCTGCTCGACCAGCAGGATGGGGGTGCCGCTGCGGTGAATCTCGGTCAGTATGCGCTCGACTTGCCCCACGATCATAGGGGCCAGCCCTTCAGTGGGCTCGTCGACCAGCAGCAGATCGGGATTGCCCATGAGAGTGCGCCCGGTCGTCAACATCTGCTGCTCGCCGCCGGACAGCGTGCCGGCCCTCTGGTTCTCGCGCTCGCGCAGCCGCGGGAAGAATTCGTAGACGCGGTCGAGCGTCCAGCCATTGCCGTTTGCGTGCCGCGCCGCTTTCTGACCCGTCTTGATCCCCATGAGGAGATTCTCCTTCACGCTGATGGTGGGAAAGATGCGGCGTTCCTCGGGCACGTAGCCGAGACCGAGCCGCGCCACCCGGTACGCGGCCAGCCCGGTGATGTCCTGCCCCTTGAAGGTCACGCTGCCCGCGGACGGCTTGACCAGACCCATGAGCGTCTTGAGCGTGGTGGACTTGCCAACGCCGTTACGCCCCAGCAGGCACACGATCTCGCCGGCCTCCACGGTGAGGCTGACCCCGTGCAGGATATGCGACTTCGCGTAGTGCGAATGCAACGCGTTGACCTGCAGCATGGTCACCCTCCGGCAGCGGCGGCCTTGGTCCCGAGGTAGGCCTGCTGGACTTGCTCGCTGCGTCGGATCTCCTCGGGCGGCCCGCTGGCGAGCACCTGGCCGTAGTGGAGCACGCTGATCCGATCGGCCAGAGTGAACACCACCTCCATGTCGTGCTCCACCATCACCAGGGTTTTGCCCTCGGTCACGCGGCGAATGAGGCCGATGGCCTTGCGGGTCTCCTCCGCGTTGAGGCCGGCCGTGGGCTCGTCGAGCAGGATGAGCTCCGGCCGCACCGCGACCGTCAGTGCCATCTCGAGCTCGCGCTGCTCGCCGTAGGAGAGCGCGTTGGCCGGCGTGTCGCGCCGGTCGGCCAGGCCGAGCAACACCAGTACCTCTTCGGTCTCCCGCGCCACATCCACCTGGCGGTCGAGGAGGCGCCAGGCGTTCAGACGCATGCCCCGTCGCGACACCACCGCGCTGCGCACACTCTGATACACGGTGAGGCGCGGAAACGTGTTGATGATCTGGAACGAGCGGCCCACACCCAGGCGCGCAATGCGGTGCGGCGGCGCGGCGGTGATGTCATGGCTGCGGTACAGCACGCGCCCGCGTCGTGGATGCAAGCGGCCGCTGATGATGTTGAACAGAGTCGACTTGCCCGCCCCGTTGGGCCCGATGATGGCGTGGCGCTCGCCCGGAGCCACAGCGAGGTTGACGCCGGACAGCACCTGGAGGCCGGAGAAGTCGTGGTGGATGTCGTGCAGCTCGAGCGCGGGGGTCACAACGATTCCTTTGCCGAGATGCGGCGAGGCCGGAAAATCTGCCGCAGTGGGCCGTTGCGCCCGAACAGGCCGATCAGGCCGGTGTGCATGAAGAGGATCATGACCACGAACAACAGGCCGATCACGAACGGCCAGTGCTCGGTCGCCCGGGACAACCAGTTCTGCAGCAGGATGTATACCGTGGTTCCGAGGAACGGCCCGAGCAAGGCGCCAGCGCCTCCCAGGAGGGCCATGAACACGACCTCGGTGCCGGTGCCCAAGTCGACCGCCCCTGGCGTGATGAGGCGCTGGAAGCTCGCGAAGAGTGCGCCCGCCACCGCCGCGAGTGTCGAAGCGAAGGTGAAGACGACCAGCTTGGTGCCGAACACGTTGTAGCCGAGGAAGGCCGCCCGCTCGTCATTCTCGCGCATCAGCAGCGCAGCGTTTCCCAGCGGCGTGCGGGTGAAGCGCCAGGCAAGCCAGAGGCAGACGAGGACCACGGTGAGCTCGAACCAGTAAAAGTGCGGCGCCTGGCCCATGTGCAATACGATGCCGCCGGGCAGAGTGAGGTCGGGCGGGTTGACGGTGAGTCCATCGTCGCCCCGGGTCACCGCGCGCCACTTGAGCGCCACCGCGAACAGGAACTGGCTGAAGGCCAGGGTCAGTAGCGAGAAGTACGTCCCCCGCAGCCGCACGCAGAAGAAGCCGATGAAAAGCCCAGCAACCGCCCCCGCCGCCGCGCCCATGAGCAGCGCCAATGGGACCGGCACCGCGCCCAGGTGCTTCCAGATCAGGCCCACCGCATATCCGCCCACTCCGAATGTGGCGGCGTAGCCGAACGAGAGCATTCCGGCGTAACCGAAAAGAAGGTTGAACGAGACGGCGAAGAGACCGAAGTAGAGGATCTCGATGGCTACTCGCAGCCGCAGGATGTCGAGCCCGAGCGGCACGAGGTACAGTGCCACCAGGGCGGCGGCGATCAGAGCGTTGCGGCGCATCAACCCTTCTCCCCGAACAGCCCCTGCGGCCGCAGCACCAGCACGGCGGCCATGAGAAGGAACTGAAACACGAGGGCGAAGGCGGGGAACCAGAGTATGCCAAACGACTGGAGCTCGCCGATCATCAGCGAGGCCATCAGCGCGCCCAGCAGCGAGCCGAAGCCGCCGATCACGATCACCACGAAGGAGTCGGTGAGGATGGCCGCACCCATGGCGGGATCGGCCTGCAGGAACGGGGCGGCAATCACCCCGGCTACGGCGGCCAGCGCAGCGCCTACGCTGAACACCCCGAGAGCGACCATCGGCGTGTTGATGCCGAGCGCGCTGAGCATCTCGCCGTCCGACACCGCCGAACGGATGACGATGCCCACGCGCGTGCGCAGCAGAACCGCTCCCATGATCAGACAGATCACGCCCGAGAACGCCAGGATGAAGAGGCGATACACCGGGTACTGGCTGCCCAGCAAGGGGATCGATCCGGCGAGCAGCGCCGGCGTGGGCACCTGGAGCGTGTAGTTGCCCCAGATCCACCGCACCGCTTCGGCCAGCATGAAGAACAGGCCGAAGGTCAGGAGCAGTTCGTACGCATGACCATAGGCATGGATGCGCCGCAGCAGCCCAGCGCTCTACTCCAGCGCCGAGGAGCCCGACTACGAGCGGGGCGACCAGGAGCGAGAGCCAGAAGTTGCCGGTGACCGCCACGGTGGTGTAGGCCAGATAGGCGCCCAGCATGTAGAAGGCGGCGTGGGCGATGTTGAGGATGCCCATCATGCCGAACACCAGCGTGAGGCCCGACGACACCAGAAACAGCAGCATCCCGTAGACGATGCCGTGCAGGCCTTGCGTCGCGTACACGCTCAGACCGAACACTGCCGCTCCTCCCCTGGTTCTGGCCTGCACGTTCTAACGTCCCGGCTGGGGCTTGTCAACTCCGGGCTGACGAACTCCCAAGCGCTGGAGCTTACGTGGGTAGAGATCCAACGGCTCTATGGTCGAGACTTCTCTTCTTCTTTGACGATCCAGCCGGGCCCTTACCGCGTCATTCCGGGGGCCGCGAAGCGGCAATCCGGAATCGCATGCCCATGCCGAAGCGGAACACGCTGATAGAATGATCATCGTGCACCCGCAAGGGGAGACCCCATGGAAAAGAGCTACAGCGAACAGGAGATCAAGCAGCGCCTGGCCTCCGAGCTTCCGCACTGGTACTACGAGGACGGTTGGATTGGCCGCAAGTACAAGACTTCGGGCTGGAAGGGCACGCTGATGGTAGTGAACGCAGTGGGTCATCTGGCCGAGGCCGCGTGGCATCACCCGGACCTCACGGTCTCCTACGCCTCTGTGATCGTGAAACTGATGACGCATACCGCGAAAGGCGTGACCGACAAGGACTTCGCCCTGGCCCGCAAGATCGAGGAGGTCATCCAGTGGCAGCCCGGCAAGGAGGGCGGGCCGCTGGAGGGCACGCCCAACGAGGATCAGCGCTTCAAGTACATCGAATACGATTGAGCGCAGCGGCACGTGCTGCCGCTGCCGACTCCATGGACATCATCTTCATCCGGGACCTGAGGCTGGACACGCGCATCGGCGCTTACAAAACCGAGCGCCGCAAAGTGCAGACCCTGCAATTCGAGCTCGAGCTCGGGCGCGAGCGGCTGCAGGCCTGTACGACCGACCGTCTTGCGGACACGATGGACTACGCCGAAGTGGTGAAAGCCATCCAGACGGTTCTGGCGGAGCACGAATTTCATCTCCTCGAACCGCTCGCTGAGGCCGTCGCTCAGCACCTGCTGCAGCGCTTCGACGCGCGCTCGATCAAGCTGGAGGTGAGCAAGGCGGGCGTGGTCCCGGGCGCAGGGCAGGTGGGCGTGCGCATCGAGCGCGGAGGATGACGCTAGACAGCATGCAGGACCGAGTTACGGTCGTCACCGGCGGCTCCGGCGGGATTGGTGCGCGGATCTGCTGGCATTTCGCGCAGGCCGGGGCAAAGGTGGTGTTCACCTACCGCACGCGCGAGCGGCCGGCTGGACAGATCGTTGCAGCGTTGCCGGGAGCCGGGCACTGGGCCAAGCAGGTCGCGGTGGACGACAGCGCCGGCCTCAAGAGCCTGGCGGCCGAAGTGGCATCGAAGCACGGCCGCTGCGATGTGCTCGTGAACTGCGCCGGCATGACGCGCTTCGTGCCGCACGGCGAGCTCGACGCGCTGGACGACGAGCTGATAGACGACATCTTCCGCGTCAACTGGCGTGGTGCGTTTGCCGCGGTGCGCGCGTTTCGCCCGCTGCTCAAGGCAAGCGGCAGCGGTTTAGTGGTGAACATCTCCTCTATCGCCGGCGTCACGGGCATGGGCAGCAACGTGGCCTATTGCGCATCGAAGGCTGCGCTGGACTGCATGACCAAGTCGCTGGCCCGCGCGCTCGCGCCGGAGATCCGCGTGGTCTCGGTGTCGCCGGGGTTGGTGGACACCGAGTTCGTACGCGGGCTCGATCAGAAGTGGCGCGACGAGCAGGCGGCCCGCACGCCCATGCGGCGCCTCGCGACGCCCGACGAGGTCGGCGCCGCGGTGCTCGCGGTCGCCACCACCCTCACATACTCGAACGGCTGCATCATTGCGGTCGACGGCGGCCGGCCGCTCAGCTGAGAGTAGTGCACGCATCCGATTCCATGGCTACCCAGAGCACGATCAACGTGACGATTCGCGGCGGCGCGAAGATTTGCGTCCCGGACTCCATCGCACTGATCACGCCCTACGTGCTGCTGGAGCAGGAGGATTGGTTCGAGGACGAGGTTCGCTTCGTGCGCCGCCTCCTGCGTCCAAACATGGCGGCCATCGACGTCGGCGCCAGTTTCGGGATCTTCTCGATGGCCATGGCGAACGCGGTGGGTCCACAGGGAAGCGTCTGGGCCTTCGAGCCCACGCCCGAGACGGCCGGGTTCCTGCAGGACACGCTCGCTCTCAACGAGGCCCGTCAAGTCAACCTGACCCGGGCTGCGGTGTCGGACCGGCCAGGCACTGTGCAATTCCTCACAAGCGCGAATTCCGAACTCAATGCGATCGCGAAGGCCGGCGAGGAGGGCGGCGCCGTGTTGACCGTGCCGAGCCTGACCCTCGACCAGGCTGCCGCGGACTATGGCTGGCGCGAGGTCGACTTTGTGAAGCTCGACGTCGAAGGGCACGAATTGCAGGTGATCGCGGGCGGGCGGTCGTTCTTCACGCAGGCTTCCCCGTTGGTGATGTTCGAGATCAAGGCCGGAGAGGGCGTGGATCTGCGACCGCTGGCTCCGTTCCAGGCCATGGGGTACGAGTTCTACCGGCTGGTCCCGGGGCCGATGCTGCTGGCTCCGTTTGCACCGGACCAAGCGGTGGACGCGTTTACGCTGAACTTGTTCGCCTGCAAGCCCGACCGCGCCCAGCGCCTCGCAGCGGACGGGTTTCTCGCGACCGGCGACAGCGCTGCGGTCCTGCCCGCGAAGGATGCATGGCGCAATTTCCTCGAGTCCGCCCCCTACGCGCGCGAGGTTGCCGAAGGTTGGCCGTCGAAGCCGGGCCTGTTCGCAGCCTCGCACACCAGAATTTATCTGCAGGCGCTTGCGCTATTTGCCCAGTCCCGCGATTTGCAGTGCGACGCGGCGGTGCGCCTTGCCCTGCTGCGGCAGGCAGCGGACCTGGCCGCGGCCGCATTGCAGGAGCAGAACACACTGCCACGCCTGCTCACGTCCGCGCGGCTAGCGTGGGAACTGGGGCGGCGAACATTTGCAGTGCAGCTGCTGGAGAGCGCCGGCAAGCGTGTCCAGGCTGAGGATGCGAGCGTCTATCGCGAGCCGTTTCTGGCGCCATCCGTGCGCTACGAACAGCTGGCCACGGGTGCGCCCGCCGACGAGTGGGTGCATTGCGCCGTCGTCGAGCAGTGGGAGAGGCTTCGACATTTCTCGTCCTTCTATAGCGGCACCTCGTCGCTGCCCTTGCTCGAGGCAATTGCCGGAGTGTCGTACCGATCTGCGGAGATGGAGCGGCGCCGTCAGCTGGTCCGAATGCGCGCCGGCATGCAGACGGGGCTCGAAGCGAGTCCTCTTGTCTGCCAGCAGTCGGATGAACACCTGAATCCTGCGCTCTGGTGCGGCGCGGGACAAGCGTAGGGAAGCGGCGAACAAAGCCAGACGAGGCGCACGCTCACACCGCGGCGCCGTATCCTGCGGGACATACCGGTATACTAGCGCCATGACTACCGTCGAGAGCCTCTACGACGATGTGATCCTGGATCACATCAAGAACGCCCGCAACTACCGCGTGCTGGAGCCGGCCGACCGCACGGCTGAGGGCGTCAACCCGCTGTGCGGCGACAGCTTCACGGTCTACGTGCAGCTCGACGGCGAGCTCATCCGGGACGCGAGCTTCCAGTGTTCCTGCTGCGGGATCTCGATGGCTTCGGCCTCGGTGATGACCGAGGCGGTGAAGGGCCGCAGCGTTGCCCAGGCACGCGAGCTTTACCGTAGCTTCACAGCGCTGCTGTCGGGTACCGGCATGCCGCAGCTCGAGGACGATCTGGGAGAAGTCGCGGTGCTGGCTGCCGTGCGTGCGTTCCCCTCGCGACGCAATTGTGCGGCGCTGGCTTGGCATACATTGGTCGCCGCGCTCGAGGGTCGCGCGAGCATGGTTCTCGGTTCTCCCACGCCCGGCTAGTTAGCCTTGTCTGCCCCGGTTGCGCCTGTGGGCGGTGGGCTCTGCATCTGCTTGCTGAGCCGCCATGCCATCCACGCGAGCAGTAGCACGCCAAGCGTTAGCGCGCCCCATAGCCCCCAGACTCTGTAATTGAACGGACGGTGCAGCGCTGCAGCCCCGCCGAGCAGCCGCTCGGGGAGCAGCTCCGCATGCGCCAGCTTAGGTCTCTGGTCGCTGCGCCAGCCCGGCACCACGGTCTCGATCGGGTACGCGGCCGCCTGCACTTTGCTGCTGCCATAGGCGATCTGAAACGGGTCCTTCCCGCGCGCCGCGAACACCAGCTTCTGCGGAACCCAGCCGGCGCTCAGGCGCGGAAGGCCGCTGCCGAGCCCTCCTCCGTTCTGGTCCACGCGCAGCAGCCAATAGCGGTTGGTGTTCATCGCGACGGCGAGATCGGGGCTGGAAACCTGATGGCCCTGCTGCATCAGGCGGTAGATCACGCTGCTAGTCACCAGTTGCCAGTCATGGCGCGAGTCGGGACGCGAGAACAGCTCGACGCGGGCGATGGTGTTTTCTTGCGGGAGGGCGAAGCGTACGCGCTCAACTGGAAACTGGCCGCCCAGATCGAAGAGGTACTCGCCGGGCTTCTCGCCTGCCTCGGGCAGCGCTTCTCTCCAGGCGCGCTCGGGCTCCAGCGCGATGTCGCCGGTGCGCACCATCACGCGCGTCAGCTCGAGCGGCTCGGCGCGCCCAGGCCCGTCGGCTTTGCCGAACGCGGGCCAGGACAACCGCAAGTACTTTGCCGTGCGCGGCTGGAACTCGACGGTGCGCTGCTCGAGGCGCTGGCCGTCGTGCTCGATGCGCACCAGCGGCGCCTGAGACAAGACCGTGGTCCAGCTCTTGAGGTCATCGCTTGCTTCGACGCGCAGGTTCGTCGCATAGCTGGCTGAATCCTGGCGCCAGTCCAGCTCCAGCGCTTCGTAGGGTTGTTTGAGCGCGCTGGCGTCGACCAGGTAGGCGAGCAGCCGGCGCTTTGCGAGGGGCTCGCCCCCATCGCTTTTCACGCTCACGACGGTTCCGGCCCCCGATTTTTCCACCCTGAGCCGCAAGCCGTCCAGGTCGGCCGCCTGCTCGCCGTACAGCGGGAAATACTGCAGGGCGATCGGCTGCGGTTTCTGCGCACGCTGCGGCGGCCTAGGTTCGAGTGCGAAGGGGACCGGCTCTGCGTCCGCGTTGAACACGCGCACATCGCCGAGGTCGGGTCGCGTAATGCCCTGATACACGGACGCGGGGATCTCGACTTCGTACAACGCCTCGCGCCCATCCACCTGGACCGGCAGGCCGAAAGCAAAGTCCTGCGGCTGCTCGGCCGCGAGACACAGCGCTGGGGCGAGCAGCAGGGCGAGCAGCGATTTCATTAGGGGCTCTCGGAAGTCTTGGGAGGAACCGGGGAAACATAACCGATCAGCAGCATCAGCACGCCGACACCGATAAACGAGACGATCCGCTCGACCGTGCCGGTGTTCGACAGATCCACCAGGGCCAGCTTGGCCACCACGACGACCATGAGCGATGCGCCGACGACCCACAGCGCTCGCACGCGCAGGCGCGTGGCCGTGACCATCGCGCACAGGGCCAGCAAGCTCCAGAAGATCGACAGGGCCGCCTGCACCAGCATGGAATGCAGCATCGCATCGAGATCGTAGGGGATTGCGGCCCAATGGTGCAACGCGCGCAGCAGCGCCCCGTTGAGCCCGATGAAGGCAATCGCGCCCAGCGCGGAGTAGGTCAGGGCGGGATTGTCACCTGCGTAGTCCGCCAGGTCCAGGCGCTTGAGCCCCTGAATCCACGCGACGATCGCGAGCCAGGCGGCGATCTGGGCCAGGTCGAGCGGATTCAGCAACGGGACGTAAGGCAAGGGGCTCGCGTCTCCGTCGCTCGTTGCATTGGCGACGAGGATCCAGGCCCACAAGAACACGGCGAGGGGCGCGGCGCCGAGCAACGCATATGTGGCGAGCCGGCCGCGCACCGGCCACGGCAACTGCCGAGCGTGGGTCGCCAGCAGCCCCAGCAATAGCCCTGGCACGATGCCCCAGGCGATCATGCCCCAGACGGGGCTCGCCTGAATCGCTTGATCAATTGTCCATGCCAGTTCCCACGAGGCGAGCGCCGCCAAAAGCCAGAGTTGACCAGCGTGCAGGAAATCGATGTACGCATTGTGCTCGTCGTTGTGCCGGCGCAGCAGCCACAGGTGCGCGGCGAATCCGGCCGGCCACGAAACCCAGCCGAGATGGACCAGCGGATGTCGTCGATCCGCCGCATCGTGCGCGGCCAGCAGCATCATAACTGGCAGCAGCGCGAGTGCGGGGTAACGGGCCAGACGCCAGCTCAGCGTCTTCCACAGCAAGCTGAAGGCCAGACACGAGCCGGCAGCGAACAACAGCGCAGCGCGGCTCTGGTATGCGCCCCTGACGTGCACGTGAATTTCGTGCGCGCCCCCGCCGATCCACCACAGCAGCCCCCACACGAAGATCACGACCGCAAGCGCGGGCTCCCATCTTCGCAAGCGCTCGCCGTGGCGCTCCAGAATCCAGTTGGAGAAGAAACCCGCGACGCCGATGAACAGGCAGCCCAGATAAAAACTGTTGAGCACGGGCACGTCGCCATAGCCTCGGCCGACCGCGCTGAGGAAAGCGAAGCCTGCCGCGATCTGCAGGAACAATCCGAAGGTTCGTGCGAGCCAGCGGTTCTGGCGCACGCCGGCCCAAACGATCGCCGCGCCCTCGAGCGCCCAGGCGGCGGAGGTCCAGCGGCCGTCGAGCGCCAGCGGGATCGCCAGAGTGCCGAACACCACACCCAGCGAGAGGAACGATTCCACCAGCAGACGCAGGTGATCGCGGTGCCGCGACCAGAGCCAGCGGGCAAGCCACAGATAGACAAAACCGAGCGCCACCGCGCTCCAGGCCGAGCCGTACTGGATGTCGCGCACGAGCTGCGTCTGCAGTCCAAAGGCGACGAGCGGCGTGCCAAAGACGAGCGTCCCATCCACGTAATTCTGGACCTGGTTCGCTCCGAGCATGGCGGCCGGACGCGCGCGCTGGCGCGCGAACAGCACCGGGATCGCCAGGTACATCAGGAAGAAGATCACCAGGAACGGTTCGGTGCTGGCAAACAGCTCCGGCCGGTAGAAACGGGTCCCCCACAGCGTGCCGATCGCGAAGGTGAACAGGAAACCCAGCAGGTTGAGTGGCCGCCAGGCTTTGTACCAGGCGATGCCGACGATACCAAGGTTGAGCATCACGTAGTAGCTGAACAGCATGACGTGGTTGCCGGAGCCGGTGGAGGCGAGAATGGGCGCGAGGAACCCGCCGCTCGCGCCCAGCACGGCCAGCGACTGCGCGTCCTGCATCACGGCCAACGCGGCAGACAGGGAAGCGATAAAGAAGAGCAGGACCAGCGCCGCCTCCGGTGGCAGCACCTGGTAGAGCCGGAAAGCGGCGAACACGGTGAGATACAGCACACCCACACCACCGCCCTGCAGCGCGAGTGCGTAGTCCGGCCGCTTGAGCCGCAGGCGCCAGCCGATCACCAGCAGGACGACGGCCGCGATTGCGACCGCGGTCAGGCGCAGCTCGATCGGAATCCGCGTGTGTTCGTAGGCGTACTTGAGCAGAAAGGCGATGCCGAAGAACAGCACGACCACGCCCACGCGCACCAGAGTGTTGCCACCCGTGAACCAGCGCCAGATGAAAGACGGCTCGCGCGGTGCTCGGGGCGGGCGACGCCCGGGTGTAGCCGGCTGCGGCGCACCAGGCGAGGGCTCATGCACCGGTTGCTCGCCCGTTGCGGGTCGGCTCGCCTGCGTTTCGACAGGCGCGAAAGGCTCGATCGACGCCGGCTCGGTCACCAGGGAGGAAGCGAGAGATGGCGGAGCGAGCTGCGCCGGGATCGGCGCCGCCCCTGCCTCCAATGGCTCCGCCGGGGCCTGTGCATGCGGCCTGCCTTCGAGCGCCGAGAGCCGGCCGTCCAGGGTGCGCAGCGCAGCCTCGACGCTCGCCAGCCGCGACTCGAGCCCGGCCCCCTCTACCTTCGCATCATGGCTCCGGATCAACTGGCCGAAGCCGTACCCGATCGCCCACCCGATCAGCGCCCCAAACAGGGCGCCTTCGAAGCCATGGATTACCCCGCCGATGACCAGCCCAAGCAGAAGACCGATGATCCACATGCTGCCCCCTCACTGGATTCCCCCCTCGAGATGCTCGGCGTTCGGATGCAACTGGCATGCCCGATCGACCCGCCGGGAGGCCTGTATCATAGCCTCGTAAAGAAGTCGGGCAGCGACTTTGGCCAGGCCGATATCCCTTGCCCTGGCGTCCAACTCGATAACGACGCTGACCGCGCTCTACTGGAGCGCATTCTGGCTGGTGAGGCTCCCCCGCCAGGGACCGCGCTGCTAAGTGCCCCGGCCGACCTTGCTGCCCAGCTCGACACTTAATTTATTGGAGGGCAACCGCAACAAGGAAACGCAACGCGAGATTCAGCTGACCGTCCAGAAGTTCCTGGCGCACGTCGAGCAGGCGGGGCTTCCTGCTGACTCGAAGCAGGCCGCGGCTGCTTAAAAAGCAGTCCTCGTAGGGAAGGGGCTGCACCACCGCACCGTGAACCAGCACTTGGGCCGTATCTCTGCCTTCCTTAAGTGGGCAGAGGCTCACGGCTACGCCTCCTCGAATCCGGTGCGCGATGTCATGCTCAAGGTCAAGGGTGGCGCCGCGCAGGACGAGCGAGAGGCGATCGATGCCGAGGTGCTTCGAGCGTTCCTGAGAACGCAAGACGGAGTGGTTTGCTCAACGGGCTGATCTGACAGACTTCTACCACAGCGCATATTCAGTGTTCAGCGGCACTGTTCACGCAAACGTTCGTGACTTAGAACGCGCGTTAATACTCGATGCAGAGGGCGAGGTTACCGGATTCAACTACGGTCCTACAGACGCGGGATTGGACACCCTCCTTCTTACGGCAATGGAGTCACTGATCCTTTGCCTGCGAGGAGCCTTTTCTGTGCTGCCTAGTCCGTGCCAAAGTGCGCTGGACGCCATTCATCAAGAATTCACTTCGCTATATGAAGAGGTTTTCCCTGAGAATGAAACCTAACTCACACGCGACCCTACCCGACCAACCGCATCCCGACGCGGCGCATTTTGATGTCGCGCTCGAAGCCTACGCCGTCGTGCGTGAGACTATGGGCGACGCCGCTTCAGGCTTGTCTATCGGAACATCGCCCCCACCCGCCCCGAACCTGGTAAGAGTATCCACTCCATCGGTCTACCGTCGGATCAACACAGACCTCAAGGTGCGATGAGGAGCACCACATGGAGAAACGCATTGTGGGCTATCAGCAAGACGAAGAGCAGCACTGGATGGCCGAACTCGAATGCGGACACCATCAGCATCTTCGCCATCAACCACCATGGACGAACCGCCTGTGGGTTACTACGCCTGAGGGGCGTGCCAGCCGTCTCGGCAACGTGCTCGACTGTAAGAAATGCGACTACGGGCTGCCCCCGGATTTTCCCGTGTAACGCATTTCGCTCCGCCCGTACCTCTCGGGTATTTGGTCATGGGATGACCATCATGGACTTCTCTCGGACACGCGCTGCACTTGCCGCATATCACCGTGTTATGGACGAGGGGCCGACCTTCGGTAACAGCCCTGGGAGGGTGGAGCGCTGGGATAGGGCATGTCTTACCGCCGCGGCTGCTGCGCGGGAAGCCTTCTACACAGAAGCGGCAGGCGAATACACGCGCGAAGAGTGCGGGGCTATGGAACTCACCCGTTTGCAAGCCCTGATTGATGAATCGGAACGACCGCCCCCGAGTTTTACACGCACACTACAAGCCATCGACGCTTACTACGATGAGAGAAAAGCAGGTCCTCGATCACACCCAGGTGAGCTTGGAATAAAGGCGTGGACTCGTGAGTGTGCGATCAAGGTTTTCGACGTGCGCGAAACGTTCTGCGAAGAGGCGGGCGGCCACTACACCAGAGAAGAATGCGCACGCCTGAGAGTTGAAGAAATTCAGGCAATGATCGCCAACTGGTCTACGTACTCCCGAATGAATTTTGAGCAGGCCAAAGCACGCCTTTGGCTCGTTTGACGCATTGGTAATTGACCGGAGAGCGGCGAGCACCAAAGGCTGCTAGCATCTTCGTGGGGTCCGATCGCGAATACGTGATCCACATGTTGCCCCCTCACTGGATTTCCCCCTCGAGATGCTCGGCGTTCGGATGCAACTGGCATGCCCGATCGACCCGCCGGGAGGCCTGTATCATAGCCTCGTAAAGAAGTCGGGCAGCGACTTTGGCCAGGCCGATATCCCTTGCCCTGGCGTCGAGGAGTAAGCTAGCTGCGCCCTGGCGAAGGGCGGCTCAAGAACAATCAAGATGGAGGAGGAGAAGATGTTCGCGACTTTGCGCTTGCTTGTCGTGCTGGTGTTGTTCTCGGCGGGATCCGGTGTGGCGCTAGCCGACAAGAAATACGGTCCGGGCGCCAGCGACACCGAGATCAAGATCGGGCAGACCATGCCCTACAGCGGCCCGGCCTCAGCCTACGGCACCATCGGCAAGACAGAGGCGGCCTACTTCAGGATGATCAACGACCAGGGGGGTATCAACGGCCGCAAGATCAACCTGATTTCGCTCGATGACGGCTACAGCCCGCCCCGCACGGTCGAGCAGATCCGCAAGCTGGTGGAAGAGGAGGAGGTGCTGTTTACCTTTCAGACACTGGGCACGCCCCCGAACACCGCCATCCACAAGTACATGAACGCGAAGAAGGTGCCGCAGCTATTCGTGGCCACCGGCGCCACCAAGTGGGGAGATCCCGAGCACTACCCCTGGACCATGGGCTGGCAGCCGACCTATCAGCACGAGAGCCACATCTACGCGCAAGTATCTGCTGCAGAACAAACCCAATGCGAAGATCGGGATCCTGTACCAGAACGACGACTACGGTAAGGACTACGTGAAAGGCTTCAAGGACGGGCTGGGCGACAAGGCGGCGAAGCATGATCGTGGCCGAGGTGAGCTACGAGGTGACCGATCCCTCCGTAGACACGCAGATCGTCACGCTGCAGGCATCGGGCGCGGACACGTTCTTCAACGTCACGACCCCGAAGTTCGCGGCCCAGGCCATTCGCAAGGCCTACGACACCGGGTGGAGGCCGCTGCATCTGATCAATAACGTCTCCGTCTCCATCGCGCCGTGCTGCAGCCGGCCGGTCTGGAGAAGTCGGTGGGTCTCATCTCCAGCGCTTACATCAGGGACCCGACCGACCCTTCCTGGAAAGACGATAAGGGGGCAAAGGAGTATTTCGCCTTCATGAGGAAATACTACCCGGACGGCAACCCGGACGACATCAGCAACGTATACGGATACAGTGTTGCGCAGACCCTGGTGCAGGTGCTCAAGCAGTGTGGCGACGACCTCACGCGCGAAAACGTCATGCGCCAGGCGGCCAACTTGAAAGATCTCGAGCTGCCGATGCTGCTTCCGGGAATCAAGATCAACACCAGCCCGACTGACTTCTATCCGATCGAGCAGGTTCAGCTGATACGCTTCGACGGCAAGAGCTGGACGCGATTCGGCGAGCTGATGAGCCGCTGACGCCGCCGAAGTTCAGTCGCAGACCATCCTGTCCGTGGACCCCGGGTGCCGCTGCTAAGAGAGTTGAGTTCGGCGATTAAGCAGAGCCACCGCGCCGGTCTACTCGGACTCGGTCAGTGCTGTGCTCTGCCTTCCAGGTCCTCGACGGTCTAGTTCCGGCTCAACGGTGGGAGCCGTTTCACGACGGCGATCACGCTCGCTGGTGCCCTCGGCGTGAAACCCGGTTGCGCGCCGCCTGTCGCTCAAGGTGACCATGAGCAGCGCCGCGCTCAGCTGCTCCACTTGTGCTTGAAGTTCTCGAATCTGGTGATGCGCGTCAGTCAGAAGCTGTCGCAGCAAACGCGCTTCTTCAGAGCCGTACTGGGTATACATCGCTATGCCCCTCCTCGAGATGGAGTGGTGGCGCCTACCCGACGCTGATCCAAACCGATCGTGCTTGGACAGGATCGGGCTCCGTCAGTAAAGCCAACAAACCGAGTTACTCGCTTGCGCACAGATCTATCCAGCTTGACTAGTTAGTTTAGGCCAAAGCGTTGGACATCAGTACTGAACAATAGTTATATCGGGAAGCATCACATCGGCATAGTCGCTTCCGATCGGCGCCAAAGGCTCAGCGAATGCACCCGCTTGAGCCGCGCTCGACACCATGTTACGGCTGAGATTTCATTGCAATAGCGCATACCTGTCGCAAAACTGAGGCAGTAGATCCCGGAGGAGGGGTACAAAATGACCACGACCTGGACGTACGCCCTTCGCCTATGCCTCGGCTTGAGCACATAGCGGGGCCTGCGGTGGTGGCCGGTTAAGCTCCCCTCGCGCTGGTCCTGCCGTCAGCCTTTGGCGGCCTTCAGCTCGACCAGATTGTCCTCCGGGTCGTAGACGTAGATCGACACGCCTTCGCCTTCGGCGCCGAAGCGGGGCCGGATCTCGCCGACGCGCGCTTGGTTGGTCTCGAGGTGCTTCACGATCTGGTCGACATCGAAGGGCTGGACCCGCAGACAGACGTGATCCATGTTGCGTCCTTCCTTGCCGGGCGCCGCGCCGCCTAGCTTCCCAAGCTGGCCGTCTACGGGTACCAGATCGATCATCGCGTTCCCGGCCCTCAGGTGTACCAGCCCCAGCTCGGGGCGGCGCCACTGCACGCTGCAGCCCAGCACCTTGGAATAGAACTCGATCATCCGCTCGAGATCGCGGACGCGCAGGACGATATGGTCGATGTCTCGGATTTGGAACATGCCGCGGTGACGGGGCTCAGCCTGGGAAGGCGAAGCCCGACCTCAGCGGCGCGCCGTCAATCTGACGGAGCGTTCCAGACGGGCGCGAACGGGAGCGTCCACCAAAGGCTCGTATGCAGCGGTGGCCCGGTAACTGAGTTCCAGCTGGCACCGATGCTCACCGACCCGGCCGCGGTCCTGCCAGCCGTGACAATTCGACTTCCCCGACACCGTGCGGCGACGGCGGGAAAGCATGTCCGAGATGACGGCGCTGAGATCGAACCCCCCGCTCAGGCACGCCGAACATGGACAAGCCACCTCGAAGTACGCTCTGGCCGCGGGACCGAGCGTATGGACCTGCGGTGAATGTTTGCCGACCCCGGTCGGGTCTGTGAAGGTCAGCTCCAAGATGACTTGCTCGACTTGAGGGAACTTCTCCCTCAGGCTGGGGGCGCTCATGTAGGCGCGCCGGCGCGTCTCGCGCTCTTGCTTGTACGCGTCGAGTTGTCTCTGAACCATGTCCATTCTCCGCAGCCGCTTCGTGTCTAGCGACACCGCCCCTCGAGGACCAGTATCGAGTCGCACCGCCGTCGTGGCAGATCAGCGGTCGGCAGAACGGGCGGAATCACCAACAGCATACGCCGACGCACGGAGAAGGCAAATGCTAGGGTCACGCGGTGCGCGCGCCCTGTCGCCAGGTCATCATGGGCACCGGGACACCGTCCAACTCGCGCACGCGCACGAAGTCGGCGCGCTTGCCGGGCGCGATTTCGCCGCGGTCGTCGAGCTGTACGAGCTGCGCGGGGGCGAGCGTGACGGCGCGCACTGCCTTGACCAGCGGCCACCCGGCCAGATCGCGCAGCAGGAAGGCGCCGTGCAGCAGGCTGTGCGGCACGTAATCGGACGACAGGCAATCGAGCAGGTCCTCGCGTGCGAGACCCAGCGCCGAGACGTTGCCGGAGTGCGAACCGCCGCGCACCAGATTTGGCGCCCCCATCACGATGCCGAGCCCATGCTCCCGTGCGGCGCGCGCGGCCTGCTCCGTGGTCGGAAACTCGGAAATCACAAAGCCGCTCTCGACTGCCTCGGCCACATGTTCGGGGACGGTGTCGTCGTGGCTGGCGAGCGGAATATCCCGGCTGCGGCACAGCTCGAGCAGTCCTAGCCGGTTGCGCTCCGCGTTTCGCGCTTGCATCTGCTGCCGTTCGCTCACCACCTGATCCAGATACTCGTCGCTCCAGCGCTGGTTGCGCTGCGTGTAGACGCGGAAGCGCTGCACGTCCATCCATTGGCGCTGACCAGGTGTGTGGTCCATCATCGAGACCAGTCGCACCGCGGGGTCGTCCAGGAACGGGGTCACCACCTCGAGCATGTTGTCGCACGCGAGCTCGCAGCGCATGTGCAGCAGATGCTCGGCGCGTAGAAGATCCCGCTGGCGCGCGTCGCGCAGCGCCTGCGTAGCCGCCTGCAAGCCCTGCGCGCGAACCGAGTTCTCGTCGAAGTCTCCCACGCCCATGGCGTCCAGCACGGTGGTGATGCCAGCGCTGGAGATCAGCGCGTCGTGGATCAGCAGAGCCGGCAGCGCGGGCCAGCGCACGCCGGGGCGCGGCTCCAGTTGCTTCTCGAGGTTGTCGGTGTGCAGCTCGACCAGGCCGGGGATCAGGTAGTCGCCGCCCCAATCCTCTGCGGCGGCGAGGCTGGTGACACCGGGCTGGACGTCGGTGAAGCGGCTTTCGTGCAACTCGACGGTGCCGAGGACGATTTCGTCCGCCATCGCCACCAGGGCATTCGTGATCAGTCGCGTGGACAAAACTTGCGCCAAAGTCAATTGTCAATCTTTTATGATAACGCACCTGGGTCCATGCCATGACCGCCCGCTACGCCGTCTATTTCGCGCCCCACGAATCCACGGCCCTGTGGCAGGCGGGTTGCCGGTGGCAGGGACGGGATCCCTGCACCGGAGAACGACTTGCGCAGCCCGAGGTGGACGGCTGGTCCGCCGAGCAAATCGCACAAATCACCGCGTCGTCGCGGATGTATGGTTTTCATGCAACGCTGAAGCCCCCCTTCTTCCTCGCCGAGGGCTGCACGGCCACGCAGCTTGCGGACGCTGTCCAGAGACTGGCGGCGCGCTTGCACGCATTTGTACTTCCGCAACTAGCGATAACTTTTTTGGACGGGTTCCTTGCACTGCAACCCACAGCAGGTTCGACTGCGGAACTGAGCGCGCTGGCCGACGCGTGCGTCATCGAGCTGGATGGTTTTCGCAGGGCGCCGCCTGCAGAAGAGCTCGCGCAGCGCCGCGCCGCAGGCCTGAGCCCGCGGCAAGGTCAGTTGCTGGTGCAGTTCGGATATCCGTTCGTGCTGGATCAGTTCCGATTTCACATGACGCTGACAGAGCGGCTGCCGCGCGGCGATGCGATCCGGCTGCGCCCGTGGCTGAGCGAGTATTTCGCCGCTGCACTTGCGTCGCCGTTGCGCTGCGACGGCATTTGTCTTTTCGTGCAGGAGCGACCTGCAGAGGCCTTTCTTCTGCTGCAGCGCTTTGCTCTTGACATTCGCTAAGTCCGCTTGCTCAAAGCGTTCTCCCCGCTGCCCGCGCCATGGGCATGCTCTTTGCGTTTTCGAGTGTCAACGGAGTTTGATTTGAAATGCATTGGGAACCGAGTTTCGGAGATCGTTCATGCCCTTGCTCATCGCACTGACCGCCTTCATTCAGGCGTTCTTCTTGTTCCACGTGTTCCGCACGGGGCGGCCATATTGGTGGGCGCTGCTGATTTTGTCGACACCGGTGATCGGTTGCGTGATCTACTATTTCGTCGAGGTGTTCCCCGGCTCCCGCGAGCATCGCAACGCCAAGCGCGTCGCGAAGCAAGTGGCCTTCGCCTTCATGCCCAACGCCGAGCTGCAGCGCCGGCTGACGGAGGTGGAGCTCTGTCCGAGCGTGAACAACCGGATCGCGGCCGCGGAAGGGCTCATGCGCTGCGGCATGTACTATCGCGCGGTCGGCATGTATGAGAGTGCGCTGACCGGCATCTATGCGACCGATGCGCAACTGATGATGGGGCTGGCTCGCGCGCACGTGAACAACCACACGTTCGAGCAGGCTAGAGAAGTGCTCGAGCGGGTGCGCCGCATCGATTCGCGCTTCCGGCCCGACGAAGCGCGCCTGCTCGACGCGCGTGCGTTGGAAGGGCTTGGGCGCGACGAAGAAGCGTTGCACGAGTACGAGGAGCTGACGCACGTCTTCGTGGGACTGGAGGCGAAGTGCCGCTACGGCCTGCTGCTCAAGCGCCTGGGCTTCCACAAGCAGGCCAACCACATCTTCCGCGACGTGCTGGTGTACGCACGCCGCTTCAACATCCGCCTCGACACCGAGCAGGTCTGGATCGACACCGCACGGCGCAGCCTCGCCGCTGAGCCCGCCTAGCGCTGTACCGCCTTAGGGGAAATAGGCGAGAGGTCCGAGAACAGGCGCGGCCGGCTTCCACTCCCGGCAGCGTTCCCTCCCACCTCTCACCTATTTCCTCTGAGCGACCGGCGGGCTGACGTGAACGGCCTGTCCCATCACATAGGTGGCCGCGACTGCGCGGTCGTCGCCGAGCATCATCAAGGCAAACAGCTTCTCGGCGGGAGTGGAGCACGTGCGGATCCGGCGCGCCATCAGAGGCGTCGAATCCAGCCGCAGCACCGCGAAGTCGGCTTCCTTACCGGGTTGGAAGTTGCCGATGTGATCATCGAGCCCGAGCGCTCGCGCGCCGCCCAGCGTAGCGAGGTAGAAGGCCCGCCATGGAGAGAGGCGTTGGCCGGTTAGCTGTGCCACCTTGTAGCCCTCACTCAGCGTGCGCAGCATGTTGAAGCTGGTTCCGCCGCCTACATCAGTGCCCATCCCGACTCGCATGCCCGCTCCCCGCGCAGCGGCGAAGTCGAACAAGCCGCTGCCTAGAAACAGATTGGAGGTCGGACAGGCGGCAGCGGCTGCGCCCATCTGGGCCATGCGGCTTCGCTCGTCCGAGTCGAGGTGGATGCAGTGCGCGTAGACTGCCCGCTCGCGCAATAGCCCGAAGCGGTCGTACACATCCACGTAGTTGCGGCTGGACGGAAACAGCTCGCGCACGCGCGCCAGTTCCTCCCTGTTCTCGGCCATGTGGCTCTGGATGTGCGCCTGCGGATGCTCGCGCGCCAGCTGGCCCGCCAGCTCCAGCTGCGCCTCGGAAGACGTCACCGCGAAGCGCGGCGTAATCGCATAACCGAGCCGTCCCTGGCCCATCCATTTCTCGATGAGCGCCGCCGATTCTCGGTACCCTTGCGCCGGGGTATCGCGCAGGGGCTCGGGGCAGTTCCGGTCCATCAGGACTTTGCCCGCGATCATGCGGAGGTTGCGCTCCAACGCGCTCTGGAAAAACACATCCACGGACTGGGCGTGAACGGTGGCAAACACGAGCGCCGTCGTCGTCCCGTTGCGCAGCAGCTCGTCGAGAAAGAATTCCGCCATTTCCCGCGCGTGCTCCGCGTCGGCGAAGCCTGCCTCCGCCGGATAAGTGTAGCGCTCGAGCCAGTCGAGCAGCTGCATCCCATAGGAAGCGATCACATCGGTCTGGGGGTAGTGGATGTGAGCGTCCACGAAGCCGGGAAGAATCAGCCGACCGGAGTAATCGACCTGTTGCGCATTCCGGGGCAGGCTGGATAGCAAAGATGCAGCATCGCCAACTGCCTTGACCCGTCCATCCTCGACCACGAGCAAGCCGTCGTCGAAAAATTGCATCGCGTGCGAGTCGTCGCCCTCGCCGGGATCGGCGAGGAAGTGCAGCACCATGCCGCGGTACGCGGCGATGTGCGCTCGGCTAGGCATCCGGATGGAAGCGCCGGCCTAGCGACACCGGTTGATTGAGCAGGATGGTCCGCGGATCGCGGCAGATCAGCACCAGCACGACGATGGTCGCGATGTAAGGCAGCATCGACAGAAACTCGGAAGGCACGCGGACCCCGAAGCCCTGGGCATACAGCTGCAGAATGGTCACGCCGCCGAACAGATAAGCACCGAGCACGACGCGCCAAGGCTTCCAGGTCGCGAACACCACCAGCGCGAGCGCGATCCAGCCGCGCCCCGCGGTCATCCCTTCCACCCACATGGGCGTGATGCTGAGCGACAGGTAGGCTCCCGCCAGGCCGCTCATGGCGCCTCCGAACAGCACCGCGAGGTAGCGGATGGCGATGACAGGGTAGCCGATGGCGTGCGCAGACGCGGGCGACTCGCCGACGGCACGGATCAGTAGCCCCCCGCGCGCGCGATTCAGGAACCATTGCATGACTAGGAACAACGCGAGCGAGCCGTACACCAGCGGATCGAAGCGGAACAGCAGGGGGCCCACCATCGGGAGATCGCTGAGCACGGGGATCGAGAAACCCTTGAGGCCGTCGACGACTTGGCCGACGAAGGGCCGCCCGACGAAGGCGCTCAAGCCGACTCCAAACAGCGTAAGCGCGAGTCCTGTCGCGACTTGGTTCGCCTGCAGCGTGAGCGTCAAGAATCCGAACAGTAGCGCGAGCAGCATGCCCGCACCCATGCCGGCAGTGAAGCCCAGCGTCAGACTCCCGGTCTGATTCGCCACGGCAAAACCAGTGATCGCGCCGGCGAGCATCATGCCCTCGACCCCGAGGTTGAGCACACCGGAGCGCTCGACCATCAATTCTCCGAGGCTGGCGTAGATGAGCGGCGTAGCCGCAGCGACCGTGCTCGCGAGAATGGGGATGAGGTGCTCGAAGTTCATGCCGCGTCGCTCCCGGCGAGCACGGTTGCTTTCGGCGCGGCCACGGGCTGCGCCGGCGACCACCGCAGCCGGAAGTGGATGAATAAGTCCGCCGCCAGCAGATAGAAGAGCAGTACGCCCTGGAAGACCCCGGTCACCGCCGAGGGCAGCGTGAGGTGGATCTGCGCGGTTTCGCCTCCGAGGTAGAGCAACGACATCAACAGGCTGGCCAACACCACGCCGAGCGGATTCAGCCGTCCCACAAACGCCACGATAATGGCAGCGAAGCCGTAGCCGGGAGATACCGCGGGCTGCAACTGGCCGATCGGGCCAGCCACCTCCGCAACGCCCGCGAGGCCCGCAGCGCCGCCGCCGATCAGAAGCGCCAGCCAGACGTTGCGCTTCTCGCTGAATCCAGCGTACGAGGCCGCGCCCGGCGCGAGCCCGCTCACCTTGAGGCGGAAGCCCGCGAACGTCTTCTCGGCGAACAGCCATGACAGCCCTGCCAGCAGGAGAGCGATGACGAAGGCCCAGGTGGTGCGCACGCCCTCCATCAACACCGGCAGCAGAGCCGCCTCGTGGAACATGCGCGACTGCGGAAAGTTGTAGCCCTCCGGATCGCGCCAGGGCCCGTGCACCAAATAGCTCAGCAAGAGCTTGGCGACATAGACCAGCATCAGGCTGACCAGGATCTCGTTGGTGTGGAAACGCACACGCAGGAACGCGGGGACGGCCGCCCAGGCCATGCCGCCAAGCACGCCGCCCACCAGCATCAGCGGCAAGAGCCATCCGGCCTGTACGTCCTGGAACAGCAGCGCGATGCCGCCACCGACGATTGCGCCCACGACCAGCTGCCCTTCGGCGCCGATGTTCCACACGTTCGCGCGGAAGCCGAGCGCCAGCCCCGTTGCGCACAGCATCAGCGGAGTGGCCTTGAGGAACAGTTCGCCCACGCCATAGCGCGTCTCCAGCGGCTTCACGAAGAAGACGTAGAAGGCCTGCGCCGGGTCCTTGCCGAGCAGCGAGAACAGCAGATATCCGGTGAGCAGTGTGAGTGCGACAGCGATCAGCGGCGAGGCGTAGCTCATGAGCGCGAAGGCTCCTGTCGGGGCTCGAGCTTAAGCATGGAGAGGCTCCGCGGTTTCGAACACGCCGCCCATCCACGCGCCGATCTGCTCGAGACTGGTCTCGCCCGACGGGACGGCAGGTGAGAGACGGCCTTGCGCCATGACGGCGATGCGGTCGCTGATCATGAACAGTTCGTCCAGCTCCTCGGAGATCACCAGCACGGCGACGCCGCGGTCGCGCAGGTCGATGAGAGCTTGCCGGATCAGCATGCTCGCTCCGATGTCCACGCCCCAGGTTGGCTGCGCAACGACGATGACTTTGGGTTCGAGCATGGTCTCGCGGCCGACGATGAACTTCTGCAGATTTCCGCCCGACAAGCTGGAGGCCGCGGCCTGCTCGCTTTTGCACTTGACCTTGAAGCGCTCGATCACGGCGCGAGCGAACTCGCGCACCGTGGCGTGACGGATGACGCCGTGCTGCACCATGCCGCGGCTGCTGCCGGTGAGCAACGCGTTGTCGGCAAGGCTCAAATGCCGGCACCGCGCCACGCCCCAGCCTTTCCTCGGGCACGAACGTAAGCCCCAGCCGGCGCCGCTGCGCGGGATCCAGGCGTCCGGCCGGCGCGTCCCATGATGCGGATCATGTCGGTCCTGTCCACGGGTCGATTCGCCCGACAGCGCAGTCAGCAGCTCCTTCTGGCCGTTGCCGGAGACCCCGGCGATGCCGACGATCTCGCCGCTGCGCACGCTCAGGCCGATCTCGCGCAGCGTCACGCCGAAAGGATCGAGTGTGGGCAAGCCGAGCCGGTCGAGCTCGAGCCGGATGTCGCCCGGGGTGCGAGGCTGGAGATGGCACTCCGGAAGCTCGCTGCCGATCATCATCCGCGCCAGGCTCTCCGGGGTTTCTTGCGAGGGGATCGCAGTGCCGGTCACGCGCCCGCCGCGCAGGACTGTAGCGGTGTCGCACAGCGCCCTGATCTCGTCGAGCTTGTGGCTGATATACAGAATGCTGCAACCCTCGTGGGCCAGCCGGCGCAGCGTCTCGAACAGCTTCAGCACGGCCTGCGGCGTGAGCACGGAGGTCGGCTCGTCCATGATGAGCAGCTTCGGGCTTTGCAGCAGGCAGCGCACGATCTCGACCCGCTGACGCTCGCCCACCGACATGCTGTGCACCAGCCGTTTCGGATCGATGGGCAGGCCGTAGTTCTCGGACACTTCGCGAATGCGCGACGCCAGCTGCTCCGGTGCGGTGCGCTCGTCGAGAGCGAGCGAGATGTTCTCTGCCACCGTCAGCGTCTCGAACAGCGAGAAGTGCTGGAACACCATGCCGATTCCGAGGCGCCGCGCCTCGGCCGGACTGCCGATATGCACGGGCCGCCCTTCCCAGATCACGCTGCCGGCGTCCGGCTTGGTGACGCCGTACACGATCTTCATCAGGGTGCTCTTGCCCGCGCCGTTCTCGCCCAGCAGCGCGTGGATTTCTCCTGGGCGCACCTCGAGGTTGACGTTGTCGTTGGCCACCACCGCGGGGTAACGCTTGGTGATGCCGCGCAAGACCAAGCGCGGCGAGGCGCTGAGATCGGGTGGGGATCTCATGCGGGATCAGCTCTCGCGCCGTGCCGGATGCACGGTGATCGGCACGACGCGACCGCTCTCAGCCGACGTTCCCGCGCGGACGGAGGCCGGCCGCCCCCGCTCGTGTGCGGCCTGCTCGTCCCAGCCCAGCTCGCGCAGACGCAGGAGCTGAGCGGCGACCGCGATGGCGATCGCCTCTGGCTGTTTGGCTGCTGATGCCCGCGATCCCGATGGGGCACACCAGCCGTCCGACGCGCTCCGCCGCAATCCCGTCGCGCGCCAGGCGATGCGCGAAGCGTGCGGCCTTGGTGTGCGAGCCGATCAGTCCGACGAAGGAGAAGCGGTCCCGCCTGCAGGATCTCGCGGCAGATCTCGTAGTCCAATGCGTGACTGTGAGTCAACACGAGGAAGCAGGCGTCCGGCGCAGCATCGCGCACGAGCTCGGCCGGGTCGGGGCTCGCGTGCGCGGTCACGTTGGCTGGCAGCACGTCGGGGAAAACGCCGTTGCGCCCGTCCACCCATGTCACCTTGAACGGCAGGCCGGACAGCACGGAGATCAGCGCGCGACCCACGTGTCCCGCGCCGAACAGATACAGCGGCGTGTGCGGTGCATCGAGGCGCTCCAGCAGCAGCGTCCAGCTTCCGCTTGCGAGCCAGGCGCGCGTTGGCGGAGGCTCCTCGTCTCGCATTGCCGCTGCTTCATCTCGTGGCCCAGGCATCCAGCGCAGGATCGCCGAAGCCGTCGCTCGCGGCGTGCGCGAGGAGCGCGCGGTGTGGCGGTCGATCCGGCGTGGCGACGGTGGCGAGAACGCACTCGCGACATTGCACCGCATCGTGCCGTGTCGAAAGCTGTAAACGCGGCGCGCTGCTCCGCTTCGATGCGCTCGAACCACAGCTCGACGAAGCCGCCGCAACATTGTCCGAGCGCGGGGCCGAGCGGGAAGCTCGCCATCTGCCAAGCCGAACCTTGCCGCAACATCGCGCGCGCCATCTCGATCGCCTTGAACTCGAGATTACCGCCGCCGATGCTGCCGTGAAGCGCGTCCATGCCGACCAGCATGGATGCGCCTGTCTCGCGCGGCGCGGAGCCGAGCACGGAAGCCAATGCCACGCGCACGAGCGCCGGTTCGGCGGCGAGCGCGTCGGAAAGGCGGGAGAACCAGTCGCTCATCTACGCTCCGCCCGCAACGGCTCGCATGGTCGGCGCCGTTTGCGGCTGCCGCAGCAGAATCGATGGCGCGCAGGATCGACTCGGGTGTGGCCGGTGCAGCCAGCGTGGGCCGCACGCCTGGCGCGCCGCAGCTCGAGACGGCATCGCGGATCGCGTGGAACACCGAGATGGCGAGCATCAGTGGAGGCTCGCCCACCGCCTTGGAGCGGAAGATCGTGTCTTCGCGGTTGGGCGTGTTCTCCAGCAGCCGAACGTGCACGTCGGCCGGCCAGTCGCCGGCCGCTGGGATCTTATAAGTAGAGGGCGCATGCGTCTGCAGTTGCCCGCGCTCGTCCCACCACAGCTCTTCGCTGGTGAGCCAGCCCGCGCCTTGCAGGAACCCGCCTTCGACCTGTCCGATGTCGATCGCCGGGTTCAGAGATTTTCCGACGTCGTGCAGGATGTCCACGCGCAGCAGGCGGAACTCGCCGGTCAGCGTGTCGATCGCGACCTCGGACACCGCGGCGCCATAGGCGAAGTAGAAGAACGGGCGCCCGCTGAGCGTCTTGCGGTCCCAGTGGATCTTCGGCGTGCGGTAGTAGCCGGTCGAAGAGAGCGAGATGCGCGCGGCGTAGGCCTCCTGCAGAAACGCAGGGAAATCGATCGCTGCGCTCGCCGACGTGCACCTTGCCTGCGGCGAACCGCACGGCCTGCGGGCTCACAGCGTACTTCTCGGCGGCGAACGCGACGCAGCCGTTCCTTGATCGTGCGAGCCGCAGCCTGCGCTGCCTTGCCGTTCAAGTCGCTCCCCGACGAGGCCGCGGTGGCCGAGGTGTTGGGCACTTTGCTGGTGTCGGTGGCGGTCGTGCGCACCTGCGCGATGTCGACCTGCAGCTCTTCGGCCACGACCTGGGCGACCTTGGTGTACAGGCCCTGGCCCATCTCCGTGCCGCCGTGGTTGACCAGCACGCTGCCATCGGTGTAGACGTGAACCAACGCGCCGGCCTGGTTGTAGTGGGTCGCGTTGAAGGAGATGCCGAACTTGACTGGGGTGAGCGCGATGCCGCGCTTGATCACCGGGCTGCCGGCGTTGAAGCGCTCGACCTCGCCGCGCCTCTCGCGGTAGCGGCTGCTCGCGGCGAGCTCGTCGACCATGCGATCGATCACGTTGTCCTCGATCGTCATCTGATAGTGCGTGACATTGCGCTCGCGCGATGCCGTAGAAGTTGGCGCGCCGCACGTCCAGCGGGTCGAGGCGCAGCTGCCGGGCGATATCGTCGATCACCGCCTCGATCGCCATCATGCCCTGTGGGCCGCCGAAGCCGCGGAAGGCGGTGTTCGACACCGTGTTGGTCTTGCAGCGGTGCGAGACGACCTCGACGTTCTCCAGGTAGTAGCAATTGTCCACGTGGCACAGCGCGCGGTCGTTGACCGGAGCGGAGAGATCGGCGGAATAGCCGCAGCGCGAGGCCAGCATCAGGTGCAGCCCCAGGATGCGGCCGCGCGCGTCGAAGCCGACGTCGTACTCCACCCAGAAATCGTGGCGCTTGCCGGTCATCAGCATGTCCGCGTCGCGGTCCAGCCGCAGCTTGACCGGGCGCTGTGTCCTGGCAGCCAGCACGGCCGCCGCGCATGCGAACTGCGCGGGCTGGCTCTCCTTGCCGCCGAAGCCACCGCCCATGCGGCGGCATTGCACGACAACCCGGTGCGAGAGCACGCCGAGCGCGTGCGCGACGAGATGCTGGATCTCGGTCGGATGCTGGGTGGAGCTGTAGACCAGCATGGTGCCGTCTTCCTGAGGCAGCGCGACCGCGACCTGTCCTTCGAGGTAGAAATGCTCCTGCCCGCCGATCGCAAGCGAGCCCTTGAGCCGATGCGGCGCCTGGGTCAGCGCGAGCTCCGGGTTGCCGCGGCGCAGCCGCTGCGTGGGCAACACGAAGCTGCCCGCGGCCAGCGCCTGGCGCACGTCGAGGATCGCCGGCAGCTCCTCGTACTGCACGCGGGCGAGCTGCGCAGCCCGGCGCGCCGCCTGGTAGGAGATCGCCGCCACGCCGAACAGCGCCTGCCCCGCGAACTCGACCACGGACTCGGCGAAGATCGGGTCGTCCTTCAGCACAGGGCCGAAGTTGTTCTCTCCGGGGACGTCGGCCGCGCACGCGACGTCGACGACGCCGGGGGCCTCGCGTACCGCCGTCAAGTCCATTGGGCGGATACGTGCGTGCGCGACGGTACTCAGTCCCAGCGCAGCGTGCAGCGCATTCGCCGGCAGCCCGATGTCGTCGGCGTACACAGCCCCGCCGCTCACGTGCAGGTGCGCGCTCTCGTGCGGGAATGGCTCCCCGGCGATGGAAATCTGATCCGGTTCGGTCATGGTCTCAGACATGGGCAACGCGGCACGGCGCAGCGGAAGCGCCGGCGTGCTCCAGGTAGAACCGGTCGAGGAGATTGCGCGCTACCTGCATTCGATATTCACGGCTCGCGCGCATGTCGGTGATGGGCGCATAGTCCTGTGACAATGCAGGCAACGCTGCCGAGATGCTCTGATGGGTCCAGGGTTTGCCGGCGAGCGCGGCTTCGGTGCGCGTGGCCCGCCGCACGGTCGCGGCCATGCCGCCATAGGCGATGCGCGCCGCGGATATGCGACCGTCTTCGATATCGAAGGCGAAGGCGCTGCAGATCGCCGAGATATCCTGGTCGATGCGCTTGGATACTTTATAGCTGGCAAACAGCCGGCCGGGTCGTGGCAGCGGCACCTGCACGGCCTCGACGAATTCGCCCCGCTCGAGGGCCTTCTTCTGGTACCCGAGATACAGCGCTTCGAGCGGCAGCTCGCGGCGCCGGTCGCCGCGGCGCAGGCGGACGTTCGACCCGAGCGCCACCAGAAACGGCATGGAGTCGCCGATAGGTGAGCCATTGGCGATGTTCCCGCACAGCGTGCCCGAGTTGCGCACGGGCGGCGAGCCGAACCGGTCGGCCATCTCCTCGAGCATCGGATAGCGGGACACGATGGCGGAGAAGGCGTCGGTCAGGCTGACGGCGGCTCCGATCTCGAGTGCACCGCCGATCTCTCGCACGTGCTTGAGGTCGGCGGCCTCGCCTACGTAGATCAGCATGGGCAGGTCGCGCAGCTGCTTGGTTACCCACAGGCCTACGTCGGTGCCGCCAGCGAGCAGAAGCGCGTCGGGATTCTGCTGCACCAGGCGGGCGAGCTCGTCGGCGGAGACCGGGGCGTGGAAGCCAGGTCCGGTGGCGAGCGTCAACGCGTCCTTGCGCTGGATCGCCCGCAGGGCCTTGCGTCGAGCGCTGTTCTGCGCATCGCTGCGGCTCCAAATGGGCGGCTCCGGGTACGCGCCCATGCGGTAACCGGCCTCGATGATCGGGCGGTACCCGGTGCAGCGGCAAAGATTGCCGGCGATTGTGCGTACTACGCTCTCACGACCGGGTGCGGGTTCGTCGAGATACAACGCAAACAGCGACATGACGAAGCCGGGCGTGCAGAACCCGCATTGCGAGGCATGGCAGTCGACCATCGCCTGCTGCACCGGATGCAGCGTGCCGTCCGCTGCTTTGAGGCTCTCGACGGTGACCAGCTCTTTGCCGTCCACCGTGGGCAGAAAGCGAATACAGGAGTTGACGGCCCGGTAGACGAGCCGATCGCCGTCGAGTTCGCCCAGCACTACCGTGCAGGCGCCGCAGTCTCCCTCGGCGCAGCCCTCCTTGGTTCCGGTCCGGCCGAGCCGCTCGCGCAGGAACTCCAGCACAGTCGTGGTGGGCGGGAGATCGCCGACGCTGATCTGCTCGCCGTCGAGGATGAATCGGATCCGGTCTGGCGCTGGTTGCACCGCGATTCGCGCGCTTACCGAGAGCCGATCTGTTGTCCGGCGCCGCGATTTAGTCAGGAATACAAAAATGTGGCAGCGGTATACGTCCGGCTCGATGAGCCCGCAAGCGCCAGTTGCGGAGTAGACAGGATACAAAAAGCCTGCAGGCCATCGGTATACGGGAGCGTGCCGAGCGCCCGATCGGTATGCACGGCCGAGCAGAGCTTGGCGCCCGGGGAGACAGGCGCCGTGCACCCCGCACCCAACGTCCGCTATGCTTGATCAGACCTTCCCTAGGTTTCCCCCTCGACAGGAGCCACAACAATGATGAACAGGATGGGATTGCTTGCCACGGCCGCGCTGCGTGCTGATCTCGATCGCCGCGTTCTCCGCAGCCATGGGGGCGGGCACGGTGGCGTTCGCGGAAGAGCCCCTCAAAGTCGCGTTCGTGTACGTCGGGCCGGTGGGTGACGCCGGCTGGACCTATGCACACGATCAGGGACGCCAGGCGCTGGAGAAGGCGCTGGGATCCAAGGTGAAGACGACTTACGTGGAGAACGTGGCGGAGGGCGCCGATGCCGAGCGGGTCATCCGCCAGCTCGCCACCGAAGGCAATAAGGTGATCTTCACCACTTCCTTTGGTTTCATGAATGCGACGGTTAAGGTGGCGCAGAATTTTCCGAACGTGACCTTCGAACACGCGACCGGCTACAAGACCGCCAAGAACCTGGGCGTTTACGAAGCGCGTTTCTACGAGGGCGCGTACCTGCTGGGGGTCATGGCGGGCCAGATGACCAAGACCAACACGCTGGGGTTCGTCGCTTCCTTCCCGATCCCCGAGGTGATCCGCAACATCGACGCCTACACGCTTGGCGCGCAGAGCGTGAATCCGAAGGTCAAGACCAAGGTGATCTGGGTCAACACGTGGTATGACCCGGCCAAGGAGCGGCAAGCGGCCGAGACGCTGATCGCGCAAGGCGCCGACCTGCTGTGCCAGAACACCGATTCGCCCGCTATCGTCCAGGTGGCTCAGGAGAAGGGCATTTACGCCTTCGGCTGGGATTCCGACATGCGCAAGTTCGCGCCCAAATCTCAGCTGACCGCAAACACCAACAACTGGGGCGTGTACTACATCGACACGGTGAAGAAGGTACTGGCCGGGACCTGGAAGCCGGAGGTGGTCAAATGGGGCCTCAAGGAAGGCGTCGTGGTCATGGCGCCGCTGAACAGTGTGGTGCCGCCCGCTGCTGCCAAGGTGTTCGAGGAAAAGAAGAACGCCATCATCGACGGGAAGCTGACTCCCTTCCAGGGGCCGATCAAGGACCAGTCGGGCACGGTCAAGGTGCCGGCGGGCTCGACCATGTCTCTCCAAGACCTGATGAGTCTCAACTGGTACGTCGAGGGCGTGGAGGGCTCGATTCCCAAGTGACATGAGCCACTCAGCCGCTGACATCGAATCCTTCATCCGAGGCCTCCCCAAAGCCGAGCTGCACCTGCACATCGAGGGCACGCTCGAGCCCGAGATGGCGTTCGAGCTGGCGCACAAGCACGGCATATCGCTCCCGTACCCGTCGGTGGAGGCGTTGCGCCGCGCCTACGATTTTCACAGCCTGCAGTCCTTTCTCGACCTCTACTACCAGGGCGCAAACGTTCTGCGCGACGAGGACGATTTTCATGCGCTGACCTGGGCTTATCTCGAGAGGGCGCGGGGCCAGGGTGTGGTCCACGTCGAGATCTTCTTCGATCCGCAAACGCATACCGACCGTGGGATCGCGTTCGCGACCGTGTTGGACGGCATCTCCAGTGCGCTGGACGACGCCAGGCGCAACCTCAACCTGTCGTCCAAGCTGATCCTGTGCTTCCTGCGCCACTTGAGCGCCGAGGCGGCGATGCGGACGCTCGAGGCAGCACTACCCTACAAGGATCGAATCCACGCGGTCGGACTGGACTCCTCCGAGCTAGGTCACCCGCCTTCGAAGTTCTCCAAAGTGTTCGAGCGGGCGCGGCAGGAAGGCTTTCTCACGGTTGCACACGCGGGCGAGGAGGGGCCTCCCGCGTACATCCACGAGGCGCTCGACGATCTGCGGGTTTCCCGTATCGACCACGGTGTGCGCTGCGAGCAGGATGCGGAGCTGTGTAAGCGTCTGGCCGCCGAGCAGGTGCCGCTCACGGTGTGTCCGCTGTCCAACGTGAAGCTCGCCGTGTTTCCGCGCATGGAGGACCACAATCTCAAGCGACTGCTCGACGCCGGCCTTTGCGTATCCGTCAACTCGGACGACCCGGCGTATTTCGGTGGCTATATCCTGGAGAACTACTTGGCCGCGCAGAAGGCCTTGGGGTTGACGCGTGCCGATCTGACTAGGCTGGCTTGCAACTCGATCACAGCTTCGTTCCTGCCGCAAGAGGCGAAGCGAGAGTGGCTGTCGCGCATCGAGCGCTACGTGGAAGCGGACCGTGCAGCGTGAGCGGTTTCGCCGCCGAGGACGCTAGCGCCCGAAGTCCCGACCGCACCATCGATGCGAGCGGCTGCGTCGTGCAGCTGTTTTGGGGCGGATGTGCGCAGCGTGTTCGAGAAGTAAAATCCGGCATCAATGCGGATCCACTTGGTCGACGGAACATACGAGTTATTCCGGGCTCACTTCGGAGCGCCCAGCGCGCTCGGCCCGGACGGCTCCGAGGTTGGGGCAACCCGTGGCATCCTGCGGTCGTTGCTGTCGCTGCTGCGCGGAGAAGGCGTATCCCACGTGGCATGCGCCTTCGATCACGTTATCGAGTCTTTTCGAAACAACCTGTTCGACGGATACAAGACGAGCGAAGGCGTGCCGGCGGACTTGATGTCCCAGTTCCCTCTAGCCGAGCGGGCCGCTCATGCTCTTGGCCTGGTCGTGTGGCCGATGGTCGAGTTCGAGGCCGACGACGCCCTTGCAACCGCCGCCGCACGCTATAGTGTCTCGTCCGAGGTCGAGCAGGTCTTGATCTGTACGCCCGACAAGGACATGGCGCAATGCGTGCGCGCCTCCCGAGTCATCTGCTTCGATCGGATGCGTCGTCGGATACTCGACGAGCCGGCGGTAGCCGCGAGGTTTGGAGTCCCACCCGCGTCGATCCCGGACTGGCTCGCGCTTGTCGGCGACGACGCGGACGGCATTCCAGGCGTGCCCCGCTGGGGCGGCAAGTCCGCGTCTGTGCTCCTAGCCCGCTACGGGCACCTCGAGGCGATCCCGGACCAGGAAACGCAGTGGAGCGTTGTCGTGCGCGGTGCCGCTGGTCTCGCCAAGAGCCTGCGGGAGCATCGAGAGGACGCCTCTCTCTACCGCCGCCTGGCCACCCTGCGCACGGACGTTCCCCTTGCGGAAGGGATTGAGGACCTGCGCTGGTGCGGGGCCCTGCGTCCGGAGCTAACCAGACTCTGCAGCGAGATCGGCGACGAGCCATTCATCGAGCGAGTGCACCGCTGGCGGGACTGAGTCCAAAGGATATCGGGCGAAGATCGATTTGCTCCTGGGCATCAGCCGGTCAGAAGCCGACGTTTGGCCTGGCCCGGTACGGGGACAGATCGGACGATGACATCACCTACGGCGTACAGCCGGTTCTGGCCGTTCGCGACCAAGATATCGAGAAGGCAACACCCGATCCTGAGCGGACACTCGAAAGGTCATTGCGTTTAGAATGCAACGCAGTGCCGTATTGCAATGTGCCGGACTTGAACTACACCGCATCGAAGGTGCACTGGTCAGGCGCTCGATCCCTCTCACCGCCGTCGGCGGCAAGGGAAATGCGCCCGTCCAACGGCAGGAGACGAACATGCCCCCATTTAGCCATCATGAACGAGACCTCATCGAAGCTGTCAACAACGAGCTACCCAGAAATCTTGTTTGTTCGCACCTCGAAATCAAGACGACGACAGACCACGGCGCTCCCGTCGAGATGGTGCTCATCGACATCAAGCCGCTGGGCAAGATCCCGGAATCGTTTTCTCAGCGTGAGCGGGTCAGACGCTGTATTGCTGAGGCCTTGCTCGCCGTCGGAGGACCCGACTTCCACGGAATCCTTTACGAAGAAAGGCAGGAGGACGACTCAATCATGCGGTTC
Organism: uncultured beta proteobacterium; assembly: GCA_963705615.1. Classification (GTDB taxonomy): domain Bacteria; phylum Pseudomonadota; class Gammaproteobacteria; order Burkholderiales; family SHXO01; genus SHXO01. The sequence goes on along the minus strand of CAVPKE010000012.1, from coordinate 368,904 downwards.
GTTCACCGTGCGTTTATGTAATCGAGGAATCACGCCCATCGCATATCACCCGAACGCAGTGCATGAGCTAGCCAGATGCAATGGTCATCCCTCTACACTGCGAAAATGCAGCGGATCTCTAAGATTCTGCAGTTCGCGGTAATAGTAGAGCGGTGTCGGCCGCCTTCCCTTGAACCTCAACCGTTTTAAGAATTCGATTTCCTCCTGAGTGACATTCTCACTCAGTGAAGCATTCTTAAGGAAAGCGTTGAGCCCTGGCTCACCCCCGGAAGGTTGAGTGGGTTCTGTTTCAACGAACTCGAATCGTTTCGAGTGCCCTGGGCTGAATCTTCGGTTAAGCACAATGTTCATACCGAAGGTCGAGAGGTCGATATCCCAGGAGTCGATCAGCGGGTCCAGGAAGGAGATGCAGTTTTCGGCTGATACGTGGAAGACGTCGGTGTCCAGGAACTCGAGGATCATGACTCGCATCTGCTTATAGCTTCGGCGACTGTGTCGAGCCACCGAGTGGAGCCACTTTTCACTTTCCAACTCCTCTCTGGCGACTCGCTTGACCACGTCCAGAAGCTTTTGTGTGACGAGGCGTTCGAGCTCACCGAAGGGCTGCTTCTCGAATACTGCCCGTACCTCTTGCTGCTTTTCCGGTGTGCACTTGCGCAGAACCAGCTCTCGAACTTGGTGAAGCAACGGCGCCGGAGGTTCCTCGAAATTCCTCTTCAACTCTTCCCTGCGCTGCAGTTCAGCCAGCTTCGCCAGCCTGCCGCTTGACAGCTTGAGAAACTTGCCCATCTTCTCGTAGATGTCTGTTCGCTCGGGCGCGGGGGGCAACTTCTTCCGAGTCAGCAGCTGGGAAACGTAAGACTCCGTGACATCGGCGGCGGCCGCCAAATCCTTTTGCCCAAAACCCAACGCCTCCAGCCGTTCCTTTATGACCAAACAAACGTCCACCGTGCGCCTCCTTTGATTTACCATGTCTGGTTAAGACAACAAAGATAATCCTAGATTGTCCTTGACACGTCAAGTGAATCCACTCATCCTTGTTAAGCCCGTGAGGGAGTTTCAAGATCATCTGAACCGGAAACGGTTATCTGAACTGCTCCCTCGCCGATGACAGTGAAGGAGACAAATATGTATGCACGCCGAGTGTCCTTGCATCTGAAGCCCAACAGTGCGTCCGAGTTTACCCAGAAGCTCGAGAAGGAAGTTATCCCGATGCTTCGGAAACAGAAGGGGTTTCAAGATGAAATCACCTTCGTTACTCCGGCTGGAAAGGAAGCGTTCGGGGTGAGTTTGTGGGACAACAAAGAAAACGCTGAAGCGTACAACCGCGGGTCGTACGTTCAAGTGACCCAGATGCTGGCGAAGCTGGTTGAGGGAACGCCTCAGGTTGATACCTACGAGGTTTCCAACTCGACCTTCCACAAGATTGGCGCCGCCGCCGCGAACTAAGGGTAGTGGGTTGCGTTAAGAGGGGGAGGGAGGGCGGGCCCACAGGCCCGCCCTTTATGCCGTCGGTTGAAGGACAGCCGCAATACCACGTGAGATCTGCGCTGCGCATTGAAGACTTGGAGACCAGAACATAAAGCCGGAGGCCCCAATGATGTTTGATGCAATCTGGACAGCGTCTCTCGAGCCGCTGAAGACGCGCCGCGAAGTGCGCAGCTACCTAGCCAGGGGACTCAACGACCTGATTGGTCATCAGGCTAAGCAGGATCCTTCACGAGAGCTTGCTGGTCTCGCGACCGGCAGTGATCGCGAAGTCATAGACTCCTACCGGTTTCTCGAGGCGTTGTGTGCGAGCCTGACTGCAAGAGACGCGAGGTATGCGAGCATTCTGGTGAGCCTTGATGTTCGCGATCTCTTCGCCAAGGCGCTGCAGCGCATGAAGGAGCTGCCACCGGATGCGCGCGAGATGCTGACGCCGCGAACTTCCCCCGTTGCCCCGTCCGGACAGACAAGACGGGAAGTCGCAGCGTGAGCCAATCCGTGTGATGGATCGAGCGGAGAGAATGGAATGTCCAGACTTCTTACTGCCGTAATCGCGTCCGGGTTCGCCTTCGGGCTGAACGCGGCGATAGGGCAAACCCTCGAGTCGCACTCCCCGAGGACATCGGGCGAGTACAAAATGACGAAGGAGAGCTGCAAAAGCCCGGGAGAAGCCGTCGCGAACCAGTGCCTGAAGGTTGCCAAAGCCACGGAGGAGAATCCGCGAGTGCGATGCGAGAAGCTGACAGGCCAGGACCAGAGAGAATGCATCTTGGAAGCGTTTGTCCGGCAGCATGACCACATGATCAACGGGGGCCAAGTCGAGAAAAGCGAGGGCGCGCCGCTGCCGGGCGGCTCCCAGCCACGGTGAGCCGTACCACTGCGGCAAGGGACGGCCCGCTACAGCTCTAAACAATCGCAGGCAAGTAAATCGCATGACACGGCTAATCGACGTTTTTACCAGGCGAGGGCATCGCCACGTCTGGACATATTCAGTTATCCTCGGCGGCCGCGACTTCCATCCTTCTTTGGCAGATTTCGAACGAGAGGCGCTTCGTCGCACAGTTGACGACAAACGAGGACTTTGGGCCGAGCTGACTGCTAAAGTGCGTCGCCAGTGACGAGCGCAGGGACGAAGCCGCCACGGTGTCACGCTGCGAAAGTACCGACCGTTCCGGCGGCCAGGGGCTTCTAGGACAGGTGCAAGCTGAGCACTTCCAACACCCAGCTCCGGAAGAAGGTGGGCGAGTTCGAGCGGGTGAACATCGACATGTCCAACCTGCTAAGCAACACCGACATCTCCATAGTGTTCCTCGACGCAGGCTTTCGGATTCAATGGTTCACGCCTGCCACCACTCGATTGCTGAGCCTGCTCTCGACCGACGTAGGGCGGCCGTTCACTGACATCGCCCAGCGATTCACCGACCCCGACTTGTTGCGAGACGCGCAACAGGTCCTGCAAACGCTCACGCCAGCAGACAAGGAGATACCCGGTTCGGAAGGTCAATGGTGGCTGCGGCGGATCTCACCCTATCGGACGCTGAGTAACCAGAGCGAGGGTGTAGTCATCACTTTCACCGACGTGACCGGGGTGAAGGTGGCTGCCGAGCGGCAGCGGCGCCTTGCGACGCTGCTGATGGACTCGAACGATGCCATCATGGGTCTCGATCTCGAGGGCAGGATTACAGCCTGGAATCGAGGCGCCGAGCTGCTTGAGGCATGCCGTCAAGCGCGGGCATGGCAGCGGGCGGGATTGTCCCCCGTTCCGGTTGCCGTGAATCTCTCCGCCATCCAGTTCCGCCAGCCCAAGCTGCCGGACACCGTCGCGAAGATCCTTCAAGAGACCGAACTCGCGCCCCAGTACCTGGAACTCGAACTCACAGAAAGTATGCTGATGCAACAAGTCGAGGCAGGGCTGGCGTCGGTGCAGCGGCTGTGGGCCTTGGGGTTGCGGCTTTCCATCGACGATTTCGGAACCGGATACTCCAGCCTGAGCTACCTGCGGCGCTTCTCGATCCACAGACTCAAGATCGACGTATCGTTCCTGCGCGACATCACCACGGATCCCGGTGCCGCCGCAATTACCAGTGCCATCATAGCCATGGGCAAGAGCCTCAAACTACGCGTCCTCGCCGAGGGCGTCGAAACCCGAGACCAGCTCGCTTTGCTGCAAGCCCAGGGCTGTGACGAGATCCAAGGCGACTACTTCAGCAGGCCGTTGCCCGCGGACGAGCTGGCGAAACTGCTACGCGAAGCCCGCACGTTGCCCTTGCTGGGCAGCTGAAACTCGCTGGCGGGCGTCGACCGGCGAACCTGGATAGCGCCGCCTCAGACGCGCGTGCTTGAGCCTGAGCTGCTCGCCTTCGGCGCAGTGTAGCGGGCCTGGAGCTGATAGCGCATCTGCAGAAGGCAGCGCGCATTGTCGGGACGCGCTGGATCCACCCAACCACGGCATTCTAGAGTGCCGATCGACATCGTTCGGCCGGTGGCGAGCATGGCGAGGATCATGGAATCGAGATCGAAACCACCGTCGAGGCAAAGCGTTCGAGGGCAGGCAATCGCGAAGAATGCCTTCGCCGAGGCGGAAAAGCTGTGCATTTGCGGGGAGTACCTTCCGATCCCCGTTAGATCGGTAAACGCCATGTCGAGAACGAGTTGCTCAACCTCTGGGAATCGCTCCCGCACGCTGTGCGCCTCGGCGTACGCCCGACGCCACGTTTCCCGCTGCTGTCTGAACGAATCCTCCTGCTTCTTGTTTCCGCTAGGCATGAGGCCTCCATCCCTCCGCCGAATGAGCATCATGGGTGCAGCTCGTCATGGACTTCCCAACGCGGGCGATCGTCCTCGCGATTGCTGGCGCGCCCTGAACCCCTGCCCACATCACCTCAACGAGTAGATATTGCTGGCCACTCGCCCTTTCGGACCCACGCTCACGTCATAACTGACACGCTGGTTCGGGTGAAGAGATCTCAGGCCGACGCCGCTGAGCCCGGAGAAATGCGCGAACACATCCGCGCCGCCATCGTCCGGGATGATGAACCCGCAGCCTTTCGAATAGCTGAACCACCTTACGGTACCTATACTCATCGTCGCTCCTGTCGAGGTCATATCCAACGTGGCTGGGCGCGGCAACCTTCGGACAGAGAAGATCTGGGAAAAACGGGAAGCGCGGTCGGAGAAGGAAGGCTCAATGTCATCTTGAGCTGTCGCTGCTCTTCGTTATACGCGGACTGCGCTCGAGGGTCAAAGAAAACTGGTTCCGCGCAGTGGATGTGCACGCTTGGCGACACTTCAGTGGCTGCGAATCACGAAGCAACTGCTCCAGTTGCCAGCGCGAAGTAGGCCGGCATCGAATTGCGTTGACTCGACGGGGATACCTCTGTATAAGTCTGCTGGCAGGATTCTTTGAGCGTTGACAAACAGCAGGTTCGTCCGAGGCGCGCTCGCGCCGCCAATACGCCCCTTCGTTCTTTCTTCTCTTGAAGCTTCCGCGCAAGCCTTCATATATCTTCAAAGGAAGACAAGCATGACCTCAGGTACCGTTAAGTGGTTCAATGACGCAAAGGGCTTCGGTTTCATCACGCCAGACGGCGGGGGCAAGGATCTGTTCGCGCACTTCTCGGCGATTCAGGATCCCGGGTTCAAGTCGCTCAAGGAGAACCAGCGCGTCACATTCGATGTGACCACAGGCCCGAAGGGCGAACAGGCAACGAACATCCGCCCCGAGTAAGACGCCCGGCTGCGCATGAGGCCCGGTGAGACCGGGCCTTTTTCTTTTGCGAAGCCGCGGTCAGGTCTTGAGCCGATATCCGGTTTTAAAGATCCACGCCACGATCACCAGAGATGTCGCCATGAACAGCATGGTCATGGCGAGGCTGACCGCGACGCTCACGTCGGCAATGCCGTAGAAACTCCAGCGGAATCCGCTGATCAGGTAAACCACGGGGTTGAACAAGGTGACCGTCTGCCAGAAAGGCGGCAGCAGATCTACCGAATAAAAGCTGCCGCCGAGAAAGGTCAACGGTGTGACGATCAGGAGCGGCACCAGTTGCAGTTTCTCGAAACCATCGGCCCATATGCCGATGATGAAGCCGACGAGACTGAACGTTACGGCCGTGAGCACGAGAAACAGGACCATCCACGCGGGATGGGCAACCTGTAGCGGCACGAACAGGCCCGCTGTGGCCAGGATGATCAGGCCAAGGATGATCGACTTGGTCGCAGCCGCCCCGACATAGCTCACCACGATCTCAAGATAGGAAACCGGCGCCGACAGGAGTTCGTAGATCGTTCCGACGAACCTGGGAAAATAGATGCCAAACGACGCGTTGGAGATGCTCTGCGTCAACAGCGACAACATGATCAGTCCGGGCACGATGAAAGCGCCGTAGCTGATCCCGCCAACCTCCTGGATGCGTGAGCCGATCGCCGCGCCGAAGACAACAAAATACAAGGATGTCGAAATCACCGGGGAGATGATGCTCTGCATAAGCGTGCGCCGGGTGCGCGCCATCTCGAACGCGTAAATCGCGCGGACTGCGTGGAGATTCATGGCTCCTCCCTCACCAGGCTGACGAAGATATCTTCCAGGGAACTTTGCGTCGTGCGGAGATCTTTGAAGCGGACCCCCGCGCCGTCAAGGGCTTCGAGCAGTGCGACGATGCTGGTTCGGTCGCCTTGGGTGTCGTAGGTATAGACCAATTCGCTTCGGTCGCTGGATAGTTCGAGGCGGTACTCGGCCAGTTCGGGAGGAACACGCTCCAGCGTATTGTGAAGTTGCAGCGTCAACTGTTTCCTACCGAGCTTGCGCATGAGCTCGACTTTGTCTTCCACCAGAATGATCTCGCCTTTGCTGATGACGCCGATCCTGTCGGCCATCTCTTCGGCCTCGTCGATGTAGTGGGTGGTCAGAATGATGGTCACGCCGGTGGCCCTTAGCGAGCGCACCAGCTCCCACATGTCGCGCCTCAGCTCGACGTCGACACCAGCGGTCGGCTCGTCGAGAAACAGGATCTTGGGCTCGTGCGACAGGGCCTTGGCGATGAGCAAGCGCCGCTTCATGCCGCCTGAGAGCGTCATGACCTTGCTGTCTTTCCTGTTCCACAGGGACAGATCCTTGAGGACTTTTGCGATGTGGTCAGGGTTTGGCGGTTTGCCGAACAGCCCGCGGCTGAAGGAGACGGTCGCCCACACCGTTTCGAATGCATCAGTCGTGAGTTCCTGCGGCACGAGACCGATCAAAGAGCGAACGGCGCGGTAATCGGCGACGATGTCGCGACCGTCTACAAGAACGACGCCTTCAGTTCGATTGACGATCCCGCAAATGATGCTGATCAGCGTCGTCTTTCCTGCGCCATTGGGACCTAGCAACGCGAAGATTTCCCCACGGCGAATATCCAGATTAATGCTCTTGAGAGCGTGAAAGCCGGAGGCATAGGTCTTGGAGAGATTCGACACGGAGATGATAGGCTGCATGGACACAACGATAGCAGAATCTCCCGAGCCCTTGGATCGAGCGGCTCGGACATGATCCTGTCGAATGCCCAATCGGAGCGAGGACTTGCCCGTCGCGGGTGTGGACCGCGAGGCGAATACCGATCAGGGCGCGAGTTGGGCTTGCTGCTGCAGAAACTGTACGAGCAACTTGCTCACCTTCTCAGGCTGCTCTTGCTGCACCCAGTGGCCAGCCCCGTCCACCAGATGACAGCCCAGCATCTGCGTGCACGCGCTGTTCTGCATTTTGTCGATATCGCCAGGCCTCTGGTAGATGCCCCAGTCGCTCTTCCCCGCGATGAAGCAGGACGGCACATCGATCGCGCGGCCGTAGAACATTTGCAGCTCGGCAATGGATTTACCGCTCGTCACGCAGCGATACCACTGCAGACCGCCTTGGAAGCCAGTCCTGCCGTACTCCGCGCTGTACACGCTCAGTTCGTCGTCGGGAAGCCACTTGCACGCGGCTATCTCGGACGCGGATGGCATCTCCGGTGCCACGGTCTCCGCCATCCCTTTGCCCAGCTCCATGATGTAGTACGTGGGTAGTTTTGCCAGCTCGCTGGCGCTCCACGACTTGAGCGGAACGGGTTTGTTCTGCACCCAGTCGGCGCTCTTGTAGTGGTAGTAGGCGCGCAGGAAGGCATGGACGCCTTGCGGACAGTTGCGCATGTTATCGTTGGCCTCGCGCGTCGAGTAATACCACTGATAGTGTTTGCGGGGTGGCTTCAGCGCCGCCAGCTCGTCGTGAATACTGGTGGCACCGGACGGACTCGCGGCCGCGCCCGCTCTCGGGGACTCGTTGGCGGTGTTGAATGGGAGCGGCGGTGGGCCCGCAATCGGGGCACTCATCAGCACCACAGAGCGGAAGACGTCCGGCCGCACGAGTGAACAGCAAGCCGCGATCGGCGAGCCGAAGTCGTGCCCAATCACGGCAGCGACGGAGCGATAGCCAAGAGCCGATACGAGCCCCAGGGTATCCCTGGCCAAGTTGAGAAACCGGAAGGAGCCCACGTCACCGTCGTAGTCGCCATCCCAGCCCGTCGTGCGCCCGTAGCCCCTCTGGTCGGGGGCGATCACGTGAAACCCCACTGAGGCGATCGGCAGCATCACCTTCCTCCAGCTATAAGCGAGCTCGGGAAAGCCGTGGAGCAGCAGGACGCAGGGCCGGTCCTTGGTTTCGAAGCCGGCCTCCAATATGTGCACCGTGAGGCCGTTGATGTCGTTCACGAAGCGGGAGCGTATGCCGGGAGGCAAAGTGCTCTCACCATAAGCAACCATCTTGGTAGTCATCATTGTTGACTCTGCGACAAGTAGCGCGCGAATCCTCGAATCGGAGGGAAACGACACCTTATCAGAGACAGGCGGCCCACGAAGAAGGCTTGCCGCCTCGGAGAGGTGTAGCACTTGACCAAGGAGAAGGAATTCACCCGGCTATGCGATCAATTGAGCGGATGTCAACCGCGGCTTGACCCAAAGTGGTCCGCGTGGACTGCGGAAGGATGGACTGCGGAGCGAAGCCGGGTATGATGCTTGCAGCACCTGTGGGATTCAGTCGCTACGGGAGCCGCCATGCCGCTGATCATCCTGACCCTCATCATCCAGTGCTGCTTCATCTACCACGTGTTCAAGACGGCCCGGCCATACTGGTGGGCGTTCGTCATCCTGAGCTTTCCGATCGTCGGATGCATCATCTACTACTTCGTCGAGGTCTTCCCGGGATCGCGCGAGCATCTGGCCGCTAACCGCGCGAGCCGTGACATCGCACGGGCACTCAATCCGGACAAGGAGCTCAAGCAGCGGATGGAAGCCGTGGAGGTTGCGCCTACTGTCGACAATAAGGTGGCGCTGGCGCAGGAGCTCCTGCGCTTCGGTCGCGCGCAGGAAGCGGTAGAGCTGTACCGCGAGACCAGAACCGGCCCGCATGCGAACGATGCCGACTTGACATTCGGTCTAGCGCGCGCCTACCTGGCAGCTGGCGACTTCGCGCATGCTCGGGAGATCATCGATGAACTGCAAGCCAATAATGGGAAATTCCGTGAGAACGACGTCGCATTGCTACGCGCACGCGTGCTCGAAGGCATGGGCGACGACCTCTCAGCTCTCCAGGTGTACGAGCATCTGGCCAGCACCGCCGTGGGCCTGGAGCCGAAGATCCGGTACGGTCAGTTGTTGAAGCGGCTGGGCCACGAGACCCAGGCGCAAAGCGTATTCCAGGACGCCATCGAGCACGCCAAGCGCTTCAAGATCAAGCACCAGGAGGAGCGAGCGTGGGTGAGCATGGCAAGGAATGAACTCGGGGCATCCTAAGGAACGAGCTTGTTTCACCAGAACTTTCACTGAGCACCGCATGGCGCCTTAACAGATATCTTCGCGGAGTCTGAGTTCGACCCCGACACGTTGCGCAATCGTCGGCTGGCAAAAAAAAGTCTGCTACGAACGAGCGCGCGCTGAAGAAGGAGGAGATCGACATGCAGCTAAAGGGAACGGTCGCGATTGTGACCGGCGGCAATGGCGGTTTGGGTCAGCGGATTTGCCATGCTCTCGCCCGCGCAGGCAGTGACGTGGTCGTGGTCTATGCGCAGAGCCGGGAGAGCGCTCAGACGGTGGCTACGGAGCTGAAAAACACCGGGGCGCGAGCGGAGGCGATGGCGTGTGATGTTACCAGTCAGTCACAGGTGCAAGATCTGGTCTCCCGTGTGCTCGACACCTTTGGGCGTGTGGATCTGCTGGTCAACGACGCGGCTTACAACAAGTGGATTCCCTTCAGTGACCTCGACGCGATGACCTATGAGGAATGGCAGAAAATTCTCGCGGTAAACCTCACCGGTCCCATGTTATGCATCAAGGCGGTAGCGCCAGCAATGCAGCGGCATGGCGGCGGCCGGATCGTCAACATCGCCTCCGTCGCCGGGCTGGCACCTTCCGGGTCTTCCATTCCCTACGCTGTCTCCAAAGCGGGGCTCATTCACCTGACCCGCTGCATGGCTGTGGGTCTGGCGCCTGCAATCTTGGTGAACTGCATTGCCCCCGGATATCTGGAAGGCACCCGGGCAACGGCGAACCTCAATCCGGCGTACAGAGAGCGCGCAAGGGAAGCAGCGCTGCTCAAGCGGGCGGTCGACAAGGACGACGTCGCGAATCAGGTGGTGGCGCTTTGCCAGACAGACAGCATTACCGGGCAGACCTTGGTCATTGATGCGGGGCGTTTCTTTCACTAGGCGCCTCTCCCGCCCTGAGGTGCTCTCCTAGCACCACCGCCAGGTGGGGAGAATTCGATGATTATCAGAGTTGGACTGATCGGCGCAGGGGTGATGGGCTCCGATCATGCGCGGATCCTGTCGACTGCGGTGTCTGGCGTGGAGCTCATCGCCGTGTCGGACCCGGACGCCGGGCGAATCGGCAAAATCGTCGAGACCTGCAAGGCAGCGCGCGCTTTCGCTGACCCGTTGGACCTTATTCGCGACAGGGGCGTCGATGCGGTGCTTGTTGCCTCGCCCGACCAGACGCACGGCACGTTGGTGCTCGCCTGCCTGGATATCGAGAAGCCCGTGCTCTGCGAAAAGCCCCTGGCGCCATCGATCGAGGAATGTCTCAAGGTCATCGACAAGGAAAAGGCGCTCAGCCGACGACTGGTGATGGTCGGATACATGCGCCGCTTCGATCCGGGCTACGTCGAGATGAAGCGCCGGCTGGACGAGGGCGAGCTGGGCGCAGCGCTCGTCATGCATTGCATTCACCGCAACGTCGTCGCGCCGTCATTCATGACGGCGCCGATGCTCATCACCAACTCGGCGGTTCACGAGATCGACATCGCCCGCTTCGTCCTCGGCCGGGAAGTCCGGCGCGTGACCGTCATGACGCCGCGCAAAACCGGACTGTCGACTATGCAGGACCCGCAAATCGTGCTTCTCGAAATGGACGATGGCGTGGTCGTCGATGCCGAAATCTTCGTCAATGCGCAATACGGCTACGACGTTCGCGCGGAACTGGTCTGCGAGAAGGGAACGATTGCGCTGACGCCGCCACACGATGTCACAGTGAAGCATTCTGCCAAGGAAGGTCTTGCCTTCCCGAGTGACTGGCGGCCGCGCTTTGCCCTTGCCTACCGCGCCGAGCTCCAGGCCTGGGTGGAGGCGGTTCGGAGTGGTGTGCCAACGGGGGCGAGCGCCTGGGACGGTTATGTCGCGACCGCGGTGGCGGACGCCGGCCTGAAATCGCTCGCGTCAGGCCAACAGACCGAGGTCAAGCTGGAGCCGCGGCCGGCGTTATACGGCTAGACAGGATTGCGGCGGAATCCGGCTACCAGGTCGGTAATATGATTGCTTGCTTAAATGAATCATTTCACGAACGCGTAGTAGAGCCGGTTCATTTTGCGGCAAGAACCGCAATCCCCGTGGCGCAAGCTCCAGCCACAGCATCGCTCGCCTCTGCCTGCCCGGGCATCTTATCCCAGCCCCCTTTTTCGATGAGTTCACTTCTCTTCCACGAATCCGTCTCTTCAAATGTTTTGAGCTCCCGATCGTGGTTCGGTGCCTTCATGAATTGGGCGACACAGATCGCAGCCCGGCTCGCCAATACCGCCTCGTCGGTCTTCCCCTTGGCGGTGCCTCCGGTTAGCCAGCCACCCCAGCCAAATCCGACGATCATCGCGACCGCTGCCCCGAATATGAGGCCCCAAACTCCATACTTGACCTTCACTGAAGTTTCTTGTTTCATGGAAAGTACCTCCAATACCGCTGTGAATTCGCGTTGCAATGGCCGATTTCGGATGGCATGAGACAGCTACCAACCTCCCGATAACCGGTCCTGATCCACGCAACGTCCGAGCGTCGAGCGGATACTCGTAGCTACCCTGACATCACAAACCATACTGCGTGTCGGCGGCCGCTCGTCGGAAAATTGCGCGACCTCGGACTAACGGGTGCTCTAGCCCTTGTGAATGATCCGCCTTTCGCGCCAGGCGGTCTGTTCACTAGCGAACATAAGATGCACATTTCTGGTGTGGATCAGTCAATGAAGGGTCGGGCCTGACACGGGTGATCCAGGACTACCCGCCTCGCAGCGGAGCACTCAGGTAGCCCAGTGTCGAGGTGCGTGAGCAACGACCACCGTGGTGAGTACTGCGAAGGCGGCTACGAGCAGTGCAGCGATTTCGCGACTTAAGGATGTCGCAGCTCCACTATCCGGAGCCACCCCGATTCGGTCAGGTGAACTCGGTGGACCGATCCTCACCCCTAGGTCCCAAACTGGCTGGGGTGGTCAGCTCGCTGCGCTGAGATGCGCAAGGAAGCGCCACTAGCGCTCAAGGTCAACGACAAGTGGCGCCTAAGCTGGTGCGCGCGCCGTTCAGACCAGCACGTCTCGGTCAGCGCTGCGGGTGCGGCAACTCTGCCGCACGACGAATAGAAGAGCCGACCTCAAGAAACCCGCGCGAGCAGCTTGTCAACCTCGGCTTCCGCTTCCAGCCAGTCCTGAAGCTCGCACCCGGGCAGGAAGCCCCGACGCTCAGCGCGAAGGTACGCGGCCTCGGCAATGCTGTGGTAACGGTCCTTCGGACTTACGGCTGCCGGGGCTTGGGCTTGCTGGGTCTGCTGCTGGGTCGCAAAGGTTTGGGATTTGCCGTGAGATTTCTCGGCAGTGGGAGTATATACGTGGGTCATCGCCGTCTCCTCATTTCCTCAATCAAGACTTCGGCCGTACTGAGTCAATTGCTGATTGATGTGAGTCATAGTTGACTCCTTCGCTGTGGCGCCCGAAGCGGGTGACTTCAGTGTTCAAGCAGTAGTCATGACAGGCGTGTCCGGGCCGGTATAGGGACTGCCTTGGCCGGCCTGCTCAGCTGCATAGACACCGCCTGCCGATGCCATCAAAGCGACTGCAAGAATAAAACTAGTGATTGTGCGAACGTTCATCTGGATCTCCTGGCCAGTCTGATTCTGACCGGCTTTCGATTGCGGTGCTTTCCATCGTGAGGCACCTCAAGCGGATACCGGCTCGATGTAGAAAGACGCCACACCCGGCGCTGTTCACGAGATCCTCTTCGTTCACGGCGCAGGGGCGGTCAACGCATACTGGGAGCTGGAATTGCCGTAGTCGACGGCAATCTAGAGGAGCCAGGGGCCGGTCATACAACAACCGGTCGGCGGAGATCGCTGGTTCTGCTCAACCCGGGTTGCAGCGCCTGAATCAGGCGCAAGTTCGAGGAAGGCAATGGTGGCAATGGTATTGCTGGCCTTGTCCTCCAGGCTGCAACCCGGTGAGCACTATCCTACACTACTCGCACGGAGGACGCGAGTCCGTTCGGTAACACACATTCAGGACGGCGTTTTCCTCGTGGCCGATGAGTCTGTTGATTGGATGCATAAACATCTCGCCTTCCCTCCGTTCCACGACAGTTTTAAGCTGGAATCGGGTGCTGCGACAGGCAGTAGCAGTCTGCCGCGACGGGTAATTCAGGGCGCGGATCATCGCGATCCGTTGGCCGTGCGATTGTACCCTGGCCTGGCCAGCTGACTCGATTTGAGCTCGCACTTTGATAGTCGCTATGGCGCCCCCATGTATTTCAATGCGCAATGGATGCAGAGTCATTCACCGCCGATTGGTTTGGATTTTCAGAGGAGAACAAAATGGTAAACATCACACGCTTTAATCCGCTCGAGGATGCATTCGAGAACTTGTTCCGTGGCGTCCCCGTGTGGCTGCCTAACCCTGAGACGCGTGCGCCTGCGCCGACGCAGTTCCGCATGGACGTAACCGAGAACGACAAGGAGTATCAAGTGCTGGCCGAATTGCCCGGCGTCAAGAAGGAAGAGATCAGCATAACTATTAACGGCAACCAAGTTTCGGTATCCGCGGAAGTGAAGCACGAAAAGGACGTGAAGAACGGCGGGACGGTGCTTCGCGCCGAGCGCTATTACGGCAAGATCCAGCGCGCGTTCGCGCTCGGTCAGGAGGTCGACGAAGCGACCGCCCAAGCCAAGTACAACGACGGCGTGCTGGAACTCACGCTGCCGAAGAAAACCGCAGCGGCAGCGAAAAGGCTCGCGGTGCATTGAGCGGCGCCTCGAGCAGCACGTATAGTATCGACCGTGGAATCAATGTGGCCGTCTGAGATGTTGAATATTCCGCCACATGCAGTTCAGTCGTAAATGCACAGACCCCGCTTCGGCGGGGTTTTTGTTGATGGACATCATCGTGGCGGTGAGTCCGCCAGCGATTGTGGCGGCAAAGCAGGCGACCAGCACGATCCCGATCGTCATGGCATTTTGGGGCGGGGAAGGACTGGTCGAATCCGGGGTCGTTGCGAGCTTCGCCCGGCCAGGCGGTAACATCACCGGCATCTACATGCTTGCCGCTGAGCTAGACGCAAAGCGATTCGAGCTGCTCTTGGAGGCTTTGCCCAATGCGAGGAGGGTCGCTGTGCTCAACCCCGGCGACGGCTGGACGTTCACGGAGGTACGCCAGGCAGCGCGGGCGGCCGGGATCCAGCTCCACATCACCGCCCCGCCCGGCCCGGAGGGCTACGACCGCGTCTTTGACACAATGGCCAGGGCACGTGTCGATGCCGTCCTCGTACTCTCCTTTCCACGGTTTAACTACGAGCACCAACGGATTATCGAGGCGGCAGCGAAGCGCCGCATCCCGGCGATGTACGAGTGGGGAGAGATCGCGCGAGACGGAGGGCTGATGGCCTATGGACCGGTTAGGTCGGAACTCCATCGCCGCGTCGCCATCTACGTGGACCGCATCCTCAAGGGCGCCAACCCAGGTGACCTGCCGGTCGAGCAACCGACCAAGTTCGAGTTCGTGGTCAACCTCAAGACCGCGAAGGCCCTTGGGCTAACAATCCCGCAGTCTATCCTTGCGCGCGCCGACGAGGTAATTCGATGAACATCGAGCGTTCGTTTGCGGCTTGCTGCTGGTTGCGGACACGTTATTGCGCACCACCTCGCGCCGGCTGGCGTAATCCCCAATCACCCACGCTGGCCGCTGCTGGTGTACCCCGGCGCGGTCGCGATCGAGGGCGCGGACCCGCCGCGCTCTTTCGGGCCTGATGCCATGAGCACCGAGCTGCTATTCCGAGACGATGCCTACTTGAGAACCGCGAGTGCGCGCGTCCTCGCGGTGCATGAACGGGGCATCGAACTCGACCGCACGATCTTCTACCCCCAGGGTGGAGGTCAGCTGGGCGACACGGGCGCGCTGTTGCGCGCGAGCGGAGAGCGCATTGCCATCGCTGATACGCGCAAGGGTGATGCGATCGATAGCGTGCTGCACCTGCCCGCATCCGGCATGCCGCAACCCGAGCCAGGAGAAATGCTGACGCTCGAAATAGATTGGGAACGTCGCTACTCGCTGATGCGCCTGCATACTGCTCTGCATGTGATGTCTTGCGTGGTGGTGGCGCCGGTCACCGGCGGCAACATCTCACCAGACAAGGCCCGCCTCGATTTCGATATCGACATAAGCTTGCTCGACGCCGGGAAGATCGAGCGCGAAACGAACGAACTCATCGCTCGCGGCGTTGCGACGGAGACCGTGTGGATCACCGACGAAGAGCTCGACGCGCGACCCGAGCTGGTCAAGACGATGAGCGTGCAGCCGCCGCGCGGGGCGGGGCGGGTGCGACTGCTCAGAATTCCCGATATCGACCTGCAGCCCTGCGGCGGGACGCACGTGCGGAACATCGCCGAGATCGGCGGCATCCGCGTGCTCAAGATCCGAAGCGAAGGCAAACGTAACAAGCGCGTGGAGATCGCGCTTGGCGCCTGATCACCGCTAGAGGCCTACGTCTTGTAATAGCGCCGCGCCCGCAGCTCTGCTCGCGCTGCGGCCGCCTGCGGGCTCAGCTGTCCAGTCGCGGCCTCGGCCACCATGTTGACGACGATGAAATCGGCCACGCATGCGGCCGAGGCCACGCCTTCCTTGCCGGCGTAACCGGGGTGCAGCGTCATGCTCGGTCCGTCGCGAAACGGCGCGTACTTGGGATCTTCGGTCCAGATCGGGTCGGACTCGTAGGCGCGCAGCGACTGCGCGAAATAGCCCAGGCGATGCCCTCTGCCACGCCTCGTACTGGTCGCGCTCCAGCATGAAGCGCAAGTACTCGCGCGCTGCATTCGGATACGCGTGTGTAGTTGAACACCCAGGCGGGCGCGAACGGCGACAATTCCGTCGGCCGCCCGACCGGGCCGACCGGGAAGTGCGCATGCTGCATGTCGGCCGCGATCGCTTTGAGGGCCGGATCGGTGGAAGTCTTGGCGACGTAGTAGATCGAGATGCCGTTGTAGGTGAGGCTGATCTGGCCCGCGAGAAATGCCTTGTTGTTGCTCGGATCGAGCCACGACAGCGTGCCGGGGACGAATGTCGGATACAGCTCCCTGGCATACTCGAGCGCGGCCACGGTCTCCTTGGAGTTGATCACGACGCGATCCGCTCTCGTCGACCAATTTGCCGCCGTGCGACCACACGAGCCAGTGGCACCACGTAGTGCCGTCTCCGATGGCATTGCCGAGCGCGAAACCAGGAGGCGTGCCGCGGGCTTTCAATGCACGGCACAGCTTCAGGAAGCCGCCGAGGTCACGCGGGATCTCGTTGAAGCCCGCCGCCTTCACCATGCTCTCGCGATAGACCACGCAACTGGTCGGAAAGCCTATCCCGAGCGCGATCCAGCGCCTGTCGGTCGATGCAATAGGCCTTTACGGAGTCATACCAGCCGCCGTACTTGTCCCCGAGATAGTTGGCGAGCTCGGTCAGATCCAGGCACTTGTCGGGATACAGTTGCGGCTGACCGTAGCTTCCCATGACGATGTCGGGGCCGGCGCCCACATTGGCCGCCATCGCCGCCTTGGAGGGCAGATCTTCCAGGCTCACGCTCTCGACCTGGACCGGCACTCCGGTCTGTTCGGTGAACTTGCGCGTGTTCGCCAGCCACTGATCCTCGTCGCCCTGGACGAAGCGCTTCCAGCGCAGGAATCTGAGCTGAGCGCCTTTCTCCGGCGGGTAGCGCAGCTCCGGCGCTGCCGCGCCGGCGCTCGCGTCCGAGCATCCACGCACCGCTTGCCGCCAGCGCTCCAGCGCCGAGCGCTTTCAGAGCATCACGCCTGGCCATCTCAGCCATGAGAGCCTCCCTCGAGTTCGACACGCGTGGGCGCTGAACAAACGTCCGCAAGGATGCGAGTCGGCCAATACAGCGTATGCCTCGGGCGACCAGAAGTCCACGGGCCGTGCGACCCTGGCAGGGTACGAGGTCGCGCCACAAGAGCTCGATTTGCAACGACCGTTCAGCCTCGGATGATCAGCAGATCACGCGGTGCGGGATATCCTTCTGTCTGATCCGTGACATCGGTGGCTCATCCCTCATGAAGATCACCCGCATCACCCCGATCATGGCCGACGGCGGCCACCGCATCATCGTCTTCGTCAAGGTCGAGACCGACCAGCCCGGCCTGATCGGCTGGGGAGAGGCCACCCTCGAGGGCAAGCCGCGCGCGATCGCGGGCTGCATCCAGGACATGGAGCCGATGATCGTCGGCCAGGACCCGCGCCGGATCGAGCACTGCTGGCAGATCCTGTATCGCAGCGGCTTCTGGCGCATGGGCGTGATCGGCCTGTCGGCCATCAGCGGCATCGACCAGGCGTTGTGGGACATCAAGGGCAAGGACCTGGGCGTGCCGGTGTACGAGCTGCTCGGCGGGCGCGTGCGCGACAAGGTGCGCGTCTACACGCATTTCGCCGGGCCGACTGCGACCGGCCGGCACCGCGGTGTGGGCTTCGATGCGGCGGTCGAAAGCGCGCGCTCGAAAGTCGAGCGCGGCTGGACCGCGATCAAGACCGTTCCCGTGCCGATCACGAACGTGCTGGACGGGCCGAAGAAGCTCAAGCACGCTGAGGCCTTCCTCAAGACCATCCGCGAGGCGGTGGGCGACGACGTCGACATCCTGCTCGACCTGCACGGCCGCCTCACGCCGCAGATGGCCATTCAGTACGGCAAGCGCTTCGAACCGTACAACCCGTTCTTCCTGGAAGAGCCGGTGCAGGCCGAAAACCCGAAGGCCATGGTGCCGGTCGCACGTGCGCTCAGCACGCCGATCGCCACCGGCGAACGCCTGTTCCTGCGCTGGGGCTTCCGCGAGATCCTCGAGCACGGCGCGGCCAGCCTGCTGCAGCCCGACCCATGCCACGCCGGCGGCATCAGCGAGACGCGCAAGATCGCGACGATGGCCGAGACCTACTATGCCGGCCTGGCGCCGCACAACCCCTATGGCCCGCTGGCCACCGCCGTGTGCGTGCACATCGACCTGGCCTCGCCGAACTTCGTGATCCAGGAGATGATCGACCCGGAGTCCGCGCCGCAGGCGCAGGCCTTGCTCAAGGATCCGCTGCCGGTGGTGGACGGGCACATCCTGCCGCCGACCAAGCCCGGCCTGGGCGTCGAGGTGGACGAAGCCGAATGCGCCAGACGTGTGCCGGATTTCTCGATCGAGAAGGCAGGCGGCATGGCCATGCGCTACTACCACGCCACGCACGAGGACGGCGCCGTGGCGGATTCGTAGTCGCCGTGAACTATGACCGAAGACGATTTGCGTTATCTGCGCCGGGCGATCGCCCTCGCGTCGGAGGCCAAGGCGCGTGGAAAACACCCCTTCGGGGCGCTCGTGGTGGCAGGCGACGGCGAAGTCCTTGCGGAAACGATCAACGCGTTCGGTTGGCCGGATGGAGATGCGACCGGACACGCGGAGTTGGTCGCAGTGCGCGAGGCTTCGCGCCGCATTTCTCGCGAGCGTCTTGCGCAGGCCACGTTGTACTCCAGCGCCGAACCTTGCGCCATGTGCGCCGGTGCAGTGTACTGGTCGGGAATTTCGCGCGTGGTGTACGCGTTATCCGAGGAGCGGCTGCTGACGCTGACGGGCAATCACCCTGAAAACCCGACTCTGACGCTGCCGTGCCGAGAGGTCTTCGCGCGGGGCCAGCGGCGCATCGAGGTCATCGGGCCTGTTCTCGAGGATGAGGCGGCGGCTGCGCATGTGGCGTTTTGGACCTGACTACGCCGGCGCTAGAGCTTGGCACGGACGGTGCAGCTGAGCCGCGTCTCGTTCCCCTACTTCGGTGCTGTCACACGGGAAGAGGGCGGCAGAACCTGCGACTTCTCGACTGTCACGCCGTCCCCAATGACCGAGCCCGGGCCTATCTTGGCCCCGGCACCCACCGACACCTCCTTACCGATTCTCACCCACTTGCCAAGCGTTGCGCCGTCCTCGTATTTCGCCGTGGAACAAGCGGAGAGCAACAGCAATCCGAGTATTGCAGTCAGTGCTTTCATGTCTCCCTCCCTTGGTGGGTGTGTTCGAATGCCGACTCTGGCCACTTAGTAGAGTTTACGGTGTTGCCACAGTCTTAACGCACGCCGGGGGCAACGTCGATCACTCGAACCGATGATCGTGGGGGCGACCATCGGTATCCTGGCGATCGCGAAGCGCGTCCAGCATGCGTCGCCCTTTACTTCATGGTGGGCATGACGAACTCGGCGCCCTTGCGAATCCCGGTGGGCCAGCGACTCGTGATGGTCTTGAGGTGGGTGTAGAAGCGCACACCCTCCGGGCCGTGCATGTAGTGATCGCCGAACAGCGATCGCTTCCAGCCGCCGAAGCTGTGGTACGCCACGGGCACCGGGATGGGGACATTGATGCCCACCATGCCGACCTGGATGCGGGAGGCGAACTCGCGCGCGGCGTCGCCGTCCCGGGTGAAGACGGACACGCCGTTGCCGTACTCGTGGCCGTGGATGAGCTGCACTGCGGCATCGAAGTCGGGCACGCGCACTACCGACAGCACCGGGCCGAAGATCTCCTCGCGGTAGATGGTCATGTTGGGCTGCACCTGGTCGAACAGACACCCGCCGAGGAAGAAGCCCTTCTCGTATCCCGGCACCTTCACGCCGCGGCCGTCCACGACCAGCTTGGCCCCTTCCTTCACACCGGTGGCGATATACCCGTTCACCTTGTCGAAGTGCTGCTTGGTGACGAGCGGGCCCATCTCGGCGCTCTCGTCGCTGCCGGCATTGATTTTGAGGTTACGGGCGCGCTCGGCCAGCCGATCGACCAGCGCGTCGGCGACCGCTCCCACCGCGACCGCGACCGAGATCGCCATGCAGCGCTCACCGGCCGAGCCGTAGGCCGCGCCCGTGAGCGCGTCGACCGCTTGCTCGAGGTCCGCGTCGGGCATTACCACCAGATGATTCTTGGCGCCGCCTAGCGCTTGCACGCGCTTCCCGGACGCGGTCCCGGTCCGATAAATGTACTCGGCGATGGGTGTGGAGCCGACGAAGCTGACGGCAGCGATGCGCGGATCGTGGAGCAGCGCGTCCACTGCGACCTTGTCCCCTTGCACCACGTTGAATACCCCGTCGGGCAGCCCAGCTTCCTTGAGCAGGCTGGCCAAGTGCAGGCTGGCGGAGGGATCGCGCTCCGAAGGTTTAAGAATGAACGTATTGCCGCAGGCGATCGCGATGGGGAACATCCACAGCGGCACCATCGCGGGGAAGTTGAATGGCGTGATGCCCGCGCACACACCCAGCGCCTGGCGCATCGAGTACGTGTCCACGCCGGTGCCCACCTGTTCGCTGTAATCGCCCTTGAGCAAATGCGGGATGCCACAGGCGAACTCGACCACCTCCAGGCCGCGTGTGACCTCTCCGCGCGCATCCGATACCACCTTGCCGTGCTCGCTCGAGATCACGCGCGCCAGCTTGTCGTGATCGCGCTCGATCAACTCCTTGAACTTGAACATCACGCGCGCGCGACGCAGCGGCGGAGTTGCGGCCCAGGCGGGGAAGGCCGCCTGCGCGGCGGCCACCGCTTGGCCCACCTCCTCGTTGCTGGCGAAGGCGACGCGCCCGGCTACTTCGCCCAGGGCCGGGTTGTACACGTCGCCGTAGCGTCCGCTGGTGCCGGCGACTTCGCGTCCGTTGATGTAGTGATGGATGTCCTTGACCTGTGAGCCAGGCCGCTCGACGGGTTTGTTCATCTTCGCTTCCTCCTTCGGAATTGGCTTAGCTCTACCGAAGCAGCTCAACGATGCACGGCCGCAAACTCGGAATCCAGCGGATAGATCGGGCGCCGGATCTTCTTGAAATCGAACAGCGTCCAGTCCGACGATCCTACACCGAGGCTGTCGCAGAACACCATGCCCTTGGCGATAGGCAAGAATACGGGGCGGAAATACATGCGCGATTTCAGCAGCAGAAAACGCTTGCGCGTCAGGGTCGATGCCCGCGCTGGCGAACACGCCGCGGTCCCAAGGTTCCTGGTTGCGCTCCGTGACCACGATCTCGGCGATTCCCGTGTCCAGCACTGCAGTGCGCCCCATGTAACAGCGCATGCCCTGGAACTGCGGCCCCGTGATGGTGTATTCGCCGTCGGTGATAGCCCGGACTACGCCGGTGAGCTCCAACGGCTCGCCCTTCACCTTGATGGCGGGCATATCCATCTTGCCGCCCAGGTTCAAGGTGACCTTCGCGCCCACACCCGCTCGGATCATGCTGTCGACGGCCTCGGGATCGCGCACCGGACCCACGGCGATGCCGGTCAGCCCCTGGCGCAGCGCTTCCTTCAGCACGTACATCGTGTCCTGGGTGGCTCCCGAGGCGCAGTTGTCGGCGTGGTCCAGCAGCAGAATGGGCCCGCCGCTTGTCCTCAGCCAGGCGCTTGGCACGCGCGATCGCTTGCTCCAGCGGCTCGCCGCGATAGATGAAATCGTCTCTGTGGCGCCAGGCGATGTCGAGTATCGCTTTGCAGGCTTGTTCAGCCTTGCCCTGGTCGCGATTCGCCACCGTGACTACACTCAGACCAGCGTCATGGATATCCGCCTGCTGAAAGCCGCCGAAGGCCGTGGCCGCGAGCAGCCCGCTTTTCTCAGCCGCGCGTGCCGCATCCACGCAGTCTTTCATCGGGCTCTCGTCGGTGTTCTGCCGCAACGTCTGCGCCAGCAGCGGAACGTTGCCCCACGCCATGACCGGTTTCACTTCGTCCTTTCAGATAGCGCAGGAGGATGCTGCCTGCGAGCTCCCCAGCCTCGTAACCGTCGACGTGCGGGTAGGTCTTGTAGCCGGCGATCGCGTCGCAGTTGCGCACCATTTGCTCGGTGACGTTGGCGTGCAGATCCAGAGACACCGCGATAGGCGTGCGTGGAGCGATCTTGCGGATCTTCTGCAGCAGCGTGCCCTCGCCGTCGTCGGTGCGATCCGCCACCACCATGGCGCCGTGGAGGTCGAGAAAGATCGCGTCGCAGCCCTTGCTCACCGCCTCGCCGATGAGATCGCAGAAGCGATCGTAGGCTTTGCCGTCCACCGGCCCGCTCGGGTTGGCCCAGGCCGCGAGCGGCGTCACGATCTCCGCACCGGCCGCTTCGGCCAGATCCAGGTACGCGGCCATCGGCACGCGCGTACCCTTGGTCGCCTCGTAGGCGGCTTTGCCGAGATACGGACCGTCTCTCCCGAACGCAGCCCACGGCGTGGGCACCGGCGAGAAGGTGTTGGTCTCGTGCTGCATCTGGGCGATGACGAACTTCACCGCGGGACCCTCAATGCCGACACGCTGCCAATTGAACCCTCATGTCCTTCGTGGTGGACGGGCGTTGTCTAGGGAAGGGTCTTCAGCACATCGCGCACCGTCTCGAAGAGCTGATCGATCTGCTTCTTCTCGATGATCAGTGGCGGCGACAGCGCTATGGTGTCGCCGGTGGTGCGGATCAGCACGTTCTTCTGGTAGGCGCGCAGGAAAGCGTCGAAGCCGCGCGCGGCCGGCTTGCCTTGCGATCGGCGCCAGCTCGATACCGACGACCATGCCGATGTTGCGGATATCGATGACGTTGGGCAAGCCCTTGAGCGAGTGCGCGGCGTCCTCCCAATACGGCGCCAGCTCGGCGGCGCGCTGGAACAACCCTTCGGCCTTGAACAAATCGAGCGTGGCGACAGCCGCCGCCGCAGCCAGCGGATGGCCGGAATAGGTGTAGCCGTGATAAAGCTCGATGGCGTTTTCCGGGCCCTGCATCAGGGCGTCGTAGATGTCCTTCTTCACGATCACCGCGCCCATCGGCACCGCTGCGTTGGTCAGCGCCTTCGCGCAAGTGATCATGTCGGGGGTGACGCCGAAGGTCTGCGCAGCGAACGCGCTGCCGGTGCGGCCGAACCCGGTGATCACCTCGTCGAAGATCAGCAGGATTCCATGTTTGTCGCAGATCTGGCGCAGCTTCTGGAGATAGCCCTTCGGTGGCACGAGCACCCCGGTGGACCCTGCCACCGGCTCGACGATGACCGCGGCGATGTTGGACGCGTCGTGCAGGGCGACCAGGCCCTCCAGGCCATCGGCCACGTCTGCCCCCCACTGGGGCTGGCCACGCGAGTAGGCGTTTTTCTCGAGATTGTGGGTGTGCGGCATGTGGTCCACCGCGGGAAGCAGCTGCCCATTGAAGGTCTTGCGGTTGCCGCCCATGCCACCGACCGAGATGCCGCCGAACCCCACGCCGTGATAGCCGCGCTCGCGTCCGATCAGCACGCGTCGCGTCCCTTCTCCACGCACGCGATGATAGGCGAGCGCGATCTTGAGCGCAGTGTCCACCGCCTCGGACCCGGAGTTGACGAAGAACACATGATCCATGCCCTTGGGCGTGATCTGCACCAGGCGATCGGCGGCAAGGAACGGCACCGGGCTGTGCATCTGGAATCCGGTGGCGTAGTCCAGGCTCTCGGCCTGCTTCTTGATCGCGTCGACGATGGGCTGGCGGCAGTGCCCCGCGTTGACCGCCCACAGGCCTGCGATCCCGTCCAGGATCTGCCGCCCATCGTGGGATGTGTAGTACATGTCCTTGGCCGCGACCAGCAGGCGCGGCGACGCCTTGAACTGGCGGTTGGCTGTGAACGGGAGCCACAGCGGCTCGAGATTCAGCTGGGCGAGAAGTTCCTGTTCGCGGGTACCCATTGGCAACCTCCTGGGCTGAAGACAACGGTGGACAGCGCCGGCGCATTGCCGGACTGACTAACGTTGAATTATATCCCCCCAGCCAGTTGAACCGTTGCCTCCTGCAGGGGCTTCCCGTATTCTTGAGAGCGCCCGGCGCGCGCAGCGTCGACGGTGCCTCTGCGTCTGTTTCCCTACGCGCCGGGCTTCAGCGTGCATGCGTTGCGTAGCCATCGGCAGGACCAGATCATGGATCTCAACTACACCCCCGAAGAGCAGACCTTCCGCGAGGAAGTGCGCGCATTCGTCCGTTCGAATTTGCCCTCCGAAATCGGCCGCAGGGTTCTGGAGCACAAGCGGCTCAGCAAGGACGATCATGTCCGCTGGCAGAAGATCCTCTACGAGCAGGGTTGGATCGCGCCTGGATGGCCGGTCGAGTACGGGGGCACCGGCTGGAACGCGGTACAAACACACATTTTCGACGAAGAATGCGCCGAGGCCGGCGCGCCGCCGGTGATACCTTTCGGCGTGAAAATGGTAGGTCCCGTGATCATCGCCTTCGGCAGTCCCTGGCAGAAGCAGCACTATCTGCCGCGCATCCTGTCGAGCGAGGACTGGTGGTGCCAGGGGTACTCCGAGCCCGGGGCCGGATCGGACCTCGCCTCGCTCAAAAGTCGTGCCGAGCGCCGCGGCGAGCAGTACATCGTCAACGGCCAGAAGACCTGGAACACGCTGGGCCAATATGCCGACATGATCTTCTGCCTGGTCCGCACCTCGAGCACTGGGAAGAAGCAAGACGGGATCTCGTTTCTGCTCATCGACATGCGCTCGCCGGGTGTGACCGTGCGCCCGATCATCACGCTGGAGGGCGAACACGAGGTCAACGAGATCTGGTTCGAGAACGTCGAAGTACCGGCGCAGAACCTGGTCGGCGAGGAAGGACGGGGCTGGACCTATGCCAAGTTTCTTCTGTCGCACGAGCGCAGCGGCATTGCTGGGGTGTCTCGCTCCAAGCGCGAGTTGCGTTTTCTCAAACACATCGCCGCCCAGGAGCAGAAGGACGGCCGCCCCTTGCTTCAGGACCCGCGCTTCATGGACAAGATTGCGCGCCTTGAAATCGACCTGATGGCTCTCGAGATCACCGATCTGCGGGTGGCCTCGGCCGAGCGGGAGGGTCGTGCCCCGGGTCCGGAGGCTTCGATCCTGAAGATCAAGGGCACCGAGATCCAGCAGGGGCTGACCGAATTGATGATGGAGGCGGTGGGACCTTATGCGCTGCCGTTCCTGCCCGAGTCGTGGGGCGACCACTGGCTGGGCGAGCGCGTGGGGCCGGAGTACGCCGGGCCTCTGGCCGCGCGCTACTTCAACGGCCGCAAGGTCACCATCTACGGCGGCTCCAACGAGATTCAGCGCAACATCATCGCGCAGCAGATCCTCGGTTTGTGAGAACGAGGGATCTAGGACTTGAGAGGCGAGCATGGATTTCAACTACACGCAAGAGCAGCAGATGCTGCAGGACTCAATCGAGAAGTTTCTCGACAAGAACTACAGCTTCGAGACCCGGCGCGAGATCATCGCGGCCGGCCAGGGCATGAGTCCGACGGTGTGGGAGGGGTTTGCTTCGCTCGGCCTGCAGGGGCTGCCGGTCCCGCTGGAGTACGAAGGGTTCGGCGGCGGCGCGGTGGACATGATGATCGTGATGGAGGCGCTCGGGCGGCACCTGGTCGTCGAGCCCTACCTGTCGACGGTGGTGTTGGGCGCGAATGCCATCGTGCTCGGTGGCACCGAGTCCCAGCGCCGGATCCTGCTGCCGAGCATTGTCAACGGCTCCATGAAGCTCGCCTTCGCTCACGGCGAGCCTCGCTCGCGCTACTCGCTAAGCCACGTGGAAACGACTGCGCGGCTTGAGGGTGGGTTCTGGGTCATCAACGGGCAGAAGTCCATCGTGCTGCACGGCGCCGTGTCGGACCTGTTGATCGTATCCGCGCGCACCAGCGGGGAGGTTGGCGACCCACACGGCATTTCGCTGTTCTTCGTCAACCCTTCTGAGCCGGGGGTGGCCGGTCGAGACTACCCCACGTACGACGGCATGCGGGCAGTAGAGGCGGAGTTCACCGATGTCCATGTCAACACCGATTCGCTGATCGGCGTGCTGGACCAGGCTTATCCGCTGATCGAGCTGGTCGTGGACCGCGGCATCGCCGCGCTGTGCGCGGAAGCGATCGGGTGCATGGCCGCGCTGAATGCCGCCACATTGGAGTATCTGAAGACGCGGCAGCAGTTCGGCGTTCCCATTGGCCGCTTTCAGGCCCTGCAGCACCGGATGGTGGACATGTTGATCCACTACGAGCAGGCGAAGTCGATGGCTTGTCTCGCTGCGGTCAAGGTCGACTCTTCCGACGCGGCCGAACGGCGGAGCGCGGTGTCGGCGGCCAAAGAATTGATCGGCCGCGCGGGCCGGTATATCGGCCAGCAGGCGATCCAGCTGCACGGCGGGATGGGCATGACCGATGAGCTGAACGTCGGCCACTACTTCAAGCGCCTGACTGCCATCGACACGACCTTTGGCGACAGCGACCACCACCTGTCGCGGTTCGCAGCGGCTGCCGAGGCAACGAGGGAGGCGATGCCGGCGACGCCCAAGTCGCGCTGGAAGCAGCTGGTCTAGGCCGAACGCAAACCCCGCCTGGCTGTGCGAGGCTACAGCTCGCGCTCGCGCGGCGCGAACCTGAAAGGGACGTCGACGCTGAACTCCCGGCCGGCCAATTCGACAGGGACCGTTGGCAATTGGATCTCCCGCATCTTCGCAACAGCGTGCTCGTCCAGCGCCGCGAACCGGCTGCTGCGGACGACCGTGAGGCTCTTCAAGCGACCATCTTGCCCGATCGTCACGCGCACTATGGTCAAGCCCTGCCAGCCCCGCTCCCGCGCCTCGCGCGGATAATCTCGCTCCGAGACGACGCTCCCGACCCGCGCTTCGATGTCTTGCTGAAAATGCTTCAAGGCAGGATAGTCGTCGCTCTTGGTCTGGGCTTGCTCCGCTGCCAGCGCACTGAGCACAACTCGAAAGTTCCGGAGCCCTTCGAAGTGGACCTCTTGTGCATCATGCAGCGGGCTTGCCGCCAAAATGGCGCCTCGGGCTTTGGTATCGAACTCGGAGTCCCCGCTCGATTGCACCAAGTCGACACGAACCGGCCAGCCGGAAGCCATCACAGAGATCGCGAACTCCGCGCGTAGCTGCCCTCCATGGGCAGAGGGGTAGGTGATGAGGCGCTGGATCTTGTCTTGAACTCTCCGGGCGTAGTCACCCGTGTCTGACGTGCGCGGTTCGGTTTCTGCGTCGCGATCTTTGACGCCGCTCTTCCCCTCTGCTTGCTGTCTTCTCCGCTGCTCGATCAGATCCGTCTGCTTGCTGGACAACTCCTGAGCCCAAGTGGCAGGAACGGCAAAATTCAGGTTCTGGCTCTCTTTCAGGATAAAGGTCGTGATGCCGACCAGCCGTCCATCCTGGTCAAACAGCCCGCCGCCGCTCGATCCGGGCGAGACTGGCGCAGTTGTCTGAATCAGGTGAATGGACCCGTTCGCAGAATGCCTCAAGCCGGAAATCAGACCATCGCTGAGCGTAAGTTCGAGCCCCCGAGGCGCGCCAATGGCGTAGACATGCTGCCCGACTCGCAAATCGCTCATCGCTACCAACCCGCGAACCGGGCGGGTGAAGGATGTCGCCGGGGCGGCTTGAAGCTGGCAAAGATCACGCACCTTGTCGGCAAAGTGCAGGTAGGCGGGGGATGAGCGGCCCTCCTTCCTCACCTGCAATATCACGCCGTTGCGCAGGACGTGACAGTTGGTGATGATCTCACCAGGAGCGATGACAACGCCACTGCCGAAGCTTATCGTGATCCCGGCTGCATCCTGGCTTTCGACTGTCACGACGCTCGCAGAAGCTTTTTCAAAGACTTGCTCTGCGTCAAGAGCCTCGGCGTGCGGCGAGACGGCGAGCAGCGTCGCGAACCACAGGAGGGCACTGCAGACGGACCGGCGCGGAACCATGCGGGGCTATCTAACCACGGCGCGCGGCGAGACTTTTGATCAGAAAGGAACTGCCGGCCCTTGCCACGCGTCGTCGCGGGGGCGTGCGCGAGCGATGGCCGCATCGGCGTCACACCAGCCATCGCAGGCATTGCGCCCCGCTCGGCGCCGCAAGAGATTCAGCAGGCCTTTGCACATGGCGTAGAAGTGAAAGAAGCGTAACACCTTGCGGCGCTCCCCGGGGCGCAACGACTGGCGGCTACAGATCAGCTTGTCGTCGGTCATGCCGCGATCGGTTAGTATCACGGCACCCCAGGCCTTCACGCGGACCCGACTACCGCGGGCAAGGCGCGGCCCCAGCACCACCGCGTCTAGCAGATCGCCCTCGAGCCCGACGTAGTTCGGGACAGAGCCGTAGTTGAAAGGGCAGGGCAGCGGCGAGACGAAGTCGATGCGCCCCGTAGACCCGCGCTTCAGAAAGCTGCCGCGCGGGATCTCGATCAGGACCTGGAGCTCCGGCGGCTCCCGCGATGTATCCCCGGCCCGCAATTGGCTGCGCTCGATCTCGTTCACAACACGAGCCTACACAGTCCGAGGCGCGCTGAGAAGGGCTCTGAAACCCGCCAAAAATGGCTTCAGGCGCTCACTGCGCCCGGTTACCACACAGGTTCCGCGTCCCCTCAGCCGGGCACAATGAGCGGCTCTGGAGACTTGCACGGCCAAATCAGTGGCGGCTTCAACCTGGTATCTTTGGGAATGCAGCGCGCCTGGAAGGAGTGACCTGCTGGTAAAGCATTGTGCGGTGTGGCTGGGAGGATGGTTCGGGAGACGATAAGTTGCAGAAGACATACAAGTACTACTGGGAAGATTTTGAGGTGGGCGACACCGCCCCAATCGGCGAGCGCGTGGTGGACGAAGCCGAGATGATCGCTTTTGCGAAGGAGTACGACCCGCAGCCCTTTCACATCGACGAGGACGCGGCCAAGCTGTCCATGTTCGGCGGGCTGATCGCCAGCGGCTGGCATACGGTAGGCATGGTCATGCGCATGACGGTGGATTCCTACCTGCGCGACTCCGCTAGCCTGGGTTCACCGGGAGTGGACAGCGTGCGCTGGCTCAAGCCTGTACGCCCCGGCGACACGATCCGCGCGACGCGCAAGGTGTTGGAAACGCGAGCCTCGAAGAGCCGGCCGGACATGGGCGTGGTGAAGACGCAGTGGGAGGTGTTCAACCAGGACGGCGACCTGGTCATGACCATGGAAGGTTACGGCATGTTCCAGCGGCGCGAGCCGGGCGAGCCTAGCTGATGCTCTTGCCGTTGAATCACAAGGTTCACGTGCTGTTTCGGCGCGAGGACCTCGACATGGTCAGGCTGGAAGGCAAGGTGGTCGTGGTGTTGGACGTTCTGTTCGCCACCTCCACCATGGTCACTGCTCTGGCCCATGGGGCGTCGGCGGCCATCCCCGCGCTTGACGCGGCCCATGCGCGCGCCCAGGCGCAGGCCCTGCAGAATGGCGAGTACGTGTTGTCCGGCGAATTTCTGGCAGAGACGATAGACGGGTTTGCATCTCCCACGCCGCTGGCGTTGCTGGAACACGGCGTCGGGGGCAGGACCGTCATCTATGCCACGACCAACGGCACTGTTGCGCTGAAGAATTCCTCCGCTGCCGACCACGTCTTCGCCGGTGCTTTGCTCAACGCGGCAGCGGTGGTGCAGCACATCGCCGCCCACCACCCCGAGGGGACTATCCTGATCGTGTGCTCGGGCTCGATGGGCAACCCCAACCTGGAGGACATGTACGGCGCCGGGTATTTCGTAGAGCTGATCGCGCGCGAGCTGGGCGAGGCCCGCGACTTCTCCGACTCTGCCATTGCGGCGCGCGCATTGTTTCACAGCGAACCGGCCGAGAGCGTGCTGCTACGCTCCCGGGTCGGCAAGATGATGCAGGAGCGTGGGCTCACGCACGAAGTGAAGTACGCTGCTCGGCTGAGCCAGCTCGACGTCGTACCAAAGCTCGTGGACGGCGTTCTGAAATCTGTATGACCAGACTCGAGGGTGCCCATGAACATAGCCGAGTATCTCCCGAAGGGGTTGTTCAAGGGCAAGACGGTGTTCGTCACCGGCGGGGGCAGCGGGATCAACCTGGGCATCGGCAAGACCTTCGCTGTGCTCGGAGCGAACATCGCCATCTGCGGCCGCACCCGCGAGCGGCTCGACAATGCCGCCGGGGAGCTACGCGCGCTCGGCGCAAAGGTCGTGGCCGAGGTTGCCGACGTCCGTCATTACGAAGCGCTGCAAGCCGCGCTGGCCAAGTGCCGAGACGAGCTCGGGCCGGTCGACGTGCTGGTGTGCGGAGCGGCCGGCAACTTCCCCATCCCGGCAGAGAAGCTCAGCCCGAACGGCTTCAAGTCGGTGGTGGACATCGATCTGCTCGGGTCCTTCAACGCCAGTCGTGCCGCCTTCGAGCAGCTGAGTTCCACGCGCGGCTGCATCATCTTCATCTCCGCGGGCATGTCCTTCGTGCCCTATCCGTATCAGGCGCATGTGGGGGCGGCCAAAGCGGGCATCGACAATCTGATGAAGAACCTGGCCCTGGAGTGGGGTAAGCACGGAATCCGCTGCAACAGCATCGTACCTGGCCCGATCGAAGGTACCGAAGGCGTGCGCAGGCTGGGCGGGGAGAGCTACGCCGAGATGCGCACGAAATCGATCCCGCTGGGGCGTTTCGGTACGCTGGATGACATCGGTCAGGCCGCCGTGTTTCTGGCGTCGCCGCTGGCGTCCTACATCACGGGCACCGTGCTCGTTGTCGATGGTGGGCAGAACCTGGCCGGCTCGGCCGCGTTTGCGAGCGCGATCGAGGCCCTGCAACGAGCGCCGTGACTCCCGGTTCGCGATTCGGGGTGCCTCGATGCCTGAGCATTGCTACGCCGATCTCCCAAACGGCATCCGTCTGCACTACGCTCGGGCCGGCGCGGGCCCATTGATCCTGTTCGTCCATGGCTTTCCCGAATTCTGGTACGAGTGGAAAGATCAACTTGCAGCGTTCTCGCGCGATCATCTCGCGGTTGCCCCCGACCTGCGGGGCTACAACCTGTCCTCCAAGCCGGCGGAGGTAAAGGCTTACCGCGCCAAGCATCTGGTGGAGGACTTGCGGCTGCTGATCGACGCGCTCGGTGGCAGGCCCTGCGTCCTGGTGGCGCACGACTGGGGCGGGGCGACGGCATGGAACTTCGCCGCTCAGCACCCGGATTATCTGAGCCGCTTGATCATCATCAATGCTCCTCACCCGGTCGTTTTTGCGCGAGAGCTGCGGATCAATCCGGCTCAACAGAAGGCCAGCGCTTACATGAACCTGTTTCGAAGCGAGAAGGCCGAACGAGTGCTCTCCGAAAACAACTACACCCGGCTAGTGCGCATGACGCTGGACAGCTGGGTGCGCAACGGCGGAGCAGCCACCGACGCCGATCGACAGGCGTACCTCACGGCGTGGTCGCAGCCCGGGGCGCTCACCGGCGGACTCAACTACTACCGCGCCTCGCCCTTGCATCCGCCCGAAGCCGCTGATGGGCCCGGCGCGCTAGTACATGAGCTCGATGTGGCACAGTTCTACGTGCGGGTTCCGACATTAGTCATCTGGGGGGAGCGCGACGAGGCCCTGCTGTTGGGGAACTTGGAAGGGCTGGAGGCGCACGTCTCGCGCCTCGTGGTGCGTCGAGTGCCGGATGCCTCTCACTGGATCGTCCACGAGCGACCGGAGCTGGTGAACTCCTTGATCCGGGAGTTCGTGGCAGGCGTGTCCTGAGCTCGGGCTAAATCGCGATTGGCTGTGTGATGTCGACCCCCGGCAGCGTCTGCGCGATCAGCGCTCTGAGCTGCTCGGCGACTGCGGGCTGAATGCTGGCCCCGGGATGGCGCGCGCGGCTGCTGCTTATCAGTCCGCGCAGTCGCAGGATCTCCTTGCGCACGGCCACTCCCGGCTGCTGCTCGAACGCGATCAGCGGCAAGAATCGAGTGTAGAGCGCCTGTACGCGTTTAACGTCGGCTGCCTTCATCGCCTTCACCATAGCCATCAGTACTTCGGGAAACGCAAAGCCGGTGTTGAAGCCGCTCGACCCGGCTTCCAAGTCGAACTGCGCATACAGCGCGCCCAGGCCGGTCAGGATCGGCACCTTGCGCTCCGTCATGCCCTGCACTAGCGCCCGGATCTTGGGTGGTGTGGGCGTGGCCTCTTCCTTGATGGCGGCCGTGCGTGGAACCTCGCGGACGATGCGAAGGATGAGCGGCACGCTCATGTGCACGTTGGTCGACGCGGGATGGTCCTGCACCACGATCGGAAAACCGATGCCTTCCGCGATGGTTCGGTAATACTCGAACACCCGATCGTCATTGGGCACTGGCTCGGCCTGCGGCGTCACCATAACGGCGTCCGCGCCCAGCGCTTCGGCCATCTGGCTCAGGCCCAGGGCCGCGCGCGTCCCACTGTGGCTGGTGCCGACGATGACGGGCATGCTGCCGGCTGCCCTGACCGCGGTCTGGATCAGCTGCTCGCGCTCGCGGTCGAGCAGGCGGTTGGACTCGCCCAGAACGCCGAGGATGGTGACGCCGTCCACGCCGAGAAGCGTCATGAAGCGGATCAGGCGATCGAAGGATTCGAGATCGAGGCTCTCGTCGTCGTGAAAAGGCGTGGCAAGGATGGGATAGACACCGTGGAAGGAAATTGGCTTGGCCATCGCTGTGCGGGTTGTGTCGTCGTGTGCGGCGATTGTCCAATGGGCTGAGCGAACTGTAAACAGCGATTGCACTACAATCGCGCCATTGGGCCTTTGCTCGCAGCCTCTAATCTCTTGCCCGTCGAATCCTATGGACATGCCGACCAACGCTCTTAAGCATAACCTCCAGGCCGGCAAGGTCCAGACGGGCTGCTGGGTGAGCCTGGCCAGCCACGCTTCGGCCGAGATCTGCGCCGGCGCCGGCTTCGACTGGATCTTGATCGACATGGAGCATGCGCCCAACGAGCTGCACATGGTCCACCACCAGCTCCATGCAGCGGCTGCATATCCCGTGTCGATTGTGGTGCGGGCGCCGTGGAACGATACCGTCGTCATCAAGCGCCTGCTCGATGTCGGAGTGCAGAGCCTGCTGCTGCCCTATGTCCAGAACGAAGCCGAGGCGAGGCGGGCGGTTGCGGCCGTGCGCTATCCTCCGCGCGGCGTGCGCGGCGTGTCGACCAGCAGCCGCGCGAATCGCTTCGGCCGCGTGAAGGATTACTTTCAGCGCGCCGAGGAGGAGATTTGCCTCATCCTGCAGGTGGAGACGCGCTCAGCGCTGGCTCAGATCGAGCAAATGGCCGCCATCGACGGGGTCGACGGGCTGTTCATCGGCCCCCAGGACTTAGCCGCCGACTTCGGCCATCTCGCCAACCCCGCCCATCCCGAGGTGCAGGCCGCTATCGCCGATGCCATCCCGCGGATCAAGAAGACGGGCAAGACAGCGGGCATTCTGGCCTTTGCCGAAGCGGACGCGAAGAAGTGGATCGAGCACGGCGCGCGCTTCGTCGCGGTGACCAGCGATCAGTTCCTGCTGGCGCGCGAAACTGCAGCCGTGGCCGCGAAGTACAGGACCTGAAGCGTATCTAGCAGTTTCCATCCGCTAACCATCCCACCGGCGTGTCGTCGGTGTCGATGACCTGAACCGGCTTCCCGCATGCTTCCTTGGGCGCGGCGCCCGCGCTGAGCCACAGCACCGGGCCCGCGTCGGGTAGTGTCTCTACGGGTTCGCGCGCGCGCACGTTCGGTTGTGTGCCGTCCTTCTTCGCAATGCAGATCAGATCCTCCCCAGCAGTGCCGCGCAGACGCATCAAGATCAGTTCGCCTTCTTCTTCGGTCCATACCGTCAGCACTGCGCGCGGTGTGGGTCTGGCCTTGGCGGCGCAGGCGCGGATCGCCTTCATGTACAGCGACGCATGCTGCGACCAGCCCTTGCCTGCCTCCTTGATCAGCGCTTCGGAGAACTCCTCGCGCGGTCGCGGCTGATCTCCCGGATAGTCTGGACGACCGGTCAGCTCGGCGATACGCGCTTGGTAGCGCTTCTCGAGGCAACCGGAGGGGTTGGATTCCTTTTGGCAGGTGCCGCGCTCGGCCCACCATTTTCGCTGCTCGGCACTGAAAGTCTTCTCAGCGTCGCCCGATAGGACCTTTAGCATCCGGGCGTAGTCCGTGGCCAAGTCCATATCCAGCTCCGATAGCCGTTCGCTCGCGCAGATGGTCCTCTCCACCCAACTCTTGGCCTTGCTGCACAGGAAACTCGGCGTGGCGGCGCTCGCGCCGGAAGGCGTCGATACGGCTATCACTGCGATGAGGGCTGCGGCGAGGCAGCGAAGCAAAAACCGGAACCGCATGGGCCGCTCCCTGGAGGATGGGGTGAAAGAGGCGGGCAAATGGTTCCGATTACATCGGCACGAGCAGGCGAGACTTGATCAGAGCTTCCCTAACGCAGCGAGCACCCGCTGCGCAAGCGCTTCCGGGCGGTCGCCGACATCGACGACAACAGCGTCGCCCGGGGGCTCCAGGGCATCGAACTGTGACTGCAGCAGGGCCGGATTCATGTAGTGTCCCTTGCGCTGCTGGAGACGCGATCGGATCAGCTCGATGTCGCCTTTGAGGTGCACCCAGCGAACGTCATCGAGGCCCTGCTGTAGCCGGTCGCGGTACCTCTGCTTTAGCGCCGAGCAGGCGAGGATGGCCGACTCCGCTCTGCCATCGGCTGCGCGCAGCAGTGCGTTGAGCCGGTCCAGCCAGGGCCAGCGATCGTCGTCCGTGAGCGGGATTCCAGAGCGCATCTTCTCGACGTTGGCGGGCGAGTGATACTCGTCTGCGTCGTAGAGGGGCCAGCCGGTGCTCTCGGCCAGCAGCTGACCCACCGTGGTCTTCCCCACACCCGTCACGCCCATCATGATCACTATCATTTGACCCCGCTCTCCACGCCGGCGTCTTGTGACGATCCCGGTCCTGATCCGACGCCACAGGCTCAGTTTAGGCGATCCCCGACCCGTATAATGCCCGCACCTCTTTGCCTTCGTTGCCCATGCCTGCACTCGAGCTCAAAAGCTTGCGCGACCTGCGCGACAAGATCGGCCAGGAGATCGTCGTCAGCGAATGGCTGGAGATCACCCAAGAGCGCATCAATCACTTCGCCGATGCCACCGACGACCAGCAATGGATCCATGTGGATGTGGAGCGAGCGCGGCGTGAGTCTCCGTTCCAGACCACGATTGCCCACGGCTTCCTCACCGTCTCCATGCTGAGCCGCCTGCTAAACAGCTCGATCAAGTTCGGCACAGCGAAGATGGGCTTGAACTATGGGTTCAATCGCTTGCGCTTCACCGGGCCGATCCCGGCGGGGTCGCGGGTGCGCGGGCGCTTCACGTTGAAGGCGCTGGAGGAGATCGAAGGCGGGGTGCAGACCACCTGGGCCGTGGTGGTCGAGCGCGAGGGCAGCGACAGGCCATGCCTGGTCGCCGAATGGCTCACGCGCCGCTATGAGTGAGCGCGGACCACGTTCCGTTGCGCAGCATAGGCGCGCGCCGCAGGGCGAGCTGCGCGATCAGCTCCTACGGAAGCTCCGCATAACCTGCGCGTGCGCGACCGGGTGCTGAGAATGGCGCGCAGCGACTTCACCTTTTCCCACCCGCTGCGCGTGCGCTGGGCCGAGGTCGACCGCCAGGGCATCGTGTTCAACGGCCACTACCTCACCTACTTCGATGTCGGCATCATCGAGTACTGGCGCGCGATCGGCCATCCCTATCCAGACGCGCTCTTGCAGGAGGGCAACGACACGTTTGCGGTCAAGGCGACCATCGAGTACAGCGCGTCCGCTCGCTATGACGATCTGTTGGACGTGTTGGTGCGCGTGGGGCGCATCGGCCGCACCAGCTTGCAGTTTCTGCTCGAGATCCACCGCGGCGAGGCGCAGCTGGTTTCAGGCGAGCTCATCTACGTGAACGCGGACGCCGGCACACGCAAGCCGGCTCCGGTCCCCGCCTTCGTGCGCGAGGCGATTCTGCGCTTCGAACGCGTCCCGCCCGTGACTTGATCGCGGACGTATCAAACGGCCCGCCGGCGCGTGCGCATGCTGCAGCGCAATTGCGCGTGCTTGGGAAAGGGGCTACATTAGATTTCGAGTACAAGTCGCAGCAGCTCAAAGCATCCAAGGCGGCCTGAGTCCGCCAACACTCACAAAGGCGGCCTGAGTCCGCCAAGACTCACGAAGGCGGCCTGAGTCCACCCAACCTACGACAGCTCCGCGCCGGGGCTTGATGGAATCGCACATGGATTTCGCCTATTCGGAAAAAGTCCACAAGCTGCAGGCCAGGCTCAGCGCCTTCATGGAGCAGCACATCTATCCCAACGAGCAGACCTTCCACGCCCAGGTCGCCGAGGGCGACCGCTGGCAGCCCACGCGCATCGTCGAGGAGTTGAAGAGGACGGCCAGGAAGGAGGGGCTGTGGAACCTGTTCCTGCCCGAATCGCAGTACGGTGCCGGGCTCACCAACACGGAGTATGCGCCGCTGTGCGAGATCATGGGCCGTGTGCACTGGGCAGCCGAGGTGTTCAACTGCTCGGCGCCCGACACCGGCAACATGGAGGTCCTGGTGCGCTACGGCACCACGGAGCAGAAGAAGCAGTGGCTCGATCCGCTGCTCAACGGTGAGATCCGCTCATGCTTCGCCATGACCGAGCCGGCCGTGGCCTCCTCCGACGCCACCAACATCGAGAGCCGCATCGAGCGGCAGGGCGAGCAGTACATCGTCAACGGGCGCAAGTGGTGGTCTTCGGGCGCGCCGGACCCGCGCTGCAAGATCTTCATCTTCATGGGTAAGTCCGATCCGGCCAACCCTGACAAGCACAAGCAGCAGTCCATGATTCTAGTGCCGCGCGACGCTCCGGGGGTGACGATCAAGCGTTGGCTGCCGGTGTTCGGGTACGACGATGCGCCGCACGGCCACGCCGAGGTCGTGTTCGAGAACGTGAAAGTGCCGGCGTCCAACCTGCTGCTGGGCGAGGGCAGGGGCTTTGAAATCGCCCAGGGACGGCTCGGCCCCGGCCGCATCCATCACTGCATGCGCCTGATCGGCCAGGCCGAGCGCGCCCTGGAGAAGATGTGCAAGCGGCTCAAGGCGCGTGTGGCGTTTGGCCGACCGGTAGCTGATCAGACCGTATGGCTCGAGCGCATCGCCGAGAGCCGCATTCTGATCGACCAGACGCGGCTGCTGGTGCTCAAGGCGGCCTACATGATGGATACGGTGGGCAACAAGGCGGCGCGCGCGGAGATCGCCATGATCAAAGTCGCGGCCCCCAACGTTGCGCTCCAGATCATCGACTGGGCGATCCAGGCTCACGGTGGCGCGGGCGTAACCGAGGATTTTGGTCTGGCCTACGCCTACGCGCACGCACGCACGCTGCGTATCGCCGACGGGCCCGACGAGGTGCACCGCAACCAGATCGGCAGGTTGGAGCTGAGGAAACACGATCATCGCTAGCTCGTAGGGCGCGCGGAGGACGCAAAATATGCTCGAGCTATGCGGGTTCGCGGCGAGCAACTACTACAACAAGGTCAAGTTGGCACTGCTGGAGAAGGGGATCGCATTCCAGGAGGTGCACGCTTATCCGTCTAGCGCCGAGACCTTCCTCGCCGAATCACCCATGGGCAAGGTTCCGTATCTGAGATGCCCCCACGGCACGCTGTCGGAGTCGCAGGCTATCGCCGAGTATCTGGACGACGCCTTTCCCGAGAAGCCGCTCTATCCGGCCGATTCATTCGAACGCGCGAAATGCCGCGAGCTCATCCAGGTGATGGAGCTGTACCTGGAGTTGCCCGCGCGGCGGCTCTACCCTGCGGCGTTCTTCGGCGGAACGGCAAGCGACGAGCTGAAGAAGGAGGTGCAGAACAAGGTGGCGAAGGGCGCGCGCGCTCTGACCCGGCTGCTGCGCTTTGGGCCTTTCATCAGAGGCGCTCAGCTCACGTTTGCCGACTGCGCGGCATGCACGCACCTGCCGCTGATTTCGGGCACCTGCAAGACGATGTTCGGAGAGGATCTCCTCGGGTCGGTGCCGGGCCTCCGCGATTATCTCAGCGCATTGGGACAGCGACCGCATGCACAACGCGTCAACGCCGAGCGCAAGGCTAGCCTGGAAGCCTTCGTCGCCTATCGCGCGCAGCTTCAAGCCGACGCGAATGCCTCAGCGGCCCGCGCCCGGTGATTCGAGCCGTACCGTGGCGTGTCGGCCGAGTTCGGCTTGGCGATCTAGGCTGTGGAAACGCAATCATTTCTCCGAGATCGAGTGCGCGAGACTCACGCGCAACTCGCGTAACACACTGAAAAGCAGACCTGTCTGCGGTGACGCGCCGCAATAAATCCCGCCAGCTTTCAACCGGTTGACGTGGACAGGCGTCGCGTTGCGCCGCGCCCCCTCGACCGGCCGGGGGACTATTGTTGAAACGCTGTTTTGATTAGTGTATTTTCAGTTAGTTTGTTTGTAATCGGATCCTATGGCTATTTCTCTAACAATAAACGGTAAGAGCGTGACCGTTGAATCGGCGCCGGATACGCCACTGCTGTGGGTGCTGCGCGACGAGCTGGGTCTCGTTGGAACCAAATTCGGTTGCGGCAAAGCGCTGTGCGGCGCCTGCACCGTGCATCTCAACGGGATGGCGATCCGTTCGTGCCAGACGCTCATCGGTTCTGTCGCCGGACAGAAGGTCACGACCATCGAAGGTCTCGGCAACAACGCCGTGCAGAAAGCGTGGATCGCTATCGACGTTCCG
This sequence comes from uncultured beta proteobacterium, assembly GCA_963705615.1. GTDB lineage: Bacteria > Pseudomonadota > Gammaproteobacteria > Burkholderiales > SHXO01 > SHXO01. The sequence continues at coordinate 330,114 of CAVPKE010000012.1, read as the reverse complement.
CAGTGCGGCTATTGCCAGCCCGGCCAGATCATGTCGGCCACGGCGCTGCTGGCGATCAACAAGAACCCCTCGGACGCGGACATCGACGCTTTCATGTCGGGCAACCTATGCCGCTGTGGTACTTATTCACGCATTCGCGCTGCGATCAAGCAGGCTGCGAAAGGCTAAGAAGAGGACGAGGTCATGGACAGTGTTGACCTGCAGGTGCTGACCAGCAGCGTGGACTGGCTCAAGGCCGGCCACCGGGTCGTGCTCGCCACGGTGGTGGAAACCTGGGGTTCGGCCCCAAGGCCCGCCGGTGCGCTGCTCGCGATTCGCGCCGATGGACAGGTGTCGGGATCGGTTTCCGGCGGCTGCGTCGAGGACGACCTGATCGACAGGATTCGCAACCACAAGCTTGCGGGGACCAAGCCCGAAGTAGTGGTTTACGGCGTGACCAAGGAACAGGCGACCCGCTTCGGATTGCCCTGCGGGGGCCGCTTGCAGATCGTGCTGGAACCGCTGAGCGACATCGGCATCATGTCTACTCTGTTGGCGCGTATCGCGAACCGCGAACTGATCGCCCGCACCCTCGACCTCGAGACGGGCGAGGTGAGCCTGGCGCCGGCCAGCCGCGCGGACGACTTGAGATTCGACGGCAGGCTGTTGACGACCGTCCATGGGCCGCGCTGGCGTTTGCTCATCATCGGTGCCGGACAGCTGTCTCGCTATCTCGCGCAGATGGCGATGGCCCTGGACTATAGCGTCGTGGTGTGCGACCCGCGCGAAGAGTACGCGGACACCTGGGACATTCCCGGCGTGGCGTTCAACCGCGGCATGCCCGACGACGTGGTGGCCGAGCTCAATCTGGACAGCCACAGTGCGGTGGTGGCGGTCACCCACGATCCCAAGCTGGACGACCTGGCCTTGATCGAAGCGCTCAAGTCCGCAGCGTTCTACGTAGGCGCCCTGGGCTCCCGACTCAATACCGCAAAGCGCAAGCAACGTCTCACCGAGTTCGACCTGTCGAGCGGCGAATTGGATCGGCTGCATGGCCCGGTGGGGTTGCGCATCGGCAGCAAGACACCCCCCGAGATCGCGGTGTCGATCCTGGCCGAGATGACGGCTGTGCGCCACGGCGTGGAATTGGCCAGTGTCGGCAGCAAGGAGAGCAAGGCGGTTACCGAGGAACAGGAAGGGCCCGTGTGTGTGAGCGCAACCCGCGCCTGAGCCGTGCCAAGCTCGAGGACGGGAGCCCGACAGGCTCCCTATTTTTTTAACCGCCGAGGGGCGGAGCGGAGGAGAGAAGAATGAGACTGAAGGATAAAGTGGCGATCGTCACAGGCGGCGGCTCGGGCTTCGGCGAGGGCATCAGCAAACGCTTTGCGCGGGAGGGTGCGAAGGTGATCGTCAACGACCTCCACGCCGAGGGCGGCGAGCGCGTCGCGAACGAGATCGCCCGAGCCGGCAGCCAGGCCAAGTTCGTCAAAGGCGACGTGTCGAAGGACGCGGACTGGGCCGCCCTGGTCAAGGCCACGCTGGACGCCTATGGAAAGCTAGATATCGTCGTCAACAACGCCGGCACGACGCATCGAAACCAGCCGCTGCTCAACGTCACGGAAGAGCAGTTCGACCGGGTCTATGCGGTGAACGTCAAGAGCTTGTTCTGGAGCGCGCGCAACTGCGTGCCGGTGTTCCGCAAACAGGGTGGTGGCGTGTTCATCACCATCGCCTCGACCGCCGGCATCCGCCCGCGTCCCGGCCTGACCTGGTACAACGGAAGCAAGGGAGCGGCGATTCTGGTCAGCCGTTCCATGGCGGTCGAGCTGGCGCCCGACAAGATCCGCGTCTGCGTGGTCAATCCCGTGATCGGTGAAACCGGCTTGTTGACCGAGTTCATGGGCGTGCCGGACACGCCCGAGAACCGCGCCAAATTCATCGCCACCATCCCGCTGGGCCGCATGAGCCGTCCGGCGGACGTGGCGAACGCGTGCCTGTACCTGGCGTCGGAGGAAGCGGAATTCATCACCGGCGCCTGCATCGAGGTGGACGGCGGGCGCTGCGTGTGACGTCGTGCGCGGAGCAGGGTTCTAAAGGGCGCTAGGCGCTGAAAGCCTGAATACCGGTCTGCGCACGGCCAAGGATGAGGGCGTGCACATCATGGGTGCCCTCGTAGGTGTTGACCGCCTCCAGGTTCATCACGTGTCGGATGACATGGTACTCGTCAGCGATACCGTTGCCGCCATGCATGTCGCGCGAGGTGCGGGCGATCTTCAGCGCCTTGCCGCAGGAGTTCCGCTTGATCAGTGAGACCATCTCCGGCGTGGCCAGTCCCTCGTCCATCAGGCGACCTACCCGCAACGCGGCCTGAAGTCCGAGGGTGATCTCGGTCTGCATGTCGGCGAGCTTCAGCTGGATGAGTTGGTTGGCCGCCAGCGGCCGGCCGAACGCATGCCGGTCCAACGTGTACTGCCTGGCGGCATGCCAGCAGAACTCCGCGGCCCCCAGCGCCCCCCACGCGATGCCATAGCGGGCCTTGTTCAAGCAACCGAACGGCCCTTTGAGCCCCGTCGCGTTGGGCAGGAGACTGTCGTCGGGAGCAAATACGTCGTCCATTACGATCTCGCCCGTGACCGAAATCCGCAGGCTGAACTTGCCCTGTATCTTAGGCGCGCTCAGCCCCTTCATGCCCTTCTCGAGAATGAAGCCTCGGATCACATCTTTCTCGTCCTTGGCCCATACCACGAACACGTCGGCGATCGGGGAATGGGTAATCCACATCTTCGCGCCCTTGAGGACCCAGCCACCGTCAACCTTACGTGCGCGCGTGATCATGCCGCCTGCGTCCGAGCCGTGGCCGGGCTCAGTCAGCCCGAAGCAGCCGATCAGCTCTCCGGTGGCGAGCCTGGGCAAATACTTCTGTCGCTGTTCTTCGCTGCCATAGGCGTAGATCGGATACATCACCAGGCTCGACTGCACGCTCATGCTGGAGCGATAACTCGAGTCCACGCGCTCGATCTCGCGCGCGACGATCCCGTAGCAAACATGGTTCACACCGGCGCAGCCGTAGCCTTGCAGCGTGGAGCCCAGGAACCCGAGCGCTCCCATCTCGGTCAGCACGTCGCGGTCGAAGCGTTCGTGCCGGTTCGCCTCGACCACCCGCGGCATCAGCTTGTCCTGCGCGTATGCACGCGCCGCGTCGCGCACGATGCGCTCTTCGTCCGTGAGTTGTGCTTCTAGCAGCAGCGGGTCTTCCCAATTGAAAGCGGGCTTGGTCGCGGGTGCATTCATGGCAATCGTCCCCCGAAAACCGGGACAGTATACCCGCGCCGGAATCGGTGCCGACCTCCGCGCCGGCGCAGGCAAACTATAATGGCTGGGCCGGGGCCGCGATGCGGCGGCTGTACCGCTCACGAACCGTACCCGCGGACAGCGATGAGGAGAGGGGGCCGTGGTCATTCTGCTGGCCTACGATGCAACTCAGGAGGGACAGGACAGCCTGTTTCAGGCCCCTGAGCTAGCCTGGCTGAGACATGAACAGATGCACCTGCTGGCCGTGATGCCCATCCCCACGGGCCTGTTCCTCGGCGAGGGTTACGTGCCCGGTGAAGTTTTGGACGAAGAGCGGGCTCAGGCGCAGACGCTGGTCGATCGGGGGTTGGACGAGTTGCGCAGACGCGGGTTCACGGCTGCGGGCCATCTCGCTTTCGGAGAACCGGTGGAGGAAATCTGCCGGACCGCGCGGGAGCTGCACACCGGCTTGATCGTGGTGCGCCACCCAAAGCGGAAGTCGTTCGCGGCACGCTGGTGGAAAGGCTGGATCGGATCCTCGCTGCTGGAGCATGCGCCCTGCAGCCTGCTCATCGCCGTGTCGGCGTGACGCGCTGAGTTCGCCGCTGGCAGCGGAAGTCAGGGGCTTGGGCGTTTGCGACAGATGTCGTAGCCGTCACGCCAGCCCGCGGCGTACTGGGTGTCTCGCGCATAGCGCGAGTCGTCGCGGTGTTTGGCGGCGAACGGCTTTGAGCTTTGGCAGCCGTCGGCGTATCCGTCTCGGAATGCGGGCGGGAAACCCGCAAGGTTGATCTTAGGGGGTGGGGGCTTAGATGTGGCACAGGCTGCGAGGAAGGCAGCCAGGATCAGCGCCGCGATCGTCTTGAGCCCGAACATATCCTGGGTCGTTATCTGAACTACAGCAGAAAAAAATGCCCGACAAGGGAGGCAATCGGGCATAAAGAGAGCGCTAGACGCGCACGAAATCGTGAAGGGTGTTGGCTCTGGTTGGTCGCTATATGACTCCTGTGCGGCTCGCCCGGCGGCGCGGGGCCGCGCTCGGTTGGGTTCAGTTCAACGTCCGTTCGGACGACCTTTTGCGTACACCCACCGCTTTTCCGGGTTGGAACGCGACGGGCTTCGTGGTCTCGTTGGGGCCGTCGACGACGACCACCGCTACCGGCTGGGTGGCTGGCTGAGGCTGTGGCGTAACGGTCTGCTCGATACTGGCCGCGGGAGTAGTCGGATAATCGCCCAGCGGATTCACTCCCCCCCGCGTTAGGGCCAGATGCCCCGTGATCGCGGCGAGGCCGATGCAGCCGAACGCCGTGACCGACCCGGCGGCCACCACCATCAGCGGGAACAACCAACTGCTGCGAAGCCCCATCCGTAGATTCTCCGCCCGCGTCGCCATCGGGCGCGGGTCTGTCAGGTGTTCGGGCCGCCACGCCAGCCCTCCACACCGCAGTGCCCAAGGAACCCGTGCAAGGCGCGTACCAAGCGTAGAAATCTTTAACAATCATGGAGATGATGAAATCACCGGACGAGCGTTTGTCACCCGTCAGCGACGGACGCGCAAACCTAGCGGCTTGACCCACTAAAACAACGAGTTGGGTGTCTCTGAGCGGTGACAGACTACGCGCCGAACCAACACCCTCGCCCTTGCCTGCCCGCAGCCTAGCGCTGAACTTCCGCCATCGGCTTGAACATCGACGGGTTGAGATGATGGCGCTGCAACAACTTGTAGAACTCGGTACGGTTGCGTTTGGCCAGGCGCGCGGCCTGGGTTACGTTTCCGTTGGTTATCTTGAGCAGCTTCGCCAGGTAGTCGCGCTCGAACTCGAACCGCGCTGATTCGAACGACGACAGATCGCCCATCTCGCCGCGGATCGCGCTTTCCAGCAGGCCCGGCGTGATGATCGGCGTGGTGGCCAGTGCCACTGCCTGCTCGATGACGTTGTACAGTTCGCGCACGTTGCCTGGCCAAGTGTGGCGCACCAACACCTCCATGGCATCCTGAGCGACGCCATTGAGTGGCTTGCCGTAGCGCGCTGCCAGCGTCTTCAGAAAGTGATTGGCGAGCACCGGAATGTCCTCGCGGCGCTGCGACAGCGGGGGCAGCGACAGCGCTACCACGTGCAGCCGGTAGTACAGGTCCTCGCGGAAGGTGCCGGCCTTGATCGCGTCTTCCAGGTTGCGGTGCGTGGCGGAGATGATGCGCACGTCCACCTTGACCGACTGGGTCGACCCGATAGGGCGCACCTCCCGCTCTTGCAGCACGCGTAAGAGCTTCACCTGCAACGGAAGCGGCATGTCGCCGATCTCATCCAGGAAGACCGTGCCGTGTCCCGCTGCCTGGAACAGCCCCTTGTAGTCGCTGGCGGCGCCGGTGAAGGCGCCCTTCACGTGCCCGAAGAGCTCGGACTCGAGCAACTGCTCGGGGATCGCGCCGCAGTTCACCGCCACGAAGGGTTGTCCGGCGCGCGCGCTGGCCTTGTGTATAGCGCGCGCCAACATCTCCTTTCCACTGCCGCTCTCACCGAAGATCATCACGCTGGCATCGCTGCCCGCCACCAGGCGCGCCTTGGCCAGGACGACCTCCATGTCGGGGCTGCGCGTGATGATCTCAGTGCGCCAAGCGTTGTCGGTGGTGCCGTCGGCGCTCGGCTTGCCTCCGAAGTGCAGGGCTTTTTCGACCTGGTCGATCAGCGCCTTCCCGTCGAAGGGCTTGGTCAGGTACCCGGACACACCACGCTGGGTGGCGGCCACCGCGTCGGGAATCGTACCGTGCGCCGTCAGGATGATCACCGGCAGCGCCGGATGCTTTTTCTGCAGCGATTCGAACAGCGCCATGCCGTCCATTCCGCCCATGCGCAGATCGGTGATCACGACGTCGGGGCTGGACACGGCTATCTGAGACAGCGCGGCTTCGGCGCTTTCGACCGCGGTCACACCGTAACCTCCGCCCTGCAGCCGAATCGACAGCAGACGCAGCAGATCCGGATCGTCGTCCACCAGCAGAATCTTGGATTTCACTGTAGTCATTGGCTTCTCACAGGTTTATTGCGCTCGAGCATCTTGCGCTCCGCGTCGATCAACGCGTCGAGCTTCTGCTTGACGGCGTCGTAGCGCTTCGTCTCCTCCTTGAGTTTCTGTGCTTGCGCCTGGATCTCGGCGTCCTTCTGCTGCTGCTCCGTGAGCATGTTGTGCAGCAGCAGCGCGAACGGTTGCAGCTCCGATGCCCGGATCCGGGGCTCCTTGAGGAAGGAAGATAGCATGTCTCGGGCCTGTGCGTTGTCCCGGAACGGGGCGTTCGGCATGATGCGCAGCAACACCACTTGCATGAATGTTAGATCGGAGTATTGCTCTTTGTAAAAGCGGAGCGTGCGTTCGTATTCACGCGCCAGCTGCTCTGCCGACAATGTGGTGAGGTATCCGTAGTACGCGACCGCCCGGTCGACGTCGCCGACCGGCTGGTGCGAGAACGGTGCCTCCGGTGTCGACGGCAGCGGCTGCACCGGCGCTGGCTCGGGTGCCGGCGGCGGGGACGGGCGCGGTTGCGGCTGCGGACATCCAACCAGAACTGGAAGCACGCACACAACCGCAAGCAGCAGCCGGGTCCTGGCCCGGCTCATGCGGCGGTCGCCTGAGCAACGGGAAGGCTCACGCGGAAATGTGCCCCGGCCGCCCGGTCTTGCAGGATCTGAACCTGCCCGCGGTGGGCAAGCACGTATTCACGCACGATCGCCAGGCCCAGCCCGGTTCCCTTCACTGGTCCCCTGGGTTTGGCCGAGCCCTGGTAGAACGGGTCGAACACCTTCTCGCGCTCCTGGACCGTGATCCCTGGGCCCTCGTCTGCCACGTCGATCTGGACTTGGCTACCACGCACGCGGGCAGCCACTGCAACCTCGCCGAAGGGCGGGGAAAACTTCACCGCGTTGGACAGCAGGTTGTCCAGGATGACCTCGAGTTTGTTCTCGTCCGCTTCGAGGGAAATGGGCGGGCAGTCCAATCTGAGACGGATCTCTTTGGCCCGCACCGGCAACTGGTGCGCGTCGGCGACTCTATGCAGCACCGGCGCCAGCTGAAACTGCCTGAGGTTCAGGCCAGACTTTTGGAACTGCACGGTGTGATAGTTTAGCAAGTCCTCGATCAGGCGCTGCAGTCGCAGCGCGTTCTGACGCAGGATGCGAGCCACCTCGAGCTGGTCCTGGGACAGCGCGCCCACCGAGCCGTCGCCCAGCAGCTCGGCCCCTTCCCGAATCGCAGACAGCGGCGTTTTCAGCTCGTGCGACACTTGGCGCATGAAGCGCGTCTTCTGCTCCTCCAGCTCAACCAGGCGCATCCGTACCCAGTCCAGCTGGCGACCCAGTACCTCCAGGTCCCTCGGGCCTGACACCGATACCGGCCGCGTGAAATCACCCTCTCCCAGCCGATGCAGCGCTGCCTCGATCTGGCGAATGGGCTTGAGGATCAGGATCGTCGCACCGATGACCAGGAACAGCGCCACCGGCACCAACGCCACCAGCTGCCAGTAGATGAAGTTGTGCACCTCTCCCGCCAGCGCCTGCATCGTTCCCACCTCCCGGTTGACGATGGCCGCGCCGGTGTTGTCCAGCGAGCGCGCCAGCGAGCCCAGGACCTGGTAATGCTCGACCACCGTTGGCAGGCGTTTGGGGTCGTTACGCAGCGCGGTGACGTTCTCGAAGATCACGCCCTCGGCCTGCGCCAGCTCGGCCAGCGTTCGAGCCTGCTCGCGCGGCAGGGTCAGCGCCTGCATGTGCTTCACGGTGTCTAGGAAGCCGCGGTGCGACTGCTGGTAGGCGGCGAACAGGTCCGCGTTGCCGAGAATGGAGTACTGGCGCGCGCCGCGCTCCATGCTGGTGAGCTGCTCGATCAGCAGGCGGCTGTTTTGCGTCGCCTGAACGGCGTTGTACACCGCCCGCTGGCTCTTGGTGGCGATCTCGTGGATCGACAGGGCGTTGTTGATCAGCGCGAAGATGAGGGGCAGCACGGCGAGCGAAAAGCCCGCCAGGATGAGCATCGGAAAGGACTTGGGGTAAAAACGCCACATGGGCTAGAAAGCTCTCTCGCAGGCTTTGCCCGGCAAACTATGGCACCAATCGGGACCAGTTTCCATGCTTGAGTGGCGCTGGCGGCTATGCGGCGAAGCGCAGCTCGACGCTGCCGAGCACGCCGAAGTCTGCCAACGACATGGTCTGCGGGTGCGACCGGGAGCGGTGTAACGCAGGTTCCCGTGGTTACGACCTGGCCCGCTGCGAGCGCGATCCCGAGCCGTGACAGCTCGTTCGCCAGCCAAGTCAACGCCACGCGCGGGTCACCCAGCACGCTGGCCCCCTTGCCTTCGCGGCGCAGCTTGCCCGTCACGGTGCCGGCTACCACATGCTCGGCCAGGGCTTCGGACCGCCACTCGATCTGCGCCGCGTGCCCCAGAACGAAGTAGTGGGCGCACGCGTTGTCGGCGATGAGCTGCGCGGCGCCAGCCTTCGTGAAGTCGTCGTAGCGCGAGTCGGGCAGCTCGATCGCTGGGTGCAGCGTGTCCACCGCGGCCAGCACCTCGTCCAACACGTACGCCGAAGCGCGCGGCAGGCAGGGTCTGGCCCATGCGGAACGCGAACTCGGGCTCCGCCACCCTCATGTGGTTCGCCCCCAACGCCAGCTCGGCTCCGCTGTTGCAAACCCGCTCGCGCAGCAGGCGGCCGGCCAGAGGGCCGTCCACACCGATATGCCGCTGACCTGCCACACTGGTGGCAGCGATCTTCCAGCCGTACAGGGGGTGGGCGCTGCGCCCTTCGAGCAGAGCTTGCACCGCATAGCCTTCTTCGCGCGTGGTCGGGACGGATCTGCGTGGGCAGCGCGGCGGTTCGCAGGCCCCGCTGCCAGAGATCCCACAACATGTCTGAAGCGGCCTGTCGCTGTTGTTCGGTCAACATCGGTTGCGTCCCTGATGGGCAGATCAGGCTGGCGCGCGCACTACGTTGAGCAGCGCCTCACCGCGCGCCAACCGGTTCAAGTTTGTCGCCACGGCGCGGTTGCGGCGGGGCAGCAGTCCGTCGGTCCAGGCTGATGCGTGAGGCGTCATCAGCACGTTGTCCAGCTCGTGAAACGGGAGGACCGAAGGACGCGGTCCCTGTGGCTGTCCTTGCGGCGGATATCGGTACCAAACGTCGATGATGGCACCGCCGATGCGACGCTCCGCAAGCGCCTGGTAGAGCGCGTGCTCGTCGATGATTGCCCCGCGCGCCACGTTGATGATCACTGCGGTACGGCGCATTGCGGCAAAGGCGCGCTGGTCGAACAAGCCGCGCGTCTGGTCGTTGAGTGGCGCCGTAACGGCGATGAAGTCCGCCTCGGCGAGCAAATCGCCGAAGCGTTCCATGCCGTCGACGCGATCAGCGAACGCGGCATCCGGCCGCAGCGAGCGGGTGCAGGCAACGACACGCATGCCAAAGGGCTTGGCGCGCTGCGCGACCTCACGGCCGATGCGGCCATAGCCGACAATGCCCAATGTCTTGCCGAACAGCTCCCCATGTCTCGGGCCGCACAGGTATGACCCGGCCCAGCTGCCCTGGCGGAACTGCCGGTCCATGCGGCGCGTCGCGACTGTCCACTCCAGCATGGCGCCCAGCACATACTCGGCGATCCCGATCTCGTGCTCGTAGCAATTGCAAATCGCCGTCCCCGGGGGAACGCGCGCAAAGTCGATCTCGTCAGTGCCAGCGCCCGGCAGTTGCAAGAGCTTGAGGCGGGAAGCCTGTGGCAGGTCCCACTTCCAACTCATCGAGACCATGGCGTCGGCATGGGCCAGCGCACGATCGAGGGCGGCCAAGTCGTCGGTGTCGACCACTTCGATATCCCAGTTGGTGTCGAGGAATTGGGCGACCAGGCTCAGACGCCCGTCGTTGTCGATTTTCTTGATCAGCAGTCGCATGGCCGGTCTCTTCCGGGCGCGCCTTGCGTGCACCCGGCCGTGCGCGTGTCGCCCTGATGTTGGCGCCGGGAGAGGAAATCAGACCCCCAGATCGGCCTCCACCCAGCTCCCTCGCAATGCCTCTATCGGCATGGATGCTGGTGCCGGGAGGGGGAATCGAACCCCCATGGTGTCGCCACCGCGGGATTTTGAGTCCCGTGCGTCTACCAATTCCGCCATCCCGGCGCGAGGAGGCGGAATTATCCGCGAATTCAATCACTCCAGCAATGCAGCGGCGCGCGCCTATAATCCCGCGCGAGGTCGAGCCAAGAGTCAGTCGAGCCAAGATAGGCTAAGGAGCCGCGAGTGGACCTGGAACAATTCGTTAAGGAGGCCCTGTCCGAGATTGTGCTAGGCGTGAACGCCGCACAGGATCAGGTCGAAGCAAGTGGGGCTCGCATCAACCCGGCAGGCGTAGGCCCAGGCGCTTCGCCTGACGGATATTTGGGACAGCTTTCGTCAGGAGAGACGGTCTTCGTGGTTGACTTCGATGTCGCGGTGACGGTGTCGGGGGGCGGGCAGGGGGAAGCCGGCGCGAAGGTTCAGGTGCTTGGACCGTTCACTGCCAAGCTCGGTGGCGCTAAGAGAACAGCCAGAGACTCCACCAGCCGGATCAAGTTCAGGGTGCCCCTCGCGCTGCCGCCCGATTCGGCGTCGAAGGTGGCGTTTGATGAGAAGCTGCGAAAGGCCAACGACGCGCTCGACCGGTGGAACAGAACCGAACCGTGAAGAGCTGACTATGCGCGCCGCCTCCGACTCGCTCCCGCCTCAACGACACGACGAGCCCCGACGCCCAAACTCAGGCTCCAAGCGCGCCAGCCGAGTGATCCCTCGCATTGCCTGTCCAGTTCCCAAGACTCCTCGATGGTCGGCGGAGTGGCAGGACGCTCGGGCGGCTGTCCTTGCCTTGGTACCGGTAGTGGTTAGCCGAAAATACGCGGGCAGTATCGTGCGGAAAGCCTGGGACACATTCGTCGCGGCGCTCGACAAAGACGCGGCGCGGATGGCGCGCGCCTATAATCCCGCTCCATGCGGCTCGACCAGTTCGACTTCGACCTGCCGCCGGAGCTGATCGCGCAGCATCCACCGCAGCAGCGGGGGCAGAGCCGGCTGCTGTATCTGAATGGCTCTGACGGTGCGCTACGCGACCTGCTCTTCAAGGACCTCCCCGCGCTGCTCGCCCCCGGCGACCTGCTCGTGCTCAATGACACGCGTGTGATCAAGGCGCGCTTGTTCGGTGAGAAGGTCACCGGAGGCAGGGTCGATCTGCTGATCGAACGAATCCTCGATTCGAACCATGCACTGGCACTGTTGAAGGCCAGCCATGCACCGCGGCCGGGCGCTATCCTCAAAGTGGCCGGCGCGACTCCGGTGCGGGTCCTGGAACGCCGAGGCGAGTTCTACCTCCTGGAGTTTGGCGCCCAGGACATGTTGCCCGAAGTGCTGGAGCGCGTTGGCATGGTGCCACTGCCGCCCTACATCACGCGGCCTGCGCACCGCGAAGACGAGACCCGCTATCAAACCGTTTACGCCCACACGCCTGGCGCGGTTGCCGCACCCACCGCCGGTTTACACTTCGACCGGCCCATGCTCGAAGAATTGCGCGGTAGTGGAGTGGAGCTCACCTTCCTGACCTTGCACGTTGGTGCCGGCACTTTCCAACCGGTGCGCGTCTCCAATATCGAGGAGCATCGAATGCACAGCGAGCTATTTCAGCTGCCGGAGACTACAGTGCAAGCCATCATCCGCGCCCGCTCCCGTGGCGGGCGCATCGTCGCGGTCGGCACGACGACGCTGCGCGCATTGGAATCAGCCTGCGCCAGCGGAACGCTGCGTGCCGGCGGCGCCGAGACCGGTATCTTCATTCGTCCCGGCTTCCGGTTCCGGGTGGTGGATCGCCTGATCACCAACTTCCACCTTCCGCGCTCCACGCTGCTCATGTTGGTGTGCGCCTTTGCTGGGATGGAGAACACTCTGCGCGCCTACCGCCACGCGGTCGCGCGAGGGTTATCGATTCTTCAGCTACGGTGACGCCATGTTGATCGATCCATCGCCGCAGGCGCGCAGCCGCAGCGACGCGCTACAGGCTTGAGCATGCGTTTCGACGTGCTGGCACGCGATGGGCACGCCCGCCGTGGCCGCCTTGTGCTGACGCACGGCGCGGTGAGACACCCCGGCGTTCATGCCGGTCGGAACGTACGGGGCGATCAAAGCGGTGAGTCCTGCCGAGCTCAAGGAGCTCGGCGTGCAGATCGTGCTGTCGAATACGTTTCACCTGTGGCTGCGGCCCGGGATAGAGGCGATCGAGAGGCACGGGGGGCTGCACCGATTCATGGGATGGGACGGGCCGATCCTCACTGATTCCGGCGGCTTTCAGGTGTTCAGCCTGGGGCGGCTGCGCACCATCAGCGAGCAGGGTGTCGAGTTCCAGTCTCCGGTCAATGGCGACCGCTGCTTCCTATCTCCGGAGGAGTCGATGCGCATCCAGCGCGCGCTCAACTCCGACGTGGTCATGATCTTCGACGAGTGCACGCCCTATCCCGCAGACGAGCGCCAGGCCGCCGACTCCATGCGCCTTTCGCTGCGCTGGGCCGAACGCAGCCGGCGCGCGCACGAGGGCAATCCCAACGCCCTGTTCGGCATCGTCCAGGGCAGCATGTACGAGCACCTGCGCGACGAGTCCCTTCAGCGTCTGTGCGAGATCGGCTTCGACGGCTACGCCATCGGCGGGCTCTCGGTGGGCGAGCCCAAGGTCGACATGCTCCGCGTCCTGCGCCACACGGCACAGCAGCTGCCGGACGCCCAGCCGCGCTATCTGATGGGCGTGGGAACACCGGAGGACATCGCCGACGCGGTCGAGGCAGGCGTCGACCTGTTCGACTGTGTTCTGCCGACGCGCAACGCTCGCAACGGCTGGCTGTTCACGCGCCACGGCACCATCAAGCTGCGCAACAGCCGCTATCGCAGCGACCTCACACCGTGTCGACGAGGCGTGCGCGTGCTACACCTGCCGCAATTTCAGCCGCGCCTACCTGCATCACCTCCAGCGCGTAAACGAGATGCTGGGCGCGCGGCTCAACACCATCCACAACCTGCATTACTTCCACGAGGTCATGGCGGGTCTGCGCCAAGCGATCGACGACGCACGGCTCGGTGAGTTCAGGAGCCGGCTGCGGGCCGGCGCGGTTTGAGGCTGTGCAAAAGTGCTAAAATCCGCGCCTTTCCCGATGGCCTGGCGGTCAACCAAGCCCGCCCCGGCGCACGCTGTAAGAGAACGCCCGCAGGCGCTCAACGCCCCTGGAGGAGACACATGCTGATCAGCCAAGCCTTTGCGCAGACCGCCCCGACTGGAGCGGGCGGGATGGACATGCTGAGCCTGCTCCCGCTCGTCTTGATGTTCGTACTGCTCTACTTCCTGCTGCTGCGGCCTCAGATGCGGCGCGCGAAGGAGCAGAAGCAGATGATCGCGTCCCTCACCAAGGGCGACGAGGTGATCACCGGCGGCGGCGTACTCGGGCGGCTGACCAAGATCAGCGACAATTACGTGAGCGTCGAGATCGCGCCCAACGTAGAGATCACGGTGCAGAAGGCCTCGATTCAGACGCTGCTGCCCAAGGGCACGCTGAAAAGTGCGAGTTGAACGCGAGAAGATGAAATCGGGTTGCCGGATTGCTCCTTCGCTCCAGCCTTAGGCTCTCTCATCTAGCGCCAATCCTATGTTGAACCGCTATCCGCTCTGGCTCAACATCGTCATCGCAGTCGTCCTGGTAGTTGGCTTTCTGTTCGCGTTGCCCAACTTCTACGGCGAGTCGGCTGCCGTTCAAGTGTCGTCCGCCAAGCCCACACTCAAGGTCGACGAGGCCGCACTCAAGAGTGCGGAAGACGCGCTCAGGCGCACGAACATTCCTTTCGAGGAAGCTTTCCTCGAACCCACCGGCATCAAGATCCGCTTCAAGGACACCGACACGCAGCTCAAAGCCAAGGACGTACTGCAAAAAGAGCTGGGCGAGAACTACGTGGTGGCCCTGAATCTGCTCTCCAACTCGCCGCGCTGGCTGGCGGCCATCGGCGCCAAGCCCATGTATCTGGGCCTGGATCTGCGCGGTGGCGTGCATTTCCTGCTGCAGGTGGATATGAAGGGCGCGATCACCAAGTATCTGGACAGCACCGCCGCCGGCATCCGCAGCACTCTGCGTGGCGAGGAGCAGGCGCGCGCCAGCGGAATCAGCCGCGAGGGTAACACCGTGGCAATCCGCTTCCGCGAAGCGCCCAACCGCGACAAGGCGCAGCAGATCATCGAGCGCGCCTACCCCGATCTTCAGTTCGTGCGCGTAGAGCGCGACGGCGAATACCTCATGGTCGGCACGCTCAAGCCGGACGCTCAGAAGCGCATCCAGGACTTCGCCATCCAGCAGAACCTGACTACGCTGCGCAACCGCGTGAACGAGCTGGGTGTGGCCGAGCCCATCGTGCAGCAGGCGGGCGCCGACCGCATCGTCGTGCAGCTCCCGGGTGTGCAGGACACCGCCAGGGCCAAGGAGATCCTCGGGCGCACCGCAACGCTGGAAGTGCGCATGGTGGACGAGGAACACCGCGACCTGCAGTCGCTGCAGAGCGCGCTGGCCGGCCAGGTTCCATACGGCGACGAACTGCTCTACGACCGAGAAGGTCAGCCGCTGCTGCTCAAGAAACAGGTCGTGCTGACCGGCGACAGCATCGCGGATGCCCAACCCGGGTTCGACAACCAGACCGGGGAGCCGGCTGTCCACATCACGTTGGACGGGAAAGGGGCTCGGATCTTCCAGCAGGTCACGCGCGAAAGCGTTGGCAAGCGCATGGCGATGGTGTTGGTCGAGAAGGGCAAGGCCGAAGTGGTCACGGCTCCGGTCATCCGTCAGGAGATCGGCGGGGGGCGAGTGCAGATCAGCGGGCGGATGACCACCACGGAAGCCCGGGATGTAGCGCTGCTGCTGCGCGCCGGCGCGCTGGCGGCACCCATGGACATCGTGGAAGAACGCACCGTGGGACCGAGCCTGGGTGCCGACAACATCCGCAAGGGCTTCCACGCCCTGTGGGTGGGGTTCGCGCTGATCGCGGCGTTCATGATGGTCTACTACATGCTGTTCGGCGTGGTTTCAGTGATCTCGCTCGCCGTCAATCTGCTGCTGCTGGTTGCGCTGCTGTCCATGCTCCAGGCCACGCTGACGCTGCCCGGCATCGCCGCGATCGCGCTGACTCTGGGCATGGCGATCGACGCCAACGTGCTCATCAACGAGCGCGTCCGAGAGGAGCTGCGCAACGGAACCACGCCGCAAGCCGCCATCAGCGAAGGTTACGAGCGGGCCTGGGCCACTATCCTGGATTCGAACATCACCAGTCTGTGCGCGGGTGTCTGCCCTGTTTCTGCTCGGGTCCGGCCCGGTGCGCGGCTTCGCCGTGGTCCACTGCCTGGGGATACTGACCTCCATGTTCAGTGCCGTGGCGGTATCGCGTTCGATGGTCAATCTGATCTTCGGCGCGCGCAAGAGCCTGGAGGGGCTGCCGATCGGCAACGTGGACTGGCATAAGCGGGCGGCGAAGCCCGCCTGAAGCGCGGGCTGACTGAGGCAAAGGCTCTACGGCAAACAGGATATGGAATTCTTCCGCATCAAGAAAGACATCCCCTTCATGCGCCACGCGCTGGTGTTCAACGTGATTTCGGCGATCACGTTCCTACTGGCCGTGTTCTTCCTGGTCACGCGCGGGCTGCACCTGGGCGTCGACTTCACCGGCGGAATGGTGATGGAGCTGCGCTACGCGCACGCGGTGGACCTGGACAAGATGCGCGCGACGCTCACGCGCATCGGGCTGCCGGACGCGACCGTGCAGACTTTCGGCAGTTCCGAGGCTGCTCTGGTACGCCTGCCGGCGCGCGCGGATGTCTCGGGCTCGGAGCTGAGCGAGAAGGTGTTCTCCGCGCTCAAGCAGGACGATCCCACGGTCGAGCGCCTGCGCGTCGAGTTCGTGGGCTCGCAGGTCGGCAAGGAATTGGTGGACAACGGCGCGCTCGCCTTGATGCTGGTGTCGGCTTTGATCGTGATCTACCTGGCGTTGCGCTTCGAGTGGAAGTTCGGCGTGGCGGCCATCATCGCCAACCTGCACGACGTGGTGATCATCCTGGGTTTCTTCGCTTTCTTCCAGTGGGAGTTCTCGCTGCCGGTGCTGGCCGCCGTGCTGGCGGTGCTCGGGTATTCGGTGAACGAGTCGGTCGTCGTGTTCGATCGGATCCGCGAGAACTTCCGCAAGCTGCGCAAGGCCAGCGTTCCACAGATCATCAACAACGCCATCACCCGGACCATGTCGCGTACCATCATCACCCACGGCTGCACCCAGCTGATGGTGACCTCCATCCTGCTGTTCGGCGGCGACACCTGTTCTACTTCGCGCTGGCGCTGACCATCGGGATCCTGTTCGGCATCTACTCGTCGGTGCTGGTGGCGAGCCCGATCGTGATGTGGCTCGGGGTCTCGCGCGAGGACCTGGTCAAGCCGGAGAAGCCCAAGCAGGAAGCGGTGGTCTAGCGCCGCGCTGCAGGTTCGACGCCCCGCGCGTGGATCTTCTCACCAGCATCTTTGACCTGCTTGTCCACCTGGACAAGCATCTGCTGGTCCTCGCCCAGGACTACGGCGGCTGGATCTACTTGATTCTGTTTCTGATCGTCTTCTGCGAAACCGGGCTGGTTGTCACACCTTTCCTGCCAGGCGATTCGCTGTTGTTTGTGGCCGGGACGTTAGCCGGTGCTGGCGCCATGGACGCGCATGTGCTCGTGGCGGTGCTGACGGTGGCCGCGGTGATCGGCAACTCGGTCAACTACGCAGTGGGCCGCTGGCTCGGCGCGCGCGTTTTCCGCAGCCAAGACTCGTGGTTATTCAAGAAAGCTTACCTGGAGCGCACCCACCGCTATTTTGAACGCTTCGGGGGACGCACCATCATCATCACGCGCTTTGTGCCGATCGTGCGCACCTATGCTCCATTCGTCGCCGGCATCGGTGCGATGAACTATCCGCGGTTTCTGTTGTTCAACGTGGTCGGAGCGCTACTGTGGGTGGGGCTCCTCGTCTACGCAGGCTACTTGTTCGGCAATGTCCCGCTGGTGAAGAACAATCTGACTTTGGTGATCTTCGCGATCATCCTGCTGTCCATCTCCCCGGCCATCATCGAAGTTGTGCGCCACAAGCTCAAGCGCGCCTGACGCACGGGGCTCAGTGCAGCGCCGAAGCCAGCAACTTGCGGTAGCGGCTCACCAGGTCGTTTTGTCCCTGCAGCAGGTCGAAGAGCGCCAGCATGGTCTTGCGGCCCGCATCATCGCCGAAGCCGCGGTCGCGCCGGGTGATCTCCAGCAGCTGCTCCAGCGCGGGCTCGTAACGCCGTTGACTGGCGTAGAGCTTGGCCAGCCGCAGCCGGGTCTCGAGGTCATCGGGGTTGCTGCGCACCCGCATCTCCAGCGCCGCCGGATCGCTGTGCTCAGCATCGGCGTCTGCGAGCTGCAGCCGCGCGAGGGCCCGCCCTAAACGCGGATCTTGTGACGCGAAGGGGGCAAGGTTGGAAGCGATGGCGCGCGCGTCAGTGATCCGCCCGAGGTCGAGCAGCGTCTCGATGCGATCCGCCTGAATGGCGGTGTTGTTCGGTTCCAGCTCGGCGGCGGCGTCGAGCAGCGCCAGCGCTCGCTGCTGGTCGCCAGCCTCCGCTCGGATGGTCGCGTCGCGCCGCATCAGCTCGCCGGGTGTGGGAAGGAGCCGGTCGATGAACTCGCGTACGGCAGACTCCGGCAGCGCGCCAAGGAATTCGTCCACCACCTGGCCATCCACGAAGGCCTTGATGTTGGGGATGCTGCGGATGCCGTAGTCGCGCGCCAGGTCCGCGTTCTCATCAGAGTTGACTTTGGCCAGCACGAATTTGCCGTTGTATTCCTCCGCAAGCCGCTCCAGAACCGGCGTGAGTGCGCGGCATGGCCCGCACCAGGGCGCCCAGAAGTCGACCAGAACCGGCGCCTGCTTGGAGCCTTCGATCACGACTTGGTTGAAGTCGGCGCTCGTGGTTTCTCGCGCAAAAGCTGACATGTTGACCCCTTACACTTCGACGCAAAGCAGATGGGGGTCGGGACAGCCAGGATCAAGACTCTTAGACGTCTCGCGCTAGCCGTGCGGCGAGCCCGATATAGCTCGAGGGCGTGAGCTCGAGCAAGCGTTGCTTCTCGCCCTCGGGGATGTCCAGCCCGCCGATGAAGGCGTGCAGCGTATCCCGCGTGACGCCGTCTTTGCCGCGCGTGAGAGCCTTGAGCTGCTCATAGGGCTGCTCGATGCCATAGCGCCGCATGACGGTCTGGATCGGCTCAGCCAGGACTTCCCAGGCCTGCTCGAGGTCTTCGCTCAGGCGCGCCGGGTTCGCGTCGACCTGCGACAGCCCGTTCAGGCAGCCGTCCCAGCCGAGCAGCGTGTGGCCCAGGGCCACGCCCACGTTGCGCAGCACGGTCGAGTCCGATAGGTCGCGCTGCCAGCGCGACACCGGCAGCTTGGCCGACAGATGCTGCAGCAGCGCATTGGCGACACCCACGTTGCCTTCGGAGTTCTCGAAGTCGATCGGGTTGACCTTGTGCGGCATGGTGGAAGAGCCGACCTCGCCGGACTTGGCGCGCTGCTTGAAGTAGCCGAGCGAGATGTAGCCCCACATGTCGCGGTCCAAGCCGATGATGACGGTGTTGGCTGCGGCATAGGCGTCGAACAGCTCGGCCAAGCTGTCGTGTGGCTCGACCTGGGTGGTGTAAGGATTGAACTCGAGCCCGAGCCGTTCCACGAACCGGCGCGCGAGCCCGGCCCAGTCGACGCCAGGGTAGGCGGCCACGTGCGCGTTGTAATTGCCCACCGCACCGTTGATCTTTCCGGTCAAGCGCACACCGGCTATGCGCAGCCGCACACGGCGCAAGCGCGCAGCGAAGTTGGCCATCTCCTTGCCTAGCGTGGTGGGCGTGGCGGCCTGGCCGTGCGTGCGCGACAGCATCGACAGGTCGGCCAGCTCGTGAGCCAGCGCAGTGAGCTTGTGGACCACGCGGTCCAGAGCAGGAAGCATAGTGTGGGCGCGCGACTGCTCGACCATCAACGCGTGGCACAGATTGTTGATGTCCTCGGAGGTGCATGCGAAGTGGATGAACCCGACCGACTCGCTGCACCTCGCTGCTGTCGCTCAGACGTTGCCTGAGCCAGTACTCGAGCGCTTTGACGTCGTGGTTGGTACGCGACTCGATGTCCTTCACCTGTTGCGCGTCGGCTTCGGAGAAACCGGCCACTACAGCGTCGAGCCGCGCCAGCGTATCAGGGGAAAGGGCGGGTACCTCGGCGATAGATGGCTCGGCCGAAAGAGCCTTCAGCCATTCGATCTCCACGCGCAGGCGCAATCTGATCAGGCCGAGTTCGCCGAATGTGTCGCGCAACGGAGCGACTTTAGCGAAGTAGCGCCCGTCCAGAGGCGAGAGCGCGGTGAGAGGCGTGAGTGGCATGAAGTGCCCTGCGTTGACCGCGCGGTAACAGCGCGCGCTACCGCACCGCGAATTCTAGCACGCCAGTGTCGTACGGCCGCCTGTGCGCGGGCGGAAGCGTTGCACGCGGGTGGTATAATCGCGCGCTCACGCAAGCCAGGTACAGCCACCCCGGACATGAAGCTGATCGGCTCTCACGCCAGCCCGTTCGTGCGCAAGGCGCGCATTGTGCTCGCCGAGAAACGCATCGAGTACGAGTTCGTCGTGGATAACCCCAACGATCCTGCGTCGCGCGTGTCCGACTTCAACCCGCTGGGGAAGGTGCCTGTGCTGGCGACCGACGACGGCGCCGCATCTATGACTCCAGCGTGATCGTCGAATATCTCGACACGGTCTCCCCGGTTGGACGGCTCATCCCCGAGCCCGGTCGGCAACGGATCCAGGTCAAACGCTGGGAGGCCTTGGCGGACGGGCTGATGGAGGCCGCCGTTCTAAGCGTGCTCGAGAGGCGCCGGCCGGCCGAGCAGCAAAGTCGCGAGTGGATCGAGCGCCAGGGCAGGAAGGTGAGTCAGGGACTGCGGGCCGCGTCCCACGACCTGGCCGAAAGGACCTGGTGTGCCGGAGACAGTTACACGCTGGCCGACATTGCGCTCGGCTGCGCGCTCGGCTACCTGAATTTCCGCTTCGCTGATCTCGACTGGCGCGCTCAGTACCCGAATCTCAAGCGGCACGCGGGGAAGCTGTTCAAACGGGCACCGTTTGGGGCCACCGAGCCCAGAGACCCTCCGGTCGCATAGCGACGCTGACCGAGTCCGCCCTCACGAACCAACCTGACACCGGCCTGGCAAGCTCCGCGTAGCCTAGCCGGTGTGCAGAGCTTCCCAGCATCAGCGGATGATGCCGCCGCCGAGGCATACCTCGCCCTCGTACAGCACTACCGACTGCCCCGGCGTGATCGCCCACTGCGGATCGTCGAAATCCAGCTCGCATGTTTCGCCATCCGCGCGCACTAGGGTACAGCGCGCGTCCGCCTGCCGGTAGCGGGTCTTGGCCGCGTATACCTGTTGGGTGCGCGGAACTGTCCCCGAGATCCAGGACGCAGATGTACCCTGCAGCCGGTCCTTGAACAGCGCCGGGTGCTCATGGCCCTGCGCGACCAGCAGGCGGTTGCGCTCCGAGGTCCTTGCCCACGACGTACCAGGGTTCGCCCGGGCCGCCGATGCCCAGACCGTGGCGCTGGCCGATGGTGTAGTACATGAGCCCCTGGTGTGTCCCGACCAGGCGTCCGTCCGGCGTCTGCATCGCGCCCGGTGAGGTCGGCAGATAACGCATCAGAAACTCCCGGAACGGGCGCTCGCCGATGAAGCAGATCCCGGTGCTGTCGCGCTTGGCGTGGTTGGGGAGCCCAAGCTCTCGCGCCAGCCGACGCACGTCGCGCTTGAGCCAATCGCCGAGAGGGAACAGCGTCTTCGACAGCTGCGCCTGATTCAGGCGGTAGAGGAAATAGCTCTGGTCCTTGCTGGTGTCGGCCGCTTTCAACAGCTCGCAGCCTGCGGCCCTAGGCCCGCTGCCGTCCGGCCGCCGGATACGGGCATAGTGCCCGGTCGCGATCCAGTCGGCACCCAGGCTCAACGCATGGTCCAGGAATGCCTTGAACTTGATCTCGGCGTTGCACAGCACGTCGGGGTTTGGTGTACGCCCGGCGCGGTACTCTGCGAGGAAGTTGTCGAACACGCGCTCGCGGTACTCGGCGGAGAAGTTCACCGCCTCGATGTCGATGCCGATGCAGTCAGCTACCGACACTGCGTCGATCAGGTCTTCCCGAGAGGTGCAGTACTCGTCGGTGTCGTCGTCTTCCCAGTTCTTCATGAACAAGCCGACGACCTCGAAGCCCTGTTCCTTGAGCAGCCAGGCGGCAACCGAGGAGTCCACCCCCCCGGACATGCCGACGATGGCCTTTGCGCGTGCCATTGTTGCCGATGCGTTTCAGGCGTAGTGCACCAGCATGTCGAGCGGGTAGCGGCGCCCGGCTAGATGGTCCTCGACACAGCGCAGCACCAGTGGACTGCGATGCGACGATGCGCAGGCGCGCAGTTGCTCGGGGGTAAGCCAGAGCGTACGCAGGATGCCCCGGTCGAGGGCGCGACCGGCCTGATGCGAGCCCAGTTCCCCGCAGAAGGCAAAGCGGACATAGGTCACTCCGCTGGCCGGATGCCGCCAGCGATAGATGCCCACCAGCCCGGTAGGCGAAAACCCATATGCCGTCTCTTCCAGAGTCTCGCGCACCGCACCCTCGAGGATCGACTCATCGGGCTCCAGGTGGCCAGCCGGCTGGTTGATCCGGATGCCGTCGTCGGTCTCCTCTTCCACCAGCAGATAGCGGCCCTCGTGCTGAATCACTGCGGCGACGGTCAAGCTCAGTTGTGCCACATTCGGCTCCTAAGCGAATTCGGATTCGAACCGGCCGCGACATTCTCACGGTCGAGGCGAATCTGCGGGCTCATGCCGCTCGTAATAGACGACAAAGCTGCAATCCTGGCTTCGGTGCATGCCGCTTCGAAGGCGCAGCCGGCAGGCCGCGGCGGGAAGCGGAGGATAAGGCCATCCCCCGACCTCGTCAATGCGCGGTCGGGCGCGATGAGGCCCGCTCTGAACGGCCCGAGTCTCGCTGTCCCCGGCGCGTCGGCCGGAGCCAAAAGGGGGCGGGTTGAACCCGCTTCTGTGGCCGCTGTCGTACTACGCCGGATAGGCTCTCGCACGGTCGTACACTGAGGGGCCAGCGGTTCAGTATGATTACAAGTTTCCTTGGATTCTTGCTTTCCCGGCGGCGGCCTGTAGCGGGCGCTCGGGGCGAAGCTGCTGGAGGGACGAAGCGATGAAGCGCTGGCTGCAGGTGGGAGTGTTTTGGGTCGTTCTCGGCTGCGCTGCGACGGCGCACGCGATGAAGGCGAGCGAAGTGGCGCCGTGCCGGCCGAACATGCCGGAACGGATGGTGTCCCTGCCCGGGATGTTCACCGTACACGTCGTATGCGACCACGTCTTGTTCGAGATCCCGCTGGCGATGCTGGATCGGGACATGCTGGTCAATACCGAGTTCGCAGCACTGTCCACGGGGAGCGACTACGTGGCTCCCGGGCTCGGTGGTGGACAGCCGCGTGGTGCGCTGGGTGAGACGGGGCAACAAAGTCTATCTCGAGAACGTGCGCTACGAGATGTGGGCGCCCAACATGACGAACCTGCAGCGCGGCGTCGAGGATGCGTCTCTGCGCACGGTGATCAAGGCTTTCGACGCCGTCGCGGAAGGCAACGAGGGCACGCCCATCGTCGATGTCACGGGCCTGTTTGCGACCGATGTCCCGGACGGCTTCGGCCGCGAGTACAGGCAGCACTTCCGCATGACCTCGGTGGACCCGAAGCGCTCCTACATTCAGAGCGTCAAGGCGTTCCCGCGCAACATCGAGATCCGCTTCTACCAGACCTGGGTTCCCGACTCCAAAGAGCTACTCAAGTCCAGCGAGGACGATCCAGTTCCATCGCAGCTGGGGTTCATCTTCCACACCAGCATGCTGCTGCTCCCGGACAAGCCCATGCTCGGACGCTATGAGGACGAGCGCGTCGGGTATTTTTCCACCCCGTTTGACGACTACGGCACCAATGAGCACGGCAAGGTCAGGCGCGCGTTCATCAACCGCTACCGGCTGGAGAAGAAGGACCCGAACGCTGAGATTTCCGAGCCGGTCACACCGATCGTCTTTTATCTGAGTCACGAGGTTCCGGATAAGTGGCGGCCCTACTTGAAGCGGGCCGTGGAGGACTGGCAGGTCGTATTCGAAAAGGCGGGATTCAAGAACGCCATCATCGCGCGCGATGCCCCGAGCGAGCAGGAAGATCCCGACTGGGACCCGGAAGACGTCCGCTATTCTGTGATCCGGTGGACGCCGAGCGGGCGGCAGAACGCGATGGGTCCGGCGGTGGTCGACCCGCGCAGCGGTGAGGTCATCTCTTCGCACGCGATCTTCTGGCATGACGTCCTCAAGCTGACCGAGACCTGGTATTTCACGCAGGTCGGTCCGCTCGACCCGCGCGCGGCCAAGCTGCCGCTGCCCGACGATCTGGTGGGCGAGCTGCTGCGTTACGTCGCATGTCACGAAGTCGGCCATGCTTTGGGTCTGCGTCACAACTTCAAGGCGCACTCGGCGTACTCAGTCGAGCAGCTGCGCGATCCGGAATGGACGAAAAAGTGGGGGACGTCGTCGTCGATCATGTCCTATGCGCGCTTCAACTATGTGGCTCAGCCGGGCGACGGCGCCTATCTGATCCCGAAGTTCGGCCCCTACGACTACTTTGCCATCCAGTGGGGGTACCGCCAGTTCGGCGATGGCATGAACGCCGACAGCGAGTGGTCCATGCTGGACCGCCTGGCCTCGCGTCAGATCGAGGAGCCGACGGTGCGGTTCGGAGGCGAGGACGCGATCGCCCCGCTCGACCCTTCGGTCAACACGCAGGTGCTGGGTTCCGACCCGATGCAGGCGGCGGAGCTCGGACTCAAGAACATCGACCGTGTCATGGCCATGCTGATTCCTGCCACGACCCGGCTCGGGCAGGATTACACCAGGCTGGCGGAGATGTATCAGGCGTTGCTGGTGAAACGCAACAACGAGCTCATGGCGGTCGCCAAGGTGGTAGGCGGTGTCGAGGAAATGCGCTACCAGGCAGGTCGCGGCACAGTGCCTTACATCCCGGTTCCGCCGGAGCGGCAACGCCAGGCGGTGAAGTTTCTGTTGAACAACGCGTTCACAGAACCCACCGCCTTGCTCGATCCCGAAGTGCTGCTGCGCATCGCCCCCACGGGCGGCGCCGATCCATTGCAGGGGTCGAACGTGAAGGTGTTGTCGCAACTGCTCAGGCCCAGCGTGTTCAACCGTATGGCCGAGGCCAAGGCATTGTCCCCGGGCAAGCCTGGTTACACAGGCATCGACATGCTCAAAGATCTGAACGAAGGGCTGTTCACTGAACTCAAGGATAGCCGTCCTGCCATCGATTTCTATCGCCGTACATTGCAGCGCAACTACGTGACGCTGCTGCTGGTGGGCTCTGGCGCGATCGAAGACCCGACGAGCGCATCGAGCAACCTCGATGACGCTCAAGGCGACAGGGGCAGCGTCAGGGTCAAACGGGCCTCGCGTGATCTGGCCTACCTATCTTCGCCGTTGGCCGAGACCGCGCAGCAGTACAAATCGGCGAAGGGACGGCCCAGCGAGTTCCGCGCCGCTCTTCGCCGCGGCGTGAACGACCTAGCCGCGCGGATCGATGCGGCCATAGCCAAAGTGCGCGACGCAGATACCGCTGCTCATCTGAAGGACCTTCGGGCCGAGCTTGACCGAGCGCTATAAGGCGGGCCGAGCTTGGTGCTCACCACCCGCGCAGACAGGTGGGGCAACAAAAAAGGCAGGGGTCGCCCCCTGCCTTTTTCATGTCCGGTCGCAGCGACCGGGTTACGACTGAGGAGTAGTCTTCTTGTGCTTCTTCGTGCTCTTCTTGCTCGGGGTGGTAGTGGCCGGCTTCTGTTCGTCAGCAGCGCGGCCGGGCTTCGCCGTCGTACCGCCCGACTTGACCGTGCCGTCATCGATTGCACGGCCGGCGGGCTTGTCCATCGGGCCGGACTTGACTGGCTTGTCGTCGGCGAAAGCGGTGTAGGTTACGGCCGCGAACAGGCTGGCGACCAGAACAGCGATCAACTTCTTCATTAGATATCTCCGTTGCAGGGTTAACAATACGCACAGGGACGCGCATTGGAGCAGTCCCGGCCTCCGTTAACGCCCCGCGGCTGGGCCGGTTGACAGCCCGTACCCAGGCGTGGACCCATTGCCGGGCCGGAGGCACGCCTTGGAACCAACCGGGCCGTAGTCTCGTGTAGCAGCGAATCGGCCGGTCGCTCAGAGCGCCGTCAGCGATGCTCGTGCGCGGTCAGATAGTCGTAGGCAGGGAGCGTGAGGAAATCGACGAAGCTGTCGTCCAGCGTGAGCTGCGCGAACATCTGCGCCGCGGCTTCGTATTGGCCCGCGCCATACTGCTGCTCGCCGAGAAGCTGACGCACCTTGGCGAGTTCCTGCGGAAGCAGCGCTTGGAACAGCTCGCGCGTGATCTTGCGGCCGTCGTCCAGAACCCCTAGCGGGCTTCGGATCCAGTGCCAGATCTGGGCTCGCGAGATCTCTGCGGTGGCCGCATCCTCCATCAGGTTGAAGATGGGCACGCAGCCAATTCCCGCCAACCACGAGCCCAGGTACTGGATTCCGATGTTGATGTTGAGGCGCAGCCCGTTTTCAGTGATGGGTTTGCGTGGCTGGAAATCGACGAGGTCGGCCGCTCTCACCCTCACATCGGGGCGCTGACGGTGGATCTGGTTCGGCCCCTTCATGACCTTGTCGAACGCCTCTCTCGCCACCGCCACCAGCCCGGGGTGGGCGACCCAGGTACCGTCGTGGCCGTCGTTGACTTCGCGCTCCTTGTCGGCACGGACCTTGGCGATGGCTTCCTCGTTCGCGCTTGCGTCGTTCTTGATCGGGATCTGAGCCGCCATCCCGCCCATGGCAAAGGTGCCGCGCCGGTGGCAGGTCTTGATCAACAGCTGGGAGTAGGCGCGCATGAACGGCGAGGTCATGGTGACCAGCGCACGATCCGCGAGGACAAAGCCGGGGCGATTGCGGAACTTCTTAATGCAGCTGAAGATGTAGTCCCAGCGACCGCAGTTCAGCCCGGCCGAATGCGCGCGCAGCTCATACAGGATCTCATCCATCTCGAACGCGGCGGGAATGGTTTCGATCAACACCGTGGCCTTGACGGTGCCGTGCGGCACACCGATTTCCTTCTGGGAAAGGACAAAGGCATCGTTCCACAGGCGCGCCTCGAGGTGCGACTCCATCTTGGGCAGATAGAGGTACGTTCCCGATCCCTTGGCCAGACGTGCGCTTGCGTTGTGGAAGAAGTACAACCCATAATCGAACAGCGAGCCGGACATGGGCTGCCCATCGATCAGCAGGTGCTTCTCGGGCAGATGCCAGCCGCGCGGTCGGACCAGCAGCGTCGCGGGTTTGTCGTTGAGCTTATAGTGCTTCCCCTCCGGACTGGCAAACGTGATGGTGCCGCGCACGGCGTCGCGCACGTTGATCTGGCCCTGGATCTGGTTGTCCCAGGTGGGCGTGCTCGAGTCCTCGAAGTCGGCCATGAACATGTTGGCCCCGGAGTTGAGCGCATTGATCACCATCTTGCGGTCGGTGGGACCGGTGATCTCCACGCGGCGGTCCTGCAGGTCCGCGGGAACCGGGGCCACATTCCAGTCCGCCTGACGGATTCCCCGCGTGTCGGGCAGGAAATCGAGTTTTCCGGCATCCAGCTCCTGCTGGCGCGCCGTGCGGCGGTCGAGCAGCTCGCGTCGGCGCGCGTCGAAGCTGCGGTGGAGCTTGGCCAGAAAGCTCAGCGCATCGAAAGTCAGAATTTCGGCATATTCGGGCGTCATCCGGCCCAGAACCTGCACGCCGTCCGGCAGCCCTTTCTCCCGCTTCATGTCGCTCCTCGCGTGTCCCCAGATGGTCGGATGCGCGAAATTGTCGCACAAAAAAGCCTGCGCACCGCGCGGGTGGGCAGGCTTGCGGGGGGCTGCGATGGGCAGTAGGAGGGTGTTTAAGTTTGGACGACGGCGGGCCTGGCAAACAGCTGGACCGACGTTTGGGCGCTCAATCAAACAATCAGCGCGCGTGCGCCCCACGCCAAGAACCGCGTGGACGCTCGCGTATCGGTTTTTCAACCGCCCGTTAGGCGAACTGCTCCTGCTCGGTGGAGCCGGTCAGTGCCGTGACCGAGGAGTGTCCACCCTGGATGACCTGGGTAAGCTCGTCGAAGTAGCCGGTGCCCACTTCGCGTTGATGCTTGGTCGCGGTATAACCTTGCGATTCGGCCGCGAACTCTGACTGCTGCAGGCGGACGTAGGCAGTCATGCTCTCACGAGCATAGCCGCGCGCAAGCTCGAACATGCTGTAGTTGAGTGCGTGGAAGCCGGCCAGCGTGATGAACTGGAACTTGTAGCCCATGGCGGCCAGCTCGCGCTGGAACTGAGCGATGGCGCTGTCGTCCAGGTTCTTCTTCCAGTTGAACGAGGGCGAGCAGTTGTAGGCCAGCAGCTTGTCGGGAAACGCGGCGTGAATCGCCTCGGCGAACTGAGAGGCAAACTGGATGTCTGGCTTGCCAGTCTCGCACCAGATCAGGTCCGCGTAGGGGGCGTAAGCCAATCCGCGCGAGACGGCCTGCCTCAGGCCGTTGGTCACACGATAGAAACCCTCTGCCGTGCGCTCTCCGGTGAGGAAGGGCTTGTCGTTGTCGTCGATGTCTGAGGTGAGCAAGTTGGCAGCTTCAGCGTCCGTGCGCGCGAACAGAACCGTTGGGACTCCGGACAAATCCGCTGCCAAGCGCGCGGCCACCAGTTTTTGCACCGCTTCCTGGGTTGGCACCAGCACTTTGCCGCCCATGTGGCCGCACTTTTTGGCCGCGGCGAGCTGATCCTCGAAGTGCACGCCCGCAGCTCCTGCTTCGATCATATGTTTCATCAGCTCATGAGCGTTGAGCACGCCGCCAAAGCCGGCTTCCGCATCCGCTACGATCGGTGCGAACCAGTCGATCTCGTCCTTGCCCTCGGCGTGGTCGATCTGGTCCGCGCGGGCGAACGCGTTGTTGATCCGACGGACCACGCTCGGAACGCTGGACACGGGATACAGAGATTGATCCGGGTACATCTCGCCGGCATCGTTAGCGTCAGCGGCGACCTGCCAGCCGGAGAGGTAAATCGCCTTGAGCCCGGCACGAACCTGTTGCACTGCCTGGTTACCGGTAAGCGCACCGAGCGCGTTGACCAACGGCTGTTCGTGCAGCAGGTTCCAAAGTCTTTCGGCTCCGCGCCGTGCCAGCGTGTGTTCAATAGGCAGACTGCCGCGTAAGCGGTACACGTCTTCGGCGGTATACGGGCGGCTCACGCCTTTCCAGCGCGGGTTTTCCGCCCAATCCCGTTTGATCTGCGCGATCTGCTGCTCTCGGCTCACGGCTTTGCTCCCTGTTCGATCCGGTTCGATGTCTGCCACGGTGGGCAGGCCTGCAGTCAGTATAGCAAGCGCATGACGCGTTGCAACAAACACGGGTCCTGTGAGACGATCTTGTAACATCTCGAGGGTCGGTGGACAGATGCGGGGTACCGGGTGCTGCCGCTTTTGCACTGCAAGAGACGCAGAGGGCATGCCGGGAACCGGCCGTGCGTTCACTTGGCGGCCGCATCAAGGTCGCGACCCCGTCGCCGTTGATGTAACATCCGCGTTTTTTCAAGACCCGCGTTTTTTCAAGACGGTGGGGCGCGCACGAAGAGGTGCTCCCAACGCAGCCGCGTTAGCCAGACACGAAGGGGAACCATGTACAAGCATATTCGGGTGCCGACGCAAGGCGAGAAGATCGCCGTCAACCAGGACTTCTCGCTCAACGTTCCGGACCATCCGATCCTCCCCTTCATCGAAGGCGATGGCACGGGAGTGGATATCACCCCGGTGATGAAGAAGGTGGTGGACTCCGCGGTCAACGTCGCCTACGGCGGCAAACGCCGGATCCAGTGGATGGAGATGTATGCCGGCGAAAAGGCTTGCAAGGTATACGGCGAGAACGTCTGGCTGCCAGACGAGACGCTGGAGGCGGCCCGCGAGTTTGTCGTCTCCATCAAGGGACCTTTGACCACGCCGGTTGGCGGTGGGATCCGCTCGATCAACGTCGCCCTGCGCCAGCAGCTAGACCTCTACGTGTGCCTGCGGCCCGTGCGCTATTTCCGCGGCGTGCCCAGCCCGCTCAAGCAGCCGGAGAAGACCGACATGGTGATCTTCCGTGAAAACTCGGAGGACATCTACGCCGGCATCGAGTGGCAGGCGGAGACTGAAGGCGCGAAGAAGGTCATCAAGTTCCTGATCCAGGACATGGGGGTGAAGAAGATTCGCTTCCCGCAAACCTCTGGCATCGGCATCAAGCCGGTGTCGCGCGAGGGCACGGAGCGGCTGGTGCGCAAAGCCATCCAGTACGCGATCGCGAACCAGCGCCGGTCGGTAACCTTGGTGCACAAGGGCAACATCATGAAGTTCACCGAAGGCGCGTTCCGCGACTGGGGCTATGCGCTGGCGCAACGCGAATTCGGCGGCCAACTGCTGGACGGCGGCCCGTGGGTCAAGCTTCCGAGCGGTATCGTCGTCAAGGACGTCATCGCCGACGCGTTTTTGCAGCAGATTCTGCTGCGCCCCGACGAGTATGACGTGATCGCCACGCTCAATCTAAATGGCGACTACATCTCCGACGCATTGGCGGCGCAGGTGGGCGGGATCGGCATCGCGCCCGGCGCGAACGCCAGCGATTCGGTAGCGATGTTCGAGGCTACCCACGGCACGGCGCCCAAGTATGCCGGCAAGGACTACGTTAACCCTGGCTCGCTGATCCTCTCCGCCGAGATGATGCTGCGCCATATGGGTTGGGTCGAGAGCGCCAACCTGATCATCTCGTCCATGGAGAAAACCATCCTAGACCGAGTGGTGACCTATGACTTCGCCCGCCTGATGGAGGGCGCTACACAGGTGTCCTGCTCCGGGTTCGGCAATGCCATGATCGAGCGGATGAAGAAGCCGTGACGCG
This sequence comes from uncultured beta proteobacterium, assembly GCA_963705615.1. GTDB lineage: Bacteria > Pseudomonadota > Gammaproteobacteria > Burkholderiales > SHXO01 > SHXO01. The sequence goes on along the minus strand of CAVPKE010000012.1, from coordinate 299,662 downwards.
TGATTCGCGAACTGGGTCCACTACTAGCGCGGGCGCCTGGCGAGAAATCCAAACTATTCGCAAGCGTGACACCCTTTGAGCAAGCCCAAAGAGCGAGTCACGAATCACGTTTCCGGGCCTGGCCGGGAAACAAAAACCCGCCTTTTGGGCGGGTTCGGATTATTTTTATGGGGCGGAGCGGATTGGCGCTGCGCCGGCAAATCCTAACGCTTCCTCTGTATCCCCTGACTCACAGCTCCTGGTGGAAGATCGAATCGGTCGGGAGTGTTTGCTCAGGCGGCCTGGATGTTCGAAGCTTGCTTGCCCTTAGGGCCTTGCGTCACCTCGAACGAGACCTTCTGACCTTCTTTGAGAGTCTTGAAGCCGCTCATGTTGATGGCAGAAAAATGGGCAAACAGGTCTTCGCCCCCATCGTCGGGAGTGATGAAGCCATAGCCCTTGGAGTCGTTGAACCACTTTACCGTACCAGTCGCCATACACCCTTTCCTCGTAAAAGACACGGGCTGGAAACCCGCCGACTGTTTGAGTTTCAAGACCGTTCGCGGCACACCGGCATTGCGACTGCACAGCTGAAACCGGCTTGAAAACAAACGCCGATCCTCTTTTTAGGCTATTGTGATGCCGAAGTCAAGGAATTAGGCGCGGCCGGCCACCGGTACGCAAAATGCTTGCCCGTGTACTTGTAAATTTCCCGGTTATGCGCAAAATTAGCGGTACGGGAACCTTCGGTCCGGCACGGCGTTTCGGAAGTGTCCATGGCTAGCGGAAACCGCGACGGCGCTCTTCTGGAAACCCAGAAGAGCAAGGTAAAGCCGCCGCCCATGTACCAAGTGGTGCTGCTCAACGACGACTACACTCCCATGGATTTCGTCGTCTCGGTGCTGCAGACCATCTTCACGATGACTCGTGAGCAAGCAACGCAGATCATGCTGAAGGTGCATAGGGAAGGGATGGGAGTGTGCGGCGTGTACCCGAAGGACATTGCCGCGACCAAGGTGGAGCAGGTCATCTCGTTTTCGCGCAAGCACGAGCATCCGCTCCAATGCGTGATGGAAGAAACCTGAGCCGTATACGGCGGTACAATGCAAGTTCGCGTGGACCGGTAAAAGGAATCGTATGATCGCGCAGGAGCTCGAAGTCAGCCTGCACATGGCCTTCATGGACGCTCGGCAAAAGCGCCACGAGTTCATCACCGTGGAGCACCTGCTGCTCGCGTTGCTGGACAATCCGTCGGCGTCCGAGGTCCTGCGCGCCTGCGCCGCCAACATCGAGGAGCTGCGCAAGCTGCTCACCGAGTTCATCAACGAGCACACGCCGATCGTCACCGGCGACGAGGTTGACACGCAGCCCACGCTGGGTTTCCAGCGCGTGATCCAGCGCGCCATCCTGCATGTGCAGTCCTCCGGTAAGAAGGAGGTCACCGGGGCCAATGTTCTGGTGGCCATCTTCGGGGAAAAGGATTCGCACGCGGTGTACTTCCTGCACCAGAAAGGAGTGACGCGCCTGGACGTGGTCAACTACATCTCGCACGGGATCAGCAAGGTCCCGCAGACCGGACCATCCAAGCAGCAGGAGAGCGAAGCCGAGGGCGAGCAGGAGCAGGCCCAGGGCGGCGCGCTCGAGACCTACACCATGAATCTGAACGCGCTTGCGCTGTCGGGCAAGATCGACCCGCTGATCGGGCGCGAGCGCGAGTTGGAGCGTGTGGTACAGACGCTGTGCCGACGCCGCAAGAACAATCCGCTGCTGGTGGGCGAGGCGGGTGTGGGCAAGACCGCCATCGCCGAAGGCCTGGCGCGCCGAATCATCGAGGGCAGCGTTCCCGAAATCCTGGCGCGCTCTCAGGTGTACGCGTTGGACATGGGTGCCCTGCTGGCGGGTACCAAGTACCGCGGCGACTTCGAGCAGCGGCTCAAGGCGGTGCTCAAGCAGTTGCTGGACAACCCCAACGCCATCCTGTTTATCGACGAGATCCACACTCTGATCGGTGCCGGCGCCGCCTCGGGCGGGACGCTGGACGCCTCCAACCTGCTCAAGCCGGCGCTGTCCACCGGTCAGCTCAAGTGCATCGGGGCGACCACGTACACCGAGTACCGCGGGATCTTCGAGAAGGATCACGCCTTGTCGCGTCGCTTCCAGAAGATCGACGTGGTCGAGCCCAGCGTGCAGGAGACAGTCGAAATCCTGCGCGGCCTGAAGAGCCGGTTCGAGGCGCACCACGGAGTCCGCTACACGACCTCGGCGCTGACAACGGCGGCCGAGTTGTCGGCTCGTTATATCAACGATCGCCATCTGCCGGACAAAGCCATCGACGTGATCGACGAAGCCGGCGCGGCCCAGCGCATCTTGCCCAAGTCTCGGCAGCGCCGGGTGATCACCAAGCACGAGATCGAAGAGATCATCGCCAAGATCGCGCGCATCCCGCCGCACAATGTGTCTTCCAACGACCGCAGCAAGCTCAAGAACCTGGACCGCGATCTCAAGTCCGTGGTGTTCGGGCAGGACAAGGCCATCGACGCGCTCGCGGCCGCAATCAAGATGGCGCGCAGCGGGCTCGGCAATCCGCAGAAGCCGATCGGGTGTTTCCTGTTCTCAGGCCCGACCGGTGTGGGCAAGACCGAAGTCGCACGCCAGCTGGCTTACATCATGGGCGTGGAGCTGATCCGCTTCGACATGTCCGAGTATATGGAGCGGCACGCGGTCTCGCGCTTGATCGGGGCGCCTCCCGGCTACGTCGGGTTCGACCAGGGCGGGCTGCTGACGGAAGCCATCACCAAGCATCCGTACTCGGTCCTGTTGCTGGATGAGATCGAGAAGGCGCACCCGGACATCTTCAACATCCTGCTGCAGGTCATGGACCATGGCACGTTAACGGACAACAACGGGCGCAAGGCCGATTTTCGCAACGTGGTTCTGATCATGACCACCAACGCGGGGGCCGAGTCGCTCACCAAGTCTTCGATGGGTTTCACGCCGTCGCAGACGCCGGGTGACGAGCTGCAAGACATCAAGCGCATGTTCACGCCCGAGTTCCGCAACCGGCTCGACGCTACCATCTCCTTCGCCGCGCTGAGCCACGAGGTGATTTTGCGGGTGGTGGACAAGTTCCTCATGCAGCTCGAGGACCAGCTGCACGAGAAGAAGGTCGAGGTGAGCTTTACCCAGGCGCTGAAGGATTACCTGGCCAAGCATGGGTTCGACCCGCTCATGGGCGCGCGTCCGATGGCGCGCCTGATCCAGGACACGATTCGCCGGGCGCTTGCCGACGAGTTGCTGTTTGGCAAGCTGGCGGCCGGCGGCAAGATCACCGTGGACGTCGATGCGGACGGTAAAGTGCAGCTGGAGTTCGGTCCGCTGGAAGAAACCCCGGAGGTCAGCGTCGCGTCCTGAGTCGAGCTGCGCTATTGATTCAGCCGACGGGCAGGGACAACCTGCCCGTTTTTCTTCCCGATCCAGTCCTAACGAGCGCCCGCAAGCGTACCGCGCGGCGCCGGTGGCCAGCGCCGCCAGGTCAGCACTGCCAGAAGTGTGAAAACGAGATACACCAGCGTGAAAACCCACCCCGGAAAGTCCCAGAACAGGACCCGCTGCACCCAGCGCGCGACGAAACCGACACTCGGATCGGCCTCCGAGCGCAGCCAATCTTCGAGCACGGTAAGGGGGCACGTCAGCCCTATCAGCGCTTCTGCTGCTACCAGGCCTATCGCCGCCAGATGCAGAAGGCGGAACCAGAAATGGCGCACCCAGCGCCAGTTGCGCCAGATACCCAGCCAGATCAACGCCAGGCCCCCGACGACGAACAGGACATAAGCTGCATGCAGGCCCAGGATCAGGTCGGCCAGCCGCCCGATGCCCGAGCCCGGGTGCATTCAACCCTTCGCCACGGGCCGGGACGGATCCGCGACCCACTCGCTCCAGGAGCCTGGGTACAGCCGCGATCCCGCTAGTCCCGCAATTTCCATCGCCAGCAGGTTGCTGCAGGCGCTCACGCCGGAGCCGCACTGGTGGACTACCTGCTCGGGCCGGGCGGTCCCCAGAACATCCACAAAGGCCTGCTTAAGCTCATGAGGCGATTTGAACCGGCCGTCGGCGCTCAGGTTCTCCTTGAACAGCCGGTTGCGGGCTCCAGGGATGTGGCCCGCTACCGGATCGATCGGCTCCGCGAGACCTTGGAAGCGCTCTGGAGCGCGAGCGTCCAACACAGCGACCGACGGGTCACCCAGGTGCGACTGCACGAAGCCTACGTCCACCCATACCGGCCGCAGCACGCCTGCAAACGTTGTGGCGGTGATGCTCGGCTGCTCGGCTGTGACGGGCAGACCAGCTTTCAGCCACCCCTCCCAGCCCCCATCCAGCACCGCCGCGCGCTCATGGCCAACCCAGCGCAGCATCCACCACAGACGCGCCGAGGCGGAGCCCGCCGCGAAATCGTACGCGACCACTTGCTTGCTCCCGTCCACGCCGTTGCGGCCAAGCCAGGCCATGAACGCCTCCGGCTCAGGGAGCGGATGACGGCCGTTTCGCCCGGTCTTGGGGCCAGCGAGATCGGTTTCGCTGTGCGCGAAGCGCGCCCCGGGTAGATGGGACTGCGCGTAGGCGCGCGCGCCGGCTTCAGGGTTCATCAGTTCGTGCCGGCAGTCGAAAATTACCAGTTCCGGATCGGCCAGGTGTCGATGCAGGTCCTGGGCGGAAACAATCGTGCGATAGTCCATGCGCGTGGGTCGAGGTTGTCAGGTTGCGGAGGCCTCCAGCCACCCGCGGGCAAGCGTCTCGTCATCGAAGACGCCAATCTCAGCATCTACGAACAGTTGAGACAGCCAGGCGCTCCATGCTACCCACTGAGCGTCGCTGAGCAGTGCGATGCGCCCTATGTCGTGGCTGTGGCTGCGCGTGAACTTGATGTCCTCCCATACCACGTCCACGGTGTAGCCGAGCATATCGCGCAGGTCGATGAGCAGGTCGAACCGCCCCGCCTTGTTCAGCTGCTCGACGACCTCGCTCTCGAAGCGCTGGTAGTCCGCCAGCGTCAGCTCGCCGAACACTCCCACCACGATCAGGCGCCCGTCACGCTGTATGGAAATCATGTGGCGATATGCCCCAGGCGAGAGGACAGGCGGGCGGAGAGTGGTCCCATTGCACGCGGCAAGTCCGGGCGGCGTCGCTAGCGAGCCGCCTCGAGCTCCGGCTCGATGTGGCGCCGCAGGTACTCGTGGAAATGAATCAGCCCGTCCTCCGACGGCGACTGGTACGGGCCGTGCGTTTCGATCCCTTCCTGGTACAGCGCGCGCCGGCCGTCGTGCATGAGCTGGCAGATTTCGCCATCCTCCTGCGCGCTCTCCAGGTACGCCTCCAGGTGCAGCTCCACCAGGTCGCGCTCGAACAACGCCACTTCCTCCGGGTAATAGAACTCGACGACGTTCACGCACTTCTCCGGCCCGCGCGGATGTACGGTGCTGATGACCAGGCAGAACGGGTACCACTCGAGCATGACGTTCGGGTAGTAGCAGGACCAAACCGTGCCGTACTTTGGCATCTCGCCGTTGGTATAGCGCAACAGCGCTGAGATGTATCGGCCATAGACAGGTGAACCGGCCTTGGTCAAGTTCTGGTAGATACCCATCTGCTGAATGCTCCAGCGGTTGCCGAAGTCCCAGCGGTACATGGCCGGGTCGACGAACTTGCCCAGGCCCGGATGGAACGGGCCGACGTGATACAGCTCCAGGTACACCTCCATGAACGCCTTCCAGTTGTAGTTGTACTCGGTAACGTCCACGCGCTCGAGCACGCGACCGGTGAAATCATAGTCGTCGGCCAAGCTGAAGTCGGCGAGGTCCTCGGCTGGGTCCCGCGGGCCGCCGGCGAACAGCAGCCCTTTCCAGCCTGAGATCGGTGTGCGTGGCAGATCCAAGCATGGGTTGTCGGTAAACTCGGGCGCTCCCAGCAACTTGCCCTGCAGATCGTAGGTCCAGCGGTGGACGGGGCACACGAGGTTGCGCGCATTGCCTCGGCCCTTGAGGATGATCGCCTGCCGATGGCGACACACGTTGGACAGCAGTTCGACGCCGGAGTCGCCGCGCACCAGAGCCCTGCTGTTGCCCATCCACTCGAGCGCGTAATAGTCGCCCACGTTGGGCACCATCAACTCGTGGCCGAGGTAACCGGGTCCGTCGGTGAACAACGTGCGCTGCTCGATCTGTGCGATGGCGGGGTCGAAATACCAGCTCACAGGGAGCTGCGTCGGCTTCCTGGTGAGCGTGGTGATATTGGCCAGGTCTGTCATACCTCTCCTCTAGAGAAGTTCTGATTAACTCTCAACAACGCGCGTTGCATCAGGTGCGAATGTCGCCGGCGTGTTACATTGACCCGCCCCAACGGGATGCGCTATTTTTGCACGTTTTCGCTGCCACCCAGTCACTACCCTGCCCAGACATGCCCAAGCCCGAAACGCCCAACCCCCGCGCCGCCGCCGTCCTTGCGCAGGGACAGGACAGAGCTCGCGCCCCGGCCGCTCCCGCCGGCTCCGTCACGGATCAGGGTGCCAGGACTATGCAGGGGAACTCTTCAAGCACCAGCGCTGGATCCGATCCAGCACCTGTGGGTTTCGAGGAGGCTATAGCCGAACTGGAGACGATTGTCGCGCGTATGGAATCGGGGGAGCTGACGCTGGAGCAATCGCTCGCCGCCTACAAACGGGGTGCAGCGCTGCTCCACTACTGCCAGTTGGCGCTCAAGGACGCGCAGCAGCAGGTGAAGGTGCTGGAGTCTGGCGTGCTCCGTGACTTCCCCGGCGCTGACGACGACAGCCAGTAGGGTGATGCTCGACTCGGTTCCGAGGTCGACGGTGAGCGGTGCGCGGGCGCAGATCCTCGCTCCCTTCCGCAAGGGTACGCATGTGCGCCGCGCTCGACCCGCTCGGGGGCGCCTTGCATCGTGGTCTTGACTGAGTCTGCCGAGTTCCCGGACTGGGTGCGCGTGCACCAGCTCCGCGTAGAGGAGGTCCTGGAGCAGATCTTGCCCGCGTCGACGATCGCGCCGGCCCGACTGCACGAGGCGATGCGCTACGCGGTGCTGGGCGGAGGCAAGCGCGTGCGCGCGCTGCTGGCCTTCGCCGGCGGCGAAGTGGCGCGCGCCCAGCCAGAATCGGTTGCCATCGCGGCGGCGGCGGTGGAGCTGATCCATGCCTACTCCCTGGTGCACGACGACCTTCCCTGCATGGACGACGACCCCCTGCGACGAGGCAAGCCCGCGTGCCATGTCGCGTTCGACGAGGCCACCGCGCTGCTGGTTGGCGACAGTCTGCAGAGCCTGGCATTCCAAGTCCTGAGCCAGCAACCGTGGGCGTCGGGCCCAGGACGGCAGCTGGAGATGGTGCGCACCCTGGCCGCTGCTGCGGGATCGCGCGGAATGGCGGGTGGACAGGCCATCGACCTCGCCAGTATCGGTATGGAGCTGAGCCTGCCCGAGCTCGAGTTCATGCACATCCATAAGACCGGGACGCTGATCCGAGCCGCCGTCTTGCTGGGCGCTGCCTGCGGAACCGGATTGGATGGGGACGGTCACGCCCGCCTGGACCGGTTCGCCAAGTTCTCCGGGCTGGCGTTTCAAGTTGTCGATGATCTGCTAGACGTACAGGCGAACACCGCGACTTTGGGCAAGACTGCGGGCAAGGATGCAGTCCAGAACAAGCCGACCTATGTCAGTGTCCTCGGGGTCGGGCGCTCGCGGGAGCTGGCCGAAGAGCTGCGCTCCGAGGCGCTTGCCGCTCTCGATCGGCTTGGGCCGCAAGCCCGGCGGCTGCGCGAGCTGACTGACTTCATCGTGATGCGATCGCACTAGACAGCACACAACATGTACCCCTTGCTCGATACCATTACCGATCCCCAGGACCTGCGCAAACTGGAGCGCAAAGCACTGCCGCGGCTGGCCGCGGAGCTCCGTCAGTTCCTGCTCGAGTCCGTCGCACACACAGGCGGGCACCTGTCCTCGAATCTCGGCACGGTCGAGCTGACCATCGCCCTGCACTATGTGTTCAACACCCCTTACGACCGCTTGGTGTGGGACGTGGGTCACCAGACGTATGCGCACAAGATCCTGACCGGGCGCCGCGACGCCATGGCCAAGCTGCGCACCTACGGCGGCATCGGCGGGTTCCCGGGCCGCGAAGAGAGTCAGTACGACACCTTCGGCACGGCCCACTCCAGCACCTCGATCAGCGCGGCGCTGGGGATGGCGGTGGCCGCGAGTCGTGCCGGCGAGGACCGGCGGGCGGTGGCGATTATCGGCGACGGCGCGATGACCGCGGGCATGGCGTTCGAGGCGCTGAACAACGCCGGTGCGATGGACGCCAACCTGCTGGTCATCCTCAACGACAACGACATGTCGATCTCGGAAAACGTGGGCGCACTCAACAACTACCTGGCGCGCCTTTTGTCCGGGCGCGTTTACACCGCGGCACGCAAGGCAGGGGAAAAAGTTTTGCGGGCCCTGCCGCCGGTGCTGGATTTCGCGCGTCGCGCCGAAGAGCACGTGAAAGGCATGATGACCCCCGGCACGCTGTTCGAGGAGTTCGGCTTTAACTACATCGGCCCGATCGACGGTCACGATCTGGATGTGCTGGTGCCCACGCTGATCAACCTGCGGCATCTGGAAGGCCCGCAGTTCCTGCACGTGGTTACGCGCAAGGGGAAGGGCTACAAACCGGCCGAAGACGATCCCATCCTCTACCATGGGGTCACCCGCTTCGAGCCACAGGCCGGCATCCAGTCGAAGCCGGCCAGCCGACCTGCTTACACGCAGGTGTTCGGCGATTGGCTGTGCGACATGGCCGAGCGCGACGAGGGCCTGATCGCCATCACTCCGGCGATGCGTGAAGGTTCCGGGCTGGTGCGCTTCTCCCAAGAGCACCCGGACCGCTACTTCGACGTCGGCATCGCCGAACAGCACGCAGTGACCTTCGCCGCCGGGCTTGCCTGCGAAGGATTCAAACCGGTCGTGGCGATCTATTCCACTTTCCTGCAGCGCGCATACGACCAGCTGATCCACGATGTGGCCATCCAGGGGCTGCCTGTCATGTTCGCCATCGACAGGGGCGGGTTGGTCGGCGCCGATGGTCCGACGCATCATGGGGCCTTCGACCTGTCCTACCTGCGGTGCATCCCCAACCTCACCGTAATGGCGCCAAGCGACGAGAACGAGTGCCGTCAGCTCCTCTACACGGCTTTCCGCCTCGGCTCTCCGGCCGCCGTGCGTTATCCGCGCGGGACGGGGCCCGGGGTGGTGGTGGAGTCGGAGATGCGCGAGCTACCGATTGGTCGCGGCGAAGTGAAGCGGCACGGCGAGCGCATTGCGATATTGGCTTTCGGTAGCATGGTCCGGCCGGCCCTGGAGGCGGCCGGGCAGCTGAATGCCACGGTGGTGAACATGCGCTTCGTAAAGCCGCTGGACGAGGCGTTGGTGACTGAGCTGGCGGACTCCCATGAGCTGCTTGTAACGGTCGAGGAGAACGTGGTCGCCGGTGGCGCGGGCAGCGCTGTACTGGAGTGCTTGACGCGTGCGGGAAGCCAGGTTCCCGTGCTCCAACTCGGGCTGCCCGACCGTTTCGTTACGCACGGCGACCCCGCGCTGCTGCTCAAGGAGTGCGGTTTGGACAAGGACGGCTTGCTGCGGTCGATACGCGAATTCGATGACGCTCGAGCACCGCAGCTTTCCCGACCGGGTCGCTCGAAAATCAGCAGCGCCACATGATGAATTTTTCGGCCTGCGCGCTGATCGAGTACGACAAGACCAACTCGTTTCAGTAGCGTTTGGTCAGCGTGAGATCGGTGCCTTCGCGCCTCATATCGACTCGGTTCAGGAAGCTCATTCCGAGCAACAGGAATGGCATCTCCGTCTCGTGCACCAGCGCGTCGACATTGTTCAGGGTAATGTCGCCCAGCTTCACGCTGTCCAGCCTCACCCGGTAGACCCCCACGATCCCGTTGGCGGTCCGGGTCTGCCCGCGCTGCCCTTCGAGGTAGTTGATGCCGATGCGGCGTGCGTCTGCCACGCTCATGGAGACCATGGTAGCTCCGGTGTCCACCAGGAACTGGACCATGGCGCCGTTGATGCTGCCGGTGGTGAGGAAGTGGCCGCGTGCGTCGGCCACCAGGGTGACGCTGCTGGAAGCAGTGAAGGTTGAGCGCGCGTCGGACAGCTGACTGGTTCCGAGCGCGAGGCTGCGGCGCTTGCCGTTGATTTCGAACAGCGCCGTTTCGGGCGTGGCCTTGATCAGCTTGATGCCGGTTGACAGCGTCTCGCCATCGCGCAGCACGCGCGGCTTGCCGCCGCTGCCGAGGACGACCACGGCCTTGCCACTGGACAGGCCCACTACGTTGATCTCGTCCACGGCCTGCTGCGCCACGCCCAATGTGGGCAGGGTTAGTAATGCGAACAGGATTAACCTAGACTTGCGCGTTCCCGCAGCCATAGCGCACTCCGAGCATGAAACCGGTTGCCATCTTTCGCCACTTCGTCACTGAAGGCCCCGGCTATTTTGCCACGTACCTGGATCGTAGCCGGGTGCCGTGGAAGCTCATCAAGCTGGACCAGGGGGAGGCCGTACCAGTCAACACTGACTCCTTCGGCGGCCTGGCGTTCATGGGCGGGCCCATGAGCGTGAACGACGACCTGCCATGGATTGCGCCCGTGCTTGCCCTGATCCGCGAGGCCGTCGCAAGAGACGTGCCGGTGCTCGGCCATTGTCTCGGAGGCCAGCTCATGGCCAAGGCGCTGGGCGGGAGCGTAACCCCGGCGCCGGTGAAAGAAATCGGCTGGGGCCAGGTGAAAGCTGAGGACGCGCCCGAGAGCGCGGCCTGGTTCGGGCACGAACGCACGCAGTTCTTGTGTTTCCATTGGCACGGCGAGATGTTCAGCGTCCCCGGGGCGGCCGTACGTGTTCTATCGAGCGCCTGGTGCGCGAACCAGGCCTTCGCGCTGGGGAGGCATCTTGCCATGCAGTGCCACATCGAGATGACCGAAGAACTTGTCCGCTCCTGGTGCGAAGGCGGCGCAGGCGAGATCGCGCGCAGCCGCAGCCCGGCCGTGCAACCCGTCGATGCCATATTGACCGATCTGAAACCCCGACTCGACGCTCTGCACAGCGTAGCCGACCGCGTCTACAGGCGCTGGCTCGAGGGGCTGCGCAAGTAGAGGTTAGTCCCGGAAGTTGATGAACTGCAGGGGGAAGTCGGTCACCAGCTTGCGCACCAGCTGGATTGCCTCCTGCAGGGTGTCCTTCTTGCCGCCCGACACCCGGACCGCCTCGCCCTGGATAACCGCTTGCACCTTGAGCTTGCTGTCTTTGATCTGCTTGACCAGCTTCTTGGCCAGTTCCGGCTTAACGCCAGTGCGCACTGTCACCGCCTGTCTGAGCTTATCGCCGCTGATCTTCTCGGGCTCGCCCCTCTCCAGAGCGCGCACGTCCACGCCGCGTTTCGCCAGCCTGGCGATGAGCACGTCGTGGACCTGGCCCAGCTTGAACTCATCGTCGGCGAAGAGCATCAGGACATGCTCGGCCTGCTCCACGCGCGCGTCCGAGCCTTTGAAGTCGAAGCGGTTGCCGATCTCCTTGTTGGCCTGATCGACGGCGTTGCGCAGCTCGACCTCGTTGACTTCGGAAACGATGTCGAAGCTGGGCATGGAGCTGACCCTAGGGGTGGATCAACCGGAGGGTGAAGCAGGTGACCGGCAACCCGGTTCCATCGTCGAACTCGGCCGCAGCCTCGATGCCGTGGCGGGCGATCTGCTCGGCGCTGAGCTGCGGATCACCGTACGCGGAGTACATGGCGCCCAGGGCATAATCGCTCCCACTGCCGTAGGCGTAGAACCTGGAGAACTCCTGCACCGTGCGGTGCGCAGCTACGCCGAAGATCCCGTGGGGATTGGCGATCAGACAGTCCATGCGGGAGGACTCCAGCGCGTCCTCCTTGTCCTCCTCGGGCATCAGAAAATAGCGCTCCTTCAGGATCCCGTGCAGCCGGTTCCAGCTGCGAAAGATGCTGGCTGGGGTGTCGAGCCGCACGTCCTCGCTTGTGTGCTCGAAGTAGTCGCGCAGGATGGCTGTGAAGGTCGCGGTGCCGGTCACGCCGACGAAGCTGTCGCCGATCTGCAGGATCTTCTCGTGGTTTGAAATATAAGCCGCGCTCTCCTTGGCGCTGCCCCATTTGATCAGCGTGTCGGCAGCGATGGCGGCCAAGCCGTCCTTTCTGACGACCGTTACAGTGGTCATTTTTGCCGCAGCTTGGCAGCGATGCGCAGGCGCAGCGCGTTGAGGCGGATGAAACCCTCGGCGTCCTTCTGATTGTATGCGCCGCGGTCGTCCTCGAAGGTGGCGATGGAGGGGTCGAACAGCGAGTCGGTGGTCGAATCGCGCCCCACCACCGTCACGTTGCCCTTGTACAGCTTGACGCGCACCCGGCCGTTGACGCTCGCCTGAGAGGTGTCGATCATCTGCTGCAGCATGCGCCGCTCCGGGCTCCACCAGTAGCCGTTGTAGATGAGCGAGGCGTAACGCGGCATGAGCTCGTCCTTCAGGTGCGCGACCTCGCGGTCGAGCGTGATCGACTCGATCGCCCGGTGGGCCTTGAGCATGATGGTGCCGCCGGGCGTCTCGTAACAGCCGCGCGACTTCATGCCCACGTAGCGGTTCTCCACCAGGTCCAGCCGGCCGATGCCGTGTCTGCAACCGGACTCGTTCAGGCGGGTAAGGACTTGCGCCGGCGTCAGCTTCTGGCCGTTGACTGCCGCGATGTCGCCCGCGCCGTACTCCAGCTCGAGGTACTCGGGCGCGTCCGGGGCCTTCTCCGGGGACACAGTCCAACGCCACATCTCCTCCTCGGGCTCGGCGGCAGGGTTCTCCAGCGCGCGCCCCTCGTATGAGATGTGCAGCAGGTTGGCGTCCATGCTGTAGGGGCTGCCACCCTCGCGGTGCTGCATGTCGATCGGGATGCCGTGCTTTTCGGCGTAGGCCAGCAGCTTTTCGCGGGAGGTGAGGTCCCATTCCCGCCACGGCGCGATCACCCGGATATCGGGCTGCAAGGCGTAATAGCCGAGTTCGAAGCGTACCTGGTCGTTGCCCTTCCCCGTGGCGCCGTGCGCCACGGCTTGGGCACCGGTCGCGCGCGCGATCTCGATCTGCCGTTTGGCGATCAGCGGACGCGCGATGCTGGTGCCGAGCAGATACTCGCCTTCGTAGACGGCGTTGGCGCGAAACATCGGGTACACGAAGTCGCGCACGAATTCCTCGCGCAGGTCGTCGATGTGGATTTCCCTCACCCCGAACTTCCGCGCCTTGGCCCGGGCCGGCTCCAGCTCCTCGCCTTGGCCGATGTCGGCGGTGAAGGTCACGACCTCGCACCGGTAGGTGTCCTGCAGCCATTTCAGGATCACCGAGGTATCCAGCCCGCCGGAATAGGCGAGCACGACCTTGCTGATTGCGCTCATCGCTGTCGCGACGCTGCCGGGCTCGGCGTTCAGGTCCGGTTCGGATCGGGCGCCTCGTCCCGGTCCTGGTCTTCGCCGGACTGAAACACGCCGTCGACCCATTCGCCGATGAACTTCCTGCCGTCGGCGCTCCGATACTCGCCCTGGCCGTTGGGCTTGCCGTTCCTCCACTCGCCCTGATACCAGCTCCCGTCGGGAGCGTCGTAGCGCCCGGTTCCGTCCTGTATGCTGTGCTTCCAGTCGCCGACGTATCTGCCGCCATCCGCCTTAGCCAGTGTCCCGCGGCCCTCGGCCCAGCCCATGGCTAGATGGCCCTCGAAGCGGTCGTCTACCTGGCCGTCGAAAAACCACTGCAGCACGCCGTCGCCGTCGGCAAGACCGTCCTTGCACTTCCCGCTCCAGGAGATGGACTCGCCGGGGCGGGGGAACGTGTTGGCGACCCTACAGCCGTGACTGTCGGCGATCCAGGTCACGTCATCTCCCGACCCCGCCGCCGAGGTAGGACCGGACATCGCCACGCCGAGCAGCAGCAGCGAGGCGCACGCGTAACGGGTAACAGCGCTCATTTGGTTAGCCCTCTCAAAATAGTCCAACCGTCCTTCGCTGGTTCACCGCGGCCCGTCTTCTCGTTGCCCGTCATTGCCTAGCAGCGGGTCCAACGTATGTGCCCCTCCAGATGCTCGGCCCGAAGGCGCTCCCAGGCGAGGGAGCCTTCGTAGCGCACCCCCGCCTTGCCGTTCTCATACCAGCGCTTCAACCCGCGGGCGCGACTTGCCCAGCAAGGTCGCCTGCGCCGTCGAGCCACCGCCCTCATATCTGGCGCCATCCGCCATGGTCAGTTTGCCCTGACCCGAAGCCGTTCCCCGAGCGATGCTCCCTCGTAGGTCACCCCGGTTTCCGTTCTCTCCATTGACGACGCCCTTTCCCTGGCGAATCCATCGATGCACGTGCCGCTCCAGGGACCGTCTCGCCGGCTTTGGAGCTCGGGTTTGCGATCTTGCAGCCGTTCTGGTCCGCGATCTAACCGTCCTCCGCGCTGGCGCATGCCGGTTAGAACGAGAAGATGGCCAAGTGAGCGCGCTCCGCCGCCCAAGTCGGCTTGCGCGCGCAAGCGGCGTGACCGACCTCACGACTCCACTTTCCCGAGAAGCAGATACTCGATCAGGGCCTTCTGCGTGTGGAGCCGGTTTTCAGCTTCTTCCCACACCACGCTCTGGGGGCCGTCGATGACGCTGGCCTCGACTTCCTCCCCGCGATGCGCGGGCAGGCAGTGCATGAACAGGGCATCGGGCTTGGCCAGCCGCATCATGCTCTGCCCCACCTGATAGGCCGCGAACTTTTTCTTGCGCTCCTCGGCTTCGTTCTCAAAGCCCATGCTGGTCCACACATCCGTGGTCACGAGGTCGACGCCGCGTACTGCTTCGAGCGGGTCCTCGAAGCGCTCGAGGTGCATAGTCTGTTCGCTTTCCCCGCCCTCGGGTTCCAGCTCGTAGCCGGCCGGCGTGGCCACGTGGAAGTTGAAGTCGAAGATCTTGGCCGCCTGCAGCCAGGTGTTGCACACGTTGTTGGAGTCGCCTACCCAGGCCACGGTCCTGCCGCGGATCGGCCCGCGCTGCTCGATGAAGGTGAAGATGTCGGCCAGGATCTGGCAGGGATGATAGCCGGTCGGTGAGGCCGTTGATCACCGGTACGCGCGAATGGCCGGCGAAGCGCTGCGCGATGTCGTGCTCGAACGTGCGGATCATGACCACGTCCACCATGCGCGAGATGACCTCGGCCACGTCCTCGATCGGCTCGCCGCGCCCGAGCTGGGTGTCGCGGCTGGACAGAAACAGCGCAGTGCCGCCGAGCTGCGCCATACCGGCCTCGAAGGACACCCGTGTGCGGGTGGAGTTCTTCTCGAAGATCATGGCCAGGGTCTTACCCCTGAGCGGCTGGTAGAGCGCGCCGCTACGCTGCCGCGACTTGAGCACCCGGGTCCGGGCCAGCAGATATTCGAACTCTGCGCGGCTGAGATCCTTCAGCTGCAGGAAATGCTTGACCGCCGGCATGAGCAACAGAGGGCTAGTCTCCTAACCCTGGATAGCCACAGTCGCCGGCTCGCCCAGAAACTCGCGGATCACATCCGCGACGCCGTCGACGAGCTGGGCAGCTTCGGCCGCCCGCAGGATGAGCGGAGGCAGCAGGCGCACCACAGTGTCGGCTGTCACATTGATGAGCAATCCCCGCTGCGAGCCCGGCCTGCACCAGCTCGCCGCAGGGGCGGTCGAGGTCGATACCCACCATGAGCCCCTTGCCGCGGATCTCCTGGATGCCCGGCTGTCCAGCGAGGCGCTCTCGCAGCCCGGCGCGGATGAAATCGCCCATGCGCACCGCGTTTTGCATCAGGCTTGTCATCGGCGATGATGCGCAGCGTCGTATACGCGGCGGTGGACGCAAGCGGGTTGCCGCCGAAGGTGGAACCGTGGTTGCCGGGCTGGAAGACCTGGGCGGCGGCTCGCCTGCCGCCAGACAGGCGCCGATCGGCACGCCGTTGGCGAGTCCCTTGGCCAGCGTCATCACGTCGGGCTTGATGCCCAGGTTTTGATGTGCGAACCACCGGCCGGTCCGGCCAATGCCGCTCTGCACTTCGTCCAGCATCAGGAGCCATCCCTGGCGGTCGCACAGCTTGCGCAGGTGAGGTAGATAGCCGTCGTCCGGCACATTGATCCCGCCCTCACCCTGGATCGGCTCCACCAGCACCGCCACGACGTTTTTGTTGTTGACCGCCACCTGCTCCAGCGCCTGCAGGTCGTTGTAGGGAACGCGGGCGAAGCCGGTCAGCAGCGGCTCGAAACCCGCCTGGACCTTGCGGCTGCCGGTGGCGGACAGCGTGGCCATGGTGCGGCCATGAAAGGCCTTTTCCATCACCACGATGGTGGGTTGCTCGATGCCTTTCTGGTGGCCGTAGAGGCGCGCCAGCTTGATTGCCGCCTCATTGGCCTCGCAACCGGAATTGCAGAAGAACACGTTGTCCATGCCGGACAGGTCGCACAGCAGGTCGGCCAGGCGTTCCTGTTCCGGGATGCGGTACCAGTTGGACGCGTGAATGATGCGTCCGGCTTGCTCGGCGATGGCCTGGACCAGACGCGGGTGGGCGTGACCCAGACCGGTCACGGCGATGCCGGAGAACCCGTCCAGATAGCGCTTGCCCTCGGTGTCCCAAAGCCAAACGCCCTCGCCGCGCGTGAAAGCCACGGGCAGCCGGCCGTAGGTGTCCATCAGATGCGGCGTTCCGGAGGTGTCAATCAGCTGTGGTGTCATGGCGTCGCGTCACGCTAGAGGGATCGAGTCCCCGCCCAAAAAGGTCACGGCGGCCAGGGCCGCCGTGCGCATTTGTCCGACGTTGAGCGGAAGTCAAGTTGTATCTGAATCGGCCCGGCTGTGCAAGCCCGGGAAAGCGTCAGGTTTTGAGCTTCTTGAGCCCCTTTTCGTCGCTCGGAGTCAGCACCCGCACGCAGGGAATATAGCCGTCATACACGATACCGTGCAGCTCGACCCGCTTGTGGCTGCGCAGCAGCCCCGCCAGATACTGCATGATCTCCGGGGTGATGACCTGTCCAGGTACCAAAACAGGGATGCCGGGGGGATAGGGTGTGACCTGGTCGGCCGCCACCTTGCCGTTGAGCGCGGCGTTGATGCGATCGTGCTCGTCCAGGATGGCCAGGGCCTGGCCGCCGCAGTAGAAAGCGTCGCGCGGAAGGTATTTGAGTTGCGTGAAACCGGGGATATCGGGAGTCCGGTATAGACGCCGCGGAGAACGGCGTTCGCGGGCAATGCGCATGAGCGCGTCGTACAGACGCGAGACCTTGCTGCGCGTGGTGCCGATGGTCAGCAACAGAGACAGCGTATTGAATGTCGATTTCTCGACTTGGATGTTGTACCGCTCGAACAGCTCGTGCTGCAGCTCGTCCACGGTGTAGCCGCATTCGGAGATGTCGACCGTGACTTTCGTCGGGTCGAGCTGGATGTTGTCGTTGCGCACTTCGTCGGGCAGCAGATCCTCGAGCTCCAGCGCCCGGAATACGCCGGTGGAGTCGATCTGGTGGCGCAACTCGGTAGATAGCGATAGCGTGCGCGCGAGCAGCTTGTAGCCCTCCATGACGGCTTGCTTGCGTGCTACGTCCAGGCTCGCAATCATGCTGTACTGCGGGCTCGTGGACGTGTGCATGTTGAAGTTCTCGCGGAAGATGTGCTCGTTGAACTCCGGGTCGTTGACGTGGATCATGCTGGCCTGCGAGAAGGCCGACAGGACTTTGTGCGTGCTCTGGGTGGCGTAGTCGGCACCGGACTCCAACGCGGTCGGGCGGAACGCTGGATGGAAGCGCGCGAACCCGTACCACGCCTCGTCTACCACCACCTTGATCCCCTTCGCGTGCGCGGCCTCGATGATCGGCGCGAGGTCGTAACGCAGCCCGTCGTAGGTGCAGGATGTCAGCACGAGGGCTTCCGCGTCCGCATGCTCCTCGATGGCGCGCAGGATGGTCTTCTTCGGGATCGGACCAAAGATGCCGTAGCGCTTGTTCACCGAGGAGTCGAGGTAGACGGGATGAGCGCCGGAGAGCACGACGCCGTGGTGCACCGACTTGTGGCAGTTGCGGTCCAGAAGCAGCTTCTCGCCCGGCGCGATAAGGGTCTGGAAGATGACTTTGTTGCCGGTGGAAGTCCCATTGGTGGCGAAGAACGTTCTGCGTGCGCCGAACGCCTTGGCGGCCACCTTTTGCGCCTCGAGGATGACACCGGTGGGTTCCATGAGCGAATCCAGGGGCGGGACCGACACCGACAGATCGGCATCGAACACGTGGTCGCCCATGAACTCGTAGAAGTCGCTCACCCAGGGGCTGTCGCGCAGGCTGTCGCCGGATGAATGCCCCGGCGTATGCCAAGCGTCCTTGGCCATCAGGACGTAGCTCTTGAGCGCGTCGTAGAAAGGCGTATCCGCTTTCTCCTGCATCTGCGCGTTGAGTATCCGGTAGATGCCGCGGTAGTCGCGCTCCTCGCGGTAGAAATAGCCGTCTACCGCCTCCGAGAACAAGCGCGTCGACCACTTCGTCCTCCTGCTCCTGCGCGATGAGGATGTAGACGTCGAGCTCGGGCCGGAAGCGGGTGATCTTCTGGACCAGTTCCAAGGCCGACATCTGCAGCACGCGCGAGTTGCCGCCATTGCCCTTCAGGGTGTACAGGGTGTCGTCGACGATCACGGCCTGGATGTCGCCGTCCTCCTCGATGGCCTTGAGCGCGTCGCGCGCCGTGGTGATACCGGTGAAGACGATGCCGAGCGGGTTGTCCAGGCTCTTGGCTGCCGCGTTCAAACCCTTGACGAACTCCTTCAGGACCAGCTGTTCGTCGTTGATCACCAAAATGCGGCTGACTGGGTTACGCATGTGTCGAGCCGAGACGATCGAGGCTGACGAGAGCCGACGATGGCGCAGCGGCGGCCCGCCGGATCGGTCGAGCGACGGCGGCAAGGCGCGCCAGAAAAACCAATGAAGATGTAGCGGGTTCGGCGGGGGTGGACGGCGCTGGACGCGCCGCAGCGGGGACTAGCTGGTAGCACGCAGAGCGGAGCGGTGGCGCCTAGAACAGCCGAGCCAGAAGCGGCGCAGCGGCAACGCGCTCAAGGCATGGCCTTGATCGCGGCCGCCAACCGGCTCTTGTAGCGCGCAGCCGTGTTCTTGTGGAAGATCTTCTTGTCCGCGATCGCGTCGATGATGCTCTGCGACGAGTGCATCTGCGCTTGTGCCGCGGCCTTGTCGCCCGCGGCGATGGCCTTTCGCACCTTCTTCAACGCGTTGCGCATCTCTGAGCGCTGGGCCGCGTTGTGCGCGTTGCGCAGAACGGATTGGCGAGCCCGCTTACGGGCCTGGGCGGTGTTGGCCATAACGGCTCCTTAAATCTACGACCCACGGGATCTGAAGATGAACCTCCGGGATCTTGAATGGCTTGGCAATGGCAAAAAGTGGGTAAGGATACTGTTGTCAACGGCCGATTGCAAGCGCACTCAAGCGACTGTGCCGGCATCCTTTTTCCTTGTCTGCGCCGTCCCGCCTGACTAGTATGTCGGGGCCGAGTCGGGTCCGGTCCGTCCGCGTCCCCGCCGACCGCGCCCACCGCCGCACCGCGATCCCATGTCACAGGCCAGCATGAATCAGTTTTTGCGATGAATCTTCTCAGGGCGCTCGTCACCGTAAGCGGAATGACGCTGGTGTCGCGCGTGTTCGGTTTCGTACGCGATGCGGTGATCGCCCGGGTGTTCGGCGCCGGACTCTACACGGATGCCTTCTTCGTCGCTTTCCGCTTGCCCAATCTGCTGCGCAGGGTGTTCGCAGAGGGCGCGTTCTCCCAAGCCTTCGTCCCGATCCTGGCCGAATACAAGACGCGCCGGGGGGAGGCGGAGGCGCACGACCTGGTAGACCACGTCACCTCGCTGCTGGCGCTCGCGTTGTTCGTGGTGACCGCGCTCGGCATTGTGTGTGCGCCTCTGATCATCTATGTCAGCGCGCCCGGTTTCGCCGCTGTGCCAGCGAAATTCGACCTCACGGTCGAGCTGCTGCGCGTCACCTTTCCTTATATTTTGTTCATTTCGCTCACCTCCCTGGCGGGCGGCATCCTCAACACCTATGGCCGCTTCGCCATCCCAGCGTTTACGCCAACGCTGCTGAATCTCTCGTTCATCGCATTTGCGCTTTGGGTCGCGCCGTACTTCGATCCCCCGGTGCTGGCGCTGGCATGGGCGGTGGTGGTGGGCGGCGTGCTCCAGCTCGCCTTCCAGGTGCCCTATCTGGTGCGCCTCGGTCTGCTGCCGCGGCTGCGGCTGAACCTCAGAGACCGCGGGGTCTGGCGCATCCTGCGGCTGATGGGACCCGCGATCTTCGGCGTGTCGATCGGGCAGATCAGCCTGCTCATCAACACCATCTTCGCTTCCTTCCTGGTCACTGGCAGCGTGTCCTGGCTCTACTACGCGGACCGGCTGATGGAGTTTCCGACCGGCGTGCTGGGCGTGGCGCTCGGGACCATTCTGCTGCCCAGCCTGTCCAAGAGCTTTGCTGAAAAGACCACCGACGAGTACTCCAGGCTGCTCGACTGGGGATTGCGGCTGACGCTGCTGCTGGCGTTGCCCTCGGCGCTGGCGCTCGCGATCCTCGCCGTGCCGCTGATCTCGACGCTGTTCCACCATGGCGCCTTCGACCGCCACGACGTAGCGATGACCGGACAGGCGCTGGTGGCCTACAGCGTCGGGCTGGTAGGGCTGATCCTGGTGAAGGTCCTTGCACCCGGTTTCTACGCGCGCCAGAACATCCGCACGCCGGTGAAGATCGGGGTGCTTCACTCTGGTCGCCACCCAGCTCATGAATCTGGTCTTCATCTACCCGCTGCGCCACGCCGGTCTGGCGCTCGCCATCGGCCTGGGCGCCTGCGTCAACGCCGGGCTGCTCTACTTCAAGCTGCGGCAACATCGCGTGTTCGAGCCGCAGCCCGGCTGGGTCAAGTTCGCGGCTCAATTGGGGGTCGGGCTAGTGGCGATGGGCGCGGCGCTATGGTTCGCGGCTGGAAGCCAGGAGAGCTGGCTGACCGGCTCCGCCTGGTCGCGGGCGGCGCGCCTTGGCGTGGTCGTGGTGGTTGGCGCGGTGACTTACTTCGCCGTCCTTTGGTTGGTCGGACTGCGCCCAGGACAGTTCGTCAAGCGCGCAGCCTGAGTGATGCACTGTCGGTCCGGCCGTAGGCTTCGGACCCGGCGCGCGTGGACCGCGTCCGCCCCGGCCCGTTACAATAGCTATCTTCACGCGAACGGCTGGCCGGCTTGCGGGACATGTACTCCCACAGCCGCGTCAGGGCCGTGCGCGCACCGCTTCTCTGACCGCTCCCGACAACGCACACCAGGCAGGCTATGCGTATCCTGCGTCACCTCCCCGCGCGCCCATCCGCTGCCGTCGCGCTGACCATCGGCAACTTCGACGGCGTGCATCTGGGCCATCGGGCGATGGTCGGGCAGCTGACTGACGCAGCCAGGCAGAGAGGGTTGGCTTCCTGCGTGATGACCTTCGAGCCGCATCCGCGCGAATTCTTCGCGCCGGATCGAGCGCCCACCCGGCTCACCTCGCTGCGCGAGAAGCTGGAACTGCTGGCCGAGCTGGGCGTGGAGCAGGTGCACGTGCGCCGCTTCGACTACGATTTCGCGCGCATCACGGCCGAGGAGTTCATCGAGCAGGTTCTGGTGGCCGGTCTGGGTGTGCGCTGGGTACTGGTCGGTGACGACTTCCGCTTCGGTGCGCGCCGGCACGGCGACGTCGCAATGCTGCGCGAAGCGTTAGCGCACAAGGGTGTCGAAGTGGTGCAGATGCAGACCGTTGTCCTCGATGGGATCAGGGTCTCCAGCACTGCGGTGCGCGAACGACTCGCCCGCGGCGACTTGCACGGCGCGGCCCAGCTGCTGGGGCGACCCTACAGCATCAGCGGGCGGGTGGTCGGGGGCGAGCGGCTCGGGAAGCAATTGGGTTTTCCGACCGCGAACCTGCAAATGAAGCACAACCGGCCGCCGCTGGCCGGCATCTTCGTGGTCGAGGTTCTCGGGCTGGGTCAGCGGGCCGCTGCAGGGTGTCGCAAGCCTGGGCGTGCGGCCGACCATCAAGGTGGGCGGAGCACCGGTGCTGGAAGTGCACCTGCTGGACTTCGCGCGCGAAATCTACGGTCAGCACTTGCAGGTGCGCTTCCTGCACAAGCTGCGCGACGAGGAGAAGTTCGCGGACCTGGAAACCCTCCAGCGGCACATCGCCAGAGACGTCGAAGATGCGCGCCGATTCTTCCGCCACCGGGGAAGTCGAGATCAACGCAAGAACGTTCATTGATGGCTGACTACAAGAACACGCTGAACCTCCCCGACACCGGTTTTCCCATGAAGGGCGACCTCGCCCGGCGCGAGCCGGAACGGGTGCAGCGCTGGCAAGGAGGAAAGCTCTATGAGCGCGTGCGCCAGGCGTTCGCAGGGCGGCCCAAGTTCGTCCTGCACGACGGCCCGCCCTATGCCAACGGGGACATCCACATCGGGCATGTCATCAACAAGGTGCTCAAGGACATCGTAGTCAAGAGCAAGACGCTGGCCGGCTTCGACGCGCCCTACGTACCGGGCTGGGACTGCCACGGACTGCCGATCGAGCACCAAGTGGA
This sequence comes from uncultured beta proteobacterium, assembly GCA_963705615.1. Taxonomy (GTDB): domain Bacteria; phylum Pseudomonadota; class Gammaproteobacteria; order Burkholderiales; family SHXO01; genus SHXO01. The sequence continues at coordinate 276,979 of CAVPKE010000012.1, read as the reverse complement.
GAAGCTGCACGGCCGCAACCTTCCCGCTGCCGAGTTTCGCAGGCTATGCCGCGAGTACGCTCGGGAGCAGATCGAGCGCCAGCGCCGCGACTTCATCCGCCTCGGTGTGCTGGGCGATTGGGACCACCCCTACCTCACGATGGACTTTGGCACCGAGGCGGACACCATCCGTGCGCTGGGCCGCATCCACGCGCGCGGGTTCCTGTATCAGGGCGCCAAGCCCGTTCTCTGGTGCATCGACTGCCGCTCGGCGCTGGCCGAGGCTGAAGTGGAGTACGAGGACCGCATGTCGCCGGCGATCGACGTTGCCTTCGCCTTCGCGGATCTGAAAGCCCTGGCACGGCCGTTCGGGTTTACGCACGTCTACGAACCCGCGTTCGCCGTGATCTGGACCACGACGCCGTGGACGCTTCCCGCTAACCAGGCCGTCGCCGTCCACCCCGAGCTCCACTACAACCTGGTGCGCACACCCAAGGGACTGCTGGTGCTGGCTGAAGACCTGCGCGAGGCGACCCTCGCGCGCTACGGGATGGCCGGGGAAGTGGTGGCCACTGCCGCCGGGCATGCGCTCGAGAGGCTCGAGCTGGTCGCATCCCTTCTACGAGCGGAAGGTGCCGATCGTGCTTGGCGAGCACGTGACCTTGGACGCTGGTACGGGTCTGGTTCATACCGCGCCGGCCCATGGTCTGGAGGACTATCAGGTCGGTCAGAAATACAACCTGCCCGCGGACAATCCGGTGGACGACGACGGCCGCTTCTTCGAAGGTATGGGGCTGGTGGGCGGGTTGACGGTGTGGGAGGCGAACAAGGTCATCGTCGATGCCCTGGCCAAGGAGGGACGACTGCTGCACAGCGAGAACATCCAGCACAGCTATCCGCACTGCTGGCGCCACAAGACGCCGGTGATCTATCGCGCCACGCGCCAGTGGTTCATCGCCATGGACTCCAACCACCATCCCGGTGGCGGACCGCTGCTACGCGAGGTGGCCGAGAAGGCTGTGCAGCAGACCGAGTTCTTTCCCAGCTGGGGGCGGGCGCGGCTCGAGGCGATGATCCACACTCGTCCTGACTGGTGCATCTCGCGTCAGCGCAACTGGGGTACGCCGCTGGCGCTGTTCGTCCATGGCAAGACCGGCGAGCTGCATCCGCGCACGGCCGAGCTGATCGAGCAGGTCGCGCAGCGCGTCGAGCGGCAAGGCATCGAGGGCTGGTTCAGCCTCGACGCCGAGGATCTGCTGGGCAGCGACGCCGAGCACTACCGCAAGGTGCCCGACACCATGGACGTCTGGTTCGACTCGGGGACGACTCACCTCAGCGTGCTGGAGCGGCGCGCTGACCTCGCCAAGCCGGCCGATCTGTACCTGGAAGGCACGGACCAGCACCGCGGCTGGTTCCAGGCCTCGCTGCTGACCGGCTGCGCGATCGATGGGCGCGCTCCCTACAGACAGTTGCTGACCCACGGCTTCGCGATCGACGGCGAAGGCCGCAAGATGAGCAAGTCGATGGGCAACGTCATCGCGCCGCAGGAGGTGTCGGAACGACTCGGCGCCGAGATCCTGCGCCTGTGGGTGGCGAGCACCGACTATTCGGGTGAACTGTCGCTCTCGCAGGAGATCCTCAAGCGCGTGGTCGAGATGTACCGCCGCATCCGCAACACGCTGCGCTTCTTGCTGGCCAACGTGTCGGACTTCGATGCCGCTCGCGACGCGGTTCCGGTGGAGCGCTGGATCGAGCTCGACCGCTACGCCTTGGCTGTGACCCGGGAGCTGCAGGACGCGGTGATGCACGACTACGGCCGCTACGAGTTCCATTTCGTCGTGCAGAGGCTGCACAACTTCTGCTCCGAGTTCCTGGGGGGGTTCTACCTCGACATTCTGAAGGACCGCCTCTACACCTGCGCAGCCGCGAGCCCAGCGCGCCGTTCGGCCCAAAGCGCCCTGTGGCACATCGCGAACAGCCTGTTGCGCCTGTTCGCGCCGGTGCTGAGCTTTACGGCGGACGAGGCCTGGAGCCATTTCATGCGCAGCGGCGAGGCAGAGCCGGAGCGGGATTCCGTGTTCTTGCACTGCGTTCACGATCTGCCGTCGCTGACCGATGCGGACCAGCTCAGACAGCGCTGGGCGCTGATCCGCGAGGTTCGGGCCGAGGTGCAAAAGGAGCTGGAGGCCGTGCGCGTCAGCGGTGCAGATCGGCTCGTCGCTCGCGGCCGAGGTCGAGATTCACACCAGTGCAGAACGCCACCGTGCGCTGGCCGAACTGGGCGACGACCTGCGGTTCGTCCTGATCACCTCCGCCGCCGAGGTCAAGGACATGGCCGATCCGACAGCAGCAGACGATCGTCGTGCGCGCGAGCTTGCATGCGAAGTGTCCGCGCTGCTGGCACTACCGGGCCGATATCGGATCGCACCCGGCCCATCCGCAGCTGTGCGGCCGCTGTGTATCCAACCTGTATGGGCAGGGTGAGGCGCGCGTGCATGCTTGAGCACTCGATGCCGCGGACCTCGACGCGGCGCTGGCTGGCCTGGCTGGTGGTGAGTGCCGGTGTGGTCGTGCTGGACCAGTTGTCCAAACACTTCGTGCGCGATGCGCTCGCCAACGGCCGATCGATCCGCGTAACGCCGTTCTTCGATCTGGTGCTGATCCTGAATCCCGGGGCGGCGTTCAGTTTCTTGAGCTCCGCCGCCGGCTGGCAGCGGGAGCTGTTCATCGGCATCGCGCTCGGCGGCCAGCGTCCTGATCCTCTACTTGATGCGCAAGCACGCCGCCGACCGCGTGTTCTGCCTGGGGCTCGGCCTCGATCCTGGGCGGGGCGATCGGCAACGTGATCGACCGAGTGCACGCTGGGTGCGGTCGTGGATTTCCTGTATTTCCACCTGGGCGAGCACTACTGGCCCGCGTTTAACCTGGCCGACAGCGCCATCACCTGCGGCGCCGGGCTGCTGATCTGGGATAGTTTGCGCCGCGCTCGGGTCAAACATTCGAAGAGCGGCTGACCCTAGCCGCGCTATAATCGGCGCCGCCTCGCTCGTATCCCTGGGCTCGATCACTGCAGCTATGCCCGTCCTGCTCGCCCGACCTCGCGGCTTCTGTGCCGGCGTCGATCGCGCCATCGAGATCGTCGAGCGCGCCCTGCAGTTGGCGGGCGCGCCGGTCTACGTTCGTCACGAGGTAGTGCACAACAAGTACGTCGTGGACGACCTGCGCGCCAAGGGCGCGGTGTTCGTCGAAGCGCTGGCCGAGGTTCCCGCCGGTGCCACGGTGGTCTTCAGCGCACACGGAGTTTCCCAGGCCGTGCGCCAGGAAGCGCAGGCGCGCGGCCTGCGGGTGTTCGACGCGACCTGCCCGCTGGTCACCAAGGTCCACGTCGAGGTGGCGAAGATGCGCGAGCAGGGCCGTGAGATCGTGATGATCGGCCACCGAGGCCACCCGGAGGTGGAAGGCACCATGGGGCAAGCTGACAATGGCATGTACCTGGTGGAAACGACTGAGGATGTCGCAGCGCCTCGCTGTCAAGGATCCAGATCGGCTCGCGTTCGTGACCCAGACGACGCTCTCGGTTGACGACGCGGGCGCAGTGATCGCCGCCCTCAAGGCTCGGTTTCCCGGCATCGTCGGGCCCAAGAAGGACGACATCTGTTACGCCACGCAAAACCGCCAGGATGCGGTCAAGGTCCTCTCCCGGCAGTGCGATGTGCTCATCGTGGTGGGCTCGCCCAACAGCTCCAACTCGAACCGCCTGCGTGAGGTGGCCGAGAACCTCGGGATCCCGGCCTACATGGTGGACACCCCCGAGGACCTCGATCCGGCCTGGGTGCATGGCCGGAGCAGGGTTGGCGTCACGGCGGGCGCGTCTGCGCCCGAGGTCCTGGTGCAGGGTGTGGTGGAGCGCCTGCGACAGCTGGGCGCCACGGAAGTGCGCGAGATGGACGGCATCACCGAGAGCGTGGTGTTCCCGCTGCCAAAGACGTTGATGGTCTGAGCCGCTGCACGCGTCCGTCATGTGGGGTATCGCGCGTGCCGGGCTAGATCCTTTCTCGACGCTTACGACATCGAAATTTCTCGTTGACGCCCATACTTGCGGGGCGTATCTTCGGCGCGTTTAATCATCGGAGACAGTCGTTGGACAGCCATAGTTGCAGTTGGATCGTCTCTGCCTGACCGGATAGGTCTCCCGTAACACAGTCCTCTCGGACTGCTCGTTGGCCTTCCCGTCAGCCAGGGACCCAGGGAAGGTCGGAGCAGCCACCCGCGGATGCGCTCGCAGCCTCGGGAAAGTCCTCCGCCCTTGTATCGACCACCGCGCGGCGGTTTCGCGACCCGCTCGCGCTTGTTCGCCAAGACGAGGAGAAGCCCATGCAGCTGACGATCTTCACGCGCAGCCTCCTGGCTCCGCTGGCTGCGCTCATCCCCGCGCAACCTGCTCCCGCTGCTGCCCAGTCGGCGGCGGAGCTGAAGGACTACGCGCGCCTGACGCCTGACCAAGCGCTCGAAAAGCTGCGCAGCTCGTCGGAAGGCCTGCTGTCTCGAGACGCTCTCGACAGACTGTTGACCTATGGGCGCAACACCGTTGCCCACGAAGCTCACAAGGGCGCCGCGCGGCGGTTGCTCGAGCTGTTGTTCACCCCGCTGTCCATATTGCTGCTGGTGTTGGCCACGGTCTCTTACCTTACGGGCGAAACCAAAGGCGCAGTGGTGATTGGGATCATGGTGGTGCTGGCGACCCTGCTCACGTTCATCCAGGAGTACCGGTCCAGCAAGGCCGCTGAGCGGCTGCGGTCGATGGTCAGCACCACGGCAACGGTGCTCAGAATGGACCCGCGCAAAGGCGTGCCGGACGAGGTGAACCGCTACTTCGAGGTCAAGCTGCGTCCGCAGGGTCCCGCACGCGAGGAAATCTCCATCGAGCGGTTGGTGCCCGGCGACGTCATCTTGCTGTCTGCGGGCGACATGGTGCCGGCGGACGTCCGCCTGCTGAACGCCAAGGACCTGTTCATCAACGAGGCCGCGCTGACCGGTGAAGCTATGCCGGTCGAGAAGTTTCCGGCCCTGAGCGGCGAGCCGCCCAACGCGGTCCTCGAGCTCCCCAATATCTGCTTCATGGGCACGAACGTCGTGAGCGGGACGGCTTCCGCGCTCGTCGTTGTCACGGGCGGGCGCACCTACTTCGGCTCGATCGCCTCGACCATCTCCGAACAGCGCCAGCTCACGAGCTTCGACCGCGGCGTGCAGCGGTTCATCTGGCTGATGATCCGCTTCATTCTCGTCATGGTTCCACTGGTGTTCCTCATCAACGGCTTCCTGAAGCACGACTGGACGCAGGCTTTTCTGTTCGCCGTGGCCGTTGCGGTAGGGTTGACGCCGGAAATGCTGCCGATGCTCGTGACCATCAATCTGGCGAAGGGCGCCATCGCCATGTCGCGCAAGAAGGTCATCGTCAAGCGCCTGAACTCCATCCAGAACTTCGGCGCGATGGATGTGCTGTGCACGGACAAGACCGGGACCCTGACCCAGGACAAAGTGATCCTCGAGCGGCACGTGGACATCTTCGGCGAGGAGAACGAGAGGGTCCTCGAATTCGCCTATCTGAACAGCTACTACCAGTCGGGCCTGAAGAACCTGCTCGACGTCGCTGTGCTCGAGCACGTGGAACTGCGCACCCAGCTGCAGACCGGCACGCGCTACGTCAAGGTCGACGAAGTGCCGTTCGATTTCCAGCGCCGGCGCATGTCGGTGGTCGTGGAGAAGGATCACGCGACCCACGTCCTCGATCTGCAAAGGCGCGGTGGAGGAAATCTACAGTGTCTGTACGAGAGCCGAGCGGCACGGCGAAGTCGTCGCGCTGGGCGAGGAGCATTCCGAGGAGCTGCGCGCCGTCATACGCGAGCTCAACGAGGACGGCTTCCGCGTGATCGCGGTCGCCTATAAAGAGACCCCCTCGGCACAGACCGTGTACTCGATCAAGGACGAGTCGGATCTGATCCTGGTCGGCTACATCGCCTTCCTGGATCCGCCGAAGGACACGGCCGCCGCGGCGCTGAAGGTGTTGCGCGAGCATGGGGTCGCGGTGAAGATTTTGACCGGAGACAACGAGATCGTGACGCGCAAGGTGTGCCGCGACGTTGGCCTGGACGTCGGGCACGTCGTGCTGGGCTCCGAGCTGGAGGGCGTCTCCGATGAAGCCCTCGCCACTACCGCGGAGACGACGAGCGTGTTCGCAAAACTGTCGCCGCAGCAGAAGGCGCGGGTGATCAAGGCGCTGCATCTGAAAGGGCACGTGGTCGGTTTCCTCGGCGACGGCATCAACGACGGCCCGGCGCTCAAGGCGGCGGACGTCGGGATATCCGTGGATACGGCCGTGGATATCGCCAAGGAATCCGCGGACATCATTTTGTTGGAGAAGAACCTGCTGGTGCTGGAGGAAGGGGTCATCGAAGGCCGCAAGGTGTTCGGCAACATCGTCAAGTACATCAAGATGGGCGCGAGCTCGAACTTCGGCAACATGTTCAGCGTGCTCGGAGCCAGCGCCTTTCTGCCGTTCCTGCCGATGGCTCCGGTGCAGATTCTGTTCAACAACCTGCTCTACGATTTTTCGCAGACCGCGGTCGCCACCGATAACGTCGACAAGGAGTACCTGGAGAAGCCCAGGAAGTGGGATGTCGGCAACATCGGGCGCTTCATGCTGTTCATCGGACCGATCAGCTCGCTGTTCGACTACGTGACGTTTTTCACCCTGCTGTACTTCTTTGACGCCTGGAACAATCCGCCTTCTTCCAGACCGGATGGTTCGTGGAGTCGCTGCTGTCGCAGACGCTGATCGTGCACGTCATCCGCACCGGCAAGATCCCGTTCCTGCAGAGCCAGGCGAGCGCGGCGCTGACCGGGACCACGATTGCCATCTGCCTGCTCGGACTGTGGCTGCCCGTCTCGCACTTCGCGCACGCTCTGAACCTGGTCCCTTTGCCGCACGAGTACCTGCTGGCACTTGTTGCCATCCTGGCTGCGTACCTGATGCTGACGCAGCTGGTCAAGACTTGGCTGATCAAACGGTTCGGATTGAACTGAACCGGCCAGGAGCGGAGGTTCGAAGCTTTGCAATAAACCGGACCTTCGTTGCACGGCTGGCTTCGGCGGACTAGCGCTCGGGGTGGGGATCGCGTTGAACGCCAGCGTCGCGTTGGTGTTCTAAGCGAGTGACGGATGCCTACGCGGCGAAGAGCGGGGGCCGAGCCGACGATTCCGGGTAGCGTACGGCCGGCGCTCCGCCGCTTAGGAAACCGACACGCCGATCAACCCCCCGATGGCATAGGTGAAGCCGGCAGCGACCGCTCCGATGACAACCTGTCTTGTCGCCGAGTACGCGGGTCCTCGGCCGCTGAAAAGCGACGTGGCGAGACCGATCGCTCTCAATGCGGCGACACTCAATGCCAAGCTCCATGCCATGCCGGTCGTGCCCCCGGCAAAGAAAAATGGAAAGACCGGGAAGAGCGCCCCCGCCGCGAACAAGGCGAATGAGAACGCGGCGGCGCGCCACGGGTTGCCGCCCAACTCGGCGGGATCAATGCCGAGCTCTTCCCGCGCCAAGGTATCCAGCGCGGCGCGTTTGTCGCGCATGAGATCGGTCGCGACGCGCTGCGCATCTTCGCGCGGCAATCCCTCCGCCTGAAAGATAAGCGCCAGCTCCTTGCGCTCGGCGTCCGGCGTCTCCTCGAGTTCCTCCTTCTCCTGGTCAATCCGGGAACGCGCGAATTCCCGCGCATTGGTCACCGACAGCCACTCCCCCAGCGCCATGGAAACCGCGCCGGCGACCAACCCGGCAAGGCCGGTGAGCAGGATGGTATGCGCGGGCTGTCCCGCACCGGCCACGCCCATGACAAGACACAGATTGGACACCAACCCGTCATTCGCGCCGAGCACAGCCGCGCGCAGGTCGTTTCCCGCCGGCCATTCAACCCACCTGGAGGGCCTTGATTGATCTCGGCGCAGGCATTCCGCTTCTACTGAAGTATCTTTTCGATTTTGAGCAGTGTGAACAAACCCATCAATGCGAAAATGCCTGCTGCGATGAAGTCCAGGCTACCGATCCTGGACTCCGCTGCTGCTCCGTCCAGGCTACGCGTTGCGGACACGCAGCAGTCTTGTAGCCCGGGTGAAGTGCAGCGCAACCCGGGGTCGTTCCAAAAAAAAGCCCCGTCCGAGGACGGGGCTTTGTGGCGTGGTTTCCTAGTGCGTGAGCTCGCGCCAGGAGGTGCGGCGGTGCGGTGAGCTGCCCGGACCGGTGTAGATGCCCTGCTGCACCTGCTGGGTGTCGGACCGCTGCAGCTGGCCGACGATCGAGCCCTTCTGCAGCTGGTAGACCACCATACCCACCGCCAGCGCGCCGGTCTGCTTGTTGGCGACCACGCCCCCCGGTGTGTTGGCGACGAAGGTTCCGCTCAGGTAGTTGAACTGGTACACCCAGGCGTCGCCCCCGACGGAGCAAGCGGTGGTGTTCGGCACGTTGGTCGTCACGATCAACGTGCCCAGCGCCAGCTGCGGATCGAGGTTCACGCGCTCGCCCGGCGAGTCGGCCAGATTGAAGTCGACATACCAGCCGGTCTGCGTGCTGAAGTTCACCGCATTGCTGCTGACCGTCCGTTGCGTGGCGCTCGAGGAGGTGAGGGTCTGCTTGACCATCCCCGCCGCATTGCGCAGCACCCCGAGGTTGGTGCTGGTGTCCTTGAAGGCGTACAGCGATTGCATCCAGGCGGTCACGGGGTTGGGCACTGGACTCGTCTGCGTGGCGGGATCGGTCAAGTCCGCGTTGCCGACATAGCGCCCGGTGCCGACGTACACGACCTTGTAGAGATCGTTGACCAGGGCGAGCTCGGGCTTGGCGGTGATGGGTTGTGGTTTGCTACCCGTGTCTTTGGCCTGGCCCAGCAACTGCACGGTGGGCGGGCTCTGAGTCAGGTCGAACTTCCAGATGTTGCCCAGCAGGTCGCCGCCGTAGGCCGCCTCGCCGGTGTTGTCAACCATGGGATTGTCCGACCAGACCGCGATCTTGCCCAGTCCGCTGGGGATGGGGGTGGTATTGTTGCCGAGGTCGGGAGTTACGACGTTGTTCTGGATCGCGCCGGTCAGTGCATCGAGCACGTACAAGTGCCCGTGGCCGTCGCCCGGGGAGACGTTGTTGTAGCCCGAGGTCACCAGCACCACCCACTTGCCGTCGTAGGCGCGCTTGGTGATGACCGGGTTCCCGTAGGAGAACCCGAGGTTCGCGTCGGCGACCGAGCACAACGTGAGGGTGGTGTCGCTGCAGAACTCCCACAGGGCCAACGGGGCTGTCGGGATTGGTGACGTCCAGCGCATAGTAGCCACGGCCGCCGGAGTTGAGGGCGCCGACCAGCAGCGTTCTCCAGGTCGAGCCGTCCCACACGTCCATGGTGGACGGCGAGCCGTCCACGTAGTACGTGTGCTTGCCGCCGTAGTTCGTGTCCGTCAGCTTCCACATGTTCGGCGCCACCATGCGCGGGATGTAGGCCCACATCTCGGCACCGGTGCCGGCGTTGAACGCGTGCAGCATGCCGTCGTTGGCGCCTACATAGACCACCGGCGTGCGGCCGGCGATGGCGGGCAGTGCCTTCCAGGTGCTGTACGGAGTTGTGACGAGGTCGGCGAAAGCGTTCTTCGGCTTGCCGATGTACAACGGGGTTGCGTTGACCGTGTCACCCAGCGCGTACGGGCGGTTGCGATAGATCGTCCCGCGCAGCTGCGTCTGGCCGCGCAGGAAGTTGACCATGTTCGCGCCCTGGTTGGCCTGCCACATGTCACTGTTGACCGCCGGGGCGGACACTGTGCCCGCGCCGACGTCAAGCGTCGAGCATTGCGACACCGGGCCGATAGTAGGGCCGCCGATGCACACGTTGTCGAACCAGGTCTTTTCCGTTGCGGTGAGGTTCCCATACAAGAAGTCCTTTACCGCCCCGCCGGTCATTGCGACATCGCGCAGGATGATCTTGCGGCTGTCGGTGCTGGCAGAAGTCATGGATTCCAGCTGGTCCCTGGCGGTCCAGACGGCGGTCGGCGATACGGCTCCGGTGTTGGGGTCGATGAGCTTCTCCGCGACCTCTCCGGTCCAGTCGACCGAGATATACGTCGTGATGAATTCCCCGCGGTCGGTCGGCGTGATATTGGGTGTACTGGTGGCGGCTGCCGCGCCTGCCGCGTTTCTCGCCTGCATGTTGGTCAGGGCCTGGTTCAGGCCGGCCTGCACGGAGGCGGTATCGCTGGCGAAGAAGAAGTCCCCGCGCCCGTTGACTGCGGCATGCCACAGGTCGTCCAGGTTGGCCGGCAGCCGGCTGCCGGGGACGGGCCAGTTGCACTGGCCGACGGTCCATGAGCATCCCGACAGGGCACCCTTGCGCACGTTGTTGAAGTCGCCGGTCGAATTCTTGGCGGCGTAGTCCGGCTGGTAGTGCATTAGACCCGTGGACATGCCCAGGCCGAACGTCACCATGTGCTGCCAGTTGGCCGTGTCGGTGTCGTTGGTGGGCACGTTGTCCTGGGTGACGTCGGTGCCGAGAGCGCCGGTACCGTTGCCGAGGCTGGAATCTCTCAGGTCGGTGAGGTAGTAGTACAAGGCGACGTCAGCCAACGTGCCGACGGTCGTGAGGGTCGAAGTATTGATGTTCAGGTTGCCGTCGTACATCGGGCGCACGATCGCGTTGCCGCGGGCGTCCACGGTCTTGTTGTCGACGTCGCTTCAGCGTATTGCCCTTCACGTCCACGGGGAGCGGGCTGTCGGGATAGTTCCAGTAGCCGTCCGTGGTGAGAATGGCGAAGTTCTGCTGGCAGGAGTACTGCACCGGGTCGTCGGTGATGCCCTTGTTGATGCCCGTGTTCTTGATGCCGGCGAAGTAGCGGCCGACACGCGACAGCGCCTCGGGCAGCGGCGTGCCGCCCCCTGGTGAAATCTTGTAGAACACGTCGTACCACTTCTGCTTCTGCGACCGAGTCGAAGGTGGTCGATCGGCAGAAAGTGGTCAGAGTCCACCGGGCTGTCCGGGTTGATGGTGATCCAGCCGATCCTGTAGCGCGTATCCATCGGCTGGAACGACAGCCCGGAGGCGGTCTTCATCATCTGCATGCGGGTGCGGTAGAAGGCGAACCAGTTGGCGAAGTTCTGCTGTTCCTCGGCTAGGGTGCAGGTCGAGGCGGCCGCACAGTCGGTGCGATTGGCGGCTTTCGGGAAGATGCCGCCGCTTGCGACGTCCACGCGAACGAACTGACCGTAGCGCGGATAGATATAGCCGAGACGCTTGCCCTGTAGGCCGGGCGGGTTCGTGGCGTACGGGCACCCTCCGGTGACAGGACACCCGGTGAATGTAGCGGGGGGGGCGTAGGCATCTGAGATTTCCTGGAACTTCTCCCGGCAGCGAGGCTGGTTCGTGTTGGCGTCCGTATCGAGCCCCGTGGGGGTGTCCAGGCGGTTGGCATCGAAGATGTTGGCGCAGTAGCGCACCGGCGCCGGGTAGATGTAGCCGTTGGTGGTGTCCGGTGCCGTGGCGGCCTTACACGTGGTCAGCGACGTGTCGCTGCAGTACTCGGTCGGCTGGATCGTGTAGTAGAACGCGTTGCCGAGCTTCAGCTTGGGGATGTTGAACAGCCCGGTCTTCTGGACGAAGCCGGGGACGGTCACGTTGGCGGTGCCGTTGTACGCGGCGCAGGTGGTGGCGGTGTTGGGCACGGTGCCGCTCGTGGGCACGGTGTAGTAGAAGTGGTCGGCATCGAGCACCGTGGCCACCGTCTGCGTACCGCCCTGACCGCAGTTGATGTGCTGTCTGAGCTGGTTGGCGCCGCTGGTGCCGAAGGTGTCGTTACCCGCGGTCGCATAGACGTTGATCTTGTCGCCCACGATCAGGCCGTGGTTGGGCGCGGTGACGTAGACGTTGTTGTCGGTGTTGCTCTTGAGGCGTGTGAACTGCCACTGAAAGTCGAGCCCGGCATAAGCGACCTGGACCCCGCTGTTCTTGGTATAAGTGAAGGTGTTGGCGGCGCCCAGGGTCACGCTTATGGGGGTATTGCAGGTTGCCGCGGCACACGTGTCGAAGCCGGCGCCGGTGGTGCCGGTACCCGTGCGCGGGACGATAAAGTACGTACTGAAGGCCGGATAGTTACCGGTCGCTGAGATGGATCTCAGCCCATGCGGTGCCGCCGTAGTTACCGTGACGGTGCTGCCCGAGCTGGGGCGCGCGAACTGATGCACTGCGCTTCGCCTCGGGATAACCCGATCTCCACTGTGCCGTGGTGTAGCGGAAGGTGTTGCCGGTCTCTGCGGCACCGGCCGTTCCGCTGTTGTTGACGGGAGTTCCGTTGCGCCTGCACGCATAGCCGTTGGTGTCGCGCGTCGTGCCGTTGGCGTCGATGGTCGAAACGGTGGCATTGACGTTGTTGCAGTAGACGACCTCGGGGAAGGCGGTGCTCAAGTTCAGCGAGCTTCCGGTGCCATACCAGTTGGCCATCGCGGCGTTCTGGTAAGTCTGGCCGGTATTGGTGGGTGTATTATTCAGGCCCTTCGGCAAATACACATTCACGGCTTGGCCGTCGTAATACCTCTGGAACGCGCCGTTGTTGTCGTAGTCGGCGATCGGGTAGAAGTCTCGGCAGTTCCTGGCGGTCGGGAACGGATCGCAGGACGCGTTGGTATATGAGATCGTCGCAATCGGGCTGCCAAGATAGTTCACCGCCGGCCGGTAGCGAACCGTGGGATCGTAGTACAGGCCGTTGAACTGGGCCGCGCCAAACGGCGGGTCCACGCGGTCGCAGTGCGTGGGCATGAGGCCGGCCTTGTAGTTGCCGGTGGTCAGGATGCCTTTCGGCTTGCACTGGTACAGCTCATCGATGTAGCGCCGCTCGGAGCCCATCTGCCAGTTCTCGGTGTTGTCCGGCAGCGTATCGAAGTCCATACTGCCCGAGTCGTCGAGGATGAACATCACGTTGGGCAGCACGCTCTGGTTCGACGCACTGGCCAGCGGCGCGTTGGAGATATCGGTCACGCCCGACAGGGCGGGGGCCGCCGCGAGGGCGGCCGCGCCTAAAGCCACGGCGCTAGCCAGCCGTTTGAGAGTGAACGGAAGATGGTGGTTCATGACGTGCTCCTTCAGACTATTGCGAAGATGTACGGCCTCTCGCCCGCGGCGTGTCATGTCCTCTTGCGGCGGGTGCCGGTCGTGGACGTAGTTCGGTGCGAGAGGAGATCCGTGCTGCCGAGTGTAGGCAGCGGCCAAATTGTGTTCGGGGGTAGACATTTGCGTGGACATTCGTGTTCACCTGTCACTGCTGGAGACCGACGATCGACTGCACGAGGCTCAGGGTCTGGCGAGCTCCTTGGACGCGCACCGTCACGCGGTAGTACACCATCGGTGGCGAGTTGAACTGGGTGCCGCCCACCGCCTGGCTGTTGCCCGATTCGCCACCGACGCGGGGCGTCTGCGCGCAGTTCACGTTGGAATAGCTGCCCGCGTTGTCGCACATGCGCTGAATGATGTAGTCGACGCTATTGCCGGCCGCGTCGGTGCCGAGCGAGAGGGATTGACCGTTCCAGACGGCATTGTCCGTCCAGTCGGGGGGATCGCTCACCACCGCGTGGTAACCCTGGGGCACGATGTCCTGCTCCAGGGTGGCGTACGTCGCCGGGTTGTTGATGGTGGTGGTCAGCCACGTGAAGGCCCGGGCGATGCCGTTGTCGGCCGCGGACAGCGTGCTTTCCTTGAAGGCCAGATTGCCGGCCACCACGTTGCCGGTGTCCACCGAGCGCATGATGGCGATGCCCGCCAGCGTCATGGCCACCAGCACGATCAGGGCGATGAACAGCACCACGCCTCGTTGCCGAATGGCGGAGCGGCCTGGGGCATGCCTGTTCGCAGGCCAGCGGGCGGAGTCGATGCGTTGAAGTCCCTGCGTTCTCATGGCTGCCTCCAGAACACATTGCGCAGAGGCACCACCGTCTCGCGCACCTGGTACTTGTAGCAGCGCCAGTTGTCGATGGTGTCGTTGGTGGTGTTGGTGCGCACATCGATCTTGGCGCCTGCCGCATTGTTCGGACCGCGCGCCCAGCGAATCTGATAGTTCGCATCGTCCGTGTAGTCGGGCGTGGCATCGCAGGTGGTGCCTTGGATAGGCTTCTCGGGCGTGAGGCTGCGTGACACCACGGCCAGACGCACCGCTCGCACGCGCTGCCAACTCAGCTGCGTGTTGAGCGTGTTGGGGGCGTTCGCGGCGTTGCTGTCGACGTAGTTGTCGACGACGTTGTCGTCCTGCGCGTAAGCGGCGCGCTGGACGGTGCCGTTGTTGATGCCGTCGTCCATGCCGTACTCGGCCTTGAGAGCGACGACCTGCTCCGCAACCGCCACAGGCTGCGACGCGGGATCCGCCGCGTCGGCCCAGAAGTTCTGAACGTAGAGCTTGTTGTTCTTGCTCGGGTCAGGATCGCCGACGTTTACGGTGATCTGCTCGCGCACGGGGGCTTGACCGACGTTCATGACCTTGCCGGCCAGGTATTTGTAGGCGAGGGGAAAGCCGGCGGCGCTGTTGAAACGCGGCTGCACGGATTGCCCTGTCACGCTGTTCACATAGCCGCTCACGTCGTGCTGCAGGTCGATCAGCCCCGGGAGACCGTTGACCTCGCCCAGCGTGCAGTTCGAGCCCGGCTGCCCGATCACGAACCTGTCGCCTTTGTTGAATCCGAAGCGATAGGTCAACGTGACGGTATCCTGGGCAGTTGCCATGTCCGTGCCGAGCTGCACCGAGGCCGACGTTTGACTTCCGTCGCCGTAAATGATGTTGATGATGTCCGGCACGGCACCGGCGTTGGTGGTGATCCGCACCGGAGCGAGCATGAAATTGGGCACGTTAGTGGGCGCGGCCTGCTTGTCATACATACTCATGGTGCAGCCCAGCAGGTCGAAGTCGTTGATGCCGTAGCCGGCGGCGCGCAGCTCGCGTTCCAGGCGCAGGAGCGACTGCAAACCGCTGGTCTGCGTGTCGCTGCCCTGGGTCGTGCTACGGCGCACGCCCTCGTTCACCGCGTAGACCTGGAAGATCACGATCACGCCGATCAGCGAGATCACCATCGCGACCATCAGCTCGACCAGGCTCATGCCCGCCTGGCGGCGATTCAAGCTCAAGCTGTTCATCGCACCATCCTCAAAGGCAACAGTTGATGTACGCGACGAGCGCGTAGCTGTGGGGCGGAGCGCCGGTGCCCACATCGCGCCCCTGCTGCCAGCGCACGGTCACGGTCACCTGGTTGTTTGCGCCCAGCGTGATGATCGGCAGGTTTTTCCTGGCTACGACGTCCACGCCCGGCAACCTGCTTTGGGCCGTGTTCATCCAGTTCAACAGCAGGGACGGAACCGAGCCGCTGCCCGAATAGGCATAGCCGGCCAGATTGGTCGAGTTGCCCCACATGTCAGCGACGATCTGATTGGCGATGAACGCGGCATCGCTGCGGTACTTGGCTTCGCCCATGTTCTGGACCGCGGTGCCTTGCATGCCGACGATGGCCAGAATGCCGACGGAGAAGATGAGGATCGCGATGAGCGCCTCGAGCAGCATCACGCCGGCTTGCCGGCCGCGGCGCAGGGGTCCTCGTGCAGACACTGAGATGGGTTTCATGAGATGCGTCCTCGAAAAGCAGTTCATTAAGTGCAGCGCCTGGGGTCGCCCACTTTGAGATTGGGGTCCGGGTCGCACATGCGCACGCTGCCCGACGGGGTGATCACGATGCGCAACGGCCGCAGGCCCATCGGAGTCACACTGCTGGTGATATCGATGGAGTCCATAGGGCTCGATGCATCGTTGTTGCTCGTGCGTCCGCCCAACGCATCGAAGGTGACCGTGCCGGAGCCGCCCGGAGTGGTCTGGCACGAGCGCGTTGGCAGAGCCTTCATTCATGGGGCGGTATTGCAGCTGCTGCAGCGGGCTGACCACGCTCACGGTCCATTCCGTCTGGTTACCCAGGGCGAACTGCACCGTCTTGTTGCGTCGGATCGCTTCGGTTCGCGCCAACTGCAGCCCGTTGAGCACGGCGTCGGCTGCGGTCCGGATCTGGGTGTTCTGCATCCAGACCATGAACGAGGGCGCGCCCAGGGTCGAGCAGAATGCCGAGCACCGTGATCGTGATCAGGAGCTCGATCAGGGTGAATCCGCGGATGAGCCCGGCGCATCAGCATGATCCGTCCTTAGTTCTGATCCAGCAGTTGCCGTTCGAAGTCCAGCCGGAGGGAGTGCCCGTGGTAGCGCGGTTGTTGGCCTGGTCGACGGTGAACCTGAAGCCGTTCAAGCCACCGCTCGCCAGACCGTGTTGCAGTGATCGTGTAGGTCTGATCGTTGATGGCTGCAGGCGTACTGGAAGTTGATCGTGTCCGCCGGCTTCGGCGCGACCGTATTGGGTTGGCATGCGCCGGTATAAGTGCGCAAGTCCTGGTAAAACTGTTCCATCTTCACGCGCTGCGACGCGAGATTGGTGTACGCCTCGGCCAGCTTCCCGCGCGTGACATAGTCGCGGTAGCCGGGTATGGCGACGGCGGCGAGGATCGACACGATCGCGACGGCGACCAGCAACTCGATCAAGCTGAATCCGCAAATCCGTTTCATCTCGTTACTCCTTGCCCATGGGCAGTGCGAAGTCTATTCAGTCAAGCCGGCGGGCCGCAAAAACCGCCGATGAAAGGGTGGCATAAGCGAACAAGCGGTCGGCAGCGGTCGATTTCGCGCCATGAACGGTATGCGTTATCGAACTGTCAAAGGTGCCCGTCACGCTTCGCCGCCATAGGGTTGCAAGACAGGTGCCAGTCAGCGATCGGGGAGTCGGTTTGGCGGGCACAAACGCGGCGATCCGGTGAAGCGCGCCGGATACGAATTAGACACAGTCCAATCCACGCGCTTATAATCGCGGCCTATGGACTATCGGCATTACTCGCGGGACAACCTGGCAGACGCGCTGCGAGCGCATGGCATCAATCCGACCCACCAGCGGATCGAGATCGCGCATGCGCTGTACTCACGGCAAGAGCATTTGTCGGCGGACCAGGTGCTGGCGATGGTCAACCAGCGTCACCCGGAAACCTCGCGGGCCACGGTCTACAACACGCTGAACCTGTTCGTCGAGAAGCGGCTGATCCGCGAAGTCATCGTGGACCCGAGCCGGGTGTTCTACGATCCAAACACCTCAGCCCACTACCATATCTACGATGTGGAGACGGGCAAGCTCATCGACATCGACGCCACCGAGGTGCGCATCGAAGGCTTGCCGCAATTGCCTGCAGGGATGGTGACCGAAGGAATGGATATCATCATTCGCGTGCGGCGCGCACAGGATTCGTGACCGGCAGACGTAATGTCCCTCTGGCGGCGATCGATGGCGCCGTCGCTGCGGTACGGCGGTCTGGAGGCCGGTTGATCCGGGGGCGAGGCCGCTCTCAACGTCCCTGGTAGCGCGGCGCGCGCTTCTCCAGGAACGCCTTCACCCCTTCCCGGAAATCCGCGGTTTGTCCCGCTTCGCGCTGCAGCTTCGCTTCCAGCGCGAGCTGCTGCTCCAGCGTGTTGGCCGGCGAAGCGTTGAGCGCTTGCTTGATGAGAGCGTAGGCGCGCGTGGGTCCTGTCGCCAGCCGCTGCGCCAGCTCGCGCGCCTCGCTCATCAGTGTGTGGTCGTCCACGCATTTCCAGATCAGCCCCCAACTCGCCGCCTGTTCGGCGCTCAGGGGCTCGGCCAGCAACGACAGGGCGATGGCGCGAGCCGCGCCGATCAGGCGCGGCAACACGTAGGTCCCGCCGGCGTCCGGGATCAGGCCAATGCGGCTGAACACTTCGATGAAGCTGGCCGAGCGTGCGGCGATCACGATGTCGGCGGCCAGCGCGAAGTTGCAGCCGGCACCCGCCGCCACGCCGTTCACCGCGCAGATCACCGGCATGCTCAGGTCCCGCAGGCCGCGAACCAGAGGGTTGTAGCTCTTCTCCAGCGCGCTGCCCAGTTCGACCTGGGCCGCGCCCTCGGACATGGCGCGCTCATTCAGGTCCTGACCGGCGCAGAAGCCGCGCCCGTTGCCGGTGATCAGCAACGCGCGGGCCGTTTCGCTGCCACGGACCTGGTCCATCGCTTCGCGCAGTTCCTCGTGCATGCGGGCGGTGAAGGCGTTGAGCTTTTCGGGCCGGTTCAGCGTGATGCAGGCCACCGCGTCGCGGATATCAAATAGAATGGTCTCGTAGGGCATGGTCCGGCTCCTCTGCTGTCCGTGCCCGCATCATGCGCGGGGAGCGCTGCGCGCTGCAAGCCCGTCTCGATCGAAACCAGCCAACAAGGAACCTGCAGCCCATGGCCTACGAGAACATCCTGGTCGAAACCCGTGGCAGGGTCGGACTCATCACCTTGAACCGTCCCAAGGCCTTGAACGCGCTGTCTCCGGAGCTGATGCGCGAGCTCGGTGAGGCGCTGACCAGCTTCGGTTCGGACGACAGCATCGGGGCGATCGTGATCACCGGCAGCGAGAAGGCCTTCGCCGCGGGCGCCGACATCAAGGCGATGAAGGACTGGGGCTACATGGACGTCTACAAGGCCGATTACATCACCGCGGAGTGGGAGACGATCAATGGCATCCGCAAGCCGGTGATCGCCGCGGTCGCCGGCTACGCGCTGGGCGGCGGCTGCGAGCTCGCCATGATGTGCGACTTCATTCTGGCTGCGGATACCGCCAAGTTCGGTCAGCCGGAGATCAACCTGGGGGTTCTGCCCGGCGCCGGCGGAACGCAGCGGCTTCCGCGCTTCGTCGGCAAGGCCAAGGCCATGGAGATGGTGCTCACCGGGCGGATGATGGACGCGGCCGAGGCCGAGCGCTGCGGGCTGGTGAGCCGCGTGCTCCCGCCCGAACGACTTCTCGACGAGGCCATCAAGACCGCGGAGAAAATCTGCGAGCTGAGCCTGCCTGTGGTCATGCTGGCCAAGGAGTCGGTGAACCGGGCCTTCGAGACCACGCTCAGCGAAGGTGTGCGCTTCGAGCGCCGGCTGTTTCACTCCTGCTTCGCGATCGAGGATCAGAAAGAAGGAATGGCGGCCTTCGTCGAGAAGCGCAAGCCCGCGTTCAAGCATCGCTGAGCCGCGTTGCCGCTGCGGGGAGGGGGGCCTATAATCCGCGCCCACATGCTGCTGTAGCTCAGTTGGTAGAGCGCTTGATTCGTAATCATGAGGTCCTCAGTTCGATTCTGAGCAGCAGCACCAGAACTCCAGGGCTGTCCGGGCGCGGGCAGCCCTTTTTGTTGAGCGACCGCGGCCGGCGTCGTCTCAGTACGGCGCCCGAGATGAGTGGGTATAATCGATCGCAGAAGGGGAGCGTCCCCGGTTGCTTGCGGGAGGAGATCCCAGATGAGAGCCAGGACTTTGCGTCCATCGCGACGGCGCGTGCTGAAGGCAGCGATCGCCGCCGGCGGGGCTGCGCTGCTGGCGCGAGCGCTGGAAAGCACCGCACAGCAAAAGCCCAAGGCGACCCTGAAGAAACGCAGCAAGGAGGCCGTCGGTTACCGGGACGAGCCCTACGAGGGGCGCAGCTGCGGCAAGTGCGTGCTCTACGTGGGTTATGGAGAGTGCGTGCTGGTGGAGGGTGAAGTGAGTCCCAACGGCTGGTGCATTCAGTGGACGCCGGCCACGATGGGCCGGCGGCGGCAGCACTCCACGGCCTGATCCGTTCCTGACCACCCGATTCTGACCGCGTTGCCAGCGGGCCGAACGCGCTGGGCGGACAGTTGTGATCCCAACGTCGATTGCCATGCGAAGCCGTTTCGAGCGCGCCTTCGAGTCCATGCTATCCATAACCACAGGACGCGGCCGAACCAGCCGGTCCAATTCGACAACGGAGGAGGAATGAGCCGAGCCTTTGTGAAAGGGGACGACAGTGACCTGTCCGGTGAAGAGGTCCCGGAGCGTCCCGTCAGCCCGTATCCGAACTACGTCACACCGCTGGGGCTGGCGCAGCTGCGCGACAAGTACGAATCGCTGATCGCGCGTCATGCCCAGCTGAAGGCGGCGGGCGAGGATTTCGACAAGCCCAAGCTGACCGAGATCGAGCGCGACCTGCGCTACTTCTCGCAGCGCTTGGACAGCGCCATTCCGGTGGATGTCAGCAGTGAGCCCCAAGACGAAGTGCACTTCGGTGCGACGGTGAGAGCCGAGACCGCCGAGGGCGAGGTACACGAATTCACCATCGTCGGCGAGGACGAAGCCGACGTGGCCACTGGCAAGGTGAGCTGGCAGTCGCCGCTCGCCAAGGCGCTGATCGGCTCGCGCGTGGGCGACACTGTCAGGTGGCGGCGTCCCGCCGGCGATACCGAGTTGGAAATTCTCGAGATCCGCTACCGCTAGAACCAACGGCACGCAGGGCGCTCCAACCATCCTAGCAGGCTGACCGCAACCCCCGGCACGGTTGGTGCCGCGGGCATCATTCCCGGAGGAGATTGATCATGCCAAATTTTTCGCGCCGCGATGCGCTTAAGGTCCTGGGCGCCGCAACCGTCGCCGCTACCGGCGTCCCCGTGCTCGATCGTCCGGCGGCCGCCGCCGATCTCAAGTACACGCCCGAGCCCGGCGCCGAGCTGCGCGTCCTGCGCTGGAAGCGCTTCGTGCAAGGCGACGAGGATCAGTGGATGGCGAACACCCGCAAGTTCACGGAGGTAACCGGGATCAGCGTGCGGGTGGACAGCGAGAACTTCGAGGACATCCGGCCCAAGGCGGCGGTGGCCGCCAACGTGGGCAGCGGGCCCGATATCGTGATGGGCTGGTTCGACGACCCGCATCTGTACGCGGACAAGGTGCACGATCTCACCGACCTGGCCGACTATCTGGGCGGCAAGTACGGGGGTTGGTACGACATCGTCAAGCGCTACTGCCTCCGCGACGGCCGCTGGATCGCGGTCGGGATGGGCATTCTAGGCGGCTGCATCACCTACCGCCGCAGCATGATCGAGGCGGCCGGATTCAAGGAGATACCCGGCGACACGCCGAGCTTCCTCAAGCTGCTGCAGGCGCTCAAGGCCAAAAGCACGCCCTGCGGCTTTGCCCTCGGTAATGCGGTGGGCGATGCCAACGCCTGGTGCCACTGGGTGGTGTGGGCACATGGCGGGAAGATGGTGGACGAGAACAACAAGGTGGCCATCAACTCCAAGGAGACCATCGCCGGGCTGGAGTATGCGAAGGCCATGTACGAGACCTTTGTCCCGGGCACGCTCTCCTGGCTGGACCCGAGCAACAACAAGGCCTTCCTGGCGGGAGACATCAGCCTCACCCTGAACGGAATCTCGATCTACTACGTGGCCAAGACATCCAAGGACGCGGCGGTCAAGGCCCTGACTTCAGACATCTACCATGCACCCATGCCGATGGGGCCGGTCGGTCGCCACACCGAGCTCAACGTGTTCACTCCCTGCTTCGTGTTCAAGTACAGCAAGTACCCGAATGCGGCCAAGGAGTACCTGCGCTTCATGCTCGAAAAGGACCAGTACGAAACCTGGCAGAAGTCGTCTCTGGGCTATGTGCAGCAGACGCTCAAAGCGTATCGGTCCAACCCGATCTGGAGCGAGGATCCGAAGTACACCCCCTTCCGCGACATTCCCGACCGTACGCGGGACGACGGCTACGCGGGTCAGCTCGGCGCGGCCTCCGCGGGGGTGATGGCCGACTACGTGATGGTGAACATGGTGGCGGAGGCGGCCTCCGGCGCATCCAGCCCCGCGGACGCGGCGGCCAAGGCAGAGAAGCGGGCCAGGCGCTATTACAGAACGTGATTCGTGACTCGTGGTTCGTAACTGCTGACGGGTGGCTGGGCGATGCATGATTTCGTGATCAAGCAGGCACTGATCTATGACGGGCTGGGCGGTGCCCCGATGCACGGCGCGGTTGCGGTGAAGGACGGCCGCATCACGGCCGTGGGCAAGGACGTCGGCGCCGCGCGCGAAGTGATCGACGCCGATGGCCTGGCGCTGATGCCGGGGATCATCGACACGCACACGCACTACGACGCTCAGATCACCTGGGATCCGCTGGCCAGCCCCTCACCCGCACTGGGCGTGACCACCGTGATCATGGGGAACTGCGGCTTCACCATCGCGCCATGCCGGCCGGCGGACCGCGACCTGGTGATGCGCAACCTCACGCACGTCGAGGGCATGTCGCTGGACGCCCTGCGCAGCGGGATCGACTGGGACTTCGAGAGCTTTCCCGAGTACCTGGATGCTCTGGATCGCCGCGGCGTCGGGCCGAACGTCGCCTGCTATGTCGGCCACTCTTCGGTTCGCACTTTCGTGATGCGGGACGACGCGACTCGGCGCGCTGCAACGCCTGACGAGGTGAGTGAGATGCGCGGCCTGGTGGTGCAGGCGATGGCGGCGGGTGCCTGTGGCTTCTCCACCACCCGCAACCCCCAGCACAACGGCGAGGCCGGCATTCCGATGCCCTCGCGCCTGGCCGACGAGCAGGAGCTGCTGACGCTGTCGGGCAGCCTCAAGGACGCAGGGCGCGGCATGCTGATGATGACCAAGGGCGAGCTCACACCCATCGCCTTCATCGAGCAGCTGGCGCGAAGCGCCGGGCGTCCCTATCTGGTGGCGGCGCTGCTGCACAGCAACCTCGTGCCCGACGCGTCGTTCGAGGATCTGGCCGAGATCGCGCAGGCGCGGCGCCGCGGCAACCGGCTGTATGGAGCGGTTTCGGCTTGTCCGCTCACGTTCGAGTTCACGCTACACGAACCTTACGTGTTCGAAGGGCTGGTCGCCTGGCAACCGCTGATGCAGATGGACGAGGCGGCCACAAAGAAGGCGTTGGCCGATGGCGCCTTTCGCGGCTCGGTCAAGGAAGAGCTGTCCCAGCGCAGACTCCGCCTGTTCAACGGCGAATGGGACAAGGTCTTCGTGACTCAGGCAGCACGCCCTGCAAACGCGGCATACGACAGCAGCTCGATCGCAGCGCTGGCGCATCAGCAGCACAAGCACCCGTTGGATGTCCTCCTCGATCTGAGCCTTTCGGAGGGACTGGACACGCTGTTCAGCGCCACGCTGCTCAATTCCGACGAGGAGGCGGTAGGGCGCATGCTGTGCGATCCCGACAGCGTCATTTCCCTGTCCGACGCGGGTGCTCATCTCACCTTCTTGTGCGATGCAGGCTTCGGCCTGCACCTTTTGGGCCACTGGGTGCGCGAGCGCCGCGTCATGCCGCCGGAGCGGGCGGTGCACAAGCTCTGCGCCCAGCCCGCGGACCTGTTCGGCATCCGCGACCGCGGCCGCGTTGCTGCAGGGCAATGGGCGGATTTGCTGCTGTTCGATCCGGCGACGGTAGGCCGAGGCAAACCCAAGCGCGTGTTCGATCTGCCGGCGGGCGCCTCGCGCCTGACCACGCCGGGCGTGGGCGTCCACGGGGTATGGATAAACGGCCAGCGCGTGGCCGATGCCGACGGGATCGTGCCCGACGCCCCGAAGGCCGGTCGCGTGTTGCGCGAGTTTGCACCGTAGCGCCTAACACGTGACTCCTAACGTCGAGGGCCCGCTCGCTGGCCTGCGCGTCCTCGAGCTCGGCACGCTGATCGCGGGCCCCTTCTGTACGCGCATCCTCGCCGAGTTCGGCGCCGAGGTCATCAAGATCGAGGCGCCCGGCGAAGGCGACCCGCTGCGCACCTGGCGCAAGCTGTATAAGGGCACCTCGCTGTGGTGGTTGGTGCAGGCGCGCAACAAGAAGTCGGTGACGGTCAACCTCAAGCACCCGGAGGGGCAGGAGATCGTCCGCCGTCTGGCGCAGGACTGCGACATCCTGGTGGAGAACTTCCGTCCTGGTGCACTCGAGAAATGGGGCTTGGGCTACAACCAGCTGTCGGCCGGCAACCCAGGCCTGATCATGGTGCGGCTGTCGGGCTATGGCCAGAGTGGCCCGTATCGCGACCAGCCCGGCTTCGGCGCTATCGGCGAGGCGATGGGCGGGATCCGTTTTGTCACCGGCTACCCGGACCGGCCGCCGGTGCGCGCCGGCATCAGCCTGGGAGATAGTATCGCTGCCATGTACGGCGTCATTGGTGCCTTGATGGCGTTGCATGCCCGCGCGGCCAACGGCGGGCGCGGCCAGGTCGTGGACGTCGCGCTGTACGAGGCCGTGTTCAGCCTGATGGAGAGCCTGCTGCCGGAGTACGACATGTTCGGATTTGTCCGCTCGCGCAGCGGCGCGTCGCTCCCGGGCATCGTGCCGTCCAATACCTACGTGACGCGCGACGGCAAGTACATCGTCATCGGTGCCAACGCCGACAGCATTTTCAAGCGCCTGATGACGGCGATCGGACGCGAGGATTTGGCCAACGATCCCGCTCTCGCGCGCAACGAGGGCCGCGTCGCGCGCACCGAGGAACTCGACGAGGCTATCGGCGGCTGGTGCGCGCAACACGATCTGGAGCGCGTGCTGCGAGGTGCTCGCGTCGGCAGAAGTTCCGAGCGGCAAGATCTACGACGTCGCCGACATCGTCCGCGACGTGCACTACCAGGCGCGCGGCATGCTCGAGACGCATCGCCTGTCCGACGGCGCGGCGCTCAAGTTACCGGGCATCGTGCCCAAGCTCTCGGACACGCCAGGCACTACACGCTGGCTGGGGCCAGCCTTGGGGGCGCACACCGAGGAAGTGCTGCGTGCCCTGGGTTATACGGACCCGGACATCGAGCAGCTGCGCGCCGAGGGCGTCATCTAGCCATAGCTCGGCCCCGGAATCTGCGTCTCGCCGGACCCGGTTCGGTCTTACCCTCGCGCCTCAGTTGGCTGGCGCAGTCTGAGGAACAAAACTTGCTGGCAGGAGCGGCGGACCCTTATCCCGGTGGTATTGGGTCGAGGGTTCCTCCCGGTTGCCTGGCCCTAATGAAGGGCGCGCGGCCAGGCCCGACTACGAACACGAGGGGAAGACGATGCTCGGATGGAACAAGAACAAATCCGACCACCCCATGGCCGAGGACAAATCGGCCCGGGAATTTCTCGCTGAGTTGCCTGCGGGCGACTCGTTCAAGCTGCTGGAGGAGTTGAGCTTCTGGCTGGATCGCACGCGCAGCTCGGAGGAGCTCAAGCCACAGCGAGTGTTTGAGATCGTCGATCAGCTCGACGCCGCCGGAAAGGCCGATCAGCGCAAACTGGCGCAGGAATACCTGAGCACGGGAAACCGGCGTTCACGCTTCCAGGAACAGCGGATCTGGAGCACCCAGGTCGAGTTCTGGCGTCAGCTCGGCGCTGCCTATGAGCTCTGTCTGGACAAAACCCTGCCCGGCGTGTCGGGCGCCGGCGCGCTCAAGCCGCACGCGCCCACTATCGTCTGTCGTGCGATCCGCGCGCTGACGCTCGAGCTGAAATGGCTGTTGATTCGCTACGGGCCGATCGATCCCACCCTGTGGGGCCGGCTCGGGGCCTTGTACGCGCGGGCCGAGCAGGGAGGCTTCGCGCTCAAACCCTGCACCGTGTACCCGGGGCCGGGGGGCGAGTCCACGGTCCAGCGCGAGTACCTGAAGGCGCTGATGCTGAGCATGTCTGCCACCGATTGCCTGCTGCCGCGCCAGTTGGAGGTAGCCGAGCGCATCGTCGCGCAGTTCTCCGAATACTTCGTGCTGCAAAATCAGCTTGCGAAGGGATGCCACTATCACGTCGACCTGGCCGTGGCGCGCGCGCCGGCACGTTTGGTGGCGAAGGTGGGGGCCACGCCTACGGTGCGTTACTTCGGGCCCGGCACGGCGTCGGACGTGGCGCAGAAGGTCATTGCCGTCATCGCCAGCACCGGCGCCTATCCTTCGGACCTCAACCTGGGCGGCAACTACGAACCGAGCCTGGTGTCCGAGGTGCTGCATCACCTGGCGCGCTACTGGGCGCCGATTCCACCCACGCGCGCCGACGAACGACGGCGTTCGGTCTCCCGCATCCATGTGGTGCACGACTTCGACCAAATTCTGGCCATCGTCTCCGGCGAGTCCGCCGATCTGTCCTTCCAGGACAACATCGAAACGTGGACGGTTGAGAATGAGAGCGAGGGTGGCTATGGTGCCGTCATAGTTCAATCCAAGGGCGACTGGCTCAAGGTCGGTACGCTCCTAGGGATCAAGCAAGAGGATGGCGCCGCTTGGGGCGTGGGTATCGTACGGCGTCTGACCAGCGGCAGCGGCCAACAGCCCTACGTGGGGATCCAGACGCTGGCCAAAGGTGGAACCCGCGTCAAGCTGTTACCGGCCGGTGGAAGGAACGCCGCCGTCTCCCCCGGCGCGGATGCCGTGCTGCTGCCGTCCAGCAAATCGGAGAGCTCCGGCGCAGGCGAACTCAGCCTGCTCATGCGCCTGGGCACTTTCTCACCCGGCCAGAGCCTGCAGATGCGTGCCTACGAGCGCGAGTACCTGCTGGTGCCCAAGGAGCTGCTCGAGGGTGGAGAAGATTTCGATATGGCCACGTTTCGCGTGATGCAGCGCGCCGGCCTGAGCCGGCTACTCGGCGCACTCTGCTCTTCAACCACCGCCCGACCACTTCGATCTCCTCGGCGCACACCGAATGCGGCATCTGGTATTCGTGCCACTCCACCGGGTAGCCGAGCGTCAGCAGCTTGGAGCATGAGGCCTGCGCCAGCTTGAGCGGAACGATCGGGTCTTCGATGCCGTGCGCCATGAGCACGGGAATCTCTCGGTTGGCCAGGCTGCGTTCTTTCTCCACCGTGTGCGGCAGCGGCAGATAGGTCGACAAGGCAATGATCCCGGCCAGGCGCTTGGGATAGCGCAGTCCGCACTGCAGACCAATAGCGCCACCCTGCGAGAAGCCGGCGAGCACCACGCGCTCGGCAGGAATGCCGCGCGCGATCTCGCGCGCAATCAACTCCTCCACGGCGTGCTGGGACTCGCGCACGCCTCTTTCGTCCTCCTTCAGCGCCAGGTCCTGGTAGCCGATGTCGTACCAGGCGCGCATGACGTATCCGCCGTTGATCGTCACCGGTTGCAGTGGCGCGTGAGGAAACACGAAGCGGACCGCCAGCCCGTTTAATCCCAGCTCCGGAACGATCGGAACGAAGTCGTTGCCATCGGCCCCCAGGCCGTGCATCCAGATCACGCTCGCGGCGGGCTTGGGCGCAGTCTCGATCTCGATGGTAGGAAGCAGTTCTACGGTCACGTTGGCTCTCACGGTTGCTTCGGCCGTACGGCGGATTTGGGCCGGAAAGCCTTGACCACCGCTTCGTCGGTCTCGACATAAGGCCCGGCAATGAGGTCTATGCAATAGGGCACGGCGGAGAAGATGCCGTGCATGACTACTTTGCCCTGCGCATCCTTCACGCCCTCCAGAGTCTCGCGGATGGACTTGGGCTGGCCGGGCAGATTAATGATCAGCGTGTGTCCCCGGATCACGGCAACCTGGCGCGAAAGGATCGCCGTGGGCACGTAGTGCAAGCTGATCTGACGCATCTGCTCACCGAAACCAGGCATCACCCTGTCCCCGACTGCCAGCGTGGCCTCGGGCGTCACGTCGCGCGGTGCCGGGCCGGTGCCACCCGTGGTGAGCACTAGATTGCACTCTTCCTTGTCGGCGAGCTCCCGCAGGGTGGCCTCGATAACCGATCGTTCGTCCGGGATCAGCCGCGTAACCGTGCTCCAGGGCGTTGCGAGTGCGCGCCGGAACCATTCCTCCAGCGCCGGGATGCCTTCGTCCTGGTAAATGCCCTTGGAGGCCCGGTCGCTGATGGAGACCAGTCCGATTTTGAGTTGTTCTGCGCCCATTGCCAGACGGATTCTAGCCGGGGCGGCCGCCGGCGTGTACTACTCGACCGTTCCCGGATCGGGCGGCAGAATGCGTCGCAGCTCTCGGAACAGCGAGCGGGAGCTGCGCGGAGGCCTGCCTTCAACCTGCTCGCGCCGGGCGCTGCGCACGAGTTGGAGCAGCTTCTGGGTATCGCAGCCGGGGAAGCTCTCGGCCAGCTCGCCCAGCGCAGTCTCGTCCTGCAACAGGCGCGCGCGCCAGCGTTCGAGCCGGCGCAGGTACGCGTTGGCTGCGCGCGGCTCCGCCTTCCAAGACCGAAGCCGGGCAGCGATCGACTCCGCGTCTACCTCGTACATCAGCCGGCCGATGTACTGCAGCTGTCGGCGCAGCGCCCCGAACTTGCTGATGCGCCGGGCGGCAAGCACGGCGTCGAGCAGGCGCTCAGGCAGCTCCAGCTCGGCCAGCTGCTGCTCGGTGAGCTGGGTCAGCTCTTCGCCCAGCTGCTGTAGCGCGAGGCTCGCGCGCTTGCGCTGCGTCTTGCTGATCGTGGCCTGATCGGTCGTCGGGTTCGGCTGTTTGCGTGCGGTGGGGCCGGCCATCGCTGGTATCATACCAATCCGTCAGCGCACCAGGCTCGGCGCTCGCAACAACACCAGCAACCACCAGAGTTCTCCCGTGTCAGGCAGCGAGTTTTCGCATAGCTTGGATCAGCTCCGTCACATTGCGTGCGACGTCCTCGACCATGCCAAGAGCAAAGGTGCGAGCGCCGCCGAGACGGAAGTCAGCGAAGCCTTTGGCCAGAGCGTGACTGTGCGCCGTGGCGCCGTCGAGACCATCGAGTACAACCGCGACAAGGGTGTGGGGGTGACCGTCTATATCGATCAACGGCGCGGGCACGCCAGCACCTCGGACTTCGCGCCCAAGGCGGTGCGAGAGACGGTGGAAGCGGCGCTGTCGATCGCCCGTTTCACCGCCAGCGACGATGCGGCCGGGCTGGCCGACGAGGCGCTGCTGGCACGCGAGGTCGCCGACCTGGACTTGTATCACCCGTGGTCCCTGCCGGTGGAAAGTGCTATCGACCTGGCGCGCGAGTGCGAAGCTGCGGCGCTTGCGGTGGATCCGCGCATCACGAACTCGGAAGGCGCGTCCGTCTCCACTCAGCAGTCGCATTTCGCCTACGGCAACACGCTCGGATTTCTGTCCGGGTATCCCAGCTCGCGCCATACCGTCATGTGCTCGGTCATCGCAGGCGAGGGCGACGGTATGCAGCGCGACGACTGGTACGTTCAAGCACGCGCGGCGGCGGATCTGGAGGACGCTCGCTTGGTGGGCCGGCACGCGGGCCAGCGCTGCGTGCGGCGCTTGGGCGCACGCAGACTTGCGACCATGCAGGTGCCGGTGTTGTTCGAGGCTCCGATTGCTTCGAGCTTGCTGGGGCATTTCGTCGGTGCGGTGAGCGGCGGCAGCCTGTACCGCAAAGCCTCCTTCCTCCTCGACAGCCTGGGCCAGCAGGTGTTCTCGCCGCTGGTGCGCATCCGCGATGTGCCGGACCTCAAACGCGGACTGGCGAGCAGCCCGTTCGACGACGAGGGGGTAGCCACCCACCGCCGCGACGTCGTCGAGCGGGGAGTGTTGCAGGGTTACTTCCTGGGCAGCTACTCTGCGCGCAAGCTGGGCATGGCTTCCACCGGCAACGCGGGTGGCAACCACAATCTCTTGCTGGACAGCACTGGAGAGGATTTTTCCACCCTCCTGAAAAAGATGGGGCGCGGTCTGCTGGTCACCGAGCTGCTCGGTATGGGCGTGAATCAGGTTACCGGCGACTACTCGCGCGGCGCGGCAGGCTTCTGGGTGGAAAACGGCGAGATCGCCTATCCGGTGCAGGAGATCACCATTGCCGGCAACCTCAAGGACATGTTCCGCGCCATCGGGGCGGTCGGGACGGACGTGCTCGTGCGTGGCTCACGCCAATGTGGCTCCATCCTCGTCGACGGCATGACGGTGGCGGGAGAGTAGCCGTGGCGGCGCACGTTGGCGGTGCCGCGAGGTCGCGAATCACGCGCCACGATTGAGCCATCCGCACATCTCACGCACATCGACGTTACCGCCGGATAGGATCACGCCCACGCGTGCTCCCGGCGGCACGCGAATCTTGCCTTCAAACAAGCCAGCCGCGCCCAGCGCGCCGGTGGGCTCGACGACGATCTTCATCCGTTCCCACAGGAACAACATCGCCGCAACCAGCTGCGCATCGCTGACGGTCACCATGTCGTGCACATAGCGCAGCACCAGCGGGAACGTGACCTTGCCGAGGTACGGCGTGCGCGCGCCGTCGGCAATGGTGTCCGGGTTGTGGCAGGTCTGCAGCGTCTTGGTGTGGAACGAACGCGTGGCGTCGTCCCCGGCTTCCGGCTCGACGCCGATCACTTGGCATCCGGGCGAAAGCGCGTCGGCAGCGATGGCGCAACCGGAGATGAGTCCGCCGCCCCCGACGCACACGAACAGGTAATCGAGCCGCCCGAGCTCGTCGATCAGCTCTTTGGCGGCTGTTCCCTGGCCGGCCACGATGTCGGGATGGTCGTAGGGCGGGATGATGGTGAGTCCGCGCTCGCGTGCGATCTGCTGCGATAGCTCCTCGCGCACGGTCGTGTGCTTGTCGTACAGCACGATCTGCGCGCCGTAGCCGCGCGTGGCCTCGACCTTGACCTGCGGCGCATCCTGCGGCATGACGATTAGCGCCGGTACGCCCAGCAGCTGCCCGGCCAGCGCAACGGCCTGCGCGTGATTACCCGAAGAATAGGCGAGCACGCCGCGTCTGCGTGCGTCCTCGTCCAGCCGAGACAGCGCGTTGAAGGCGCCGCGGAACTTGAACGCGCCGCCTCTCTGGAAGTTCTCGCACTTGAAGAACACCTGGGCACCGGTGCGCTGGTCCACATGGCGCGAGGTCAGCACCGGCGTGCGCCGCGCTCGTCCGGCCAAGCGCTCGGCCGCCGCGGCCACGTCCGCGTAAGTGACGCGGAGGCTTGAGTCGTCGACGAGTGTGGCTCACTTCAGCTTTTCCCTTGGAGCCACGCACGCCGGCGGTTGGCAGCCGTCCGGTCCGCAGCAATGACCGCCAGAGTGCAAGTGTCGAGAGGACTTGCACGCAGCTCCACTTCGATCTCCAGCAGCTCGTCGCGCCGGAACGCATGCAGCGTGGCGACGTTCCCCGGCTTGTATCGCGCGAGCCGCTGGTCGAGATTCTTCGCGCCGACTTTCAGGCCGTCGACGGCTACGACGACATCGCCGGCGGATAGCCCTGCAGCCTGCGCTGCGCCGGCGTCCAGGACATGCGTGAGCCTCGCGCCCGCGGGATCCTCCGTCGCGCGCACGCCCAGGCTCACCCGCCGCGAGGATCTTCGCAGTCGGCTGCGGTCGCAGCCTTGCCGCCCTGGTCCGCGGACGACTGAGCCGGGCGCAGCTGCATGGCGACGCCCACGGTGGCCAGCAGCTGCTTCAGCGGCAGATCCTCGGTGGATGCGCAGCGCCCTGTCGAAGAATGCCCGCAGGCTCATGCCCGCGACCTGCGCAGCCAGCTTCTCGATCCCGTCCTCGGGCACCCCTAGGCCGGTCCTGCCGTAGCCGCTCCCAGAGCGCGCGCATGACATCGTCCAGCGACTTCCTCCCGCGTGTGCGGCTGCGGATCATCAGATCCAGGCTGAGCCCGATCAAGCTGCCCTTGAGATAGTAGCTGACCTGCGCGTTCGGGCTGTTCTCGTCGGGGCGATAGTACTTGATCCACGCGTCGAAGCTGGCTTCCTCTACCGTCTGCTTCATCCGTCCCGCCGTGCGCAGCAAGCTGGTGATGTTGCGCGCGACGATCTCCAGATATTCGGATTCGGAGATCAGCCCAGCGCGAACCAGCTGCAGATCGTCGTAATAGCTGGTGATGCCCTCGAATGCCCACAGCAGCCGGGTGTAGTTCTCGCGCTCCAGATCGTAGGGAGTGAATGCCGCCGGTTTGATGCGCTTGACGTTCCAGGTGTGGAAATACTCGTGGCTGCACAGGCCGAGGAAGGTGCGGTAGCCTTCAGTCGTCTGCCTCATGCCGACCCGCGGCAGCTCGTCGCGCGAGCACAGCAGGGCGGTGGAGGCGCGGTGCTCCAGTCCGCCGTAGCCGTCGCCCACCGCCGTTACCAGGAAGACATACCGGTCGACCGGCGCCGGCTCGCCAAACAGGCGCACGTGCGACTCGCACAGCCGGCGCAGATCCGTGCACAGACGATCGAGGTCGGTGTCATGACGGCCGGTGATGGCGACCTCGTGGCGCACGCCGCAGGCCTCGAACGTCGCGAGGTCGAAGCGCCCCATCTCCACCGGATGATCGATCAGCTCGTCGTAGCTTGCCGCGCGGTAGAGACCGAAGCCAAGAGCGGGCGCGCGCCTGCGCCGCATCGCGGTCGCCACCTGCCAGCTCCGGTAGCGCCCCCCACGGGGCGGCAGGATCTCGACCTCGCACGCTCGCGCCTCTTTTCCCAGGGGGCGCAGGAACACGCTGGGACCGTTGAAGAATGCGTGAGACGTGTCCAGATGCGCGCCCCGCACCGACAGGTCCCAGGCGTAGACCTGCAGCGTGACCGTGAGCGGCCCCTGGACCGGCGCGGCGATCCACGTGTGCTTGTCGAGTTTGGTGATCGACACGGTTCGGCGACCACTCTGTGCCCGGATCGCGACCACGTTGCGCGCGAAGTCGCGGATCAGATAGCTGCCCGGTATCCAGGCCGGGAGCGCGAAGCGCTGCCCGCGCGGATCGGGATCGGCCACGGTGCAGCTCACCTCGAACAGGTGAGCCTCGGGATGTTTCGGGACTATCGCGTAGCGCGTCGGCGGAAGGTTTCGGCATGCGGCTGCGGTCCAGGGAATCGCTTGCGGCCCCCCGAGCGGTGAAAGCCGCGATTCTAACTCCCGGCTGCGAGCCGCCGGCCCCCGCGATGTCGGGCGATACCGCTCCATCGTCAGACGCGTGCGAATGCGCTAGCATGAGCGCATACTGGGAAACACGCGTGAGGGAGGCTCAGTGGAACCGGTCAAGACCGTCAAGATGGGGGCAAACATCGTCATCATCGGATCCGACAAGTCCGCAGTGGAAGCCGCGGCGCAGGCGCTGGTCGCCAAAGGCGGGAAGCTGCTCTCCAAGGTGGAGCCGATGGGCAGCAAGTGGGTGGTGACCTGCGAGGATCCGGACGATCGCAGCAAAGAGTGCACGGTGGTCAAGCTCGGCCTGCAGCTGATGATCAAGGGCCCGACCGAGCAGGTGGTAAGGGAGAAGGTGGAGGAGCTGGTGCGCAGCGGTGCAAAGCTGATCTCCGCGCCTTCCGAGGCGACCGGCGGCGGCTGGGTCGCCGTGTGCGACGACGCCGATCAAATGCACAAGTGGTAGGCGGAAGTTTGGCGATCCCATCCGCCGAAGTCGTCGGCGGAAAAGGGCGCCGGCACGCGCCGCGCCGGTCACCCTGGTCTCAACAGCAACGCGTAACCCGATTCCACTTCTGCTCGGTGCGCAACCGGTAATACTCGCCGCGGGTCATCGCGGGCTGGCCTGAATGGGCCCGCAGCATGTGCTCACGGTAGCGTTCGTACGCGTCATCTCCCGAGACCTGGCGTACGAAATTCCACGCCGCGCACAGCAAACGCCAGGCGGTACGTTGCCGCTGTCCAGCGTAGTCGCTGGCCGTGCGCGGCCGTGCACGAGCCTTGCGATTGAGCTGCTCTGGTGGGGTGTTCGCGCGGCCGAAATCGCATCTGTGGTCTCATCACCGAGCGGCGTCAGCCATGGGCGGAGGAGCTCGCAACGATGCTTGCCTCGAGCCGGGTCATGGTGTAGCGCGATTCGGCCAGAGGTAGTACCGGCTGGCCCTTCACGAAACGGAAGGAAACCCGCAACATGTCGATGATCACCACCCAGAGCAGCGTTGCGAACAGCAGGGCCAGCGCGGCGTCGATGCGCTGCCCCAGGATCAACTGCGGCGCCGACGCTATGCGCTCCGTGGGGAGAGTGCCCGCCGCCAGTTGGGCTGACAGGTCGTTTGCGGCGGCCAGGAAGCCCACGCCGGGGTTGGGGCTGAACACCTTCTCCAACGCGGCGATGGTGCAAACGATCGCCAGCCAGGTCAGCGGCAGCCCGGTGACCCAGGCGTACTTCGCTTTCCCCATCTTCACGATGATGCCGGTGGCGACCGACAGCGCGATGCCGGCCAGCAGTTGATTGGATATGCCGAACAGCGGCCACAAGATGTTTACGCCGCCCAGCGGGTCCCTTACCCCCTGGACCAGGAAGTAGCCCCAGGCAGCCACGAAGATGAAGCTCGACAGCGACCGTCATCGGGTACGAGGACACGTTGCCGAGCGGCTTCCAGACGTGCTTGCCGAGATCCTGCAGCATGAAGCGGCCGACGCGGGTGCCCGGCGTCCAGGACGGTCAGGATGAAGAGCACCTCGAACATGATGGCGAAGTGGTACCACACGGCCAGCAGCGTCCCGCCGAAGGTCTTGCTGAAGATGGTAGCCATGCCGACCGCCAGCGACGGCGCGCCGCCGGTGCGGGCGAACAGCGTCTTCTCGCCCATCTCACTGGCTAGCCCGCTCCATCTGCTCGGCGGTGACCGGGAAGCCCCAGGAAGAGATCTTTGCCACCGCGTCCGCCGCCACCTTGCCGACCACGCCGGCGGGGCTGTTGATGGCGAAGTAGACGCCCGGTTCCAGCACGCAGGCGGCGATCACGGCCATGATGGCGACGAACGACTCCAGCGCCATGCTGCCGTAGCCGATCATGCGGATCTCCTTCTCGTTGGCGAGCAGCTTGGGCGTGGTGCCCGAGGACACCAGCGAGTGGAAGCCGGAGATCGCACCGCAGGCGATGGTGATGAACACGAAGGGGAACAGGTCGCCCTTGAAGATCGGCCCGGTGCCGTCGATGAACTGGGTCAAGGCCGGCATCTTCATGTCCGGATGGATGTAGACGATGGCGATCGCCAGCAGGAACACCACGCCCAGCTTGAGGAACGTGGACAAATAATCGCGCGGCGCGAGCAGCAGCCACACCGGCAGAGTCGCTGCCGCGAAGCCGTAGATCATCACGAACCAGGCGACGCTCATCTTGTCCCAGTCGAACCAGCCGCGGATGGCTTCGTTGTGGTCCACCCAGCCGCCGCCCACCACGCATACGATCAGCAGTGCGATGCCGATCAGCGAGCCTTCCAATATCGCGCCCGGGCCGGATGCCGCGCATATAGATGCCGATCAGCATGGCCACCGGGATGGTGCCCAGGACGGTCGCGGTCGCCCACGGGCTCTTGTACATGGCGTTGACGATGACCAGGCCCAGCACGGCGATCAGGATGATCATGATCATCATCGTGCCGACCAGCGCCGCCCAGCCGCCGACCGGGCCCAGCTCGTCGCGCGCCATCTGCCCCAGACTGCGCCCGTCGCGGCGGGTGGAGCAGAACATGATCACCATGTCCTGCACGCAGCCGCCCAGGACGGCGCCCACCAGGATCCAGATGGTGCCCGGCAGGTAGCCAAACTGCATCGCCAGGGTAGGTCCGATCAGCGGGCCCGGGCCGGCGATAGCGGCGAAGTGGTGGCCGAACACCACCCATTTGTTGGTGGGAACGAAGTCGCGCCCGTTGTTGAACCGCTCGGCAGGCGTGGCCCGCGTGGGGTCGAGCGCCAGCACCTTGGCGGCGATCCAGGCGCTGTAGAAGCGGAAGGCGACAAGATAGACGCAGGCGGCGGCCGCCACGAACCAGATCGCGTTGATGGTCTCGCCGCGGTGAGTGGCGATGCTGCCCAGAGCCCAGGCGCCGACGACGGCGATCCCGAGCCAGATCGAGCTTGCCGAGCGCCTTGTTGTTCATCTCTGCTCTCCCGATATGGTTATCTCGCCCGACCGAGATGCGCCGGTGCATTGCCAGGCGCCGTGCGGGCATCTGCTCGCAGTGCCCGCAATGATAGCAGCGCCCTGCTGGGGCGTGCGCTGCCGGCTTCAGGTAAAATCCGCACCTTTCGCGCTCATCTCCCCTCATGTACGATCCCCAGGACAGCATCGCCGAGTTCGACCCCGAGCTGTGGCGAGCCATGACTGCCGAGAAGCGGCGGCAGGACGACCACGTCGAGCTGATCGCCTCCGAGAACTACGCCAGCCCGCGCGTGCTCGGAGGCGCAGGGCTCGGTGCTGACCAACAAGTACGCCGAGGGCTACCCGGGCAAGCGCTACTACGGCGGCTGCGAATACGTCGACATCGCCGAGCGCCTCGCCATCGATCGTGCCAAGCAGCTGTTTCACTGCGGCTACGCCAACGTCCAGCCGCACTCGGGCAGCCAGGCCAACCAGGCCGTGTTCATGGCCGCGCTCGAACCCCGGCGACACGTTCCTGGGGATGTCCCTGGCGGATGGCGGGCACCTGACCCACGGCTCGCCGGTCAACTTCAGCGGCAAGCTGTACCACGTGGTCAGCTATGGCCTGGACGCGGACGAAGTCATCGACTACGCGCAGATGGAGCGCCTGGCGCACAGCCACAAGCCGAAGCTGATCGTTGCCGGCGCATCGGCTTATTCCCTGGTGATCGACTGGAAGCGCTTTCGCGAGGTCGCCGACAGCGTAGGTGCCCGGCTGATGGTGGACATGGCCCACTACGCGGGTCTGGTGGCGGCCGGGCTGTACCCGAGTCCCGATCGAGCATGCTCATTTCACCACCAGCACCACCCACAAGACTCTGCGCGGACCGCGTGGCGGCTTGATTCTCTCGCACGCGGAGCACGAGAAGCTGCTCAACGCGTCGATCTTTCCGGGCGGGCAGGGCGGCCCGCTCATGCACGTGATCGCGGCCAAGGCCGTCGCCTTCAAGGAAGCCATGAGCGTGGAGTTCAAGCGCTACCAGCAGACTGGTGCTGGACAACGCCCGCGTGATGGCGAAGGCGCTGCAGAGACGAGGCCTGCGCATCGTCTCGGGCCGTACCGAGAGCCATATGTTCCTGGTCGACCTGCGCGCCAAGAAGATCACCGGCAAGGACGCCGAGAGCGGTCTTGGGCCGCGCCCACATCACCGTAAACAAGAACGCCATACCCCGCGATCCACAGACCCCCTTCGTCACCAGCGGCATTCGGCTCGGGACGCCGGCCGTGACCACGCGCGGCTTCGCCGCACCGGAGGTCGAGCAGCTGGCGAACCTCATCGCCGACGTGCTCGACGCGCCGGCCGATGACAAGGTAGTTGCGAGGGCGGCAGCCGATGTCACCGCGCTGTGTCGGCGATTTCCGGTCTACGCGGGCGAGCTGGCCGGTGCATGATGCGTGACTCGTGATTCGTCACTCGGGACTCGTGGCTTGTCTCTGTCGTTTGCGTCCCGGCTCGAATCACGAATCACGAGTCACGATTCACGCCCCTTATGAAGTGCCCCTTCTGCGGAGCGGACGACACCCAGGTGGTGGACTCGCGCGTGAGCGAGGAGGGTGAGCGCATCCGTCGCCGGCGGCGCTGCCCGACTTGCGACAAACGCTTCACGACTTATGAGACGGTGGAGCTGCGGATACCGCAGGTGGTCAAGACCAACGGCACGCGCGAGGAGTACGACGAAGAGAAGTTGCGCACCGGTTTTCTGCGCGCGCTGCACAAGCGTCCGGTACCCACTGAGTACGTCGATGCCGCCGTCGAGCGCATCACGCAAAAGCTGCTGAGCCTGGGTGAGCGGGAGATCGCCTCGCGCCGCGTGGGCGAGATGGTCATGCGCGAGCTGTACAAGCTGGACAAGGTGGCCTACATCCGCTTCGCCTCCGTGTACAAGGACTTCCAGGACGTGGCAGATTTCCGCGACGTGCTGAAGGAAGTCGCCAAGCCGGCGCGCGGCGAAAGGCGCGCAAACCCGCGGCCTAAACCGCCGTGACTCGCGACCGGTTGCAGGTCGCGAGCCACGAATCACGAATCACGAGTCACGGGTGTTCTCTTCTACCGACCATGCACATATGGCCCGCGCACTGCGCCTGGCCGAGCGTGGGTTGTACACCACCACGCCGAATCCGCGCGTCGGGTGCGTGATCGCGCGCGACGGCGAGATCCTCGGCGAGGGCTTCCACGAGCGGGCCGGCGAGCCGCACGCGGAGATCCATGCGTTGCAGCGGGCCGGAGCGCGGGCGCGCGGGGCGACCGTCTACGTAACGCTCGAGCCGTGCAGCCATCACGGACGTACCCCGCCCTGCGTTGATGCTCTGGTGGAGGCGGGCGTCTCCCGCGTGGTCGCGGCGATGCAGGACCCAAACCCGAGGGTGGCAGGCGAGGGCCTGCAACAGCTGCGCGCCGCGCGCATCGCGGTGGAAACCGGTCTGTCCGAGGCGCAGGCGCGCGAGCTCAACATCGGGTTCGTCGCGCGCATGACGCGCGCACGCCCGTGGCTACGGATCAAGACCGCCGCCAGCCTGGACGGGAGAACCGCCCTGCGCAACGGCCAGAGCCAGTGGATCACCGGCGCCGCCGCCCGCCGCGACGGCCACCGCTGGCGCGCCCGCTCCTGCGCCGTGATGGTCGGGGTCGGGACGTTGCTGGCGGACAATCCCCGCCTCACGGTGCGCGAGGTCAAGACCACTCGCCAGCCGCTGCGCATCGTCGTCGACCGCCAGCTCGAGATCCCGCTCGATGCCCACGTGCTGGAGGGCGGCCACGCGCTGATCGTCACCGCCCAGGACCGACCGGAAAAAGTGCGTCAGCTGGAGCAGCTCGGCGCGCAGGTGGTGCGGCTGCCGAACCCCGAGGGCAAGGTCGATCTTGTCGCGCTCATGCACGAGCTGGCGCGGCAGAGAGCTAAACGAGGTGTTGGTGGAGTCGGGCGGTCGGCTGAACGGCGCGCTGCTGCGCGCGCACGTCGTGGACGAGTTGGTCGTCTATCTCGCGCCGCACTTGCTCGGGGATACGGCGCGGGGTATGTTTGACCTGGGTGAGTTGACGGCGCTCGACCAGCGGGTCGAGTTGACAATCCGCGAGGTACGCCGGGTCGGTAGCGATCTGCGCATCGTCGCCAGACTGACCCGGGACGGCTGACATGTTCACGGGAATCGTGGAGGCGACAGGCGAGGTTCGCGAGGTCGTCCCGGGGCAGTCGGGGCGCGAGCGTGATGATCGACGCCGGGCGCCTCGATCTGTCGGACGTGAGGGTCGGCGACAGCATCGCGGTCAACGGCTGTTGTCTCACGGTGGTCGAGCTGGAGCCCGCCGCATTTCGCGTGGATGTGTCGCAGGAGACCCTGGAATGCACCACTGGCTTCGAAGCGGGTGCAAGGGTGAACTTGGAGAAAGCCCTTCGCCTGTCGGACCGTCTGGGTGGCCATCTGGTCAGCGGCCACGTCGATGGACGCGGCGAGGTTGCGCGCAAGGATCAGGTGGGAGACAGCTGGTTGCTCGAAGTTCGGATCTCCGCCGAGCTGGCCAAATACGTCGCACGCAAGGGCTCGATCACCGTCAATGGGGTGAGCCTGACGGTGAACCAGGTAGAGCGCGACCGCTTCGAGGTCAACCTGATCCCGCACACGCTCGAGGTGACGAACCTGAAGGATCTGCGCCCGGGCATGCCGGTCAATGTCGAAGTGGATATGCTGGCGCGCTACCTTGAACGGCTTCTGACGGCGTCCCAGTAAGTCCATCGCTCCCGCCTCCTTCCTCGAGATCAGAGGGAAAATAGCATCAAAGAAGTCCAAGACAGTCCGTT
Organism: uncultured beta proteobacterium; assembly: GCA_963705615.1. Classification (GTDB taxonomy): domain Bacteria; phylum Pseudomonadota; class Gammaproteobacteria; order Burkholderiales; family SHXO01; genus SHXO01. The sequence goes on along the minus strand of CAVPKE010000012.1, from coordinate 237,488 downwards.
GCCATCCTGCCTACGAGCGCCGGCAATGCGCGGGATATGGTGCTACGTGTGCAGCTTATCGTAGCGCGCAAGCCTCGCTCTGGAGTCTTTGGGCAGCATACGACTTTCTCGCAAGACAAGGGTTTTGCTCAAGGGGCAGGTTCGGCTATACGCATGCGTCTTGTACGCGTGTTGGGCGCCCAACTTCGCCAGGCGGACGGATAGGTCTGGTCCTACCGCGCCACCGGGCTGACCGCTAGTGTGACGAGGTAGCTGTCTGACTCTACTCCACGGAGGCGGCCGCGCAACGATGACTTTGGTACTGAGAGACCGCCGGGGCAGCGGTCACGTGCGAATCTGAGACCCTCAATTTTCTGCTATCTGAATCAGCGCCAGACTTTGGGCTTCGTCCAGGATCCAGACATCGCCAGCCGTGGGATGTCGATGCCCGGTGATGCTTGACAGCCCTGGCCGCCGTCGCCGCCAGGCTGTGCATCGTTGAGCATGCGCGTGAGAAAGGAGGCTCCGGCAAGCAGCGTTTGCATTGCCCTTCGCGCCTCTTCGGGATCAATACCCTCGTTGGTCGATAACGCAATAGCAGCCGCTCGCTGATCGCGGCCAAGAAGCTTGGCCTTCGCCTGCAGTAGCTTTGCAACAGCAGGGCTTGCAACGATCCGTCCGTCCACCCAATACCAGTGCCAAGTCAGCCGGCGCCCGCGTTCAGGACCGCGCAAACGGGTTTCCGAAATCTCGGTCGCTCGGCCGTCTATGTTTGCAACAACGGGCTTCTGCTCTAGGTGGTCGTCCAATGGTGCTCTCCTTTCAGTCGAAGTGAGATGATTTCTGGTAACGGGCCAGATGCATCCGGAGCGCCGTAAGCTTGATTTGGGCGGAGCGTAGGAAGATGCTGGCTCATGGCCTGTGAGCACTGATTCGGAGGACGCTTATGCGCAACCTGGAGAAGAGGCTCGAAAAGCTGGAGCAGGCATATACACCGGCTGAGCCTCTGGTTGTGGTGCTTGATCTGAGGCTCAGCGATAAAATGCTGGGAATGAGCCTGGGCGATGTCCCGACCGAGGAGTTCTTCGTCGAGCCCACGGAAGGCGAATCTGAGCAGGAGTTCTGCAATCGTGGGACTGAGCTGGCCAAGGCATATGTGCGATCTCACCCTGGCATGGAACAGGGCTACATATGCGTAAAGGTGCATCGGTACTATAAGCCGTAGATGAGGCCAGAGCCGGTGCGAGATACCGGATAGCGACTGCGCGGCTTAAGTCGCCGTATCCTTGGCATGATTTTCTCTATTTTTGAATAACTGTCCTATTTGTTGGAGCGCGCTCATGCATTCCTTCCTTCGATTCGCACTACTGGCCGCGCTCGCGCTCGTCACCCAAGTCGCCCGGGCGGACCTCATTCCGTACCCCAACTCTGGTTCATACAATCCAGTTACCTATACCTTTACCGCCTCGACCAATGGACCCGTGATCGCGTACATCGTGGGTGGCTTTGGTGCCTCCTACGAGAATCAGATGGGTCTGCTCGTCAACGGCGTTCCCAGCGGCTCCGGCTTCGGGCTCGACAATCACTCCTCATCGGTCGGAGACAGTTTCAACTTGGGCTCGGTGACCGCGGGCGATACGCTTACGTTCGTGCTGCACAACCTCACGCTGGGCGCGGACGTGTATTCCGATCCCGCTCTCAATGCCCCCTACGATGATGCTGGCGTCGCAGACCACAACCATATCTACTCCACACCGTACACAGCCACGTCGCCTGTCTTCGCAGGTGTCCCGACGGGGACGTATGTCGCATTTGAAGATTTGCGATTCCCGGGCTCGGACTTCAACTACGACGATGAGAGCTTCGTATTCACCAACGTTGCTACCACGGTACCCGAGCCCGCCACGCTCGCCCTTCTCGGCCTCGCCTTCGCGGGAGTAGGCTTAGCGCGACGGCGTAATCTGCACTGACAACAAGCGACAAGAAAGACAAGAAGATAAATACGAAAGCAGAGTCCTGACTGACCCCGCTCGCATCGCGGGGTTTTTGTTTCTGGTGAAGCGATCTCACCGTGTCCTGCACCACCAACCTTGTCGAAGGAACACGATCCCCTCGGCGGTCTTCGCCTCCTCGTGACCTTCGAGGCCTAACGCCACAGGCCTCATCCGCGTCACGTCATTCATGCGAGCCGCCAGCACCACGTCGGGGCTTCCGTTAAGCCTGGCTGCGCGCTCATTCGCATCGAGATCTTACTAACAGACTCGTCGCATAGTACGACGTCATAAGCTCCGAGCTTATACGTAAGCGTTGTGTAAGAATCAGCTGTCGAGGGACTTTACATTTTGAAAATTGGGCCGCTCGGCCTCGTGAGCTATCGCATTGACCTACCTAGTAAAGACAGCACGGGCATTGTTTAAGCTTCGTTAAATGTAAGGGAGGATTGACATCGAATTGAGTGAGGAGGATCGAGAGATGAACTTCGGATGTAGATTTGTTTTGCTATTGGCTTCGGAGCGATGCTCGCGACGCCTGCAATCGCGGCCCCCATCTACAATAACTTGACGCCGAATAACCTGATGGCGGTGCCCGTGAGGAAGACCGTTTGATCGCAGATCAGTCCCTACGGCGCAAGCTGCACTGACAGAGACAAAGACGACGATAAAGACGAAACCAGTTGTGACCCCGTCCGCGTGGCGGGGTTTTTGTTTGCGGAGCCGGTCAGGTCAAGCTAGCGATGCTTGTGCCGCCACTCCACGGTGGCACTGAGTTGGCGTTCTAAACTCTCAAGTGCCGCCAAGCGACACCGATGTAGCCGTCATCATGATCTTCGTGCCGCATCTCTTAAGACGTACACCTCCGGTTACTATGGCATTTGAACGCACCCTGGCAGCGCTCAAATTGTTCCGCCATCTCATGGACGACGGGCCAACGTTTGGTGACAGTCCAGCGAAGGTGGAGCGCTGGGATAGAGAATGTCTTACTGCCGCGGTCGACGTGCGCGAGGCCTTCTGGCGGGACTCCGGCGCAGACCCTCAAACCCGCGATGCCTGCTTCTCCATGGCGGTCGGTGAAGTGCGGCGCGCCCTTGACCGGGCGCGGATCCTTTAAGACACACCGCCGGGCACGCTGTGCCTGTACCTGGACCACCTCGAGCTGCCGAGTGAAAAATCATCGCATCCTGCAACATCGGCGAGAGTCCTATTGAGTCTCATCCGGGGGCACGCAGGTGCTCCAGCTTTGCCAGGCGGCGACCGCGTCATCTCCGTGGGTGGAGTCTAGTGCGCCTTGCTCGCGGTTCTGGCCGCGAGGGCGCCGTCAATGAAGCCAACCAAGTAGTACGGCTCGTCGTAAATCTCGTCCGTCTCGGTCTCGCCTGTGCAGTACGGCCGCCAGAATTCCTCCACACGCCCGCGATCGGCGTGCTCCCCTAGGATGGAAAGCGCGAAGTATCCGGATAGCGCGAAGGCACTATTGGGTCTAGTCTTCGCGTGCATCCGCAGTAGGATGGTTTCAGCGTTTTCACCAAACGCCCTTCGCAGGTTCGCGAGTTGCTCGGATGCTGCGCTGTTGGCGAAATCGGCTCCATGCTTTTGCCCGAGTCTATGGGCGATCTGCTCCTCGAAATTCATTGTGATTCTCCCAAAAAATTCTAGGGCTCGTGCGGTGGGCGATGCACATCTCCCAGCACACAGAGTCATCGGCAGCTAGAGGGACGACCTTAGGGACGCTTTCGCACGCGTTACTCTGTCGTCTCATGGCTACTTCCGTTCGCCGGCGTCCACGCTCGGAGCGCTGCTCAAGTTCGTTGGCGTTGAGACGCTACTGATAGTGAGACAGGGCTCGAGTGAAAAATCACCGCACCCTGCACCACCAGCCCTGCCGAAGGAACACGATCCCGCTAGCAGTGCTCAGCTCTTCATATCCTTCCAGCCCCAATGACTACGGGCTCATTCCAGCTAGCTGTGCCTCGATCAATGCGGGGAGGGCTTCTGTGGTTCCGCTAAAGCAAATGGCCTTTCGCACTGATCTGCCATCCGGTGATTGCTCGACGTGTATACGCACGTCGCCTACAACGCCCGCCGCGCTGCGCAGTTCAGCCTCGGATAGCTTGCGGCCCTGTTGGTAGACGCGGACAACGGTGAGGAGCATTGACGCACTGTAGGGTCCATACAGTGGTTTCAGTCAAGCCACTCGCTGATGCCGAGAGGGGCGCCAAGCTGGCGCTATCGCGCAGCCTCGATGATCCGGTCTAGATCCATGAGGCAATCGCGCTCGAACTGCCGAAACTCGTCCGTGTCCTGAGCGCTTGTCGTGGGCTCGGCTTCGATCAGTTCAAGAAGCGCCAGAGCCATCGAGGCAGGCATCCGCACGGTCGCGCATGATGCGTCCAAGGGGTCATCGATGACAACGGCAGCGCCCCTGTCATCGTATGGGGTGACCGAGACGATGAGGCCGTTGGCGTGTGCTAGGGCGGTTAGTCGCTTGATCTGTGCGGCAGTGCGTTCGTCATTCATGGCATTTCTCTCTGTTTCGGCTCCGCGTCCATCTTCGGTCGCGCCGTAGATGGACCGCTGCCAAAGCATTTCCCATGCCGTGGACGGCCCAGTGGATCTGCTTGATCCCTTGTCGCGCCAAGGGCTTACCTAAGATTCGCGCGTTGACGAAACGGTGCGTCTCGTTATTGGCTTCTTGCTCTTGGCGGTAGGGCACAAACCGACGTCATCACCAGGAATCGGGCAAAATTGCAGACAGACAGCTCTGATGACGGTAGTGCTGACGGTATCAACGGGCCGTCCAGAGCGCGTTAGTACTCACATCATGGTGTTACAGTGCGAGTGGACATGCTGGCGCGCTATGTCGAGCGTCTCATGGGTTCGCGCGAATGAGGAGATGAGGATGGGCATCAGCAGCACCGCGGAGATCATCGCCGAGATCGAGGCCGGCCGCATGGTCGTCCTGGTGGACGAGGAGGACCGGGAGAACGAAGGCGACCTGCTGATGGCCGCCGAGTTCGTGACGCCCGAGGCCATCAACTTCATGGCCAAGCACGGGCGCGGGCTGATCTGCCTCACGCTCACCGAGGAACGCTGCCGTCAGCTCAATCTCCCGTTGATGGTGGTGAACAACCGCTCGCAGCTGGGCACCAACTTCACCGTTTCCATCGAGGCGGCGCGCGGCGTCACAACCGGCATCTCGGCCGCCGACCGGGCGCGCACCGTGCAGGCGGCGGTCAAGCGCGAAGCGCGTCCGGAGGACGTCGTGCAGCCCGGCCACGTTTTCCCGCTCATGGCCCAGAAAGGCGGCGTGCTGGTGCGCGCCGGGCATACCGAGGCCGGATGCGACCTCGCCCAGCTGGCAGGGCTGGTCCCTGCCGCCGTGATCTGCGAGGTGCTGCGCGACGACGGCGAGATGGCGCGCCTGCCCGACCTGCTCGAGTTTGCCGAGCGCTATCACCTCAAGGTAGGCACCATTGCCGATCTGATCCACTATCGCAGCCGCACCGAGTCTCTGGTGGCACGCGTTGCGGAGCGGCTGGTCGACACGCCCTACGGCCGCTTCCGCATCGTCGCTTATTCGGATCTCACCGCGAACGAGGTGCATCTGGCGCTGGTGAAGGGGGACGTGACGCCGGGCAAGGAGATCCTGGTCCGGGTGCACGAGCCGCTGTCGGTCATGGACCTCTTGGACGCCGCCAGCCATGCCCACTCATGGAACCTGAACGAGGCGCTCCGCACCGTCTCCGCCGCGGGCGCCGGGATCATCGTCCTGCTCCATCGCAACGAGACCGGAGAGGCCCTGCTGTCGCGCCTTGCAATGACGCAGTCGGACCCGGTCACACCACCCAAGATGGATTTGCGCACGTATGGCATCGGCGCCCAGATTCTGAAAGATCTCGGGGTCACCAAGATGAAGTTGATGGCCCTGCCGCGCAAGATGCCGAGCATGGCCGGCTTCGATCTGGAGGTCAGCGGCTACCTCCTACCTGAGCGGGCGCGTGCAGCTGGCACTGTGACCGCGCTCACCGAACGCAAGCGGGAGAAATGACTTGCCCCGTTACGACGATATCCTGGAACTGGAGCCGCGCCTCGACGGCCGCGGACTGCGGGTCGGCATCGTCATGAGCCGCTTCAACATCGACGTCGCCGAGGGGTTGCTCGGCGCATGCACCGAGGAGTTGCGCAAGCACGGAGTGCGGCCCGAGGACATGCTGCTGGTGACCGTCCCCGGCGCGCTGGAGGTTCCGCTGACGCTGCGCAAGATGGCGAGCGGCGGACGCTTCGACGCGTTGGTGGCCTTGGGTGCGGTCATCCGCGGAGAAACCTATCATTTCGAGGTGGTGGCCAACGAATCCGCCGCCGGCATCGCAGCGGTACAAATGCAGACCGGCGTGCCGGTCGCCAACGGCGTCCTGACTACCGACGACGACGATCAGGCCCTGGCGCGCATGAGCGTCAAGGGGGCCGAGGTTGCGCGCGTGGCCCTCGAGATGGCAAACCTGCTCAGGCAGCTCGATGAGCAGCGCTGAGATCACCGCCCCGCGCAACCAACGGGCCCACAGAGGCAGCCGCCGGCGTTCGCGCGAGCTTGCGTTGCAAGCGCTCTACCAATGGCTGCTGAGCGGCGACGAGGCCGACGTGCTCTGCCGCCAGGCGGCGGAGCAGAAGGACTATGCGCGCGCCGACGCGGGCTACTTCGAGTTGCTGGCGCACGGTGTGATCGAGCGTGCCGGCGAGCTGCGCGCTGCGCTTCAGCCTTTCCTGGACCGGCCCGCGAAGCAGTTGAGCCCGATCGAGCATGCACTGCTGCTGCTGGGCGCCTACGAGCTGATGTACGCGCCCGAGGTGCCGTATCGGGTAGCGATCAACGAAGCGGTGGAATTGGCCAAGGCCTACGGCGGCACCGACGGCCACAAGTACGTGAACGGGGTGCTGGACAAGCTCGCGGCTCAGGTCCGGCAGGTGGAAACCAGAAAAGCTTGAATCGAACACAGACGCAGGAGGCAGCGCGATGGCTGAAGCGGTGAAGAAGCAGACCATCTTCGACCTGCAGGCGAAGGTGGAGCGAGGCGAGAAGATCTTTCAGGTCACTGCGGTGGACTATCCCACCGCGCAGCTGGTCGATCGCTCCGGTGTCGACTGCATCCTGGTCGGCGACTCGCTGGGCATGACCGCCCTAGGCTATTCCGGCACCGTCCCGGTGACGATGGACGAGATGATCCATCACGCGAAGGCGATCACCCGCGCGGTGAAGCGCGCCATCGTGGTGGGCGACCTGCCGCTCGGCGCCTACCACGCGTCGACTGCGGACGCGATCAACAACTCCATGCGCATGCTCAAGGAGGGCGGCACCGACGTCGTGAAGATCGAAGGCGGCGAAGACTTCGCCGACACGGCTGCGGCCGTCGTGCGCTCCGGGATTCCGGTCATGGCCCACATCGGCTTGACGCCGCAGCTGGTCTCCAAGCTGGGCGGCTTCAAGGTGCAAGGCAAGGATGCGACCGCCGGCGCACAGCTGCTGAAGGACGCCGTCTCGATGGAGAAGGCGGGTTGCTTCGCCATCGTCCTGGAGGCGATCCCCGACCGCGTGGCGCAGATCATCACCGAGCGCCTGCGCATCCCCACCATCGGCATCGGCGCCGGTCCCCACTGCGACGGCCAGAACCTGGTCCTGCACGACATGGTGGGTCTGTTCGACCGCTTCACGCCGAAGTTCGTCAAGCGCTACGCCAACTGCTGGGAGCTGATCAGCAAGGCGCTGGCCGATTTCCAGGACGACGTGCGCAAGGGCGAGTTCCCGAAAGCGGAGCACAGCTTCACCATGAAGGAAGAGGAGTATCAGGCGTTGTTGCAGCACCTTTCCAAGGGCTAACCCTGAGGAAATTGAACGAGTTCGAGATCATCCGGCGCTACTTCAGCCCAGCCACCGACCATACCGTGCTGGCCGGCGGCGATGATGCCGCCCTGATCGCAGTCACCCCGGGCATGGAGCTGGCGGTCTCCACCGACGTGCTGGTCGCCGGCCGCCACTTCTTCGATAGCGCCGAGCCCTATGACGTGGGATACAAATCCATGGCCGTCAACTTGTCGGACATGGCGGCAATGGGGGCGCGGCCGCGCTGGGCAACGCTGTCCCTGACCCTGCCGGCGGCGGACGCCCGCTGGTTGGAGCAGTTCGCGCACGGCTTCCTCCATCTCGCGCGCGCCCATGACGTAGACCTGATCGGCGGCGACACGACACGTGGGCCGCTCGCCATCTGCGTGCAGATCATGGGCGAGGTGAGCTCCTGGAAAGGCGCTGCGCCGCTCGGGCGCGCGGCCGGGAGACGAGCTCTGGGTATCGGGCAATCTGGGCGACGCCGCGCTCGCTCTGTGCTGCTTGCGCGGCGATTTCGAACTGCATGCACAGGAGCGCAGCTATGCCATGAAGCGGCTGAATCAGCCGCAGCCGCGCGTAGCATTGGGCCAGGGTTTGGTCGGGCTGGCCACCAGCGCCATCGACGTTTCCGACGGGCTGGTCGCCGATGTGGGCCACATTGCAGAGACCTCGGGCGTGCGTGCCGTCATCGATTGGGAGTCGGTGCCTCTGTCCATGGTGGCGGCACGCTACCGTGAGCATCCGCTGGTACAGAGCTGCGCACTGGCTGGAGGTGACGACTACGAGCTGGCGTTCACGGCCCCATCCAACGTGAGCACCGCGCTGGAGTTGCTGGGAGGCCGTGTGGACGTGGCGCTGACGCGAGTCGGCCGCATCGAGCCTGGGGCCGGGGTGACGGTGCTGGACCAAGCCGGTAAGCCCTTCACCCTCGCGGAGACTGGCTTTGACCATTTCCGTTAGCTTCGGGGCTCGAGCCAACCTGCGGTTCCTGCTCAGTCACCCCTACCACTTCATTGCGTTGGGGTTCGGCGCGGGGCTCGCACCGGTCGCCCCCGGCACCTTCGGCACGCTGCTGGCGCTGCCGATCTTCTGGGTGCTCGGCCCGCGTCTGGATCCCACGTGGTTGCTCATCGTGCTCGGGTTCATGTACGTGGGCGGCATCTGGGTATGCGACCGTACCGCTCGGGATCTCGGCGTTCCGGACCACAAGGCGATCGTGTGGGACGAGGTCGTGGCCTTTCTTTTTGTGCTGTTCTTCACGCCTCCGGCGCCGATGTGGCAAGCGCTCGCCTTCCTCCTGTTCCGGCTCCTCGATATCCTAAAACCCGGGCCGATCCACTACGTCGAGACGCAGTTCCGCGGCGGATTCGGCGTCATGGTTGATGACCTGATGGCTGCGTTCTTCACCCTCATCTGCCTTGCCTTGCTCAAGCTGCTGGCGCCGGCGGTCGGAGACTGGCTTGGATTCGGAACTGTATAGGCTGGCCGTCGAGGCGGGCCGGGCCCTGAAGGCCAAAGGCTGGATGCTGGTCACGGCGGAATCGTGCACCGGCGGCTGGGTTGCGGAGGCGGTGACCATGGTGCCCGGTAGCTCGGAGTGGTTCGAGCGCGGCTTCATCACCTATACCGACCTGGCCAAGCAGCAGATGCTCGGCGTCCAGACCGCGACCCTCCAGACTGCACGGCGCGGTCTCGGAACCGACGGTACGCGAGATGGTAGCCGGTGCGCTGGCGCGCAGCCCTGGTCACGTGGCGTTGGCGGTTTCAGGCGTAGCCGGACCGAGCGGCGGTACTCCAGCGAAGCCGGTCGGGATGGTCTGTCTCGGGTGGGGGCTGCGCGGACGCGAGCCGATCTGCGTCACGCGCCACTTTCCGGGCGATCGCGAGGCGGTTCGCCGGCTTGCCGTGATGGCAGCGCTCGAGGGCTTGATTGAAGCGCTGGCGTTCTGACGGCGCAGCCAGCGTTTGAGCTGACCGGGGCTGCGACGGTGTCTTCCGGCGATTAGTCGATCATCAGGCGCTGCGGGCTCACCCAGCGAGCCAGTCGAGAGCCCAATATCGGGCGCGGGTCTCGGGCTACAGTCGCGCACGTGCAGATCATTCCCAGCTTCCCCAGCGCGAGCCGCCCCATCGGCCCGTCCACGTTCTTTATGGGAGAATACGATGCTCATCGAAAAGGAAATCGCCGACATCATGGACGACAACAAGCGCAAGGCCCTGCAGGCGGCCCTGTCCCAGATCGAGAAGCAGTTCGGCAAGGGCTCGATCATGCGCCTGGGCGAGCACGAAGTCTCGCAGGACATCCAAGTGGTGTCGACTGGCTCGCTCGGCCTGGACATCGCGCTCGGCGTCGGCGGCCTGCCGCGCGGCCGGATCGTCGAGATCTACGGGCCGGAGTCGTCGGGCAAGACCACCCTCACGCTGTCGGTCATCGCGCAAATGCAGAAGCGGGGCGGCACCGCCGCCTTCATCGACGCCGAGCATGCGCTCGATCCGCAATACGCGCGCAAGGTGGGAGTGAACGTGGAGGAGCTGCTCATCTCGCAACCGGACAACGGCGAGCAAGCCCTGGAGATCGCCGACATGCTGGTGCGCTCGGGGTCGGTCGACGTGGTGGTGATCGACTCGGTTGCCGCGCTCACCCCCAAGGCGGAGATCGAGGGCGAGATGGGCGAACCGCAGATGGGCTTGCAGGCGCGGCTCATGTCCCAGGCTCTGCGCAAGCTGACCGCCAACATCAAGCGCTCCAACACGCTGGTCGTGTTCATCAACCAGATCCGGATGAAGATCGGAGTGATGTTCGGCAACCCCGAGACGACCACCGGCGGAAACGCGCTGAAGTTCTACGCCTCGGTGCGGCTCGACATACGCCGGATCGGTTCGATCAAGAAGGGCGACGAAGTGATCGGCAGCGAGACCCGTGTCAAAGTGGTCAAAAACAAGGTGGCGCCACCGTTCAGGCAAGCCGACTTCGACATCCTCTATGGCGACGGCATCTCGCGTGAGGGCGAGATGGTGGATCTGGGCGTGCTCAACAAGGTGATCGAGAAATCCGGTGCGTGGTACAGCTACGGAGCCGATCGCATCGGTCAGGGCAAGGACAACGCGCGCGAGTTCCTCAAGGAGCACCCGGACGTGGCCGCCGAAATCGAGGCCAAGATCAGGGCCGCGGCCGGGGTCGCGGAAGACGCACCGGCCCTGGCCGAGGAGGACTAGGACGCCACGCCCAGGCGCTCACGGTGCGCCCGATATGGGCGGCGAGAAACGGCCTGACGCAGCGCAGGCGGGCGGCGGCTCGAGTGAGACCGCCCCGCTACGCGCCCGGGCGCTGCGGTTGCTGGCTCGCCGCGAGCATTCGCGCCAGGAGTTGGCGCGCAAGCTCGGGCCAGCCGATCCCGACGCAGTGACCGTCTTGCTCGATGAGCTCCAGGCCCGGGGATGGCTATCGGAGCAGCGTCTGGCCGATCAGCTGCTGCATGCTGCCGTGGGCCGGTTCGGTACTCGCAAGGTGATGCAGCAGCTGGCCCAGAAGGGCGTGAGTCAGGAGGTGGTTGCGCAAGCGCGCCGACGCGCGCTGGAGAACGAGCTGGAAAGCGCGCGCGCGGTGTGGCTCAAGCGCTTTGGCAAGGCACCTGCGAGCCTGCGCGAGCGCGCGCGGCAGGCGCGTTTTCTGGAGCAGCGCGGGTTCGAGCCGGAAGTGATCCGGACGGTGTTAGGCGGCGACTCCGAAGAGTGATGCTCCGCACCAGATCGTTTGATAGTGGCTAGGTTCATCGATGAAAAGCAGTGAGATCCGGACCAGGTTCCTGAAGTACTTCGAGCGCAACGGCCACACGATCGTGCCGTCCAGCCCGCTCGTCCCCGCCAACGACCCCACGCTGCTGTTCACCAATGCCGGCATGGTGCAGTTCAAGGACGTGTTCCTCGGTCTGGACAAGCGCCCGTACGTGCGCGCCACGACGGCTCAGCGCTGCGTGCGCGCGGGCGGCAAGCACAACGACCTGGAGAACGTGGGCTACACGGCGCGCCACCACACCTTCTTCGAGATGCTGGGCAACTTCAGCTTCGGCGACTACTTCAAGCGCGATGCCATCCGCTTCGCGTGGGAGCTGCTGACCAAGGAGTACGGGCTCGATCCGGACCGGATGTGGATCACGGTGTATCAGACGGACGATGAGGCGTATGACGTCTGGACCCGCGACATCAAGGTTCCGCGCGAGCGGGTCGCGCGCATCGGCGACAAGCCCGGGGGCCCGAAATACCAGAGCGACAACTTCTGGCAGATGGGCGACACCGGGCCGTGCGGGCCCTGCACGGAAGTGTTCTGGGACCACGGGCCGGGCATCCCCGGCGGGCCTCCCGGATCCGCGGAGCCCGAGGGCGACCGCTACATCGAGATCTGGAACCTGGTGTTCATGCAGTTCAACCGCGACGAGTCGGGAGTCCTGCATCCCCTGCCGAAGCCGTCCGTGGACACCGGGATGGGGCTGGAAAGAGTCGCCGCGGTCCTGCAAGGCGTGCACAGCAACTATGACATCGACCTGTTCCGGGATCTGATAGCGGCCGCCGCGCGCGTGACCGGCGTCAAGGACCTTACCAGCAACTCGCTCAAGGTCATCGCGGACCACATCCGCGCCTGCAGCTTCCTCATTGTCGACGGCGTGATTCCGGGCAACGAAGGGCGTGGCTACGTGCTGCGCCGGATCATCCGCCGCGCCATCCGCCACGGGTACAAGCTGGGCCAGACGCAGCCTTTCTTTCACAAGCTGGTGGTGGACCTGTCCAAAGTCATGGGCGATGCTTATCCCGAGCTGCCGGCCGCCCAGGGGCGCGTCAGCGCCGTGCTCAAGCAGGAGGAAGAGCGCTTCGCCGAGACCCTTGAAAACGGCATGCAGGTGCTGGAGGCCGCGCTGCGCCGCGAGGACCGCATGCTGGACGGCGAGACGGTGTTCAAGCTGTACGACACTTATGGTTTTCCCGTCGATCTGACGGCGGACATCGCGCGCGAGCGCGGCATCCAGGTCGACTTCGCCGGGTTCGAGGCCGAGATGCAGCAGCAGCGCGAGCGCGCGCGCGCCGCCTCCAAGTTCCACGCGCAGGCCGGTATGGACTACAAAGGGCAGGCCACCGAGTTTCACGGCTACGAGTCGGTCAAGCTCGACGCGACGATCGTTGCGCTGTACCTTGACGGGGTCGCGGTCGAGCGGCTGGCGCAGGGCCAGCGCGGTGTGGTGGTGCTCGACAAGACTCCCTTTTATGCCGAGTCCGGCGGACAGGTCGGAGATCGCGGCGTGCTGGTGCGCCACATCACGCCGCTCTCGACGTTCAGCGTCGACGACACTCAGAAGATCCAGGCCGAGGTGTTCGGGCATCAGGGCAGCGTCACCAACGGCGAGTTTCGCATCGCAGACAAGGTAAGCGCCCAGGTCGACACGAAGCTGCGCGAGGCGACCATGTTCAATCATTCCGCAACTCACCTTATGCACGCAGCGCTGCGCCAGGTGCTTGGCCGCCATGTGCAGCAGAAGGGCTCGCTGGTCGACGAGTTCAAGACCCGCTTCGACTTCTCTCACGACAAGGCGCTGACACCGGAGGAGATACGCGAGATCGAGAAGCTGGTCAACGACGAGGTCCGGCGCAATGTGCCGGTCGAAGCGCGCCTGATGAAGTACGATCAGGCGATCAAAGCGGGCGCCATGGCGCTATTCGGAGAAAAATACGGCGATGATGTGCGAGTCGTCGGTATGGGCGAGTTCTCCACCGAGTTGTGCGGGGGAACGCACGTACGCAGGACTGGCGATATCGGTTTTTTCAAGATCGTTTCGCAGGCCCCGGTCGCCGCGGGCATCCGCCGCGTGGAAGCGGTGACCGCTAGTGGCGCGCTCGAGTGGGTGCAGCAGCAGAATGCGCAGGTCGAAGGCGTGGCCGAGATGCTGAAGGTCCAGCCCGGCGAGGTCGGCGCGCGCCTGCACCAGATCATGGACAACGTGCGCGCGCTGGAGAAGGAGCTAGGACGTCTCAAGTCGAAGCTTGCCGCCACCCAAGGCGAGGACCTAGCCGATCAAGCCGTACCGGTAGGCAAAGCCAAAGTTCTAGCTGTGGCGCTGGACGGCGCGGACGCCAAGAGCCTGCGCGAGACGATGGACAAGCTCAAGGACAAGTTGGGCAGCGCGGCCATCGTGCTGGGTTCGGTCGAATCGGGCAAGGTGACCCTCATTGCGGGCGTGACGAGCGATCTCACCAGCAAGCTGAAGGCGGGCGATCTGGTCAACTTCGTGGCCCAGCAGGTCGGCGGGAAAGGCGGGGGACGACCGGACCTGGCCCAGGCGGGCGGCACGGAACCAACCAAGCTGCCCGACGCCCTCAAGTCCGTCACCGCCTGGGTCCAGCAACGGATCTGAGCACTGACTCGCTCTCCTCTTGCGGGAGGGGCGGCAGACAAAGAGGCCCCTCTTTTTCGGGAGAGGGTAGGGTGAGTTAGACGTCGCCGTCCTTTTGGCGAACAAATGGGCCGATGCAGCTGGCAAGACGCTCCTCGTTGCACATGAGGAACATGTTCCCCGACGGATGAAACAGGATGTAGTTCGTCGCTGCATGACCGACTTGCATGATCTCGCCGAGGCAGTCCTTCTTGCCGTTGTCCTTTGTGATTGTGTCAACCAGCTTGTAGAAGCCCTTCTCGCTCGGTTCGTCGGAGATTTCGTATTCGCTCTCGGATATCTCTTCCGCGCTGGTCACGAAGGTCGTGCCATCGGGTCGAATGCGATAGATCTCATCGCAGCTTCCGTCTGGAAGGGGAAGGGTGATCTTCCAGGTGCCCACGATGGGATGGTCTGGTGCTATCGGCTTTCCGATAGAAGGGGTGATCGCGACGAAGATTGAGGCTGCGACGAGGGTCGTGATGCTGCGCATTTAGTGGACCTCCCTGACACTGAACCAGTGATGATGCTACCGCTCGCTTGGTACGCGTGACGATCGCGTTGAGCGGGCGCCGACGGGCGAGGCGAGGAGAAACCCAACAGGCTTGCCGTTGGGTGCTGCGCTCGAACGCTTCGCCACCCCGTCAGCCCACAACACGTCCAACCGGACTGCCGAAGCGCTGTCTCATGACTTCCTCGAGCGGGATGTGCTCCGCCGCGACGCAACTCCCGGAGCGCAGGCCGTAGCTCTTGTACCGGTGCGGCGCTTCGGGTTCTTTGCCTTCGCGCAGGGCCTTCGCCCCTGCCAGCACGGCGCGACGGAAGCGCACGATCGCTACATCGGTTGGAGTCAGATGCTCGCGCGTTCGGTCGGCAATGATGCCCTGGCTCTCTTGCGCCATCGCGTCCTGTTCCGCAACCCCGCGCACGCCGGTGAAGGTCCGGTGCTTCTGGTCCTCTCGGTCGATCAGGTAGTCGTTCGAGCGATTGCGCAGCGGCACGAAGCCCGGCCCGAGCACGGCCATCTGCCCATACCCTTTGGCGAATCTCTCGCGCTCGGCATCGGAAATGGCCTGATCCGGGTTCCAGGCGTAGGTGTAGATCCAGCACGCTTCGTCCGTGATTGGCACCCACGTGTAGCCGAAGTAGGTCTCCCCGGGCATGGTCGAGGGTGTTGTCGCGTGCGCGGGCAGCATGAACTGCGTGGTGCGCCAGTAAAGGTCGTGTCCATCCGCTCTGCGCGCGCCACCAATCACAAAGCCGACTTCATGCTCGAGTATCGTGAAGCGCGGCATGGGGTCGTTGCGCACCCAGCGCAGCCGGCGCTCGTCACCCTGAATGTTGGGGTTCTCGTTCGAGGCCACTTTCGGCGCCGGCATGTGCAGGAAGGAGAAATGTGCGGTGTCGAGTGCACCCTCGAAGGACTGGGCCCAGTTGCACTGCAGAAGCCTCTTCGTCACGTACCGGTGCGATGGCGGCAGCGTGCCGAATTCCAGTTGCGGCACCTCCTCGGGCATTCGCTCTTGCGGCCCGAGATACGCCCACACGATCTCGCCGAACTCGCGAGTGGGATAGGCCTTGATAAAGATCTTGTCGTGGTAGCCAGAACCGAGCGGTACGTTGGGCATTTCGAGGCACGCGCCGTTCACGTCGAACTTCCAGCCGTGATATATGCAGCGGATACCGCCCTCTTCGTTGCGCCCAAAGAAGAGATTCGCACCGCGGTGCGGACAGTGCGGTTCGATCAGCCCTACCCTGCCTTTCGTGTCGCGAAACGCGACAAGATCCTCTCCCATCACTCGCACCCGGATCGGTGCGCAGTCGGGCTCCGCAAGCTCAGCCGAGAGGGCGATCGGGTGCCAGAAACGCCGGAAGTACTCGCCCATTGCGCTGCCGGCGCCTGTGCGCGTCAGAAGTTCGTTATCGGCGGAAGTGAGCATGGCGAACTCCTCCCTCGGCGACGAGTTGAGGCCAGCAACAGATCAATCGGTCCCCTGGCTACAGGCGGGACGAACCAATTTCGCGGAAGGCGGGTCGCATGTTCGTCCTCATGGCCAGCCCATGTAGCATCATAGTCTCTCGTGCTTCTGTTCACCCGACGCCCAACGTTCCCGTTCGCGATCAACTTCGAATGCGTCTTGATTTTGGGAGGGAGTCCAAATACGAAGGGTTAGGGCGCTTCACCGGATGCAGCCGCGAGGCCGAATACTTGGTGTAACTCTATGGGAGGGGACTTAACCTCGACAAATACAGCGTCTTCAATGGCCTCTACCCGATGACCTACTGCGCACGGGTGGCGACAGACATCGCCAGGCCCGAGTACGAAGGTCTCGTTGTTGATTATGGTTTTGAGTCTGCCACTGACGACATAGATCAAGGACTCATGAGAATGCGTGTGAATGGGTGACGCTACACCCGCCCGCACGCGTATTTCCAGCAGCGTCATGCTCTCGCCGCGCATGAGCGGTTTGACGAAGAAGGTACCAGTGTTCGGCTGGCCCTCGATTGTGCCAACGGGCTGGCTGTCTACCTGAGCATTCTCGATGTGCAGCATGTTGGCCTCGCACAAACAGGAAATGAGCATTCTGCGCCTTGCGGCGACCGGCGGACTGGTGCGAGCAATGCCTGATTCGTGCCGTCCAGGGCGAGAAACGCGCCCTGGTCAAGCCGGCTCGCCGATGAAGTCGGCCCAGCGCATGGCCTCGACCTGAAGGCCGATGACGCGTCGATGATCCAGGCCTGGCACCCGGTCCAACGCGTGCTCGATGGTAGCCAGATCTGACACCTCCAGCGCTTCGACGAGAGCCAGCAACGCACCCAGCTCGCCATCGCGCGCCAGCAGTGCAGAGCGCACGTCCGACGCGACCGGGAGCGATTCCAGAATCTTCGGCAGTGGCGCAGCCAGCAGGGCATTGACCAGAGACAAAGTGCCGGTGAGGAAAGCCCGCTCCTGCGCCTCACGGTCCTGTGGGCGCAAGGCCCGCGTCAGAAGCTCCATCAGCTTCCCTCGTGTGGCCGCGAGGATCAGCAGCGGACTGGGAACTTCGGTGCCGGGCGCGCCGCTGACCATATAGACCAGCAGCGGAAGCCAGCGCCGCGGCCGCCGCGCGCTCGGCGCAGCGACCGGATCGCCAGCAGTTACCAGCCGCGCCAGACGCGACAGGTTCTCCGCCAGCTCGGGATGCTCCGTCAGCACCGCGTCGATGCCGTCGTGTTCGTCGCCCAGCAGCAGGCGCAGCAGCCGCATCAACGCGGTCTGCGCGCGCGAGAGCCGGCGTCCCGTGATGATCGAGGGCCGCGCGAAGTAGTAGCCCTGGAACAGCTCGTACCCGAGATCAAGACAACGCTGCGCCTGCTCTCGGCTGTCGACCTTCTCCGCCAGAAGCTTGCGGCCGAACGGCTGGAGGCGCTTAGTGACTGTCTCCAGCGCCCTGGGGACCAGACGCTGGACGTCGACCTTCACGATGTCCACCACGTCCAGCAGAGGCGTGAACTCACGCTCGTGACCGACGAAGTCGTCCAGTGCCAGAGTGAAGCCCATCTGCTTGAGGTCGATGCAGCGGCGAACCAGTGCGTCGTTGACCTTGACCGTCTCGAGTATTTCGAGCACCACCTTGGTGCGCGGCAGCAGCTCGATCACATGGCTCATCAGCAGCGGGGCGTTGAGATTGATGAAGCCGGGATGTTTGCCCAGCACCGCCTCTACGCCGAGCTCGGTGAAGGCGTGATGGATCACCGTGTGCGCTGGCGACGACGTCGTCGTCGATCTTGGCGCCGTCGAAGTGGCTGGAGCGGAACAGCAGCTCGTACGCCGCCAGCTTCTGCTCTCGGTCCAGAATCGGCTGGCGCCCGAGGAACAGGTCCTGGTTGGGAGCGTCGGTCATCGGACAAGGACTGGCCCGCATCTCTCGCGCGGGCTAGAAAGGCAGCGCGGCGCCGGGAAGTTCCGCGCTCAGAACGCGCCGGAAGTCGTCCTGAATGCGCTTGAGCGCCACCGCATCGTCGGCCTCGAAGCGCAGCACGATCACCGGCGTGGTGTTGGATGCGCGCGCCAGCCCGAAGCCGTCCGCATACTCGACGCGCAGGCCGTCTATTGTGATGACCTCGCGGGCGTGCTCGAAGCGTGCGGTCTTCTGCAGCTTGGCGATCAAAGCGTAGTTCTCGCCTTCCTTCAGCTTGATCTGCAGCTCCGGCGTGTTGACCGAGTCGGGCAGCTTGGCAAACTCGGCTTCGGACTCTCGCACGCCGCTCAGATACTCGAGCAGCCGGGCGCCAGCGTAGATGCCGTCGTCGAATCCGTACCAGCGCTCCTTGAAGAAGATATGCCCGCTCATCTCGCCCGCCAGCAGCGCGCCGGTCGATTTCATCTTGGCTTTGATCAGCGAATGCCCGGTCTTCCACAGCAGCGGCTCGCCGCCGTGGCTGCGCACCCAGGAGAAGAGGTTGCGCGTCGATTTGACGTCGAAGATGATGAGGGCGCCCGGGTTGCGCGTCAGGACATCGGCTGCGAACAGCATGAGCTGACGATCCGGATAGATGATCTTGCCGGTCCTGGTCACCACGCCCAGGCGATCGCCGTCGCCGTCGAAGGCCAGCCCCAGCTCCTGGTCCCCATCGGCCAGCGCGGCGATGAGATCGGCGAGGTTCTGCGGCTGCGATGGGTCCGGGTGGTGATTTGGGAAGCGGCCATCAACTTCGCAGAACAGCTCGCGCACCCGGCATCCCAGCCTGCGGTAGAGCTCGGGCGCGTAAGCCCCGGCCACGCCGTTGCCGCAATCGACCGCGATGCTTAGCGAACGCTCGAGCTTGATGTCCCCTGTGATGCGGTCGAAGTAGGGCTCGGCGATGTCGGCCTTGCTGTAGCTCCCGGCACCGGATACGAAGTCGCCGAGCTCGATGCGGCGCTTGAGCCTCTGGATCGCCTCGCCCGCCAGCGTCTCGCCGGCCAGCATCATCTTCAGACCGTTGTAGTCGGGCGGGTTGTGGCTCCCGGTGAGCATGATCCCGGAGCCGGTGTCCAGGTGATAGGTCGCGAAGTAGAGCATCGGCGTCGCTACCTGGCCGATGTCGATCACGTCCACGCCGCTCGCTCGCACTCCGTCCGCTACGGCCCCCGCCAGCTCGGGGCCGGAGAGGCGGCCATCGCGGCCGATCGCCAGCCGCGAGCACTTCAGCGCGCGCGCCTCAGTGCCGATAGCTCGCCCGATCAGCTCGCAGGCTTCCGCGGTGAGAGTCTTACCCACGACGCCGCGGATGTCGTAGGCCTTGAAGATCTCGGGCGCAACGCTGGGCATGAAATGCTCGCGGGGATGTACACAAGATTATCCCATGTTTACGCGCGCCGGCCGCGCGCGACTCGGCACTGGCGCCCGGCAGGCACGAGTCGAAAAACCCCAGCAACCTCTTCGGCAGCCAGTCCAGCCGCCCCGGGAAGGGCCCGGTCACGAAGGCGGCGTGCCCTCCCGCATCGAAGTACTCGAGCCTCACATGCGGTGATACCTCGTCGCTGCCGGGCAAAGATCGGCCGGGCAGAAACGGGTCGTTGCGCGCGTGCACCAGCAGAGTGGGCAACTCGATGCGGTGCAGTTCGGCTTTGCTGCTGGCGCGGCTCCAGTAGTCGTCGGCGCTCTCGAACCCGTGCAAAGGTGCAGTCACCAAGTCGTCGAACTCGTACAGATCGCGCGCGCGCGCGACCTTGCGGGCGTCGTACAAGCCCGGATAACGCGACAGCTTGTCGAGACTTTTGGGTTTGAGCGAGCGCAGGAAGTGCCAAGTGTAGACCCGGTTGAAGCCGCGGCCCAGACCGTGTCCTGCTACCTGCAGATCCACTGGTGCGGACACCGCGCCCGCGGCGCGCAGTAACGTTGCCGCAGCCGCGCCTTCGGCTGCGAGCCATTTCAACAACGCGTTGCCGCCGAGCGAGACGCCGACGGCGAAGCGCGGCGCCGCGCCTGTCTGCGCCGCGACGCGCTCGAGAATCCAGTGCACCTCGTTGAAATCGCCCGAGTGATAAGCGCGCGGCAGGCGGTTGGGCCGCCCGCCGCAACCGCGGAAATGCGGCACCACGCCGCGCCAACCGCGCGCGTGCACCTCGTGCATCAGGCTCAGAGAGTAGTGGCTGCGCGAGCTGCCCTCGAGGCCGTGGAACAGGACGACCAGTGGCGCCTGCGCCGGACCGTCCACCCAGTCCAGCTCGATGAAGTCGCCGTCCGGCGTATCCCATTGGGTGCGGCGGTAGTCGACGCGGGCGCGCGGTGTGAGCAGCGCGCCGTAGATTGTTTGCGCGTGACCGCCCGGCAGCCAACCCGGCGCTTGGTACGCCTTCACGGCTTGGTTGCGATCGCCGCGCTTGCCTGGAGTGCGGAAACCGCGTTGTAGACGCGATCGGGCGTGAGCTGGATCATGCAGTTGAAGTGCTGCAACGGGCACTGTCTCTGATAGCACGGGCTGCACGGCAGGTCGAGCTTGAGCACGATGGCGCGCGCCGACAGCGGCGGCGTGAAGGACGGGCTGCTCGAGCCATACAAAGCGATCAAAGGCACGTCCAGCGCCGCAGCCACGTGCATCAGTCCGGAGTCATTGGACACCACGAGCCGGGCGCAAGAGAGCAGGTCCACAGCCTCATCCAGGCTGGTGCGCCCGCACAGGTTGACGCAGACGCCCGCGCTCAAGCTCGCGATTTCCTCGCCGATGGCGTGGTCCTTGGAAGAGCCGATCAGCCAGATCTGCCATCCCTCGCTAGCGAGCCGACGCGCGAGGTCGGAGAAATACGCGGGAGGCCAGCGCTTGGCCGGACCGTACTCTGCGCCCGGGCACAGAGCCGGCGACCGGTGCAGCATCGCGTCAGGCGAGCCGATCGCGCAGCGCCGCGCGCTCGGGCTCGCGCACCGTCAAGCGCGGCGACGGAAGCGGCCGCGTCAATCGGGTTCCGGGCGAATCGGCCAACGCTGCGTAGCGCTCCACCATCAGCGGCAGCGCCTGCTCGTCGAGCCGGCGCGCGTCGTTCAGCAGCGAGTAACGGAACTCGCCGACGTAACCGGTGCGCAACCGGATGCCTGCCCAGCCGGGTATCAGCGCTGACTTGAACGAGTTGGGCAGGACGATGCTCTGGTCGTAGCCGCTGCTGTGCGAGCTGGCGCGCGAGGCGCCAGCGCGTCGCGAGCTTGAGCTCGCCGTGACCGAAAGGGCTCGCAATGGCCTGCGACAGCTCCGGCATGCGCCGCACCAGCGGCAGCGTCCAGGACGGTGCCAGAACATCGAGCTCGAGCTCAGCGTGCCGCTCGCGCAGGCGTCGCAGCAGCGGCTGCGCGAGCACCGTGTCACCGATCCACGACGGGCCGACTACGAGGATCTTGTACACGGCCGCTTACCTCCACACGCGCAGCCGGTGCAGAGCAGACGCAAGGGTTTCAGTGCTGTCCCGAGCGTGCGCCGCCCTTGAGAACGTATGAGCGTGCCGCAATAGGGACACAGCGCCTCGCCGGTCTTTTCGATCGGCAGGAACACGCGCGGATGAGCGTTCCACAGCACCTGAGAGGGCAGTGGGGCAGTGCAGCGGCAGGTCCGCAGCGGTCACCTCGATGCGGCGCTGCGTATTCAGGTGCTTGGTCTGCTCCATGCGTGTGCGGATCAGACGTGAGTGAGCCAGTGGCGGTATTTGTCAGCACGGCCGCTGACCACATCGAAGAACATGGACTGCAGTTTCTCCGTGATGGGGCCGCGCCGGCCCGAACCGATGACGCGGCTGTCGAGCTCGCGGATGGGGGTCACCTCGGCCGCGGTGCCGGTAAAGAAGGCCTCGTCGGCGATATATACGTCGTCGCGCGTGATGCGCTTGGCTTGCACCTCGAGGCCGATGTCGCGCGCCATCGTGATCACCGCGTCGCGCGTGACACCGATCAGCGCGGAAGTCAGCTCCGGCTCGTACAGCTTGCCGTTCTTGACGATGAACAGGTTCTCGCCCGAGCCCTCGGCCACGTAACCATCCACGTCCAGCAACAGCGCCTCGTCGTAGCCGTGCTCGAGGGCCTCCTGGTTGGCCAGAATGGAGTTGGCGTAGGTGCCGGAGAACTTGGCGCGGCACATGGTCACGTTGATGTGATGGCGCGCGTAGGACGCGGTCTTCACGCGTATGCCTTTCTCGATGCCGTCGGCGCCCAGATAGGCGCCCCACGGCCACGCCGCGATGGCCACGTGCACCTGCGCGCCCCTGGGCGATACACCCATCTTCTCCGAACCGTAGAAGGCGATCGGCCGCACATAGCAAGCCTCCAGCTGGTTGGCGCGCACCACCTCCTTCTGCGCCTCGATCAGCGTCTGCCTGTCGTAGGGCATCTTCATCAAGAAGATGTGTGCCGAGTTGAACAGCCGTTCGGTGTGCTCCTGGAGTCGGAATATCGCGGTGCCGCTCACGGTCTTGTAGGCGCGCAACCCCTCGAATACCGCCAACCCGTAGTGCAGCGAATGCGTCAGCACGTGGGTGGTGGCCTCGCGCCACGGCACGAGCTTGCCGTCGTACCAGATCAGACCGTCGCGGTCCGCCATGGACATGATGTTGATCTCCGTCCAGAAAACGCTATTCTAGCGTAGCCTGCAGCATTTACCTGCCGGCCCCGGTGCGCTACCCTGTGCGCTGGGCCTGTGTCGCTCGAGTGTGATATGACGCTGCGAATCGATGTGATCTCCGATGTGGTATGCCCGTGGTGCTTCATCGGCAAGCGCCGGCTGGCACATGCGCTGGAGCTGTTCGACGACGGTGCCGATACAGAGCCACGAGTCGAAGTCGTGTGGCACCCGTTTCAGCTCAACCCGCAGCTGCCGCTGCAGGGTGTAGAGCGCAGCGAGTACCTGGCCCTCAAGTTCGGCGCCCGCGCGCCTGAGATTTACTCTCGCGTGGCCGCGGTTGGACGCAGCGTCGGGATCGACTTCGCGTTCGAGCGCATCGTGCGCCAGCCCAACACGGCTCCTGCTCATCAGCTGATCGATCTGGCCCGGCAGCAAGGCAAGCAGGACGAGATGGTGGAAACGCTATTCCGCGGCTATTTCCTGGAGGGCATCGACTTGACACAATCCGACAAGCTGGTGGCGTTGGCGTGCCGGGCGGGTCTGGACGGCGAGGCCGCTCGGGCATGCCTCGACGATGACGCTCAGCGGCAGGCGGTTCTCGCGGAAGACGCGGAAGCGCGCGCGCTGGGCGTGAGCGGCGTGCCTTTCTTCATCTTCGATCGTCGGCTGGCAGTCTCGGGAGCGCAAGAGCCCGACGTCCTGCTGCGCGCTCTCAGGGAAGCGGCCGCCGAACCGGTGGCTCAAGGCTGAAAGCGGGGAGGCTGGCCCGATCGCAGGGTGTGCGCGAGGCGGCCCCCACGCGGCAATTCGCTAACAGTTTCCGGGCCCCATGACGTTCACTTGCCTAGGCACAGCTCATGCTTTACGCTTCGGCGTACCCTCCTCACCAGACTCGACCTCCCGATGGCAGAAGCGCAGGTATTGGCCAACGCGACTGCGGTCGCGCCCGATGTGCCCGCCATGAGTAGTCTTCCCGACGCGAGTGCCGTCGCGCCAGGGGGCGCGGCCGTCGCACCTCCTGCGCCTGCGCCGCACCGCTTCTCGCTGCTCGAGCGCCTCGCGCGCGCCGCGGTGGACGAGAACGACAGCGAAGAGCTCAGGCTGCGCAAGACGCTGCTCATGCTCGCTAGCGGGCTGATGAACATGGCGGCGTTCGTCTGGCTCGCGCTCTACTGGATCATGGGCCTGAAGCTGCCGACCACGATTCCGCTGCTGTACCAGTTGATATCGGTCATCATCCTGGTCATCTATCTCAAGACCAGGAACTTCGATTTCTTCCGCTTCGCGCAGCTCTCGCTGTTCCTGTTCGCGCCGTTCGTAATCCAGTGGACCATCGGCAGTTTCGTCAACTCCAGCGGCATCGTCCTACTCGCGCTGCTCGCACCCGTGGGAGCAATGGTGGTGCTCGGCGCGCGCGAGTCGATCCCTTGGTTCGTCGCTTACGTCGTCCTGACCGTCGTATCGGGCGTTTTCGACTACTTCCTCGCGGCGGGCGACCTGTCCGGCGTGCCCATGCGCACAGTAGCCGTGTTCTTCGTGCTCAACTTTACCATCCTGTCCAGCATCATGTATCTGCTGTTGCGTTACTTCGTGCAACAGAAGGACGTGTTCCAGGTCGAGCTTTCGCGCCAGCATGAGCTGGTGCGCGAGGAGCAGAAGAAATCGGAGCAGCTGCTGACCACCATCCTGCCCTCCCACATCGCGCAGCGGCTCAAACGGGACCAGGCCACGATCGCGGACGGGTTCGCCGACGTGACGGTCATGTTCGCCGACATCGTGGGCTTCACGATGCTGGCCGAGGAGCTGACGCCGAAAGAGGTGGTGAGCTTCCTGGATGGCGTATTCACCCGCTTCGACGAGCTCGCTGACAGGCACGGCGTGGACAAGATCAAGACCATCGGCGACGCATACATGGTGGCGGGCGGGCTGTCCGGTGAGAACACACATTACGTCGACGCGGTGGCCGCCATGGCGCTGGAGATGCTGGAGCTCGCCCGCAACGACGAAGTCATGAAACGCTACAAGATCGCTTTCCACGTTGGCTTTGCCACCGGGCCGGTCATCGCCGGCGTGATCGGCGCTCGCCGTTTCATCTACGACCTGTGGGGCGATACCGTCAACGTTGCCAGCCGGATCACCTCGGAAGCGCCCGCCGGGCAGATCCTGGTGGACAAGACCACCTACCGCCGCCTCGGCACCCGTTACCAATTCGGCTCGCCGCAGGATCTCACTTTCAAAGGGAAGGGGCAGATGACGGTATATCAGCTCATGGGCAAGCGGCCGGAGGCCGTGAGCTAGACCTTCCGCAATTCGGTTCGCGTCCGCCGCTCAGTCAGAGGACTGTAATGCGTGGGCGGCCGCGAGCAGTGCTTATAGGCGGCTAGATTCCAAACACCGCCTCCCACAGCCGCAGCACCGGGTCCACCAAGTGCTCGACCCGCTGCCTAGGTACCCGCGCATACCGCTCCCCCTGCAGCCGCACCTGATGCTGCAGTCGGCGGAACTCCCGATAGCTGTGATGCGCTTGAGCGGCGAGCCCCTCGGGGATCAGACCCAGCCGCCCTGACAGCTTGAGCAGCGCGAGGTTGCCGATGTTGCCGGTCAGGTCTTCGTGGCGATGGGCATGTCCCAGAACCAGGTACTGGACCGCGAACTCGACGTCCACGATGCCGCCGCGATCATGCTTGATGTCGTACAACCCGCTGGGGTTGGGATGTCCGTCGAGCATCTTCCGGCGCATCGAAAGCACGTCCTCCCGCAGCCGCGGGAGCTCCCGCGGCAGGCGCAGCACCTCGCTGCGCAATCGCTCGAAGCGCACGCCGATGTCGGCATCGCCGGCCACGAAGCGCGCGCGGGTCAGGGCCTGGTGCTCGAAGGTCCAGGCCTTGCTGCGTTGATATTCCGCATAGGCGTCGAAGCGGCTGACCAGAAGCCCGCTGGCCCCGTCCGGGCGCAGCCGGAGGTCGGTCTCGTACAGCACCCCGGCCTGGGTGAAACTGGTCAGCCATGTGTTCATGCGCTGGGCGAGGCGCGCGTAGTTCTCCTGCGCCTCGGCATGCTCGTCGTCGTACAGGAAGATGAGATCTAGGTCGGAGGCGTAGCCGAGCTCCTTGCCACCCAGCTTGCCGTAGCCCACGATGGCGAAGCGCGGCTCGTCGCGATGGCGGGTGCGCAGGCCGGCCCAGGCCAAACGCAGCACCTGGCCAAGGATCACACCGGCGAGATCGCTCAGGTGGTCCGACAGGGTTTCCAGCGGCAGCGTGCCAGCGAGATCCTGCACCAGGAGGCGAATCGTCTGCACCTGCTTGAAGTGGCGCAGCGCGTCCATCTGGCGCTCTGTGTTGCCGTGGTCTCGGTCGAGGTCGGCGGCAAGCTGCGCGCGCAGCTGCGCCCAGTCGGGCGCCTCCAGCACCTGTGGGGAGATGAGCTCGTCCAACAGCACCGGATGCTGGGCAAGATAGTCCGCGGCCCAGGGGCTAGCCGCCGCCAGAGCGGCGAGGCGCTTGAGAGCAGCGGGGAACTCCAGCAGCAACGCGAAATAAGACTCGCGCCGCCCGATGCTTTCCAGTACCCGTGTCAGGCGCTCCAGCGTCTGGTCGGGGTGGTCGAACCCGGCGGCCGTCTCGATCACCCGAGGCGCCAACTGATCGACTCGGGCCTGCGTGGCTGCGGCCATGCGGCGATAGACCTGGCTTTCGCGCAGCTGCCGCAGGCGCGCAAGCACTGCGACAGGGTTCGCGTACCCGCGCTGGGTCAGAACCTCGATGCCTTCTTCCTCGGTCGCGCTCCCGAGCCACACGCGGCTCAGAGGATCCGGTGCGTCCGGCGTTCTGTGGTTGGCGAACACGGCCTCGAACTGGCGTGTCACGGCATCCCGATGCGCGTCGAGGCGGGTCAGGAGCGCCGCATAATCGCTGCAGTTCATGGCGCGCGCCAACATCCCCTGGTCCTCGCGCCTGCCGGGCAGACTGTGGGTCTGCTCGTCCTCCAGGTATTGCAGCCGGTGCTCCAGGTTGCGCAGGAACGCGTAGGCGGCCTGCAGATCGGCAGCAGCCTCGGGCGGCAGCAGCCGATGTTGCGCCAGGCGCTGCAGGGTGCCCCGCGTCGGGCGCAGGCGCAGGCTCGGATCCTGGCCGCCGCGCACCAGCTGGAAGACTTGCGCAATGAACTCGATCTCGCGGATCCCGCCCGGGCCCAACTTGATGTCGTCATGCAGCTCGCGGCGTGCAACCTCGGCTCGAACCTGCGCGTGCAACCCGCGCAGCGATGCGATGGCGCTGTAGTCCAGATGGCGCCGATACACGAACGGCGTCACGATCGACTCCAGTTCCGGATCGGGCGGCTCGCTGACCACCCGCGCCTTGACCCAGGCATAGCGCTCCCATTCGCGGCCCTGGGCGTGCAGGTAGTTTTCCAACATGTCGTGACTCATGGCGAGCGGTCCGCTGTCGCCGTAGGGCCGTAGACGCATGTCCACGCGGAATACATGTCCGTCGGAGGTGTATTCGGACAAGGCGCTGATCATCCGGCGCGACAGGCGGGTGAAGTACTCCTGATTGGAGATGCGCCTGCCGCCGTCCGTCTCGCCGTCCTCCGGATAGAGGAACACCAGGTCTATGTCCGAGGAGACGTTGAGCTCTTCGCCCCCGAGCTTCCCCATGCCGACCACGACCAAGTCCTGCGGCCGCCCGCTGTCTGCGCCGCGCGGCACGCCGTAGGTATCCTGCATCCAGGGCTGGAGCCGGCTCAGGGCGAAGCGCAGGGTCTCCTCGGCCAGCGCGGTGACGCTGCTCATCACCTCGTCCAGATCCGCCAGGCCGTTCAGGTCGCGGGCGATGACCTGCAGCAGCGCTGCTTGTCGCACTTGCCGCAGCTGCCGATGTAGCTGTTGCTCCGTGGTGACGGCTTCTGCCTCCAACCAAGCCCGAATCTTGCACCGGCTGCAGGGTGCGGCCAGGGAGTCGGGGGCGAACAGCGCCGGGGGATGAGCGAGCAGCCTTCGCACGTAGCGGCTGAGGTCCGCGGCGCGCTCGAGGAACGCGCCAGGGCTGGCTTGTGGCGCGGGTGCCGAGGCGGGTGGAACCGGGTTGCGTGGCTGCATCGGAGTCCTAGCAGGGTGTTGAAAAACGCCGGTGGGCGCCGGCGCCTCGCTATGTCGGTTCGCGTACTCTCGCTCGATCAAACGCTTGCGCGCGCGTGCGCCCCGCGCAATACGATGCGTGGGGCTCGCGAAGCAGTGTTTCGATAGGCTGCTAGGCGATAAAATAGCGGTCGCCGATTTACGCGCCGCGCTCAGGATCCGCGGCGGGCACCGGTTACCAGCTCGTCATCCTTGTCTGCTGTCAAATGGCCGCGGGAAAGCCCTGGGC
Organism: uncultured beta proteobacterium; assembly: GCA_963705615.1. Taxonomy (GTDB): domain Bacteria; phylum Pseudomonadota; class Gammaproteobacteria; order Burkholderiales; family SHXO01; genus SHXO01. The sequence continues at coordinate 209,281 of CAVPKE010000012.1, read as the reverse complement.
ACCGACTTCTGCGTTGAGGGTTACAGCGGCCGCAGTTACCCCTTCGGCTGCCGACCGTTTAGAGGCTGCTAATCCGATTCTATTGATCCACCGCCGGCCCTGGCAAATCCTGCCGCGCCGGGCGTAACAAGTCACGACACTGAATGCCGCTGCGCTTCGCGTTTCACCTGTTCAAGCACGGCTCCCTGTGGGCATACCGGCTGCTGACTTTCGCCGTGCTCACGGTGGCGTTTGTGTTCGCCTCAGTGGTGCTGGTGCTGCGCTACTGGGCTCTGCCCCACATCGACGAATATCGCCAGCAGATGGTCGAGGGCCTCGCGCGTGCGACACACCAGCGCGTGCAGATTGGCCGCATCGAGGGCGACTGGGACGGATTTCGCCCCCGCCTGATCCTGCGCGACGTAAGCCTGCTTGACGCTCAAGGTCAGGAGCGTCTAAAGCTGGAGCAAATCGACAGTACGCTGTCCTGGCTGTCGCTGTTCGCCGGGGAGCTGCGCTTCAACTCGATCGAGCTGGAGCACCTCAGCTTGGAGATCCGCCGCGACAGCTCCGGACAGCTGCTGGTCGCGGGCATCCCGGTCGGCCACTCCGACGGCGATGGCGGGCTCGGCGACTGGCTGCTGGCGCAGCATCGCATCGTCGTTCGCGACTCGCATTTGACCTGGATCGACGAGAGGCTGGGCGGCACGCCGCTGGAGCTGAAGGATGTCGATGTGCTGGTCGAGCAGCTGTTCTGGACTCACCGCTTCGGCATTCGTGCCAAGCCGCCCATCGAGGTCGCCTCCCCGATAGACGTTCGCGGTGACCTGATAGGGCGCTCGTTCGATGACGCAGCCGGGTGGTCCGGCCAAGTCTACTTCGGTATCGCCTACGCCGATCTGGCAGCCCTGCGGCAGTGGGTTGAGCTGCCTATGCAGACGACGCAAGGGTCGGGCAGCCTGCGGGTGTGGGGCCACCTGCAGCGCGGGCGCCCGCATGAGATAACGGCCGACGTATCCCTATCTAACGTCCACACGCGTCTGGCGGACGACGTGCCGGAACTGGAGCTGGCAAGCCTGCGTGGGCGCCTGGGCTGGCGCTCCGACGCGGGCGTGCTCGCGCTGTGGGCGCGCGGGCTGAGTTTCGCGACGCCCGACGGCGTGGACCTGCCGCCCGCCGACATCAGCTATTCGCGTACGCGGCCGGGCACGAGCCAGCCGCCCGGTGCCGAGGTAGCGTTCGACGCCGTCGAACTCGACGCGGTGGTACGCCTCCTCGATCGCCTTCCGGTGGACCCGGCGCTGCGCGCCCGGCTGGCCGAGCTCAAGCCGCGCGGCCGGGTGCGGGACTTCCACGTCCGCTGGCGAGAGCCATTCAGCTGGAGCGGCCCGTATGCTGTAAAGGGCAGCTTCCAGGACGTCGCCGTCAACCCCTCCGGTCGCATGTTCGGAATATCGCATGTAACCGGCGACGTGGATGCGAGCGAACGGGGAGGCTCGATTGCCCTCAACGCGACCGCGGCGGCCTTGGACATGCCAGAGTTGATGCTCGCGCCGTTGCCGCTGGACACGCTCCAGGCCAGGGCGTCCTGGACTTTCCGCGATGGCTTGCCCCAGGTTGCGCTGGAGCGCATGGTCCTCTCCAACAAAGACCTCGCGGGCCAAGTATCGGGCCGTTACGACGCAGTGGATGGTGGTCCCGGTCTCATCGACCTCACAGGGAACTTTGCGCGGGTGTCGGGACCCGAGGTCTGGCGCTATGTTCCACGGGTGGCCACCGAGTCGTTGCGCGAGTGGCTGCGTCGCGCCTTCGTCTCCGGCACCGGACACGACGTCCATATCAAGCTGCGCGGAGACCTGCGCCGCTTCCCGTGGGGGCAGAGTGGCGACGGCGTGTTCGAGGTAGTCGGCGCATTCAGCGGAGGCACTGTGGCATTCGCGACGGCCTGGCCGAGGCTCGAAGGGCTGCAGGGGCAGATCACGGTTCGCGGTAGCCGCCTGGAGGTCGCCATCAGCGGCGGTGGCGTGTTTGGCACGAGCCTGTCCAGCGCGCACGCCGTAATCCCTGATGTCGGCTCGCCCGATCCCGTGTTAGAGGTGCGAAGCGAGCTCGAGGGGGCGACCAGCGATCTGTTGCGCTTCGTGCAGGAGAGTCCGATCGAGGAGCGGGTCGGCGATTTCATCGACGGCATGCGCGCCAGCGGCCGCGGACGGCTCAACCTGCGCGTGGACGTGCCGCTGAACAGGAGCCTGGATACCACGCTGTCGGGCGTGTATGCCTTCGCCGACAATACGCTCGACCCAGGGGAGGGTCTGCCCGTGCTTGCGCAGTTGTCTGGCAAGCTGATGTTCACCGGAAACGACGTCAACCTGCGCGACGGCGCCGCGCGCGTCTTCGGCGGGCCGATGCGCTTCAGCATTGCACGCGAGGAGAGCGGAGCGGTGCGCGTCGAGGCGACCGGGCAGCTGGACGTCGCGCGGCTGCGCCGTGAGACCGATCAGCCGTTGCTCGCCTATCTCAGCGGCAGCGCCGACTGGCGGCTGACCGCCACGGTGCGCGACCGCCGCCACGACTACGTGATCGAGTCGAACCTGCTCGGTGTGGCATCGTCGCTGCCCGCGCCCTTCGTCAAGTCAGCGCAGGAGCGCGTGCCTCTGCGCTTCGAGCGCCGCGAGCGCACGCGCGGCCACGACCTGCTTTCCTTCGCGTATGGCGACGTCGCGGCTGGCCAGCTGCTGCTGGACAAGATCGGCAAGGCCGGGATCCGGCGCGGCGAGATCGTCTTGGGCGGCAGCGCGCCCGCGCCGCAGCGCGATGGGATATGGGTTGCGGGCTCAGTGGACCGGATCGACGTGGACCAGTGGTTGGAGCTCCTCTCGGCACACAGCATGGGCGCGCCCGCCGGCAGAGCTGCGCTGCTGGCCGGGATCAACGTGTCGGCGCCCGAGGTGCGCGCATTCTCGCGTGACTTCCACGACGCGCACGTCGTTGCCACTTACCGCGAAGGCGCCTGGCTGGGTAAGTTGGACAGCCGCGAGGTCTCAGGAGACATCAGATGGCTGCCCGAGGGCGATGGCATGATCGTGGGCCGCTTCAGCCGCTTGCAGCTGCCGGCGCCGACGGCTGAACTGGAGCCCACGCCCGAGCCGGGCACCCCGCGTCCTGGTCGGGGCCGAGACCTGCCGTCTGTCGACGTTGCAGCGGATGACTTCCGGATGGGTCAACACCAGTTCGGCAAGTTGGTGTTGCTGGCCGTGCCCAACGGGGCCGACTGGCGCATCGAGCGACTGGAGCTGATCAGCCCCGATGGCGCGTTCAGCGTGAATGGCCTATGGCAAGCCTGGGCCGTCAATCCCCGGACGCAGATCAATCTCAAGCTGGAAGTGAGCGACATCGGCCGCTTCTTCGCACGCATGGCTCTGCCTCCGGGGATCCAGGGAGGCAAGGCCAAGCTCGAGGGTCCGGTGGCCTGGGCAGGGCCGCCCTATGCGCTCGACCTGGCGACCATGTCCGGCCAGCTCGCGCTCACCGCCAGCAAGGGGCGTTTCGTCAAGATCGACCCGGGTATCGGCAAGCTGCTGTCTGTGATCAGTCTGCAGACTCTGCCGAAGGTGGTGACGCTGGACCTGCGAGATATCTTCGGCCAAGGCTTTGCGTTCGAGCAGATCGCGGCCAAGATCGACATTTCGCGCGGGGTGGCGCACACCCAGAACTTCGAGATGGATGGACCGGCCGCCCGCGTTCAGATGTCCGGCGAGGTGAACCTGGCATCGGAAACGCAGCAGCTCGATGTCCATATTTATCCGTCGCTGAGCGAGAGTGTGGCGCTGGGCACTGCCCTGGTGAACCCGGCAGTAGCTCTGGGTGCGCTGGTGTTGCAGAAGGCGCTCAAAGACCCGATTGGCCAGATGCTCGGTTTTAACTACAGCGTGGCCGGAACCTGGACCACCCCCACCGTGACCAAGAAGAAGCGAGAGCACGTCGACCAGGCACCGGCCGGGCGCAGATGACGTATCAAAGGCGAAAGGCATGAACAACAAGCGCACGGCGAGCACACCTCCCTCTGCGGCCCAGTTTGGCTTCGGACGGGCGCGACCGCGCTCCAGCGCCGCGCAGGCCGAAGACAAGAACCAACCCCAGACGCAACAGCAGGCCGTGCCCATGTTTCGCATCGCCGGCGTGCAGATGGCCTCGGGCCCTAACGTCTCGGCCAATCTCAACGAGGCACGGCGGCTGATCGAGATGGCGGTGGCGCAGGGCGCCCGGTTGGTAGCGCTGCCCGAGTGGTTCGCGATCATGGGCCTGAAGGACACGGACAAGCTGGCCATTCGCGAAAAGGACGGAGACGGCCCGATCCAGCACTTCCTGTCCGCGACGGCGCGCACGCCATCGTATCTGGCTCATCGGTTGCTCGATTCCACTGGAGTCTCAGGATTCGGGGCGGGTGCACAACAGCATGCTGGTCTACGACGACAGCGGCAGACGCGTAGCGCGCTACGACAAGATCCATCTGTTCAGCCTCGAGCTGGGCCAGGAACGTTTCTCGGAGGAGCGCACCATCCATCCCGGCAACGAGGTGAAGGTGGTCGATACGCCGCTGGGGCGCATCGGGCTGTCGATCTGCTATGACCTGCGTTTCCCGGAGCTGTACCGAGCCATGCGCGACGTCGACGTCATCGTGGTGCCGTCGGCTTTTACCGAGACCACCGGCCGCGCCCACTGGGAAGCGCTGATTCGAGCACGCGCCATCGAAAACCTGGCCTACGTGCTGGCCCCGGCCCAGGGCGGGTATCATCTGAGCGGACGTGAGACCCATGGGCACAGCATGATCGTCGACCCCTGGGGCGTGATACTCGACCGCCTGCCGCGTGGCTCGGGCGTGGTGGTGGCCGGGATCAATCCAACCTATCAGGCGCAGTTGCGCAAGAGCCTGCCGGCGCTCAAGCATAGGACCATACATCGCGTGTAGACAGGCTGTGATTCGTGACTCGTGACTGGTAAAAGGCCCGTGTCGCCCAGATATCGCCATATTGGGGCAGGCAACGGAACCGCGCTTACAGACCAGGAACAACGAATTTCGAATCACGAATCGCCAATCACGAGTCACGGAGAATATGAACGCTCCAACCAACACTGAATTGCTCTTCGCCACCGCCGATCGCGCATTGCTCGCGCCCCACGGTCTCGACGCCGGTGGGCTCACGCAGGTGTTCGGGCGCATCCTGGCTCACCAGGTGGACTTCGCCGACCTCTACTTTCAGTACAGCCGCAGCGAGAGCTGGAGCCTGGAAGAAGGCATCGTCAAGTCCGGCAGCTTCAACATCGACCAGGGGGTGGGCGTGCGTGCGGTGAGCGGCGAAAAGACCGCCTTCGCCTATTCCGACGACATCAGTCTGACGGCGCTTCGCTCCGCCGCGGAAGCCACTCGCGCGATTGCACGCCAGGGCGGACATGCCCGCACTCAGGTCGCGAGGCGAAACGAGGGGCGCAGCCTGTACCTGCCCGAGGACCCCTTGGCGAGCGTGCAGGATCCGAACAAAGTGGCTCTGCTGGAGTCGGTCGAGCGCTACGCCCGCGCCCGCGACCCCCGCGTCACACAGGTGATCGCCAGTCTCGCTGGAGAGTATGAGGTCATACTGGTAGCGCGCTCGGACGGGGTGATGGCGGCTGATGTGCGCCCCTTGGTACGCCTGTCCGTGCAGGTGATCGCGGAAGACAACGGCCGCCGCGAGCAGGGTTCGGCCGGCGGCGGCGGGCGCTTCGACTACGGCTATTTTACCGAGCAGGTGTTGAGAGGCTACGTCGAGAAGGCGGTCGAGCAGGCCATTGTCAACCTCGACGCGCGCCCGGCGCCGGCTGGCACGATGACGGTGGTACTTGGGCCAGGCTGGCCTGGGGTGCTGCTGCACGAGGCCATCGGCCATGGTCTGGAGGGCGACTTCAACCGCAAGGGCAGCTCGGCCTTTACCGGTCGCATCGGGGAGCGCGTGGCGGCACCGGGCGTGACCGTGGTCGACGACGGCACTCTGCATCGCCGCCGCGGCTCGTTGAACATCGACGACGAGGGTAACCCGACTCAGTACACGGTGTTGATCGAGGACGGCGTGCTCAAGACTTATATGCAGGACACGCTCAACGCGCGGTTGATGGGGGTGGCGGTGACAGGCAACGGTCGGCGCGAGTCGTTTGCGCACGTCCCCATGCCGCGCATGACCAACACGTACATGCTGGCTGGCGACAAAGACCCGCAGGACATCATCGCGTCGGTCAAGCGCGGCCTCTACGCCAAGAACTTCGGCGGTGGGCAGGTGGACATCGTGAGCGGCAAGTTCGTGTTCTCCGCTTCCGAAGCCTACATGATCGAAGATGGGAAGCTCAGCTATCCGGTCAAGGGCGCCACGCTGATCGGCAACGGCCCGGACGCGCTCACCCGCGTGAGCATGATCGGCGACGACATGTCGCTCGATCCGGGAGTGGGCACCTGCGGCAAGGAGGGCCAGAGCGTGCCGGTGGGCGTCGGCCAGCCCACGCTGCGCATCGACGGTCTCACCGTCGGCGGCACGGTGAGCTGACCGGTTCCTGGAGGCCAGCGCTGCCCCGGGGCCTCAGTTGCGGTCGATCTCGGCCGCGCATGTGCAGGTTATGCGGAGCTTCCCTAAAATGCAGCCTTGCGTCGCGGCGGCGGCCCCGGGCCGACACCAGCTCGTCTCCAGATGATCCTGATCCTCAACGATAAGGCCGACCCGAACGGCCCGGAGTACGGCCAGCTCATGCAGACCTTGCGTGGTTTGCCGGGCATCGAGGTGAAGGTGCACCGCATCCAGGGCGAGCTGCGCGCCGTGACCGAGGTCTACCTCATCGGCCAGACCAAGCAGCTGTCGCCCCAGGAGATGCAGGCCCTGCCCTGCGTGGAGCACGTGGTGCGGGTGTCCGAGGAGTACCGCATCCTAGGCCGTCATACGCACGACACCCGGCCCAGCCACTTCGAGTATCAGGGCTTGCGCTTCGGCCAGGACACCTTGCATGTGTTCGCCGGGCTATGCGCAGTGGATACACCGCAAAACGTGGAGCTGATGTGCCAGGCGCTGGAGCAAAACGGGCAGACCTGCACCCGCATGGGGGCGTACAAGCCGCGCACCAGCCCTTACTCGTTCCAGGGGCATGGCAGTGCCTGCCTCGGCTACGTGTTCGACCTCGCGGGCAGGCACGGCATCAAGATCATCGCCATGGAGGTGACGCACGAGTCGCACGTGGACGAGATCCGCGAAGCGCTGCGGCAGACCGGCAGCCCGACCGGTGTGATGCTGCAGATCGGAACCCGCAACACTCAGAACTTCGAGCTGCTCAAGGCGGTCGGTCGGCAGCAGGAGTTTCCGGTGCTGTTCAAGCGCGGCTTCGGGATAACGCTGGACGAGTCGCTGAACGCCGCCGAGTATCTGGCGAGCGAGGGCAACAGCAAGGTGGTGTTCGGGCTGCGCGGAATGAAGACGAACATGGGCGACCCGCACCGCAATTTCGTGGACTTCGCTCACGTGCCGGTGGTCAAGCGACTCACGCGCATGCCTGTCTGCGTGGACCCGTCCCACTCGGTCGGCTCGCGTGCGCGTGCGCCCGACGGCATCCTGGACCTCATGCACGTGACGGCTCAGGCGGTCTCAGCCGGCGCCAACATGGTGTTGGTCGACTTTCACCCGGATCCGGCCAAGGCGCTGGTGGACGGGCCTCAGGCATTGCAGCTCTCCGAGCTCGCGCATTTCCTGGAGGACGTGGCGATTGCGCGGCAGGCCTATCTGCAGAGAGTGGAAGCGGCCAGGCGCCATCAGATCGTTTGAGCTCCCCATCGTCGGCGCGTAGCGGTTGGCTGGGCAGGCGCGGCCTTTTTTGCCAAATGCCGGCCGCTTAACGCATAATCGTCGCGCCTTCCCCCTACCGCGCGGGTCCCGACGCCCTATGGTCGACATTGCTGCGAAAAACGCACTGCTCAACAGCCTGGAGCACCTGGGCGAGGGCACTGCGCTGGCGCAGCAAATTTTCGACATGATCGGCCACTCGAAATTCTTCGCCGATTTCAGTCGCGACGACGTGCAGATGCTGGCGGGGTTCATGCAGGTCTACCGAGCCGAGCCGGGGCTCATGATCATCCGCGAGGGCGATATCGACGACTACATGCTGCTGATCATCCAGGGCAAGGTCGATATCGTGAAGACCGACAAGCGCGGCGTGATCCAGGCGATGACCAGCGTCGGTCCCGGCATGACGCTGGGAGAGATGTCGATGATCGATGGCGAACCCCGTTTCGCCACATGTATCGCGGTCGAGCCCACTACATTCTCGGTGCTGTCGCGCGACGCCATGGTGCGCATCATCCTGGAAGAACCGGCGCTGGGCGCCAAACTCCTCATCAAGCTCGTGACCCTGCTGTCCCAGAGGCTGCGCCAGACCAGCTCCACGCTGCTCCACTACATGGAGCGGTGAGCCTGTCCTTGCGCGCGGCGCTGGCCGCGATGGCTGCCGTATCGTTGCATGTTGGCTGCGTGCACGCCGGGACGATTCTAGCAATCGACGACCGCGGCGCGCGGATCGCGCTCAGCGCTCCCGCGCGACGGGTGGTCACGCTCGCACCCCACCTCACCGAACTGGTCTATGCCGCCGGTGGCGCTGCCAGTCTGGTGGGTGCCGACAGCGCCAGCGACTATCCACCTGCCGCCGCTGGGCTGTGGCGCGTCGGCGGTGCGGCGGGCCTGGATTTGGAACGGATCCTCGCGCTGCGGCCGGACCTGGTGTTTGGCTGGCTGTCCGGGAACAAGCCGTCCGACATCGCCCGTCTCGAGCAGTTCGGGTTGAGCGTGTTTCTGAGCGAGCCGCGGCGCCTGAGCGATATTCCGCGCACGCTGCGGGTGATGGGTCTGCTGTTGGGGACGGAGTCGGTCGCCGAGCAGCGCGCCCGTGCCTTCGAGCAGCGGTTGCAGACGCTGCGGCTGCGCGCGGCCGAGCTGCGCTCCGTTTCCGTTTTCTTCGAGATCTGGCACCAGCCGCTCATCACTGTCAACGGCGAGCATCTCATCAGCGACGTGGTGGCGCTCTGCGGAGGCTACAACGTGCTCGGCGCGCTGCCGGCCCTGGCGCCGACCGTGAGCCTGGAGAGCGTGCTGGCGGCGGATCCGGAGGTGATCATTGCAGCTGGCGTTCCGCCGGGTGCACTGGCAGCGTGGCAGCGCTTCCCTCGTCTGCGCGTCGTCCAACGGCAGCAGTTCTACGAGCTCGACCCGGATCTGACCACGCGCGCGACGCCACGCGTGCTGGATGGAGCCCAGCGGGTGTGCGAGCGACTAGAGGAGGTGCGCAAAGCGAGGTGAGAGGATGTCGACAAGGGCTGAGCCGCGATGAGTTGTTCCGGTGCTCGGCGCGTCGCTTCGTGCTTGCAGCGCCTCGGCCGCGCTCCGCCGCGCGTCGCGATCGCGACGGCCTACAGCTTCGTGCACAGCCCCTTGTACAGCACCGGTCCGGTCGGCAGCCCGGTCGGGGACCCGCCGCTCGGCTCTACGCTCATGGCGAGCCCCGACGCGCCATCGATCAGCGGAGCAAGCCTCCGCGGGATGGTGAGCTCTTGCGTGGGATCGGTGCCGATCAAGCCGAGCGAGACCGGCTTCTGGTCGCCGCCCGGCAGCATCCACAATTCCCAGGCCGTGCCGGCCGGCATCTCCGGATGGCCGAGCACCCGGATCCGAAGCTTCGGCTCGCCCTTCTGGTGCATGGGCCAGGAGACGGTCATCGCAGGGCTCGCGTCTGCGTCTGACATCACCACCACCATCGTCTCGGGCGCGTACCGGGTCGGCGTCAGCACTGCGAGGAACACAGCCAGTGCTACGGCGGCAGCTGTGCTGCCAGGGCAGCTGCGCGCCAGAAACCCAGATTCGCCCATACACCTTCGCCGGCGCGAGCCCCGCTGGACTCGCTCGCGGATCGCGCGCCAGACGCGTGCGGGCGGCTGTGCCGGCTCGGCCAACGCATCCAGCGGCGCCAGCCGGCTCTTGCCATCGGGCAACAAGCTCGCGCAACCCCGGGTCGTCCTTCAGCGACCTCTCGAAACGCCGGCGTGCGCGGCCTTGCAGCGTGCCGAGCGCATACTCGGCCGCAAGCGCTGTCGCGCAGCTGTTCGTCGCGGTATCTCATCGGTTTGCCAGGTCAGCCGCCTGTGGTCCATGCAGCCCCTGAGCCTCTCGAGACCGCGCCGTATCCAGGTCTTGACCGTGCCCAGCGGCTGCTTGAGATGTTCGGCCAGCTCCCCGTGCGACAGACCATGTGCATAAGCCAGCATGATGGTCTGTCGCTGATTGCCGCTGAGCTGCTTGAGGCATTCGGCCAGGGCGAGCGCATCGCGGCTGTGGCCCAGCGCAATGTCGGGACCGGCCGCGTCGTCGGGCATCGCCTCGACCAGCAGGTCGTAGTCTTCGTCGCCGCGCTCGAGGTTGGGCCTGCGCAGCCAGTCCAGGCAGCGGTTGCGCACGATGGCGGTCATCCAGGTCATCGGGGCGCTGCGCGCCGCGCTGTATTCGACGATGTGGTTCCAGATGTTGACGAAGCTCTCCTGCAGGACCTCTTCGGCCCAGTCATTCCTTCTCAATATACGGATCGCGACGCCGTACAGTTTCGCCGAAGTCTGGCGGTACAACTCCGCAAAGGCGCGCTGGTCACGCAGCGCGCAGCGCGCCATCAACTCGGCGATTGCGTCGGTGTCAGCCACGAGGAGCGGGTGTGCTATTCGCGTGCGCTCGGCGCCAGCGGTCAATTCCCGCCGTCGACCGGGTTGCGGCCCTTTTGCCAGAGCACATCGGCATGACCGCCGCGCCGGTTGATCACCCGGCTCAACACGAACAGCAGGTCGGACAAGCGGTTCAGGTACTGCATACCATACGGGGAGAAGGTCGCCGCGGATGCAAGCGCAACCAGCCTGCGCTCGGCGCGACGGCACACGGCGCGGGCCAGGTGACAGAGCGCCGCGGCGCGGCTGCCGCCGGGCAGGATGAAGTCCTTGAGCGGACCGAGGTCGGCGTTGTGGTGGTCCAGCAGCTGCTCGAGGCGCGCGACATGTGCCGGCGCGATCCGGTCATGGCCGGGGATGGACAGCTCGCCGCCGAGCTCGAACAGATCGTGCTGCACGCCCGTCAGCGCGGTGCGCAGATCCTCGTCCAGGGACTCAGCCAGCAGCAAGCCCACGCAGCTGTTCAGCTCGTCGACCGCGCCGATCGCTTCGACGCGCAAACTGTTCTTGGCCACGCGCGAGCCGTCGCCCAGGCCTGTCTCGCCGCCATCGCCGGTGCGCGTGTAGATCTTGCTCAGTCGGTGTCCCATTCGGATACCTGTGCCGTTCGACCGCGAAGGGTTGGAATTATAGGCGCTGGTCCAAACCCTGGCCAAGGCAAGGTCTGAGTGGTGCTAACTCTCAGGGGTTGCTTGAGCAGCGAAGCGCAACTGGTCGAAGATGGATGCATGTGTCCCGGGCCAGGCGATTGACCGGCCCGAGGGAGTCCCCTAGAGTTCGTGCTGGCTTTGGGACCCGTAACAGCAAGACGCCGTGTATGCGAGTTGCGGGTCACGAGTCACGGGTTTTATGACGGTAGTCGCACAGGTCGCGGATGGGGCAGGCCGGACACTCGGGCCGGCGCGCTTTGCACACGTAGCGCCCATGCAGGATCAGCCAGTGGTGCGCGTTCCTGCGGTAGACGTCCGGCACCAACTTCAGCAGCTTGTTCTCCACCTCGACGACGTTCTTGCCAGGCGCCAGGCCGGTACGGTTCGCCACCCGGAAGATGTGGGTGTCGACCGCGATGGTGGGCTCGCCGAAAGCGGTGTTGAGAATGACGTTGGCGGTCTTGCGTCCGACACCGGGTAGGCTCTCGAGCGCCTCGCGCTCGCGCGGCACCTCGCCGCCGTGCCGCTCGATCAGGATCCGGCAGGCCGCGAGCAGGTTCTTCGCCTTGGTGCGATACAGCCCGATGGTCTTGATGTAGGCCTCGAGGCCATCCTGTCCGAGCGCAAGCATCGCAGCGGGCGAGCTAGCATACTTTGAACAGCCGCGGCGTGACCAGGTTCACGCTCCTGTCCGTGGCCTGGGCGGACAGCACCACGGCGACCAGCAGCTCGAATGGGGTGCGATATTGCAGCTCGGTCGTCGGCTCCGGGTTCAAGCTCTTGCAGGCGGCGAAACATCTCTTCGCGCTTGGGCGGCGTTCATGGGCTATTTTCCGGTTCTGCGTCGCGCGCCGTCTCGAGCCTCGCGCTCATTCCAGACCAGCGAGTTCACTCACTGCGAGCTTTCGCTGCGGCTCGGCGGGTGCGAGCGCGTTCCAGTGCCGCGCGCACTGCCGCCCGCTTGCGCTCGGTATCGGGTAGTTGCGCGTCTTGATCGGAGCGTCTGAGCTTGCCCACGACCTTCGCGGCCAGCCGCGCTTCGCGCTCCTCGCGCTCGCGCTGCAGCCTGACTCGATGCAACTGATAACGGCCGCGCGCGTGCGCAGCTCGTTGTTCCGGGGCGGGATCAGGAATGCGGGCGCCGCGGCGAGTCAATTCCTCGAGCTCTACCATCTCGATGCAGTCTACCGGGCAGGGCGGCAAGCACAGCTCGCAGCCGGTGCAATGCTCCAGGAGCACTGTGTGCATCCGCTTGGGGGCTCCGACGATCGCGTCGACTGGACAGGCCTGGATGCACAGGGTGCAGCCGATGCACCAGTTTTCGTCGATTAGCGCCGCCGCGCGCGGCTTTTCCGCTCCGTACGCCGGGTTCAGGGGCTTGATCGCACGACCCAGCAGTGTGGCGAGCTTCGCGCACTCCCGCTGCACCGCCCGGAGGGCACTGGTCGATGTCCGCCTCTCCCGCGTGCGATCGCCTCTGCGTACGGACGGCAGCCCTGGTAGCCGCATTTTGTGCACTGCGTCTGCGGCAGCAGCGCGTCGATCTCATCGACGAGGTCTGCGCTCATGCCAGTACGCGAAGGTTGTTCAAGCCGCTGCAGCGCGGCGCTGCAGATGCACCAGGCAGCGATCGATCCACTGCGCGGTGAGCTTCTCCTGCACCGAGTTCTGCGCCAGCCGCGCCGCCAGCCCGGCGAAGTCGACCTGGTCGAGCGGCTGGTCCTGGTTGAAGCAGGAGAACACATAGCTGCGCGCTCCCGTCTTCGGGTCGACGTGCGGCTGCAGGCACTGGGCGCAGATCTCCTTCATCATGCACTGCATGGGCGAGTTGATCGAGGCGATGGCGAAATGGTGCGGGTTCGAGATGGGCCGCCAGCACGCCGTGGCGCGCAGCGCCCACCGCCGCCATCATGCGGTCCGAGCCGATGGCGATGATGCGGTCGGCAGCGTCCGAGGGCGATCGCCTGCGCGCCCAAGCGTCCTTCCGCATAGGCCAGCATCGCCTGCACGATGTTGCCCACGTAGGCGCGGTCCTGCGGCCGCGTCGGCGCGAACCCGGGCGCCTCGTCGCAGCACCACACGACCACGTCGGCAGCAGCCTCGATCTCCGCGACCTTGTAGCGGTCGATCAGCTTCTTGTAGCCGGCGAAGTACAAGCACGCTGGAGCCCGCGGCGCGCAGCGCTGCGCCGATCGAGAACAGCACCGCGTTGCCGAGGCCGCCGCCGACCAGGATCACCGTCTCGCCGGCGGGGATCTCGGTCGGAGAGCCGGTCGGGCCCATCAGCACCACCGGCTCCCCGGGTTGCAGCAGCGCGCACAAGTCGGACGAGCCGCCCATTTCCAGCACGATGGTCGAGACCAGGCCCTGTTCGCGATCGACCCAGGCGCCGGTCATCGCCAGTCCCTCCATCGCCAGGCGTGTAGCCGTCGACGGCGAGCGCGTACCGCTCGTAGTTCTGCAGCCGATAGAACTGGCCGGGCCGGAAACGGCGCGCGGCCGCAGGCGCGCGCACCACCACCTCGACGATCGTAGGCGTGAGCCGGATGACCTCGTGCACGCTCGCACGCAGCTCCCGGTTCAAGCTGCGCTTCGAACTCGGCCTCGGTCAGTGTCGAAGCCGGCGCGACCCTGCCCAGCACACGGCTGATGACGGGGTAACCCTGCTTGGCCCCGCCCATCGCCTTGACCACGTTGCCGAAGAAGGACGGATGCACGTCGCCGAAGAAGCTGACGAAGCGGCCGTCGGTCGCGCTTGGACATCAGCACGCGCACCGCTCGCGGCTTGGCGCTGGCGTGCTCGGGCTTGACCGGCTCGCCGTTCTCGTCGCAGGCCTGAAAGTACTTCCCGTCCAGATGAAAGTTGTGCGGGTCCTCGCGCGCCAGCACGGTGTTGGGCTGAGTCCCGGCGGCGACCAGGATCGATCGGGCGGGTAAGATCGCTTCTCCGGTCGACTGCAGCTGCGCCGTGGCGTCGCCGCGTACGCTGACGCGCAGCGCCGCTGGCGTGTCCGAACTCGTCGACCTCCACCGCCACCGGAGTCAGGCCCTCGGCGAAGCGGATGCCTTCCTCCAGCGCCTTCTCCACCTCCTCGTGATTGAGCGTGTAGGACGGGCTGTCGATGAGGCGCTTGCGATAGGCGATGGTTGCGCCGCCCCAGGACTGCAGCAGCTCGACGATGCGCGGCTCGCGGCCGCTCGGCGCGCGCCGCTTCGCGCTCGCCGCGGATGGCGCGGGCGTGCTCGAGGAACTCCTCGGCGATGCGGTTTTCTTCCCCGCTCCAGAGCGCGTGCACGGCGGCCTTGCCGCGCTCGGCCACCAGCATTTCGTAGCGCGTGCAGGAACTTCTCCACCTGCACCGGGTAGTAGGCGAGCGACTCGGTGGCCGTGTCGATCGCCGTCAGCCCGCCGCCCACCACCACCACCGGCAGCCGGATCTGCAGATTTGCGACCGAGTCGGTCTTGGCCGCGCCGGTCAGCTGCAGCGCCATCAGGAAGTCCGAGGCGGTGCGCACGCCGCGCGCAAGCCCGTTGGGCAGCTCCAGCACAGTCGGGCGTCCGGCGCCCGCGCACAACGCGACGTGATCGAAGCCCGCGTCGAAGGCGTCGTCGAGCGTGAGCGTGCCGCCGAAGCGAACGCCGCCGAACAGCTGGAACTCGCGCCGGCGCTCGAGCAGCAGCCGGATGACCTTGAGGAAGTTCTTGTCCCAGCGCACCGTGATGCCGTACTCGGCGACGCCGCCGAAGCCCGCCATGACACGGTCATCGAGCGACTCGTACAGCGTGTGCACGTCGTGGATCGGACGGAAAGGACGCGCGCTCACCGCTCGCGCCCACGCCACAAACGTCCGCAGGCAACGGCTCGATCTTGAGCCCGTCGATGCCCACCACGCGATGGCCGTCGTTCATCAGATGATGGGCGAGCGTGAAGCCGGCCGGGCCCATGCCGACCACCAGCACGCGCCTGCCGCTGCCGGGCCTGGGATAGGGGCGGCGTAGGTCGAGCGGGTTCCAGCGCGTGAGCAGCGAGTAGATCTCGAAGCCCCAGGGCAGTTCCAGCACGTCTTTCAGCGTGCGCGTCTCGGCCTGCGGGATGTTGACCGGTTCCTGCTTCTGGTAGATGCAGGACTTCATGCAGTCATTGCAGATGCGGTGTCCGGTGGCCGCCACCATCGGGTTGTCGACGCAGATCATCGCCAGCGCGCCGAGCGCGAGCCCCTCGCTCTTGATCTTCTGGAACTCGGAGATCTTCTCCTCCAGCGGGCAGCCGGCCAGCTGCACGCCGAACACCGTCTTCTTGAACGGTGGCGCAGTCGCCACCGAGGGGCGCCTTCTCCCTCAGTCCATGCGAGCAGGAGTCGCGCCCCTGCTCGTGGCACCAGATGCAGTAGTTGGCCTGGTCCAGCGCGCCGACGAGATCGGTTCCTGGGTCGGTGAGCGCGAAGCCGTGGCGGCGGCGCAGGTGGTCGAGCCGGTAGCTGCGGAATCCGCCGCTGTCATCGGCGCACGACCGGCACCAGCCGGTAGTAGTCGAGCTTGGCGGGTGCCTTGAACAGCACGCCCAGGCGATGTCGCGCATGCCCCGCCGGCGTATGCACGGCCCAGGCGGCGTAGTGCAGCGCGAGCTCCAGATCCTGCGCATGCGCGCGCTCGTCGCTCTGCCACTGCGCCACGAGCTGCGCGAAGCCGAGCTCCGTGAAGCTGCCCCCCATACGTGCCGTGAGCTCGGCCTCCAGCGCCGGGCCATCGATGGCGGCCGCTTCCTCCGGCTTGATGCGATTCATGGCCCGGCGCTGCACGAACATGCGCTTGCAGGAATACAACGGCGCCAGCTCGTGAGTGCCGCGCAGCAAGGTGGCTAACGGCGTCCCGGATGCCGAACAGCTCGGAGAGGAAGTCTTCCAGGTGGGGCGCCAGCGCGATGAGCAGCTCCGACTCGGGCTTACCCGCCAGCGCGGCAGGTTCGGCGCGCGCCTCCATAAGGCTAGCGGCCAGCGCCGGTTCGACCTCGCGCAGGTGCCGCACGAAGCTGCTGATCCAGGCGAACCAGCCCGTCGCGCCGGTACAGGTCTGCGAACGCAAGTCCGAAACCGAGCTCAAGCGCGGGTTGTCGCATAGCAGTGCGGGTGGCGGTGGTGGTCATGAAACAACTGCTGGCAATATGGATATGCCCGGTCACTCGCGGGGCGAGGGGCGAAAAAATGGGGGCCAAGTATAGCAGCCGCGCAACGCGTGACGGAGTGGCCTAGGTCAGCGTTGCTCGAGCGCACGCACGCACTCGGCGACCAGGTGCGGTCCGCCATAGATGAGTCCGGTATAGAGCTGGATCAACCTCGCGCCCGCCGCGCACTTCTCCACGGCGTCCTCCCCCCGCAGGATGCCGCCGACGCCGATGATGGGAATCCGCTCGCCGAGCGCAGCATGCAGCCTGCGGACCACTGCAGTGGAGCGCTCTCGCAACGGCGCACCGCTCAAACCTCCGATTTCATCGCCGTGCGGCAGGCCCTCCACGCCGGTGCGCGCGACCGTCGTGTTGGTGGCGATCACGCCGTCCACGCCGTGGCTGATCAGCGACTGCGCGATGGCCTCGACCTGCTCTTCTGAAAGATCGGGTGCGATCTTTACCATCAGTGGCACGTAGCGGCCGGAAGCCTGGGACAGCGCCCGCTGCTCGGCTTTGAGCGCTGCGAGAAGGCGGTCGAGCTCAGCGCTGCTTTGCAGCCGTCGCAGGTTCTGCGGTGTTGGGCGAGGAGATGTTGACCGCGAGGTAGCTCGCCAGCGGATAGGCCTTGCGCATGCAGGCCAGGTAGTCTGCCGCGGCGCGCTCGATCGGGGTGTCGAAGTTCTTGCCGATGTTGATCGCCGAGGATCCCGCGGTAGCGCGCGCGGCTCAGGTTGTACACCAGGCGGTCCACGCCGAGATTGTTGAATCCCATGCGGTTGATGAGCGCGCGCGCCTGCGGGATACGGAACAGTCGCGGGCGGGGATTGCCCGGCTGCGGGCGCGGTGTCACTGTCCCCACTTCGATGAATCCGAAGCCGAGCGCTGCCAGGGCGTCAACGTGCTCGCCGTTCTTGTCCAACCCGGCTGCCAGGCCTACCGCGTTGGGGAAAGTGAGACCCATCACTTGGACCGGGGCGGGAGGACACTTCGGCGCTGCGAAACGGGTGAGCCCGAGCGCATGTGCTGCGTCGAGCAGCTCCAGGGTCCAGCGGTGCGCTTTCTCCCCATCGAGCCGGAACAGCAGCGGCCGCAACAGCGGGTACAGCACAGCTCAGAAGCGCGGCTCGCGCCGCTCTAGGAAAGACCTCAGACCCTCGACCGCGTCGTCGCGCGCCATCACGTGCTGCAGATCGGCAAGCATGCGTTCGAAGGCAGCACGCTCCCCTTCACACCGCGCCAGCCGTGCGAGGACGAGGCGAGCCCGGTGCTAGCGTCGCGGCGCCCGGTCAAGAGCAGGCGGCCTGAGTCGCTGCCACTGGCCATTGATCAGGCCCTCCATCGGCTGGAAGTTGATCTTGTAGGTCATCTTGCGGCTCTGGCCGATCCAGTAGCCGAGGTACAAGTAGGGCAGCCGCAAGCGCCGGCACAGCTCGACTTGCCACAGCACGTTGAAGGTGCCAAGGCTGGCGCCGGGCAGATCGGGTTCGAAGAACGTGTACACCGACGATACGCCGTCTTCCAGGCGGTCGACGATGCTCACCATCACCAGACGACCCTCTTCGCGGAATTCGACCAGGTTCGAGGTGACGTTGCTCTGCAGGAGGAAGTGCCGGTATTGCTCGCGGCTGTCATGGTCCATCCCGCCGCCAGAGTGGCGCGTGGACTGGTAGCGCAGATACAGGGCATAGTGCTCGGGGTGGTACTTGAGATCGAGCATGCGCGCGTCCAGCCCCTCGTGGCGTTTACGCGCGCGGCGCTGGGAGCGGGTGGCGCGGTATTCGGCGGTGACGATGCGCACCGGCACGCAGGCGCGGCAGCTGTCGCAGTAGGGGCGGTAGGTGAACGCGCCGCTGCGCCGGAAGCCGGCGCGCACCAGCTGGCTGTAGACCTGCGTGTCGATGGCGTGACTGGGCGTTGCCACCTGCGAGCGTGCCAGCTTGTCCGGCAGATAGCTGCATGGATAAGGCGCCGTGGCGTAGAACTGCAGGACCGAAAACGGCAGGTCGTTGAGCTGGGTCATGCGGGGCCAGCGTTCCAGGTGTTCGCGCAAGGGCTTGCCGCGGTGCCGGCTGAAGCGTCACCGGCGCTTGGTGGCAACCGCGGCTGCGTGCGGAACAGTGAACCCCTCGAGGACCCAGGGCGCCGGTACATCTGGATAGTTTACCAACTCTGCCACCCGGCGCGTGAACTGCGCGCGCGCGATCTCGCGCGCGCCGAAGGAGGCGAGCAGAGGCGTGTGCATCTGGCAGTCGATCAGTCCGAACCCCCATGTGTTGAGCTGCTGCACCAGGTGGACCAACGCGATCTTGGACGCGTCGGTTGCACGCGAGAACATGGACTCACCGAAAAACACGCGCCCCAACGCGACGCCGTACAGCCCGCCGACGAGCTCGTCCCCGCGCCACGTCTCGATGCTATGGGCCACGCCCAGCCGGTGCAGTCGCGTGTACGCCGCCTGCATCTGCGTCGGTGATCCAGGTGCCCGCGCTGCCGCGGGCGCGGCTCGCTGCAGGCCTGGATGACCTGCTCGAACGCGCTGTCGGCACGCACCTCGAACGCGGCTTTGCGCAGCGTCTTGGCCAGCGAGCGCGCGATTTTCAGCTCGCTCGGGAACCAGCACCATGCGCGGGTCGGGACTCCACCACAGGATCGGCTCGCCGGCGCTGAACCAAGGAAAGATGCCCAGGCGGTAGGCGCGCAGCAGGCGCTCGGGAGACAGGTCACCGCCAGCGGCAAGCAGGCCGTTGGGACGCTCTAGCGCCTGCTCGACGGGAGGGAAGTCGCCGCTGGGCTCGAGCCAATGGATCAAGCGCTCAGAACCAACGGTCCTTGCCTTTGCTGATCAGCCCGCAGGCTAAGCGCGGGCCGGCATTGCCAGTGGGCTGAGTGCGCAGGTCGTCGGGGTTCGCGTGCACGATGACTGCGTGCCCGATGATGCTGTCTGCGCCGGTGTCCAGCGTGATGCCGGTGACCTCGACGTGATAGACCGCCACGCCATTGGCATCCGCCGTCAGGTTGCCGAGGTCGCCCGCGTGGCGATGGGCATTGTCCGGCCCGGCGTGAGGCTCCTTATGCGGGTTGAAGTGCCCTCCAGCGCTCGCGGCGTCGGGTGCGGTGCAATCGCCTTTCTCGTGGATGTGGAAGCCGTGCAAGCCGGGCGTAAGACCGGTAACTCGTGCATCGACCACCACTTTTTCGCCGTGCTGGACGAAGGTCACGGTTCCGGCCGCCTGGTTGCCCTTGGTCGGACCCAGGTTCGCGCTCGCGGTGGGCGAGCGCACCCCGATGCTGGAGCAGCCGGCAAGCAAGCTGTAAGCCGCTATCAAAGCGACCGACGTTCTCATCCGCGATTCCCCCAAGACTGGTCACCGGGGGCCACTCCGCGCATGCGCCATACACCATCTCCCCGCGCGCCCGGCGGCCTCTTTTCGTGCGTGGGTGGTTGTAGCACCCGCATCCACCAGTGTCAAACGAGCGACAGCGGGCGCCACGAAATTTTCAGCCTCGGGAACGAACGCTTGGCACACCCGTCCAACCCAGGGTTTCCGCAGGCGGCACCCGCCACACGATTGGGTTAGACTTGCTGGTTAGTCAACAGCGCCGCAGCGAGAGCTCGTGGCCACCCACCCAAATGGGGGAGGGACATGATGAAAGGCAGCCTGGTAGCGATCGTCTCGCCGATGTTCGAGGACGGCACTCTCGACCCCGACGCCCTGCGCCGTCTCATCGACTGGCATGTCGCCGAGGGAACGGACGGCATCGTCGTGGTCGGCACCACCGGCGAATCGCCCACCGTCGACTTCGAGGAGCACTGCCGGCTCATCAAGAGCACCATCGAGCGCGTCGCCGGCCGAGTGCCGGTGATTGCGGGCACCGGTGCCAACTCCACCAGTGAAGCGATCGAGTTGCAGGCCTTCGCCAAGAAGGCGGGCGCCGACCTGTGCCTGTCCGTGGTGCCGTACTACAACAAGCCGACGCAGGAGGGTCTGTATCGTCACTTCAGGGCCATAGCCGAGGCGGTCGATATCCCCATGATCATGTACAACGTGCCCAGTCGCACCGTGTGCGATATGCACAACGACACCGCGCTGCGCCTGGCGCAGGTGCCCAACGTTGCGGGAATCAAGGACGCCACCGGTAACCTCGAGCGCGGTGCCGACCTCATTCGTCGCGCGCCGAAGGGTTTTGCCATCTACAGCGGCGACGACGCCACTGCGCTGGCGCTGATGCTGATGGGCGGCGACGGCGTCATCTCGGTCACCGCCAACGTCGCGCCTCGCCTCATGCACGAGATGTGCAGCGCCGCCTTGGCTGGGGACCTGGCCAAGGCGCGCCAGCTGAACAACAAGCTGCTCGGTTTGCATCGGCATCTGTTCGTGGAAGCCAACCCGATCCCGGTGAAGTGGGTGCTGGAGGAGATGGGGATGATCGCGGGCGGCATCCGCCTGCCGCTGACGCCACTGTCCTCGTCCTTGCACGACCTGCTGCGCGGCGCTATGGAGCAGGCCGGGATCGCAGCGCGCATGCCAGTGGTCTGACCGGGAATGCGCGCGACCGACATGAATCGGCAGCTTTCAGCCCGATTCGCCGCTCGTGCTCTTGGTGCTCGTGTGCGGCTTGCTCGGCTCCAGAACAAGAAGATCGACTACAAGTCGGAGAGCCAAGCAGGCGCGTCCACTCGAAGTGCCCCCGGACCTTGCTGCGCCCAATGCCAGCGACCGCTTTACCGTCCCAGAGGCCAATGCGGCGACCTATTCCGACTACAACCAGGGCCAGCCGGCAAAGGCGGGCGCAACGCAACCTCTGCTGCCGCAGCGAGGCAAGGCCCACATTGAGCGCTCCGGCAGCCAGCGCTGGCTGGTGGTGGAAGCGCCGCCGGAGCAGGTGTGGCCGGTGGTCAGAGAGTTCTGGCAAGAGATGGGTTTCATCATCGTTTCTGAGAACGCGGAGACCGGGATCATGGAGACCGACTGGGCGGAGAACCGCGCCAAGATCCCGCAGGACGCCCTGCGCAACCTCCTGGGTAAGGTGATCGACCAGGCGTACTCGACGCCTGAGCGGGACAAGTTCCGCACCCGGCTCGAGCGCGGTCAGCAGGCGGGCACCACCGAAGTCTATGTCTCCCACCGTGGCATGTACGAGATGTATGTCAACGACGCCAACCTCCGGCAGACCGGCCGTACGGTGTGGCAGCCGCGTCCAGCCGATCCGGAGCTGGAAGCGGAGATGCTACAGCGCATGCAGATGAAGTTCGACGGTGAGAAGTCGATCGAAACGGTACAAGCACAGGCGAAGCCCAGCTGCGCCGCCTGAGCCGCGCGCGGTGGTGAGCAAGGCAGCGGGCGGCACGCCGGTGCTGGTGATGAAAGATGACTTCGAGCGCGCCTGGCGCCGAGTGGGGCTGTCGCTGGACCGCCTTGGATTCACTGTGCAGGATCGCGATCGCGCCCGCGGGCTGTACTACGTACGCTATCTGAACCCCGATGCCGATACCAAGAAGCCGGGGCTGCTGTCGCGGTTGGCCTTCTGGGAAAGCGACGGGTCCAAGGGTAAGGCCGCGGAGTACCGCATCGTGGTTGCGGACGCGAAGGGCGGCTCGGAGGTCAAAGTGCTGAGCGCGGACGGCGCACCCGAGAAGTCAGAGTCCGCCACCCGCATCCTCACGGTGCTGCAGGAGGACCTCAAATAGCGCGAGCACGGTGCTCCCGCAGTTCGGCTGGCTGGACACTGCTCGGCCGGCCATGAGGTTCGCGTCGTTAGGCAGCGGCAGTCAGGGGAACGCGCTGGTAGTCGAGGCCAGCACCACTCGCATCTTGCTCGATTGCGGGTTTGGCCTGTCCGAGGCGACGCGCCGGCTCGCCCGCCTTGGCATCGCACCACGACGATCTGTCCGCCATCGTCGTAACCCACGAGCACGACGACCATATCGGCGGGGTCGCTCGCTTCGCTCGCAAGCACCGCGTGCCGGTGTGGGTCACGAGCGGCACCCTGCGGGGGCTGGAAGACCTGTTCGATCCCGAGGTCGAGGTCTGCCTGATCCGAGGCTACGCTGCGTTTTCCATCGGCGACATCCGCGTCGATCCGTTTCCCGTTCCGCACGACGCGCGCGAACCGGCCCAATTCGTCTTCAGCGACGGGGCGCACCGCCTCGGCGTCCTGACCGACGCTGGCCACGTGACCGCCCACATTCGCCACTGCCTGAACGGCTGCGATGCCGTGGTGCTGGAATGCAATCACGATCCGGAGATGCTGCGTACCGGCGACTACCCAGAGCCCCTCAAGGCATCGGATCTCGAGTCGGCTGGGGCATCTGGACAACGCATCGGCCGCGGCGTTGCTGGCAGCGCTCGACCTCAATCGGCTGCAGCACGTGGTGGCGGCCCACCTGAGCCAGACCAACAACCGACCCGAGCTGGCGCGCGGCGCACTGGCTGCGGCGCTCGGATGCGCGGTGCACTGGGTCGCGATCGCCGAGCAGACAGGCTGGCCTCAGCTGGCGCCAGCTCGTGTGACGTTGCTGGGCGACAGGCCGGTCCGGCCTGTGATGCGAGACCCGCGGACGAACTCCCCAACCGACCACAAGAGTTTTGGACCCGGCATCCCGAGCCCGATGCTTCTTCTCCGCAGTGCTTTCCGGGCGCAAAAAAACCGGCCCTTATGGGCCGGCGCTATGCATTCGAGCCGAGAGCTACGACTGCGCGTTACTTCTTCTCTTCCGGCTTCTGTTCGGCCGGCGCGGCGGCGGTCCCGGAAGCCGCTTCGGGGGCGGGAGCAGGCGCGGCCGCTGGCGCGGGAGCCGGCGCAGGCGGGGGTTCTTCCTTCTTGCTGCAGGCGGTCAAGCCGAGTGCCAAGAGGGCGGCAACGACGAGGGCGTGTCTCATCTAGTTTCCTTAGCGGTATCCAGACTGTTGGGGAACGATCGAATTCTTTGAAGCCTTTCCTCCAGAGGGTGGCCCCCCGAAGAAGGCCGGAATACTAGCAGATTTGTCCAACAAATCCAGTAGTCGCCAGCATCCCATCCGCATGGCATAAGCCTGTGCGCCGCGGGCCTAGGGAAGCTCTGATCTATTCTCGCGATGTGCGTTGGGTCAGGTCACAGTCCCAGCGTGGTGCCCGAGATGGCCGGCGAGGACGCTTCCCAGAGTTCCTCGAAACGCTGCACGAAGCCGTGCGCCTCATGTGGATCGTCCAGCGCCAGCAAGCCGCGCGTGTCGTCGTAGTGAAACCGATGCACGTAGTCGCTTTCGTCCATTACCGCGAATGGGTCGTAGACGCCCTTCGCTTGCGGCTCGGTTTCGTGGATGGTGACGGCGTGGCTGAACTCCCGCAACAAATTGATCAGGCGCGGGCAGTCGCGCTGAAGGTTGGAAGTATCGTGTAACACGATCTGGATCGTGCGCGTGCGACTGGCCAGCAGAAATCGCCGCAGCAGATCGTGGCGGCCGGCGGCGTTGTATGCGGCGCCGAGGAGGCGGTCGAAGATCCGCAGCTTTCTCCCCGGACGCGCGAACAGGGTGTCGAGCGCCTGCTCGTATTCGAGATTGCCTTCGAGCTTGCGGTGCTCGGGTGCGGGGTCCTCGCTCACAGCTCTCTCCTCCTCGGTGCGCGTGTTTGCGCCCTCGGGCTCAGGTAGCCCGCACCATACCACTGATGTAGAAGCGCGACCAGACCGCGCTGCGTGATGTCCACAGCAGCCAGCCCACGGGTATCGGCCAGACAGATGAGCGAAGCGCGCGCGCGCCCCTTTGCTTTGACCGCTTCGCCGTTGATGAAGAACAGGTCGCCGAAGTACAGCATCTGGCTGCGCAGCTCGAGCCAGACTCCGCTGCGGCGGGCGCGCTCGGCAAATGTGGTCAGCGGCAAGCGCGGGCGCGGCGGCGCGAAGAACACGTGCGCCTTGGGCTCAGTGAGGTACTGGCCGAGGAAGCGCGCCACGTCGGACGCGCTCCAGCGGATGTCGCCCATACGACCTGCGACTTCTCGAACCATGGACCGCGCGATGCGCGCTGGGCTGTCCTGAGGCCTGAGGCCTGGATCCTGATACAGCCCCTCGAGCTCGACCCGATCCTCGAGAAAACGCAGGAAGTGAATCGCCAACTCCTGCCACGCGGGGGCGCGGAATCCGATCGAGTAAGTCATGCATGGATCGAGCGCGACACCGTCGTGCGCCCAGCCCGGCGGCAGGTACAGCATGTCGCCCGGCTCCAGCACCCATTCCTGCTGTGGACGGAAATCGCGCAGCAGTTTGAGCGGCGCATCCCGCGACTAGCGCAGTGTCGCGCTGATGGCTTACGCGCCAGCGGCGTCGTCCGCGACCCTGCAAGAGGAATACGTCGTACGAGTCGCAGTGCGGGCCGACCCCGCCGCCTGGCAGCGCGTAGCTGACCATCAGATCGTCGAGCCGCGCATAGGGAATGAAGCTGAAGCGCTCCAGCAGCGCGCGGGCCTCGGGCAGAAAGTGATCCACCTCGTGCACCAGCACCGACCACCCGCGTGCGGGCAGACGACGGAAGAAGCCGCGCTGGAACGGGCCCTGGTAAGCATCCCAGCGGCGAGCGCTTCGGATCACGAGGCGAGACCGCGCATCCTCGCGACACGCCAGCTTCAGCAGCTGCGCCGGCGTAAGCACGCCGCTGAAGCCGGGCAGCGCGGCGCGGACCAACAACGGCTTCTTCTGCCAGTGCTGCGCGAGGAAGCGGCGCGGCGGGAAACTGCCAAGCAATGCGTCATCAGGGTGAGCTGACATCCAGACCGATTATATCGCCGCCCGTGCGCGCGCTCGGACATGGTGCAACGCGCGCTCGCAGCCAAGCTTCACCGCAAATCAAAATCGGTTAGAATCGCCGCAGTCTTGTGCCTGGAGCATGGGGGTTATGTTGAAGGAGGGCGAGGCCGCACCGGCGTTTGACTTGCCGGACCCAGACATGGAGATGGTCAGCCTCTCCAGCTTCACTGGCCGCAAGAACGTCGTGCTCTATTTCTATCCGAAGGACGACACCCCTGGCTGCACGCTGGAAGCGATTGACTTCAGCGAGCTCGAAGACGCGTTCTCTTCGTTGCAGACCGTGGTCCTGGGAGTGAGCATGGACGACTGCATGAGCCACGGCTCATTCCGCGACAAGCACGGGCTCACGGTGCAACTGCTGGCCGATACCGAGGGCGACGTGTGCAGGAAATACGGCGTGCTGCATGAAAAGGAGATCGAAGGCAAGAAGAAGACGGGGGTGCTGCGCTCGACCTTCATCATCGATCGCAAAGGGGTGTTGCGCCACGCACAGTACGGCGTCAACCCCCGCGGCCATGCGCAGGAGGTGCTCAAACTGGTGAAAGGGAATCGGCTAGTGCAGATCGCCAAGAATACAGTCGTGTCGCTGACCTATGAGTTGCTGGCGGCCGGCGGAGAGGTGATCGAAAAAACCGACGAGCCGATAAGCTACTTGCATGGGGGCCATCACGGCATCTTCCCGCGCGTGGAACAAGCCCTGGAGGGCAAGCAGGCAGGCTACGCCTGCCGCGTCCAGCTTGAACCCGACGATGCTTTCGGCACATACGAGTCCGCTTTGGTCCGCACTGAGCCGCGCGGACTGTTTCCCGCCGGCGTCAAGGTGGGCATGCAATTCGATGGCAGCGCGGAAGACCCAAGCGAGAGCCGCATCTACACGGTAACCGGCGTCACCGAAGAAGGGGTGACCGTGGACGGCAATCATCCTCTGGCCGGCAAGGCTTTGGTGTTCTCCTGCGCCGTCACCGACGTGCGCGTCGCCAGTCGCGAAGAGCTGGCCCACGGTCACGTGCACGGCGCCGGCGGGCATCATCACTGAACCGGAAAAACGCAACGGCTCAATCGCGCTTGCCCGCCAGGATGTGTATCAGGGGCGCATAGGCCTGCTCGCGCGAGAAGCGCCAGCTCGCCACGATCACCGCCAGCAGCGTGAAGGCTACGCTCGCCAGCAAGTCCAACCCAAGATGCAGTTCGGACGCCGAGCCTGAAACCAGCGGCGCCAGCATTGCGTGCTTGAGCAAATCCACGCAGTAGGTGAAGGGATTGAGCATGGCTGTCGTCTTCAAGGCCAGCGGCAGGTTTGCGATCGGATACAACGCACCGCTCAGAAAGAAGACCGGGAAGATCACGAAGTTCATGATGGCCGCGAAGTTGTCCAAGGTGCGCGTAAACGCGGCCACCAGTATGCCCAGTGCGGCGCAGGAGAGCGACGTGATCAGGATCCCGACCAGCAGCAGCGGGTAGTTCATCCTCGAGCTCAGGAAGCCCAGCGCTGCTAACAGGACGAGCAGCAGCGCCGCCTGGATCAGCCCGGCCAGCGCCGCCGCGATCGTCTTGGCCACGACGATCCAGTGGTGCGCGAACGGGCGCGATGATGAGCATGCGCATGACCCCGGACTCCTTGTCGTAGACCATGGTCAGTGCAGCCAGCATGGCGCCGAACAGGATCGTCATGCCCAGGACTCCCGGGGCGAGGAACTGCTGGTAGTCTCCCGATCCCGTGCGCCCGATCACGGCACCGAAGCCTGCACCGATCACAAACAACCAGATGAGCGGGCGCACCATCGCGGAAACGAGCCGCGTGCGCTGGCGGAACATCTTGACCACCTCGCGTTCGATCACTGCGTAGATCGGTCGTAGAATCATCTCGGTTCCACTGGTGCAGCGCGGCTGCTCTGAAGCAGTCGGATCAGCGCCGCGAATTGACCCATAGAAAGACGTCGTTCAAGTTCGGGCGCCGGATGCGCAGTGCCGATACTCCGACCGGCCAACTCGGTCTGCAGCGCGGCCAGAGCGCTGGTGTCCTCGTCGGCGTAGCGGAACATGGCGACGTCACCGTCGGTGAGTGACGGCCCCAGGCGCGGCTGGAGGGCGGTGATGAGTGCGTCGAGCCCGGCTGCCTCGATCTCGATGATGTGCCGGCCCGAGCGACTCCACCAGTTCCCTGCGGCGTGCCGCGCTGGACGATCTTGCCGGACTTGATGAAGGCTACCTGGTCGCAGCCATCGGCCTCTTCCAAATAGTGTGTGGTGAGCAGCACCGTCATGCCGGTGCTGGCACGCAGCCGTTCGATGAAGCGCCAAATAGCGCGCCGGTTGGGCAGATCCAAACCGATGGTAGGCTCGTCCAGGAACAGGATGCGCGGTCGATGAATCACGCCGCGCACGATGTCCAGCGCGCGGCGCATGCCACCGGACAGTGCGCCCACCGGGCGATTACGCTTGTCGTTCAGGCCAAACAGCTCGAGCAGCTCGCGGCTGCGCTCCTCGATGGTGGAGGGCGCGAGGTCGTACAGCAACCCTGCGAAGCGCAGGTTCTCGCTTACCGACAAGGTGCGATCGAGCGCGGACTCCTGGAATACCAACCCGATCGATCCGCGCACGGCCACGGGATCGCGCACGACGTCGTGGCCAGCCACCAGCGCGGTCCCCGCGCAGGGACGAACCAGAGTCGAGAGCATGTGTATGGTGGTGGTCTTGCCCGAACCGTTGGGTCCGAGCAGCCCGAAGAACTGGCCTGCGGGCAGCTCCAGCTCGAGCCGGTCCACGGCCAATACGTCGCCATAACGCTTGGTCAGGCCTTGCGCACGGACGGCGGGTTCGAGTGCGACTGCACGTGTATCGTTCATCCCGCGCTGATTGTAGCTCTAGCCGCCTAGCGCAGGACACTAGCCGGCCGGAGCAGTCTCGGGCCGGTTCGGTTCACTCAGCTTGCGAGAGTTCTTGTCGTCGCGGAAGACGATCGGATGCACCTTGACCGGCTGCTCAGGGCTCTGGGCTTTTTCCACGACGTCGGTTATCAGATGATGGTTGGGCGACAGATCACATACCGGGTCGGTGTTGGTCGCGTCACCGGTGAGCATGTAAGCCTGGCAGCGGCAGCCGCCGAAGTCCTTGCTCTTTTCCGGGCAGCTGCGGCACGGCTCGTTCATCCACGCATCGCCACGGTACGCGTTGAAGCCCGCCGACTCGTACCAGATCCAGCGCACATCGTGCTCGCGCACGTTGGGGAAGGTGAGCCCTGGCAGCATGCGTGCCTCGTGGCAAGGCAGTGCCACACCGTCGGCAGCGACATTGAGGAACACCGAGCCCCATCCGAACATGCATGCCTTCGGGCGTGTCTCGTAATAATCCGGGCACCACGAAGTATGCTTTGATCTTGTTGCCGACGCGGGCACGGAATTGATTGGTGATCTCCTCGGCCCGCCGTAGCTGCTCGCGCGTGGGCAGCAGCTGATCGCGATTGAGCATGGCCCAGGCGTAGTACTGCGTGTTGGCAAGTTCGAGCTGCTCGACCCCCATTGCTTCCGCCATATCCAGGATGGCCTGGATATGGTCGATGTTGAGCCGGTGCAGCACGACATTGAGCACCATCGGGTAGTCGTACTGCTTGACCAGCTTGGCGACTTTGGACTTCAGTTCGAAGGTGCGCGTGCTGCTCAAAAAATCGTTGAGCTCGCGGGTCGAGTCCTGAAACGACAATTGAATTGCGTCGAGCCCGCCTTCTTTGAACGCTGCTATGCGCTTCTCGGTGAGACCAACGCCCGAAGTGAGCAGGGTAGTGAAGTAGCCCATGCGGCGCGCCTCGGCAATCATGATTTCAAGGTCATCGCGCATTAGAGGCTCTCCGCCGGAAATGCCGAGCTGAACCGCACCCACCTCACGTGCCTGGCGCAGTACGCGCAACCATTCGTCGGTCGTGAGCTCCGGGCCCGAGCGCGTGTAGTCGACCGGGTTGTAGCAGTACACACAATGGAGCGGGCAGCGAAAGGTGATCTCCGCATTGACCCAGTGCGGGGGCTTCACGCTATTTGCTTCGGATCCAACCTTTTGCATAAGCCACCTCCAGAAAATCCAGCACGTCCTGGCGTAGATCCACGCCGGGGAACGCTTGCTCGAGGCTGCGCACGATATCAGCGACAGTGGTCGCGCCGTCAACTCGCTTCATGATCTCGCCCGAGCTGCCAGGCAGCTTGATCATTCCCTCGGGGTAGAGCAGCACGAACGACTCCTGAGCCGGTTCCCATTGGAATCGATACTGGCGCTCGAGTACGCACACCGCGTCCGGGGCGATGCGGCGCTCATTCATCGGGCATCGCGGTCCCCGCACCCAGACGCTCGGAACCGATTCCATAGGCGATCTGCATGGCGTCAAGCATGGACCACAGAATGTCCAGCTTGAACTGCAGGATCTCGAGCGCACGCTGTTGCTGCGCGCGCGTGGTGAAGTAATCCAAGGTCACACGCAACCCGTGTTCGACGTCGCGGCGCGCCTCGGACAGGCGCTTGCGGAAATAGGCGTAACCGGACTGGTCGATCCACGGGTAGTGCTGCGGCCAGTTGGACAGCCGCTCCTTGTGTATCTCGGGCGCAAACAGTTCCGTTAAGCTGGAACACACCGCCTCTTGCCAGGGCGCGCGCCGAGCGAAGTTGACGTAGGCGTCCACCGCGAAGCGCACGCCCGGCAGCACGTGCTTGAGCGAAGTGATGTCCTCTCGCCGCAGGCCGCAGGCTTGCCCCAGCCAGATCCAGGCCTCGATCCCGCCCTCGTCGCGTTGCGTGCCGTCGTGATCGACAATGCGCTGGATCCATTGCCGGCGATGGTCGCGGTCCGGCATGTTGGACAACAGCGCGGCATCTTTGATCGGGATGCTGATCTGGTAGTAATAGCGGTTATACACCCAGCCCTGGATCTGGTCCTTGGTGAGCTTGCCGCTGTTCATCGCCACTTGGTATGGATGGTAGATATGGTAGCGCTTCCCCTTCGCCCGCAGCTTCTGCTCGAACTCGTCACGGCCCCACGGCATGGCTTCCGGTGCGCCCATTGCGTTCTCCTAAAGTGTGACCTGAAGCCCGTCGTAAGCCACCTCGATGCCGGCGCGGGACAGCTCCGCGCGCTCGGCAGAGTCTTCGTCCAGGATCGGGTTGGTGTTGTTGATGTGGATCAGAATCTTGCGCGTGGCCTTCAGCGGCTGTAACACGCTGATCATGCCGCCGGGGCCGGACTGGGCCAGGTGGCCTATGTCGCGCGCCCGCTTGTTCGAGATGCCTAGCTTGATCATCTCATCGTCGGTCCAGAACGTGCCGTCGACCATCACGACGTCGGCCTGTTCCAGAAGTGGCTTCAGATGCGGCTCGATCTCGCCCAGCCCGGGCGCGTAGAAGACCTGCTTAGCAGTGCGCATGTCGGTGATGCGTATGCCGATGTTGTCGCCTTCATGCGGGTTGTCCCGGTGCGGCGAGTAGGGCGGGGCTTTGCTCTTGAGCGGCACCGCGCTGAAGCGCAAGTGGTCGATGCCGTCGATGGAGAAGCTGGTCCCCGGCGCCGTCGGCAGCCGGTGCCAGTGTACGCCGCAGTAATGGCCAAGGATGTTGAACAGCGGGTTGCCGGTGGTCAGGTCTTCGCGGACCACGTCGGTGCACCACAGCTCCAGGGGCTTGCCCTCGCGCAGCATCAGCAGCCCGGTGGTGTGGTCGATCTGCCCGTCCACCAGCACGACGGCGCGGATTCCCGTGTCGCGGATGGCCCGCGCGGGCTGTAGGGCGGGGAAGGATTTGATCTGTGCCAGCAGGTCCGGCGAGGCGTTGAACAGCACCCAGTCGACCCCGTCCCCACTCACGGCTATGGACGACTGCGTGCGCGGTTGCGCGCGGACGGTGGCCTTGCGCACGCCATCGCAGTTGCGGCAGTTGCAGTTCCACTGCGGGAATCCGCCGCCGGCGGCGGCCCCCAGGACCCGAATTTGCATCATCGAGCTAGTTGCGCTGTGAACCCATGAGTGGCGTGTTACAGGTGCTCAAAAACAACGAAAGCCCCATCCGGGGCTTTCGTCGAGCCCGCAGATGAGAGTTAGCGGTTGGCGATGTACATGGTCACTTCGAAGCCGAAACGCATCTCCGTGAATTCAGGCTTGGTCCACATCGTCTTCTCCAGAAAATGATACAGTTAGTTGCGTGCGGTCATCGACCGCGTTTGGCGAAGCCTACCCGCCTTCAGTTGCCCGCTGACCGGGGTTCGTCCCGGCAGGTAGAGCCGAGATTCATTCTCGATCACTTCCGGTCCGGGCACCCACATCAAAATCAGCAAATGCGGCTCATGATTTTCATGAGTTTGGGAAACCCCGCTCATTCGGCGCGGGCCGCGGCTCTCACCTTGCGGCCATGATCAGCGCGGCCATGACCGGCGCGACCGCCAACAGCGAGCTGCTGTCGTTTTGGCTGGACCGGCCGTGGTATCGCGACCGCCCGATGGTCTTCGCGTTCGTGGTGTCGCTGCTGCTGCACGCGGCGGCGATCGCCTTCCTTCCCGGCCTGCGCACACCGGTGCCCAAACAGAAGGTATTGACGGTGAAGCTGGCACCGGCGCCGCAACCGCCCGCGGCGCGTGAGGAGCAGCCGAAAGCGCAGCCAAAAGCGCAGCCGAAAGCGCAGCCAAAGCCGGCGCCAGTCAAGAAAGTTCAGAAGCCATTCCAGCGCCAGGATCTGCAGCTGGCACCCGCTCCCGCGCCCACTCCCAAGCCGCAAACACGCGCCGACGTCCGCCCCCAACCCAGCCCAGAGCCGCGCATCGAGGCAAGACCCGAGGTCGCGCCCGCACCTCAGACGCTGGCGCGTGTGGAGCCACGCCCCGAGCCGCGCGTCGAACCCTTGCCTCAGGTTCGACCAGAGCCGCGCTCGAACCTCAAGCCTGAAGCGCGCCCCGAGCCCAGGCTGGAGCCCCGCCCAGAGCTGAAACCGGAAGCGCGCGTCGAGCCGCGTATCGAGCCCCGTCCGCAGGCGACACCGGAGACGCGGCCTCAGCGCGTGGAGCCGCGGCCGGAGCCTGTGCCGGTCCCCCGCGTCGAGCCGCGGCTGGAGCCCAAGCGAGAACCGGTGCCCTTGGCGCACCCGGACGTGCGGCCCGAGACCGTGGTGGCGCCGAAGGTGGAAGCCCCGCTGCAGCGGGTCGAGCCCAGACCCGAGCCGGCTCCGGTACGCCGCAGCGAGCCGAGGCTGGAACCCCAGCGCGAGCCCGTCTCGGTCGCGCGCCCTGAACTGCATCCCGAACCGGTTGCCGCGCCGACCGTCGACGCACCACGGCCCGAGCCGCGCGCGCAACCACAACTCACGGCCAAAGCCGAGCCGCGCGCCGAGCCGACGCTCGCGCCGCGCCCTCAGCCGCGGGTCGAGGCGCCCAGCGCTGCGCCGCAGCCCGTGGCACCACCGACCGAGCCGATCGCCGCGACGCGTCCGCAGCCGCGCGCCGAGCCGCAGGCGCTGCCGCGCGCCGAGCCGCAACTTCGCTCCGAGCCGAAGCCGCAGCCGAAATATGAGGCGCGTGCCGAACCGAGCCCACCCACCCCGCTGGCGGCGCCCGCACCGCCCGGACCGGCGCGGCCATCCGGGATGCCGACGCCGGCCGACCCCGTTGCCCGTGCACCCCTGCCCACGCCTCCGAAGCTGAAGAGGGGAGACGAAGATGCAGCGGTCAAGCGCTTTCAGCAGGACGTCGTGCGGATCGTCGGAAAGGTCGTGTCGGAACGTGACTATCCGCGCCTTGCGCGGGACCGGGGCTGGCAGGGCTCGACGATGGTCCGTGTCGAGATCGGGCCGGATGGTCTGCTGCGCGCGGTTACTGTGACGCGAAGCAGCGGTTTCTCGGTGCTGGACGATCGCGCTGTTTCCAAGATCCGGGAGATCAAGCTCCCGAATGTGCCCGACGAGCTGCGCGAGCGCGCGTTCAGCGTTGACGTCCCCTTCAAGTTCTGGCTGCGCAAGGGCGAGCAGTAGTTGCCGGACGCTCGGGAAATGGCCGACGCACTGTTCCCACCGCTGGAACCCTATGCGTCGGGCTGGCTCGACAGCGCTGATGGCCACAGGATCTGGCACGAGCAGTGCGGCAACCCGCAAGGCGCACCCGTGGTCTTTCTGCATGGTGGCCCCGGCAGCTGCACCAACCCCGATCATCGCCGCTTCTTCGACCCCGCGTTCTATCGCATCGTGCTGCTGGATCAGCGTGGCTGCGGTCGCTCCACACCGCGCGGTGAAGTTCAGGGCAACACGACGCAGCATCTGCTGGACGACCTCGAGCGGCTGCGTCTCGAGCTCGGTGTGCAGCGCTGGATGTTGTTCGGGGGCAGCTGGGGCAGCACGCTAGCGCTGGCGTACGCGCAGGCGTATCCCGGCGCGGTAAGCGGGCTGGTGCTGCGCGGATTGTTCCTCGCCTCCGACGACGAGGTGACGTGGTTCGTCACCGGCATGAGCCGTTTCCTGCCCGAGGCGTGGAGCGCGTTCGCGGCGGACGTCGACGATCAGTCGTGTGCGGGCCTGTTGCGGCACTACCACGCGCGCGTGGCGATGAACGACGTGGCTGCGGCGGGACGCTGGAACGCGTGGGAGTCCTCGGTCATGGCCGTAGGCGAAGCGGCGGCCGCTTCCCTCGCGCCAGACATGGGCGCAGCCCTGGGACGCGTCCGGATCCAGCTTCATTACCTCATCAACGGTTGCTTTCTCGCGCCGGGGCAATTGCTGCGCGAGCTGGAACGCCTGGGTCGGCTGCCCGCCATCCTGGTGCAGGGCCGGCGCGATCTGGTCTGCCCTCCGGGCACCGCGTACACTGTTGCGCGTCGGTGGCCCGGAGCACAGCTGCGGATGGTGGAGGAGGGCGGCCACTCGTCCATGCACCCTGCCATGGCGCGCGCCCTGGTCCAGGCCACGCAAGACATGCAACGGCTGGTTGCTCCGATATGAGCCTGCGCTTTCGCATCAGCCTCATCATCACGGTGGTGATCGTGTTGTTCTCGCTGGTCACAGCGAAGATCGTACTGGACGATATGCGCAGCTCAATTCGCGAGGAGATGGAGGCCGGAACAAAGGTCACTCAGCAGCTGCTTTCAACGGTGCTCTACAGCAGCCAGTTCGTTCCCCCATCGAAGGAGCCGACCGGTGTCCTGCTCGCGTTCCTGCAAAGCCTAGGCCGCGTCCGGGCACACGAGATCCGCCTGTACACCTACGACGGCACGCTGGCGTACACTTCTCCGGCCCCCGCATACAAGGCGGGGCGCGCCGCGCCGGAGTGGTTCTCGCGGTTGGTCTCCCCGCGGCTGGCTGTGGTGCAGCTGGACGTGAAGGGTGGCCGTATCCTGGTTATTCCCGACGCGTCACGCGCAATCCTGGACGCGTGGGACGACATGAAGGGCCTGATTGCGCTGGCGCTGGGCTTCCTGGTGCTGGTCAACGCGGCGGTGTTCTGGCTGCTAGGCCGGGCCCTGAGGCCAGTGACGCCTATCCTGCGCGGGTTGTCGGAGATGGAGCGCGGGCGGCTGAACACTCGGCTGCCTCAATTCTCGCTCCGCGAGTTCGGCTCCATCAGTCACACCTTCAACCGCATGGCGGGCGCGCTGGAGGAAAGCCACGCTCAGAACACGCGCCTAGCGCTGGTGGCCAAACAGTCCTCGGACGCCATCATGATCCACGACCTCCAGGGCAACATCTCCTTCTGGAACCCGGCGGCGGAACGGCTGTTCGGGTACAAGCCGGAGCAGATCGCAGGGCATTCGGCCACGGTGCTTACCCCGCCCGGGCTGGAGGCCGAGGTGGCGGACAATCTCGAGACGATCCGCGCACGGCGCGTGGTGGACAACGTCGAGACTCAGCGGCTGACGCATGACGGACGTCTGGTGGACGTGGCGCTGTCGGCCGCGCCCTTGGTCGATCCCGAGAGCGGCGAGGTGCTCGGTGAGATCTGCAGCATGCGCGACATCACGGAGCGCAAGCGCGCGCAGGAAGCCGAGAAAGAGCTGGAACAGAACCGTCGGCTGACCCAGTTGATCCAGACCCGTTTGGAGGAAGAGCGCCGATCCATCGCGCGCGAGCTGCACGATGAGCTCGGGCAGTGCGTCACCGCCATCAAGACTATCGGCGCCGCCATCGCCAACCGCACGCAGGCGGCTGCTCCCGAGGTGCACCGCAGCGCGCAGACCATCGTCGAGGTGGCCAGCCATATCTACGACGTGGTGCACGGGATCATCCGCCAGCTTCGCCCCAGCGCGCTGGACAACTTGGGCCTGCAGGAAGCCGTAGAGGACATGGTCAACGCCTGGCGCGACCGACACCCGGAGGTCGCCTGCGGGCTGAACCTGAGCGGCGATCTCGCCGACCTGGGCGAGGCGATCAACATCACGGCATACCGCTTGATCCAGGAGTGCCTGACCAATGTCTTGCGTCATGCCGATGCTACCCGCGTCGAGATCGAAGTCAGGCGCGAGGGCGCTGTGATCCAGTTGAGCATCTTGGACGACGGCAAGGGTCTCGCAGAGGGCAAAGAGAGCGAGAGCGCGCGCTTTGGGCTGATGGGAATACGCGAGAGGGTACAGGCCCTGCACGGAGACTTCCGGCTCGAGTCCCGGCCCGGAGAAGGGTTGAAGGTGAGCGCGACCATCCCCGTGCAATGGACTGGCCACGAAGCGCGCGCCGTGGGGTCCGACGTGAAGGCGATGGTGAAATGACGCACGCTCCAATCCGCGTCATGCTGGTCGACGACCATGCGGTGGTGCGCATGGGCTTCCGGCTTCTGCTCGAGGGAGCAACCGACCTGAAGGTCAGCGCGGAGGCGGATAGCGGGGAGGAGGCGGTGCGCAGCTTCGCCGAGGTGAAGCCTGACGTGGTGGTAATGGACATCTCGATGCCGGGCATCGGCGGTCTGGAAGCGATCGACCGTATCCTCGCCCGCGAACCTCAGGCGCGCATCCTGGTCCTGTCGGCGCACGAGGATCTTATGCATGCGAGGCGCGTGCTCAAGGCCGGTGCGGTGGGCTATCTCACCAAGCGCAGCGCTGCCGAGGCGCTGATCCACGCCATCCGCCAGGTTGCACAGGGCAAGACCTATCTCGAGCCGTCCATCGCTCAGCAGCTTGCACTGCAGCAGCTGAGCGGCGAGAAAACCCCGGTCGACATGCTGAGCGAGAAGGAGTTCAAGGTATTCCTCGCGCTGGCCAAGGGTAAGTCAGTCGCTGAGATCGCCGACGTGATGTCGCTCAGCCCGCGCACGGTCGGAACCCATCTTTATAATATCAAACAGAAATTGGGCGCATCCAACTCCGCGGAGCTGGCCATCATGGCCATCAGAGCCGGTCTGGTTGAGCCTTGAGGCGGGGCGGGGCGGTTAAATCTCATGAAAATCATGAGGCGCATTTCAGTGATTTTCGCTGGTTGCTGGCATGGCGCGCGACCACAATAGCCTCGGTATCAGATGCACATACCTCCCCGTTGAGTCACCTGAACCGGACATAGAAACTTTTAAGGAGAATACATTATGTGGACCAAGCCTGAATTCACCGAAATGCGTTTCGGCTTCGAAGTCACGATGTACATTTACAACCGGTAACTGGACTCGCCTCAACAGAAGGGCTGCCCGAGGGCAGCCCTTTTTGTTTGGGCGCGATCCCTCTGGCAGACCGACTACGCCAAGGATTGGGGCGACAGCAGCAGCGGAGACGGGCTAGTCAGCACTATCCCTTGGCGCTGCGACTCCCCACGCAGCGGGGGGTTCGTCGCGGCATGCCGGTGTAACATACGTCGCTTTCGCGCACAGGGGGGTACATGGCAAACAGCATCAGGGTCCAGCGCTACGACAGGGTCGCCATCGCCCTGCACTGGATCGTTGCCGTCGGGGTCTTCGTGATGATCGGCCTCGGTTGGTACATGACGGACATCCCGAAAGGCACGCCCGAGCGCGGGTTCTTCTACAACCTCCACAAGTCCATCGGCGTGACGCTGGCCATCATCATTCTGGTGCGCGTGGTGTGGCGCTGGAACCATCAGCCGCCACCGCTGCCCGCCGGTACGGCGAGCTGGGTGGTGAACGCATCGAGGCTGAGCCACAGCCTGCTGTATGCCCTCCTCGTCCTGATGCCGGTGGCGGGGTTCACCGCGTCCAACTTCAGCAAGTACGGCGTCACTTATTTCGGGCTGTTCAAGATCGGGCCGCTGTTCGCCGAGAACAAAGCCCTGTACGAGCTGTTTCAGGGCATCCATCATGCCGCGGCTGACGTGCTGGTGATCGTGATCTGCATCCACATCGCGGGGGCCCTCAGGCACCTGCTGATCAACCGGGACGGCGTGTTTTTCCGCATCCTGCCGCGCCGCTCCTCCTGATATCGGCTGCGGTCTGGGCGAAGCCACGGCCGCGCGCCCGAGCGCGTAGGCGGAGAGTCAGGCGCGGCGGCTGCCGCGCATGTAGGCAAAGCCGATGACGATGATCGTCAACAGGGCAAGCTGCAGCGCGAGCCCCTGCAGGTTCGGGTAGATGCCGAGCAGGGGGATTGAGGGGAAGTTGATCCGGCTGGAGGCGAGCTTGCCCGCCTCCTGCAGGGCCGCGATACCTTGCCCCGCGAAGACTACGGCCATGACCGCCAGCAGCACGGAGCTGGCGGCGAAGAACGCTCCCAGCGGCAGCCGTACACTCATGCGCGCAATCAGCCAGGCCACAACCACGAGAGCGGTGAAGCCGACGGCGAATCCGGCGACCACTGCGGTCTGGCCGTCGCCCTCGGACTGCAGCCACAGGGCCTGATAGAAAAGGACCGTTTCGAACACCTCGCGATAGACCGCGAGAAAGGACACCAGTGCGATGCTGAACAGCGCACCGCGGCCGATGGCCGTCGTCATCTGATTGCGGATGAACTGGTTCCAGCGCACGGCGCTGGCTTTGCCGTGCAGCCAGAATCCAACGTACAGGAGCAGCCCCGCCGAGACCAGGGCGGTGATGCCTTCGGTCACTTCACGGTGGGCGCCACTGATGGCGATCAGCTTGCTGGAGATGACCCACGTCAGTCCACCCAGAAGCAGCGCGGCGACCCAGCCCGCATGCAGCCAAGGGAGACTGTCGCGCCTGCCAGTGCGCACCAGAAATGCCGCCATGGCGGCCAGCACCAGGATGGCCTCGAGGCCCTCACGCAGGATGATGATGAGGGAGCTCACGAAGTTTGCGGTGGGCGAGGCCGCAGGCCCGGTCAGCCGCTGCTGCGACTCCTCGAGTAGCTTCACGGCCGCATCGTGCTGCGCTTCGACCTCGCCTAGCGGCCTGCCGGCTTTGACGGCGTTGCGGTAGCCCATCATTGCCGCCTCCGTGCGCGTGCGTAGCTCGTGGTCGCGGTTGTCGAGGCTCGCTTCAGTCAGCTCGAAACCCTCCAGATAGGCGGTGACTGCGAGCTGGTACGCCTCCTCCGCATTGCCGGCACGGTAGACCCTGAGGCTACGCCCGAGCGTCGCAATGCTGAAGGCGATGGGCGAGCGCGCGGATGGCTCCATCTCGGCCGGCTCGGCCCGCAGATACGCGAGGATGGATTCGGTGTCGCCCCCCTGTTGCCGGGCCTCGGCCGCAGTAATGGATACAACCTTTGCAAGGGAGTCGAACACGGCGCGGCCTTCACCGCGCTGCCACGCCTGGGCGCCGCGCGCGCGCTGCGCATCGCTAGCCGCGAACTGGCTGACGTAGAACGCGAGTTTCCAACGCTCCTCGCCACTGAGGTCGGTGAATGCAGGCATTGCTGTGCCGTTCACCCCGAGCGTGATGGTATTGAACAAACCGAACACACTGCGTGCTGACTGACGCTTGACGTCGCGGAAGTTGCTCGGCGCCGGACTGAGTGCGGCTGCCTGTGGCCCCGCGCCATCCCCGCTCGACCCGTGACAGGCTGCGCAACGCGCGGCGTATAGGGGCGCGGCAGAGCTCAGATCCGGCGCTTGCTTGGGCGCTATCGGGATGCGATACGCGGTGATCAGTCCCTGTTGCAGCTCGCGTGCGAGTGCAGCGACCTGAGCGCCGTCGCCCTTGGTCTTGATCAGCGCCAGGAGTTGTCCGGCCTGATGCGCATAGGCTTCTCGCTTGGGATGAGCTGGCAAGGCCGCGACCATGTCCCTGATCTGGCCCGCAAACTCTACCTGCTCGGCGTACTCTGCCGGGCTGATCACCTTACCCGCCTGGACGAACTGCGGATACTCCACCGATACATAGTCCAAAAGGTGAAGGATGGTCTGCGGCACGCGGTCCGGGGCCACGGGCTGTTGTGCCAGCGCGGCCTCCATTGGCAAGACTAGGAACAGCAGCAGCGTGAGCAGTCGGCGGCGCATCGGCGGTCCAAGGATGAAATCCGGTCTAGCCGGAAGGAGCCGTTCGTAAATGCGAATTATAAGCATTGGATCTACGTTTGTCCGCATGCCAAGTTCTGCCACCGACGCGTCGGGACGCGTTGGCCGGCAATCCCCGTCCTCTGAGCAGTCCCGGTTCCCTGTCGAAACGTGTGCGAGAGCGCTATTGACAATCATTCTCATTGTGATTTATGCTCTCTTAAAATTCTGGAGCCGTATCTGTGTATATTTGCGTTTGCAGCGGGGTGACGGAGCAGCAGGTGCGCGACGCGGTCTGCGATGGTGCTTCTTCCGTCAATGAGCTGAGCGCCCGACTCGGCGTTGCGGCAGCCTGCGGCTGCTGTCGCGCTTTTGCCGCCCAAATCCTGGACGAAACACTGCAGGTTCTCGGCTTGCCTGAGAACCGAGCTGCGGCCTGAGCTCCTACCGCGCAGGTTCGCCAAGCGCCCACGCCGCGCGCTGTGTCGTGGGCGGCAAGATTCCCCCAACGTCCCGCACTAGGCGGGCCGCCTTTGCGCGCGGCACCTTCGTCTAGCGCTCTGCACGGCTATAATGGCCGCGACCCGCGATGCGATGGAGCCGACATGAAGGGCGATGCCAAGGTCCTCGATTACCTCAACCGGGTGCTGACCAACGAGCTGACCGCCATCAATCAGTATTTCTTGCATGCGCGCATGTTCCGCAACTGGGGGCTAAAGAAGCTGGACGAATACGAGTACCACGAGTCGGTAGATGAGATGAAGCATGCAGACAAGCTGATCAACCGGATTCTGTTCCTCGAGGGTCTGCCTAACCTGCAGCAGCTCAACAAGCTGTACATCGGCGAAGCTGCGCCGGATGCGATCAAGTGTGACCTGCGCATGGAAATGGAAGCCATTCCGCTG
Source organism: uncultured beta proteobacterium (assembly GCA_963705615.1). GTDB lineage: Bacteria > Pseudomonadota > Gammaproteobacteria > Burkholderiales > SHXO01 > SHXO01. The sequence goes on along the minus strand of CAVPKE010000012.1, from coordinate 168,711 downwards.
CTGCGCGAGGCGATTGCCCACTGTGAGTCATGTGACGACTACATCAGCCGGGAGTTGCTCGAGGACATCCTGGACGGCGAAGAGGAGCACATAGACTGGCTGGAGACGCAGATCGAACTGATCGCTAAGGTCGGCCTGCAGAATTACCTGCAATCCCAGATGTGACCCGGCCGGGCGCTCATCCCGGCATCCCTCGCGACGCATTCCACATGAGCTCTGAACTAGTGATCCGCCATGCTGCCCTCCTTTTGGTATGTCTCGGGTTGATCGCGGGCTGCGCCGCCCGGGGTGCACCCAAGGTCGGGCCGGAGAAGCCCGACAGCGGTCAGGCCGAGGGCAGCCCCGCTGTACCAGCAACGGTCCCTATCCAGATCCCGCCGCCACGCATTGCCCTGGTGCTGGGCGGCGGTGCGGCCAAAGGCTTTGCGCACATCGGCGTGATCAAAGCTCTCGAGGCGCAGGGCATTCAGCCCGAGATCATCGTCGGGACCAGCGCGGGCAGCCTGGTCGGTGCGCTGTATGCGGCGGGCAATGATGGCTTCGCGCTGCAGCGCATTGCGCTGGATCTCAACGAGTCCATGTTCAGCGACTACTCGCTGCCCGACCGCGGCTTTCTCAAGGGCGAGGCGTTGCAGCAGTTCGTCAACAAGACCGTGCAGAACCGCCCCCTGGAGAAGCTCAACCGTACCGTCGCAGTGGTCGCCACGGACCTGCAGAGCGGTGAGGCGGTGGCGTTCCAGCGCGGGGACACCGGCATGGCGGTGCGCGCGTCGAGCGCGGTACCGGGTGTGTTCCAACCCGTACGCATCACTGGCCGCGACTACGTGGACGGCGGATTGGTAAGCCCGGTTCCGGTCAAGATCGCACGGCGCCTGGGGGCCGACATCGTGATCGCCTCCGATATCTCGGCCAAGCCCTCCCTCAGGCCCATCGAGGGCACGCTCGACATCCTGCTGCAGACCTTTACCATCATGGCCAACACGATCGCCAGCGAAGAGCTGAGCGGGGCCGACGTAGTCATCAAGCCCGACATCACCAAGCTCAATTCGACCGATTTCCAGAGCCGCCACCTCGCCATTCTGGAGGGTGAGCAGGCCGCGCAGGCGGCCATCCCGCAGTTGCGGCAGAAACTGGCGGAGCGGGAAGCTCGGCTGCGCGCCGCCCTCGGTCAACAAGCGCCTGCCGCCACCTCGGGCCAATCCAGCGCGACAATAACACCGCGCTGACTCGCAGCTGGGGGGCGCCGCATGCCGGCGCTTGCGTGTTGCGGCAAGCCGCTAACGTTTCAGCAACGGCGTCATGGTCAGGGCGTCGAAGATCTCCTCCAGCAGGCCGAGTTGCTCGGGTTTACCCCCTCGACCCATCCGCTGGGGTTGAATGGGATCGACAAACTCGGCGCTCGGAGGCACGCTGCTTTTCATAGGCGATAAGGCACCCGGGCGGCGCCGCTGCAGGCGCGCAGCTCGAAGGCATTGATTGTTCAGCGACTGCGAAGAAGCGCGCTAATGGCAACCCGGTAGCGCACGGTTAGATCGGTTGTCCAGCTCTTGTGCGCCCGATGCGTCGCGCTCGTGGGGGTAACGACACGCATCGCGGCGATGACGCGGCAGTCCCTAGGAAGGGACTGCATGCGCGTTCCTCAGAAGCGCACGTTAGCGCCGAACAGGACTGAATCGGACGCCGTCGCCCCTTGCGCAGGGCCGACAGTCCGCCCGAGGTGCTCGGTCTGCGCCCGCACTTCGACGTTGTCGCGGACCCGCACAGATACCCCGACCCCATAGAGCCGCCCGCCGTTCGTCACGTCCGCCAGGGACGCGCCGCTCCCCGCGAATGTCGACGGCTGATAGGTCAGCCCTAGCTTGCTCACCAGCGTGACAGAGTCGCTCAGCGAGAGCGAGCCCACCCCTGCCATGCTGATTGTCTCGTTGCTCGGCCCGAGCCCAGAAGGGCCGATCCGGGTCCGGGCTCCCTCCAACGCAAAGCCGGGCCCGAACCGGTAGCCACCGAAAATGCGCTCGCCCTCCAGACGCGCGGTGTCTCCGCCGAGCGCGGCGCTGCCCGGTTCGAGCGCGAGCTGGGCCTGATCCTTGGGCGGATTGGCCGACGCGCCAGAGGGAAGGGTGCGCCCGGCGTAAAGACCGGTGTCGTCTGCGCGGCTGGCGCCTGGGTAGATGAACACAGCAGCAGCAATGGCTGCCAGTGCTATCGACAGGTATTGGCGGGATGCGACGTTCATGTCCGTTCTCAAATCGTTAGGGTTTCTATAATGCGATAGTACGCCTCGCGGCTTACTCCAGGATTCCATCCATTGCCGGTGAGGTTACGACTGTAACCGCGAGTAGGCAGAGGTCAGGAGGCAGGCCTTGCCGCTCGCGCCCTAGAGCTTTCGATCTGGGCTGGCGGGTTTGGTTCCGGGCGTTTCGGGTCGGACGCCACAGCCGTTTCGGGAAACAACGCCGAGCGCTGTTCCGCTCGCCATTCGACCATTGGTGGAGGCGGCGGGAATCGAACCCGCGTCCGCAAGTCCTCTACAGTCAGCTCTACATGCTTAGCCTGGTCGTTTCATTTAACCGCACACCCGCCGGCCGGCAGGCTGGTGATTGGCGAGTTACCTAGCGATTTAGTGCCGAGCAAAGTAACCCTGCGAGGCACGATCTCATGCGAATGACTCTGCGCTCGTCACCCTTGCGGGATCAGATCCGGTGCATGAGCACACCGGGAGCAGAGTCTAGCCGGTGTTAGGCGGCTAGAGCGTAGCTGTCGTCGTTGGCGACTATAGATTTCCAGCGGATTTACAAGGTGACTGGACCTTGACATGCACTGCGCTGCTTCGCGACCCACGTCGAAACCAGGTCGCCCCCATGTCAGGAGTCAGGGATCGGGAGTTCAAACAGCAAAATCACCAACTCGACGTACGGACTCTTGACGCAGACAATTATCCCACAGATGGAGACGCTTCGAGCAGCTTCAAGAGCTCGAGAGGGTGCTCGATGTAAGCGTCTGCGCCCCATTCGCGAGGCGGCTTGCCATCACCCAGGTACCCGTATAACGCTACGACCGGTGTCATGCCCGCGGCGTGACTGGCCTGTACGTCGCGCTCGTCGTCGCCGACGTAGCTGCACTCGCCCGGCTCGACACCGAGTCGGCGGCTCGCTTCGAGCAAAGGATCAGGGAACGGTTTGGCGCGTACCGTTGTGTCTCCGCCAACGACACAGCCGGCGCGCGCGGCCAAACCGAGTGCTGCGACCAAGGGCAGGGTGAAGCGCTCGAGCTTGTTGGTGACGATGCCCCAGGCTATCGCGCGCTGCTCGAGGCCGTCCAGCAACTCGGCCATGCCGGGAAACAGTCGCGTCTCGCGCAGCAGGTTGCGCTCATACAAGTCCAGGAACTCGTCGCGCAAGATAGGGTACGCTGCGTCCCCGGCCTCCAGCCCAAAGCCCGCGCGCAGCATGCCGCGGGCGCCGGCGGAAACGTAGGGACGCAAAGCGTCAACCGGCAGCTCCGGGCAGCCGTGGGCGCGCAACTGCAGGTTCAGCACATAGGCCAAGTCGGGCGCCGTGTCGGCCAGCGTCCCGTCCAGGTCGAACAGGACTGCGCGACGATGCGAGGGCCACGCTTTTCATTCGGCGCGTGCGTGCAGGATGTAGTTCACGCCCGTGTCGGGGCCCAGCGAATAGACGCGCGTCAACGGGTTGTAGCGCATTCCGATGATCGCCGCCACGCCCAAGCCGGCGCGCCGGCACCAGCTGGACAGCTCCGAGGGGCGGATAAGTCTGGCGTACTCGTGCGTCCCGCGAGGGAGCAGGCCCAGCAAGTACTCCGCGCCGACTATGGCGAGCAAGAACGACTTTGGGTTGCGGTTGATGGTCGCGAAAAAGGCGTGTCCGCCGGGCTTGAGCAGACGCGCGCATGCGCGCACCTGCCTGGCTGGGTCCGGAACGTGCTCGAGCACCTCCATGCATGCCACCACATCGAAGCTGCTCGGCTGCTCCTGCGCTAGCTCCTCGACGTCCGCCTGTAGGTAGGTAACGCGCTTGCCGCTTTCCAGCAGGTGCAGCTGGGCGACCTTGAGTGCTTTGTCCGATAGGTCGATCCCGGTGACCTCGGCGCCGCGCGAGGCCATGGCTTCGGACAGGATGCCGCCGCCGCAGCCCACGTCCAGCACGCGCTTGCCGAGCAGGCCTGCCATCTCGTCGATCCATCTCAGCCGCAGCGGGTTGATCTCGTGCAGCGGCTTGAACTCGCTGTTGGGATCCCACCAGCGGTGAGCGAGCTGGCTGAACTTCTCGAGCTCTCTCGGATCGACGTTGACGCTCATGACAGGTCGGCGATACGCGTTTGCCACGCGCGCGCTTTGGCGCGCAACTCGCCTGCATCCAGCCCGGTCAGGCGCCCTTGGTCAACGACCAGGTGGCCGGCGATCCACACATGGGACACATCTTCGCGGCCGGCCGCATACACCAAGTGTGACAGCGGATGGTACACGGGCGAAAGACCGATGGCGTCCAGGTTGACGGCGCACAGATCGGCAAGCTTGCCCGGCGCGATGCTTCCAATATCTTGGTCGAGTCCGAGTGCGCGCGCTGCGCCGAGCGTAGCCATATGCAGGGCGGTCTCTGCCGGCACGCTGTTGGCGCGCCCCGACGTGGCCTTGGCCAGCAGCGCAGCGATGCGCATCTCCTCGAACAGGTCGAGCCGATTGTTGCTGGCCGCGCCATCGGTCCCCAACCCGGTGTTGAGCCCGCGCTCGACGAACCGCGCCACCGGCGCCATGCCGCTCGCGAGCTTGAGGTTGGAGGACGGGCAGTGTGCCACACTGGCGCCCTGCGCGCCAGCAGGTCGATCTCCTCATCCGAGAGGTGGACCGCGTGCACTGCGATCAGGGCCGGCCCGAGGAGTCCCAGCCTTCGCAGCCGTTCCACCGGCCGGACGCCGAACCGGGTCAGGCTCTCGCGTATCTCATCCTGCGTCTCGTGCAGGTGCATGTGGATCGGGACCTCCAGCTCGCCGGCATAGGTGAGGATCTGCTCGAAGCTGCGGTCGCTCACGGTATACGGGGCGTGCGGGGCCAGGCAGAAGGACAGCAGCGGCTCGCCGCGGTAGCGGTCGCGCGCCGCCAGCCCCTTGCGCAGATAGTCCTGGGCGTCGGTCGCATAGCTGGTGGGGAACTCGATGCAGATCATTCCGATCGCGGCCCGCATGCCCGCGTCCAGCGCCGCGCGCGCCGCCTGCTCCGGATAGAAATACATGTCGTTGAAGCAGGTCACTCCGCCGCGCAGCATCTCGGCGCAAGCCAGCAGCGTGCCGTCGTAGACGAACTCCGGCGAAACATGCTTGCCTTCCGCCGGCCAGATGTGCTGGTTGAGCCACTCCATCAGGGGCAGATCGTCGGCCAGGCCGCGCATCAGGGTCATGGCCGCATGCGTGTGCAGGTTGATCAGCCCGGGCACGAGAACGTGGAAAGGCAGATCCACCGTTGCTCTGGCGGCGTAGAGCTTGCGCGGCCTGGTCGGACGGCGCGAGCGCGACGATGCGGCCGTTGTTGACGACCACCGCGTGGCGCTCCAACACGCTTCCCGGAGGATCGACCGGCACGACCCAGCGGGCGGTGATGATCAGATCTGCGGTTTGTGGTGCGAGCGTCACTCTCGGGACGATGGTGGCTCGACAAAAAAGCCCTGCGCGCGCAGGGCTTGCTTGATTTCGAGCGAGGTGCCTCGGGAGCCTACTGCTGCTTCTCGGCCGTGACCGTGACCTCCACGCGGCGGTCCGGCTGCAGGCAGGCGATCAGTTTTTGTTTGCGCTGCCCGTTGCAGCTCTTGTAGCTCGCATACTCCTCCGTCTTTCCGCGACCCTCGGTCTTGATCCGATTGGCCGGGATACCTTTGCTCACCAGATATCGCTTCACCGACGCGGCGCGCCGCTCGGACAGGCCTTTGTTGTACTTCGCCGTGCCGATCGGGTCGGCGAACCCCACGGCGACGACATCGCCGTAGGTCACTCCCTTCAGCTGCTGCGACCAACTGGTCCAGCTTCTTGCGCGCGTCGGCGCGGATCGAATACTTGTCGAAGTCGAACAGCGGCTCCGCTTCGACCGTGACGGTCACCGGCAGCATGGTCACGGGGCGGCGGTTTCGGTTCTTCGGCCTGAGCCACTTTTTCCTCGGTGAAGGTCTCGGGCTCGCGGGCCAGCTCCTCTGGCGCAGCCTCCGCGGTTTCGTCTTTGAACACCTCCGGTGCGGTGACCTCTTCCGTCGGAGGCAGCGGCTTCGTCCGCAGAACTGCTGCTGTGCCACGATCTCCTCGTCCTTGGCGGCGGGCGGCTCGTCGCTGAACTGCTGCTGCGACGACGTCTTCATCCTTGGCGGGGGCCGGCATCGTCGGTGAACTGCTGCTGCGACGACGTCTTCGTCCTTGGCGGGAGCGGCATCGTCGGTGAACTGCTGCGCGACGACGTCTTCGTCCTGTTCGGGTGCGGCGTCGTCGGTGAACTGCTGCGCGACGACGTCCTCGTCCTTCGGCGAGCTTGTGCTTCGTCTGCGAACGGCTGCTGCACTGAACGCTCTTCCTCTGCGACCTGGCCGGCCTCGTCGGTGAACTGCTGCTGCGCGACATCCTCGTCTTCGGCGTCGCTTCGTCGCTTCGTCTGCGAATGGCTGCTGGCCGGATGGCTCTTCCTCCGCGACCTGGCCGGCCTGGTCCGTGAACTGCTGCGGCTCGGGTGCGCCGTCTTGTTCTGTCTTCGCTTCAGTCGCTTCCTCTGCGAATAGCTCTGGCTGGACAGCACCTTCCTCCGCGACCTTCTCTTCTTCGTCCTTCAACGCTTGAGGCGCAGCCGCGGTCTGCTCCTCGGCCTGCGGGGCGGGCGCCGCTGCGGGTTCGTGTGCTGCCTCCACGGGAGCGGAGCTGGGCTGCTGAGCCGCTTGCGTTTGCGGAGTCGGCTGCGCTGCCGATCGGGTTTGGGCCTTGGTGCTGCAGCCGACGAGCACGGCCGCGAACAGCATTGGGGCGAGATGGACAACGGTAGCGCGCAAAGCTGTACTGGGTGAGCCCGAAGCAGGGCTTTCTCGAGTCGAAGTGGGATTCGCCATCTGCGTTGGTCTCCTCATGATTCGCGGTGGGTCCGCGACTTATTAGGTAGTAGCGACGCCGTGGTCATCACGAGCGCTCGTTGCCGGGCCGGTGATTGTCAGGCCAGCGAAATCATATAGCACATCCCGAATGCTGGCCAACCCGATGGCTGCTCGCGAACACGTCATGTCATGGCGTTGGGGAGCGACATGTCGTCAGCGCGCTGTAAGCGCGGCCTGACCCATGCGCTTCGGCAGTGAACCATCTACATGATAAAATTTCGCTTTTGCTTGCGCCGTCGCGCCCACGGACCGCTCGCGGGAAATGGGTCCGGCGGGCGCGCGCCGCGCGCCTACCGCCTCACGATCCCTGACACGATGGACCAGTTCGCCAAGGAAACCCTGCCGGTAAGCCTCGAAGAGGAGATGCGCCGCTCCTATCTCGACTACGCGATGAGCGTAATCGTGGGGCGGGCGCTACCCGACGTGCGCGACGGGCTCAAGCCAGTGCACCGCCGAGTGCTCTTCGCCATGCACGAGGCCAACAACGTCTGGAACCGGCCGTACGTAAAGTGCGCGCGCATCGTAGGCGAAGTGCTCGGCAAATACCACCCGCATGGAGACACGGCTACGTACGAGGCGCTGGTGCGCATGGCGCAGGACTTCTCCATGCGCTACATGCTCATCGACGGGCAGGGCAACTTCGGCTCGGTCGACGGCGATGCACCGGCCGCCTACCGCTACACCGAGTGCCGGATGTCGCGCATCGCCTCCGAGATGCTCGAAGACATCGATAAGGAGACGGTCGATTTCGTTCCCAACTACGACGGCAAGGAGAACGAGCCTACGGCCCTGCCGGCCAGGGTCCCGAACCTGCTGATCAATGGCTCTTCTGGCATCGCGGTGGGGATGGCCACCAACATTCCCGCCGCACAACCTGCGTGAGGTGGTGGATGCATGTCTGGCGCTACTGGCCGACACCGAACTGAGTCTGGAGGATCTGATCGGCCTGGTACCGGCCCCCGACTTCCCCACGGCCGGCATCATCTACGGCACGGAGGGAGTGAAGGAGGGCTACCGCACCGGTCGCGGCCGGGTAGTGATCCGGGCGCGCACCCATACCGAGGAGTTGGAGAAGGGCAACCGCGCTGCCATCGTGATCGACGAACTGCCCTACCAGGTGAACAAAGCCAATCTGCTGATGCGCATCGGCGAACTGGTCCGCGAGAAGAAGCTGGAAGGCATAGCCGAGATCCGCGACGAATCGGACAAATCCGGCATGCGCGTCGTGATCGAGCTCAAACGCGGCGAGTTGCCCGAAGTGGTCCTCAATAATCTGTACAAAGAAACGCAGATGCAGGACCACTTCGGCATGAACATGGTCGCCCTGGTGGACGGCCAGCCGAAGCTGCTCAACATCAAGGAGCTGCTGGAGGCCTTCCTGCGGCACCGCCGCGAGGTGGTGACGCGCCGCACGGTATTCGAGCTGCGCAAAGCGCGCGAACGGGCCCACATCCTGGAGGGGCTGGCGGTGGCCCTGTCCAACGTGGACGAGATCATCGCCCTGATCAAGGCCTCTCCCTCGCCGGCCGAAGCCAAGCAGAAACTGACTGGACGTCTGTGGCGCTCCCAGCTGGTGGAGCAAATGCTCGAACGCGCGGACGTGGAGCGTACGCGGCCCGAAGGCTTGACGCGCGATCTCGGGCTGCAGAGTGGAACAGCCGACTCCGCGGGCGGGTACCGGCTATCCGATGCCCAGGCCCAACGCATTCTGGAAATGCAACTGCAGCGGCTCACCGCGCTGGAGCAGGACAAGATCGTATTCGAGTACAAAGAGGTGATGGCGACCATCGCCGACCTGCTCGACATCCTGGCCAAGCCCGAGCGCATCACGACGATCATCAGCCGACGAGCTGAAGCAGGTCAAAGAGCAGTATGGCGACAAGCGCCGCAGCGAGATTCAGCTCAACGCGGAAGATCTCAACCTCGAGGACTTGATCGCGCCCACCGACGTGGTGGTGACCTTGTCGCACACCGGGTACATCAAGTCCCAGCCGCTGGCCGACTACCGCGCCCAGAAGCGCGGAGGGCGTGGCAAGCAGGCCACCGCCACCAAGGAGGACGACTTCATCGAGCGCCTGTTCGTCGCCCATACGCACGACTACATCCTGTGCTTCTCGAGCCGGGGCGGGTGTACTGGGTCAAGGTCTACACCGTCCCGCAGGGCAGCCGGGTTTCGCGCGGCAAGCCGATCAACAATCTGCGTGCCGCTGGAGGAGGGCGAGAAGATCAATGCCGTGCTGCCGGTCAAGGCCTTCGACGACGGACATTTCGTGTTCATGGCCACAGCCAGCGGCACGGTCAAGAAGACGCCGCTGTCGGATTTCTCGCGCCCGCGCCCCAGCGGCATCATCGCGGTGGAGCTGGACGAGGGCGATTACCTGGTGGGCGTGGCGATCACCGACGGCAACTACGACGTGATGCTGTTCTCGGACGCCGGCAAGGCGGTGCGCTTCAGCGAGCAGGACGTGCGCGCCATGGGGCGTACGGCACGGGGCGTGCGCGGCATGACGCTGGGCATCGGCCAGCAGGTGATCTCGCTGCTGGTGGCGGAAGACGAGAGCGACTCGGTGCTCACGGCGACCGAGAACGGCTACGGCAAGCGCTCGCCGATCGCCGAATACACCCGCCACGGGCGCGGCACGCAGGGCATGATCGCGATTCAGACGACGGCGCGCAACGGCAAGGTGGTGGCGGCCAAGCTGGTGAAGCCCGAAGACGAGATCATGCTGATCACCACCGGCGGCGTGCTGATCCGCACGCGCGTGGCCGAAATTCGCGAGATGAGCCGCGCGACTCAGGGTGTTACGCTGATCAACCTGGGCCCGGAAGAGAAGCTGGCCGGGCTGGAGAAGGTGGTCGAGACCGAGGACAACGGCGCAGCCGATGGCAATGGCGCGCCGCCGGTCAATACCTCGCGACAGCGGCAACGGCCGCGGCGGATGGCGACGCCGCACCGACGGCGACCGCCAGCCCGACGACGATGGACCAGAAACCCTGCACTGAGAGGGCATCGGAAGCAAGAATGCGCGTCTACAACTTCAGTCCCGGTCCGGCGGTGCTGCCGGAAGAAGTACTGGTCCAGGCCCGCGAGGAGATGCTCGACTGGCAGGGCTCAGGCATGTCGGTGATGGAGATGAGCCACCGCGGCAAGGAGTTCATGTCGATCGCCGAGGGCGCGCACACGGACCTGCGCGAACTGCTGGGGATCCCGGCCAACTACAAAGTCCTGTTCCTGCAGGGCGGGGCCAGCGCGCAGTTCGCGGCGGTCCCGATGAACCTGCTGCGCGGAAAGAACAAGGCAGACTACGTACACACCGGCGAGTGGGCCAAGAAGGCCATCGGCGAAGCGAGGAAGTTCTGCAGCGTGAGCATCGCCGCCAGCAGCGAAGACAAGAACTTCACCTACGCGCCGAAGCGATCGATGTGGCAGCTCGACCCCGCGGCAGCCTATGTCCACTACACGGGGAACGAGACCATCGGCGGGGTGGAGTTTCACTGGATCCCGGACACCGGGCGCCGTGCCGCTCGTGTGCGACCTGTCCTCGAGCCTGCTGTCGCGTCCGCTCGACGTGAGCAAGTTCGGCGTGATCTATGCCGGAGCGCAGAAGAACATCGGCCCGGCCGGACTGACCATCGTGATCGTGCGCGACGACCTGATCGGTCACGCTGCGCCCGTGACGCCGTCCATGTTCGACTACAAGGTCCAGGCCGACAACGATTCCATGTACAACACGCCGCCCACCTATGCGATCTACATAGCCGGCCTGGTGCTCAAGTGGCTCAAGGCGAAGGGCGGGCTGGCAGGCGATGGAGAAGATCAACGTCGCCAAGGCTGGCCTGCTGTACGACCTGCTCGACTCCAGCGGCTTCTATCGCAGCCCGGTGGCCAGGGAGGACCGCTCGCGCATGAACGTGCCTTTCACCTTGAACGATCCGGCACGCGACGAAGCATTCCTCAAGCAGGCCGCGCAGCACGGCCTGACTCAGCTCAAGGGCCACCGCTCGGTGGGCGGCATGCGCGCCTCGATCTACAACGCCATGCCGCTGGCGGGAGTCAAGGCGCTGGTGGAGTTCATGCGCGATTTCGAGCGCCGGCAGAGTTGAGGTGGACGACATGCCGAACAAGCTCCAGATTCTCACGCTCAATTCCGTTTCTCACGCCGGGCTTGAAGCTGCTGCCGCTCGAGCGCTACGAGGTGGGTAACCACATGGATCGCCCGGATGCGATCCTGGTGCGCTCACAGGACATGCACGCGATGACCATCCCCGCCTCGGTCAAGGCCATCGGGCGGGCCGGGGCCGGGATCAACAACATCCCGGTCGAGGTCATGAGCCAGCGTGGCGTGCCGGTGTTCAACGCGCCGGGCGCGAACGCCAACGCGGTCAAGGAGCTGGTGCTGGCCGGCTTGCTGATCGCTGCCCGCAACCTGCTTCCGGCCGTGCGCTTCGTCGAGGGGCTGCGCGGCAGCGACGCGGAGCTGAACCGGCTGGTGGAGGAGAACAAGAAACACTACGCCGGCTTCGAGCTGCCCCACCGCACGCTCGGCATTCTGGGCTTGGGCCGAATCGGCAGCCTGGTGGCCGACGCGGCCATCAAGCTCGGCATGAACGTGATGGGTTACGATCCCGAGATCACGGTGGAGGCGGCCTGGAGCCTGCCTTCTCAGGTCCGGCGGGCGCACAGCATCGAGGAGGTGCTCAAAGCCTGCGAGTTCCTCACCCTGCACGTGCCGCTGGTTCCCGCCACCCGGCACCTGATCGACGCCCGGCGGCTCGCGCTCATGCGGCATGGGGCCGTCCTGCTCAACTTCGCGCGCGACGAGATCGTCGACGCGGAGGCTGTGGTTGAGGCGCTGACGGCGAAGCGGCTGAAATACTACGTGTGCGACTTTCCCAATCGCGCGCTTCGACAGCAACCCCGGTGTGGTGGCGTTGCCGCACCTGGGAGCCTCGACGCGCGAGGCGGAGGACAATTGCGCCGTCATGGTTGCCAACCAGGTGCGCGACTATCTCGAGCACGGCAATATCCGCAACGCGGTGAACTTCCCCGACGTGTGATGGAGCGCGAGTCGCCCTACCGCGTCGGCATCGCCAACGCCAATGTCCCCAACATGCTGGGGCAGATCTCCACCGCGGTTGCGGCGCCGGGCTCAACATCCACAACATGCTGAACAAATCGAAGCGCGAGATGGCCTACACCCTGGTGGACGTCGACAGCCCGGTGCCCGCCGACGTGCTGAGCGGGATCGCGGCCATCAAGGGCGTGCTGATGGTGCGCTACCTGCCGGCGTGAAGAGGAAGAAGACGTTGAAAACTGCCCTCGAGAGCCTCCCGCCCGCGACGACCGAGGTGCAAACCCCGGCCGGATTCGAAGGCCCATGCGCGTGTGCGCCCCGCTCGACAAGCTCGCGGGCGCTCACGTCGGGGTCTTGCATAGGGTGGCTATGACCGACCCGCTCAAGCACCTGCGCGATCGGATCGACGCCATCGACGACGACATCCTGCGGCTGGTGAACCAGCGCGCGGAACTGGCGCGGGATATCGGCGGGCTCAAAGGCGGCGGGCCGATCTATCGACCCGAGCGTGAGGCCCAGGTGGTGCACCGACTGCAGGATCGCAACCCCGGTCCCGCTGCCAGCGGGCGCGATAGTGCGCCTGTTCACCGAGATCATCTCCGCCTGCCGTGCGCTGGAGCAGGCTCTGTCGGTTGCGTTCCTCGGCCCTCGCGGGACCTTCAGCGAAGAGGCGGCGCTCAAGCACTTCGGCGCTCAGGTGCGAAGCCAACCCTGTGCCTCGATCGACGACGTTTTCCGGGAGGTGGAAGCGCAACAGGTGGGCTATGGCGTGGTGCCGGTGGAAAACTCCACCGACGGCGCGGTAGGGCGCACGCTTGATCTGTTGCTCGCCACGCCTACGCATATCTGCGGTGAAGTCCTGCTGCCGGTGCACCAGTGCCTGATGAGCAAATCAGCTTTCGGCGAGCCGATCCGCAAGATTTACGCGCACGCTCAGAGTCTGGCTCAGTGTCACGAATGGCTCAACCAGAACCTCCCGCAGGCCGAGCGCATCTCGGTGGTCAGCAACGCCGAGGGCGCGCGTCTGGCCTCTCAGGAAGCTAACACGGCCGCGCTCGGCTCGCAGGCCGCTGCGGCGCTGTACCAACTCAACGTGCTGGCTTCCAACATCGAGGACCAGCCCAACAACACGACGCGCTTCCTGGTCATCGCCGATGAGGAGGCGGCGCCGTCCGGGCGGGACAAGACCTCGCTGGTGATGTCCACGCTCAACCGGCCAGGCGCGATGCACGATCTGCTCGCCCCGCTGGCCGAACAGGGGGTGGACATGACCCGAATGGAGTCCAGGCCCTCGCGCACCGGCATGTGGGAGTACGTCTTCTTCGTGGACCTGAAGGGTCACCAGCAGGACGCGCCCGTGGCGCGTGCCCTGGCGCAGTTGCGCAGCCGCGCGTCTTTTCTCAAGATCCTCGGTTCCTATCCGGCCGCGCTCTAGACGGGCCCTCATGATCGACCCCTGCGAGTTGTCCCCCTCCTATATCCGCGCGATCGCCGCCTACCAGCCGGGCAAGCCCATCACCGAGCTGGCCCGAGAGATGGGGCTAGAGGAGAGCGGCATCGTCAAGCTCGCGTCCAACGAGAACCCGCTCGGGGTGAGCCCGCTGGCGCGGGCGGCGATCGAGGCTCAGCTACGGAACTTAGCCCGCTACCCGGACGGCAACGGTTTCGAGCTGAAGCAGGCGCTGGCGGTCCGCCATCGAGTGGGGGACGACCAGATCGTGCTGGGCAATGGTTCCAACGATGTGTTGGAACTGGTGGCCCGATGCTTTCTCGGCAACGGCACCTCCGCGGTCATGTCGCAGCACGGGTTCGTCGTCTATCATCTGGCGACGCAAGTCGCGGGTGCAGCGAGGCTGGAAACGCCGGCCAAGGACTATGGCCATGATCTGCCGGCCATGGCTGGCGCTGTGCGCGAAGACACGCGCGTGATCTGGATCGCCAACCCGAACAATCCCACCGGCACTTTCGTTCCCGCTCCCGAAGTGGAGGTGTTCCTGCAGCGTGTGCCGCGCCGTGTCGTTGTGGTCCTCGACGAGGCGTACAACGAGTATCTGCCGGGCGAGATGCAGGCCGACAGCGTGCGCTGGCTGACGCGGTTCCCCAACCTGGTCATCACGCGCACCTTTTCCAAAGCCTACGGCCTCGCGGGTCTGCGGGTGGGTTTCGCACTGGCCCATCCCGAAGTGGCTGATCTGATGAACCGGGTGCGGCAACCGTTCAACGTCAGCACGGTGGCCCAGGTTGCTGCCGTGGCGGCCCTGAAGGACCGCGAGTTCGTGCACAAGAGCGTGGAGCTCAACCGTGCGGGTATGGGCCAGATCGTCGATGGGCTGGGGCGGCTGGGCCTAGAGCACATCCCGTCGTTCGGAAACTTCGTGAGCTTTCGGGTCGGCGCCGCGGCGGAGGTCTACCAGCGGCTGCTCCAACAGGGGGTAATCGTAAGGCCCATCGGCATGTATGGCCTGCCCGATCACCTACGGGTGTCGATCGGGCTCCAGGTCGAGAACGAGCGGTTCCTGAGTGCATTGCGCATGGCGCTGCACGCCTGACGTACCCCGGTGCCGGCGCCCGTGACAGACGTCCGTTTCCGCAAGCTGGCCGTGTTCGGCGTGGGGCTGATCGGCGGCTCCTTCGCAATGGCCCTAAGGCAGGCGGGTTGTGTCGAGCGTGTCGCCGGGGTTGGTCGTAGCCGGGCGAATCTCGAGCGCGCATTGGAGCTTGGCGTGATCGACGAGGTAGCTCCCGATGCGCCTGCTGCGCTCGACGGCGCCGATCTTGTGCTGGTCGCCGTACCGGTGCAGCAGACGGTGTCCATCCTCAATGCCATCGAGCCGCATCTCGCGCCCGATGCCGTGCTCACCGACGGCGGGAGCACCAAGCGCGATGTGGTAAGCGCGGCGCGCAGCCATCTGGGCCTTAAGCTGATGCAATTCGTCCCCGCCCATCCCGTGGCGGGCGCCGAATTGTCCGGCGTGGAGGCTGCCACGGCGGAGCTGTTCCGCGACCACACGGTAGTATTGACGCCAGTGGCGGAAACGGGTGATCGCGCGCGCGTCCGTGTCGATGCCGCATGGCGCGCATGCGGGGCGCGTACCGTGGAAATGTCTGCAGAGCGCCATGACGAAGTGTTTGCGGCGGTGAGCCATCTCCCGCACGTGCTGGCGTTCACGCTGGTGGAAATGATCGCCAGTCGTGAAGACGCCGCGGAGTTGTTCTCTTTTGCGGGTGCTGGGTTCCGCGACTTCACCCGCATTGCTGCGCAGTTCGCCCGAGATGTGGCGGGACATCTGCCTGGCCAACCGAGACGCGCTCCTGGCGGAGATCCGCGCATTTCAGGACCGGCTTGTCGACCCTGGCTGCGGAAATGGAAGCCGGAGACGGTGCCGACATCGAGCTCAGCTTCGAACTGGCGCGCGCGGCCCGCAGCAAATGGTTGCGCGGCCAGCAGTGAGCCGATGAACGCCTACCCGCCCTACCTCGATCTAGGCCCGTTTTGGCACGCCGCTGGGACTATCCGACTGCCCGGCTCCAAGAGCATCTCCAACCGCACGCTGCTGCTGGCGGCGCTGGCCCAAGGCGTTACCGAAATCCGCGACCTGCTCTCAGCAGACGACGTGGACCGCATGTTGGATGCGCTGGAGCAGCTCGGCGTGCGGGTGCAGCGCAGCGACCCGCAGCGCGTGCTGGTAACGGGTTGCTCGGGCACTTTTCCCCGACGCTCCGGCGATCTCTTCCTGGGCAACGCCGGCACTGTTTTTCGCCCGCTCACCGCTGCGCTGGCGCTCAACGGCGGTCACTACACGCTGTCGGGTGCGCCGCGCATGCACGAGCGTCCGATCGGCGACCTGGTCGACGCGCTGCGAGCGCTCGGCGCGGACATCCGCTATCTGGGAAAGGAGGGGTTCCCGCCGCTGGAGATCTTTCCAGCGACTATCCGCGGCGGCGGGCACGTGCGCGTGCGGGCGGACGTGTCGAGCCAGTTCCTCACCGCGCTGCTGATGGCGCTGCCGATGACCGGGCAGACCATGACCGTAGAGGTCGAAGGCGAGCTGATTTCGACGCCCTACATCGAGATCACCCTGCGGCTGCTGGCCATGTTCGGCGTGCGGGTGGCGCGCGACGGGTGGGCGTCGTTTACTATTCCAGGCGACCGCGGCTACCGCAGTCCGGGCGTGGTGCACGTGGAAGGCGATGCTTCCAGCGCGTCCTACTTCTTGGCCGCGGGTGCCATCGGCGGCGGCCCGGTGCGCGTGGAGGGCGTCGGGCGCGACAGCGTGCAAGGCGATGTGCGCTTTGCCGAAGCCCTGGCACAGATGGGTGCGGTCGTTGAGCCGGGCGAAAACTGGATCGAAACGCGAGCCCCGGCGGATGGAAGACTCAGGGCATTCGATCTGGACCTGAACCACATTCCCGACGCTGCCATGACCCTGGCGGTAGCCGCGCTGTTCGCCGATGGGCCCTGCCGGCTGCGCAACATCGCCAGCTGGCGCGTCAAGGAGACCGACCGCCTGTCGGCGATGGCGACCGAGCTGCGCAAGTTGGGGGCGCACGCCGACGAAGGTCCAGACTACCTGGTCGTGATGCCCCCCGTTGGCTCAGGTCTTACGCCTCATGCTGCCATCAATACCTACGATGATCACCGCATGGCGATGTGCTTCTCCCTGGTCGCGTTGGGGGGGGTGTCGGTGCGCATCAACGATCCCAAATGCGTGGCCAAGACCTTCCCCGACTACTTCGAGCGCTTCGCCGAGATCACCTCAAGGCCCTTCGTACCGGTGATCGCCATCGACGGTCCGTCTGCATCGGGCAAGGGCACCGTGGCGCGTCAGGTGGCCGCAGCGCTGGGGTTTCACTTTCTAGACAGCGGAGCGCTATATCGTTTGGTAGCGCTGGCCGCGCAAAGACGGCGGATCGATCTGACCGACGTTGAGGCGCTGGCCGCCTTGGCCATCGGGCTGGATTGCGAATTCCGCGACGACCAGGTGATTCTCGACGGACAGGATGTCACCCAGGCGATCCGGACCGAAGGAGGTCTCCGTCGCAGCTTCTCGAGTTGCGGCTGTGCCCGCAGTACGGCGGGCGCTACTCGGCCGCCAGCGCGCCTTCCGCCGGGCGCCGGGGCTGGTGGCGGACGGGCGCGATATGGGCTCCGTGGTGTTCCCCGACGCCGCCCTCAAGGTATTCCTGACCGCCAGTCCAGAGGAGCGTGCGCGGCGCCGCTATAAACAGTTGATCGACAAAGGAATACATGCTAACCTTGACGCCCTTTTGCAGGACATCAACCAGCGTGATGCCCAAGACGCGAGGCGCGCTGTTGCGCCTCTGAAGAAGTGCGCCGACGCCCACCTGCTGGACACGACGGAGCTCTCCATAGAGGAGACCGTCAGACAGGTGCTGGTGCTTTGTCGGCGGGCGCTGAGCCAAGCGCCATCCCGCTAGAACCGGGTGCTCCGAGCCGAAGCTGAAGGGTTCCGGCAGAGCCCGACGCGGTGGGATGGTTTTTTTGTGAACCGGCCCCATCTGGCCTTGCCACTGGGTTAACGAAAGAGTTCGATTTCTACGTGATGACAACCGCTACCTCCACTCATACTTCCGACAAATCCGAGAACTTCGCCGCGCTGTTCGAAGAGAGCCTCTCGCGCAAGGAGATGCGCGCCGGAGAGGTGATCACCGCAGAGGTCGTGCGGGTAGACGCCAACTTCGTGGTGGTGAACGCAGGGCTCAAGTCGGAGAGCTACATCGCGATCGACGAATTCCGCAATGATCGCGGTGAGCTGGAGGTGCAGCCGGGCGAATTCGTGCAGGTGGCTATCGAGGCGCTCGAAGATGGCTACGGCGAGACGCGACTGTCGCGAGAAAAGGCCAAGCGGCTGGCGGCCTGGCACGAGCTGGAGGCGGCGCTCGAGCAGGGCAAGGTGGTCCAGGGGCTGGTCAACGGGAAGGTCAAGGGCGGCCTCACCGTGATGATCAACGGCATCCGAGCTTTCCTCCCCGGCTCGTTAGTGGACCTGCGTCCGGTTAAAGACACCAACCCCTACGAGGGCAAGCAGCTCGAGTTCAAGGTCATCAAGCTCGACCGCAAGCGCAACAACGTGGTGGTCTCGCGTCGTGCGGTGCTTGAAGCGACCCAGGGCGCGGAGCGCGAGGCGCTGCTGTCCAGCCTGCAGGAAGGCGCGGTGGTCAAGGGCGTGGTCAAGAACATCACCGACTACGGCGCTTTCGTGGACCTGGGCGGCATCGATGGGCTGCTGCACATCACCGATCTCGCCTGGCGCCGCGTCAAGCATCCCTCGGAGGTGCTGTCGGTAGGCGACGAAGTCGAAGCCAAGGTGCTCAAATACGACCAGGAGAAGAACCGAGTTTCGCTCGGGCTGAAGCAGCTGGGTGAAGACCCCTGGGTCGGCATCGCGCGCCGCTATCCGACCGGCACACGCCTGTTCGGCAAAGTCACCAACCTCACCGACTACGGCGCGTTCGTGGAGATCGAATCCGGCATCGAGGGGCTGGTGCACGTGTCGGAAATGGACTGGACCAACAAGAACGTGCATCCGTCGCGCGTGGTCCAGGTGGGCGACGAGGTGGAGGTGATGATCCTAGAGATCGACGAGGAGCGCCGCCGCATCTCGCTGGGTATGAAACAGTGCTTGCCCAACCCGTGGGAAGAGTTCGCCGGTAATTTCAAGAAGGGAGACAAGGTAAAGGGGCAGATCAAGTCCATCACCGACTTCGGCGTGTTTATTGGGCTGCCCGGTGGCATCGATGGCCTGGTCCACCTCTCGGACCTGTCCTGGACGCTCCCAGGCGAGGAGGCGGTGCGCAACTACAAGAAGGGTGACGAGGTCGAGGCGGTAGTCGTCGCCATCGACGTTGAGCGCGAACGCATCTCGCTCGGCATCAAGCAGCTCGAGGGCGACCCGTTCAACAACTATGTCGCCACCCACGAAAAGGGCACTGTGGTAGAGGGCAAGGTCAAGAGCTTGGACGCCAAGGGCGCGTTGATCAGCCTGGATGGCGACGTGGAGGGCTATTTGCGGGCCTCAGAAGTGTCGCGCGACCGGGTGGAGGACATCCGGCAGCACCTCAAGGAAGGCGACGCGGTAAGCGCGATGATCATTAACATCGACCGCAAGAACCGCACGATCAACTTGTCGATCAAGCAGAAGAGCATGGCCGAGGAGAGTGAAGCGATCCAGAAGCACGCTGCCGATACTCCGGTCAGCACCGGAACGACGAACCTGGGTGCGCTGCTCAAGGCCAAGCTCGATACCAAGAACTCTGCCCAATAAGGGAACTCTGCCCAGTAAGGGAGTTCGGCCCAATAAGGGAAGCCTGTCCAACAGCGATAAACCGCCGCCCGGGAACGGCGGCTCGGGTTGTGCGCGGGAAGCTAGGTCAAGCCGTGCACGCCCGCAAGGCTAGGGGAGGGGCAAGGCACTTTGGGCAGGGCAGGCTGCGGTGCGAGAAACAGAGCCATCCGAGCAGCGATAAGGGAAACTCATGACAAAGTCGGAGCTGATCTCCAGGCTCGCGGCGCACTTTCCGCAGCTAGTGGCGAGCGACGCGGAACTGGCCGTGAAGATGATCCTGGACGCCATGTCCAAGAGCCTCGCTCTGGGTCAACGCATCGAGATCAGGGGCTTCGGCAGTTTTGGACTCAACTATCGGCCCCCACGGGTCGGGCGCAACCCCAAGTCGGGCGACAAGGTACAGGTCCCAGCCAAGTACGTCCCTCACTTCAAGGCCGGCAAGGAGCTGCGGGAGCGGGTAGACGCCCGCCGCGAGGGAGAGCAGCAGTAGCCGCGCGCGGATTTCGGTGGAGTTGATGCGGTACCTGCGCTGGATCCTTTGGATCCTCCTCTTTGTCTTGCTCTTCGGCTTCGCTCTCAAGAACACCGATCCGGTCGTGGTCCGCTACTTTCTCGGATGGGAGTGGCACCCACCGCTGTCGCTGGCCTTGTTCGTGTTCTTCGCGGGCGGCGCCGTATTTGGCGTGCTGGCTGGGATGGCGGCGCTGTATCGTCAGCGCCGGGAGCTGGTGCAGCTGCGGCGGGAACGCCGCGCCAGGCAGGCGGCGTCGCACACACCCGACGCTCAGCCCGAGCGCCCGTTTCTGTGAGTGCCTTGGTCTGGGCGTGAGCGCATGGAATTCGAGTTCTGGTGGCTGATCGGATTCCCGATCTTCTTCGGCCTGGGCTGGCTCGCTGCGCGCGTCGACATCAAGCAGCTTCTCACCGAGTCTCGCGCGCTGCCGTCGTCGTACTTCCGCGGGCTCAACTTCCTCATCAATCAGCAGCCGGACAAGGCCATCGAGGCGTTCATCGAGGTGGTCAAGGTGGATCCTCAGACGGTCGAGCTGCATTTCGCCCTGGGCAGCCTGTTCCGCCGGCGAGGCGAAGTGGAGCGCGCCATTCGCATGCACCAGAACCTGGTGGACCGCGCCGACCTCGCTACCGAGCAGCGCCTGACTGCCCTGTACGAGCTGGCACAGGACTACCTCAAGGCCGGCCTGCTGGACCGCGCCGAGGAGATGTTCCTCAAGCTGGAGGGCACCGGCTACGAGCAATCGGCGCTCAAGTTCCTGCTCGAGATCTACGAGCAGGAGAAGGACTGGCTCAAAGCGATCGACGCGTCCCACCGGATGGACGCGGTCACCGGGCAGTCGAGCCAGCGCGAGATCGCGCACTTCTACTGCGAGCTGGCGCAGTCGGAGATGACGCATTCGCGCCCCGAGCGGGCGCGCGCCTATCTGCGGGACGCCCTGAACGTCAACCGCAAGTGCGTGCGCGCCTATCTGGTCCTGGGCGATCTCGCCATGAACGAAGGCAAGGCGACGGAGGCGATCGAATGCTGGAAGCGTATCGAGGGCCAGAACCCGGCCTATCTGCCGCTCGCCGCCGAGAAGTTCCTGGCCGCCTACCGGGAGCTGGGCCGGCTGGACGAAGGGCGTGAGCCTGCTGCGCGGCTACCTCGCGAGCTACCCGTCGCTCGATCTGCTCAACACCGTGTTCCAGGCGGTGCTGGAGCGCGACGGGCCAGGGCGAGTCAACGAGCTGGTGCGCGACGAACTGCAGGCGCACGCCGACGCTTCTGGGTCTGGACAAGCTGCTCGAAGCCCAGCTCCTCGAGGCGCCGCTGGAGCGTCGGCGCGACCTCGAGCTGATCCGCAACCTGGTCCACCAGCATACGCGCAGCCTGGCGCTCTATCGCTGCGACAGCTGCGGGTTCAAGGCACGCCAGTTCTACTGGCACTGCCCGGCGTGTCACGGCTGGGAAACCTACCCGCCACGGCGCAGCGAGGAGCGGGAGGCGGTGGCTTGAGCGATCCGCGCGTCATCGTCGCCCTGGATCTCCCAGACGCTGATGGCGCGTTGGCCTTGGCGCGCCGGCTCACGCCCGAACTGTGCCGACTCAAGGTCGGCAAGGAGCTGTTCACCGCGGCCGGCCCGGCTGTGGTGGAGACGACTTGTGCGCAGCGGGTTTGCGGTGTTCCTCGACCTGAAGTTCCACGACATTCCCAACACCGTCGCGCAAGCCTGCAAGTCGGCGGCGGGGCTTGGAGTGTGGATGCTGGACGTGCACGCACTGGGCGGCCGCGACATGCTGGCGGCTGCGCGCGAGGCGCTGGGTAGCGCCCCCGAGCGCCCGCGGCTGATCGCGGTGACGATCCTCACCAGCCTAGGAGCCGAGGAGCTGCGCGAGGTCGGCATCGACGACGCGCCCGGGCGCGCGGCGTCCCGGCTGGCGGAGTTGGCGCAGGCGAGCGGCGCTGGACGGCGTGGTCTGCTCGGCCCTGGAAGCCTCTGCGCTGCGGCGCCAATGCGGGCCTGACTTTCTGCTCGTCACGCCCGGGCATCCGCTCGGGGTCTGGCGACCGAAACATCGCCGGACGATCAGAAGCGCGAGTTGCCACGGCGCGTGCCGCGCTGGACGGGGGGGCGAGCTATCTGGTCATCGGCCGCCCGATCACGCGCTGCGCGCGGATCCGCTTGCCGCGCTGCGCAGTATCCACGAGGAAATCGCGGCCGACCAGCAGCGGCTGCGCCCTACCGAGGTGACCGTGAAAATCACCATGATCGGAACCGGCTACGTCGGCCTCGTATCCGGCGCATGCCTGGCGGACCTGGGCAACGACGTGCTGTGCCTGGACGTGGACAAGAACAAGATCGAACTGCTGCGCTCCGGCGGGATCCCCATCCACGAGCCGGGGCTCGAGGCGCTGGTCAAGCGCAACGCGCAGGCCGGTCGCCTGCGCTTCACCACCGACATCGAACCCAGCGTGCACCACGGCACCGTGCAGTTCATCGCGGTGGGAACGCCGCCGGACGAGGACGGTTCGGCCGATCTGCGCTACGTAGCCGAGGCCGCGCGCAGCATCGGTCGCCACATGCGCGACTACAAGGTCGTGGTCGACAAGTCCACAGTGCCGGTGGGGACTGCGGATCGGGTGCGCGAGACCATCGGCGAGGAGTTGAAGGCGCGCGGCGTCGACGTTCCCTACAGCGTGGTGTCCAACCCCGAGTTCCTGAAGGAAGGCGCGGCGGTCGAGGACTTCATGAAGCCCGACCGCGTGGTGATCGGGGCGGATCGACGATGAGCGCGCGACGCAGATCATGCGCGCGGTGTACGCGCCGTTTCAGCGCAACCATGAGCGCATGCTGGTGATGGACGTGCGGTCGGCCGAGCTGACCAAGTACGCGGCCAACGCCATGCTCGCCACCCGCATCTCGTTCATGAACGAGCTCGCGAACCTGGCCGAGAAGCTGGGGGCGAACATCGAGCAGGTGCGGCAGGGCATCGGCTCGGACCCGCGCATCGGCTACGACTTTCTGTACGCGGGCTGCGGCTACGGCGGCTCCTGCTTCCCCAAGGACGTCAGGGCGCTGCAGCGCACCGCCGGCCACGCCGGGCTGCCGCTGCGGATCCTGCACGCGGTGGAGCAGGCCAACGAGGCCCAGAAGCAGCGCCTGGTGCAGAAGATCACCGCGCGCCTCGGCGAGCGCCTGGATGGGCGCAGCGCTTCGCCCTCTGGGGCCTGGCGTTCAAGCCGAATACCGACGACATGCGCGAAGCACCCAGCCGCGTCGTGATCGAAGAGTTGCTCGAGCGAGGCGCAGCGCTGTGCGCCTACGACCCGGTGGCCATGGAGCGAGGCGCGGCGCATCTTTCGCGACGAGCCGCGGCTGAGCTACGCCGATACCCGCTCGCCGCGCTGGACGGGGCCGACGGGCTGATCATCGTGACCGAGTGGAAGGAGTTCCGCAGCCCGGACTTTGCCGACATCAAGCGGCGCCTCAAGCAGCCGCTGATCTTCGACGGCCGCAACCTCTACGATCCGGAGTTGGTGGCGGCGGCTGGGCTGGAGTACTTCTGCATCGGGCGGGGACAGCCCGTGACTCGTGATTCGTGACTCGTACGGGGAGCGACGCCACATGAAGTCTAGATCGGGAGAGCGTGTCTCGGAGCGCTAGCAGCGCTGCGGCGATGATGTGATCAGGATGGCATTTCCGAATCACGAATCACGAGTCACGAATCACGGGTACTCAGTATGATGGCACGCCCCGACCTTTCGACCGCCCATGTGCTGGTCGTCGGCGACGTCATGCTCGACCGCTACTGGTTTGGCGAGGTGAGCCGCATCTCGCCCGAGGCGCCGGTGCCGGTGGTGCGCATCACGCGCAGCGAGGAGCGGCCCGGCGGCGCCGCCAACGTGGCGCGCAACGTCAGCGGCGATCGGCGGCAGGGTCGACCTGCTGGCCGTGATCGGGACGACGAGCCCGGCGCCGCTCTGGCGCGGCTGCTGGAAGCCGAGGGCGTGCACGCGCAACTTACGCGCGACGCGACGCTCAACACCACCGTGAAGCTGCGCGTGATCGGCCGTCAGCAGCAGCTGCTGCGCATCGACTTCGAAAACCCGCCGGCACCCGAGGCCCTGGAAGCCAAGCGCGCCGACTTCGACGCGCGCCTGTCGGCTGCGAAGGTGGTGATCTTCTCCGACTACGGCAAGGGCGGGCTGGCGCACGTGGATCGCATGATTCCCCAGGCGCGCTCAGCCGGGAAGATCGTGCTGGTGGATCCCAAGGGCGATGACTTCGAGAAGTACCGCCACGCCACGGTGCTGACGCCCAACCTCGGCGAGTTCCGCGCAGTGGTCGGACGCTGGAGCAGCGAAGCCGAGCTGGCGGACAAGGCGCAGCAGCTGCGCCGCGCTCTGCAGCTGGATGCGCTGCTGGTCACGCGCAGCGAGGAGGGCATGACCCTGTTCCGGGAAGGTGAGGTCGCTGCACGTGCCGGCGGTGGCCAAGGAAGTCTACGACGTGAGCGGGGCGGGGGACACCGTCATCGCCACGCTCGGCGTCATGCTGGCGGCCGGGCTCGAGCTCGCGGACGCGGTGCGCTGGGCGAACAAGGCGGCCGGCATCGTGGTCGGCAAGCTCGGCACCGCCGTGGTCCATCCCGACGAGCTTTTCGCTTGACGTCGGCTACAGGAGCTCGCACATGATCGTCGTCACCGGCGCGGCAGGGTTCATCGGCTCCAACCTGGTCAAGGCCCTCAACGACCGCGGCGAAGACGACATCATCGCCGTAGACAATCTGACGCGCGGCGACAAGTTCCGCAACCTGGTGGACTGCCGTATCGCCGACTATCTCGACAAGGAGGAGTTCCTGCGCAAGCTCGGGGTGGGCGCCTACGACGGTGAGCTGACTGCGGTGTTGCATCAGGGCGCGTGCTCCGACACCATGGAGAGCAACGGGCGCTACATGATGGAGAACAACTACCGCTACTCGGCCGAGCTGCTCGACTTCTGCCAGGCGGAGGAGGTGCCCTTCATCTACGCGTCGTCGGCGTCCGTCTACGGCGCCGGCACCGTGTTCCGCGAGGACCCCGCGCACGAGCGGCCGCTCAACGTCTACGGCTATTCCAAGTTCCTGTTCGACAACCTGGTGCGGCGGCGCTGGAGCGACAACACCACACAGGTGGTGGGCCTGCGCTACTTCAACGTCTACGGCCCGCGCGAGGCGCACAAGGGACGCATGGCCTCGGTCGCCTTTCACTTCTTCAACCAGTACCGCGCGGAGGGCCGGGTCAAGCTGTTCGAGGGCAGCGGCGGCTTCGACGCGGGTGAGCAGCGGCGCGACTTCGTCTCGGTGCGAGGACGTGGTCGAGGTGAACCTGTATTTCCTCGATCATCCCGCAGCACTCGGGCATCTTCAACGTCGGCACCGGCCGCGCGCAGACCTTCAACCAAGTCGCGGTTGCCACGATCAACGCGGTGCGCGAGTCCCAGGGTGAGGAGCGGCTGGAGCTGGAGCAGATGCGAGCGCAAGGGTTGATCGAGTACACGGCCTTCCCTGCGGGGCTGAAGGAGAAGTACCAGAGCTACACGCAGGCCGATATCGGCAAGCTTCGCCGCGCCGGCTACGCGGCGCCGTTCCTGAGCGTGGAGCAGGGTGTGGGGAGATACGTCAAGTGGCTGCTGGAAAACTGAGCGCGGGCGCCGCTGCGTACAAGACGCTGGACGACTTCGTCGGCGATACGCCGCTGGTGCGGCTCAAGCGGCTGCCGGGCCAGACCAGCAACGTCATTCTGGCCAAGCTGGAGGGCAACAACCCGGCGGGATCGGTGAAGGACCGGCCCGCGCTGTCGATGATCGTCCACGCCGAGGCGCGCGGAGAGATCAAGCCTGGCGACACCCTGATCGAGCCCACCAGCGGCAATACCGGCATTGCGCTGGCGATGGTGGCGGCGATGCGCGGCTACCGCATGGTGCTGGTCATGCCCGAGCACCTGTCCGCCGAGCGGCGCATCACCATGGCTGCGTTCGGCGCACAGATCGTGCTCACGCCCAAGGACGGCGGCATGGAGATGGCCCGCGATGTGGCCCAGCAGATGGAGGCGCGCGAGCGAGGGACGTATCCTCGACCAGTTCGCCAATCCCGACAACCCGCGCGCTCACTACGAGGGCACCGGCCCGGAGATCTGGCGCGATACCCAGGGTCGGTTGACGCACTTCGTGAGCAGCATGGGCACCACCGGAACGATCATGGGTTGCTCGCGCTTCTTCAAGGAGAAGAACCCTGCCGTCCAGATCGTGGGCTGCCAGCCAACCCCTGGCTCCCAGATCCCCGGGATCCGCAAGTGGCCCGAGGAATACCTGCCCAAGATCTACCAGCCGGAGCGGGTCGACCGCATTATCGAGGTCAGCCAAGCCGACGCGGAGGACAGCATGCGGCGCCTGGCGCAGGAGGAGGGTGTATTCGCCGGCGTCTCGTCCGGCGGCGCGGTGTGGGCTGCGCTCGAGCTGTCGAAGGAGGTTGCCAACGCGGTCATCGTCGTGATCGTGTGCGATCGCGGCGATCGGTATTTGTCGACCGGCGTCTTCGGGTAGCCTGCCCCTTCAATCCGGGACGGTCCAGCGCTCCGGCGAGCGGCACACGCTCGCCAGCAGCAGCTCGCGCTTGCGCACGAACTCCTTGGGCAGCTTGTCGTAGAGCTTCACGAACAGCTCCTCGTGCTGCAGCAGCTCGCGGATCCAGGCGTCGCGCTCCACCGCCATCAGCTCCCCGTAGCGTGCCTGAGCCGTGGCGTCAAGTCCCGACCACTCCAGGTCGTGCCTGCTCGGCATCCAGCCCAGCACGCTTTCCACAGCGCCGGCGCGTCCTTTGCAGCGCTCGACGATCCACTTCAAGCACCCGCATGTTCTCGCCGTAGCCCGGCCAGAGGAAGCTCGCCGTCGGCGCCCTTGCGGAACCAGTTGACGCAGAAGATGCGCGGCGGGCTTGCAAGCTTGCGCCCCAGCTCCAGCCAGTGGTCGAAGTAGTCGCCGATGTGGTACCCGCAGAACGGCAGCATCGCGAAGGGATCGCGACGCACCTCGCCTACTTTGCCGGCGGCGGCTGCGGTGGTCTCCGAACCCATGGTGGCCGCCGCGTACACGCCGTCGGCCCAGTTGAAGGCCTCGTAGACGAGCGGGACGGTTTGGCTTCGCCGTCCGCCGAAGATGAACGCCGAGATGGGCACGCCCTCGGGCTTCTCCCAGTCGGGGTCGATGGACTGGGACACTGCGACGCGGGAACCGTGAAGCGCGCGTTGGGATGTGCGGCCTTGGTGCCCGAGTCCGGGCTCCAGCCGTTGACCTTGCCAGTCGGTAAGCCGCGCGGGCGGCTCGTCTGTCATGCCCTCCCACCACACGTCGCCGTCGGCGGTCATGGCCACGTTGGTGAAGATGCAGTTCTTCTCCAGTGTTGCCATGGCGTTGGGGTTGGACTGCCGGAGGTGCCGGGAGCGACGCCGAAGAAGCCGTACTCCGGATTGATGGCGTACAGCCGCCCGTCCGGGCCCGGTCTGATCCAGGCGATATCGTCGCCGACTGTGGTCACCTTCCAGCCCTCGAACGCGGGCGGCGGGATCAGCATCGCGAAGTTGGTCTTGCCGCAGGCGCTGGGGAAGGCGGCCGCGACATAGGTCTTCTCGCCGTCTGGGGCCTCTACGCCCAGGATCAGCATGTGCTCGGCCAACCAGCCCTGCGCGCGCCCCATGCTGGATGCGATGCGCAGCGCAAGGCACTTCTTGCCGAGCAGCGCATTGCCGCCGTAGCCGCTGCCGAAGGACCAGATCGCGTTGTCCTCCGGGAAGTGGACGATGTACTTGTGCTCGGGGTTGCACGGCCAAGGCACGTCCCTGCCTCCGGGTGCGAGCGGCATGCCGACCGAGTGCAGGCACGGCACGAACTCGCCGTCCTCGCCCAGAGCCTCCACGGCCGCGCGCCCCATGCGTGTCATGATGCGCATGCTGACTGCGACATAGGCCGAGTCGGTGATCTGCACGCCGATCCTGGACAGGGGTGAGCCGACCGGTCCCATGCTGAATGGCACGACGAACAGCGTGCGCCCGCGCATACAGCCGTCGAACAG
This sequence comes from uncultured beta proteobacterium, assembly GCA_963705615.1. Lineage (GTDB taxonomy): Bacteria > Pseudomonadota > Gammaproteobacteria > Burkholderiales > SHXO01 > SHXO01. The sequence goes on along the minus strand of CAVPKE010000012.1, from coordinate 140,591 downwards.
CTGCAACAGGCGCGCCTTCATCTGCGCCGGGTCGACCCAGTTGTTGGTGGGCCCCGCGTCATGCCGGTGGACGCTGCAGATGAAAGTACGATCTTCGACGCGCGCCACGTCGCTGGGGTCCGAGCGCGCCACGAAGCTGCCGGGGCGCTTGTCGGGATGCAGCGGAATCAGCGTTCCGGCACGGACCAGATCCGCGCACAGCGCCTCGTATTCGCGCTCGGAGCCGTCGCACCAGACGATGCGATCGGGTCGGGTGAGTCGCGCGGTCTCCGTTACCCAGCGTCGCAGGCCCGAATGTCGCACGTAACCCGGCGTCGTCGGCTCTGCCGGCTGTGCCGCATACAGGCGCGCTTCCTGGCTCAATCCCCCTCCGACTCTGTCTGTTCCCGATCCGTTGTCTAGGATGGTAGGCCTCGCGCGGGGCAGTCGCCAGAACTGTTAAAATTCTCTCGCCGTTCTCGGAGCACCTTTTCCCTCATGACGCCTGTCCTGGCCTTCGACATCGAGACTGTTCCCGACATCGGGGGCCTGCGGCGCATCCACGGATTGCCCCCGGACATGAGCGACGCGCGAGGTGGCGGAGCTGGCGTTTCAGCGCCGTCGGGAGACGACCGGAAGCGACTTCCTACCACTGCACCTGCACCGGGTGGTCGCGATCTCCTGCGCGCTGCGCGAGCGCAACAGCTTCACCGTGTGGTCGCTGGGCGATCCGCAGGATCCAGAGGGCGAGCTGCTGCAGCGCTTCTTCGACGGCGTCGAGAAATACACCCCGCAGCTGGTGTCCTGGAACGGCGGCGGCTTCGATCTGCCGGTGCTGCACTACCGCGCACTGGTGCACGGGGTGCGTGCGCAGCGCTACTGGGATCTCGGCGAGGACGACCGCGACTTCAAGTGGAACAACTACATCAGCCGCTACCACATGCGCCATCTCGACCTGATGGATCTGCTGTCGCTGTATCAGCCGCGGGCCGCTGCTCCGCTGCACGACATGGCGCGGCTGCTCGGCTTCCCCGGCAAGCTCGGTATGGATGGTTCCGAGGTGTGGGACGCGTATCAGCGCGGCGAGCTGCACGCGATCCGCAGCTATTGCGAAACCGACGCGGCCAACACCTACCTGGTGTTCCTGCGCTTCCAGCTCTTGCGCGGAGCGTTGGGCCAACGAGCAGTACGAACGCGAGATCGATCTGACCCACGACGCCCTTGCCCGTTCCCCCGGCGCTCACTGGCAGGAGTTCCTTAGTGCCTGGCAGCGCGATCCTATTTCCGGCTCTGGCCATCTCCGCGCCACCCGCTGAGGCGCCTGCGGCGCAGGTCCTGTCACTGGCGCAGAACGGATGCGGCGTCGCGCGCGCCGCCGGAAAAGTCGTCTTCGTCGAGGGTGCGTTGCCAGGCGAAGTGGTCGAATTCCAGCGCCGGCGACGCAAGCCCAAGTTCGACTTGGCCGATCTCACACGCGTCTTGCGCGAGAGCAGCGCGCGCGTCGTGCCGCGCTGCCCGCACTATGAGCGCTGTGGCGGATGTAACCTCCAGCATCTGGAGCCGCGCGCCCAGGTCGCGGTCAAGCAGCGGGTGCTGGAAGACAACCTCGCACGCATCGGCAACGTGGAGCCCGAGACTCTCCTGTCGCCAATCCACGGGCCCTACTGGGGCTACCGACATCGCGCACGCCTGTCCGTCAGACAAGTGGCCGGGAAGGGGGGCGCGCTCGTGGGCTTCCGCGAGCGGCGCGCGCACAGGATCGTCGACATGGACTCCTGCGAGGTGCTGCCATCTCGCATCTCAGATCTCATCAGTCCGCTGCGCGAGCTGGTCTCCGAACTTGTGCTCGGCAGTCGCATTCCGCAGATCGAAGTTGCGGTCGGCGACGAAGGGGATATGTTGACTTTGCGCGTCTTGGACCCGTTGCCCGACACAGACGTAGCGCAACTGCGCGCATTCTCAGCACGTTACGGCGTCGACATTCAGGTACAGCCGGGAGGGCCGGACTCGATCCACCCGCTGCATCCCGCGGCATCGCGGCCGCTGTTCTACCGGCTGCCCGAATTCGATCTGACGTTGCGTTTTGGGCCGAGCGACTTCACGCAGGTCAACTTCGCCGTCAATCGTGTCCTGGTGCGACGGGCGATCGCGCTGCTCCAGTTGCGCGGCGGCGTGCGCGTCGCCGACCTGTTCTGCGGGCTGGGCAATTTCACTCTTCCGATCGCGCGCCGCGGCGCTTCGGTGGTGGGCGTGGACGGCAGCGCGGAGCTGCTGGCGCGTGCCGATGAAAATGCCAGGAGCAACGGGCTCGCGCATCGGGTGCAGTTCATTGCCGCCGACCTGTTCCAGGGGCCGGCGGCGGTGCTCGCGCAGCTGGGTCGCTTCGACCACATGCTGATCGACCCACCCCGCGACGGCGCGCACACATTGGTCCACGCTCTGGACCGGGACGGACCGGAACGCATTGTCTACGTGTCCTGCAATCCCGCCACGCTGGCGCGCGACGCCAGCGTCCTTGTGCACGACAAGGGCTACCGGCTATGCGCGGCGGGGGTAGTGAACATGTTCCCGCACACTGCCCACGTCGAGTCGATCGCGCTTTTCGCCAGGCAGAAATGAGAACGGGGCTGCCGCAGCAGCCCCGCTCAGGCAGCAACGCCGTGCCGTTAGTCGCGATTGCCGGCGAAAGCTAGCAGCAGGTTCAGCAGATGCACGAAGATGTTGTAGATGTCGATGTAGATCGTCAACGTCGCCATCACGTAGTTGCTCTCGCCGCCGTTCACGATCTGGCTGACGTCGTACAGAATATAGCCGGCGAACAGGACTACGGCGACGGCGGAGATGGTGAGTGAGGCCGCCGGCACCTGGAAAAAGAGGTTGGCGACCGCGCCCAGGAGGAGCAGGATGAGGCCCACGAACAGGAACTTGCTGAGGAAGCTAAAGTCCCTCTTGCTCACCGTCACATAGCCGGCCAAACCCAAGAAGATCGCGCCGGTCCCCCCTGCCGCCAGCGCGATCAACTGCGCGCCGTTGCGGAAGTGGAGTGCGTATTGCAGCATGGGCCCGAGCCACCAGCCCATCAGGAATGTGAACACCAGCATCGCGACCACACCCCAGATGCTGTTGCGCAGAGCGCTGACGGCGAACAGCGTCCCGATGATCACCGCCAGCATGATCAGCGGGGCGGCGATCGGGTGCTGCGCCATCCAGGCGAAGCTCGTATTTACCCCCACCCATGCGCCGATCACCGTCGGGATCATGGATAAGCCCAGCAGCATGTAGGTGTTGCGCAGAACCTTGTTCTGCTCGGCCACCAATACGGGCGACTGCGCCGGTATTCGAAGTTCGGGTTGCATGGTAGTCAGGTCTCCGTGCCTCAACTGATCAATGACTCAGAGTAGGTCAGCTGGGTGAAAGTTTCAAGCCCGGGTTGGTTGAAGCAGACCCAAAGCGGTATCATCGAGCCGTTTCCGGAGGGTTGGCAGAGCGGTTGAATGCGGCGGTCTTGAAAACCGTTGTGGGGCGACCCACCGGGGGTTCGAATCCCTCACCCTCCGCCAATAAATCAAGCCCTTGCGACACATGCCCGGATGCGTCCGGAACCCATGGGACACCCTTGGGACGCAGAAAATGGCTACCTTCGAGAAGCGAATATCTAACTACCGGACAGATTTCTTGGCGTGCGCGAATCCGACGCGACGGCGCACAGCAATTGACCAAAACTTTCGCGCGCAAGTCGGACGCGGAGGCGTGGGCGCGCGAACACGAGCTGCGGCTTGACCGCGGATTCGGATTACCGGATCGCGCGGCACTGCTCAAGCCGCTCAGTGCCGGCATCGATCGTTGGCTCGAGGATCGATTACCGCACATGTCGCCCGAAGATCAGAACAACAACCGGCAGATGTTGGAATAGTGGCGCTCGCAGCTGGGGGTCGTGGCCATGGTGCGCATTGACCCGCAGATGATCGAAGCGGCGGCGAAGAGGCTGCACGATGAAACTGATGACAAGGGACAGCGTGTCCGCACGCCAGCCCGCATGAATCGGTATGTCCAGACGCTAAGCCGTGCACTTGGGTATTGTCATCGGACCCTGCGCTGGATTCCTGCCAATCCCTGCGCCGGTGTGCGTCACTACAAGGAACCTCCGGGGCGCACCGGATTTCTGTCCGAGGCCGATACCGTCAAGCTGCTCGCGGCCGTGGACGCGCGCAATAGTGCCGGCTTCTCGCTGTTCGTCCGGATCGCTTTAGGCTGCGGGCCACGGAGAGGCGAGATCGAGCGGCTACGATGGGGTGATATCGATCCCGTGCATCGGCGCATCACATTTCGCGCCACCAAGACCAACGAATTGAGAACGACGCCGCTCCCCGCGGCTCTGGTGCCGCTCATCAAAGAGTTCGGGAAAATTCGGCCGATCGATCCGAGCGCGCGCGTGTTTCCTCAGAAGTACCGCACCCACTGGGACGAAGTGCAGCGCGTTCTGCCCGAGGGAATCGTGTTTCACTCGATCCGACACTCAACGGCGAGCCACCTGATGATGTCGGGTGCCAACAGAAATCAATGGTCCGAAGAAGTCGGGCAGGTCAGTTTCGGGCCTGTTGCATGCCAGCGCTAAGCAAAGACAGCACTACGAGATCAGTGGGGGTGGCGCTGGACTACATTGGGAAGAGTTGGACCAAGAGATTTCCGTGGCGGGTTTGCTCGTAGGTCAGGGCGACCTCACCAAGCCCGTGCCGGCCACGGCGTGACCCGCGGCTCATTTCTTGGACCTTACGGCATTGGAGTCGCCAGTTGGAGAGCTCCGCAGCCGCATAAATCGCTTAGCTTCCGATCGAGATTAGCGATGTCTAGCCGCAGCAAGACCGCTGGGGCGTTGACGCGGGCGCATATCCACTCATCACCCATACGCACAAACCCGAAGATGCGCCTGTAAAAGCTGGCATGCCGAGGATTGACCTCAATCAAGACATCTGTAGCATCGTGCCATACGCGGCCCACTTGGTAGGCGGCGTGAAAGAGATGCGCAAGGACCACCTTCGCGCCTAGCTCATCCCGCACAGCCAGTCTTCTCAATTCCACTACGCGCCTTCCGGTCCGTCTCAGACCGTCGACGATTTCCCGGTTCGCCTCATCGACGAGCAAACCATTGCCTGCATCAACACCAATGGTAAGGGTACCCGCTGTCCTATCTTCTCGATATGCCAATAGCGTAAAATACTTGAGTGAACCTCTCTTATCAGACGATTGATCCCCCGGGTTAGTGTCAGCCACATAACCTCTCCAGGCATATCGCATCGCCAGGAATCGGTCAGCGGCAGCCTGTTCCTCGGAAGAGCATGCTAGCTTGATGCGCACAGCCCCGGTTGTAACGCTGGTCTCTGCAATGAGTGCATCGAGCGATCGCTGTCGTCTAACGATTGACTCAAACGCCATGTCTAACTGCTCCGCATGTGCGCTCGACGACGCCCCGTAGCCAAACGGATCGGGTTTCATCATGCTCCAGCAGTTCGAAAGTTGACGGCCAAGACTACGCCTAAAATTTCGGGGCGATGCGGTTTTTACAATGCTTGGAATAAACTGTCGCGGGAATATCATGGGCCAGCAAGATCCGAACACCGGTGCCCCAAAGCGTTAGCCTAGGAACTTTAGAAAGTCAGTTAGGTTCGTTAACATCTCGCTCTCCCATGCCGTTTTTACGGTGTCTGGAAGAAATTGCTGGGAGAAACTCATGGGCCATCAAGACCCGAACGCCGGTGTCCCAATGCGTTAGCCTAAGAACCTCAGAAAGTCAGTTAGGTTCTTTAACATCTCGCTCTCCCCAGCCCGATTTGTCGGCGCGTGTTAGGAGACATGCCACGCCGGGAGATGTCACTCGCTCTCCTGCAGAAGTGCACACAGGGGTTTGCGCTTCTGTCCTGGACCGAGCTGCAAGCGTATGACGGTGGGATTAGACTCGGCCCGGCTATCAGTCTCGTATGATAGTTTCAGCGTCCTGCTTTGGCAGGATAAGATTTTAGGCGCTGCGAAACGCTGAAGAAGTAACCACGCCTCGCCCTGCCCTATGGGCGAGCATTGACCGAACTCCTCGAAGTGGATACGGGCTGTTTTGACTGGAGAAGGCGCGCCGCGCTGACGTTGCTGCAGCCGCTCGCGTCAGCTCCCAGCGCGCACCAGATCGTTTCCCGCTGCGAGCCGCTTACGGCATGGGCGGGATGCAAGGCAGCCTGTTAGTGTGGCCCGGCCGGGACCAGGAAGTCGCGCAGCACCTCTTCCACATCTTCGTCGTCGAGAAGAGCGTAAAAGAGTTGCCCCAAATTGGCGTCTGCAAAGGACATAGCCGAACGCTGTAGCGCTTCATCAACGTCAGACGGCAGCCTAGGGAATTCGTACTTCGTCATGATCGTGACCTTCTTTGGCAGACGGCTTGTCCGCCGACTCCCCGCCAACTGGGTACGCTGTGTCGCCCGCGGGATAGCTTCCGGCAATGGCGCGGCCACTAGGGTCGCACGAAGGCGCATAAGGTAGTCATAGGCGAAACGCTAACACCGGCGAAACTAATCTGCCAACAAATTGGTAACGAGGCTACACCGCGACCAAACAGGTACTGCACCGCATTCGATGCACCAACCGTTCCTGCAGAGTCGCTCGATTGTCTCACTCAAAGTGATACTCGCAAAGCCAGTCGCAGTCTGTACGGTGGCGCACGTTAACGTGGGGAACGAGGCGAGCCATAACGACTCGGGTAGCAGCCTTGACAGCCGCGGCGCTGACAACCTCACTCATATAGCCATTGTGCCAGCGGCTGCACGAGTTGGTGCTGCCCATGCAGGTGTTTCACAGTTCTCAAACACCGATTAGCAAAGGTTGGCGCTACACGCTGGAGAGTGTAGCTTCGTAGCCAAGGGCGATCGATCGATTTGTGGTTAGCGCCCGAGTGTGGCGGTCGCCGTTGTGATAGGTCTGGACCGCAGCACGGGAATGGACATCATCGAATCGGATCAATGGCTGTTGCTCGCTGCTGCTGCCGCGACCGGGATCACGCTTCTGTAAGCGTTCTCGTAATCGCTGTTCGCACTAGAAAAGAACTAGATGCACGGATTGCGTCATTCGCGGAAGTCTCACTTCGGCCAGGAGAAGACGGTGGAGTATTTCCTCCATAGCAGCCAGTCGACCGCATTATCTACAGCGGCCCCGGCGCGGTATTGTCAATCCAGATTGACGTTTCTGGCCACCGCAAAATATGCGGCGCATCCTTAGCTTTCGCGACTCGGTTGCCCAACTGAGGCTCGCATACAAGCAAGGCGTGATTGCAGGTCGACAGATACCGCGCGTACATCCCCCCAAATAAGAAGGATTGAGCAGTGAGAAGTCGTTCTTTGCTGGTGCTCGTCATGGCCACCAGCATCTCCGCCTGCGGCGGCGGGTCATCCGGGATAAAGTCCACCCCATTACCAGCAACGACTACGCCGCCAACGGCGACGCAGTACCCGTCGGTGTTGACTTTGACATTCGGCGATACGTTGAGCGGGCCGGCAGTCGGGTATACAACCGATTACACGAACAAGGCGTTAGGCGAAGTGCCGGGCGGCTCTGCCACTGGCCGGATCAGTAGCTCAGCTTCCGGCCTCCAGAACCTGACCCTCACTGTCAACGGGATCGGCGGAGCCAGCTTCTCAGAGCAGTTCAGCGCCGCCGATCTCACTACCAGCACCGCGGTCCCAGGAACCAGCGCAAGGCTGCTGAGCGGCTACAAGACGGCAACGGACGGTTCCGTACGCACGCTTACGATCCTGGACACCGCTTCGTCAAACTTCAACTACATGGTGCTCGGGGCATGGGAGTATGCGCCCATCGCCGGGGCCACCAGCACCAACGCGGCCTGGTTCGCGTTCGGTCCCGCGACAAGGCCGACCGACATACCGCTGAGCGGTACCGCTACCTACAGTGGGTTAATGGTCGGTCGGTACGCGGATGGGGCGGCGATTTGGACGGTCGGTGCCACCGCGAGCGCGGCAGCAGATTTTGCTAATCGCAGCATCATCTTTAATACGAGCAACACGCAGTTGAATAACCAGACAGGGACACTTGCCGCACCGACACTCAATCTCAGCGGCACGCTCAGCTATGCCGCGGGCGCCAACAACGTGACTGGCGCCCTCACTACGCCAGCTGGTCTTACTGGGACAGCCAGACGCGCAGTTCTACGGCCCGGCGGCTGCCGAACTTGGCGGTGGGTTCTTCGTTGGGGACGGCGCCAACACGAAGCAGATGACGGGGAGTTTCGGCGTCAAGCGGTAAGCGGCAAGCGGTCGTTTGTTCCTGCTACGTGCGAGCCGGTGATGGAGTGCTCCCGGGGTCCTTGTTTGTCACTCGCACGATTTCCGAGCCGGGCGCTCATCGCGGCGTTTCTCCTCGCCCACGTCATCATAGGCTTCGCGGATCCCCTGGCGGCTCCGAACCTGAATCTGACCGCCGAAGAGGTAATTGGCCTGGGCGCACGCTGGTTAAGCGAAGACAAGCTGGAGCAGGTCAAGAAGATCGTGGCGCTGTTGCGCAAGGCAGATCCCGAAAACATCCAGGTCCTGTTTCTCGAGGGGCAGCTCGCACTGCAGAGCGGAAACTACACGGAGGCAGTGCGCGTGTTCCGCCAGATCCTCACGAAGAACCCCGGGCTACCCCGCGTGCGGCTCGAGCTCGCACGAGCGCTCTATTTCGCGCGAAACTACGATGCATCCGTTACCACTTTGAACTCGCGCTGGGCACCGACCTGCCTGAGGAGACCCGGGAGAACATCTACACCTTCCTGCGCAACATCTACGCGCGCACGACGCGCTTAAACCTGACTGCGGTCGTCGGGTCGGATTCGAACCCGGGCTCGGCAACTTCGGCGCAGACCGTCGAGATCGCCGGCAGGACGTTTGTACTGAACCCGGACGCCCGCGCCAAGAAGGCGATCGGCCTGACCGCCGCGGCGCAGGGACGCTACGTCTTTGGCGAAGAGAACCGCAACTTCGTGCGCGTCGGCGGCGAGTTCCGCGACTTCCCGGGATCGTACGCGGACTTTGCCTATGTCGAGGCCACCATCGGCCGAAGCTTTGTATCGGGTGATGGAATCTGGACGGCAAAAATTGGTCCGTTGGGGGCGCTGTATCAGGGCCGCTCGCTCAACTAGGGCGGCGAGACCGTGGTTACCTACGCGCGTCCCATCGGGGCGCGTTATCTGTCAGAGTCGTTCCTAAACCTGAAGCATCTGCAGTATGACAGTGCGTTCGGCTATTTAACCGGGCAGCAGGGCTGGGCGGGCACCGCGCTGCGTTATGCGATCGACCCTACGTCGGGCGTCTGGGGTTCTGTCACGCTGGGCCGGAGCAGCGCAACCGAGCAGCCGTACGCCTACCGGGCCGGCGAAATCGCTCTTGGCTACACCAAGGAACTTCGGTCTCGACTTAACGTAGAGACACGGCTTGGCGCGAACCAGATTACATACGATGGCGAACAGCCTTTGTTCAAAGTGCCGCTTGCGCAGGGCCGATGAGCAGTGTCGCGAGGAGGAAGCGAACGGTCCCGTTACGTGCTGAACTCATCTTGCACATAAACGTCTCCCTTGTGGCGCTTCGAGTCAACCGCGTCTAGACGTCACGGATAACGTGCACTCATCAGTCATTGTACCAATATGCCTGATTGCAGCGGAGGCGAAAGCAGGGTTAGTCCAATTTGCTCGCCCAACGGTAGCGCCTTGCCACCGCGCAGGAGAACACGCAGAAGATTCGCGTGTATTGACCTATATCAAGGCGATGAAAACAACGTCGGGCTGGTTCTGGGCGGCGGGCGCCCTGGTGTAAGGTCCAGGACAGGAGCGTTACTCGACTCTTTACGCATGGGGGTGGGCAACGTGGCGCCCCAGTCGCAGCCTGACGGCTGCCACGTTTGGGCAAGGTTGTCCGCGGGCAGAGTTTCGGGGCCGTGGGGAGCTAGGATAGGGCGGCGAGGTTGTCTTCGACGCGACAGCGAACCGCGTTCCTGAGGCAGGAGCGACTGTCCGGTCCTGACCGTACCGCGAAGTCCGCGAAGGTCCGCTTCGCTAGAGCACGACAGGCAGCTCAGGGTCGACTTGAGCCGTCCGACCAACCGCTCTGATCGGCCAGGAGCGTTCGCTCGGGAGTGCTTCCTGAGATCTAGTTGTCGGTGTCCGGTTAGGACCGATAGCCGCATTCAACGTTGGCCGCCGAGCAGTGGCCGCGTTGGCGAACGCGTTAGCCAGCATTACTTACGCTGCGTAACTAATCGCACCGGATCCGCACGTTGAGTTCGCGGCAGGAAGATCACGATGAGTGCTCCCACCAGGGCGATCACAGCTAGCGTGAAGAACGCCGCCTCGGTCGCTCCGTGTGCCGCGGTGCGGATGGTGCCGATCAGGTCCGGGCCGAAGTAACCACCGAGATTACCCACCGAATTGATCCAAGCAATGCCCGCGGCCGCCGCGGTGCCCGAGAGAAAGGCCGTGGGCAATGACCAGAAGGTGCACCACGCAGTCCGGCCCAGCCAACGGTGATAAGCGTGAGCGCGACCATTGACACGACCGGCGACTTGCGCCGCGATCGCCAAGCAGCAGCAGACCGGCCATGATCACAAGGATGCCCGCCCGCGCAATGCCAGCGGCGTTCACCGGTGCGATCCGAATGGCTGCCCCACCAGATCATCGAGACGATGCTGGCTCCCCACGGAATCATGCTGATCAAGCCGACCTTGAGCAGGTCCTTCTTGTCGATGCCCAGTTCCTGAATGATGGTCGGCATCCAGAACCCGACCGCGTAGAAGCACGTGGCCTGGGCGAAGTACACCACCGCGAATGCCCAAACGCGACCGTCCTTGAATGCATCGGTCAGGCTATGCTGGCCGCCCAGTTCCCCCTTGCTTGCATTGTCATGGTCGATGCGCGCACCAGCAGATCGCGCTCCTGCGGCGTAAGCCACTGAGCAGTCCTGGGTCCGTTGGGCAGGATCGCCAGCACCGAGGAACCGATGATGACCGAGGGGATGCCCTCGAGCAGGAACAGCCACTGCCAGCCGCGCCAGCCGTGCGCGCCGTCCATGAACTGCATGATCGCACCGGAGACCGGCGAACCGATCAGCTGCGCGATCCCGATCGCGGTCATGAACAGCGCAACCATCTTGGCGCGCCGCGCGCCGGGAAACCAGTAGGTGAGGTAGAGGATGATACCGGGGAAGAAGCCGGCCTCCGCCACGCCGAGCAGGAAGCGCAGGAAGTAGAACGTGAACTGCGCATCACTGAAGTTGAAGACCGTCGCGATCGGGACCCCAGTGGATGTCGCCGGTGAACATGAAGGCCGCGGAGATGAGGCCCCAGGTGATCATGATGCGCGCGATCCACACGCGCGCCCCGACCCGCTCCAGGATCACGTTGCTCGGCACCTCGAAGATGAAGTAGCCGATGAAGAAGATGCCCGCGCCGAAGCCGTAGATCGCATCGCTGAACTGCAGGTCGCTCGCCATCTGCAGCTTGGCGAAGCCGACGTTGACGCGATCGAGGAAGGCGACGATGTAGCAGAGGAACAGGAAGGGAATCAGACGTGACGCGGCCTTCTTGTACGTGGCTTCCTCGAACTGTGGCGTCACGGCGGATGGCATCGGCTTCTCCTCCTCTGTAGTTAGTTTTTTTGCCCCCGCTTGACGGGTGGGCCTAGGACAGGATGGTACGCCGAGGCGCGGGCCTTAGGCCACCCGCGCAAGCGGCAATTCTGCGCTGACTGTCCAGTTCTACGGAAAAGCGGCTTGGGTCGACTTGAGCCGTCTGGCCATCGACTCGGATCGGCCACAAGCGGCCCGTCATCGCCTCCCCCCAATTCGCTCCAAACCGGTCACTCCACTCATCGTGGTCAAGCTCTGGCCGCCTCGCGCCCTGCTGCATTACAAACCGGCCGCGCGTCATTGCGCGTCAAGGCTCGCGGCGTTGGCGTTGGTGGAAATCAGAACGCTCGACCGCTTCGTCGTGGCGGGCGCGAACGTCACCAGCTTTGCCGAGCGTGGATTGATCTGGGCGGGCACCGCATCGCATCAACGGAATTGCTCCGGATCCGAACCAGCGGCGATTTTTCGTGGACAGACTGTTTCGCCAGACGAATTGGCGGACGAGGATTGCCCACGGGTCTCCGGATCGAATCCGACATTGCCAAACTTTCGGAGCGCCAGATGATAGCCGATGTTGCGCGCGATGTTCCACCACAATCCGGTTTTCGAGCGTGCCATCCGTTCGACGATCGAAGGGATTGAGTAGAACTGTCGGGCCGCCCATTCCATGCCCATCAGCAATTCACGCGGCGACATCATCGCCGGCTGAAAGACCACGTCCTTCTTGCCGTTATACTTTGACCAATCGCGCGTGAGAATCCGTCCCTCGGAATCGAGTCGCTTGAAGAGCGGCGTGTTGGGAAAGGGTATGAGCACGCTGACCGTCGCGGAATCAAGACCCGCCGAACGATAGAAGTCCACCGTCGTTCTGAAAATCGTCCGGTCGTCTTGATCGAAGCCGAAGACCACGCCGGCTTGCACCGCGATGCCGTGCGCGTGAAGGCGCCGGATGACCTCACCGTAGTCGGCGGCACGGTTGTGGCGTTTGTTGGCGACGTTGAGACTCGCTTGCGAAATCGTTTCCAAACCGAGGAACAGAGCCTTGCATCCACTCCTGGCCGCGAGTGACATGAACTCGTCGTCGAACGCCACGTCCGCCGTGCATTGGCTGGTCCACCAGCGTTTCAACGGAGCTATCGCTGCGAAAAGTTCCTTCGCGTAGGCGCGGTTGGTGCCAAGGTTGTCGTCCCAGAAAATCAGCGCCCGCCCCGGCATCCGCTTGATTTCATCCACGACTTCAGCCACGGGCCGAAAGCGCATCCGGCGCTGATACATCTGCGGGATGGCGCAATACTCGCACGCAAACGGGCAGCCGCGCGTGGCGATGGTCACGCCTTTGCCATAAGCCCGGCCTTTGATCAAATCCCAGCGCGGCGCCGGCATGTCTTTCAGGTCCGGCAGCGTGCATGCCCTGTAGACGCGTCTCAACTCGCCTCGCTCGAAGTCCGCCAGCAACTTCGGCCATACGGCCTCGCCTTCGCCCACCACAACCGCGTCCGCGTGTTGAGTTGCTTCGTCGGGCATCAGTGTGGCATGCGGCCCACCGATAACGACCGCCACGCCGCGCCGGCGGAATTCGCGCGCCAATCCGTAAGCATGGGGCGCTGCAGGTGTATTGGCGGTGATGCCAACAAGGTCTACCTGGCAGTCAAAATCAACCCGTTGAGCAATTTCGTCGGTGTGGCTCACCTCCCAGTGGTTGGGCGTGTAGGCTGCGAGCAGCGGCATGGTGAGCTGGGGAAACCGAATCAACCGCCGGTGGCGCACAAAGCGCGAGGCTTCGGATTCCGCCGTGATCAACTCGACGCGATAGCGCTCTTTTGAAGTTGTCTTCATGGCCGCCCGTTTCCCCACCAACGCAATCTACCGCTAACTCGCATGTTCCATACCACAGCGCCCCGTCAGTCGCGGTTCGTCAATGGGCGCGTTCGGCCTATTCTGTTGAAAGAGTCGATTTCTACCGACGACGAAAAAATTGTAGCCCTTGTGGGGCGCGAAGCCTGCTGCGAGCTGGGGGGATACATGGACGAGTTGATGTCGCTTCGTAGGGCCTAATGGTACGTCTACAGGTGAGAATTGAATGGCATTTTCGATTGCGCTCACAGTAGACGGAAATTTGCGGTCCCTGCGATTTCGAGTTTTTCAACAGAATAGGCGGCGGGTTCAATCGGTCATTGCAACACGGCCCTAAGTCTATCGGCAGGCGTTTCAAACCCCAAGGTTTTCCTGGGGCGTTGGTTTAAGCGCAATGCGATCTTGTTCAAGTACGACTGAGAGTAACCCGACAGGTCCATTCCTTTTGGGAAGTACTGACGCAACAAGCCGTTGGTGTTTTCATTGCTGCCACGCTGCCACGGGCTGCGCGGATCGCAGAAGTAGACCTGCACATCGGTAGCGATCGTGAAGTTCTTGTGGTTGGCCATCTCCTTGCCCCGATCCCAGGTCAATGATCGGCGCAGCTCCATAGGCAATTGGCGCACCTGTTTGCTCAGCGCAGAAACCACGCTAGCGGTGTCCTTCCCGCGCAGCTTGATCAGCATCGCGAAGCGAGAATGGCGCTCGACGAGTGTGGCCATATGCGAGTTGTTGGCCCCCGAGAGCAGGTCGCCTTCCCAATGGCCTGGAACGGCACGGTCCTCGATTTCGGCCGGACGTTCTCGGATGGAAATCGCATCGATGATCTGTCCAGGTAGCCTGCTTGGCGTGCTGCCGCCTTTGGGATGGCGCATACGCCGCCCTGCCCGAAGATGCCCGATCAGCTCTTTCTTGAGCACTCCGCGCGCCTGAACAAACAAACTGCGATAGATGGTTTCGTGGGACACCCGCAAGCCTTCGTCGGCAGGGAATGCTCGCTTGAGCCACCCACAGATCTGCTCGGGCGACCAATCCAGTGCCAGCTTCTCGGCAACGCGCCATCGTAGCTCGGGATGGCTGGCCAGACGACACGGCTTCGGGCGCAGCGCCCGCTCCCAGGCGCGCGCGTCCGCCTCGATAGCGCGGTACGAGCTTCGCCCCCCATGGCGCGCAACCTCCCGACTTACCGTCGAAGGCGAGCGCCCCAAGCTGGCCGCGATGCGGCGAATCGATCGACCCGCAGCAATCCCGCGAGAAATCTCTTCGCGTTCATCAAGCACCAGCGCCACTGGGCCGCGCCGGCGGGCTACCGGCGCGATTCCTCCATTGAACGCCAAGACATGGTGGATCGCGCCCTTGGTCCTTGCAAGTGCACGGGCGATATCGCTCGCGCACTGGCCACCCTTCCAACGCTCCCAAAGTTCAGCCCTCTTCTCCCGAGACAATCCCGGGCGTCCAATTTTCGCCATACGCACCTCCTCATCCGCCAATTAGATCAGAAGGTGTTGCGTCGATCGGTTGAACTCACCGCCAGAAGCGGTCATTCCAAACGCTGAGTGCTTCGAGGTACAACTTACATCGGTCTATTTAGCCGACCGCGCCCGGCAGGACCTGAACCCACGACTCCCTGGTTCGTAGCCGTTCGCTACACGATGCCGGTGTTGGGGATGGCCAGCGGCGGATCGCGCGGCGTAAGTATGGGGCGCGGAAGATCTTCCACGCGCAAAGGTTCGAGCCGGACTCGGGCCGAGCAGGCTCAGGCTAAGTCCGCCAGGCAATGCGGCCCAGTGCTCGGGAGAGGTGCTGCTCGGACTCGGCGCGCATGCATCGCCGCGCGATAGGCGAAGACGACGGCCGGCCCCAGCGTGGTTCCGGGGCCGGGATAGCTGCCGCGCATCACCGAGGCCATGTCATTTCCGCAGGCATAGAGGGCGGGAATGGGCGTGCCGTCGGCTGCGAGCACGCGCGCGTCGGCGTCGGTGGCGAGCCCCGTGCTCACCGCGATGTCGGCCGGCCACACCGCCAACGCGTAGAACGGAGGTGTCGCCAGTTCGCCGATGCAAGGATTCGGCTTGTTGCTGGCATCACCGTTGAACCGGTTGAGTTCGGTCTCGCCCTTGGCGAAATCGATATCGACCCCGGTTTCCGCGAACCCGTTGTGGCGCGCAACGGTTTTTTTCAGTTCCTCTGCGTCGACACCGATAGTGAGAGCGAGTTTGTTGAGACTGTCGGCGCGGGCGAGATAGCCACAGCGCATGAGTCTGGCGAGGTTGCCCGCGCCGGGATACACGGCGCCGAGACCGTATTTGACGATAAACGGTGTGTCGCAGATCAGCCAGGCGGGAATTGTCGGCGTCGTCTTGTGACTTTCGTACATTGCCAGCACGAAGTCATGATAGGAATAGGCCTCGTTGACGAAGCGGCGGCCGGCGGCGTTCACTGCAACCAGCCCGGGCTTGGCGCGGTCGAGCGAGAAATGCGGGTAGAGGCCTTCGCTGCCGTCGGGCCGCTTGACGACGGAAGCCGGAGTCCACAAGCCGCTGGTGCATCGCTCCGGCGTGAGCGCGGCGCCGATGCGTTCGCCCAATGCAACGCCGTCGCCGCTGTTGCCGGCGAAGCTCAGCGAATGCTCCGGCGTCGGCTGCGGCATGAAGGCCGCGCGGAATTTCTTGTTGTGCGCATAGCCGCCGGTTGCCAGCACCACGCCCTTGCGCGTCATCACCATGATCTCCTTACCGCCGGCATTGAGGCGCGCGCCGGTGACGCCGTGCTGATCGCCGACAAGCTCGATGATCGCCGTATCGAACAGCACCGGCACCTGGCGCTGGCGCAGGCTGTAATACAGCCGGCCAACCAGCGCGTTGCCCATGGTCACGCGGGTGCCGCGCGGAAAGCGCAGGCGGTCGGCGAAGTAGCGGGCAAACAGTTTTGCCGAATGGAGGAAACTGGACAGCGAACGGAACCGGCCGATGAGGCGCGGGATATCTTCCTTGCTGACCATCATGCCGCCAAGCAGCATGTATTCGGGAATGGGCGCGCGCAGGCGGCGGAAATCGGCGCCGAGCAGCCGGCCGTCGAACGGCCGCGGTACGATGGCTCGGCCCGATACCGCCGCGCCACGCATGTCGCTGCGGTAATCGGGATGCGTGCCGCAGGGCAGGAATCGGACGTCGGTGTGGGCTTCCAGATAGTCGATCGCGGTTGGTCCGGTCTGCAGGTAGGCCTTGATCAAATCGTGATTGGCCGTCGGACCGATCAGTGCTTCGAGATAGATCTCCGCCTGCTCGGGGCTGTCGGAAAAGCCTGCTGCCTGGCTTTGGTGATTACCGGGAATCCACAGCGTGCCGGCGGATGTCGCGCCGGTGCCGCCGACCTGGTCGGACTTCTCGCACAAGAGCACGTCGAGCCCTTCGATCGAAGCAACCAGCGCAGCAGCCATGCCGGCCGGTCCGGCGCCGACAACCAGCAGATCGACTTGTCGCTCGTCCATGCCAGCCTTGAATCAGCCGAGACATGCAATTGTTCAATTATCGAGCGTCGGTAGAAAAATTACCAATATCCTAACCACCAGCACCGATGATTGAGATCAGTTGCTTTCGATGTTCGCGCTATTCTGCTCTTGGGCTGTATCGGAGACCTGCTACTGGCACGGCGCCTAACCTCAAGGTCCACTTTGGGTCGCGTCCAGCCATTCAGGGCGTCGAAACAACCTGAATCCAGTGCCTGGCTTCACCCCATCTGACCGGGCGAGCAGCAACGGCTCCACCTCCTGCGCTAGCGAAGCCGCGAATCGGTGGTGCGGTTCAATGATGCGTACGCGTACCGCTATGCATGCAGCACGACTGATTCGATCGCCGCACACACCGCCGCCGTGACGTCCTTGGTCTTCGCAGTGCCGCCCAAGTCGGGCGTGAAGACACGCTTCGCGGTGACGTGCTTCGATGGCCGCCATCAGCCGCGCCGCGGCCTGCTTCTCTCCCAGATGTTCCAGCAGCATGGCGCCGCTCCAGAACGTGCCGATCGGGTTGGCGATGCCCTTGCCGGTAATGTCGAAGGCCGAGCCGTGGATGGGCTCGAACATGGACGGGTACTTGCGCTCCGGGTTGAGGTTGGCGGTCGGCGCGATGCCTAGGCTCCCGGACAGTGCCGCTGCCAGATCGCTCAGGATGTCGGCGTGAAGATTGGTGGCGACCATCACGTCCAGCGTCTGGGGCTTGAGCACCATGCGCGTGGTGGCCGCGTCTACCAGCATCTTGTCCGTGGTCACATCGGGGAAGGTCTTCGCGACCTCGTAGAAGATCTCGTCCCACATGACCATGCCGTGCTTCTGCGCATTGGACTTCGTGATGAGGGTAAGCAGCTTGCGTGGCCGCCGGCGTGCCAGCTCGAACGCGAAGCGCATGATGCGGGTGACGCCGGCGCGGGTGAAGATCGCCGTCTCAGTGCCGACCTCCTCCGGGTGACCGCGGTGGGCGCGGCCGCCGTGGCCGGCGTATTCGCCCTCGCTGTTCTCGCGGACGATGACCCAGTCGATGTCCCCGGGGACTTTTCAGCTTCAAGGGCGGGTCGATGCCCGGCAGCACGCGGGTGGGACGCACATTCGCGTACTGGTCGAAGCCTTGGCAGATCGCCAGACGCAGGCCCCACAGGGTAAGGTCGTCGGGCAGGTCTGGTGCGCCGACCGCGCCGAAGTAGATGGCATCGAAAGCTTTAAGTGTGTCGAGGCCATCGATCGCCATCATGCGGCCGTGCTGTCGGTAGTATTCGCTGCCCCACGGGAAATGCTCCACCTGCAGCGTGAATCCGCCGTCGCGCCTGGCCAGCGCTTCCAGTACCTGGAGGCCGGCCGAGACCACCTCCGTTCCGATCCCGTCGCCGGGAATCGCTGCGAGCTTGTAGGTTTTCATCGAAATCTTCCAAGGTGAGCTGGACAAAATCGTGCGCTGCGCCCAGCCCGGCTCGGGCGGGTGCTGGGCCGGAGGGCATGCTGCGAGTGACCAGAGCGTACTTCCGGGCGGTGTCGGCGTCAAACCCAAGGAGCACGCTGATTCGGAACACGCGCCGACGGGGATTTATTGCTATAGTTTTGCCCCGTATAGAAACTGTAGCTAAGAACTCGGGCCGCACGTAAGAATAGATCAGAGCTTCCCTAAAGGTCGAGCATGGCTGACGTGGCACTGCGCAAGCTCGTCAAGCGTTTCGACGAAGTCGAAGCGGTGCGAGGCATCGATCTCGATATCCCGGACAAGGAGTTCGTCGTGCTTGTCGGACCGTCCGGCTGCGGCAAGAGCACCACGCTGCGCATGATCGCCGGCCTCGAGGACGCCTCCGACGGGGAGATATACATCGGCGGGGCGCTGGTCAACGACGTTCCGCCCAAGGACCGCGACATTGCCATGGTGTTCCAGAACTACGCGCTCTACCCGCACATGACGGTGTTCGAGAACATGTCCTTTGGCCTGCGTCTGCGCCGTGCGCCGCGCGTCCAAATACGCGAGCGGGTCGAGCACGCCGCACGCATACTGGACATCATGGACCTGCTGGACCGCAGGCCGAAGCAGCTCTCGGGCGGTCAGCGCCAGCGGGTGGCGATGGGTCGCGCCATCGTGCGCAACCCAAAGGTGTTTCTATTCGACGAGCCGCTATCCAACCTGGATGCGAAATTGCGCGTGCAGATGCGCACCGAGATCAAGCGCGTGCATCAAAAGGTCAAGACCACGACCGTGTATGTGACCCACGATCAGGTCGAGGCCATGACGCTCGCCGACCGCGTGGTGGTCATGAACGCGGGCCACATCGAGCAGGTAGGCACGCCGCAGCAGCTGTATCACGCGCCGCGGACCCGCTTCGTCGCCGGGTTTATCGGCTCACCTGCGATGAACTTCCTGGCCTGTCGTCTCGAGCGCAGCGGATCCGGGCTCAGCGTTCGCCTTACCGATGCGTTGTCCTTCTCTGTGCCGGGCAGCCGCACGGCACGCTACCAACCGCATGCGGGCAAGGAGCTCATCTTTGGTTTGCGGCCCGAGCACATCACCGATCCGCGCTACGAGCGCGGCGATCTGCAGCAATTCTCCGTCACCCCCGACGTGGTCGAACCCATGGGGATGGAGACGATGGTTTACTTCAAGCTCGACGGCGCCGAGGTGTGTGGCCGGGTTGAGCCGGGCAGCGCCGGGGCGCCGGGGCAGCCCATGCGGCTGTGCGCCGACCTGAACCAGATGCACCTGATCGACCCGCAGACCGATCTCCTGCTGTAGCTTCAGGTGTCGGCTACTTGGACTGCAAGTCCGCCGACTCTCCCAGCCAGCGCTTCGCGTTCCTGGATAACCACTCCGAACCGACCGGATCGTTCTTGACTATCGCGTCCAGGAAGGCAGTGGTGACGCTCTGGACTTGGGCAACCTCGAGGGCGCGCTGCGCAGAACTGCTGCCTTTTGCCGCGGAGGCACCGCGCCGCTTCTTTTGGCCCCGACCCGAATCGCCAATGGATGGCTTATCGCTCAACAGTCCTGGATCCGGTTCCCGCTCGTCTCCCGAGTCTGGTGAGCCTTGCGCCGGGCTGGGCGTTCCGGCGAGTAGCGAATGCGGCGCTGCAGACAGGACCAGGAGATATTTCTGGCTCGGTGGCATGTACTGATAAGGCGCGCGGCGAACAGCTGCGGACGTCACGAGACCGTACGCATCCGTATCCTGCGCACTGGTTACGGAAAGGACCGGCAGCCGGATCGAACTGAAGTTGCTCTGCATCCCCATGCCCGAGAAGTCCGCGTATGGACTCAGTGTCACCACGCACTTCACGCTCTCGGGTACTTGCAGCGGCTCCACGCCCCGAACGCTTTCCCCGGCGAGCATCATGGCCGTTTGAGCTCCCAGATCGTACCCCGCCACAGCGACGCGGGACATATCGATGCGGCTCAACGCCGAGTCGTGCGTGACTTGGTGGCGGCGCCAAGTCTCGTCGAAGAGCCCGCGTGCGAGCTCGGTACGTGTCGCCAGAGAGGGCGCCGCGAAAGCGTCTCTGGCGATGTCGAAAAAATCCCCAGCGTGTGCCCGATCAGAGGACCACACCGCCGCACCGTACTTGACAGGCTGTGCAGACAGCACCGCGTACCCAGCCTGGGCCCAAGCCTGCCGCCAGGCCAACCCGGCGTCCGCCGCTTCACCCAGACCGGGAAAGTAGAAAACCAAAGGGTAGCTTCCGGCCTGCGTCGGGACCAGGAGTCTGATGTCGACACGCTCGGACTGGACCAGCCAAGTGTCCTGAATCGCTGTCGCTTGGTACCGGCGCTCTGGCGCGTACCCTGGATCCGCGTGGGGCTTGGCGGCTACACCGGACCCGCCATGGGGCTTGCTGGAGCAGCCGAACGTCGCGCTGCAAACCGCAGTGGCAATCAGCAGGCAGACGCCCGTTCGAGCGTGCATAGTGCGCACTCTGGTCCAGCTTCGAAATGCGGCCACGGAAGTATGGTGGTTTCCCTACGGATGATTCGATCGCGCTCCCGGCTTGTCCACCGCGGAAAAGCCGGTGGAATCCGCAGCCAGCGCGGCGAGAGTGTCGCTGGCAAGCCTGACCTGAGCCTTACAATGCAGGTCCCAGGTCGGAAACTGAGACTGTTCTTGCCCTTTGGTTCTTATTCGCGGCATGTGATTAGACATAGCGGAGACTATCAAGAGAGCAGAGCACCGCGTGTGTCGTGGTGTCAACGCCGAGGTCAAGTTTGACTGCCAGGCAGATTTGACCGCAGCGTTCTTATCGTGAGGCTGATCATCGGGAGGCATATGCAGCGCAGATCGTTCCTCAAAAAGGCGGCCGTAGGTGCGGCCGCTGGTACCCTTGCAGCGCCGGCCGTCGCACAGTCGCAGCCGTCAATTCAGTGGCGCATGGCGGCGAGCTGGCCGAAGAGCCTCGACACCCTGTTCGGGAGCGCCGAGCTGGTCGCCAGACGGGTTGGCGAGATCACCGACGGCAAGTTCCAGATCCGCGTCTTCGCCGCCGGCGAGATCGTGCCGGCGCTCCAAGTGCTGGATGCGGTGCAGGCCGGCACGGTGGAAATGGGCCACACCGCTTCGTACTACTACTTCGGCAAGGACCCGGCATTCGCTCTGGGCACCTCGGTCCCGTTCGGCCCGACCTTGCGCCAGAGCAATGCGTGGTGGCACTTCGGGGGCGGCGCAGAGGCCATGGCACCCCTATACAGCGAGTACGGTTGCGTAGCGATTCTGGGCGGCAATACCGGCTGCCAGATGGGCGGATGGTTTCGCAAGGAGATCAAGTCCGTCTCCGACCTCAAGGGGCTGAAGTTCCGCATCGGCGGCATGGCCGGCCTCGTGCTTGCCAAGCTGGGCGTGGTGCCGCAGATGATTGGCGGACCCGACATCTACCCCGCACTCGAGAAGGGTACCATCGACGGCGCCGAGTGGGTGGGACCCTACGACGACGAGAAGCTGGGTTTCAACAAGGTGGCCCAGTACTACTACTACCCGGGCTGGTGGGAAGGGGGCCCGATGTTGCCGGTGCTGATCAACGAGAAAAAATGGAACGAGCTGCCCAAGGCTTATCAGGCCGCGCTAAAGGCGGCGTGCGGCGAGGCCAACGCCTGGATGCCGGCCAAGTACGACGCGCAGAACCCCGACGCGCTGCGCCGGCTGATCGCCGGCGGCACCAAGCTGCGCCCATTCCCGAAATCGGTGATGGAGGCCTCCGAGAAGGCCGCTTACGAGCTTTACGACGAGCTCAAGGCGAAGAGCGCGCACTGGAAGCGGATCTACCCCGGGTGGAAGAAGTTCCGCGATGAGCAGTTTCTGTGGTTCCGCGTCGCCGAGGCGACGTATGACAACTACGCGTTCTTCTCAAAGCTCGGCGAAGGCAAGTAATAGGACATCAGGGCGGGTATCGGTCAACGAGCGAGAATGACCAGATCCGCCGCGAGGATCTTGTTTTCGGGTCTCCGCTCGGCTCGCCCAGTGCGGCGCTCTACTTCGACTGCTTGAACAGCTTCTCGAGGTCGCCGCCTTCGTCGGCCCCGGAATCCCGCTTATGCGCCGGTTGTCCGCTCTTGTCTTGGTCATCTGTCTTGGGCGCGCCGGGCTCGGGCTCGGTGCCGCGGTCCAACTGCTCCTGCTCGTAGTCCGGCGTCGGGATCCTGATCTCGATTTTCGAGGGATCCACGATGCTCTTATGTAGATTGCCGGTGACCAGGCCCGGGAACACGATCACGATGCCGACCATGATCACTTGAATGACCACGAACGGCACTGCACCCCAGTAAATTTGTCCGGTGGTTACCTTGGCGATCGTCTTCCCCGTGATCTTGTCGAGGTAGTCTTTGGCTGCCGCAACGCTGCGCAGGTAGAACAGCGCGAACCCGAAGGGCGGGTGCATGAACGACGTCTGCATGTTGACGCCGAGCAGGACCCCGAACCAGATGAGATCGATGCCGAGCTTGTCGGCTACCGGCCCGAGCAGGGGCACGATGATGAACGCCAGCTCGAAGAAGTCGAGGAAGAAGGCGAGCACGAACGTGAGGGCATTGACCACGACCAGGAAGCCGATCTGGCCGCCCGGCAGGCCGGTGAGCAGATGCTCGACCCACAGATCGCCGTTCACCGCGCGGAAGGTGAGGCTGAACACGGTCGAACCCATCAGGATGAAGACCACGAACGAGGTGAGCTTCGCGGTCGAGTTCATCGCCTGCTTGAGCAGAGACCACGTCAGCCGCCGGTTGAGCAGCGCCAGGACCAGGGCACCCGTGGCTCCCATGGCACCGCCCTCGGTCGGCGTGGCGACGCCAAGGAAGATCGTCCCCAGCACCAGGAAGATCAACGCGAGTGGTGGTATCAGCACGAAGAGCACGCGGCGCAGCAGCCTGAGCCCGCGCAGCGTGCGCGCCTCGGGCGGCAGTGCCGGCGCAGAATTCGGGAAACAGCAACGATCTGCCGAATACGTACATCAAGTACAGGCCGGTCAGCACCAAGCCCGGAAAGATGGCGCCGGCGTACATATCGCCGACTGAGCGCCCGAGCTGGTCGGCGAGCACGATCAGCACGAGCGACGGCGGGATGATCTGCGCCAGCGTACCGGAGGCTGCGATCACGCCCGTTGCCAGGCGCCGGTCGTAGCCGTAGCGCAGCATGATGGGCAGCGAGATCAGCCCCATCGAGATCACCGACGCGGCCACGACGCCGGTGGTCGCAGCGAGCAACGCGCCGACGAACACAACGGCGTAGGCGAGTCCGCCGCGTACCGGCCCGAACAGTTGCCCGACGGTGTCGAGCAGGTCCTCGGCCATGCCGCTGCGTTCCAGCACCAGCCCCATGAAGGTGAAGAACGGCACCGCGAGCAAGGTGTCGTTGGCCATGATCCCGAATATGCGCTCGGGCAGCGCTTGGAACAGCGCCGGATGCAGCAACCCGAGCTGCACGCCGAGGAATCCGAACGACAGACCGACCGCGCCGAGCGCGAACGCCACCGGGTAGCCGAGCAGCAGGAACACCACCAGCGCCGCGAACATCAGGGGCGCCAGGTTGGCGGTGACGAACTCGATCACTTCGTCATCCCTTCATCGACGCGAAGCGGCTCGAGGGCGGGGCCGGCGTGCTTTTCGACGGGATCCGGGATGAGCCCTTTGAGGAAGGCAACGCGCTTGATCAGCTCGGACACGCCTTGCAGCGTGAGCAGACAAAAGCCGGCGGGCACCAGCAGTCGGGCCGGCCAGCGGATCAGTCCGCCGGCATTGCTCGACATCTCGAGGCTGACCCAGGCGTTGACGAACACCGGCCAAGATAGCCACAAGATGAACGCCGACATCGGCAGCAAGAAGAAGACGGTGCCGAAGATGTCGATCCAGACCTGGGTTCGGCGCGAGAGCCTCGAAGACACGACGTCGATGCGGATGTGCTCGTTGTGCAGGAGCGTATAGCCGGCGCACAGAAGGAAGACCGCTGCGAACAGATACCACTGCAGCTCGAGCCAGGCGTTCGAGCTCGCGCTGAGCAGATAGCGGGAGACCGCATTGGCTGCGCTCACGAGCGCCATGACCAGCACGAGCCACAGCACCACGCGCCCAACCCGCTCGTTGAGCGCATCGATCGCGCGCGAGAGCGCTAACAAGAGCTTCATGATCGCTGGTCCTCGTCCAGGCTCTTCATCGGCCGGCGGCCTCCCGGCCTGTCATTGCGACCGCTGCGGCTGAAGGTGATGCACGTCGATCGCGACCAGTGTGGGGAAGTGGATTGGCTGCGTTCCGCGCCGCTGTCGTCGAGAAGCCGCACTTCCTCGTCGCCGATCAGCTCGGCACGCAGCCCCTGACGCGGAAAGTCGTGAAAGACGAAGCGCGGCTCGTGCGTCGAGGCCCACACGCGCAGGTGACGGAGCGCGTGCCGCCGCTTGACCGTAAACAGGAATCCCCAGGCCGAGATCTCCGCTTCGATCCCGATGAGCGCGTTCCACAGCGAAGCGCCGCCATGCGCTTCGATCGCTTCTTGTACCAGAGCAGCCGCAGCCTCGTCAGCCATGTTCCTCCCGGGCAAAGCAGGCTATGAGCTCCACGCCGATTCCCTGAGGGCTGCAGCCGGCAGATGGGTATGCCGCGGCCGTGTGTCTCGGCTCGTGGCTGACGGTCGGTCCGGCGCCGCAGCCGCGATCGCGGGTCGGGCTCAGAAGTTCACGTTGTTCTTGCCCTTGAGCTTGAGGATCTGGCGCGCGTCGTCGGGGGAGGCGATCTCCAGCCCTAGCTCTTCCAGGATGCGACGGATCTTGGACACTTGTTCGGCGTTGGTCTTGGCCAGCTGCCCCTTGCCGATCCAGAGGCTGTCTTCCAAGCCCACCCGTACGTTGCCGCCCATTACCGCAGACTGGGTGGCGATGTACATCTGGTTGCGTCCTGCCCCCAGCACCGACCATTGATACTGATCGCCGAACAGGCGGTCGGCGGTGCGCTTCATGTGCAACACGTCTTCCGGATGCGGACCGATGCCGCCGCGGATACCGAACACCGACTGGATGAACAGCGGCGGCTTCACCAGGCCGCGGTCGAGGAAGTGAGCCGCGGTGTAGAGGTGCCCGATGTCGTAGCACTCGATCTCGAAGCGCGTGTCGTTGCCGCTGCACGACTGCAGAATGTAGGCGATGTCCTTGAACGTGTTCTTGAAGATGCGCTCGTGGCTGCCCTCCAGATAGGGCAGCTCCCACCCGTGCTTCCATTCCTTGTAGCGCGGGATCATCTCGTACAGGCCGAAGTTCATCGAGCCCATGTTGAGCGATGCCACCTCGGGCTTGAGCTTGAGCGCTGGCTGCAGCCGCTCCTCGACGGACATCGTGGGCGCGCCGCCCGTCGTGAGGTTGATCACCACGTCCGCGCCGGCCTTGATCTTCGGCAGGAACTGCTTGAACACCTCGGGATCTTGCGTCGGTTTCCCATCCGTCGGCATGCGTGCGTGCAGATGCACGATGGCCGCGCCGGCTTTGGCTGCTCCGATGGCGCCGTCAGCGATCTCCGCCGGCGTGATGGGCAGATGAGGCGACATGGTGGGCGTGTGGATCGCGCCGGTCACGGCGCAGGTGATGATGACTTTGCGTTGTGCTGCCATCTGGTGCGCTCCGCTTCGTTGTCCGTTAACCGGTTAGCTCTTGTCTTCCGCGGCCATGGCACGCTTGTGGGCGATCAGCGCCATCAGTCGCCGATCGCGCCAGGCTTCGCGCTCCGCCGTGCTCGTCCTCGGGCATGATCTTACGCCGCTCGGCCTCGATCTTGGAGATGAGCGCGTCATCCCACGGTTTGTGCCGGACGCTGGCCACCTGTTCGTAGAGAACCTGCCCATAACGCGCGGCGTAATCGCGCACGCCGCCTGGCGCGTTCAGATCGATCGTCTCGAAGGGGCCCATGAACGACCAGCGCAACCCCAGGCCGTCCTTGATGGTCTTGTCGAGATCCTCCACCGAGACATAACCTTCGCCTACCAGACGCCAGGCTTCCATCAGCAGCGCCGCTTGCAGCCGATTGAGAATGAAGCCCTGGACCTCTTTCTTTACCGTGATCGGCACCTGGCCGACTTTCTCGTGCAGGGCGCGCGCACGGGCGACAACCTCGGCGCTGGTCCAGGGGGCAGGCGACAGCTCGACGATCGGCACCACATGGGGCGGATTGACCGGATGCGCGACGATGCAGCGGTGCTTGCCCTTGAGCCCCTCGCTGAACACGGATGCGGGGATGGTGGACGTGGAGCTGGCCAGGATGCAATCCGGCTTGGCGGCGGCATCCATCTGTGCATAGACCTGTCGTTTGACGTCGACGCGCTCGGCCGTGTTCTCCTGCACGTAGTCGGCATCCTTCACCGCCTCCGCCAACGTGGTGAGCCGCGCTGATCCGCGAGCTGATGATCTTCGGGTCTTCGTCGATCAGCCCGAAGCTCCTCGCGTCCTCGAGCGCTTCTCCGATCAACGCGAGCGCCTTGGGTACGCGCTCCGGCGTCGGCATCCCACAGCACGACACGATGCCCGGCGCGCGCAAAGACCATGGCCCAGGCGCGGCCGATCAGGCCGGCGCCGATGATTGCTATTTTTTCCATCGACAGTCCTTTTTCCCGACGCGCCTCATCCCAGCATCTCCACTCCGGCGCACACGGAGATCGCCTGCCCGGTCACGTGTTTGCCCAGATCGCTCGCCAGGTACAGCGCCATGTTGGCGATATCCTGGGGGCTGACCATGGTCGTGCATCGACACGTTCTCCAGCGAGAGCTGCTTCTGCTCTTCGAAGCTGATGCCCAGCGCCTTGGCCTTGGCTTCGATCACGCGGTCGATGCGATCACCCTCCACCACGCCGGGCTGGATCGCGTTGACGCGGATGTTGTCGGTGCCCACCTCCATCGACAGGCTCTTGGTGAAACCGACCACGCCCCACTTGGCCGCCGCGTAAGGCGTGCGGAAAGGGAAGCCCAACCGCCCGGCGGCCGACGAGAGATTGATGATGCTGCCTCCGCCAGCCGCCTTCAGCAGCGGCACCGCCAGTCGCGTGCAGTAGAACATGCCGTTGAGATCGACGTCGATGCAGCGCCGCCAGTCCTCGACGTCGATCTCCTCGACCTTGCCGGTGGGTCCGGCGATGCCGGCGTTGTTGATCAGCACGTCCAGTCCGCCGAGGTGCCTCTTCACGTCGGCGAACAGCTGGTCCACCTGCTTGAGATTCGAGACGTCGCACAGAGTGGCGGTGACGCCGAGCACTTTGACCGTCTCGTCCATCGCGGACTCCACCACATCGCAGATGTGCACCTTGGCGCCGGCCTTCACGAAGGTCTCCGCCATCACGCGGCCGATGCCGCCTGCTCCGGCGGTGATCAGCACCCGTTGTCCCTTTGCCGTCAGTTCCATCGCTCCTCCAGAAGAAAGCTACAACCACAGCACCTTCTTGCGGAACTCGAGATCCGTCAACAAGGCCGCCGCCGGCCCCTGATGCGACACGCGGCCGCGATCCAGCACGACGGCGCGGTCGGCCAGCGACAGCACGATGTCCAGATGGTGCTCGATGATCAGGATCGAGATCTCGCTGCGCAGCTGCTCGATGGACTTGAACACCTCGTCCACCATCGCCGGCGCCAGGCCCTCGAAGGGCTCGTCCAGCAGCAGGATCTCTGACGTTGCCCGACAGCGCGCGGGCGATGGCCACCATCTGCTGCTCTCCGCCCGAGAGCTGGTCGGCTTGGTTCGCCAGCTTGTCCCGCACCCGCGGGAAATAGCTGTAGATCCGGTCCGCGGTCCCAGCGCACGCCGGTGCCTCGGCTACGAGACAACGCCCCGAGCCGCAGATTCTCCTCTACCGTGAGGCCGGCGAACAGACGCCGGCCCTGCGGCACCAGCCCCACCCCCAACCGCGCGATCTGCTCGGGCGAGCGCCCGCTGATGACTTCTCCGTCGAAGCTGACCGTTCCGCGCGCGGCGGCACGAGCCCGAGGATGCTCTTGAAGGTGGACGATTTTCCCGCGCCGTTGCGCCCGAGCAGCGCGACGACTTCGCCTGCGCGCACCTCGAAGCTCACGTCGTGCAGGATGTGGCTCTTGCCGTAGTAAGTGTTGATGCCGGACAAGCTGAGCAGGGGATTGCCGGCTGCCACCGCGGCCGCGCCGCTCGCGTGGTGCCGCGTGCTCATGTCCCACCGATGTAGACGCGCTGCACCTCGGCATTGGTGCGCACCGTCTCGGCGTCTCCCTCGACCAGCACCTTGCCTTCGTTCATGACCGTGATCTGGTCGGCGATGGCGAAGACGCGATCGATGTCGTGCTCGACGAGCAACACCGCCATGTGCTGCGTCAAGGCCGCGGATCAGCGCGGTGATGCGCTCGCGCTCGGCCGCCGCCAGGCCGGCCAGCGGCTCATCCAGAAGCAGGGCGCGCGGCCTGGCCGCCAGCGCAACGCCGATCTCCACCAGGCGCTGCCCGCCGTAGGAGAGATCGGCCACCGTCGCGCCTTCCACGCCCTCCAGGCCCAGGAACCTGACCAGCTCGCGCGTCTGGGCGTTGACCTCCTCCAGCGAACGCGCCTGGATCAGCGGATGGAAGCGGCGCGGCGCGCGCGCCTGGACGCCCAGACGCAGATGCTCCCAGACCGTCAGCGAAGGGAACAGGCTGGTGATCTGGAACGAGCGCGCCAATCCGTGCGCCACCACCGTTTCCGGCGCCAGTCCGCCGATCTGCTCGTCCGGCCAGTCGCACCTCACCCTGGTCCGGCGCGAACATGCCGGAGATCAAGTTGAACAAAGTGGTCTTGCCGGCGCCGTTGGGCCCGATCAACGCGTGCAGCCTGCGGTCTTCCAGCACGAAGTTCACGCGGTCCACGGCGGTGAAGCCGCCGAATCTCTTGGTCACGCCTGCACACCTCACCAGCGCACCGGCGACCGGCGAGTGAGTCGCGCAGGAAATGCGGCACCTCCTGGCCCGGCTGCGGCGTCACGCGTGAAGCCATGGCCGCCGCCTGCTCGCGCCGGCGTCGCAGCGGCGCCAGCACGCGCTCTCCCAACCCGACCAGGCCGAGCGGCGAGAACAGGATGAAGGCCATGAACAGCAGGCCGAACCAGAACTGCCAGGCCGCGGTATAGCTGGACACCACGGCGCGGAACATGAGGTAGAAGAGCGCGCCCAGCGCCGGCCCCAGGAAGCTGCCCATGCCGCCGAAGATGGTCATGGCCAGGATCTCGCCCGAGAAGATCGGGTTGCACCAGGTCGGCGGAAATGAACAGCTTCAGATACGCGAACAGGCAGCCGGCCAGTCCCGGTCACTGCAGCGGAAAGGGTGAATGCCGCGAGCTTGTAGTGCTGCACCGGATAGCCGACGAAGCGCGCGCGCTGCTCGTTCTCGCGGATGGCTACCAGCACCGAGCCCAGCGGCGAGTGCACGACACGCCAGACCAGCCACGCCGTCGTCACCACGATGGCTGACACGAGCCAATAGAAGACGCGCTCGTCGTCGAGTTCTAGCCCGAGCAGCGGCTTGCGCTTGAGTCCGGACAACCCGTTCTCGCCACCGGTGAAGCTGGTCCAGCGGAACACGATGTAGAAAGTGAGCGCGGTGAACGCGAGCGTAAGCAGCGAGAAGTAGACGCCCCGCCGCCGCAGCGCCAGGAATCCGACTGCCAGCCCCAGCAGGATGGAGAACGCCACGCGCAGACGAAGGGCAGCACCATGCTGTTCGGGAACCAATGGATCTGGGTGAGCGCGGTGCAATAGGCCGCGAGCCCGAAGAACAGTCCATGCCCGAAGGAGAGCAGACCGGTGTACCCCAGCAGCAGGTTGAAGCCCAGCCCGACGAGAGCGAAGATCGCGATCTCGGCCGCGATGCCCCAGGTGTAGCCGGCCGCGATAACCGCCGCGGGCAGCACGGCCAGGGCCGCGGCCATGATCAGCACGGGGTGCCGCAGCAGCCGGAGTGTCATCGAAGGCGTCGACGCTCAGCGCGGCGCCAGCTGGCGCGCCTGCACGGCGTTGAGCATGGACAAGTAGGCGACCTTGCCGTCCAGGCGCGCCCGCTTCGCGGGGTCGGCGTTGCCAGCGGCGTGGGCCTGGAAATATTGATGGATAGCGGCGCGCAACCGGCGCCGGTCCTGGCGGGACAGTCCGAGCACGTCGTTGACCACCACGCCGGTGACGGTCTGGCGCGAGCCGCTGCGCCTGAGCTGCGTCTTGCGCTCGTTGACGATGAAGCCTTCCTCTTCGACGACACGCGTGGCGAGCAACCGCAGCGCGTGAGCCGCCGCGATGTCGTTTCCCGAGAAGGTCAGGTCGTCCGCGTAGCGCGTGTAGGCGAATCCGTAGCGCCGCGCCAAGCCCGCGAGCCGGCGGTCCATCTTGACCGACTACGGCGTTGCTCAAGCCCGGGCTCGTGGGCGCGCCCTGCGGGCAGACGCGCGGTCCCACCGGAGGGAAGAAGCGGGCTTCGCCGACGACCACGGGTTGACGCACCGCTTCGGTCATCAGCGCCGCCAGCACAGTGGCCACCGGGTAGCCGTAGCCCAACGCGATCAGCAGCCCGCGCACGCGCCCGAAGTGGATGGAGCCGAAAGAAGTCCTTGATGTCGAGGCGCAGGATCACGTCCTTGCCGACGTGCGGTTCGCGCATTCGTGCGCACCGAATAGCCGGCTGCGGAAGCCGTGCGCGTATTCGCTGACCGGCAGCTTGCTCACCAGCAGCGCGTTGAGCTGGCGCTGCAACCGCTTGAGCCGTGTCTTCGGGCGCCATGATCAGGCGCTCGCCGCCGCTGCGCTTGGGGATGGCGAAGGTCACGTAGTGCGCGCACCGGTCCTTCGCGCTGTGAGTCGAGAAGTAGACGCAGCGCCTTCAGTTCCAGCTCGAGCGCAGCCGCCAGCGCCGTCTCGGTGTGCCAGATCGGCAGGCCGTAGCGCGCGAGCTGAGCCTCGTCGGTTGTCGAGGCTGCGCAAGTTGCGGTCGCGCGTGCGCAGGGTGGGAGAGAACAGGCGGCGCGCTTCGTCGGCAGCGAAAGTACCTCTTGCGTGGCCGACGGGCGGTGACGGTGTGTTCGGGTGCCGCCTGCGTCGGCAGCAGACGCTCGTCGCGCAAAGCCAGGCGGTGGTGGCCGGGCTTGACCGGTAAGACCGGCGTCGTAGCCGCCGCCGCGGCTTCGCCGCTCCGCGCAGCTGCGGGCAAAGGTGAGCCCGGTGTCGCTGCGGCAGGTTGCGGGACCCGTGTCTCTGCGCGTGTGTTGGAGTGGCGGCCGTTGCGGCTGGTGCTGCGCGCACTACGCTCGGCGGAGGCCGTCGGGCGCGGACTCGCAGCCGGCGTCGGCGGCCGCTGCGGCTCGGGTCGGGGCGGTGGACGCGAGCGCTGTCGTCTGGGACGGGCGCGTCGTCGCGGGACCCTGTCGGGCTGGGGGCTGCGGGAGGCGGTGCCGGTTGCGATGTACCTGGGATGGAGCGCGTGGTGCTTGTGGCGCGAGCGCGCGGGGGTCGATGTCGGCTGGCGATGGAGCGGCATCGCGCCGAACCGCCTTGCGTCCAAACAGGCGACGCAGGAACTCAATGACCACCGTCGGCTTCTCCAGATCGCGTGCTGGCTCGAGGCACTGACGGTGAGCATCGATGCTGGCGAGAGGGCGCGTCGGCCGACCACTTGCGAGGCTCTGGACTCATGGCCTCCCCGCGCCTGCGGCGCGAGGAACCGTGGCGAGGTTATGCGCTCAAGGCGCCGCCCCGGCGAAGCACCGGGGCACTGCTGGCTGGTTGCGCGCCAGCGCGCCCTCTCATCCGCCTTTATCGCCGTGCGCTGCGTTCTTGTCAACCGCGGGCGGTGTGCGGACCTGCCTTGCGCGAAGCCGATTCGGGCCCGCCGCGCGATGAGCGGGCTCATCGGGTCGCCCGCCTGTGCACCACCGGTTTCTCCCCGCCCTGTTGCAGCACGGGATACCGGTTGAGTTGGCGCGCCACCAGCGCGAGCAGGTCGGCAGGGGGATCGCCTCGTGCCAGGAGCGTGCGCGCCCAGGTCAGCACCTGCACCGCTTCCGCAGGCCCATCGGCCACGCTGTCGAGCGCGCGCAGCGCCCGCCGGCGGACTGCGCCAGGCAACCGGCGTTCGAGCGAGTCGAGCAGCAACTCGCGGTTCCGGCGGGCGAGCGGCAACGCGCGCGGGTCATCGGCCGTGAGCGCGCGCACGGCAACGGCGCAGACGTGATCGTCCTCGGCGCGGAGTAGCTGTGCCGCTGCCTCTGGCGTCGCGAGGCAGGCCTCACCGGCGCGCTCGAACAGCAGCCGGGCGAGCGGATTGCGGCGCATCAGCTCGCGCTGGTTGCGGATCGACCGCCGCGGCACGCGCCTGAGGATCGCGGCTGCACGCCGACCCAGGCTAGTCGCATCGGCTGCCGCGGCCTCCAGGTAGCGCGCTGCGTGACCGCGGCCATCCGCGAGCAGACGTTCCGCGCCCGATCGCTCCGCCCGCACGGCCAGGCGTGCGGCCACCACATCGATCAGCTCGTCGTCCCGACGCTCGATCGCCTTCTCGATCAGGCCGGCGCGTGGCCGGCTGGGCGACGGGTCCAGCTGTGAGCGGAACGGGCCCGCGCACAAGCTCGGGAAGCGATCGTACAGAGCCAGCAGCGTGCCGTCGCGAAGCGGCTTGCGGCGGCCTCCGGAGCATGGGGCCCGCCCCCGCGCTGGCCAGCGACACCAGCCGCTGAAGCAGCTCCGGCTCGGGCGTGCTCTGGTCCTGCACCAGGCTCATCACTTCGCGATCGTATTCGGCCGCCGAAGCGCAGGAACCGAGCAGGGCCGCCCACAGCTCGAGCCAGCCCTCGCGCCGAGCCAGCTCGATCATTTGTGCGTAACCGGAACGCCGATCTGGCAGACCAGACTTCATGCATGTGCTGCAGCAGGTATGGAAGCACGTGTGCGCCACGCTCCTGCGCCAGCTTGGCGAGCTGCGGACCCACGTCGGGCCGCCACCGATTCGGATGCCGGCGCTCGAGCTCGGCGCAAAGCAGCTGCGGGTCGTCGACGCGCAGGGCCAGCTGACCGGTATCGCGCGCCCACTGCTCCGCTGTGGCCTGGGCCCGATACAGCGCGAAGTACAGCGGCTCGTCGCCATGCGCCTGCGCTTGCCCCATCAGCCGGTGCCAGGGCGAGTTCGCATCGTCGGCGCGGCGGCCGCGCGGCAGGTGGCGTTGAATGAATGCGGACGTGAGCTGCGGCTCGACGCGGTACAGCTCGAGCGCGGCCTCCTCGTCCAGGATGTAGGGGAGATCCAGCTCGGCGAGGATGCCGCTGCGCTCCTCGGCGGTGGGCGCGCCGCAGAAGCGCGTCACGAGCTCGGCCGCCCAGCGCCGCGCGCCTTCTTGCGTGCGTCTGCGCTCTTCTGTGCCGGTCGGCACGGCCGATTTCTTCATTCGAATCTCTCGAACCTCTCGCCCATCAGGCCGCGCGGGCGGAACAGCAGCACCAGCACCATCAGCAGGTACATCGATGCTTCCGCCGCAGGAGGATAGAAGTACACGGTGACCCCGCGTACCACCCCCACCAGCAGGCCGGCTAGCACCACGCCCCAGAAGCTGCCCAGGCCACCGATCACCACCACCACGAAGGTGGCGGTCAGAATCTCGTTGCCCATCGCCGGCTGGACTCCTGCGAGCGGCGCCGACATGACGCCGGCTAACGCGGCCAGCCCGACGCCGAGCGCGAACACCGCGGTGAGCGCCGGCCGCAGGCTGATACCCATGGCGCGCACCATCTCCGGGTCGCGCACGCCCGCGCGCACGATCATGCCGAAGGACGTCTTGTTCAGCAGCAACCAGCAGCCAGCGACGGCCACAGCCGTCACCAGCAGGATGGTGAGCCGATAGTAGGAGTAAATGAAGTTCCCCGCGTGCAGCTGGCCGCGCAGCGCGTCGGGGATGGAGAACGGCAGGCCGGTCGTGCCCCAGATCATGCGCAGCGCCTGCTCGGCGGCCATGGCCAGGCCGAAGGTGAACAGCAAGCCCAACGCGGGGTCCTTGTTGTACAGGCGCGACAGGAACAGGACGCTCGACCAGGATCCCGATAAGCGCCACTGCGACCGGCGACAGCGCCATGGCGCCGAAGAAACCCAGACGCTTCTCGACCTCGAAGGCCAGATAGGCGCCCACGGCGTAGAACGCGCCGTGCGCGAGATTGACCACGCCGCCAAGACTGAAGATGAGCGACAGCCCGAGCGAGAGAATGATGTAGAAGGAGCCGACCAGCAGACCGTTGATGACCTGCTCGAGGAGCAGCTCGGGAATGACGGTCATCCCATCTTGCACGGATTCTCGTTCTGGGTGGGCTGGATCAACTCCAGCGAGTCCTTCGGCCCGGGCACCGGGCGCACGATGTCGAAGATATCCCACTTGTCCCTGGATTGTGCCTTGTCTTTCACGACCACCACGTACATCTCCTGCAGCAGCTGGTGATCCCAGGCGCGGAAGCTGCCCTTGGCGCTCCTTGAGGATATCGAAACTGGCG
The DNA here is from genome assembly GCA_963705615.1 of uncultured beta proteobacterium. Lineage (GTDB taxonomy): Bacteria > Pseudomonadota > Gammaproteobacteria > Burkholderiales > SHXO01 > SHXO01. The sequence continues at coordinate 105,644 of CAVPKE010000012.1, read as the reverse complement.
CCTTTTTCCAGGTGCGTTATCAGCGCGGGCGCGTCGGTCCCTTTGGTCTCGGTGAAAGTCTGAGCCACGATCCTGACGCCGACGTAGTCGCCCCAGGCCTGGTTGTCGGGCGGTCCGTTGAACTTGTCCCAGAAGCGCTTGGTGAAGCTCTGGGCCGCCGGGATCTTCAGGCCGTGGTACCACAGGCTCTGCCAGTGCCCGGACAAGTTCTCCAGCCCCGCGGCCCAGAACGGCACCGTGTCCATCACGCCGCCGGCGAGCGGGAACGGGAGGTTGTATTCCTTGTACTGCTTGAGGAACGTGGTCTGATCCACGCCAGCTAGATTCAGGTAGACGAGATCCGGCTTGAGCGCGCGGATCTTGAGGATGTAGGCGCTGTAGTCCGGGGTGCTCGTGGGCACCATGTCGTTGGCAAGTACGATGCCGCCGTTGTCCTGCAGAAAGCGCGAGGACACGCGGTACAGGTCGTGCCCGAACGCATAGTCCGCGGTGAGGAAGTACCACTTGGCGCCCTTGATGAGATTGTGGTCCTTCTGCCATGTTCCGATGGTCTTGGTATACATGGTGTTGCATCCCTCCACGTGGAACATGTAGCGGTTGCAGTTCTGACCGCGCAGGGCGTCGGAGTTGGCGCCGGTGTTGAAGTAGGGGATCTTGTACTTGAGCGCCTGCTCGGCGATGGCGCCGGCGGAGGCCGAGCTGACCTCGCCGATCAGCACCACCACCTTGTCTCGCTCGATCAGCTTCTGCGCCTTGCTCACGGCGGTAGCCGGGTTCACGCTGTCCTCGGCGATCAGCTCCACTTTGCGGCCGATGACCCCGCCCGACGCATTCAACTCCTCGACCGCCAGCGTGGCACCGCGGAAACCGTACTCGCCGACCTGGCCCAGGAAGCCGGTGCGCGGGGTCAGGTGGCCGATGCGGATGACATCGGTCTGCGCTCGCACGATGCTGGGAAATGCGAGCGGAGCCACGGCGGCCGCGCCCAGCGCAGCGGTTTTCTTGAGGGCGTCTCGGCGGCCCGCGCCGCTCGCAGCCTTGGGATTCTTGCTCATGCTCTCCTCCATCTCTCTCTTGTTGGGTTGGGGGTTGTCAGTCGTTTGCAAAGATGTGCGGCAGCGAGTACGCACCGGGCGTTGGCTCCTCCGCCCTGGTCAAACCGCTTTGGCATGGGCAGCTCAAGACGCCTGCAACGCGTCCACCACCGCCTCGGTCACCTGGAGCGTGTTGGCGCTGCCGCCCAGATCGGCTGTCTTGACGCCGCTTGCCAGCGTCGCACTCATGGCGGAAACGATGCGCTGCGCCAGCTCGGGCAAACCCAGATGATCCAGCATCAGCGCACCGCTCCAGATCTGTCCGAGCGGGTTGGCGATGCCCCGGCCTGCGATGTCCGGCGCCGAGCCATGCACGGGCTCGAACATCGACGGGTACGCGCGCTCTGGATTCAGGTTCGCGGACGCGGCGATACCGATGCTACCCGCGATGGCGGCGCCCAGATCGGTGAGAATGTCCCCGAACAGGTTGCTCCCCACCACCACTGCGAAGCGCTGCGGGTGCGTCACGAAGCGCGCCGACAGCGCGTCGATGTGCATCTGCTCGCTCTCGATGCCCGGATAGTCTTTCGCGAGCTGCCAGAACACCTCGTCCCAGAACGGCATGCTGAAGTTGATCCCGTTGGACTTGGTGGCGGAGGTCACCCGCTTGCGCCCCGTCTTCTTGGCCAGCTCGAAGGCGAAGCGAATGATGCGCTCGGTTCCCATGCGGGTGAACACATTGTTCTGGACCACGACTTCCCACGGCGTGCCGGTGTACATGCGCCCGCCCATATTGGAGTATTCGCCCTCGTTGTTCTCGCGCACCACCACGAAGTCGATGTCCTCGGGCCCGCGCCCGGCCAGGGGTGAGACCACTCCCGGCAGCAGCTTGACCGGGCGCACGCAGGCGTACTGCTGAAAGCCTCGGCGGATCGGCACGATCAGCTCCCACAGCGAGACGTGATCGGGCACGCCCGGGAAACCCACCGCACCCAGGAAGATCGCGTCGAAAGGACGCAGCTGGTCCAGCCCGTCCGCGGGCATCATGCGGCCGTGCTGTTGGTAATACTCGCAGCTCCACGGGAATTCGCGGTACTTGAAACGCAACCCGCCGCGAGCCTGGACCTCGGGTAACCGCGCTGCGGCGTCGAGTACGCGCACGCCGCAGGGGACGACCTCTTTGCCGATGCCGTCGCCCGGGATGAGGGCGATGTTGAACTCCTTCAAGGCCGCTTGAACCCGGACCGGATCCAGTCGACGCTCTTCATGCCATCGGGCGGGCTGATCAGCTCGGGCGGGTAGTACTTGACGTTGGTCAGCGTTACCTTCCCGTCTACGTTGCGCACTGTGCCGTAGGGCACTTGCTGTACAGCTTGATGGCCTTTGCCCAGCGCCATGTCCACGATGCCGGACGGCGACTCGAACTTCAGGTATTCGAGCGCCGCGATGAGCTGGTCGATGCTCGGGTCTTTGACCTTGTTGGCGCTCTGCGCCTTCTCGTACGCGGCCTTGACGCCGAGGAACGCCGTGGCCATGTGGTAGGAGGCATACACGGGAGAGAAGCCGTATTTGTCGCGGTAAGCTTTGTTGAACCATTTGCTGAGCGCGTTCGGCGGCGCGAACGCGCCATTCGGGCCGCGCGCACCGAGGATGGTGCCGTCCGGGAGGTCCTTGCCCAGGCGCTCGATCACAGTCTCGCCGGTGATCATGATATTGGGCATCTTGGCGAGCAGCCCGCGCGGGCCGGCTTGTAAGATATAGGCCTCGAGGTCGCCGCCCCAGAGCCCGTTCTGGATCACCTCTGCGCCGCTACCTAGCAACGCGGAGATCTCGGCGCCGTACTGGCCGGCGCCGAGCTTGGGCCACACGATGGTGCCGATCTGGGACTGAGGCTTGAGGATCTTCATGGCCTCGGTGAAATCCGCCCACGCGTCCTGGCCCCATGCATAGTTCGGATCGACCCCCGAGAACGTCTTGAGGTTCGGGAAGTACTCAGTGATGTAGCGTGCCGCGGCCACGTTCTCCTGGGTGGCCATGGTGGTGGTGCGGAACACGTACTTGTAGGTTCCTTCCTCGAAGATGCGGTTGGTCGCGCAGTCGAACAGGACGGTGAACTTCTTCATCTCCTCGGCCACCGGCGCCACCGCTAGGCAGTCGCCGCTGGAAATTACGCCGATGACCAGGTCCACGTTCTGGCGGTCGACCAAGTTGCGGTACTCGGTAACGACTTTTGTCGGACCGCCTGCCTCGTCGACGTAGACCAGCTCGATGGGTCGTCCGCCGAAACCTTTCTGGCTGTAGCCCGGAGCTTGGCCGCCCTGGTTGAGGGCTTCGGCCAGCAAGTCGGCGGCGTTTTTCGCCGGCACGCCGAACGGCCCTGCGGCCGGGCCAGAGAGAAAAGTGATGACACCGATGCGCAGCGGCTCCTGAGCCAGCGCTGCGCCGGCCGGCACGACGGAAACGAAAGCGATGGCGAGCGCGCTGAAGCTGCGCAACAACTGACGCATGCGTCTGTCCTCCCGAGAAAGGCCGATGTAGTCTGGTTGGGGCGAAGAACCCGCGCGCATGCGCGGCGGGCGACGGTGTCGCCAGAACGGCAGCGATTATAGCAACTAAATCCCAGCCCAAATCCGCTAGAATGCTGCCACCTTGACTTCACCTCCGCCTTCACGGCATCCGGTGCGGTGGCGGCACAGGCCTCTCGCGCTTCCCATTTTGAATATTCTTTCGCTTGAGACATCCTCGGAATGGTGTTCCGCTGCCGCTTGGCTCGACGGCAGGGAGCTGGCGCGCGAGGAATGGGCGGGCCAGCGTCACTCCGAGCTGATCTTGCCCATGATCGACGCGCTGCTGCAGGAGGCCGGCGTGCAGCTGGCGGCCTTCGATGCCATCGCGTTTGGCGCTGGGCCGGGCTCGTTCACGGGCCTGCGCATCGCCTGCGGAGTGGCGCAGGGCCTTGGCTTCGCCACGGGTGTGCCGGTTGCGTGCGTGAGCACACTGCTGGCGGTCGCGCAGGGAAGCGGAGCGCAACGCGTCGTGGTCTGCCTCGATGCGCGTATGGGCGAGGTCTACTTTGGGGCCTTCGAGCGCGATGGAGGGTCTGGGGCCGAGCGTCGATGGAGCGTCGTGCATCCGCCGCAGCTATGCGCGCCTGCTGCCGTGCCGCGTCTGGTTGCCGGCGGCTGGGTCGGCGCCGGGAGTGGGTTCGCTGTCCACGGCGCGGCGCTCGCTCAGCGTTATGCCGGATGCTTGAGCGAGACGCGGGCCGAGCTTCGCCCCCATGCGCGCCACATTGCAGCGCTGGCCGTGGAGATGGTGCGCGCGGGGCTCACGGTGGCGGCCGAGGATGCGAGCCCGGTCTACCTGCGCGACCACGTCGCGTTGACGCTGGACGAACGGCGTGCGCTCAAGACCGCCGGCGGCGCGCAGCCTGAGCACTCATGAGCGCGGTCCTGTCGCCAAGCGCCCGTGTTCCGCCCGATGCGCGTCGCCGACCTGGATGCGGTGCTGGCGATCGAGCAGGGCATCTACTCGCATCCGTGGACGCCGGGGCATTTCCGCGACTCGCTGCACGCCGGGTACAGCTGCTGGGTCATGGAGTGCGGCGGCCATCTCGCCGGCTACGGCGTGTTGATGATCGGCGTCAGCGAAGCGCACCTGCTGAACCTGAGCGTGGCCGCGGACTGGCAGGGGCAAGGGCTGGGCCGGAGTCTGCTGCATCATTTCATCGCGATCGCTCGGGGCTGCGAGGCGCGCCGGATCTTCCTCGAAGTGCGTCCATCCAACGAAGCGGCGCGCTGGCTATACGCGGACACCGGCTTTCGCGAGCTGTACGTGCGCCGCGGCTACTATCCGGCCGACGCCGGGCGCGAAGACGCCATCCTGATGGGCCTGGACCTATGAGCCAAGATCGACGCGAGCTGATCCTGCGAGAACTCGGACTGCTTCCGCTCTGGGTTCCTCGCGATCGCGTGCGGCCGGTCCCTCAGCGCGCGAATACCGCCGCGCAGGAGCCGCCGCCACAGACGCCCGCGCGCGTCGAGGCGGGGGACGAGCGCGCAGCGCGGATTCTGCGCTCGGGCTGGGTCGAGCTCAAGCAGATGGTCAGGACGTGCACGGATTGCCCGTTGCACGCGTCGCGCCGTCAGAGCGTGTTCGGCGTGGGCGACGAGAACGCCGACTGGCTGTTCATCGGCGAGGGGCCAGGCGCCGAAGAGGACGCGCGTGGCGAGCCGTTCGTAGGGCAGGCCGGGCGCCTGCTGGACAACATGCTCGCCGCCATCGGGCTCAAGCGCGGGCACGACGTGTACATTGCCAACGTCTTAAAATGCCGCCCGCCCGGCAACCGCGTACCGGAGCCGCTCGAGGCGGCGCGCTGCGAGCCCTACCTGCTGCGCCAGATCCAGCTCATCGAGCCGAAGCTGATCGTCGCACTTGGCAAGACCGCAGCTTCCAACCTGCTTCACACCGAGGCCAGCATCGGCAGCCTGCGCGGGCGGCTGCACGACTTCCGCGGTACGCCTTTGCTGGTGACCTATCATCCGGCTTATCTACTGCGCAACCTGGCCGACAAAGCGAAGGCCTGGGAGGATCTGTGTTTTGCACGCGACGCCATGACGAGGTTGAAAGCGGGGGCGAGGTTGAAAGCCGGGCAGCCCGCCCTCAATTGAGCGTTGTTTCGCTGGCCCCTTGCATGAGGAGAGCACCAATGAAAAGATTGCTGACGATCCTGGCCTTGTTCGCCACCGCTGTGGGCGTGAGCGGCTGCGGCTACAACACGATCCAGGCCCAGGACGAGCAGATCAAAGCCGCCTGGAGCGAGGTGATCAACCAGTACCAGCGCCGTGCCGACCTGATTCCCAATCTCGTCAACACGGTCAAGGGCTACGCGCAGCAGGAGCAGGACGTGCTGCTGGGCGTAACCAATGCACGCGCGAAGGTGGGAAGCATCCAGGCGACCCCGGAGCTGATCAATGATCCGCAGGCCTTTGCCAAGTTCCAGCAGGCCCAGGGCGAGCTGAGCTCTGCCCTGTCGCGATTGCTGGTGGTGGTGGAGAACTATCCTCAGCTCAAGTCGGACCAGAACTTCCGCGACCTGCAGGCCCAGCTGGAAGGAACGGAAAACCGCATCACGGTCGCACGCCAGCGCTACATCAAGGCGGTGCAGGACTACAACACGACCGTGCGGCAGTTCCCGGTCAACCTGACGGCCATGGTGTTCGGCTACAAGGAGAAGGCCAACTTCACCGTGGAGAACGAAGCGGCCATCGCCAAGCCACCGGCGGTCGACTTCAGCAAACCGGCTCGCCGCGGGAGCCGCCCGGGCGCCGCCCCGCCGAAGCAGTAGCGAATGCTCTAGCGCGGCCCTGCGCGGCGCAGGGCTGCTTCTGTCTTGTCTCGCGCTCGTAACGGCGAGTTGGGCGCAAGACCTGGTCCCGGTCCCGGCGCTGAAGGCGCGGGTGACCGACCTCACCGCTTCGCTCACGCCCGATCAGGCCGCGCGGCTGGAGCAGAAGCTGGCGGCGCTTCGAAGCGCGCAAGGGCAGCCAGATCGCTGTGCTGATCGTTCCCACTACCCGGCCCGAAACGATCGAGCAATACTCGATCCGCGTGGCCGAGCAGTGGAAGCTGGGGCGCAAGGGCGTGGACGACGGCGCGCTGTTGCTGGTGGCGAAGGACGATCGCGCGTTGCGCATCGAGGTCGGGTACGGCCTCGAAGGCGTGCTGCCGGACGTGGTCGCCAAGCGGATCATCGAAGACATCATCGTTCCGCGCTTCAAGTCCGGGGATTTCTACGCTGGCATCGATACAGGTGTCGACGCCATGATCAAAGTCGTGGACGGCGAGCCCCTGCCACCGCCACAGACTCAGTGGCGTGGTCCGGGCAACGTCAACGGTGGCAACCTGCATTCTCTTTTCATCATCGGCATCATCCTGGTGTTCGGTTTGGGCGGCATACTACGCGCCGTGGTCGGAGATCTGCCAGCGGCTAGCGTCGATAGGCGGCGTTGCCGGTGTCATCGCCTGGTTCCTGGTGAGTTCCGGGGTAATAGCGGGCCTCGCTGGTCTGCTCGCTTTTGCCTTCACGCTGATGCGCGGCACATCGGGCGCGCGGACGCGGTGGCTATGGGGGCTGGGGCGGCGGCGGATTTGGCGGCGGAGGTGGCGGCGGATTCGGCGGTGGTGGGGGCGGGTTCGGCGGCGGTGGCGCGTCGGGCAGGTGGTGAGCGTGGATCTCAAGCGCATCTTCCGCCACCTGTTCACCACGATGTGGAGCGTGCGCCGCGCATTCCCCGTATCCTCTCTGCGCGCGGTGGAGCGCGCGATCCGGGAGACTGAAACGACACACGAAGGCCAGGTGCGCTTTGCCGTCGAGCACGCGCTCGACCTGTCCCAGCTGCTGGCGGGACGCTCGGCGCGCGAGCGCGCGCTGGACGTCTTCTCCCAGCTTCGCGTCTGGGACACGCAGCACAACAACGGCGTGCTGATCTATCTGCTGCTGGCGGACCGGGACGTCGAGATCATCGCCGACCGCGGTGTTCACGCGCACGTGGGAGACGGGTGGGAAGCCGATCTGCCGCCGCATGGAGGAGCGCTTCCGCCGCGGCGAATACGAGGCTGGGGTCGTCGAAGGGGTGCGTGCAGTGGCAGAACATCTGCAGCGCCACTTCCCAGCGCGGCGCGCCGGACGCAACGAGCTTCCCGATCAACCAGTGGTGCTTTGAAGCCCCAATGGTTTGCCCCCAATGGTCTTTGAACCCCCAATGGTCTTTTGAACCCCAATGGTCTTTTGAACCCATGGAAGCCAGCAACCTGCAGCAGTTGATCGAACACTACGGATACCTCGCCGTGTTCATCGGCGCGCTGGTCGAAGGCGAGACCATACTGGTGATGGCCGGCTTCCTGGCGCACGAGGGTTATCTGAACGTGGCCGGGGTGATGGCGATCGCCGCCTTCGGGGGGTTCCTCGGCGATCAGTTCTTCTTTGCGCTCGGGCGTTATCGTGGACGCGAGGTCCTCGCGCGCTTCCCGAGCCTCCAGGCGCGGGCGACGCGCGTCGGGTTGTTGGTGCTCCGCTATCAAAACTGGCTGATCGTTTTCATCCGTTTCATGTACGGACTGCGCGTCGCCGGACCGATCCTGCTCGGGATGACGCCGGTGTCGCACGTGCGCTTCGCTGTGGTCAATCTGCTGGGCGCGATCATCTGGGCGACGTTGATCGGCGGCGCCGGATATCTGTTCGGCCAAGCCGTGGGTCTGTTTCTGCACGACGCCCAGCGTTACCAGGCATTCGCGCTGGGCACGATACTGCTGTTGGGAATCGGCGTCTGGATCTACCGGCGTTACCGGCCGGAAGCTAGAAGCAAGCGATGAGCGCGCAGCGCGTGCAACAACGCCGCGTAAGCCTCGGCATCACAGTCAGTCCTGGTCATGCCCGTGTTTGCGCCACAACCAGAACATGCTCAGCGCCACGATCAGGCCGAAGACGATGATAATGGAGTTGACGTTCATGCCGGAGTGGTCCATCGCCGCGTAGGCGCCGTTCATGATCAGGATGCTGAGGTTCTCGTTGAAGTTTTGTACCGCGATCGAATGCCCGGCTCCCATCAGAAGATGACCCCGGTGCTGGAGCAGCGCGTTCATGGGCACCACGAAGAATCCGCCCATTGCACCCACCGCGATCATCGTCACCATGGCCAGCCTCCAATCGGTGATGAGTGCGATCACCATGACCCCGAGGCCCATGAAGATCCCCACCGGAAGCACTCGCACCGAGTGGTGCAGCGCCACGAACTTCGCCGCCAATACCGAGCCGAGAGCGATGCCGACGGCGGTGACCGCGGTGAGCTGGGTGGCCTTGGACAACGTAAAGCCGAGCGCGGGCCCGGCCCATTCGAGCACAACCAGGCGCAGGCTCGCGCCCGCGCCCCAGAACAAGGTGGTGACGGCGAGCGAAACCTGGCCCAGGGGGTCGCGCCACAGCAGGGTCAAGCAATGCCAAAAGTCCTGCAGGATGTACAGCGGCGTCTTCTTGGGCAGCTTGTGATCCAACGCGACGCGCGGGATGTACAGGTTGACCGCGGCGGCAACTACGTACAGCCCGAGCACGACCAGAATGGCATACCCCGGTGCGGCGGTGACCCAGTTGTGATGGCGCAGGTGCGCGAAATGGGTCGCGGCAAAGTCGAGGAACTTGCCGCCGACCAGGAAGCCGCCCAGGATCGCGCCCAGGATGATGGCGGCCACCGTCAGACCTTCCATCCAGCCGTTGGCCCAGACCAGCCTATGGTGCGGCAGGTACTCGGTGAGGATGCCGTACTTTGCGGGCGAATAGATTGCCGCGCCCACTCCCACGACGCCATAGGCCAGCAGGGGATGCAGGCCGAACAGCATGACCAGGCATCCCAGGATCTTGACCGCGTTGCCGATGAACATCACGCGGCCCTTCGGGATGGCGTCCGCGAGCGGGCCGACGAACGGCGCGAGCACGATGTAAGAGAAGACGAAGAACACTTGCAGGACCGGCGTCTGCCAGCTTGCGGCGTGCAGATCCTTGAGCAGGGCGACTGCTGCGAAGAGAAGGGCGTTATCGGCGAGTGCGGAGAAGAACTGCGCCGCCAGGATTTTGTAGAAGCCGCGAATCATCCAGCTTGTTGGTGTTCGGATCTGTCTCTCGCATACGCGTTGACGTGTGCGCGGACAGCGCCCTCCCCGGAGGGCGGCGACTTTATACCACGAAACCGGGGAATCCCCGGGTGTAGGCGACCACGGCACTGCTCCGCGGGCCTGCGGCCCCGCCGGTCTTCGTCTCAGGTGCGGTGATGGCGCGGCCGATCTGGGCAACCATCCGCCTTTCAGCCCTGCGCAGCAACCTCGACATAGCCCGGCGCGGGGCGCCGCAGGCGCGCCCGCTGGCGGTGATCAAGGCCAATGCATACGGCCACGGGCTGCTGCGCGCAGCGGGGGCCCTGCGGGACGCAGCGGGATTCGCAGTGCTCGATCTGGACGACGCCGTGCGGCTGCGCGAGGCCGGGCACAACCAGCGCATCCTGCTGCTGGAAGGCTTCTTCGAGCCAGGCGACCTGCCGAAGTTCTCGGAGCAAGGACTGACCGCTGTGGTGCACAGCTTCGAGCAGGTCGCCATGCTGGAGCGCACGCGCTTGCTGTCGCGCATCGACGTGTTCCTCAAGGTCAACACGGGGATGAACCGGCTGGGCCTTCCTCCCGGCTCTGCTCGCACCGCACTGGAGCGCCTGCAGGCTTCCGGGAACACAGGCGAGATCACTCTGATGACTCACTTCGCCAACGCGGATGATCCGCGCGGGATCGACTGGCAGCTGGAAATCTTTCGGCGCGCCAACGCCGGCCTCGACCTGCCGGTCTCGACCGCCAACTCGGCCGCGCTGCTGCGCTATCCCGAAATGACGCAGGGGTGGTCGCGGCCCGGCATCATGCTCTACGGTGCTTCACCCTTCGCAGAACACAGCGCGGGCGAACTCGGTCTCGCGCCGGCGATGACGCTGCACAGCCGCATCATTGCGCTGCAGAACCTAGAGCCCGGCGACACCGTCGGCTATGGCGGTGCTTTCACGGCCGAGCAGCGGGCGCGCATCGGCGTCGTGGCCTGCGGATACGCCGACGGTTATCCGCGCCACGCGGGCTCCGGGACTCCGGTGCTGGTGGACGGACGGCGCACGCGCACGGTGGGGCGCGTGTCCATGGACATGCTGTGCGTCGACCTCACGGATCTGCCCGGCGCTGGCGTCGGCTCGCCGGTCGTGCTGTGGGGCGAAGGCATGCCGGTGGAGGAGGTCGCGGCCGCAGCCGGCACGGTCAGCTACGAGCTGCTCTGTGCGCTGGCGCAGCGTGTGCAGGTCGTGGAGCTGCAGTAGCGATGGCGAAGCCAAAAACCATCTACAGCTGCAGCGAGTGCGGCGGCCAGACCCTGAAGTGGCAAGGCCAATGCCCGCATTGCGGCGCATGGAACACGCTGGTCGAAACCATCGCGGAGAAAGCGACGGCGCGCTATCAGGGGCTGGCGGTGACGAGCCAGGTGCAGACCTTGGACGAGGTGCGAGGTGCGGAGGAGCCGCGCCGCGAAACCGGCATCGCGGAGCTGGACCGCGTGCTGGGCGGCGGACTAGTGCGCGGGGGTGTGGTGCTGCTTGGCGGCGACCCCGGGATCGGCAAGTCCACCTTGCTGCTGCAGGCCTTGAGCCGGTTGTCGGGTCGTTGCACGGCGCTGTATGTGAGCGGCGAGGAGAGCGCGCAGCAGGTGGCGCTGCGCTCGCGCCGGCTCGACCTCGAGAGCAGCAGTCTGAAAGTGCTGGCGGAGATCCAGCTGGAGAAGATCCTCGCGGCCCTGCTGACGCAGACGCCCGATGTCGCCGTGGTCGACTCGATACAGACGGTCTACTCCGAAGCGCTGCAATCGGCGCCCGGCAGCGTGGCCCAGGTGCGCGAATGCGCAGCCCAGCTCACGCGCTTCGCCAAGACCTCGGGTACCTCGCTGCTGCTTGTGGGCCACGTCACCAAGGAGGGAGCTATTGCCGGGCCACGCGTGCTGGAGCACATGGTGGACAGCGTGCTGTATTTCGAGGGCGACACACACTCGAGCTTCCGGCTGGTGCGGGCGATCAAGAACCGCTTCGGCGCGGTGAACGAGCTGGGTGTGTTCGCGATGACCGACAGAGGCCTGCGCGGTGTGAGCCAACCCTTCCGCGCTTTTCCTGTCGCAGCACGGGGCCGAGGTCGCAGGCTCGTGCGTGCTCGTGACCCAGGAGGGCACGCGTCCGCTGCTGGTGGAGATCCAGGCGCTGGTGGATGCGTCGCACGCGCCCAACCCGCGCCGGTTATCCGTGGGGCTGGAGCAGAACCGGCTGGCGCTGCTGCTGGCGGTGCTGCACCGGCACGCGGGCGTGGCCGCGTTCGACCAGGATGTGTTCGTGAACGCGGTCGGTGGAGTGAAGATCGATGAGCCCGCAGCCGATCTCGCCATCCTGCTGGCCATCGTGTCCTCCCTGCGCAGCAAGCCGTTGCCGCCCAAGCTCGTGGTGTTCGGCGAAGTGGGACTGGCGGGAGAAGTGCGTCCCGTTCAGCGCGGGCAGGAGCGGCTGCGCGAAGCCGCCAAGCTGGGCTTCACGCAAGCGCTGATTCCACGTGCGAACGCCCCCAAGGGCGCGATCGAAGGGCTCGAGGTCATCGCAGTGGAGCGGGTGGAAGAGGCGGTGCGGATCGTGACTCGTGATTCGTAGTCGGAGACGCCTTCCCGCTGGGCGGTTCGGCGGTACGAATCACGAGGCATGTCTCGCGCTAGCGAAATAGAAACAGCGCGACGGCCGCCAGTACTGCCACGAGGCTCACGATCCAAAGCCACATGTAACCGCCGCCATGGCCGGCGCGGGCGCCGCGTGGGGATTTCCCGCTCCTCGGGGTCGCTCGGGTCGTGGCGAGTGCGGCGCCACCGTTGCGGCCGACGGCGCTCCGACCGGACGCAGTGTCTGCGAAGCGCGCCAGCTCCTTGTCCATCCCCGTCATTGCGGCGAGCCGCATCGTGGCCTCGTGCGAGTCGAAGGCCTTGGCCAGTGTGAGCGCGGGTTTGTCGGGCGCGCCGTCCGCGGCCTTCGTGCTTGCGGACTTGATCGTCAACACCTTGTCCTGACGCCGGCTTGCCGCGGGCGCGGGCGGGGGGCCCGGCTCCTCGGTGGAGAACTTGGAAGGCCCGACGGCGCGCCCCTGCAACATCGCCTTGCAGTCCCGCAGATCGCTCGCGATGTCGCCAGCACTCTGATAGCGCTCCTCCACATTCTTGGCGAGCGCCTTGGCCACGATCAGGTCCACGATCTCGGGCAGGTCCGGGATGCGCAGGCTTGGCGCAGGTGGGGTGGTGTTGAGAACCTGATACATCGTCCCGTGCACGCTGTCGGCATGGAACGGCGCCTGCCCGGTGAGCATCTCGTGCAGCACCACACCCAGCGAGAACAGATCGGAGCGATGGTCGGCGCGCTTCCCCGCCACCTGTTCCGGCGACATGTACTTGGGCGAGCCCAGGATCATGCCGGTCATGGTCTTGACGTCGTTGGTGCGCATGCGGGCGATGCCGAAATCGGTGATCTTCACGAGCCCGTCGCGCACGACCATGATGTTGGCCGGCTTGATGTCGCGGTGAACGATGTGCCGGTCGTGGGCGTAGGACAGGCCCTCGGCCACCTGCGAGGCGACGTCCAACGCCTGGACCGCCGGCAGCGGCTGTCCGGCAGAGAGGATGGCGCGCAACTCGTCGCCTTCCAGGAGCTCCATCGCCATGTAGGCGACGCGCTCGCTCTTACCGATGTCGTAGATGGTGACGATGTTGGGGTGGTTCAGTCCTCCGGCGGCGCGCGCCTCCTGGTAGAAGCGCGCCTCGTACTCGGCCAACTCGTCCTTGGGTAGATTGAGGTTGATGGTCTTGATCGCTACCACCCGGTCCAGAACCGGGTCGCGAGCCATGTAGACCACACCCATGGACCCCTGGCCGAGCTCGGCCAGGATCTCGTAGCGGCCGAGCTGGGTTAAGGAAGGTCTGATCAAGTCTCGCATGCGCGACCGTGGCGATTCGGGTCGAGGGCAAGACGGCGAGGACGCCGTGTAGCCGGCCTACACAAGGAGGAGCCGGCGCAGTGCGCCCGCGGAGGGCGGAGCAGGTTCCATCGGCCCTGGCCGATGGATGCGACCCCGGAGCGGGATGCAGCACGCCGCGTCATCGCGTTCTTATGCACGCCTTCACGGTCACATCCCCGCAAGCGGGGCCCCTGCTCCACGTTGCGGCGTGCGGCCCGAATCGCCCGGTCCCACGAAAGAGACGACACATTGTCGGGTTGCGTCATGTGCGGCGCCTGCTGTGTTGCGCTCCTTGCAAAGGTACCTACCTTAGCTGCGTCGCGACGCCTAGCAGTCATCCGCACCTGACGCAACGCGCGTTGTGAGACTTGATCAGACCTTCCTTAGGGGTTTGGAGGCGCTCACGGCGGGCGCTACGGCTTGGCGTTCATGCCCGCCTTGACGCTGCGGAATACCGGGCCCCAGATCGGATTGCCGCCCTCCGATGCCTTCAGCTCCAGGTTAGGTTCGATTTCCAGGGCCTTCCTGAACTCCGCGCGGCATTCGGTCTGCTGCCCGGAGCTACACTCGATGAAAGCGAGGTACTTGTGCGCACGGGCCTGCGAGTGCGTGGTGAGGCCGGCGTCCAACGCGCCCTGGATGTTGCGCGTGGCGACCTTGTAGTCGCCGTCGTCATAGGCGCGGATTCCCTGGTCGAGCATGTTCTCGGCCTTGAACTTGGTGAGCGGGAACTCCTGCACGATCTTGCTCTGGCAAGCGGAAAGCGCAACCGCGGCCACCAGCATGAGCGCGCGGCCACTCAAGCGCGGCATCAGCCTTTCCTACCCTTCCTTGAATTTATACTTAATTCTAACGGTTTGGTTGGGCTCAAGCTCGAACGTCTCCAGATAGGGTTTGAAGCCGCTGTTGCGGATCTCGATGCGGTGATGGCCCGGCGCGAGCTCCAGCTCGGACAGCGGCGGGGTGACGCCAACCGACTTGCCGTCCACCACGACTTCGCCCCAGGGCGAGACGGCGAGGGTGATCAAAGCGGTCGGACCGGTCGCCGCCTTCGGGCTGCCGGCCGTGGAAACGGGTGCGCGTTCCTCCGCGACGGGAGCTTTCGGTGGCACGTGGATCTCCGGCGCAGGCCTGGACTCGGCGCGCACCACTGGGCGGGCATCGCGCGGGGTGGGCTTGCGAACCTTCGCCTTCGCTGCGGAATGCATTGGCTTGCGGACGTCGTTGTCCTTGCGGATTGCTGGCGACTTGATCGCCTGCACGGGCTCGGATGCGGCGGGCACGACCGCTGGGGCCTCTGCCGTGACTGGAGGCGGGGGCGGTTGTGGCGGCCTTATCGGTGGCGCGGCGACGGGTTTCATTGTCTTGGGGGCGGCGGTGTCGCCACGTTCGCTGGTCTGGAAGACGATCGCGGTGGCGAGCAGGGCGGCTACGGAGAGCGTCGCTGCGCCGTAGGCCAGAGCTCGGTTGGCGAGCCAGCGCGGACCGGGCGATGCGCCGGCGACGTTGGTGCTCTGGGGCCGCCCGGCGGGACGGGTCCGGTGGCGACGCGTGGCGAGATCGAGCGCCTCGCTGCCAGGGCCGGCGACCTCGTAGATCTCGTGCTCGCGTACATGCTTGTCGGTGCGCGACCCCTGATAGGCAAACAGCCGGGCGTAGTCCTCGCAGCACCGAGATATCACCTCGTAGTAAGAACGCGACACCAGCACCTGACCCGTGCGTGCGAAGCTCATCACGCGCTCCGCCACGTTGATGCCATCGCCGATGATGTTAGGTTGGCCGTTGGCGTCTTTCACCAAGCGCACCGGCCCGAAGTTGATGCCGATACGGAGCTCGACCCGGGCTCCACTGTGGGCCACCGGGTCAAGCCCTTGGGACAGCTGCAGGGCCACGAACAGCGCCTCCTCGGCATCGTCGAGGAAGTTTACGGCGATGCCCTCGCCGGTGTCGAGGATGATGCGGTTGTTGACAGGGATGTCTCGGATCGCCTCCGAGATGCGCGCAGTGAACTTTTCCTTGAGCTTGAGTTGCTCGGAGACCGGCTTCTTGGAGTACTCGACGATATCCAGAAACATGACGGCGCACACGAACGTCCGACTGGCCGGCTCGAGCATCCCGGCGAGCTGCGGGACTTGCGTGTCGGTGGCGTCTTGGTTGCGCCCTGGATCAGCGTGCCGTGATCTGAGCAGCTTCTGCATCTCTAGCGGCCAGGCTGGGGTTTGGAAATTTCAGGTGACCGCGTCCGCTTCCCGGCAGATCCGGTGAGCTCCAGAGGCCCGGGACAAGCGCGCCGCGCGGCATTTTTGTGATCGAGTATCATGCGACTGCGTCTGACGGGCCGGCCACGCACAGATAAATCCAACCGGTTCGAGCAAGAACCACGCCCGACTGTCGAGAGGCCGACATTGCCGCAAACGCGCCCCTTTTTTTGACCGGCGACGCGGGCCGCGGAGAGACACGATGACACCCTTTGCGCTGGGCCTGGAGAAAAACCCGGCCAACTACGTCCCGCTTTCGCCCTTATCCTTCCTACGCCGCGCCGCCGAAGTCTATCCAGAGCGCCTCGCAGTGGTCCATGGAGCTCAACGGCACACGTGGCGCCAGATTTACACGCGCTGCCGGCGGCTGGCCTCGGCCCTGCAGCGCAGAGGAGTCGGCCCCGACGACACGGTGGCGATCATCGCCCCCAACGTTCCCGCCATGTTCGAGGCTCACTATGGCATTCCGATGACAGGTGCTGTGATCAACGCCCTCAACACGCGGCTCGATCCTGGCTCGGTGGCCTTCATGCTGAGGCATGGGGAGGCCAAGGTCCTGCTCACCGACCGCGAGCTGTCCGGGACGGTCAGCAAGGCGCTGCAGATGCTGGAACGGCCCCCAATGGTCATCGACATCGACGATCCGCTGGCCAGCAGCGGCGAGCTGCTCGGCGAGATGGAATACGAGGACTTTCTTGCCACCGGCGATCCAGAAAGCGAGTTCAGCCTGCCGGGCGACGAGTGGGACGCGATCGCGCTCAACTACACATCCGGGACCACCGGCAATCCCAAAGGAGTGGTTCTGCACCACCGCGGCGCTTACATCAACGCGGTCAGCAACGTGGTGACCTGGGCGATGCCCCATTTCCCGGTCTACTTGTGGACGCTGCCCATGTTCCATTGCAACGGCTGGTGCTTTCCCTGGACGCTGGCACTGGTCGCCGGCACCAGCGTGTGCTTGCGGAAGGTGGACCCGGCGCTCATCTTCGGGCTGATCCGGGAGCATCGGGTGACGCACTTCTGCGGTGCGCCGGTGGTGCACAACACGCTCATCAACGCGCCGGACGCGCTGCGCGAAGGCATCACGCACAGCGTGCACGGCATGGTCGCAGGTGCGGCACCGCCCCAGGCCGTGATCGAAGGGGCCGAGCGCATCGGCGTGACCCTCACCCACGTCTATGGGCTGACCGAGGTGTATGGTCCGGCCAGCGTGTGCGCCAAGCACCCTGAGTGGGCCGAGCTTCCGGTCAGCAAACGCGCGGAGTTGAACGGCCGCCAGGGCGTTACCTACCCGCTCCAGGAGGCGATGATGGTAGCGGACCCCGACACGCTGCAGCCGGTCCCGCGCGATGGACAGACGATGGGCGAGATCTTCTTCCGCGGCAACATCACCATGAAGGGTTACTTGAAGAATCGTGAGGCGACGGAGGAAGCGTTCCGGGGCGGGTGGTATCACACGGGAGACCTGGCAGTGGTGCACCCTGACGGCTACGTGAAGATCAAGGACCGCTCCAAGGACATCATCATCTCGGGCGGGGAGAACATCTCGACCCTCGAAGTGGAGGATGTCCTGTACGGCCACCCCGCAATCCTCGAGGCGGCTGTGGTGGCCAGGCCGGACGAGAAATGGGGCGAGACCCCTTGCGCCTTCGTCAGCCTGAAACCCGGCGCGGCGGCGGTGACGCCCGAGGAGATCATCGCCTGGTGCCGCCCGCGGCTGGCGGGCTTCAAGGTCCCGAAACAAATCGTGTTCGGCCCGCTGCCCAAGACCTCCACCGGCAAGATCCAGAAGAATGTGCTGCGCGAGCAGGCCAAGACGCTCTGAGGCGCGGGTGAGAAGGCGATGCTGAACTAACTTTTGCTGGCAAGGTCGGCGCGCTGTCCTACGCTCGATGAGACGGCTGCACGCGTGTGCGCTCCGCGCGCGCGTGGCGCTCGCGAAGCAGTTTCTCGACAGGCTGCTGTCTATTCGATCTCCGCCAGCAGGCTCGCGTTGCCGCCCGCGGCGGCGGTGTTGACGCTGTAGGTGCGCTCGAGCGCGAAACGCTGCAAGTAATGCGGTCCGCCGGCTTTCGGCCCGGTGCCCGACAGGCCCTCTCCCCCGAAGGGTTGCACGCCCACCACTGCGCCGATCATGTTGCGATTGACGTAGGTGTTCCCGACCCGTAGATGGGCGCGCACATCCTCGGCGAAGCGCGAGACGCGACTGTGGATTCCCAAGGTCAGGCCGAAGCCGGTGCCGCTGATTTCCGCCAGCAGCGCCCCAAGATCGGCGCGCGGGTAGCGGATGATGTGGAGGATGGGTCCGAACACTTCGTCACGCGGGATCTGCGCCGGCTCGATCTCGTACGCGCACGGCGCGAAGAAGTCCCCATCCGTGCAGCCTGGCGGCAGCGCCAGCTCGAAGACCGGCTGCGCGCTACGCCGCAACAGCTCGAGATGGGTGTGCAGCGCGTGCTTCGCCTGCGCGTCGATGACCGGACCGACGTCGGTCTCGCGTCGAGCCGGGTCCCCGATGCGCAGCTCCTGCGCGGCTCGCGCGAGCAGCTCTATGACGCGCGGCGCGATCTCCTCCTGTAGACACAGCAGGCGCAACGAGGAGCAACGCTGTCCGGCGCTCTGAAACGCGGACGCGATCACATCCAGGACGACCTGCTCCGGCAGAGCCGTCGAGTCCACGATCATGGCGTTCTGACCGCCGGTCTCGGCGATGAGGGGGACGATCGGCCCAGCGCGCGCGGCCAGCGCGCGGTGGATCGAGCGTGCGGTTTCGACCGAGCCGGTGAAGACCACACCGGCAATGCGCGGGTCGCCTACGAGCGCAGCCCCGATCGTCTCGCCCGGACCCGGAGCGAGCTGCAACACTTCGTTCGGCACGCCGGCCGCATGCAGCAGCGTCACTGCGCGCGCTGCAATCAGTGGCGTCTGCTCGGCAGGCTTCGCGATGACCGCGTTGCCGGCCGCCAGCGCTGCGCTCACCTGGCCCAGGAAGATCGCCAGCGGGAAGTTCCAGGGACTGATACAGGCGAACACGCCGCGGCCGTGCAGCGACAGCTCGTTGCGCTCACCCGTGGGCCCCGGCAAACGCTCGGGTTCGCCGAACTCCTGCCGCGCCCGGGCTGCGTAGTAGCGGCAGTAGTCCACCGCTTCGCGCACCTCGGCGACGGCATCCGCCATGGTCTTGCCGGCTTCGCGAACGCACAGCACCAGCAGCGGATCCAGGTTTGCTTCCAGCAGATCCGCTGCCCGCTCCAAACACGCTGCGCGCTCGGCCGCAGAAGTTGCGTCCCAACCCGGTGCAGCGCTCGCTGCCGTCGCGATCGCGAGCTGCAGGCCGGTTTCGTCCATCTCTTCGATGACGCCCACCGGCGCGCGCCGATTTTCCGGCTCGGTGATCACCCGAGCCCGCAGCGCGGACGTGGGCTCGAGCCGGCGGGTTTCCAACCGGGACGCGTCAACCGCCTGTTCGATGCGCGCCAGGGTCACCTGGTCCGACAGGTCGACGCCTACGGCGTTTATCCGCTCGCCGAACAGGGCGCGTGGCTTGGGAATCGCAGGGTGGGGCGCGAACTGTGCCGCTGTCACGATCGCCACAGGATCGGCAACCAGCCGTTCGAGCGGCACGCGGCGGTCCCCGATCTGATGCACGAAAGAGCTGTTCGCCCCGTTCTCCAGCAGGCGGCGCACCAGGTACGGAAGCAGATCGCGGTGACTGCCGACCGGGGCATAGACCCGGCAGGGAAGCTTCGCGCCAGACACCGCGGCGACCCGCTCGTACAGGCGATCGCCCATCCCGTGCAGCTTTTGGAACTCGAAGTGCCCGTGCTGTCCCGCCAGATCGAGAATGGTCGCGACCGTGCGCACGTTGTGAGTGGCGAACTGCGCGAACACCCTGCTCGAGGCTTGCAGCAGTCTGTCAGCGCACGCCAGGTAGGAAACGTCGGTGGCGGCCTTGCGCGTGAACACGGGATAGTCCAGACCGAGCTGCTGCGCGAGCTTGATCTCGCTGTCCCAGTAGGCGCCTTTCACCAGCCGAATCATCCAGCGGCGCCGGGTGTCCTCGGCCAGCGCGATGAGCCAGTCGATGACGTGGACCGCGCGCTTCTGATAGGCCTGGACCGCGAGGCCCAACCCTTCCCAGTCCCGCAGTGCCGGGTCTCGGGCGAGCAGCGCGAACAGCTCGAGAGACAGCATCAGGCGGGATGACTCTTCCGCATCGATGGTGAGGTTAATGTTCGCCTGCGCCGCTTTCAGCGCAAGCTCACGCAGGCGCGGCAGCAGCTCCGCTGTCACGCGTGTTCGCTGCGCCGGCTCATAGCGCGGATGCAGGGCCGAGAGCTTCACCGAGATACCGGGGCGCTCCACCAAACTGCTTTGCACGCCGGCCGCACCGATGGCATCGATGGCGAGCGCGTATTGCTCGAAGTAGCGCTCGGCGTCTAGAGCGCTCAGCGCAGCTTCACCCAGCATGTCATAGGACATGCGATAGCCCTGCTGCTCGAGCGGTACAGCGCGCCGCAGCGCCTGCTCGATCGTCTGTCCCATGACGAACTGCTCGGCCATGACGCGCATCGCCTGGAGCAGTGCCGCTCGGATGATCGGCTCGCTGGTGCGCCCCACCAGGCGCCGCAGTATGGTGAGGGGCTCGTCGCCGGGCGCTTCGCGCCACTCGACCAGGCGGCCGGTCAGTAGCAAGGCCCAGGTGGACGCATTGACCAGCAGCGAGTCGGTATCCGGGATGGCTCGACCCCAGTCGGACTGGCCAATCTTGTCTCGAATCAGCTCGTCGGCTTTGGCGGCGTCGGGGATGCGCAGGAGCGCTTCCGCGATGCACATCAGCACCACGCCCTCGCTGGTGGACAGCCCATAGTGGCGCAAGAAAGCCTCGGCGCTGATATCGCCGCTCAGAGCGGTGCGCACCTCCTGGGCCAGCAGCAGCGCCTGCCGATCGACGCGCGCAGTGGCTGCAGCGTCCAGCGGCACGTGTGCGCACATCGCGCGCAGCGCCTCGCTCTCATCGCTGCGATAAGCGGCCCCGATGCGTGTCCAGGCCTCGTCCAGGCTGTGGCGGGCCGGTCCACCGCCCGTCGGCTCCTGTGCTTCGGGTGCACTCACCTGTGCTTCGGGTGCAATCATCGGCGACCTCATTTATGCGTCCTGTGCGGGCATTCGAGAGGCCCGCGACTGGGCGCTGACGATATACTGGAAGTGCTCTACAGGCGCTGGCGCAGGTGGCGTCATTCAAAGTATAGCGGTTCGGACCGGCGCGACTTTACGTTGCCGCAGTGCGATTCGGTTTTGGCGATGGCCTGCGGTAAAATCCCAGGCTTTCCAGTTGACTAGAGAATACCCATGAAGGTCCTGGTGTCGGTGAAGCGCGTCGTCGACTTCAACGTCAAAGTACGCGTCAAGGCGGACGGCTCCGGGGTGGAAACCGGCAACGTCAAGATGTCCATGAACCCGTTCGACGAGATCGCAGTCGAAGAAGCGGTGCGGCTCAAGGAGGCGGGCGTGGCGACCGAGATCGTGACCGTCTCCGTCGGCCCGGCCCAATGTCAGGAAACCCTGCGCACCGCGCTGGCGATCGGTGCAGACCGAGCCATCCTGGTACAGACCAGCGTAGAAACACAGCCGCTGGGGGTCGCCAAGGTGCTCAAGAAGCTGGTGGAGAAGGAAGCTCCGCAGCTGGTGATTCTGGGCAAGCAGGCGATCGATGACGATTCCAACCAGACCGGGCAGATGCTCGCGGCGCTGTTGGCGTGGCCGCAGGCGACGTTCGCATCGAAGGTGAAAGTCGCCGGCGCAGAGGCGGAAGTGACCCGCGAAGTCGACGGCGGACTGGAAACGGTGGCCGTGAAGCTTCCGGCCATCGTGACAACGGACCTGCGCTTGAACGAGCCGCGCTACGTAACGTTGCCCAATATCATGAAGGCCAAAAAGAAGACCCTGGACGTGCTCACGCCCGAAGCCCTCGGCGTTGACCTGACACCTCGGCTCACGACGCTCAAAGTGGAGGAGCCGCCCAAACGCAAGGCCGGTGTTCAGGTGAAGAGCGTCGAGGAGCTGGTCGCCAAGCTCAGGAACGAAGCGAAGGCGATCCCGTGAATAGAACGACCGCGATCATCCCGATCCGGGGCGGGACCCACCCACGCGCCGCTGCGAAAATTGCTCGTGCAACCCAGGGGAACTAAATGACCACCCTAGTCATCGCCGAGCACGACAACGCGGCACTCAAGCCGAGCACCCTCAACACGATCGGCGCGGCAGCCAGGATCGGCGGACCGGTGCATGTGCTGGTCGCCGGACACCAGTGCTCGCCAAGTGCGCAGGCGGCGACGAAGATCCAGGGCGTCGAGAAGGTAAGAGTCGCCGACGCACAGGGCTACGCCCATCCATTGGCCGAGAACCTGGCGGCGCTGGTCGTGAGCCTGGCCGACGGCTATAGCCACATTCTCGCGCCTGCTACCACCTTCGGTAAGAATTTCCTGCCGCGCGTGGCGGCCTTGCTGGACGTGGCGCAGATCTCGGAGATCGTGGCCGTCGTATCACCCGACACCTTCGTGCGCCCGATCTATGCCGGCAACGCGCTCGCCACCGTACAATCCAGCGATCGAATCAAAGTGATTACCGTGCGCACCACCGCGTTCGAGCCGGCGAACTGCGACGGCGGGGCGGCCGCGAACGAAGCGGTTAGCGCAGCTGCCGACGCGGGCGTCTCCCGCTTCGTGGGCCAGGAGCTGACCAAATCGGCACGCCCGGAGCTCACCGCGGCGCGCATCATCGTGTCGGGCGGACGCGGCATGGGCAGCGGCGAGAACTTCAAGATCCTGGAGGCGCTGGCGGACAAGCTGGGCGCCGCGGTAGGCGCCTCCCGCGCCGCCGTCGACTCGGGCTTTGTCCCGAACGACTACCAGGTGGGCCAGACCGGCAAAGTGGTGGCGCCCGACCTCTATATCGCAGTCGGGATCTCTGGCGCGATCCAGCACCTAGCGGGGATGAAGGACAGCAAGGTCATCGTGGCCATCAACAAAGACGCCGAGGCGCCGATCTTCCAGGTAGCCGACTATGGCCTGGTGGCCGACCTGTTCCAGGCGGTTCCCGAGCTGACTGCCAGGCTGGGCTGACATCGGAGGCGATCCGCACATGGCCGAGTACACCGCACCGCTGCGCGATATGAAGTTCGTCATCAAAGAGCTGGCGGGGCTCGACGCGGTGGCCGGCTTGCCCGGCTGCGAGGAAGTCACGCCAGACCTGGTGGATGCGGTGCTGGAAGAGGCGGGCAAATTTGCCACGGGAGTGCTCAGCCCTCTCAACTTCCCAGGCGACCGCAGCGGATGCAAGCTGGAGGACGGCGTGGTGACCACGGCGCCCGGGTTCAAACAGGCCTACCAGCAATTCGTTGCCGCCGGGTGGACCAGCCTCGGTGCGAGCGCAGACTGGGGTGGGCAGGGCTTGCCGCATCTGGTCTCTGCAGCGGTGTCCGAGATGTGGAACGGCGCCAACATGTCGTTTTGCCTTTGCCCGATGCTCACCAACGGCGCGGTCAATTCCATCCTGCGCCACGGTGCCGACCAGCAGAAGCAGACGTATCTGCGCAAGCTGGTGGCGGGGGAGTGGACGGGCACGATGAACCTGACCGAGCCCCAGGCCGGTTCCGACCTCTCCGCGGTGCGCGCGCGCGCCGTGCCCGAAGGCGATCAGTATCGCTTGTACGGGACCAAGATCTTCATCACCTGGGGCGAGCACGACATGGCCGGCAACATCGTCCATCTGGTCCTGGCTCGGTTGCCCGATGCGCCCGAGGGTGTGAAAGGGATTTCGCTGTTCGTGGTGCCCAAGTACCTGGTCAATCCGGATGGCAGCCTCGGTGCACGCAACGACGTCAAGTGCGTGTCCATCGAGCACAAGCTCGGCATCCACGCCAGCCCCACCTGCGTCATGGCTTATGGCGACAAGGAAGGAGCGATCGGCCACCTGGTGGGAGAGGCGCACCGCGGCCTCGAATACATGTTCACGATGATGAACCTGGCGCGCCTGGAGGTCGGCATCGAGGGCGTGGCGATCGCCGATCGGGCGTATCAGCGAGCGCTCGGCTATGCCAAGGAGCGCGTGCAGGGCCGCCCGCTGGGCGCGCGCAGCGGCGAGCGCGTCGCCATCGTCCATCACCCGGATGTCCGCCGCATGCTGATGAGCATGAAGGCGCAGTGCGAAGCGATGCGCGCGCTTGCCGCGACCGCCGCAGCGGCTCTGGACCTGGCGCAGCTGCATCCAGATCGCGGCGAACGGCTCAAGCACCAAGCAACGTTCGACCTGCTCACGCCGGTGGTGAAGGGCTGGTGCACCGAGCAGTGCGTGGAGATCGCGTCGCTGGGCGTGCAGGTGCATGGCGGCATGGGCTTCGTGGAGGAGACCGGCGCCGCGCAGCATCTGCGCGACGCGCGCATCACGACCATCTACGAAGGGACTACAGGGATTCAGGCCAACGATCTGATCGGACGCAAGGTGGCGGCGGAAAAGGGCATGACCGCCAAGGCGCTGATCGAGCAGATGCGCGCCTTCGACAGAGAGCTGGCCGGTCATACCCACCCGGCGTTGGCGGTCATCCGACGCGCCCTGGCCGAAGGCGTGGCCGCGCTGAGCGAAGCGACCGACTGGCTGCTGGAGACCTATCCGTATAACGCGTCTGCGGCCGGCGCGGGTGCGGTGCCCTATCTCAAGCTGTGGGGGATCGTGGCCGGCGGCTGGCAGATGGCGCGCGCGGCGCACATCGCCAAGGCTCGTCTGGACAGCGGTGCCGAGGACTTCGACTTCTATCGCGCCAAGGTTGGCACCGCCCGTTTCTACGCTGAGCATATCCTGCCACAGGCGCAAAGCTACAAAGCAGCTGTCGTCAATGGCTCGAGCAGCGTGCTCGCGCTGGAGGAGGCGCAGCTCTGACCCCGACTGGCGCTAGGGGCGCGAGATCCCTGGTGCCGGGCAGGCACGGCAACTGACCGAACTCGTAGGAGAGTGGCCATGGTTACGCTGATCTGGATCCTCGCCACGATCGTCTTGCTGGCAGCGGCTGCCTATTTCCGCGCGCCGGGCTGGACCTGGGCCATAGCGGCGGCCGCGTCGGCTGCGGGGCTGACCTTGCGCGGCGGGCTCACGCCGGCAATGAGCGGTCTGTTGTGGACGCTGTTGATCCTCGCTGTCAGCGCTGCTGCTCATTGTGCCGTTGCGCCGCGCCCTGCTCAGCGACCCACTGCTGGGCTGGTTCCGCAAGGTGCTGCCTGCGGTGTCGCAGACCGAGCAGGAGGCGCTCGACGCGGGCACCGTCTGGTGGGACGGCGAGCTGTTCAGCGGCCGCCCGGACTGGAGCAAGCTGCTGTCGTTCCGCAAGCCGCGTTCTCACGCGCCGAGGAGCGGGCCTTCCTCGACGGTCCGGTGGAAGAGCTGTGCCGCATGTGCGACGACTGGCAGATCAGCCACGAGCTGAACGACCTGCCGCCGGAGGTCTGGCAGTTCATCAAGGACCAGAGGCTTCCTCGGGATGATCATCCCGAAGCAGTACGGCGGCCTGGGCTTCTCCGCGCTCGCGCACTCCGAGGTCGTGATGAAGCTCGGCAGCCGCAATCCGACTGCGTGCGTCTCGGTGATGGTGCCTAACTCGCTGGGGCCGGCCGAGCTGCTGCTGCACTACGGCACCGAGGAGCAGAAGAGCCACTACCTGCCGCGGCTGGCCAAGGGTCTGGAGATGCCGTGTTTCGCGCTCACCGGTCCCGAGGCGGGCTCGGACGCGGGTGCCATTCCCGACTTCGGCGTCGTTTGCAGAGGCCGAGCACGAAGGCAAAGACGTGCTGGGCATCCGCGTGACCTGGGAGAAGCGCTACATCACGCTGGGTCCGGTGGCCACCCTCCTGGGGCTGGCCTTCAAGCTGTACGATCCGGACCACCTGATCGGCGCCGTCGAGGACATCGGCATCACCGTTGCGCTCATTCCCACCAGCCACCCGGGGGTGAACATCGGCCGCCGCCATTTCCCGCTCAACGGCTCGTTCATGAACGGGCCCAACTCGGGCAACGGACGTGTTCATTCCGATGGACTGGGTGGTCGGTGGACAGGCCTACGTCGGACAGGGTTGGCGCATGTTGATGGAATGCCTGGCGGCCGGCCGCGCGATCTCGCTGCCTTCCTCGACCACCGGTGGGGCCAAGACCGCGGTGCGCACCACCGGTGCCTACAGCCGCGTGCGCAGCCAGTTCCGCGTACCCGATCGGCAAGTTCGAGGGCGTGGAGGAGGCCCTGGCGCGCATGGGCGGCAAGCTTGTACCTGATGGAGGCGGCGCGCGTCATGACGGCCGGGGCAGTGGATCTCGGGCGAGAAGCCTTCGGTGATCTCCGCGATCGTCAAGTACCACTGCACCGAGCGCGCGCGCCAGGTGATCAACGACGCCATGGATGTGCATGGCGGCAAAGGCATCTGCCTCGGACCCAACAACTACCTCGGCCGCGGCTACCAGCAGGTGCCCATCGGCATCACCGTCGAGGGCGCCAACATCCTCACGCGCAGCATGATCATCTTCGGACAGGGTGCGATCCGCTGCCATCCCTATGTCCTGAAAGAGATCGCCGCGACGAAGGAGGCCGATCCGGCTGCGCGCTTCGGCTGCCTTCGATCGCGCGCTGTGGGGGCATGTCTCCTTCCTGGTGAGCAACGCCGCCCGCTCGCTGTGGCTCGCGCTGACCGGGGCGCGCTTGAGCCCAGCGCCCGGTGCTCCCGAAACGCGCAGTCACTTTCGGAACCTGAGCCGGCTGTCCGCGGGCTTTGCGCTGGCCGCAGACGTGGCGATGCTGTTCCTGGG
This sequence comes from uncultured beta proteobacterium, assembly GCA_963705615.1. Lineage (GTDB taxonomy): Bacteria > Pseudomonadota > Gammaproteobacteria > Burkholderiales > SHXO01 > SHXO01. The sequence goes on along the minus strand of CAVPKE010000012.1, from coordinate 78,907 downwards.
TGGCGATCTCAAGCGCCGCGAGAAGATCTCCGGCCGGCTGGGCGACATCCTCAGTCATCTCTATCTCGCGTCCTGCGTGCTCAAGCGTTGGCACGACGATGGTCGGCAGCAGACCGATCTGCCGTTGCTGCAGTGGGCGGTTCAGGACGCGCAGCACCGCATCCAGGAAGCGTTCTACGGTCTGTTCCAGAATTTCCCGTGCACGTCCCGTGGCCTGGGTGTTGCGCCTGCTCGTGTTTCCATTCGGGCAGGACGTTGCGCGCGCCGGACGATGCGCCTCGGCCATCGCGTGGCGCGTCTGCTGATGGAGGATTCGCCCGCACGCGACCGGCTCACCGCCGGCATGTTCGTCCACCGGGACGAGGCCGATCCGGTGGGCCGGCTGGAGCTGGCACTGCAGCACGTTGCCGAAGCCGAGCAGATCGAGGCCAAGGTGCGAGCAGCCGTGCGGTCCGGTGCTGCCCGCGGCTTTACAGCCGGCGAGCGCATTGCGGCCGCGGTGCAAGTCGGCGCGGTGACAATGGCCGAGGCGGATACGCTGAAGAGCTACGACGAACTGCGCCGCGCCTGCATCATGGTGGATGATTTTCCGCTCGACGTCGGCCGTCACGCGGCTGCCGAGCCGGTCGGTCAGTCCGAGGTGTTCCAGGATGCGCTCGTGGCGAGGAGAGACGGCGCATGAGCCAGTCGATCCTGCTGTCGGTCGAAGCCGGCGTCGCCACGCTCACCTTCAATCGTCCTCAGGTCTTCAACGCCATGGACCCGGAGATGATGATCCAGTTTCGCGCGGCTGCCGAGCGGGTCGAGAGGGACTCGGGCGTGCGGGCGCTGGTCCTGCGCGGCGAAGGCAGGGCCTTTGTATCCGGAGGCGACGTGGCGCTGTTTCACCAGCACATCGAGGAGCTGCCGGAAGCGATCGTGCGCTGGGGGCGGGACATGCACTTCGCGATCCTGGCGCTGCGGCGCATGGCCAAGCCGGTGCTGGCCAGCGTGCAGGGCGCTTGCGCAGGTGCCGGGTTCAGCATCCTGTGCGCCGCCGACCTCGCGGTCGCTGCCGACAACGCGCGCTTTTCGCTGGCCTATGCCAACATCGGCGCCAGCCCCGATGGCGGGAGCTCGCATTTTCTTCCGCGGCTGGTCGGCCACAAGAAGACCATGGAGCTGACCCTGCTGCCAGAGCTGTTCGGTGCCGATACCGCGAGGGACCTGGGGCTGGTCAACTGGGTCGTACCGGCGGACCAGCTCGCGCAGGAGACCGCGCGGATCGCTGCGTCGGCTCGCTAACGGACCGACGCGTAGCCCACGGCGAGGCCAAGCGGCTGATGAACCATTCGCTGGAGCGCAGTATCGAGACGCAGATGGAGGAGGAGCTGATGGCGTTCGCGCGCTGCGCGCACACGCGCGACCTGGCCGAAGGTGTAGCCGCATTTGTGGAGAAGCGCAAACCTGCATTCCGCGGCGAGTGAGCTTGGCCGATGCGAACGCTAAAAGACAAGACGGTCTTCATCACCGGCGCCAGCCGCGGCATTGGCCGGGCCATCGCGCTGCGCTGCGCGCGTGATGGCGCCAACATCGTGATCGCTGCCAAGACCGCAGAGCCGCACCCCAAGCTGCAGGGCACGATCCACAGCGTCGCGGCCGAGGTGGAGGCGGCTGGCGGTCGGGCGCTCCCGCTGCAACTGGACATCCGCGACGAGAGCGCAGTGGAAGCGGCGGTGAAGCAGGCGGCCGAGAGGTTCGGCGGCATCGACGCGCTGGTCAACAACGCCAGCGCCATCAGCCTGGCCGGTACGCTGTCCACGCCGATGAAGCGCTACGACCTGATGCAGACCATCAACACGCGTGGCACCTACCTCTGCTCCCAGGCTTGCCTGCCCTACCTCGCTGAGGGCAGAGAACGCGCACATTCTCACCTTGTCGCCGCCGCTGAACCTGGATCCGAAATGGTTCGCGCCGCACGTCGCCTACACCATCGCCAAGTACGGCATGAGCATGTGCACGCTGGGGATGGCGCGCGAGTTCGCCCCGCAGGGGGTGGCGGTGAACTCGCTGTGGCCGCGTACCACCATCGCCACGGCGGCGGTGGAAGTGTTCTTCCCTGAGTCGATTCAGGCCAGCCGCAAGCCGGAGATCATGGCAGACGCGGCGTACGCGATCCTGACCAGCGACAGCCGAGGGACGACGGGCAACTTCTTCATCGACGAGGACGTGCTGCTCCGGGCCGGCGTCACCGAGCTCGAGCAGTACGCAGTGACGCCCGGCGCTCGCCTGCATCCGGATATTTTCTTGGACTGAAGGCGTCGACAGATGTCGAAGAACGACGATGAGCTGGCTGGTGCCGGTAATCCCGGTTCGCTGGCGCTCGCTCGATCAAACAATTGTACGCGTGTGCGCGCCACGCGGCGTGGGCGCTCGCGAAGCAGTCTCTCAATGCACTCCTAAGCATCGACCACGGAACAGAGATGGGCGAGCCAGTTGACCTCATCCAGCCGGAGGTAGCGCTCACGCTGGACGGACTGTTCAGCGAGCGGGTGCGGCGCTCGCCCGATGCCGTCGCCTACACCGAGTACGACGGCGAAGCGGGAGTCTGGCGCGACCACACCTGGGCGCAGATGGACCGGCTGATCGCACGATGGCAGGCGGCGCTCAGGCGCGAGCCACTCAATCCCGGCGACCGGGTCGCGATCATGCTGCGCAACTCACCCAGTTGGGTTGCGTTGGATCAGGCAGCGATGGGGTTGGGGCTGGTGCTGGTGCCGCTGTATACCCAGGATCGGCCCGACAACGTCGCCTATATCATCGGCAATTGCGCGGCCAAGCTGCTGCTGTTCGAGGAGCCGGAGCAGTGGGCCGCATTCGCCGACGTGGGAGCGCAGCTCGCGAGCCTCGTGCGCGTGCTGTGCCTCAAGCCGCTGCCGCGCGTTCCTGCCGATCCCAGGCTGGTCAGCGTGGCCGCCTGGCTGCCGGACAGCGATGGCCCCGAGAGCGCGAATGCGGTTGCGCATGTCAACCGCGATCCGCACAAGCTGGCCAGCATCATCTACACCTCCGGCACCACCGGGCGACCCAAGGGCGTCATGCTGAGCCACCACAACATGCTGTCCAACGCCTACAACACCGCGCAGCTGTGCGACGTCAGCAGTCAAGACACGTTCCTGTCGTTCCTGCCGCTATCGCATACCTTTGAGCGTACCTGCGGCTACTATCTGACGATCATGGCCGGCGCGCGCGTGGCCTACGCCCGTTCCATACAGCAGCTCGCGGAGGATCTCGTCGCCATCCGGCCAACAGTGCTCATCTCGGTGCCGCGCATCTACGAGCGCGTTTACGCCGCGATCAAGGCCAAGCTGGCGGACGGGCCCGCGGTCCGCCGCAAGCTGTTCGAGCTGGCCACGCAGGTGGGATGGGCGCGCTTCGAGCACCAGCAGGGGCGCGGGCCGTGGCGGCCGGGCTTCCTGCTCTGGCCCGTGTTGAAGAAGCTGGTGGCGGACAAGATCCTTGCGCGACTGGGGGGTGGGTTGCGAGCGGCCGTCAGCGGCGGCGCCGCGCTGCCACCGGACGTGGCCAGAGTCTTCATCGGCCTTGGGCTACCCGTGCTACAGGGTTATGGCCTCACCGAGACCAGCCCGGTGGTCAGCGGCAACCGTATCGAGAGCAACGTTCCCGAGAGCATCGGGCAACCGATCCCGGGAGTCCAGGTCAAGATCAGCGACAAGGGCGCGTTGCTGGTCAAGGGACCCAATATCATGCTGGGCTATTGGGAGAACCCCGAGGCGACCAGGGCCATGTTCACCGAGGACGGCTGGCTCAACACCGGTGACACCGCGCGCATGGACGGCGATGGCCGCTTGTACATCACCGGGCGTCTGAAGGAGATCATCGTCCTGTCCAACGGCGAGAAGGTGCCGCCGGTGGACATGGAAGCTGCCATCGCGCGCGACCCTTTCTTCGAACACGTGATGGTGATCGGCGAAGGCAAACCCTATTTGTCCGTGTTCGTGGTGCCGAACCCGGAGCTGTGGGCCAAAGTTGCAGCCGAGCACGGTCTGGACCCGGCTTTGCCGAGGTCGGCGCGCGGGCCGCAGGCCGAGCAACTGGTGCTCGAGCGCATCAACGCGCAGATCAGGCAGTTTCCCGGCTATGCTCAGATCCGGCGCGTCGCCGTGTTGTCCGAGCCGTGGACGATCGAGAACGGCTTGCTCACCCCGACAATGAAGCTCAAACGCGCGCGCGTCCTGGAGCTACACCAGGCCGAGTACGAGCAGCTGTATGCGGGGCACTGAATGACAGCCGCGGGCGACCCGACGCGGCTGCCGAGCGACCGCGAGCCGGTCCTGCGCGTGGTGCCGATGCCCGCCGACGCCAACCCGACGGGCGACATCTTCGGTGGCTGGATCATGTCCCAGGTCGATATCGCGGGCAGCATTCCGGCGCTGCGCGTCGCGAAAGGACGAGTCGCGACGGTCGCGGTGAACTCTTTCGTGTTCAAGCAGCCGGTGTTGATCGGCGACCTGGTCAGCTTCTACGCGAAGGTCGTGAAAGTGGGGCGCACGTCCGTGACGGTCGACGTTGAGGTGTTCGCCCAACGCGGTGTTCCGGAAGAAGTGACGGTCAAGGTCACGGAAGCGACCTTGACCTACGTCGCCGTGGACCAGAACCGCAAGCCGCGGCCTGTCGCACCCGGTGGGGGATGAGCGTGCAGCCCGTGACCGGGGAGCGCAGGATCGGGCATCAGGGCGCAGTTGTGACAGTGATGCAGTAGAGCGGAGGACGGACTATGGAAGCCAAGACAACAACGATGCTCGTCCGCCTGGGCGTGATGGCGGCCCTGGCCGTTCATGCGGGAAGCCTCAGCGCAGCCGGATTCGCGCTCATCGAACAAAGCGCCAGCGGTGTGGGCAACGCGTTCGCGGGCGGGTCTGCAGCCGCGGAGGACGCCAGCACCATATTCTTCAACCCTGCGGGCATGACGCGTCTGCCGGGCAAACAGGTTGTGGTGGGCGTGCATGCGATCGACCCGAGCGTGAAATTCACCAATCAAGGCTCGACCCTGGCACCACCCGCTCCGCCGCTGGCCTTGACCGGCGGCAACGGCGGCGACGCCGGCGGCTGGAGCTATGTCCCCAACCTCTACCTCTCGTGGCAGTTGAATGAGAACCTGTGGCTGGGCATCGGCATGAACGCGCCATTCGGACTCACGACCGAGTACGAGGCGGGATGGGTTGGCCGTTACCAGGCGCTGAACTCGGAGCTGAAAACCATCAACATCAATCCGAGCATCGCCTACAAGGTGAACGACAAGGTCTCGCTGGGGTTTGGCCTGAGTGCGCAGCAGGCTGACGCCACGCTGAGCAAGGCGATCGACTTCGGGCTCATTTGCACCGGCGTACCGGGATGCGGCCTCACCTATGGCGGCCCACAAGCGCGGGACGGGTCCCAGGAATTGTCTGCGAGCGACTGGGGCTATGGCTTCAATCTGGGGGCGCTGTTCCAGATCTCACCCGACATGAGAATCGGCGTTGCCTACCGCTCTCGAATCAAGTACACCCTGAGCGGTACCTCGACATTCTCAAATGTTCCGAGCACCCCCTTTCCTCTCAGCGCCATTCCGCAATTTCAAACCAGCGGCGCCACCGCTGATCTCACGGTCCCGGACTCCGCCTCGCTCACCGTGTTACAGACCTTCGGCGACAAGTGGGAGCTGATGGGAGACATCACCTGGACGCAGTGGACGGTGTTCAATCAACTCGTTGTCAACTTCGCCAACGGCGCGCCCAGCAACGTCACAACGGAGGACTGGCAAAACGCGTGGCGCTTCTCGCTCGGGATGAACTACAGACCCAACGAGAAGTGGAAGCTGCGCAGCGGTATCGCCTGGGACCAGACTCCGGTGCCGAATTCGACGCTGCGCACAGCGCGCATCCCCGACAACAGCCGGACCTGGCTTGCGGTGGGCGCCAGCTGGTACTTCACGAAGAACGCGTCGCTGGACTTCGGCTATGCTCATCTGTTCGTGCCGAGCACCCCCATCAACCACACGGAGCAGGCTTCCGGGACACTGGTCGGCAGCTACGACAATTCCGTGAATATCGTCAGCGTGCAGGTGGCTTACAGCTTCTGAGCCGGCAGCGCGGGCGACGACAGCGCCCGCCGCCTCGTTCCTCTCGACTCCGCGTCCAATGACCACTTCTCAGCAGCAGGTTCGCAAAGCTGCCGTGCTCGGCGCCGGCGTCATGGGCGCTCAGATCGCCGCGCATTTGGTCAACGCGAATGTGCCCGTGGTCCTGTTCGAGCTGGCCGCGAAGGACGGGGATCCCAACGCCAATGTCCGCCGCGCGATCGAGAACCTCGAGCAAGCTCGAGCCCGCCCCGCTCGCCTCGAGCGCCAAGGCGGCGTACATCGAAGCCGCCAACTACGACCAGCACCTGGAGCAGCTGCGCGATTGCGACCTGGTGATCGAGGCCATAGCCGAGCGCATGGACCTGAAGAAGTCGCTCTACGACAGAATCGCGCCGCATCTCGCGGATCACGCGGTGCTCGCGAGCAACACCTCGGGTCTGTCCGTCAATGCGCTGGCGCAGGCGCTGCCCGAGGCGTTGCGCCAGCGCTTCTGCGGCGTGCATTTCTTCAACCCGCCGCGCTACATGTACCTCGTCGAGCTGATCGCTGCCCGCCAGACCGCGCCGCAGACCTGCTCGACCAGCTCGAGGCCTTCCTCACCACGACGCTGGGCAAGGGCGTGATCCGCGCCAAGGACACGCCCAACTTCATCGCCAATCGCGTCGGTGTGTTTTCGATCCTGGCCGCTTTCCACCATACGCAGCGCCTGCGCCTGGGCTTCGATGTGGTGGACGCGCTGACCGGCCCGCTGATCGGCCGGCCGAAGAGCGCGACCTACCGCACCGCCGACGTCGTCGGTCTGGACACGCTGGCGCACGTCGTCAACACGATGAAGGAGACGCTGCCCGACGATCCGTGGCACAAGTACTTCGACCTCCCCGACTGGTACCGCAAGCTGCTCGAACAGGGCGCGCTCGGCCAGAAATCAGGGCGCGGCGTGTACCGCAAGCAAGGCAAGGACATTCAGGTCCTGGACCTGACCACTGGCGACTACCGCCTCTCCGGGGCCGAGGCCGACCCGGGGGTGGTGGAGATCCTCAAGACTCGAGATGTAGCCGAGCGCTTCCAGACAGCTGCGGGAGAGCCCGCATCCCCAGGCTCAGCTCCTGTGGGCGGTGTTCCGCGACATGCTGCACTACTGCGCGTATCAGCTGGCGGACATCGCCGACAACGCGCGCGACCTGGATCTGGCCGTGCGCTGGGGCTTCGGCTGGAACCAGGGACCGTTCGAGATCTGGCAGACCGCCGGCTGGCAGCGCGTGGCCGGGTGGATCCACGAGGACATCAACGCCGGCAAGGCCATGGCCAGGGTGCCGCTGCCGGCGTGGGTCACGGACAGCAGCCGTAACGGGGTACACACGCCGCAGGGTTCTTACAGCGCGTCGGCGAACGCGCTGCGGCCGCGGTCGAGCTTGCCCGTGTACCGTCGCCAGCCCTACCCGGATCGCCTGGTGGGTGAGCCGGTCCAGTACGGCCAGACCGTGTTCGAGACCGACGCCGTGCGCATGTGGACCACCGGCGACGACATCGGCATCGTGAGCTTCAAGAGCAAGATGCACGCGATCGGCGAAGACGTGCTCGACGGCGTCATGCAGGCGATCGAAGAGGCGGAGCGCAACTTCAAGGGCGTGATCATCTGGCAGACCGAGCCGCCGTTCTCGGTCGGCGCGAACCTTTCGGGTTCCTCGGCCAGGCCGGCGGGCGCAGCCAAGCCCTCCGCCTTCGGCTCGATGATGAAGAAATTCCGCCGCGAGGCGCAGTCCATGGTGCTGAAGGCGGCGCGCAAGCTGAACGTGGCCGATGCGGTGATGGCCGGGCGGCTGGAAAAGGTCGAAGGCATCGTCGAGCAGTTCCAGGCCACGACGCAGGCCTGGAAGTACGCGCTGGTGCCCACCGTCACCGCCGTCGAAGGCCTGGCGCTGGGCGGCGGCTGCGAGTTCATCATGCACTCGGGGCGCGCGGTGGCCACGCTGGAGAGCTACATCGGCCTGGTCGAGGCCGGCGTGGGCCTGCTTCCGGCCGGCGGCGGCTGCAAGGAGCTGGCGTTGCGCAGCGCGCAAGAGGCCAAAGGCGGCGACCTGTTCCCATTCCTGCGCCAGTACTTCCAGAACGTCGCGATCGCCACCGTTGGCAAGTCGGCCGAGCAAGCGCGCGAGCTGGGCTACCTCAAGCCCGCCGACCGCATCGTGATGAATCGCGCGGAGCTGCTGTACGTCGCGAAGTCCGAGGTGACTGCGATGGCCGAGGCCGGCTATCGTCCGCCGCTGAAGGCGCGCGATATCCCGGCCGCCGGGCGCACGCGCGATTGCCACCTTCAAGGCCCACCTCGCCAACCTGCTGGCCGGCGCCCAGATCTCCGAGCACGACTTCCTGGTGGCGAGCAAGATCGCCTACGTGCTGTGCGGCGGCGACGTCGAGGCCGGCAGCCTGGTCGACGAGCAGTGGTTCCTCGATCTGGAGCGCGAGTGCTTCATGGAGCTGCTCGCCACCGAGAAGACGCAGGCGCGCATCGAGCACACCTTGAAGACCGGCAAGCCGCTTCGAAATTGATGAGCTGAGCCACGGCACGGTTCAGACGCGGAGATTGTTCGATGGCCAAGCAAGTTCAGGATGCCTACATCGTCGCGGCGACGCGCACGCCGGTGGGCAAGGCGCCGCGCGGCATGTTCCGCAACACGCGGCCGGACGACCTGCTGGCGCACGTGCTGAAGAGCGTGCTGGCAGACAGGCGCCGGCGCTCGAACCCGGCGCAGTCGACGACGTCATCGTCGGCTGCGCGATCCCGGAGGCGGAGCAGGGCATGAACGTGGCGCGCATCGGGCTGCTGCTGGCGGGTTTGCCCAACACGGTGTCCGGGGTGACCGTGAACCGTTTCTGCTCCTCGGGCCTGCAGGCGGTGTCGATGGCGGCGGACCGCATCCGGCTGGGCGAGGCCGACGTGATGATCGCCGCCGGCGCCGAGAGCATGAGCATGATCCCGATGGGCGGCAACAAGATCGCGATCAACGAGCACATCTTCGACCGCGACGAGAACATCGGCATCGGCTACGGCATGGGCATCACCGCCGAGAAGGTCGCGCAGCACTGGAACGTGTCGCGCGAGGCGCAGGATCGGTTCGCCACCGAGAGCCATCGCAAGGCGCTGGCGGCGATCGAGATCGGGCGAGTTCGCGGACGAGATCACGCCCTTACACGATCGACGAGAAGCTGCCTGACCTCGCTGTCGCACGAGATCAAGCATCACACACGTGTGGTCTCGGTGGACGAGGGCCCGCGCGCGGGCACCACGCCGGAGGTGCTGGCCAAGCTCAGGCCGGCGTTCGCCGCCAACGGCAGCGTGACCGCGGGCAACAGCTCGCAGACCTCGGACGGTGCCGGGCGCCGTGATCCTGGTCTCCGAAGCGGCGTCTCAAGCGCTACAACCTGCGGCCGCTGGCCCGCTTCCTCGGCTTCGCGGTGGCCGGCGTGCCGCCGGAGATCATGGGCATCGGCCCGAAGTTCGCGATTCCGAAGGTGCTCAAGCAGGTGGGACTGAAACAGGACGACATGGACTGGATCGAGCTGAACGAGGCCTTCGCCGCGCAGAGCCTGGCGGTGATCAACGACCTCGGGCTCGATCCCGCGAAGATCAATCCGCTGGGCGGAGCTATCGCACTGGGCCATCCGCTCGGCGCGACCGGGGCGATCCGAACCGCCACGATCGTGCACGGTCTGCGCCGTCGCAAGCAGAAGTACGGCATGGTCACCATGTGCATCGGCACCGGGATGGGTGCTGCTGGCGTGTTCGAGTCCGTTCGCTGAGCGACCGCAGGCCCTTCGACACCGGCTCGACGCTATCCATGCCCAAGATCACACGGGTCGAGATCTTCCAGGTCGACCTCAAGCCCAAAGTCGCCCGCAGCGATGCGATCCAGACCTTCTCGCTGCAGGAAACGCCGATGTTGCGCCTGTTCTGCGACGACGGGTCCGAGGGCACCGGCTATTCCTACACCATCGGCAACGGCGGATCCGCCGTGATCGCCCTGCTGCGCGACCACCTCGCGCCTCGGCTGCTGGGCAAGGACGCGGACATGGTAGAGGAGATCTGGAAGGACCTGTTCTTCTTCACCCACGCCACGTCGGTGGGCGCCCTCACCAGCATCGCGCTGTGTGTGGTGGATACCGCGTTGTGGGACCGCCGCTGCAGAGTCAGCCGCGTTGCCTCTGCACGTCATGGCAGGCGGCGCCCAGCGCCGCATCCCGGTGTACGACACCGAGGGCGGCTGGCTGCATCTGAAGCCGGGCGAAGTGGTCGAGAACGCGCTGGCGGCGAAGTCCAAGGGCTTTCGCGGCGTGAAGATCAAGATCGGCCGGCCGCACGTCGCGGAGGATGTGGCCCGGCTGTCAGCCGTGCGCAAGGCGCTGGGACCGGCCTTCGACATCATGACCGACGCCAACCAGGGCTTCACGGTATCCGAGGCCATCCGCCGCGCCCGCCACTACGAAGCGCTCGACGTCTTGTGGTTCGAAGAGCCGCTGCCGGCCGAGGACCTGAACGGTCACGTGCTGCTGTCCCGATCCACCTCGATGCCCATCGCGATCGGCGAGTCGCTGTATCACCCGAGTCATTTCCGCGAGTACCTGCAGCGCGGCGCCTGCAACATCGTCCAGGTCGACGTGGGTCGCGTTGGCGGCATCACGCCGTGGCTCAAGGTCGCGCACCTGGCCGAGACGTTCAACGTGCAGGTCTGTCCGCACTATCCTGATGGAGATCCATCTGGGGCTGTGTTGCGCAGTGCCCAACGCGACCTGGCTGGAGCACATCCCGCAGCTCGACGACATCACGACCTCGCGCATCGTCATGCAGGACGGCTACGCGCAGCCGTCGAACCAGCCGGGTCTGGGCATCGAGTGGGACTGGAAAGCGATCGAGCGGCGCCGCAAAGCGCCCGCGGATGTTGTCGCGACTTGCCAGGTCCACCCCGCCGAAGGCGGCGTCGGCCCGGCGCCGTTGAGGGGCCGTTCATCGGAGGAGGGCGACAATGAAGATGCTCGGTAGCCTGTTGATTTGTGCTGCTCGCGCTGACTGGGGCCGGGGTCGCCAGTGCCGACATGGAATCGCCCGCCGGCGCTGTGGAAGACCATCGACGACAAGACCGGCAAGGAGCGCTCGCTGGTGCGGATCGTCGAGAACAACGGTGTGTTCGAGGGCAAGGTCGAGAAGATTTTCGAGCAGCCCGACGACGATCCCGACCATCTGTGCAAGAAGTGCGAGGGCGAGCGCAAGGACAGACCGATCATCGGGCATGACCTTCCTGTGGGGCCTGAAGAAGGACGGTGACCAGTACGGCGGTGGCGAGATCCTCGACCCCAAGAACGGCAAGATCTACCGCGCCAAGATGAAGCTGATCGAGGGCGGGCGCAAGCTCGAGGTGCGCGGCTACATCGGCCTGTCGTTGTTCGGCCGCTCTCAGACCTGGATCCGGCAGGAGTAACAACCCCGTGCAGAGCTACTTGCGAGCGCCCGCGAGTTCGCTGATCGCGGCGCACACGCGCTCCAGCCACAGAAAGAAGGCGGGCGCGCCCCGTTGCTCGGAACATCTCAGCATCTCGATAGGAGCCGGACCAAAGTGAGCGAGCCGCGCCTTAAGTTCTGGGGCTGGGGTTACGAGAACGAACGCCTGACTGCCGATGAGGTCGAGCCGCCTGGAGGCTGCGTACGCGAAGCGCTTCGGGGTTTCCGGCTTCGAGGCCACGGCGGTGCCGCGCGCGGAGGATATCGAGCTGCGCAAGCCTCGAATACAGCCGCCGCGCAGCCTTGGCGACTTCTGCTCCATCGATCACTACGAGCGCCTGCTGCACAGCTACGGCAAGTCCTTCTTCGACAGCGTGCGCGTCTTCGCGCGCGATTTCTCCAACCCGCCCGACGTGATCGCCTTCCCGCGCAGCGAAGCCGAGCTGGTCTCGACCCTGGACTGGTGCGACTCGATCCACGCCGTGGTCATTCCCTGGGGCGGAGGCTCGAGCGTGGTGGCGGGCGTCGAGCCGCCGCGCACGGACCGGCCCATCGTGACCGTCGACCTCAAGCATCTCGACCGCGTGCTCGAGATCGACGAGATCTCGCAGGCTGCGCGCATCCAGGCCGGCGTCTACGGCCCGTCGCTGGAGAACCAGCTCAAAGCCAGCGGGCTCACGCTGCGCCACTTTCCCGCAATCCTTCGAGTTTTCCACGCTCGGCGGCTGGATCGCGACGCGCGGCGGCGGTCACTACGCGACGCTCTACACTCACATCGACGACTTCGTCGAAAGCCTGCGCGTGGTCACGCCGGCCGGGATCGTGGAATCGTTCCGCCTGCCGGGCTCCGGTGCCGGCCCCAGCCCCGATCGCATGTTCATCGGCTCGGAGGGCACGCTCGGCATCATCACCGAAGCGTGGATGCGGCTGCGGCCGCGGCCGACCTTTCGCGCGGCCACCAGCGCGCGCTTCCAGGATTTCTACCGCGCTGCCGACGCGGTGCGTGCCATCGCCCAGGCGCACCTGTACCCAGCCAACTGCCGGCTTGCTCGATGCGGACGAGGCGCTGGTCAACGGCGCCGGCGACGGCACGCATTGCGTGCTGGTCCTCAACTTCGAGTCGGCCGATCGTCCCATGGACGCGATGCTGCAGCGCGCCCTGGAGATCGTGCGCGCGCATGGCGGCGAATACGACACCGCCGCGCTCAAGAGCGAAGGGGCTCAGCGTCAGGGCGCGGCGGGCCAGTGGCGCGACAGCTTTCTGCGCATGCCCTACAACCGCGAGGTGCTCACGCCGCGCGGCATCATCGCGGAGACGTTCGAAACCGCCATCACGTGGGACCGCTTCCCGCAGTTCCACGCGCAGGTCAAGGCCGCCACCGAGAAGGCGATCCAAGAGGTGACCGGCAGGCCGGGCCTGGTCACCTGTCGCTTCACGCACGTCTATCCCGACGGTCCCGCGCCTTATTTCTCCTGCCACGCTCTGGGCGACAAGGCGCGCCTGGTGGAGCAGTGCTGGGCGATCAAGATCGCCGCTTCCGAGGTGCTCAATCAAGCTCGGCGGCACCATCACTCACCATCACGCCGTGGGCCGCGACCATCGCCGCTGGTACGACCGCCAGCGGCCGGATCTGTTCGCCCAGGCGCTCATCGCCGCCAAGAAGCGGCTCGACCCCAAGGGCATGCTCAACCCCGGTGTTCTGATCGACCCCGAGAATTGATTGAAAGATTGAGCGACTTCCCGCGCTGCGTGAGCAGCGGAAAGGGTCTATATTGGCCCGGTTCGATGCTCCGACTCATGCGCCTGCTGCTCGCTCTGCTTTCGTCCCTGCTGCTCTTGAGCGCATCGGCGGAGTCTGGGCCCGTGGTCGTGCTCACCGTCAACGGCGCGATCGGGCCTGCGACCGCGGACTATTTCCATCGCGGGCTCGAGCACGCGGTGAAGCAAGGCGCGCAGCTGGTCGTGCTGCAGATGGACACCCCCGGCGGCCTGGACACTTCGATGCGCGCGATCATCAAGGACATCCTCGCCTCGCCGATTCCGGTCGCCGTGTACGTCGCCCCGAGCGGTGCGCGCGCGGCGAGCGCCGGAACCTACATTCTGTATGCCAGCCACATCGCGGCCATGGCGCCGGCCACCAACCTGGGCGCTGCGACACCGGTGCAGATCGGGGGCCCCGGCGGGGGCGAGCCGTCCAAGCCCGAGGACAAGCAGAAGCCGAGCGGACCAAGAAGCACGACAAGCGCAGCAGCGACAAGGGCGGAGAGAAAGGCGCGCCCGAGCCCGGCGATACCATGAGCCGAAAGGCGATTCACGACGCGTCCGCGTACATCAGGGGACTGGCGGAGCTGCGCGGCCGCAACGTCGAATGGGCCGAGAAGAGCGGTGCGCGAGGCGGTGAGCCTGCCGGCCGAGGAGGCGGTCAAGATCAAAGTGGCCGACCTCATCGCCACCGACCTCGCGGACCTGCTGAAGAAAGTGAACGGCAAGACCTTCGAGATCCAGGGGCAGAAGCGGACGCTCAACACCGAAGGCGCAGCGCTGGTGCGCGTCGAACCGGACTGGCGCAGCCGCCTGCTGGCGGTGATCACCGATCCCAGCATCGCCTACATCCTGATGCTGCTCGGCATCTACGGGCTGCTGTTCGAGTTCTACAACCCCGGGTTGGTGCTGCCCGGCGTGGTCGGCGGCATCTGCCTGCTGGTGGCGCTGTACGCGTTCCAGATGCTGCCCGTCAACTACGCGGGGCTCGCGCTGATCGTCGCTGGGGATCGGCTTTCATGGTCGCAGAGCTGTTCGTCACCTCCTACGGCGCGCTGGGGATCGGGGGGGTGATCGCATTCGTGCTCGGCTCGGTGATGCTGATCGAGACCGACGTGCCCGGCTACGACATCCCGTGGACGCTGATCGCGACGGTCGCGTCAGTCAGCCGCGGCTTTCTTCCTGGTCGTGATCGGGATGGCGGTGCAGGGCGCGGCGGCGGCCGGTGGTCAGCGGCCGCGAAGAGCTGATCGGAGCGCGCGGCGAGATCATCGAGCACGCCGACGGCCAGTGGTGGGCGCGCGTGCACAGCGAAATCTGGAAGGTGCGCAGCCACGCCGACCTGCATGCGGGCCAGAGCGTTCGCGTCACGCGCATCGACGGCCTGGTGTTGGAGGTGCGAGCCGGATACTCAGACGACATAACGAGGAGAGGCGACATGCAAGGCATAAGCGGAATCGTCGTACTGGTCTTCATCGCGGCAGTGCTGTTCTATTCCGTCCGCGTGCTGCGGGAGTACGAGCGCGGCGTCGTGTTCCAGCTCGGGCGTTTCTGGCAGCGTGAAGGGCCCCGGACTGGTGATCGTGATGGCCCGTGATCCAGCAGATGGTCCGGGTGGAGCTGCGCACAGTGACCATGGACGTGCCGAGCCAGGACGTCATCTCGCGCGACAACGTCTCGGTGAAGGTCAACGCGGTGATCTACTTCCGCGTGGTCGACCCGGAGAAGGCCATCATCCAGGTGGAGAACTATCTCGTCGCGACCAGCCAGCTGGCTCAGACCACGCTGCGCGCGGTGCTGGGCAAGCACGAGCTCGACGAGATGCTGGCCGAGCGCGACAAGCTCAATCTCGACATCCAGCACCAGCTCGACGAGCAGACCGATGCAGTGGGGCATCAAGGTGTCGATGGTCGAGATCAAGCACGATCGACCTCAACGAGATCATGGTGCGCGCCATGGCGCGCCAGGCGGAGGCCGAGCGCGAGCGGCGCTCCAAGGTGATCCTGGCCGAGGCCGAGATGCAGGCTTCGCAGAAGCTGCTGGAAGCGGCGCGGACGCTCGCGGCGCAGCCGGAAGCGATGCAGCTGCGCTATCTGCAGACCCTGACCGTGATCGCCGGCGACAGGAGCAACACCATCGTATTCCCGATGGACATGCTGGGATCGCTTACTCAGGCAATGGGCCGGGGCGCAACGGGAAGCACAGATAAGCCCGGTTGATCGTCTTGTTCAGTGCGCGGGCGCCAGCGCCGATTCGCGCAGGGCGGGCCGCGTGGGTGAGGCTTTGCCCGTCGTCTGCAGCGGGGTGACGACCACAGGCAGAGCGTCCTCGGGCTTCAGGTACTTGCGCGCCACCTCGTTCAAGTCCGCCACGGTCAGCCCCTGCAGCTCCGGGAGGCTGGTGGTGGCGCGGATCAACCGCTCGGGCTGTTCCTGTGAGCCGGAGACGATGGCCGACAGCAGGTAGTGGTTGTCCATCAGCAGCTTCTTCAATTCGCTCACGACCGGGTTGCGCGCTCGCTCCAGCTCATCCTCCGTAATGCCGTCGCGCGCGGTGCGCGCGCCGATTTCGCGGATCTGTCGCGTCAGCTCGAGCGCCTTGTCCGGCGTCGCGTCGACCAGCGCGTACAGCACGCCGTAGCCGGGAAATGCCTGGCTGGGCACGTTCGCGCTTTGTGCCGTGTAGGAAAGCCCTTCGCTGCACACGGATGCGGTCGAGGATGCGTCCCTCGAGCGCCTTGGCCAGCACGAACAGCCGCCGCGTCTCGGTGATGTGGCTGAAATCGGTGGTCGGCCAGTACACCGCCGGCGTAGGCCTTGGGGTCGCGGGACGTCGAAGGTGAAGGTCTTGAGCTGATGCTCGGCGGGAAAGCGGACCTGGCGCTGTGCAGTATAGGGCGACTTGACCGCATCGCGCGTCGGCAGGCTGCCGAAGGTGGATGCGACAGCCTGCAGCGCGGCGTCGGGATCGAAATCGCCCACCAGCGAGATTTCCAGGTAGCCTGCCGTCAAGGGTCCTGACAGCCAGGCTTTGAGCTCCTCGAACGTGCGCGCAGCCGCTTCGTCCCTGTCCGGGTAGCCGAAGCGCGGATCGCCGTCGTGCAGATAGCGCGCCACTTGTGACTGCATGACGCCACCCGGCGTGCGGGTGAGGTTCAGGTACAGCGGTCCGAGCGACTGACGGAAGCGCTCCAGCGCCTCGGGGCGGTAGCCCGGCGCCGTGAAGTAGGCGGTCATGACCTGCAGTTGGAGGAGCAGGTCGTCGGGCGTGGTGTGTCCGCTCAACACGAACGCGTCGTCGTCGACGTTGAATTCGAGGCCGACGTTGCGGCCCGCGGTAATGCGGTTGAGTTCGTCGAGACTGTGCTTTTGCAGCCCGCCGGTGATGAAAGCCTGCTCGGCCAGCAGCTTCAAGCCCGGCTTGTCGCGTGGCAGCTCCAGGCGTCCGCCGCCGAAGCGGATGGCGAGCAGGATGGAGTTGGCTTCGAACTGGGTGCGTTTGAGGTTGAGCCGGACGTTGTTGCCGAAGCGCGCTTGGATCACATCGAGCACCGGAGCGACCTTCTTCTCCACCACTTGCGTGGGTATCCCGAAGTCGGTGTAGGCGAACTCCTGCATGGCGCCGTCGGTAGGCGCAGTCACAGGCTGCGCCTGGCTCAACTTAAGCGCATGCAGGATCTCGGCCTGCTCGAGCGTGATCGGTCCAGTGACGAAGACCAGCGGTCCGCCGCCAGCTTGCCACAGGTCGCGCAGGGCCTGGAGCGCGCGCTCGGAAGTGATTGCCGGCAGCACACGCTGCAGCTCGGCCAGATCGTAGCGGGGGTCGGTGAAGACGTTGAACTCGCTCAGGTGTTCCACGAGATCGTTGGCAAGCTCTGGCGATTCGCGCGTCGCCGTGCCCTTGGCTTGCTGCTCGAACGCCGACAGCAGGTTCTTCTTCTGCTCCTCGAGCTCGGCCGCTGTGAAGCCGTAGGTCAGCGCGCGCCGCAGCTCCTGCTCGGCGATGGCCAGCGCCGGCTGCCACTGCTCGGGCTTGCATTGCATGTCGACCGACGCGATACGCGCAAAGCGCAGCCAGTCGTTGAAGTGCGCCGCTCCGCTGATGAAGCTGGCGCCGCCCTGCAAAGCCAGGCTGGCAAGCCGGCGCGAGAGCACCCCGTTGGCGAGATCGAGAGCTATGTCGCGCTCGCTGCTGGCCCGGGTGTCGGCGCCGGGATCCGCGTAGCTCACGCTTTCGAGGCTCACTCTCGTCTGACCGTCGGGATCGCTGTAGAGCCGGGCCGCGGGGCCGCGCCTGCTGATTGTACCGAGGTCGGGATTGGGACGCGGC
The DNA here is from genome assembly GCA_963705615.1 of uncultured beta proteobacterium. GTDB lineage: Bacteria > Pseudomonadota > Gammaproteobacteria > Burkholderiales > SHXO01 > SHXO01. Next base: position 61,201 of record CAVPKE010000012.1, on the reverse strand, counting down.
GGGGTGACGGCGCGCATGGAGTCGAAATGCTCCTTGATGCGCGTGGCGAAGGTTACGGGATCGATGGCGCCGACTGCAACCAGGGTGATCCGCTCCGGTCGGTACCAGGTGCGGTAGAAATCGACGAAACGCTGCCTTGGTGCGGTCTCGATCACCGAGTCCAGCCCGATCGGGGAGCGCCGCGGGATCAGCGAGTCGGGAAGCAGAAAGTCCAGGTTGCTGACCGTGGCGCGATAGTCGGGTGTGTCGCGCAGGCGCTTCTCGCTCAGGATCACGCCGCGCTCCTTGTCTAGCTCGGCGGCCAGGATCAGCAGTCGGTCAGACGGTCTCGCGCATCACCATCAGGCTCTTGTCGACCAGATCCGGTGTCGTTGGACGGCAGCTCGAGCTGGTACACGGTCTGATCGAAGCCGGTACTGCGCGTTGGTGTCGGCGCCGAACGCCATGCCCAGCCGCTGCAGGTACTGCACCAGATCGCCGGCGGGCATGTTCTGTGAACCCTTGAACGCCATGTGCTCGAGGAAATGCGCCAGCCCTTGCTGGTCTTCGGTCTCCATCAGCGATCCGGCCGCCACCAGCAGGCGCAGGCTGACGCGCCCCTTGGGCGTGTCATTCGGCATGAGTACATAGCGCATGCCGTTGTCCAGCCGCCCGCAGACCACGCTGGGATCGGGCTGGAGATCGCTGTGCTCCTGCGGCCAGGAGGTCAGGTCGGGCAGTTGCCGCGCAGCCGCCGAAACAGCCAACAACAGAACCAGCAGTGAGAACGCCGCGAGCCGCGCGGCACGAGAGCCGCTTAGAACAATGTGAGAGATCATCTGATACCGGAGTAGGACAGAGACTACATGTTGGGATAGTTCGGCCCGCCGCCGCCTTCGGGCACGACCCAGTCGATGTTCTGGGTCGGATCCTTGATGTCGCAGGTCTTGCAGTGTACGCAGTTCTGGGCGTTGATCTGCAGGCGCGGGTTGTGGCCGTTGGCGTCGCGCACGATCTCGTACACGCCAGCCGGGCAGTAACGCTGTTCGGGCGCGTCGTACAGTTCGAGATTAACGCTGATCGGCACCGACGGATCCTTGAGCCGCAGGTGCGGCAGCTGGTCTTCCTCGTGATTGGTGTTGGACACGAACACGGAGGACAGCCGATCGAAGGTGATCTTGCCGTCGGGCTTGGGGTAGGTGATCGGTTTGGACTCGGAGGCTTTCCGGAGCTGGGTGTGGTCGGCGTGATTGCGCAGTGTCCACGGAGCCTTGCCGCGCAGCACGTAGGTGTCCAGCGCGGAGTAAGCGATTGCGCCGAATAGACCCCAGCGGAACGAGGGGCGGATGTTGCGCACCCGGTACAGCTCATCCAAGACCCATGACTGGCGCAGCCGCTCCGGATAACCCGTAACCTCGCCGCCTGCTGGCGTTGCGCAAATGATCGAACACGCCTTCCGCCGCGGTCATGCCTGACTTCATGGCGGTGTGCGTCCCCTTGATCTTCGGCACGTTGAGCAAGCCTGCCGTATCGCCCACGAGCAGCCCGCCTGGAAAGGTCAGCTTCGGGATCGACTGGAAACCGCCCTCCGACAACGCGCGCGAGCCGTAGGAGATGCGGCGGCCGCTTTCGAACGTCGGCCGGATCGCGGGGTGCGTCTTGAAGCGCTGGAATTCCTCGAACGGCGAGAGATAAGGGTTGCGGTAATCGAGGCCGATCACGAAACCCACGGCCACCTGGTTGTTCTCCAGGTGATACAGGAACGAGCCGCCGTATGTGTCGTTGGACAGCGGCCAGCCCACCGTGTGGACGACCAGGCCGGGCTGATGCTTGGAAGGCTCCACCTCCCACAGCTCTTTGATGCCGATCCCGTAGGTCTGCGGGTCGACGCCCTCGCGCAGCTTGAAGCGTCTCGAACAGCACCTTGGTGAGCGAGCCGCGGCAGCCTTCGGCGAAAATGGTCTGTTTGGCGTGCAGTTCCATGCCGGCCTGGTATCGCTCCGTGCGATTGCCGTTGCGACCTATACCGAGATCGCCCGTGGCCACGCCCTTCACGCTTCCGTCCTTGCTGTACAAGCACTTCGGAAGCAGCGAAGCCGGCATAGATCTCCACGCCCAATGCCTCGGCCTGGCTGGCCAGCCAGCGGCACAGGTTGCCCAGGCTGACGATGTAGTTGCCGCGATTGTGCATCTGCGGCGGCGTGGGCAGTCGCCAGGCCCTGGTTGCGGCTCAGAAACAGGAACCGGTCTTCCTGCGCGGGTGTGTTCAGCGGCGCGTTGCGCGCCTGCCAGTCCGGGAACAACTCGTCGAGCGCTCGCGGCTCCAGGACCGCACCAGACAGGATATGCGCACCGACCTCGGAGCCTTTTTCCAGGACGCAGACGGAGATGTCGCGGGCGTGCTCGGCGGCGAGCTGTTTGAGACGAATGGCAGCCGAGAGGCCCGAGGGACCGGCCCCGACGACCACCACGTCATACTCCATGGACTCGCGTTCGATCAAGTTCGATCCCTCACGCTCGACTCGCTTCACCCAGCCCGGCTGCAGACCCTGTTAGAATCGCGCCGGCTTCAGACAACGCGACATCATAAACGTTCCAAGCGGGGGCGACGACGCGATGCAACTGGCGGGCAGGTTGGTCCACGTGGAGCGCATGAAGATGCGTTGGGCAGACATGGATGCGCTGGGTCACATGAACAACACAATCTACTTCCGCTGCCTGGAACAGGCGCGCATCTCCTGGTTCGACGGGCTCGGTATCGACTACGCGGACCGGACGCAAGCCCCCATCCTCGGCAGCGTAAGCTGTCGCTTTCGTATCCCGGTTGTCTACCCGGCCGAGCTCGCGATCTCGCTGTACGCCGGAGCGCCCCGCACCAGCAGCTTCGTGCTGAGCAGCGCGATCAGCGATGACAAGGACCCGGCGCGCGTCTACGCCACCGGCGAGGCGGTGATGGTGTGGATCGATCTGACCGACGGCAAAGCGCGGCCGCTGCCGGACTGGCTGCGGCAGCACCTTCAGCAGTAGAAAGCCTCGCCGGTTACGCCTCGGCTGTCCGGTCCGATCAGATACAGATAGACCGGCATGAGCGCTTCGGGGCGGGGACGGCTGGCGGGCGACTCGCCTGGGTGGGTGTGCTGCCGCTGCGGCGAATCCACCGGACCCGGAACCAGGAGATTGACGCGCAGTTTGCTCAGCCCCTCCCACTCCTGCGCTTGGATCTTGACCAGCGCCGTGAGCCCGCTTTTGGCCACAGCGAAGCCGCCCCAGTAGGCGGCCGGCTCGAGCGCATGCGTCTCCGAGGTGAAGATCACCGAAGCGTCGGGTGCAGCCCGCAGAAGGTGGCTGCACGCGCGCGTCAGAGCGAAGGGCGCCGCCAGGTTCACGCGCAGCAGCAGCAGCCACTCGTCCAGCCTCTGGTTGTCCAGCGGCGCGGGGTCGGCGAGGTGCGATGCGTTGTGCAGGATGCCGTCCAGGCGTTTGAGCTGCGACTCGATGGCGAGCGCCATGTTCTCGAAGTCGCGGTCCCGCGCCGTCGCGAGATCGAGCGGCAGGATGGTGGGCTGCGGTCCGCCCGCGGCTTCGATCTGGTCGTAGACCGATTCGAGCTTGGCCACGTCACGCCCGTGGAGAATCACCGTCGCGCCGTGCGCTGCGAATGCCAGCGCAGCGGCACGCCCAATCCCACGGCCCGCGCCGGTCACCAGGATGACGCGCTCTCGCAACAGATCTGGAATGGGTCGGTAGTGCTTGAAGTCGATCATGGAAGCCAGTGGACCGCAGGACGCGCACAGCACATTGGGAGTCTGTGCCTTGCGTACGCCGGTAGTCAGGCGCTTTCGAGAATCATACGCGCACAGGCCACGCCGCTGCGAACGGCAGCTTCGAGCGTTGCCGGATAGTCGCTGGCCGTATAGTCGCCGGCCAGGTAGACGTTGCGCGCAGGCGTGCGCTGGGAGGGGCGCTCCACTCCGACCACGCATGAGAAAGTGGCGCGCTTCTCGGCGATCACTCGGCTCCAGAGCGGCTCGCGCAGTTGCGGAAAGTGCGCACACAGCTCGGCGTGGACTGTGGCGACGAGCGTCTCCTGCGCCAAGTCCTGGTGGCGGCCAGATCGCGCTGATCACCACGCCGACGAGACCGTGCTGTCCGCACAGCGCGCCGCGATCGAAGACCCACTGCGCAATCCCTCCGGCGAGCCCGAACATCGCCTGCGGCAGGCGCAGCGGGTCCTGGTACTGCAGGTAGACCGAATAGATGGGCTCATAGCGTGAGGCGCTCGACAGCCCGCGTGACGCCGGCTAGCGCAGGCACTCCTCCGAGAACCTCTGCGACGCGGTAGGGTGGGAGCGCGCAGATCGCGTGGCTGAAGGGCGTGGAGCCTGCCGCAGTGTGTACCAGCAGTCGTTGGTCGTCGACCCGCAGCGAGGACACGGGCGTGCCCCGCAGCACCTGGCCGCCGTGCTGCTCGACGTAGCGCGCGGCAGGCTCCGGGAACAGTGCGGAGAGATCGGTGGTCGGGCAGCAGCAGTTCGCTGTCCTCCCGTCGTCCGTTCAGACTGTCGCGCAGGACGTTGAGGAACACCTGTGCGGAGGCGCTCTCGGGCGGGGTGTTGAGCGCCGACATGCACAGAGGTTCCCACAGGTGGCGGAGCGCACGCGCCCCCTGCCGATGACGCGCAAGGAGCTGCGCAACACGATACGTCCGAATCGAGCCGGAAGTTCGTGGCGCGGAGCCGCGACATCCACTGTGCGGCGCGCAGTCGTTCAGCGATGCCCAGTCCCTGCGCGCGCAGCAGCGCCGTCGGCCAAGTGGAGCGGAGCGGGAAGCGGCGCGGTGCGCAGCCGAAACTTGCCGAGGACATGAAGGTCGAGCGGCTGGCGCAGCAGTCCCGTAGGGAGCCCGCCGGACACCGTTGCGAGCAGTCTGCAGGGTCTCGCGATAGGCGCCGATCAGGATATGCAGGCCGTTGTCGAGCGCCAGGCCGTTGACGTCGACACGGCGAGCACGTCCTCCGAGCGTGCGCGACGCTTCGAACACGGTGACCGGCACGCGGCGCTCGGCCAGCTCGACTGCCGCGGCCATGCCAGACCAGCCGCCACCGAGGATCGCGACGTGGGGTGACGAACGACGAGAGGCGGATGACGAGTTCGCGCGCTCCGGGCTGGTTCGAGCGTCACTTGTCACTTTACTTGTCGCTCATTACGCCGTCATCCAGGTTCTCCACGCGATCCACAGCTTGCGCATCGGCGTCAGCGCGACGCGCTGATTCAGCAGTGCGACCGCGCAGGGAAGCGATCTCCTCCAGCAGGGCTCGGTAGATGGCGCGCCATGACCAGGCCCGGCCGCTGCGCGCGTGCGATCGGCTTGCGGCAGCAGCGCCAAGGCGCGATCGTAGTAGTCGCGCGCGCGCGCGATCTGGAACGCCATGAGCCGCTCGAAGCGCTCGTCCTCCTCGGCGCTCGAGGATCGTCGGCTGGACAGACCGAAGCGCGCCAACTCGTCGAGCGGAAGGTAGATGCGGTTGCGGCGCACATCCTCGCCGACGTCGCGGATGATGTTGGTGAGCTGCAAGGCGAGGCCCAGTGTGCGGGCGTACTCCAGCGTGGCGGGTTCGGTGTACCCGAAGATCCCCGCCGACAGCAGCCCGACGACGCCCGCCACGCGATGGCAGTAGACCTCCAGTGTGGCGAAGTCCGGATAGCGGTTGTAGTCGAGGTCCATCTCCATGCCATCGATGATCTGCGCCAGGTGCGACTCTGCGCAGCTCGATAAGCGCGGACCACCGGCGCCAGGGCGCGCGCCGACGGGGTGCTGGGCGCTGCCGTCGAAGACGGCGCCGACCTCGCTCCGCCACCAGGTGAGCTTGGCGCGCGCCACCCCCGGATCCGCGGCCTCGTCCACGACGTCGTCGACCTCTCGGCAGAAGGCGTACAGCGCGGTGATGGCGCGCCGCTGCTCAGGAGGCAGGAACAGGAAGCTGTAGTAGAAGCTCGAGCCGCTGGCAGCGGCCTTCTGCTGGCAGTACTCGTCCGGCGTCATCGGCGCGCGAACAGGGCGCGCGCAAGCATGTAGAGCCAGTCGCGCTTGTCCAGAACTTGGGCCGGTGGCCGAACACGTCGCCGTTGCTGTCGTGAAGCTTCTTCAGGATACGCTCTCCGCCCAGCACGATCATGCTCAGCTCGAGGCCGACGCGGCCCTTGAGCACGCGTCCCAACGGCGCGCCGGCCTGCAGCATCCGGCGTGCGCGCTCGATCTGGAAGCGCATGAACGGCGCCCATCGGCCGCCCGTGTCGCCGGCGGCGATCTGCGCCTCGGTGATGCCGTAGCGTCGCATCTCGTCCTGCGGGCAGATAGATACGCCCCTTGGCGTAGTCGATCGCGATGTCCTGCAGAAAGTTGATGAGTTGCAGCGCTGAGCAGATCCCGTCGGAATAGGCGAGGCTGCGCGGTATCGGTCTCCCCGAACAAATGCAGCAGCAGCCGGCCGACGGGATTGGCGGAGCGGCGGCAGTAGCTCATCACCTCGCCGAAATCGTCGTAGCGCGTCTTCGTCACGTCCTGCGCGAAAGCCGACAGCAGGTCGCGGAACAGCGGAACCGGCAAGCGCTGCTCCCGGATCACCGGCGCGAGGAGCTGGAACAGCGGCAGCCTGGCCGGCTGTCCACGCTCGATGCAGTCCAGCTCGCGCCCGAAGCTTGCGCAGCTTGTCCAGGCGCTGCTGCGACGTGTCGTCTCCTTCGTCCGCGAAGTCGTCGGCCTGGCGGGCGAAGGCGTAGATCGAGCCGTACGGGCTCGCGCAGCGCGGCCGGAAGCAGCCAGGAGGCGACCGGAAAGTTCTCGTAATGGTGAACCGCAGGGAGCTTGTGTGCCCATCTGGAATGGGCTGTCGTCTATCAATAGCGTTATTGGATGGCCGGCGGGTGCTCGAAGTGCGCCGCTCGGTGGAAGCATGCGGCTCGGCGTATTATAAAAATGCGAACATTGCGAAAGTGGCGGAATTGGTAGACGCACCAGATTTAGGTTCTGGCGCCGAAAGGCGTGAGAGTTCGAGTCTCTCCTTTCGCACCAGAGCCCCGCCGCCCATGACGCCAGCCGGGGCGCAACGCCCCGGTCGTCTGAGCCGCAGGCCGCGCAGCCCAGCAATCCCACCTGCAGGAATCGATTGATGCAAGCGACCATAGAAAAAGTCAGCACCCTGGAGCGGCGGCTGAACGTCTCGCTGCCGGTGCAGGAGATCGACGGCGAGATCGAGAATCGCCTCAAACGTCTGGCGCGCAACATGCGCATGCATGGGTTCCGTCCCGGCAAAGTGCCGTTTCGCCTGGTGCAGCAGCAGTACGGCGGCCAGGTGCGCCAGGAGGTGCTGGGGGACGCCCTGCAGAAGACCTTCGGCGAGGCGATCAAGCAACAGAACCTGCGCGTGGCCGGTTACCCGCGCTTCGAGGCCAAGCCGTCGGAGGCCAAAGACAACGTCGAGTTCAGCGCAACCTTCGAGGTCTATCCGGACATCAGCTCGGCGCTCTCGACAATGTGGTCATCGAGCGCCCGACCGTGGTGCCGGGGGAGGTCGAGGTCGACAAGACCATCGAGATCCTGCGCAAGCAGCGCGTGCACTACGAGGCGGTGGATCGTGGCGCGCAGATCGGTGACCGTATCACGATCGACTATCGCGGCACGCGCGAGGGCCAGGAGTTCGACGGCGGCAGCGGCACCGACCACGTGACCATACTGGGCGAAGGGCGACTGTTGGTCGACTTCGAGAAGCAGGTCGTGGGTTTGCGGGCTGGGGAGAGCCGGCGCATTTGAACTGACTTTCCCGGAGGACTATCATGGCTAAGGAGCTGGCCGGAAAGAGCGCGCAGTTTGAGGTCACCCTCAAGCGGGTCGAAGCGTCGGTGCTCCCCGAGGTGAACGCCGAGTTCGCCAGGCAACTCGGCATTGGCGACGGTGACCTCGCGAAGATGCGCGCCGAGATCCGGGCGCAACCTGGAGCGCGAGGTGCGGCGGCGCGTGCAGGCGCGGGTAAAGGACCAGGTGATGAAGGCGCTGCTCGATAACGCCACGCTCGAGTTGCCGAAGTCGCTGGTGCGAGATGGAGATCGAGCGCCTGATGGCGGGCATGCGGCGGGACCTGGCGGGTCGCGGGCTGAAGACCGAGGAGATCCCGATGCCGCGCGAGGCGTTCGAGCCTGAGGCGCGCAGGCGTGTGACGCTCGGTCTGATCGTCGCCGAAGTGGTCGGGCAGAACGCTTTGCAGGCCAAGCCGGATCAGGTCAAGGCGGTCATTCAGGATTATGCGCAGAGCTACGAGAGGCCGGAGGAGGTGGTGCGCTGGTACTATCAGTCCGCCGACCGGCTGCGTGAAGTGGAGTCTCTGGTGTTGGAGGACAACGTGGTCGCAGTGGGCGCTGTCGCGGGTTAAGAGCCGAGGACAAGCCGACCGATTTCGACGAACTGATGGGTAACTCGAGATGAATTGGCAACGCAGACGATTCGAGCACCTGGAACACGAACCCCGCGGCCTGGGGCTGATTCCGATGGTGATCGAGCAGAGCGGTCGCGGCGAGCGCGCCTACGACATCTACTCGCGTCTGCTGAAGGAGCGGGTGGTGTTTCTGGTGGGCGTCGTGAACGAGATGTCGGCCAACCTGATCGTCGCGCAGCTGCTGTTTCTGGAGTCGGAGAACCCGGAAAAGGACGTCTCCTTCTACATCAACTCGCCGGGCGGTTCGGTGTCCGCCGGCCTGGCGATCTACGATACGATGCAGTTCATCAAGCCCGACGTCAGCACGCTGTGCGTCGGGCAGGCGGCGAGCATGGGCGCGCTGCTGCTGGCGGCCGGGGCGAAGGGCAAGCGCTTTGCCCTGCCCAACTCGCGCGTGATGATCCATCAGCCGATGGGCGGGTTTCCAGGGCCAGGCCACCGACATCGAGATCCACGCCAAGGAGATCCTGTATCTGCGCCAGCGGCTGAACGAGATCCTGGCGCGCCACACCGGGCAGGACATCAAGACCATCGAGCGCGACACCGAACGCGACAATTTCTTTGGCGCCGAGGAGGCCACGAAGTACGGCCTCGTCGACAAGGTGCTGGTCAGCCGCGCCGAGGTTGCGGCGTGACGCGGACTCAACCTTGAGTCCGCGCCGCCACCGTCAGCCAACACGGAAGATCCCGAGCCCCCACGCGTAAGCCACGCTATGTCAGATAAGCCCGGTTCAGAGAAACTGCTGTACTGCTCCTTCTGCGGCAAGAGCCAGCACGAGGTGCGCAAGCTGATCGCCGGCCCGTCGGTGTTCATCTGCGACGAGTGCATCGAGCTGTGCAACGACATCATCCGCGAGGAGAGCCAGGGCGAGCAGGGCAGCCGCGGCGCTAAGTCCGACCTGCCGGTTCCGCACGAGATCCGCTCCATCCTGGACCAGTACGTGATCGGGCAGGAGCAGGCCAAGAAGATCCTGTCGGTGGCCGTCTACAACCACTACAAGCGGCTCAAGAACCTGGGCAAGAAGGACGATATCGAGCTGGCCAAGAGCAACATCCTGCTGATCGGGCCCACCGGCTCGGGCAAGACGCTGCTCGCGCAGACGCTGGCGCGTCTGCTGAACGTGCCGTTCGTGATGGCCGACGCCACCACGCTGACCGAAGCCGGCTATGTCGGGCGAGGACGTCGAGAACATCATTCAGAAGCTGCTGCAGAAATGCGACTACGACGTCGAGAAGGCGCAGCGCGGGATCGTGTACATCGACGAGATCGACAAGATCTCGCGCAAGTCGGACAACCCGTCCATCACCCGCGACGTGTCGGGTGAGGGCGTGCAGCAGGCGCTGCTCAAGCTGATCGAAGGCACGGTGGCCTCGGTGCCGCCGCAGGGCGGCCGCAAGCACCCGAACCAGGAGTTCGTTCAGGTGGACACGACCAACATCCTGTTCGTCTGCGGCGGCGCCTTCGACGGCCTGGACCGGATCATCCGCGCGCGCTCCGAAAAGGGCGGCATCGGCTTCGGCGCCGAGGTGCGCAGCAAGGACAACCGCAAGGACATCGGGCTGGTATTGAAGGAGGTCGAGCCGGAGGACCTGATCAAGTACGGGCTGATTCCGGAGTTCGTCGGCCGGCTTCCGGTAGTGGCGACGCTGGATGAACTAGACGAAGCCGCGCTGATCCAAATTCTCACCGAACCCAAGAACGCGCTGCTCAAGCAGTACCAGAAGATGTTCTCCATGGAGGGCGTGGAACTGGAGGTGCGAGCCGGAAGCGCTGCAGGCAGTAGCTACCAAGGCCTTGGCACGGCGCACCGGTGCGCGCGGCCTGCGCTCCATCCTGGAGCAAGCTCTCCTGGACACCATGTTCGACCTGCCGTCGCTGAGCAACGTGCGCAAAGCGGTGATCGACGAAGGCACGATCACCGGCGACATCAAGCCTCTCCTGATCTACTCGGACCAGCCCAAGGTGGCGGGTTCGGCGCAGTGACTCGACGCCTTCCGGTGCCCGCCGCGGGGCGCGATGGGCCGGGAACGCGTGACATTTCATGGACTTTCGTTGCGGCTTGCAATGTGCCTGTGGCTGCCCCACCTACCATTCATGCGTGCTGATACTCGGGTGACAACACAATGACTGACATCGAATCTGGGGCCGACCTACTAACCCTCCCGCTGCTTCCGTTGCGGGACGTGGTGGTCTTTCCGCACATGGTGATCCCGCTGTTCGTCGGGCGCCCGAAGTCGATCAAGGCGCTGGAGACGGCGATGGAGGCTGGCAAGAGCATCCTGCTGGTGGCGCAGAAGTCGGCCGCCAAGGACGAGCCGTCTGCGGAGGACATGTACATCACCGGCACCGTAGCCAACATCCTGCAGATGCTGAAGCTGCCAGACGGCACCGTGAAGGTGCTGGTGGAGGGGGTCCAGCGGGCGCGTATCGATGCGATCGCCGACCTCAGGACCCACTACACGGCAGAGGCGCGGCCCGTCCCGCCCGAAGCCGAGGAAAGCACGGAGCTGGAGGCCATGCGCCGCGCGATGATCTCCCAGTTCGACCAGTACGTGAAGCTCAACAAGAAGATCCCGCCCGAGATCCTGACCTCGCTGGCCGGGATCGACGAGCCCGGCCGGCTCGCCGACACCATCGCCGCGCACCTGCCGCTCAAGCTGGAGCAGAAGCAGGAGGTGCTCGAGATGTTCGACGTGCGCAAGCGCCTCGAGCATCTGCTCGCGCTGATGGAAACCGAGCTCGACATCCTGCAGGTCGAGAAGCGCATCCGCGGGCGCGTCAAGAAGCAGATGGAGAAGAGCCAGCGCGAGTACTACCTGAACGAGCAGGTCAAGGCGATCCAGAAAGAGCTCGGCGACATGGAAGAGGGCGCCGACCTGGACGAGATGGACAAGCGCATCAAGTCCGCGCACATGCCCAAGGAAGCGCGGCAGAAGGCCGAAGCCGAGCTGAAGAAGCTGCGGCTGATGTCGCCCATGTCGGCCGAGGCCACCGTGGTGCGCAACTACATCGAGACGCTGGTCGGCCTGCCGTGGAAGAAGAAGAGCAAGATCAGCTCCGATCTGGCACGAGGCCGAGACCATCCTCGAAGAGGACCACTATGGTCTGGAGAAGGTCAAGGAGCGCATCGTCGAGTACCTCGCGGTGCAGCAACGCGTGGACAAGGTAAAGGCGCCGATCCTGTGCCTGGTCGGCCCGCCGGGTGTCGGCAAGACCTCGCTCGGCCAGTCCGTCGCGCGCGCCACCAACCGCAAGTTCGTGCGCATGTCGCTGGGCGGCGTGCGCGACGAGGCCGAGATCCGCGGCCATCGCCGCACCTACATCGGGTCCATGCCGGGCAAGATCCTGCAGAACATGACCAAGGTCGGCGTGCGCAACCCGCTGTTCCTGCTCGACGAAGTGGACAAGATGGGGATGGACTTCCGCGGCGACCCGTCCTCCGCGCTGCTGGAGGTGCTCGACCCCGAGCAGAACCACTCGTTCACCGACCACTACGTGGAAGTCGAATACGACCTGTCGGATGTGATGTTCGTGGCCACCGCGAACACCATGAACATCCCGCCGGCGCTGCTCGACCGCATGGAGGTGATCCGCCTGTCCGGCTACACCGAGGACGAGAAGGTCAACATCGCCATGCGCTATCTGCTGCCCAAGCAGCTGAAGAACCATGGGCTCAAGCCGGTGGAGATCAACGTCTCCGAGAGCGCGATACGCGACATCGTCCGCTACTACACGCGCGAAGCCGGGGTGCGCGCGCTCGAACGCGAGATCTCCAAGATCTGCCGCAAGGTGGTCAAGTCACTGGTGCTGAAGAAGCGCGATGCAAAGACGTCGGTGAGCGCCAAGAATCTGTCCAACTATCTCGGCGTGCGGCGCTTCAGCTTCGGCATCGCGGAGAAGAACAATCAGGTCGGGCAGGTCACGGGTCTGGCTTGGACCGAAGTGGGCGGCGAGCTGCTTACGATCGAAAGCGCGGTGATGCCCGGCAAGGGCAAGATGGTCACCACCGGCAAACTGGGCGAGGTGATGCAGGAGTCGATCCAGGCTGCGCTCACGGTGGTGCGCAGCCGCTCGCAGAAGCTCGGCATCCCCGAGGAGTTCTATCAGAAGAACGACATCCACATCCACCTGCCCGAGGGCGCCACGCCGAAGGACGGGCCGAGCGCAGGCATCGGGATCTGCACCGCCATGGTGTCGGTGCTCACCGGTATCCCGGTGCGCGCAGACGTGGCGATGACCGGCGAAATCACGTTGCGCGGAGAAGTGCTGCCCATCGGCGGCCTGAAGGAGAAGCTGCTGGCGGCGCATCGCGGAGGGATCAAGACGGTCCTGATCCCCGAGGAGAACGTGAAGGACCTGCCGGAGATCCCGGATAACATCAAGAACCGCCTCGACATCCATCCCGTGAAGTGGATCGACCAGGTGCTGGAGCTGGCGCTGGAGCGCCATCCAGAGCCGCTGCCGGCAAAGCCCGAAGCCGTCCCCCTGCCTCCGGTCGAAACACAGGAAGCGGCTATCGTGGTCAAGCACTGATCTCGGCGCTGCTGTCGCATGCCAACGTAGTAGGCCGCGCCGCATCACGCCAGGAGCGCGCGAAAGCGCTTGACACATGCTTTTCGCGCTTGCTATAAAAGTTGTGCAATGTAGCGCTTCAGCATCGGATCCGCGATCGATTCCTTGATTGGTCGAAGCCCTGATCTGCGCGTTCCGGGGAGGCCCTAGTCTCCAGGTAGGCCGTGGTTCAAACGACAGCAGCGTTCTGTCATCCAGCAACTCAGCCAACAACGACGAAAGGGGATGGCCGTGAACAAGCAAGAACTCATCGATACGATCGCAAAGTCTGCCGACATCTCCAAGGCGGCGGCCGGCCGCGCGCTGGATAGTGCGGTGGCGGCGATCAAGGCTTCGCTGAAAAAGGGGCAGCTGGTCACACTGGTTGGATTCGGGACCTTTTACGTCGGCAAGCGCGCTGCACGCAGCGGGCGCAATCCCCGGACTGGCGCCGCCATCAAGATCAGAGCAGCCAAGGTCCCCAAGTTCCGTCCTGGAAAAGCACTGAAGGATTCGGTAAACTAACCGGCTTTGCGGACAGTCCCGCACGCGGGTGAGCGCTTCACGGCTCACTTGCCCGGTCGGTGTTCAAGCCCTCAGCCGGTTGTAGGGGTTGAGCGGGGTTGCCGCACAGCCCGCGGTAACGCAGGCCAGGGTGGTGGCGTAGCCGCCACCCTGCGAGGGCACTGCAGCGGTGACGCGTCGTGTCGGGGTTCGAGGGTGCTTAGCTCAGTTGGTAGAGCGTCGCCCTTACAAGGCGAATGTCGGGAGTTCGAGCCTCTCAGCACCCACCAATTGGACTGGAAACAGCCGCAGGTGGATCGCAATCGGTCGCAGCGGTACCGGCCGCAACCTGACGTGCGGGACAGCTGTGAGTGCGGGGAGTGGTAGTTCAGTTGGTTAGAATACCGGCCTGTCACGCCGGGGGTCGCGGGTTCGAGTCCCGTCCACTCCGCCAAGTCCCGCAAGGGCGAACTTCGGTTCGCCTTTTTTGTTTACCTGGCCCGCGCCAGGCGCTTTTGGCACCCACATCTCAGCCATGTACGACTTTATCAACAAACACAAGCGGCTCCTCCAGATCATTCTGGCGGTCCTGATCGTCCCGCCGTTCGCTCTGTTCGGAGTCGACTACTACTTCCGTGGTACCGATCCGTCCGACCAGGTTGCTCGCGTCGCCGGCATGCGTATCACCCAGCAGGAGTTCGGTCAGGCACTGCGCCAGCGCGAGGACCAGCTGCGTCAGATGCTGGGGGGCAAGGCCGACCCGTCGATGCTCGACAACCCGCAGATACGCCACGCCGTCCTGAACCAGCTGATAGACGAGCGCGTCCTCTACAGCGCTGCCGTCAAATCGGGCATCACCGTGCCCAACGCGGAGTTGCAGTCGGTCATCGGCGACATTCCCGCGTTCAAGGACGGAAATGGCAAGTTCTCCCCTCAGCGCTACCGCGAATTGCTGGGTGCCCAGGGAATGACCCAAGGAAGGTTCGAGGCGGACCTGCGCAAGGATCTCATCGTCGGCCGTAGTCGCGATACGTTCAGCGGGACGGCGTTTCTGCCCAACACGGTCGTTGATCGCATCTATCACCTGCGTCAGCAACAGCGGGAGATCAGCCAGTTCGTGCTCGATCCGTCTCAGTTCACCGCCAAGGTCAAGGTCACGCCGGAGGAGGCGAAGGCCTACTACGAGACCCACAAGGCCGAATTCGAGCTGCCCGAGAAGGTCAAGGTGGAGTACGTCATCCTGTCCCTCGCGTCGGTGGAAAATCGCGTCGCGGTGACGCCCAAGGAACTGCAGGACTACTACCAGTCGCGTCTGGAACAGCTGGGCAAGCCTGAGGAGCGGCGCGCCAGTCACATCCTGATCGCGGTCCCGGCCAGTGCGACGCCGGAGCAGAAGGCCAAGGCCCAGGAGAAGGCTGAGGCACTGTTGGCGGAAGCGAAGAAATCGCCCAGAAACTTCGCCGAGCTGGCGAGGAAGAACTCCGGAGATCCCGGTTCGGCGGCGGACGGCGGCGACCTGGGATACTTCGCTCGCGGCAAGATGGTCAAGGCGTTCGACGATGCGGTGTTCGCCCTCAAGGTCGGCGACATCGCCGGGCCGGTGCAGACGCAATTCGGCTATCACGTCATCAAGCTCGACGCCATCAAGCCATCCGAGGCGCCAACCTTCGAAGCGGTGAAGGGCAAGCTGGAAGAGGAACTCAAGAAAGCGCATGCCAGCCGTGCCTTTGCCCAGGACGCCGACGAGTTCAGCAACCTGATTTACGATCAGCCCGACAGCCTCCAGCCGGTGATCGAAAAGTTCAAGCTGCAGCAGCAGACGAGCGGATGGATCACGCGGCAAGGCGGAGAGTCGCCGCTGCTGAACAACGAGAAGTTCCTGCGCGCCGCGTTCTCCGACACGTTCTCAAGAACAAGCAAAACACCGAAGCGGTGGAAATCGCTCCCCAACATGCTGGTCTCGGCTCGCGTGATTGCGCACGAGCCGGCAAAGCAGCGCCCGCTGGCGGAGGTCCAGGCCGGCGATCGTCGAGACTTTGACGCAGCAGAAGGCGGCTGAGCTGGGTTCGGAAGCGAGGGCGAGGCGCTGCTCGGCAAGTTGCGCAAAGGCGAGGATACCGGTGTTCAGTGGTCGCGCTCAGCAAACGGTTTCTCGCGACCGACCTGAGGGGCTGCAGCCGGAGGCGGCCCGCGCCGTGTTTCGCGCTGATCGCTCCAAGCTGCCGGCGTACGCGGGCGTGGAGGCGCAGGGCGGACGCTTCGTGCTGTACCGCATCAGCAAGGTGATCGACGGCGAGAGCATTGACCCACAACAGCGCAAGGCCCTGGCCAAGCAGCTAGGGCCGCTGGCTGGGCAAGAGACGCTTGGCCGCTCGTATGTCCGACCTCAAGCAGAAGGCCGACGTCAAAGTCGACGAGAAGAAGATCGAGAAAGCCGAGTTGAGCTAGTCTCTTATCTCAAGCGCGGCGAAGGCGATGGTGTTGAAGCCGGCGTCGACGTAGACGATCTCGCCGGTGATGCCGCTGGCCAGGTCGCTGCACAGGAAGGCTGCCGCATTGCCCACCTCCTCGGTGGTCACGTTGCGGCGCAAAGGCGCGACCTTCTCGTTGTACGCGAGGATCTTTCCGAAGCTGCCGATGCCGGCGGCCGCCAGCGTCTTGATCGGCCCCGCCGAGATTGCGTTCACGCGGATGCCCTTGGGGCCGAGGCTAAAGGCCATGTAGCGCAGGTTCGCTTCCAGGCTGGCCTTGGCCGGTCCCATGACGTTGTAGTTCGGCATCGCCCGTTCCGCGCCCAAGTACGTCAGAGTGAGCAGCGCAGCTTTGCGGCCCAGCATCAACGGGAGTGCACGTTTGGCGAGCGCGGCGAAGCTGTAGCTGCTGATGTCGTGGGCAACGCGGAACGCATCGCGCGTCACGCTGTCTAGATAGTCGCCGGACAGGGCCTCGCGCGGAGCGAAGGCGATCGAGTGGACGATCCCGTCCAGACCGTCCCAGCGCTTTCTCCAGATCGGCGAACAGGCTGTCGATCTGCTCATCGTTGGTTACGTCGCAAGGCAAGGTCAGATCGCTGCCGAACTCGGCCGCGAGCGCCACCACGCGATCCTTGACGCCCTCGCCCTGGAACGTGAAGGCCAGCGCCGCGCCCTCGCGGTGCATGGCCTTCGCGATACCGTAGGCGATGGAACGATTGCTGAGCATGCCGGTGATCAACACCTTCTTGCCGCTCATGAAGCCCATTCTCGTCCCCCGCGAAAACGCGAGATTATAGTCGACGCACTGGATCCCGAAGGATGGCGGGCGCCGGACGAGAGAATAGACGCACGCGACGTTTCCGGTAAACTGCGCTCGCCATGATCGGGTTCACCCGCGCCTGCCTCCTGCTCGTACCCGCGCTGCTCGCGGCCTGCAGCTATCCCTGGAACGATCCTTATCCGGATTCACAGCACCAGGCCAACATCTTCTATTCCTCCTTTGCGGAACGGCCCAAGACGCTCGACCCTGCGCGGGCGTACTCGGACAATGAGTACCAGCTGATCGCCAACATCTACACGCCGCCGCTGCAGTATCACTACCTCAAGCGGCCCTATCAGCTGATCCCTTTCGCTGCGCAAGAGATTCCGCGCACCGCATACTACGACAAGAACGATCGGCCGCTGCCGGAAACCGCGGACCCGAAGAATATCGCCTACAGCGTGTACGAGATCCGCATCAAGCCCGGCTTCAAGTACCAGCCACATCCCGCTTTCGCGCTCGACGCTGACGGTCGACCGATGTACCAGAAGCTCGCCGCCCAGGATCTGCAGCGGCATCTACGAGTTGCGTGATTTCAAGCACACCGGCACGCGCGAGGTCATCGCAGATGACTACGTCTATCAGATCAAACGGCTCGCTCAGCCTCAATTGAGCTCACCGATCTTCGCGTTGATGAGCGACTACATCATAGGTCTGAGCGATTACGCCCAGAACTTGAAGGCCGCTGCAAAGAGCGATCCCGCCCGGGGCCTATCTCGATCTAGGCCAGTATCAGCTCTCCGGGGTCAGTGCGGTCGATCGCTATACATACCGCATCAAGGTGAAGGGAAAGTATCCGCAGTTCCTCTATTGGCTGGCGATGCCGTTCTTCTCACCCGTTCCCGCCGAGGTGGATCGGTTCTATTCGCAGCCCGGAATGGCGGAGAAGAACCTCTCACTGGACTGGTATCCGGTTGGCGCCGGGCCCTACATGCTGACCGTCAACAACCCCAATCGCCAGATGGTGCTGGAGCGCAATCCGAACTTCCCGGGTGAGCCGTATCCGAGCGAAGGCGAGCCGGGGGACGTGGCGGCGGGCCTGCTCAAGGACGCCGGCAAGCCCATGCCGTTCATCGACAAGGTGGTGCTGAGCCTGGAGAAGGAAGCGATCCCAAGCTGGAACAAGTTCCTGCAGGGTTACTACGACGTCTCGGGCATTGCCTCCGATAACTTCGATCAGGTGATTCAGCTCTCCGGGACAGGCGATCCGCAGCTCACGCCATCAATGGAACGCCAGGGCATCCGGCTGCAGACGTCAGTGGCCCCGTCCGTCTACTACACGGGCTTCAACATGCATGACGCCGTGGTGGGGGGTGACTCGGAACGAGCCCGCAAACTCCGGCAGGCGATATCGATCGCCATCGACGAGGAGGAGTACATCTCGATCTTCCGCAACGGGCGCGGCATCCCGGCGCAGGGACCGATCCCGCCAGGCATCTTCGGCTACCAAGAGGGCGAGGCAGGGAACAACCACTACATGTACGACTGGGTCAACGGGGCGCCTGAGCGCAAGTCCGTCGAGTACGCTCGAAAGTTGCTAGCGGACGCGGGTTATCCCGAAGGCATCGACTCTGCAACCGGCACGCCGCTCATCGTGAACTTCGATAGCGCCGCCGCCGGCCCCGAGGCGAAGGCCGCGATAGACTGGCTCGTGAAGCAGTTCCAGAAGATCAACCTGCAGCTCGTGGTGCGCCCCACCGACTACAACCGCTTCCAGGAGAAGATGCGCAAGGGGACCGAGCAGATGTACAGCTGGGGGTGGAACGCCGACTACCCCGACCCCGAGAATTTTCTGTTCCTGTTCTATAGCGCACAGGGCAAGGTGAAGTTCAGCGGCGAGAACGCCTCCAACTACTCCAATCCGGACTTCGACCGCCGCTTCGAGCGCATGCGCCAGATGGACAACAGTCCGCAGCGTCAGGCGATCGTAGATGAGATGCTGAAGATCCTGCGCCACGACGGGCCCTGGGTCTGGGGGCTGCATCCAAAGGACTACAGCCTGGCTCACCAGTGGGTGTACAACCGCAAGCTGGCGAAGATGGCCAACAACGGGCTGAAATATCAGCGCATCGATCCCTTGCTGCGCGAGACCTTACAGCGGCGGTGGAATCGGCCGGTCGCGTGGCCGCTGCTCGTCGCGGTGGCGGTCCTGGCGCTTGGGCTCATTCCTGCAGTCATCGTCTATCGTCGCAGAGAGCGCTCCGGCGCACTGACACCTGCGCAGCGGTCGGCCTGAGCGTGCTCGCCTATCTCGTCCGACGCTTGCTCTACGCGATTCCGATCTTGATCGGGGTCAATCTGATCACGTTCGCGCTGTTCTTCTTCGTAAACTCACCCGACGACGTGGCGCGCATGCAGCTCGGGCAGAAGCGGGTCACCCCAGAAGCGATCCAGAAATGGAAAGAAGAGCGCGGCTACGACAAGCCTATGTTGTTCAACGCGGACGCAAAGTGTGAAAGACCAATGTTCGGGCAGAGCGGGCTTCCGAAGCTATGCCAGGAGAAGCTCACCGATACGATCTTCTTTCAAAAGTCTGCAAGCATGTTCTGGTTCGACTTCGGACGCGCTGACGATGGACGCGACATTGCGCGGGAAATCAAGCTGCGCATGGGCCCCAGTCTCGCGGTCACGATCCCGAGCTTCCTCATCGGGCTGATGGCCTACCTCACCTTCGCGCTGATCCTGGCTTTCTTCCGCGGCACATACGTCGACTTTCTGGGTGTGGTGCTGTGCGTGACGGGGATGTCGATCTCGGGGCTGTTCTACATCATCGGCGGGCAATGGCTGATCAGCAAGCTGTGGCATCTGGTGCCGATCTCCGGGTTCGGCTACGGCCTGGACGCCTGGCGCTTCGTGGTGTTGCCGGTGGCCATCGGCTTGCTCGGCGGAGTTGGCGCCAGCACTCGTCTGTACCGGACGCTGTTTCTGGAGGAAATCGGGAAGGACTATGTGCGCACGGCGCGCGCCAAAGGCCTGTCCGAGACGCGCGTACTGTTTCGGCACGTCCTGCACAACGGCCTTATCCCCGTGCTGACCGGCGTGGTGGTTGCGATCCCCACGTTATTCATCGGCAGCTTGGTGACGGAGTCCTTCTTCGGGATTCCTGGGCTGGGCAGCTACACGATCGAGGCCATCCGTAGTCAGGACTTTCTGGTGGTGCGCGCCATGGTGTTTCTGGGCGCAGTTCTCTACATCGTTGGCCTGATGCTCACCGACGTTTCCTACACGCTTGCCGACCCGCGCGTGCGACTCCAATAGGGTGTCATGCCTTTCACACCAGTCATCTTGTGGACTGACCGCCTAGTCTTCCTGCTGGTGGGGGTCGTGATCGCGAGCGTGTGGTACATCCGCGGACAGGAGCACCTGCGTGCCCCGTGGCTCAAGGTGGCGCGCAGCCGCTATGGCATGTGCTCTCTGGTGATCCTGAGCGTTTTCGTCGCGATCGGGTTCCTTGATTCCCTTCACTTTCGCCCCCGGCTCGACGCGCGCTCGCCGGACGGCAAGGCTACGTACGCAGTCGAAGTGCGCAGCGTGTTCGACGCACTGGTTGCGCCGCTGGGCAAGCGCTTCGAAAAGACCTACTCGGCCCCGTTCGCAGCCTATTCCTATTCCAAGGAAACCATCGAGCGACCCGACGGTACCCAAGCGCGCGAGTTTCCGCGGCTCAAGTTCGGCGGCGCTCATCTCAAGGACCCAGCTCAGGAGCTGGTGCCCGACATCGTGCGGGGGGCGATAGGGGCAATCGGCGTTGCGGCTGTATTGTGGATCGTACTCACTATGGTGGCCGCGGCCTGGCTGGCCGGGGTGTACAAGTCCGACTTCAGCCACATGCTGTCCGCTATCATCCATGGCGAGACAGAGGTGCCTTGGCGCGCAATGTTGCTGACAGCTGGGGTGATCCTGCTGGTCGCGGTGCCTCTAGCGCTGTTGAGTGCCCGCTATCACGTGATGGGTACAGACAAGGTGGGTCAGGACGTGTTCTACGAGGCGCTCAAGAGCATACGCACGGGGTTGGTCATCGGCACTTTGACGACCCTGGTGATGCTGCCCTTCGCGTTGTTGCTGGGGATCATGGCGGGATACTTCCGGGGTTGGGTGGACGACGTCATCCAGTACATCTACACCACTTTGAACTCGATCCCGGGCGTGCTTCTGATCGCCTCGGCGGTACTGATCAGCCAAGTCTGGATGGATCGACACCCGGAGATGTTCGAAACCGTTAGCGAGCGCGCGGATGTACGGCTCTTGTTTCTCTGTCTGATCCTGGGGATCACGAGCTGGACTGGACTGTGTCGCCTGCTGCGCGGCGAGGCACTCAAGCTGCGCGAGCTGGACTACGTCGAAGCTGCGCGCGCCTTCGGGGTGTCGAATTCCCGCATCATCACGCGCCACCTGATGCCCAACGTGATGCACATCGTACTCATCACGGTGGTCATGGAGTTCAGCGGACTGGTGCTGGCTGAGGCGGTGCTGTCCTATGTCGGCGTCGGGGTCGATCCCTCGATGATCAGCTTCGGCACCATGATCAATAGCGCACGGCTGGAGCTGGCTCGCGAGCCCATAGTGTGGTGGTCGCTGGCGGCTGCCTTTGTGCTCATGTTCCTCCTGGTTTTGTCTGCCAACCTGTTCTCCGACGCGGTGCGCGATGCGTTCGACCCGCGCATCCGTTCCGGCACGGCCGCGGGCCTGCGGCGGCTGCTGTCGCGGCCAGCCTAAGAGAGTGGAGCGTAGAGACTCATGAGCGCAAACCCGACGTTGCTGGAGGTCAACGAGCTGCGCACCTGGCTGGCAAGCGGCGAGACCGTGGTGCGGGCGGTGGACGGCTTGTCTTTCAGCATCGATGCGGGCGAGACTTTCGCTCTGCTTGGCGAGTCAGGCAGCGGGAAGTCCATCACAGCACTGTCGATCATGCGTCTGCTGCCCGACGCCGGCCGCGTGGTGTCCGGCGAGATCCGAATGGACAGCGCCGACCTGCTCGCTCTGCCCGAAACCGCCATGCGCAGCGTGCGTGGGCGGCGCATCGCGATGATCTTCCAGGAGCCGGGTACGAGCCTCAACCCGGTGATGACGGTGGGCGACCAGATCGCGGAGGTGCTCGAACGGCACACCGACCTGCGCGGACAGGCGGCGCGCCGCCGCGCGCTCGAGTTGCTGGAGTCCGTCGGCATCCCGGACAGCCAGCGGCGTCTAGACGAGTACCCGTTCCAGATGTCGGGCGGAATGAAGCAGCGCGCGATGATCGCGGTGGCATTGGCGTGCAACCCGGCCCTGTTGATCGCCGACGAGCCGACCACTGCGCTGGACGTCACCATCCAGGCGCAGGTCCTGGAGCTGCTCAGGGATCTTCAGCGCGAGACTCACATGTCGGTGCTGCTGATCACCCACGACTTGGGCATAGTGGCGCAGATGGCGCACCGTGTGGCCGTGATGTACGCGGGAGAAATCGTCGAGCTTGCGCCGGCCGCAGCCTTCTTCGCCCGTCCCGCGCATCCCTACTCGCAGAAACTGTTGCAAGCCGTACCGGACGTCGCCGGACGCAATCGCACCCTTGCTGTCATCCCAGGGACAGTGCCCTCGCTGTCACAGGAGTTTGTCGGCTGTCGCTTTGCCAGCCGCTGCGACTCCGCCTGGTCGCGCTGTCGGGAGGAGGCCCCGGCAGCAATCGAGATCGGAGGTGGGCACGCGGTGAGATGCCATCTGTACGACTCCAGGAGTCAGGGGTTGGAAGCCAGGAGTCAGGAGAAGTCCGCTGCACGGACGGGTACCGACTCCGCGAATGTTGTCGGTCTCTCTGCGTCGTCCTCACTGCTTGACGTGAGAGATCTACAAGTCTATTTCCCGATACGAAAGGGAATCCTCCAGCGCGTGGTCGCGCAGGTGAAAGCGGTGGACGGCGTCTCGTTGGAGATCCACTCGCACCGCACGCTTGCTCTAGTGGGCGAGTCCGGCTGCGGGAAGACCACGGTGGGCAAGGGCATCCTGCAGCTGGTGCCAGTCACCGGCGGAAGCGTGACTTTCGAGGGCGTGGACCTGGGTAGCCTGACAGCAGGCTCGCTGAGACCGCTGCGCAAGGACTTCCAGATCGTGTTCCAGGATCCCTACAGCTCGCTGAACCCGCGTATGCGGGTGGTGGAGATCGTGGAGGAAGGCATGACTGCGCTCGGCGTCGGCGCTGGTCCGCATGAGCGTCAGGAGCGAGTGGACGAACTCCTGGTGCAAGTCGGTCTCTCGCTGGACATGAAGTATCGCTATCCGCACGAGTTCTCTGGCGGGCAGCGGCAGCGGCTCGCCATCGCGCGTGCACTTGCGGTGGAGCCCAAGCTGCTCATCTGTGACGAGCCCACCAGCGCGCTCGATGTCTCGGTGCAGGCGCAGATCCTGAACCTGCTCAAGGATCTTCAGCAACGCCTGGGATTAGCCTACCTGTTCATCACACACAACATCTCGGTGGTGCAGTTTCTGGCGCACGAGGTTGCGGTCATGTACCTGGGCCGCATCGTGGAGCAGGGCAGCGTCGAAGAGGTGCTCGGCGCGCCGCGTCATCCCTATACCCGTGCGCTGCTGTCCGCGGTCCCCGTCATCGATCCCGCTGGCCAGCGCGAGGTCATCCGGCTGCGCGGCGAGCCGCCATCGCCGGTCAATCCACCTTCGGGCTGCCACTTCCATCCGCGTTGCCCGAATGTGATGCCAGAGTGCCGGCTAGCCTATCCGGGCGCGACGGCGATCTCGGCGACGCACGAGCGTGCGCTGCTTTCTGTACGGCAAGGGAGTGTAGCGAGCGCCAGCCGGCGCCATCGACGGGCGCTGGGCCCGCTGTGTCAGTTGCTCACGCGCTGGACGTGACGCCGATGGTGTGCGGTGTGTCTCGCAGGGTGGGACTCTTGGTAGATCACCAAACGCTGACCTCGCGTGAAGCTCGTTGCTCTTGAGGCCGTTGATGGTCTTGATGCGCGCGACGCTGGTGTGATGCCGGCGCGCGATGCTGGAAAGCGTATCGCCGGAGCGCACGCGGTAGCGCACTGAAGCGGCGTATTCCTCCGGTGAGGCTTGGAAGTCGCGCAGACGGTAGGTCTCGTCCAGATTGGTCTCCGCGTCTTCACCCTCCAGCGGAACCAGCAACATCTGGCCGGGCTGCACGCGCTTGCGCCCGCTGAGACCGTTCACCTCCCTGAGGCGGTCGACCTCGATGTCGAACTTGGCCGCAACCTTCTCCAGGGTCTCGCCTTTCTTCAGCGTGTAGGTTTGCCAGGTTACCAGGGGCTCGGAATTCTGCTCCAGGTTGGCGTTGAACTCGTCCACCTTGTCCACCGGCAGCAGGATCTGGCGCGCGGTGGCGTGGATGATCACCGGGCGGTTGTAAGCTGGATTGAGCGAGCGGAACTCTTCCACCGGCATGTCGGCGAGCTGGGCCGCCTTCACCACATCCATGTGAGCCGGGGCCTCGATCACGGTGAAGTAAGCCTCGTTAGGGACGGGCTCGAGCTCGAAGCCGAGCATTTCGGGGCTGGAAATGATGTTCTTCACCGCCTGCAGCTTGGGCAGATAGTTGCGCGTCTCCCTCGGAAGCTTCAGGCTGAAGTAGTTGGTGGGCTTGTGCCGCGCGCGGTTGCGGGCTACCGCGCGCTCGATGCCGTTTTCACCGCAGTTGTAGGCAGCCAGCGCCAGCTCCCAGCTGCCGAAGTTGTCGTGCAAGGCCTGGAGGTAGTCCAGCGCCGCGCGGGTGGCCGCCAGCACGTCCCGGCGACCGTCGTACCAGAAATTCTGCTGCAGGCCGTACCTTCTTCCGGTCGAGGAGATGAACTGCCACATTCCCGCAGCGCGCATGCGCGAGTAGGCCTGCGGGTTATACGCGCTCTCGATCATCGGCAGGAGCGCGATCTCGGTGGGCATTCCGCGCTTCTCCAGCTCTTCCACCACGAAATACAGATAGAGCCGGCTGCGCTCGATCATGCGCTGCACGTATTCGGGACGGTTGAGATACCAGGCCTCATGGCGCGTTACCAGAGGGCTGTCGATTTCCTGCAGGGCGAAGCCGGCCCGTATGCGTTGCCACAGGTCGTTGTACCTCGGTGCCACAGGCGCCGCGAGCGCCTCGACGACGGGGTCGGCGATCATTTGCACGTTGCCCAGCAGAGGCACGGAATTGTCAGCCGGGGCAGCCGCCGGCGTCACAGAGGTCGGCGTCGCCGAAGCAGGCCGCTGCGACTGGATTGGCGTGGATGACACCTGACCCCAGTCGGCGGCAAACGCGGAGCAGGTCACCAGGTAGGCAATAGCAGCTGCGAATGCGGGTTTCAACGCCATTGGAACCTTTTTGATTGTCGCGCCGATACGATGCTAGCTCTATAATGCTTTGATCGTCAAGCACTTAGGTCGAAGACTTCACGTTGCTTTGACTTTCTCTATCGCACTCCTCTGAGTGAACGCAAGAAACAGGCCGTTACTGTGGAGCCTGGCCGGTGGAACCCGCAAACGAAGATCGGTCCGCCGCTGGCTCGGCGCGAAGCGTACAACGCCGATCTACCGCTAGCGGCAACCGACCGCGGTGCGTTGAGTCATGGTCTTCTCCAGCCGCAAGGCTCGAGAGGACTTGTACCCGATCACGAAGCGCGGTGCCAGCGTCTCGCGACGGCGACGCAGCAAGGGCCGGGTCGGCGGCGAGCAGGAAAGGATTAGGGGCGCGTTTGCGCGCGATGAACGAGAGCGGCGTACTTTTATTCCGCGCGCGTTGTTGAAAAGCCTCCCGCTCCCAAGCAACGAGGTCACTGCTCGGCTCGGCCAGCACAAGAAAGGAGCTTTCCCCCATAATAGGTCCCGTGGCTGGCGGTGCGCCCGGAACGTTGAGAACCTTTCGACTACCACCGCACGGCACCTGCGGTGCAGACACTAGGTGTAGTTGTTCCCAAACGCCGGGAGCGGAGCGACTTGTAGTGCGGCCAGCGGACTATCCTTCGAGTTGGCGCCCATGCTGTCAAATGGCGCGTTGAGCGCAGATCTGCAAGCGTGGTTCGAAACCCCGCTGGGTGCCTATCTTCTGGCATCCGAGCAGGCCTATTTCGACCAGGAGGTGGCCGACGTTTTCGGCTTCAAAGCGTTGCAGCTGGGCCTGTCCCGCCAGGACTTCTTGCGCGCGAATCGAATGCCCTTCCACTGCCGTCTTGGGCCGCTGGGCTCCGATGCCCAGGGCGCGGCGCAGGTGCGCAGCGACTTCCAGGCCCTTCCGATCTTGAGCAACAGCGCCGATCTGGTCCTGCTGCCGCACGTGCTCGAGTTCAGCGACAGTCCCCACCAGGTTCTGCGGGAAGTGGTACGCATACTGATGCCCGAAGGGCACGTGATCGTTTCCGGCTTCAATCCCTGGAGCCTGTGGGGCGCGCGCCAGGCGTTCGACCGCAGGCGGGAGCAAGTCCCCTGGTGCGGCCAATTCATCAATCTGCCGCGGCTGAAGGACTGGATGGCGTTGCTTGGCATCGAGATCGCCGCCGGGCGCATGTGCTGCTACATTCCGCCCGTGGTCAGCGAGCGATGGATCGACCGGGTGTCTTTCTTGGACGCGGCCGGCGACCGGTGGTGGCCATTCGCCGGCGGCGTGTACTTCCTGCACGGCATCAAGCGCGTGCAGGGCATGCGCGTGATCACGCCACAGTGGAGGACCGCACGCGCAAAGAGCAAGGGGCTGGCGACGATTCCGCAGCGTATCCAGGACGGCGAGGAACAACTCGCTGCGCGCTCCCGCGAGCGGGAGCGGCACGACACGTGAGCAATGTGGTGGAAGTCTTTACCGACGGGGCGTGCAAAGGCAATCCAGGCCCCGGCGGGTGGGGCGTGGTGCTGCGCGTCGGCCAACGCGTCAAGGAGTTGTACGGGGGCGAGCCCGCGACCACCAACAACCGTATGGAGCTCACCGCGGTGATCCAAGGTCTGGCCGCGCTGACGCGACCATGCAAGGTCCGAGTATCGACCGACTCTCAGTACGTTCAAAAAGGAATCAGCCACTGGATCGTCGATTGGAAGCGGCGCGGTTGGCGCACGGCCGATCGGAAGCCGGTAAAGAACATCGACCTGTGGCAGCAGCTCGACACCCTGGCCGCGAGGCACGAAGTCGAGTGGCTGTGGGTCAAGGGCCATGCCGGCCACCCGGAGAACGAGCGTGCGGATGAACTGGCGAACCTCGGTGTTACGAGTCAGATGTCAGGCGTCAGCAATCAGGAATCAGGTGTCAGGAGTCAGAACCATCGACCCCGCAAGGCGAAGGCCAACGCGTGACTTTCATTGCGCAGGTCGGATCGTTTTGGCTCCGAGCGCGCTGCGTAGTGTTTTTTCCTGATTCCTGATACCTGATCCCTGATGCGGCAGATAGTCCTCGATACAGAAACTACCGGCCTGGAGGCGTCTCTCGGCCATCGGGTGATCGAAATCGCCGCGGTGGAAATCGCCAATCGTCGGCTGACTCGACGGCATTTCCACAAGTACCTCAACCCGGAACGGGAGATCGAAGCCGGTGCGCTGGAGGTGCACGGGTTGACGTTCGAGTTCCTTCAGGACAAGCCGCGCTTCCGGGAGATCGCGTCCGAACTGCTCGAGTTCGTGAGCGGCGCGGAGTTGATCATCCACAATGCGCTCTTCGACGTCTGCTTCCTCGACAGCGAGCTCGCGCTCGCCGGATTGGACCCTATCGCGGCATATTGCCCCATGATCACCGACACGCTGCGCATGGCGCGCGACCTGCATCCGGGCAAGCGCAACAGCCTCGATGCTCTGTGCGAGCGCTACCAGGTGGACAATTCCGCGCGTACCCTGCATGGTGCGCTGCTCGATGCGGAACTGCTGGCCGAGGTCTACCTCGCCATGACGCGCGGTCAGGAAGCGCTCATCATGGACATTGGACTACCAGAGCAAAGCAGTATCGATGTCGACCTGGGTGAGGGGGCCCTCGAGTTCGTCGTGATTTTCGCCACGCAGGAGGAGTTGGCCGTGCACCAGCGTCAGCTCGAAGACATCGACAAGGCCGCCAAGGGCGGCTGCCTGTGGAAGCGTCTCGAGGTCTACGGCGAGGTGACAACAGACTTGGTGGGCGGTACTGGGATCGAACCAGTGACCCCGCGCGTGTGAAGCGCGTGCTCTACCGCTGAGCTAACCGCCCGAATCGGCCGGGGCAAACGCCACGGCGCTACCGATTGCGCATTTTATCCAAAAGCGCTCTGCAGAGCCAAGGACCTCTCTCGCGGCGCAGGGACAGGGATCTCCAACGCATGGTGGGGACCAGCTGCTAGCTATCGAACTCATTTGCGGGAAGACGCTCACCCATGGTTCGCACCCGTTTCGCTCCCAGCCCCACAGGCTATTTGCACATCGGCGGTGCTCGCACCGCGCTGTTCTCCTGGGCCTACGCGCGCAAGCTCGGCGGCAAGTTCATCCTGCGCATCGAGGATACCGATCGCGAGCGCTCCACGCAGGAATCCACGCAGGCCATCCTCGATGCGATGCGGTGGCTGCGTCTGGACTACGACGAAGGGCCTTTCTACCAGATGCAACGGCTCGAGCGTTATCGGGAGATGGCCGAGCAGTTGATCCGCGCGGGCAATGCGTACCACTGCTACGCGAGCAAAGAGGAGCTCGATGCCATGCGCGAGGCGCAGCGCGCCCGTGGCGAGAAGCCGCGCTACGACGGCCGCTGGCGTCCGGAAAACGCGAAGGGCAAGACCCCCCCGCCCGGCGTGACACCGGTGGTGCGGTTCAAGAATCCGCTCGATGGCGAGGTCATCGTCGATGATCTGGTGAAGGGCACCATCATCGTCCAGAACGGCGAACTGGACGACCTCGTGATCCTGCGCGCGGACGGCGTGCCGACCTACAACTTCGGCGTCGTGGTCGACGACATCGACATGAATATCACCCACGTGATCCGCGGTGACGACCATGTCAACAACACGCCGCGCCAGATCAACATCTTCAGGGCGCTGGACGCTGGCGCTGCCGAAGTTCGCGCATGTTCCGATGATCCTCGGCCCCGATGGCGAACGGCTGTCCAAGCGTCACGGCGCCGTGAGCGTGATGCAGTACGAGCAGGACGGCTACCTGCCCGAGGCGCTGGTCAACTACCTCGCGCGCCTGGGGTGGTCGCACGGCAACGAGGAGCTGTTCTCGGTCGAGCAGTTCGTCGACTGGTTCGACCTCGAGCACATCAGCCGCTCGGCCGCGCAATTCAACCCCGAGAAGCTGATGTGGATGAACGCGCAATATCTCAAGGCTTCGGACAATGGGCGCCTAGCCGCGCTCGCGAAGCGGTACCTGCTCGCGGACGGCTGCGATCCTGACCGCGGTCCACCGCTCGACCAAGTCGTTGCGCTGCTCAAAGAGAGAGTCAACACGCTGGAGGAACTGGCTGACGCGGCGGTGTACTTTTTCCGCCGCCTGACGCCACCGGACGCGTTGCGTGCGCAGCATTACTCGGTCGACTCGCGCGCCGCGCTCGAGGCACTCAGGGCCGAATTCCGGGAGATCCCGTGGACCAAGGCCGACATCAGCGCGGCGCTCAAGTCCGCAGTTGCCGCGCACAAGCTGAAGATGCCAAAGGTGGCGATGCCGCTCCGGGTGATGGTTACCGGCGAGACCCAGACGCCCTCGATCGACGCTACTCTCGAGCTGATCGGGCGCGACGAAGTCATCGCCCGGATGGAGCAGGAACTAGCGAAGTTTCCGGCCTGAGTGCGCATTGCCGGACGTTTGCAGGCGGTGGAGGCGTTGCGTATAATGCGCACCTCCGCGTGGGGGTATAGCTCAGCTGGGAGAGCGCTTGCATGGCATGCAAGAGGTCAGCGGTTCGATCCCGCTTACCTCCACCAAATCTAGACGCTGGAGACGCAGCGGCTAGGGATCGGTCGAAAGAGTTTCTTGTTGTTGCGCTTCGCCTAGTCTCTGGTTGTCAGTCTCCGGTTTCTAGCTCAGTCCCCATCGTCTAGAGGCCTAGGACATCGCCCTTTCACGGCGGTAACCGGGGTTCGAATCCCCGTGGGGACGCCATATAAATCAATCTGTTGGCGCTCATGTCGAGGATTCTTGTCCAACAATTGTCCAATATATGAGCTTGGACAACCATGGACCGGCATTGCCTAAGCAGTATACGTTATGACGCTCGCATCCTCACCAATCGTCCGGAGGTGGGCGGACCGTGAGGCGTAGATTTCCAGCTTCTCGCTGACGTTCCAAAGCCGGCGCCGTTCACCGCTTCGTCAACGCCGGCGCTAGGTCCCAGTAAGGTGGATCTCCGAAAGCGTCGCGCAGCCATGCCGTGAGCGCTCGGAGCTTCGCGGATTCACGGCGGTCTTCGGGATAGGCGATATAGATAGTGGCGCCTTCGGCTTCCACTCCGACATCCACGATAACCAACTTTTTGCTGGCGAGTTCCTTATGAATGAAGTAGGCAGGCAGCAGGGCAAGACCGAGCGCAGCCGCGGCCGCATCGCGCATCAACAGCCCGTTGTTGACGCGCAGCGCTCGTAGCGGCCGTACGGTCACGAACCCGCGCGCAGCCTTGAACCGCCAGTCGGCCAGACCGCGATTGCTGTAGACGATGCCTTTGTGTTGTTCCAACTCAGCAAGCGACTTCGGCTTGCCGAACTTTTCGAGATAGGCAGGCGCCGCCACCAGAAAGCGGCGGCTAGGCGCAAGCCGTTTCACAACGACGTGCTCGTCCACGACCGGACCGTGACGCACAACGGCGTCGTAGCCATCCGCCAGCATGCTGACGAAGCGGTCGTCGAGATCGAGCGTCAAGTCGATCTTGGGATTCTTGGCCAGGAATCCATAGAGTGCCGGACCCAGATGAAGGCTGCCAAAGCTGACGGGACCCGAGATACGCAGCGGTCCCACGAGTTCGCCACGG
The DNA here is from genome assembly GCA_963705615.1 of uncultured beta proteobacterium. GTDB lineage: Bacteria > Pseudomonadota > Gammaproteobacteria > Burkholderiales > SHXO01 > SHXO01. The sequence continues at coordinate 30,498 of CAVPKE010000012.1, read as the reverse complement.
CGTTCAGCGATCTCCACCGCGGCGTCGGTAGCCTCCTGCAGGATGCGCTTGGCGCGCTCGTAGAAGGTGCTCCCGTCCTCCGTAATCGCAAGCTTTCGGGTTGTTCGATGCAGAAGTTTCGCGCCGAGACTGCGCTCAAGTTCGGCCAACCGCTCGCTCACGACCGATTTCGACAGCTCCATGCGTCGGGCCGCCTCGCTGATCGAACCGCTCTCGGCCACCGCGACGAAGGCGGCAACGGATTCGAGCTTCAGCATTGTTCGCTTTCCCAGAACACTCGGTAAGGCATTTGCCGTCTATCACCAGCAATCCGTCACGGGCGATAATCGACCTCACTACGATACATAGGCGGCAAGCAACGATTTGAGGAGGTGCGAAATGCTTCGAGTTCTGATGTTTAGTCTGGGCATCTTTGTTCTGGCGTCGCCCGCGCTGGCGGAAGTTCAGCCGTTCCCGCCGGGCTTCCGCAGCGCAGATGGTCGAAACCAACGGAACAAGCCTGTATGTCCGGATCGGCGGCACAGGCCCTGCCGTGGTCATGCTACACGGCTTCGGTGACACGGGCGACATGTGGGCACCGATCGCGGCCAAGCTGATGAAAGATCACACCGTGATCGTGCCAGACCTGCGCGGCATGGGCCTCTCGGCGCATCCTGACGCCGGCTACACGAAGAAGAACCAGGCCGTCGACATCGCGGGCGTGCTCGATCACCTCAAGATCGACAAGGCCGACTTCGTGACCCACGACATCGGCAACATGGTGGGTTACGCCTTTGCCGCGCAATATCCGGAGCGCGTCACGCGATGGGTCGTGATCGATGCGCCTTTGCCCGGTATAGGCAATTGGGACAACATCACCCGCAGTCCGCTGCTGTGGCATTTCAATTTCCGCGGACCCGACGTGGAGCGCCTGGTTGCAGGGCCGCGAGCGGATCTATCTCGATCGCTTCTGGAACGAGCTGTCGGCCAATCCCAAGGCGATCGATGAGGCAACGCGGGAGCACTATTCGGCCCTCTACGCGCGGCCCCATGCCATGCACGACGCGTTCGAGCAGTTCGGCGCCTTCACGCAGGATGCGCTCGACAACAAGGAGCTGCTGGCGAAAGGCGGCAAGCTCTCAATGCCGGTGCTGGCCGTTGGCGCGGAAAAATCCTTCAACACCGCCATGGCCGAGGAGATTCGCTTTGTCGGCGACTGAACGTGACCGTCGGAATCGTTCCCGCCTCCGGCCACTGGGTGATGGAAGAGAATCCGGACGCCACCACCAAGCTTGTCCTCGATTTCCTCGCGAGATGAGGAGGGCCATATCATGACAAGGAGCGTTGCGGCGACCGCTACTTTGCTTGTTCTGATCAGTGCAGCGACCTTTGGTGCCGAGCCGCAGATCCGCCTGACGCCTGACGAAATAGACGCGCAGGCAGCGCATAGCGCCGGCGCCGGAACATCGGGCATTGCCGGCATCAGGACGACGGTCCTCGCAGGCGATCCCACGACGGTAGGCCTGTACACCATTCGTCTAAACGTGCCGGCGCATACGCAGATTGCCGCGCATAGCCATCGCGACGACCGCACGGCGGTGGTGATCTCCGGCACCTGGTATTTCGGCTACGGCCTGACTGCCAGCGACAGCGCAAAGAAAGCGCTGCCGCAGGGCAGCTTCTACAGCGAGCCGGGCGGCGTCGCACACTTCGCCGAGACGAAGGATGAAGCGGTCCTTGTCTACATCACCGGCTACGGCCCGACCGACACGAGTTACGTCAATCCCGACGACGACCCGCGAAGGAAATAGCTTCAGTGAGATGAGCCCCGGCTATTCCCGGGTCGGTTAACTGCGGTTCCCTGTCAATTGGGAGGCCTGCCATGACATGCTTAAAGACCATCCGCGATCTCGCGCCGACCACATGCCGACAGCTCACAACGCAGCCATGGTCTGCGGCTGCCCTGGGGTGAGGTGAGCGATGCGCCGGAATATTAATAACAGTAGCCGATATTGACTGTCAAGCTTGGATCTGTCGTGCTGGTACTAAAGTGCGGAGGACGTCGTCGTGAGACAGCGATAGACGAAGGTAGACTTGCCTCTCAATGTCGCGCCCATGTCGCGAAGGCGTCGCGACCGATTTGCCCGCGTGGATGTCTGCGCCCCCTGGGCGTAGCGCGCTTCAGTACAAAGTTCAGAGGATGGGATGGTCCGGAAAAATCACAGGGGTCGAGCCATGATCGCGTGTCGGCGGTTGCATCCTGATACGCACGCGCCTTCCCGCTTACCGCAATGACCCTTGGCTGAACTTCGTTCGACGGAGCGCCAGAACAGCTGAGCGAGGCCACGGAGGGCCTGACTCCTCGCCTGCCCGCCTTGTTGGCCGGGGCCCGTTTCGCGGGCCTGCGCGTGTTTCTATTCTTTCTTCTGTCGTTGCGAAGTGCGGGGCGGATTGGCGCTGAGCGCGGCCGTGCTGGCGCCAACGGCGCTCGAGTTGAATCTATGACCCGGCCTGGTTATGCAAATACATGCAGACCAAATATCGACCTTTCGCTTACCACTCGGCGATCGGATGGCACTACGCTGTCCTCGAGTCTCATCGTCGCTGCTTTCATTGCACCTTGAGCTACTTTCAGAGCACGCGACAGAAACGGACTCGAGTGAGCAGTACAGACTCCGGCGCTCTTTGACCAGGGGGATCGCATGCAAAAACTTGCCGCCATACTTTTCACCATGGCGCTTTACCTATTAGCCGCTATTTTTGCCATGACGCTTTGGTTACTAGGCGCTTTTGCATCCCATGTGCAAGACGCAAACGATTCCGTCAAAAGTGGACATCCGCCGTACAAGCCCGGCCGTGAGATAGCCGGTGGCGCACCGAGCGCGGCTGAGACCGAGGGGAACCCCATGAAGTCGGGCCAGCCACCGTACAAGCCGGGCTGTTAGCCCGAGGGTGGTGAGGGTGGTGATTCCGCCGCCTCGTCGGATGAGCTTGGTCGGCCGGTGAAATCTAGTCGTCCTCGGTATAAGCCGGGCCGCCAGGCGGAAGATAGGTAAGTGCACGGCCGCCCCTGGCTGAATTCGGGGCTCGGAACGTTGCATTGAAAGATTTCCACGAAGGCGTTGTCCGTGGGGACCTCGCTCGCTCCCGCGAGCATCCCGAGCCGCATATTTTGGTCGTACGCCTCTCGAATGCGGCGATAACCCTCGAGCGGCTCTCCCATTCGCGCGTCCGCCCACCCGCGAAACCACCGGCACGCATTCCGGCCGTGCGCGAGCGCGAACTCGTCGACGAGCGCGGGGGCTCGATGGCGACTCGCGCCGCGAGCAGAGCAAAATCGCGTTGAAGCTTCTCTCCTGTTGACCCTGGTGCGCAAGCGCGAACTGCTGACGGCCCGGTGGGAGAACGTCGACCTGGGTTCGCGATAAGCCTCAACGCGCTGCCATCCGGGGTTGCAAGCCTGGGCGGAGTGAGCGCGCAACGCCATTGGATATGCGTAAGGCGCTTGTTCCACGGCCGAACAATTGACGAGCCGAGGGTAGGGGAGACGGTATACCTTGGTACAGATCGGCTACGACTTGCTGGCAGAAACGCCATGGCGATCGCCGTGCGGACCAGTTCCGGCAACGACCTCGTAGGCATCTTGCGCTACTCCGGACATCGCAGCGATGCGCTTCCTGCAGACACAATCTTCGATGCCCGCTGATGCCAAGGCATCGTCGATAGATACCATCGCTCAATAGATTTGCCCCCACACTTTTTGGTGGAATGGCATCCGCTTATCCAGCGCATCCGCAGGAGATCGATTTACATGGACATTACGACTTTGCTCGCGGCGGTTGCCGCATTTGGCCTGCCTTGCAGCAGTCCTGAGCTCCGCGACTTTCCGGCTGAGCAAATGCTTTGGCCGGCCGCCTACGTGCGCTCCATCGAGGGTCACAACATTATCGCGTTGCGCGAAGGTACTCGAGACGATGAGCAACGGCTGTCGAGAATTCTCGTGCACGAGCTGCTGCACTGCGGTCTGTATGAAGACCGAGAGCGCCGCGGACAGCCGCAGCCGCGCTCTCTGGATCCGCGCGAGGAGATGGCGGTTCAAGCCATGACCGATTTGGTGCTGAAGCGATTGAGCGGAAATGGGCGCGGGCAAGGCGGTTGAATTGTTGCAACCAAGACGCCGCATCGAGCCCGCATTGTCGGAACAATCTTTCGGAGGAAACGCCATGAACCTCGATGTCTTATCAACACCGCTGCAAACAGACTGCCACAACGAGCGAGATGAGCATCGCATCTCTCTGTGCCGCCTGGTATGCGAAGCGGGCCATCCCGATCATCGTATCGGCGTTGCTGGTGACGCCGCTGACCGGGCTCGCCCACACCATGGAAGCGCCGCTCGATGAGACACCGGCGGCGGCGGCCATGCGCTACTGCCAGACGCAAGGGGTACGCGCGGCCTGGGGCGCGCAGGCGCGATTTCTGGGGGCACCAGCGGCTTTCAAGTACGTCTCCGTCGGCTCTTTGCAAAAGATGTTCATGGGTGATGTCGCGGGTATCCCCGGCGATGCGATCTATGTCCTCGATGAACTGGATCTGGACGAGCGCCGCGCCTATGAGGAAAGCGCCTTTTATGGGTGGAAGCAGGCCGACCGCTGGGTCGCCGAAGGGCGCGAACGCCCCGACTACGAAGTGCTCGCGGCTGTCTTCTACCAGAGTTGCAAGCGGGAGCTCGCGGCACAGTGAGCGACTCCAAGCGTGACGCGAATGCCGTGATCCGACGGAAACTAACGGCAAATTCAGCCCCCCGCCGCGGCCGGAAATGCCCGAGAACACGCGGGCAACGGGATGCGCACCGAGCTCCGTTTGCGGCGGCCCTCCTCATATGCACGCTGGTCTTTGGCCTCGGCAAGGCCTTCGCCACGGAAACGGCCCCTTGTCCCGACCACCTCGTCGTGATCGAGCGGAGCAAAAATGCGAACGTCGTTGCGTACGACGCCAACCGCGGGCCGGCGGGGGATCTCAGCGCCTCCAGACCCATCGTCGCCTACTGGCTACTGAACGGAGAGAAAGGCAAACGCAAGGAGCTGAGCGCATTTGAGTGGCAACTCGCATACGGGTTCGACGTGATGCCGGGCCACAGTCCGGGGACCTTCGTCATGGCCTTCAAGGCTGACCCCAAACGACGGATGACGATTCGGACGCTTAACGGTTGCCCTGTGCTGAGCGGTCCAATCGACGGCCATGATGGAATCCTTCGCAGGATATTTGTCCAATCGACCGAGACCTCTATCCTGCCTAAGGTCCAGTACATCGAGTTGTTCGGGGAGGATATCGCCACTAACATGCCGCTAGAGGAGAAGTCGGTTCCAGCGAACTGATCTCGATAATCGATGGCCCTCGGCGTCCCTGCTGGATCCCTTCAAACTGGACCAGATTGAGCATGCGTATGACGTGTTCGGCCATCAGCGTGACGGGTTTTGAAGGTGGCGGTCACCCATGATTGAAACACCCTTTCGACGGCCGAGCTGAGGTCGAGGATCTTGCCAGACCCTTCAATGGCAGCGAGATCGTTGCGCGAACTCGTGCTCCAATATCCTGTGTGTCGTTAGGAGGCAGGTGGATGGCAACGGGCGAGAAGAAGCTGAAGGAATTGCAGCGTCGCAGGTTGCGGGCCGGCCGGCTGCTGCTCAAGGGGGTGGCCCAGGCCGAAGTGGCCCGCCGCGTTGGCGTGTCGCGGGCAACCGTTTGCGAGTGGAACGAGCGCCTGGCGCAAGGGGGATTGGATGCGCTGCGGCGACGTGCGCGCGGCCGGCCGGCGGGGCTGGACGCGGCGATGCGCGCCCAGCTTGCGCAGGCGCTCAAAGCCGGTGCGATGGCCAACGGATATGCCACCGAGCTGTGGACGCTGGCGCGCGTGGGGCGACTGATCGAGCAGCGCTTTGGTCTGAAATACAACGCCAGCCAGATCTGGCGCATCCTCTCGGCCATGGGCTGGAGCTGCCAGCGGCCCGCCGGACGGGCACGCGAGCGCGACGAACAAGCCATCCGCCAGTGGAAGCACAAGCGCTGGCCGGCGCTAAAAAAAACGCCAGCGCCCAGAGACGGGTCATCGTCTTCGTCGACGAATCGGGACTGAGCGAACGGCCTACGCGGGTTCGCACCTGGGCCCCGAGAGGTCACACGCCGGTCCTGCAATACTGCTTCAACTGGCACCAGTTGTCGGTGATCGCCGGGGTCACCTTCTATCGGTTCTACTTCCGTCTGTTTCCCGGCACGATCAAAGGGCCGCAGGTCATCGAGTTTCTGCGCGCCCTCAGGCAGCAGATCAAGCGCAAGTTGCTGATCATCTGGGACGGGCTGTCGGCGCACCGCAGCCGCCTGGTGCGTGACTACCTGGAGCGGCTCAAAGGAGCGATTCAGATCGAGCCCCTGCCTGGCTACGCGCCCGAGCTCAACCCCACCGAATACATCTGGGGCTATCTCAAGCAGCACGAGCTTGCCAACCTGTGCGCCGCCAATCTCCATCAGCTCAGCGGCTTCGCGCGCAACCGCTTGAAGTCCATGCAACGGCGCCCGACGCTCGTCGCCGCGTTCTGGAAGCAGGCCGAGTTGCCGCTCTAACATGTTAGGTAATTACGCAAAACTGCCCGTCATTCTTTTTGGTTTCCCGGAGATCGAGTGTCTGATTGAGTTGTGGTCGCCGCAACGAATTCGATCGGTTGGAGTGTGCCGGCACTGTAATTCTCACGGCGCAGGTTCGCCATGCTAGGCGCATTGATGAATTCTTGTCAGGACCGAATGCAAGGACCGAGTATTCCTCTGTCGACCCTTTGTCGGTATCTTGCAACACGGCACTATCGAGCAGTACCGAACCTTGTTTAACAGGAGAGTTACTAAATGAACCGCGCAATTAAGACGACACTTGCAGCAGCTGTTTTTCTATCGAGCTTGAGCTTGGCGCAGGCCGCAGACAAGACTCCCGATGCGACAATCGATCTGACGGGCGGAGCCGCTGCCGTAGGAGTCGGATATGAATGGGGCAGCGGTACGCTGCATTACAACGGCACCGACTATGCGTTCAGCATCAAGGGGGTCAGTCTCTTCGATCTCGGCGGCAAGAAGATCGACGCAACGGGAGATGTCTACAACTTGAGTAAGGTGGAGGACTTTGCCGGCAACTACAACGGAGTCTCTGCGGGCGCCGCGCTCGTCTATGGCGGATCGAGCGGAGTGATGGAGAACCATAGTGGCGTCGTGATCCGCCTGCGTGCAAAAACGACTGGAGCGGAGCTGAAGTTGGCGGGGGACGCGTTTGAGGTGAAGCTTCCTTGAGTGAACTGGAGTCCTAGACGACAGGAGTGCTACATCGCGCAGAAGATGAGAGCGGCGCTGGTGCGCGAATTCGGCAGGCCGCTCACGATCGAGGAGGTCGACGTCCCGGGCGTGCCGACGGGACAAGTCCTGGTCGAGGTCGTGGCATGTCGGCGTCTGCCATACCGATCTGCCGTTCGTCCCTGGCCACGAAGCAGTCGGGCACGTCGCCGCCGTCGGCGCGAGCGCAGACGGCGCGGTGCACCCCCTGACCGACCGGCTCGAGCACATCAATGACATTTTCGGCAGATGAAGGAGGGGCGCATCGACGGCCGCATAGTGTTCGAACTCTGAGCGTAGCACGGGCACGAAAAATCCGAACTATCGAGACTTCATCTACGTCGAAGAGCTGATCGGGTCGGACACGGTCAACACCACGGCTCGAGCGTTGCGTCATACACCTGATCGAGAAACAGCGGGCCCAGGTAGGGCATCAACTCCCGGAGCAACCATCGCAGCGCTCAAAATCAAAAATACGCGCGGTATGCTAGCGATTGGATTTTGATGCGACCATCATGCCTGCTTCCTGCGGACCTCGGCGATCAGGCCGAGTCGTGACAACCGAGAGAGTTCTACGGCGACCCCAATATCCGTGTGGAAGCGAACATGAAGCGCATGTCTACAGCCGTCGCGATTCTGATGGGAGCCGTGGCGAGCCGAGCCGGGCGGCTGCGCGGCGTTGGCACGACGAGCCATGGCGGCAGCGCATCCGCCAGCTTTATGGCGGCGCTGGTTGTTCTCTCGTCGCTGGCCGGCTGCGCTAGCAGTCCGACCGCAAGGATGGCCACCGGCTCCGTCGAGAGCGAACGTCAGGTCGGCGCCGAACAGGCCTCCGTCATCGAGCGGACTATCGGCCTCGACCGCGATCCGAACACGGCGGCCTACGTGGAGCAGGTCGGCCAGCGGCTCGCCGCGCAAGCGGGCCGCAAGGAGATTTCGTATCACTTCTATGTCGCCGACATGACAGTGCCCAATGCGTTCGCACTGCCCGGCGGCTACGTTTACGTGTCGCGCGGTCTGCTCGCGCTGCTGAACTCGGAGGACGAGCTGGCCGGCGTGCTCGGCCACGAAATCGGGCATGTGGAAGCGCGGCATGCCGTCAAGCGCAGCCAGGCGGCGCTGGCGACCGCGCTGGCGACCGCGCCGGTGCAGATCGCAGCCGGCATCACCGGAACCGCAGCCTCGGCGATCTCGCCCGATCTGGGCGCCGGCATCGTCGGCGCAGGGCAGACTCTCGCACAGGCGGTGCTCGCCCCGTACAGCCGCGAGCAGGAGCGCGAGGCCGACCGTCTCGGGCAGCAGATCAGCGCGCGTGCCGGCTGGGATCCGCGCGGCCTGACGGGCCTGCTCGACACGCTCGGACGCGAGGAGCGCCTCGCCGGCGAGACGGCACCCGCCGGCTTCCTGGCCACTCACCCCTCCACGCCGGAGCGCGTCGCCGCGACGGCCGCCTACGCCGGCACGCTCGCCCAAGCGCAGCCCGATTCCATTGCAAAGGACCGCGCCCAATTTCTGGCGCGGCTCGACGGCCTGCTAATCGGGGACGATCCCATGAAGGGCACGTTCGTGGAAGAGCGCTTTCTTCTACCGAACGCGCATCTGCGAATAACATTTCCCCGCGCCTGGGAGATGGGCCGAATTGCCGGGGGGATCGGCGCGCAATCGCCGGACGAGGCCGCTGCGCTGATCCTGCAGCCGGCCGGGATCGACACGGACCCGGTCACGGTGGCCCGCGAGCGGAGTAAGAGCACCGGGGTGGACTTCCTCAACGGCGCACGCAACACCCCGATCAACGGGCTGCCAGCCGTGCGCAAAGAGCTGACTGTGGTTGGACAGAAGGACCGCTACTGGCTGAGCCTCGCGTGGGTGCAGCTCGGTCGCGTGGTGTGGTCGATCGTGGGGTTCGCGCCCGGCGCGCGCGTGCGGGACTATGCGCCGACCATCAACGACAGCATCGCGAGCTTCGGAGCAATGAGCAACTCCGACAAGGCGGACATCACCGCCGCGCGCCTGCGCATCACGCAGGCGCGGGCAGACGAAACGCTGGGGTCGCTGAGGCAGCGCACGGGCTCGTTATGGGACGCAAATCAGATCGCGGTGGCCAACAGTCTCGCCGCCGACGTGCGCTTCGCGGGGGGAGAGCAGGTGAAGGTGTCGTTGCGCGAGGCGTTCATCGTACCGTGACCGCGAGCGGCCCACGGGTTCGGTCTCACCCCCGTTCGTTTCCGCAGCCAGCTCTACGGCTATCTCACGGAATAGCCGCGTGCGTCGAGGCAGGCCTCCATCGCGCGGTGAATAAGTCGTTGATCTGCGCCAGGTCGTCAAGAAAGGCGCTCGACGCTGGAGAGTCGCACTATGCCCTTTGGCCAACCAACCGAGAGTCGTGGCCCATCGGTCCAGCCATGACGACTCGACGCCATTGCTCGGCATTGCGACGACGAGGTCGTCGCCCGCCCTGCGAAACAGCGTTCGCACCGGCGGACCAGGGCTGTGGCTGCTGCTCGAGTCACGTTCGCCGTCCCAGGCTCCAGCGCCTGTGGCCGGCATCAGACAGAATGCGCGAGCTCATCGTCGGAAAGCCAGAACGGAAATGGGTACTGTCCCAGCACGTGGCTGGCGAGCTCCGGATCGGAGCCATCGGACGAGCGACACCTGCACGATGGTCCCGTATCCCGAATCGTTCTCACCTTGAACGAGCGAATCTGCACGCCTGCATCTCGCAGCGCCTGGCTCAACGCATCTTCGAATCTCGCGATGCTTCAGCTCCGGCTTGAAGATCTTGCCCGACCCCGGTCAACGGCATGGCCGGGACGATACGGATCGCCTTGGGCACCGCTGCGCGCTCCGTGACGTGCTCCCTGGCGAAGGACATCAGATCCGCCTCGGTGGCGAAGACGCCTGGCTTGAGCTGGACGTACGCCACCGGCAAGCTCGCCGGCGTGCGCGTCGGGCCTGCCGACCGCCGCCGCGAGCTGCACGGCGGGATGTCTGTGCAGCGACTCCTCGATGCTCGCGGGATCGATGTTGTGGCCGCCGCGAATGATGAGTTCCTTCTTTCTGCCCGTGAGGTAGAAGTAGCCATCGGCATCCTGCCGTCCGAGGTCGCCGGTGTTCAGCCAGGGCGCGCCGTCGCCCGCATCGAGCCACAGTCCCTGGTTGTGCTCCGGCACCTTGTAGCCCTGGAACACGTTCGCCCGCGGATCACCAGCACGCCCACTTCGCCGTTGGCGCAGTCGCGCACGTACGCGCCCGAGGCATCGAGCACCACCGCCTTCATGGCCTGCAGCGGCACGCGCAGACCGATCGAACCGAGGCGCCGCTCGCCGCGGGGCGGATTGCAGGTGCTGACGCAGGTGCCTTCGGTCAGGCCGTAGCCCTCGAGGATCTTTAGGCCTGTCTTTTCCTGAAAGGTGCGCATCAGTTCGACTGGCATCGGTGCCGCGCCGCAGAGCCCGTATTCGAGCGACCCGATGTCACGGCCTTGCGTCGGCACCTGCAGCAGCGCCGCATACAGCGTCGGGACACCACTGAAGAAGTTGATCCGGTGCCGCTCGACGAGCTCCCAGAAGCGCGGCACGACGCCCTTCGCCGCGGTAGCCGTTGCGGCGTGCCCAGGATCACGTGCGCGCCGCGGGAGAACGGCAGCAGACCGGTGACCAGCACCGCATTCACGTGAAACAGCGGCAGCCCGCAGAAGAGCGTCTTGGAGGCGCCGATGCCGTCGCCGAGGAACTGGCCCACGCTCCACGCATTGGCCACCTCGTTGCGCGTGCGTGCGCATCGCGATCTTCGGCGTCCCTGTCGTCCCGCCGGTGCAGAAGAACGAGGACGGATCGTCCGGCTCGATCACGCGCCCGCTGACCAGCCGGTCCACGGGCTGGTGCCGGATGCCCTCGGCGAAGTCGTGCACGGCGATCCGACCATGAGCTCCAGAACCGCCTGTCCTCGCGAGCTTTTCGTCGCCCGAGGCCGCTGCAGGAGCCCGGGAGCGCTGTCTCTGGCTGCCCGGGACATGGTGCGCGAGGTCGACCAGGACCAGATGCTGCAAGGCTCGGCACCTCGCCCAGCATCGGCTGCAGCTTCGACCACAGGTCCGCTGCGCGGGCGGGTGCCAGCGTGACCAGCACCTTCGCCTCGCCGGCCCGGAGCAGCTCAGCGATCGCGGCCGATTCGAGCAGCGGATTGATGGCGTAGACGATGCCGGCCGCCTGGCCGCCCCAGATGGTCAGATGCGTCTCGGGCAGATTCGGCAGCACGAAGGCGACGACGTCGTCCTTGCGGACGCCCAGATCGTGGAAGAAGTTCGCGGTGGCCGTGATGCGCGCGAACAAGGACTCGTAGGTCCAGGTCTCCGGTCGCGCGTGGTCCTGCACGCGCAGGAAGAACGACAGCGCCGGCGCACTTGGGGTGCGCCAGCGCCCGGCGCGGATCATCTCGTAGGTGCTGTTCGGCAGTCGAGGACTTGCTCGCGTTCGATGGTCAGGACGTCGGCCATGCTGGCAATGCCGTTCATGATCTCTCCAGTTCTCAGGCGTGGCACCGCACGGCAACAGGACCGCACGACCTGGCTTGCCCGCGGCCACGTGGGCGAATGCTGCACTCGCGTGCTCCAAGGCGCGCGCAGATGCCGACCGGCAACGAGAACCTGCGCTCGCGCAATGCCGCCGCCAGCGTTTCGAGCGCCTCGCGATCGGGCTTGAACAGCGTCCAGCGGTAACGCGCATTCGAGCGCTCGTGCTGCCAACCGCTGATTCGCATGCGCTTCGAACTCGCGCCGGCAGGCCGAGCCCGCCGCGCAGCCAGCCGAGCCGGTCGAAGTTCGCGAGCAGCGGATGCACGGTCGTCGCATGACCCCGTGCACCGCGGCCCAGGCGCGACGCCAGACGCGACTCGTCGTCCCAGGAGCCGAAGTTCAAGCACGACGTCGAAGTCCGCAGGCAGCGACGCGATGCTTCCGGAGCCGCGTTCGAGCGCCCGCACGGCGCCGAGCGCGAGGCAGTCCTCGCGCTTGCCGGGCCCGCAGATCGCGGTCACTCGGCTGCCCCAGCGGTGCAGCAGCTGCAGCGCCAGCCGCCCCAATCCGCCGGACGCGCCATTGACCAGCACGCGGCACGCCTGCGCGCGTTGCGCTGACGTGAGCCCGGTCGAGCGCACGCGCGAGCCACATCGTCGTGAACGAGTACGGCAGGACCGCGAGCGCCTCCAGGTCGACGTCTGCCGGCGCGGCCAGCGAGCTGCTCCTGCGGCACCACGACGTGCGATGCGTGCGCGCCGCCCGCCCTGCCTGTCGCCAGCAGGCCGAAGACACGTTGCCCCGGCGCAAAGCGCGACACGCCCGCGCCGACGGCTTCGACCGTGCCCGCAACGTCGTTGCCGAGCACGAGCGGAAAGCTGCGCCGCGCCCTTCAGCCCGAGCAGGCGCCTGCCGTAGCCGGCGGCGCGCTTGACGTCGATCGGGTTCACCGAGGTGGCCTCCACGCGCACCAGCACCTGCCCCGCCTGCGGGACGCGGCACCTCGCGCGTCCGCACCTGCCAGCCGCGGCGGCGTGGCCGGCTCCGGTGCAGACCAGTTCACGCCGCATCGGGCAGCCTCGACGGGTCGCAGGCGTGACGGGCGCAGCGGTCGCCTCCGATGCGGGCGCGATGCGAGCGCAGCGCCTGATCGAGCATCGTCTCGACCTGCTCGACGGGTCCTTCGGCCATGACGCAGCGGTCGGGACGAACGATGACGGCCCAACCGAGCGGCGCGCGACGCGGCAGCAAGGTCTCGTCGAGCGCTTCGAGCCGCTGCGCCGCCGCGCCGAGGTGCTGCGCCTGCGAGCGCTGGCACCACTGCCACACCTTGCCGCCCGCGCGCTGCCAGCGCTGCAGTTGATCGGCGCGCAGGTGCGCGGTCGGATCGACGCCCAAGCCGATCAGCGCCCAGTGCAGGCCGAGCGCGTCGTCGCTGAGGATCGGGGCGCTGCCGTTGTGCGTGCGCACCCAGCCCTGCGGCAGGGTCGAGCCCGCGCGCAGTCGCTCGGCTGCGCTTGTCGCGCCAGAACAGACCGCTGTCGAAGGTGTTCTCCGGCTTCACCTTCAAGTTCGTCGAACAGCGCGCGTCCGGCAGGCAGCAGGCGGATCGCGCGCATCAGGCCGTGCACGACGAACGCGGCGGCGCGGTTGCTGGGCATCACCAGCGCGCCGAGGAAGCGCGCCAGGTTGATGATCTTCCTCGCGTGCGGACGACGCTCCGCGTCGTAGCTGTCGAGGATCCTTTCGTCGGCCTGGCCGCGGATCACCCAGGCCAGCTTCCAGGCGAGGTTCGCGACGTCGCGCAGTCCGGCCACCAGGCCCTGGCCGGCGAACGGCGGCGTGACGTGCGCGGCGTCGCCGGCGAGGAAGCAGCGGCCCTTCGAGAACGACTTCGCCTCGCGGGCATGGAAGCGGTAGACCGCGGTGCGCTCGATGCGGATCTGGTCGACGTCGCACCAGGGCGCGAGCAGCCGGCGCACCGACTCGGGCCGCTCCATCTCCTCGGGCCGCTCGCCCGGCTTGAGCATGAACTCCCAGCGCTGGCGTCCGCCCGGCGCGACCATGTGCGGCGTCGGCCGGCGCGGATCGCAGATGAACTCGCAGTGGTCGATCGGGTTCGGCACGTCCAGCGCATCGACGATCAGCCAGTCCTGCGCGAAGGTGCGGCCCTCGAACTCCAGGCCGAGCAGGCGGCGCACCAGCGAGTTCGCGCCGTCGGCGCCGACCAGGTAGCGCGCGCGCACCTGCAGACTGCGTGCCGTCGGCGCCCTTCAGGCGTGCCTGCACCTGGCGGCCGTCGTCGACGAAGCTCTTCGAGCGCGACGCCGAGCCGCACCTCGACGCTCGGATACTGCGCGAGCTTCGAGCGCAGCAGCTGCTCGAGCTCGGGCTGGTAGAACGTGACGAGCATCGGGTGCCCGTCGACGATGCCGGCGCTGTTGATGCGTGCGAAGCGCCCGAACAGCGGCGAGTGGTACTGGACCTGCGGGATCGCCACGGTCGCGAACTCGCCGTCGCGCACGCCCACCAGCTGCAGGATGCGCAGCGCCTCGTTGTCGAGCGCGATCGCCCGCGGCTTGGTGAAGATCTCGGTCGCCTTGTCGACCGCCAGCACGCGCACGCCGTAGCGGCCGAGCAGATTCGCCAGCGCGGCACCGACCGGCCCGAGGCCGACGATCAGCACGTCGGTGTCGTATCGAGTGACCCCACGGCGCGCCGGCAACCGGTTCCGGCCGTCCATGCAGTCGGCCGAAGCACATCGTCGCTCGTGCATGCTCGCCATGCGGGCTCCTTCACGCCGTGGTGATGACCGTGCGTCTGCTCGCCGAGATCGATCGCGCCGTCGTCGGTGCGGATCGACGCGCTGATGCGGTCGCCGGGCCGCAGGTACGCGGGGTTCTTGCGGCCCTTGCGGATGAACAGGCGCCACTTCGTGGCCTCGCTCACGAAGTGCCGGAAGACGAACATCGTGAGCTTGCCCGGCGCGCGCGCCGCGCAGCCGGCCGGCGTGCCGGTCGCGATCAGATCGCCAGCGTTCAGGTCGTGCACGAGCAGCGAGCTCGGTCAGCGTGGCGGCCGGGCCGTGGATCATCTCGCCGCAGTAGGCGTCCTGGCGCGTCTGTCCGTTCACCGTCGAGCCGCATGTGCAGCTCCGGCCAGCGCGCCCATTCCTCGGCGTCAGCAGCACCAGTCCCGGCCCGACCGGGCCGAAGCCGCGATAGCTCTTGCCCTTGTAGAACTGGCCCTGCGGCAGCTGGATGTCGCGCGCCGACAGGTCGTTGACGATCGTGATGCCCGCCAGCCATGGCGAGAGGTCATCCGGGCGCACCTGCGTGCCGGCAGGCAGATCCCGGCGCAGCACCAGGCCGAGTTCGATCTCGTAGTCGAGCAGCTGCACGTGCCGCGGGCAGGCGACCGGCGCATCGGCCGCGGTGATGCACGACGACGCCTTCGTGAAGATCGTGTTGAACGGAAAGTCCTCGACGCTGCAGGCCGGACTCCTCGACGTGGCTGCGGTAGTTGACGCCCTGGCAGATGAACTGCTGGTCGTCGTCACCGGCGAGAGCAGTCGCACGCTGTCGCGACGGCAGCGTTGGCCTGCGTGGGCGCGACCGACCAGATCTGCTCCCAGTGGCGCGCCAGCAGTTCGCCGGTGCTGGCTGCGTCGACAGCGCAGCGGGGCGATGACCTGTCCGAACTGCACGCCCCAGTGGGGCGCGCCGTTGGCGGTGTAGCGGATGAGTGTGCGAGGCATGGTGTGTCGTCCGGGTTGGTGGATTCAGCCCCAGGGACGGGCGGGTGGATCGAGGGCTTCGCCAGCAGCTTCAGCCGCTGCGGCGTGATCGCCTTGCGGCGCAAGCAGGCCGAGCACGTGCACCAGGGTGCGAAGGTTCTTCTTCGGCTTCATCGACGCCGGAGCGTCGTCGCCCCAGGCCCAGATGCCGCCGAACTCGAGCGGCGAGTACGCGGTCTCGAAATCCGCGGTGAACACGTCACCGTCGGTGTAGTGCTCGTATTCGAAGCCGTCGGGATCGAACCAGTAGTCGAAGAGCTGGCTGCCGAGCACGTGCCGGCCGATCCCCCACATGTGCCGGTAGCCCTGCGCCCGCAGCACCTGCTGGCCCTGGCCGAGTGCATCGAGATCGACGACCTCGTAGGCGCTGTGCTCGTACTTCTCCTCGATGCCGCCGACCAGCACCACGGTGTGATGGTCCGCGGGCTGCTCGCCGAGGTTCGAGACGGCAGAAGGCGAGGTTGGGGCTGCCGTCGGCGAGGTACTGCACGTCGGTCGGAATGAGGCCGAGCACCCGCAGGTACCAGTCGGCCATGCGCGGAAAATCGACGGTCTGCAGCACGACGTGTCCGAGCCGCACGACGCGCGCCGGCTCGATCGGCGGTGCGCACCGTGCGATTGACGCGCGGCCTGTGCTGGGCCGTGTTGGTGGTCGCGACGAGCGCCTCGCGCACCGGCAGCGGCTCCGACCTGGCGCTGCCCCTGCAGCAGCCAGACGCTGCGCCCGGACGGGTCGGACAGCTCGATGCCGCGTCCTCCACCGGGTATCGACTCGGGCGCGAGCCCGCGCGCCCCGAGCTCCTTGATGTAGCGGTCGAGGTCGGTGTCGTCCGACATGCGGAACGCCGGGCCGACGAAGCGATCGTGCGGCCCCTGCACCGCGATCGCGACGCAGGGCGCGGGGCCGGCTGCCGCGCGCCACCACGCGCTCGGGGGACTCGCTGACGATGTGCATGCCGAAGTCGCGCCAGAAGCGCTTCGGTCGGAGCGAGCCGGCGCTTCTCCCAACGCAGAAAGGCCAGCTCGACGGCGCGCCCGAGCGCGGGCGGCCGCGGCAGCGGCTGCACGCGCGGCGGCAGCCGGCTCTCCGGATACGACTCGGGTTGGCGCAGCACTGCGCGGGGATGGCTCATCTAGAGGCCTCCGTCTCGACACGTTCACTCAACTGGATGTGAGCGAGGTTAGGCGAGGCGCGATGCCGAGTGGTCAGGGAAACGTCGCCGTTCGGTCGGAAATCGGTAAACGGCCGTCCTGAAGGCAGTCTGGGACGCCTGGGGGATCCCGCAGCTCAGTGCAACGTTTCGAGGTAGTCGAGCAGGCTCTCGAGCTCCGCCGGTCCGCGACGCTGGCGGCCATGAGCGTGCCCGGAATCTCGCGTTGCGGGTTGGACAGAAAGCGGCGCAGCGAGGCGCGGTCCCAGACGATTCCGGAATCCATGACCGGGCGCGAGTGTATGCCTGAGGCACCGGTTCCCGCTCGACTGCCCACGATGCCGGCCAGGCTTGGGCCGATCGGAAAATCTGCCGGCGCCGTACCGCCATGGCAGTTGCGGCAACGCTGGTCGAAAACCTGTCGTCCCGCCTGCGCCTGATCTTCGTCAGCGGCGGCCGCGCCGACGATGCCCGCGAGAGCGAGCGCCAGGCACGCCGACTTCCCAAAGCAGTTCATGACTTGATCCTCCTAAGTTGTCGCAAGCCATGCTAGAGGCACCCTCGCGCCGTGTCGTCAGCGAAGGGTCGTCATTCGGTCGGGATTCCAGCGGCCGGACGAGCGCCGTTCCGAGCGGCTATGCTGCGCCTGCTGGCATTTCCATGTTCCATCGTTGCGGATCTCCAAAATGGCATCGTACAGTTCCACCGAATGCGCAGCTTCGTCCAATTGATGTATGAGATCCCGTTTTCGGTGAGCCGCCGCAGCCACTGCTCGAGCTGAGCCGCTCCAAGCGTGGAGCTCACGCGGTCCAGTATCGCGAAGCAAGGCTGCGCGAGAAGCAGGCGGACCAGGACGAGCTGCTGCTCGCCCAACAGCAGGATCTTCGGCCACTCGCGCTCGATGGTTCTCCGCCAAATCGTCGATCCGCCGGTGCAAGCGCTGCGTCAGCCGGCCCTCGCTGCGGGTGAGCGCAATGGATCACCTCGGCCGGAGCATACGCTGGAGCCGCATTGACCGGGCTGTTCTTCTCCCCTACCGATGTATGGCTCGCCGCGCCATATCCACGGCTCGGCCGTGTCGTTGCCTACCAACGTATGGCTTGTTGCAACCCGTTTCACGGCCTGCCTTCTCCTGCCCCTACCAAGGTACACCTTGCCGCGACCTCGGGGTCTTCGATTCGATGCGCTGGTAGCCGATCACCCTGCCAGGGACCAATGGTATCGAGCGCGCTGCCGGCGTAGCGTTGACTCTACCGATGAACGACTTCTAACTAGGAAACATCATGAGACTTCGGCTCGATATGCTCATCAATCGCCGGCGCCTGCGCGTCGTCACCGCCGCAGCCATGCTCACCGCGTGCGCCAGCACCCAGGCCAACGAAGTCCCGGGCTACGGCTTCGAGTCCGCCGCCCAGGAGATCACGCAGCTGTTCTGGCTCGCCGAGACCGCCAATGTGTGCGGCTGGGCGACCCGCGACGATGCGGACTGGTTCGAGCTGTTCTCGGTACGTTTGCTCTCCGACCATCTGTCCGAGCACAACCGCCTGGCGCTGGTGTCGATGGTGACCCAGGACGGCTACGAGAAGGCAGTGCGCCAGGCGGCGGAGGACGGTGCCGGGCAGAACTGCGTGGGCCGCCGCTGGGAGCTGGGCTGGGCGAGCTATCTCAGCGCTGCCGTCGCGCACGACAGCGAGCAGGGAGGCACGCGATGATCACCGATCTCATCCTCACGCAAGCCGCGACCCTCCTGGCGACGGTCCAGCTGAACTGCACCGCGCCGCAGATCCAGGTCGTCGACGAGCTGGCGTGGCCCGGCGCCTACTCCCGCACCATCGAGGATCAGAACCTGATCTGGATGAAGCGCTCCGCGGCCGAAAGCGGCAGCGCCTATCGCATCCTGGTGCACGAGCTGATCCACTGCGCGCTGTACGAGCAGCGCGAGAAGCGGGGCATGCACCATCCGCGCAGCCTCGACCTGCGCGAAGAGATGATGGTGCAAGAGCTGACTGACAAGCTGCTCGGCTCCTGATCCCAGGTGACTGAGTGCTGACGATGGTTGGCTTGAAGGAATAGTTTGGCTCCTCCCTCCCCGGTCCTCTCCTCCCCTTGACCGGGGCTTTCTGACGGCGGGCCTGCGTGCCCGCCGCTTTTTTCAACAGCACGCCCTGCTTCCGTAAATTGTGGAAGAACCATTCATGAAAAGTAGGTTTCGAGCGGGCGCATTGCCGAGGGTCTTTGCCTGCGAGGTGTAGGCCAGGCGCTCTCCGGGCGGCAGCAGCGGGGTGCGCACCTCGACGTATGGCGTCGTAAGGGTGGACACCACTTCGCAAGGCACGCCTTGAGTTGAGCATGCGCCGCGAGTCGCAAGTGCGTTGCTCACGCCCCACGCCTCGGCAGCGAGCAGAGCTACTGCAGCTAGCGTAGCGAGCTGCATGCAGCGCGTCGAAGCTATAACGCGTTCGCACAGGCTGGAGAGCAGGGGAGAGAGGCTTTGTCTAGAGCGTTCGCGTCCTGCGCTGGGCATGCGAGTGAACCAGCGCATCGGGAACGCATGTGGTTGAGCGGTAATATTCATCTTCGTACTCCTGACCGAACTTCGAAAGAAAAGGCGCGGGTAGACAAGCGGGCTTACTGGCCCGGAATCGGGATATCCGGATTCGAAGGCGATTCGTCGACGAAGCTCGCGCCTCTTCGCCGCTCGTCAGACCCGAGTGGCCGCATGTATACTGTGGACCATTATGTCCCTTATTGACACTTCTGTCAACACCCGGAATAATATGCCCAGATTGGACGCCTAGCTAGTGACAGCGACAGTCAAGCGGAAGCGGAAGACAGCCCCGTCCCCGGCGGATACGGAGGAAGGCTTGCCGCGCTATGCGGCCGCGGATACCTCGTTGCAGGTGCAGCGAACCCGTACGCGGCTGCAGGAGGCGGCGCGCCGCGTCTTCGGCCGCAAGGGGATGGCCGTATCCATCAACGACGTGGTCGAGGCGGCAGGCATCTCGCGTCCCTCGTTCTACAACTACTACACTACCATCGAGCAGCTGCTCGAAAGCGTCACCGAGGACATGGTGGCGGAGCTCAACGCCCAGATCGACGCTTCAGTCCGAGGCGTCGATGATCCGGCCGCACGCATCGCCATTGGAATCCGGCAGTACTGCAAGTGGGCGCACGATGATCCGGACTGGGCCAACTTTCTACTCCACTTCGGCCTGCTCAACCCGCATATTATCGAGGTCATGCGCAGGAGCCTCCTGCGTGACATCGAGCTCGGCGTGCAAAGTGGTCGCTTCCCGATCGGCAACGACCAGGTCAATGGCGTGTTCGCGCTGATCGTGGGCGGCGCGCTCGCCGCGATCATGATGATCCGGCGTGGCGTGGATGGGCACCTCGCCATCGGCCAGAAGACAGCGCAGGCGGCGTTGCGTGCCCTTGGCATTAAGCCCAAGGATGCCGCTGCCGTGAGCCGGCTTCCGCTCCCGGAGCTGCAGCCATAAGGAGAACGGCATACACGGCGGCGATCGCCGTCTAGAACTGCACCCCAATGGGCTCCGTCGCGTACGCGCGGGATTTTGAGATAGGTTCTAGTCCTGCGCTCGCCGGCTGCTTGCAGCCCGGAAGCGTCCGCCAGCCGTCTCTGAGTCGGCTCCGTCCCTTACGCCCGGTGGGCTGGCGAGCGCCCATTGATTGATCAAGACGGCCAGCTCGTCGGCGCATTGACTCAGCGCTGTTACACCGCCTGCCGCGTCCGCTGTGGGGGCTGGCTTTTCGATCGCAAAGGTGCGTTGCGCCCACACGCCGTTGCCTTCGAGCGTGGCTCGCAGCCGGAGCACGCCGCGGCTGCGGCCGGGCTGATCGAAGACCTGCTCGAACTCAAAGAGCTCGGAGCGCAGAGCGTAGATCGCGGGATCGTCTGAGCTGACCCTGTGGATCTCGCCGAAGCTGGAGGCGCTAAGGCTTGATCGCAGTCGCTGCGTCAACAACGCGGCCGGCGACATGACCCATTGGCTTTGCGCGTAGGGCATGGGGTTGGCAGCGTTCTGATAAGCCAAGCCGGTAATACATCGACGATTGGTCCATCCAGGCCGGCGCAGTGATCTCGTACACCACGATATCCACTTGCGCAGACTTCGACGGGTAGGGCACGTGCGTCGCGGCGACCGGCCCGAAATCGAAGTCGGCCTTAGGCGGCTCCTTCGATCCCATCAGGCTGCACCCAGAACATGCAAACAGCACGATCACAGCCGCAAGTAGTCTCATTTGCCTGCTCCTTTGGTTGCGACGAACCCGCGCTCCCCGGGTCCGGGTGGCGGCGGCTGCAAGCCGAAGATCAAGCTCTGCGGTTGCGTGTTGACCTGGCGCAGCGTTCGTTTGAGTTCGCGTGCGTCGATGGAAACCTGGTCGATCAACGCGTTCACCCGCGGCAGGGTGTCCTTGTGCAGGTCGTCCGCCGCTCGCCCGATCTGCTTGGCGGCCGCGCCCACCGTATCCAGCACGACCAGCTTGCGGTCGGTGTCCTCGGCCAGCTTCGCCACGTTGTCCACCGTGCGTTTGCGCCTTCTCGACGGTCCGCGTCGCCTGTTGGAGCAAACCCGGCAGGGCCTTGGCGCTCGGTTCCAGGTTCTGCGCGAGCTCGCCGTAGCGCTCGGAGGTCTTCTCGATGGAGTCCACCAAAGCCATGACCCGCTTCTGGTTCTGTTCGTTGAGCAGCTCGTCCACTCGGTCCGCGACGCGCGCCGCTTTCAGCACCACGTCGCGGATGTCGGTCTCTGCGCGCTCGAGCATGGATGCCTGCAGTTCCATCTGCGCGACCTTCTCTCTGGACAGCGGCAGCGGCTCGCTGCTTTTGTCCTTCTCGTCGTCCAGCTGAATGAACGCCACACCGGTGATGCCCTGATAGCTCAATTTGGCGTACGTGGATCGGGAAATCGGGGCCGCGGGATCGACCGAGATGCGCACACGGATCTCGCCGGCCTGGCGTGGATCGAAGCTGATCGAATCGACCCGTCCCACGTCGACACCGCGGAAGCGCACGGGTGCGTCGACTTTCAACCCGGCTACGCTGTGGGTGGTGAGCAGATCGATGGGCAGCCGCGCCGGCCCCTTGTCGGGTCCGAGCCAGAGGGCTCCGGCGATCCCGCCCAGCCCGAGCAGAATCACGAACAACCCGGCGATGAAGGAATGCGATTGGCTTTCCATATCTGGCCTCTTAGCAATTTGCGCACTGCAGCTGCCGGCGTGCTCAACGCGCTCAGTGCGCGCCGCCCCCGGCCCGTCAGGAAGTACGTTTGGATAAACGGGTGCGCAACCTTGACGACTTCCTGTATCGGAGCCGCCACGATCACCCGCTGATCGGCCAGGACGGCGATGCGGTCGGCGAGGGCAACGAGCGTGTCGAGATCGTGAGTGACCATGACTACGGTGAGCTGCAGCTCGCGATGCAGCTCCCGGATCAGCTCGACAAAGGTCTCGCTGCTCTCCGGGTCCAGCCCTGCCGTAGGCTCGTCCAGAAAGACAATCCGGGGCTCGAGCGCGAGCGCGCGCGCCAACGCCGCTCGTTTGATCATTCCGCCGGAAAGCTCGGCCGGCATTTTGCTGCCGTCGGCCCGGCTCAGGCCCACCATCTCCAGCCGCAGCAGCGCCGTCTCGCGGATCAGGTCTTCATCGAAGGTGCGCAGCTCTCGCAACGGCAAAGCGACGTTTTCGGCAACGGTCAGCGCGGAAAACAAAGCGCCCCGTTGGAACAAGACCCCCGAGTGACGCCGCAGCGCGTTCAGCTGCTCCGCCCCGAGCTCCGAAAGCGCTTTGCCGAGAACCTCTATCCGGCCCTCGGTCGGCCGGTCGAGCCCCAGCATCTGGCGCAGAAGCGTGGTCTTGCCCGAACCGGAGCCGCCCACGATGCACAAGATCTCCCCCTGCACGACCGACAGCTCCAGATCGCGGTGCACGACGTGCTGCCCGAACCGAGTGGTTATCCCGGTCAGCTTGATGACAGTCGGCGGCGCGGAATCCACGGTCACATGCCTACGTGCGAGAACAGCACCGCGAAAATGGCATCGGCGACCAGCACGCTGCTGATCGCGACCACAACCGAGCTGGTGGTTCCTGCGCCTAGGCTCTCGGTGTTGGGCTTCACGCGCAGCCCGAAGTGACACGCGACCGAGGCGATGATCACCCCGAATACCACCCCTTTGCCCAGGCCGATCCAGTAGTTCGCAATGGGCACCACTCTGGGCACTGCGTCCAGGAAGTAGTAGTAGCCCACCCCCAGAGACACGTGCGCTGCGACCATGCCGCCGATGAGCGCGATGGCGCTGGTCCATAGTCCAACCAGCGGCTGAGATATCGCGAGAGCAACCACCTTGGTGAAGATCAGCCTCTGGGTATAGGGAACACCGATCGTGGTCAACGCGTCGAGCTCTTCGTTCAGGCGCATGACCCCGAGCTGTGCGGTCATGGACGAGCCGGAGCGTCCGGCCACCAGGATCGCAGCCAGCAGTGGTCCCAGCTCGCGCACACACGCGATGCCGAGCAGAGTCCACTACGTACATCTCGGCACCGAACCTGCGCAGCTGGTCGCCGGACAGGTAACTCAGCACGACCCCGATGAGAAAGCCCACCAGCGCCAAGATGCCCATGGCCTGGGCGCCGGCGCGATAGACCGCGGCCGAGATCTCGCGCGCTGGCCAGCGTCGCGGGTGTCGAGCCAGATCCATGGCGTCGAGCAGCAGGCGGCCGATCAGTTGCACCATCTCGCGCAGCTGCTCGAGCCATCCGAGTGCTCCTTGCCCGAGCCGCACCACGGGCTGCGCCAGACGGCGGCGTGGTTCCCGGTGATGGCTCCGTGGCATTTACGTCTCCGCTCGGCAAGCGGGTAAAGTATTCCTTCAGTGTCGCCGGGATGACGAGCCGCTCCGGGAACGATCGACCCCACGCTCGCCACAGCAACAGCGCTCCGATGCGATCGAGCTTCTCGAGCCCGCACAGATCCCATGAAACCGGTTGATGGTGGGCGAACTGTGCGAGCTTGCGGTTGAACCTCATCACGCGTTGTGCAAGACCGAGCGTGCTCCAGTCGCCCGTCAGTGCGACGGAATGGGCACCGTCCGGCAGGTTCGCGACCTGAAGATCGGCTGCGTTTCCCGTGGTGTCGTGTTCTGGATTTGGCGGCATGAGCTGTCGAAATGTTCGCGCTCGTCCGAACTGTGCTGGAGTTCAGCATACGAGCCGGTGACCGGCAAGTCGTCAGGGAAAGGTCGGCATTCGGTCGCAATACAGTGAGCATCGGCGGCACGCCGCGCAGCACCGTGGCGCGGCTAGACCCGTGCACGAATCGACTTGAGCTCCACCCTGCAAGCCTCTCCGAACGCCTTGAGCGCATCCGCGTCTCCCGAACGCGCGAGCTGACGCAGCTCCTGCATCGACAGGTTGTTCGAGAAGTACTGTTCGGTGATGTGCCCAACGAGGCGTTCGGCCTCGGCAAGCACGTCTTGCGACGCGCGAAGGCGGATGCGGTTGACCATCGCGTATACCGGTACGAGCGTCTCGGGTGTCTCCAGCGAATGCTGGAACGCATCTACGAGAAGTCTCGCGCATTCGGCGATGAACTCGCCGTAAAGCGTCTCACGCATGCGCATCTCGTCTCGAATCAGATCGCGCCGGTGGAGCGTCTTCTGGGTGATCCACGCAATTGCAACCGTGGCCGAGACACCTACGAGCGTTCCCAGCACGCCGGACAGTGCGGTCAATGCCGTCATATCCATGCTTGTACCCTTTTAGGGGGGCTGCTCACGGGCCGTCTGGCGTCTCAGATCCCACGATGTCAGGGCGACCGAAGGCTGTTCAACCAGTACGGCAGTCCCGGCGCCGCCGATCAGGAGATGGGACACGGCCGCGTCTGCCAGATCTCCCGTGCATAGTCCGCGATGGTCCGATCGCTGGAAAACTTTCCTGAAGCCGCGACATTCAGGATCGCTTTGTTCGCCCAGCCTTGCGGGTCAGCATAGAGGCGGCCGACTCGTTCATGCGCCTCGCTGTACGACTTGAGGTCGGCCAGATGCATGTAATGGTCGCCGTGCGTCAGTAGCGCTTCGCGAATCGGATTGAAGATCCCGGGCTCGTGGCGGTTGAAGTACTCTGAAAAAATCAGGTCCAGCGCCGCGCGCGTTTCCGGTTCGTGCTCATAGTGCCAATGCGGGTTGTACCAGCCGCGGCTGTTGACGACCTGCTCGGCGGTAAGACCGAAAAGAAACAGGTTCTCTTTTCCGGCCTCCTCGGCCATTTCGACCGTCGCCCCATCGAGCGTGCCGATGGTGAGCGCACCGTTCATCATGAACTTCATGTTGCTCGTCCCGCTGGCCTCATAGCCGGCGGTGGAGATCTGCTCCGACACGTCGCTCGCCGGAATGAGGCGCTCGGCCACCGAGACGCAATAGTCCGGCACGAAAACGACTTTCAGTCGGCGGTTGACCGCCGGGTCCGCGTTGATGGTGCTCGCCAGATTGTTGATGAACTTGATGATCACTTTGGCGAGCGCATACGCGGGTGCCGCCTTGCCGGCGAAGAAGAACGTGCGCGGCGCGAGCTCGAGATTGGGATCGTCGCGCAGGCGGTTGTAGAGCACCACGATGTGCAAGGCGTTGAGCAGTTGCCGCTTGTACTCGTGGATGCGCTTGATGTGGCTGTCGAAGATGGTGTCCGGATCGACCACCTGACCGGTCGTGCTCTTGAGCCAATCCACGAAGCGCGCTTTGGCTGCGCGCTTCGCTCTGCGAAAGCCCTCCTGAAACGCCTTGTCGCGCGCGAGCGGCTTCAATCGCGCCAACTGGGACAGATCCGTGATCCAGCCATCGCCGATCGACCCGCTGATCAGTCGTGCGAGCTCGGGGTTGCAGGTCAGCAGCCAGCGGCGTGGCGTGACGCCGTTGGTCTTGTTGTTGAAGCGCTCCGGGAACAGCTCCGCCAGATCCCTGACGGTCCGCTCGCGCAGCAGCTGCGAGTGGATGGCGGCCACCCCATTGGTGCTGTGCGAGCCGACGATCGCGAGGTTCGCCATGCGCACCTGCTGCGCCGCACCCTCTTCGATCACGCTCACGCGCGCAACTCGGCCGTCGTCGCCCGGGAAGCGGGCGCGCACCTCATCGAGCAGGCGCCGATTGATCTCCTCGATGATCTGCCGAAGGCGCGGCAGCAGCACCTCGAACCACTCGAGCGGCCACCTCTCCAGGGCCTCCGGCAGCAGCGTGTGGTTGGTGTACGCAAGCGTCCGTTGCGTGAGGTCCCAGGCCTGATCCCATCCAAGCTGCGCCTCGTCGAGCAGGATGCGCATCAGCTCGGGAACGGCCATCGCAGGATGGGTGTCGTTGAGCTGGATTGCGGCCTTCTCGGGGAGCGCGCTCCAATCCGCATGGCTGCGGCGGAACCGCCGCACCAGATCGGCCAGCGAGCAGGCGACGAGGAAATATTCCTGCAGGAAGCGCAGTCCCTGTCCCATGCTGGTCGAGTCGTCGGGATAGAGGACCCGCGTCAAGGACTCGGAGGCCAGCGTCTCGGCCAGCGCGCCCACGAAGTCGCCCCGGCTGAACCGTTGGAAGTCGAAATAGTCCGGGGTGGCCGCCGCCCAGAGACGCAGCGTGTTGATCGTCTTGCCCCCATAGCCGATCACCGGCCGGTCGAACGGGATGCCGAGCAGCACCGACGGCCGTCCGACGATCGGTTGCAGCGCACCTGCCTGCAGCTCGAAGGAGCAGTTCAGCTTCACTTCGACCGCTTCCCCCAGCCGTGCCACCTCCCAGGGATCGGGCCGGCGCAACCAGTTGTCGGGCTGCTCGACTTGCCAGCCGTCCTGGATGGTCTGCTTGAAGATGCCGTACTCGTAGCGCAGGCCGTAACCCATGCCAGGCAGCGCGAGGGTGGCCATCGAGTCGAGGAAGCAGGCGGCCAGACGCCCGAGGCCGCCGTTTCCCAGGCCCGCATCCGGCTCCGTCTCGATCAACGCCGGGTCGACGTTGGGCTTTCCTCTTACGAGCTCGAACACGATCTCCGCCAGTTGCGCGTTGATCGCATTGTTGACCAGCGAGCGCCCGAGCAGGAACTCCATGGACAGGTAATAGACGCGCTTCGGGTTCTTCTGCTCGTAGGTCCTCTCGGTCAGCAGCCAGCGCTGCGAGATGACGTCGCGCAGAGACCGGGCCATCGCTTCGAACTGCTCGCGCGGCGTCGCCTTGAACGGATCGATCACATCGTCGAACAGCAGGTGCCGGTTGTAGAGGGCTTCATCCGCGCCGGAGAAATTTACCGGTCCGCACCCGTACTGTTGTCGCAGCTCGTCAAAACGATCGTTCATGGAAGGCCTCCTCGAAGTAGTTCGATAGTTTCTGTCATCCGGGCAAGAGCTCGCCTTGGCCTGTCCCGCTCGCCCTGACCGCAAACAAGAGCACGAGCGACCGGGGCTGAACCGGATAGGTCTCATCCACAATCGGTGGCGCGGCTTCAGGCGTATCGGATATATCGTGTGGCGGTTCCAGGAAAGTATCGAATGCGCGATGCCACCCCTGGTGCAACCCTCTGGCGGGCGGGAGCTCGAATGCGAGCGGCTGCCAAAAGGCATTCGCCATGAAATGGACGAGGAGCTGGCCATCCAACGTGCTGGCCGTGAGTGCAAGGCTATGCGAGTCGTCGCTCCAGTCCGGACACCGAAGCTTTACCCCGTGCCACTCGATCCTCGCCCGTTGGAGAATCTCGTTGAGCTTGGAGATGATGGCGCCTCGCGCCCGATGGGCCTGCGAACGCATGAGGAGCACAAGCCGCGTGAAGCGGCAAATGTCCGCATGGGTGTCGAGTCCGCTCCAATCGAACCAGCTGATGTCGTTGTCCTGGCAATACGCATTGTTGTTTCCCTGTTGTGTGCGGCGCACCTCATCGCCCATCAGCAGGGTCGGCGCTCCCGTGGACAGAAGCGTGAGGGCGAGGAAGTTCTTCACTTGCCGATTACGCAGCCGTTCGATCGCCGCATCGTCGGTCGGACCTTCCACTCCGCAATTCCAGCTCAGGTTGAAGTCGCTCCCGTCCCGGTTGCCCTCTCCGTTCGCCTCATTGTGCTTGGTGTTGTAGGACACCAGATCGTTGAGCGTGAACCCGTCATGGCAGGTCACGAAGTTGATGCTCTTCTCGGGCTCGCGCTCCGCGCAGCCGTAGATGTCCGGGCTGCCGAGGAGCCGGCGGCCCAGGCGGCTGATGCTCCCGCGGTCGGCCTTCATGAAACTGCGCACGTCGTCCCGGAATTGTCCGTTCCATTCCTTCCAGCTGTCTCCGACGAATGTACCCACCTGATACAGGCCCGCCGCATCCCAGGCTTCGGCGATGAGCTTGGTCCCGGCCAGAACCGGGTCCGATTCGATGTCCCACAGGATGGGAGGATTCTCGAGCGGGCGGCCGCGCTCGTCGCGCGACAGGATCGAGGCCAGGTCGAAGCGAAAGCCGTCCACGTGCATCGACTCGACCCAATAGCGCAGGCTGTCGATGATCAGGCGCCGGACGATCGGCTGGTTCGCGTTCAGCGTGTTCCCGGTGCCGGAATAGTCCGCATAGCGCGATCGGTCGTCCGGTAGTATGTAGTACGCTGCATTCTCCAGCCCCCGGAAGCACAGCGTCGGGCCCGCATGGTTGCCTTCCGCGGTATGGTTGAACACGACATCGAGGATGACCTCGATGCCGGCGCGGTGCAACGCCTTCACCATGTCGCGGAACTCGTCCAGCGGGCCCAGACGATCCTTGCGGGAGCTGTAGGCGACATGCGGGGCGAAGAACGACACCGGCGAGTACCCCCAGTAGTTGACGTGGCCGCGCGGCGCATCCTGCTCGTCGAACTGGAACACCGGCAACAGCTCCACTGCCGTCACGCCGAGCTCCTGGAGGTAGCCGATCTTCTCGATCAACCCTCGATAAGTCCCGCGCAAATCGGCGGGCAGCCCGGAGCTCGGGTGGCGGGTGAACCCAGCGACGTGCATCTCGTAGATCACGGTCTGAGAAAACGGCCGGTTCAGCGGAGACGTCGCCCTCCCAGTCATAGCGGCCGGGATCGGCGACCACGCTCTTCATCGCGGTCGCGCAGTTGTCACCCGGCAGAGAAGCGTCGATGCGGCTGTAGGCCTCCGGCACGGCGACCGCCTTGCCGTATGGGTCCAGCAGCACCTTGGCGGGGTCGAAGCGCAATCCGCGCCTCGGCTCGAACGGCCCGCAAGCCCGATAGCCGTAGATCTGCCCCGCTTGAACATCGGGCACGAAGACATGCCAGTAGTGGTAGGTCCGATTGCCCGGCGGGTCGAGCGGAATCACCGCACTGGGCCGCGCATCCTCGGCACCGTCGAAGAGCAACAGCTCGACGCGCGCGCTGCTCTTCGAGAACACGCTGAAGTTGACGCCGGCCGGGCGAATGGTGGCGCCGAGCGGGTAAGGGCTCCCGGGTTGGGTTATAAGCTGCATCGGCAAGCTGAGCTATACCCCCAAGTTGAAGAAGCGCAGCTCCCGAAGTTGCCTCCCAGCCAGACCAATGCGTCTGCCTTCGACTTCCGCTCTTCCGCGCTGCCACTGGTGACGATACCTGACGCGAGTTTCAATCCCTTGCGCTCCAATCCGTAGGCGAGATGCTTCCCGGACGCAACTAGCTAGCTCTCGAAATCGATCACGATGCGGCCCTGAATGTCGCCGGCGTGCATGCGAGCGAAGATCTTGTTGATGTTCTCCAGCTTGTCGGTCGCAATGGTGGCCTTGACCTTGCCCTCGCCAGCGAAGCTCAGCGCCTCCTGTAGATCGAGGCGGGTGCCGACGATCGAGCCGCGCACCGTGATGCCGTTGAGCACCGTATCGAAGATGGAGAGCGGGAAGGTGCCCGGCGGCAGTCCGTTGAGCGAAACCGTTCCGCCGCGAGCGACCATGCCCATCGCCTGCTCGAAGGCCTTCGGCGAAACCGCGGTCACCAGCACGCCCTGCGCTCCGCCGACTTCCTTCTTGATGAACGCAACGGGATCGGCCTTGCGTGCATTGACGGCGAGCGAAGCGCCCAATCTCTTGGCGAGATCGAGCTTGGAGTCGTCCACATCCACGCCGATGACGTTCAGGCCCATCGCTTTGGCATACTGGACCGCCAGATGCCCGAGGCCGCCGATGCCGGAGATCACCACCCAGTCGCCGGGTTTGGTGTCCGTGACCTTGAGGCCCTTGTACACCGTCACGCCGGCACACAAGATCGGCGCGACGTCGACGAAATCGACGTTGTCGGGCAGACGCCCCACATATTCCGGATCGGCCAGCACGTATTCCGCGAAGCTGCCATTCACCGAATAACCGGTGTTCTGCTGCTTCTCGCACAAGGTTTCCCACGCTGCGAGGCAATGCTTGCAGTGGCCGCACGCGGTGTACAGCCACGGGACGCCGACGCGGTCGCCTTCCTTCACTTGCGAGACACCGGCACCCACCCCCACGACGTGACCAACGCCCTCGTGGCCCGGGATGAAGGGCGGTTTGGGCTTGACCGGCCAGTCGCCCTCGGCGGCGTGCAGGTCCGTGTGACACACGCCGGTTGCCGCGATCTTGACGACAATCTGCCCGGCGCCCGGTGTGGGCACCGGCACTTCCTCGATTCGCAGCGGTTGCTTGAACTCGTGCACGACCGCGGCTTTCATGGTCTTGGC
>CAVPKE010000011.1:0-167764 GCA_963705615.1 uncultured beta proteobacterium | reverse complement strand
CCCGATGTCTCGCGACCCTCACCCTCCGCCCTCTCCCGAAGGGAGAGGGGATCATTTTCTCCCCTATGGTTTCTGCTGTCGCCCAAAACAACAAAGCCCGCCGAAGCGGGCTCTGTTTGCCAGGGCTGGCCCCTCACAGGTCCACGCGCACCTTGTGATCCTTGGTCTCTTTGAGGAACGTGACGCCGACGATGAAGGTCATCGCGGCCACCACGATGGGATACCAGAGGCCGTAGTAGATGTTGCCCGAATGCCGCCACCATCGCGGTGGCCAGCAGCGGCAGCATGCCGCCGAACCAGCCATTGCCGATGTGATATGGCAGTGACATGGAGGTGTAGCGTATCCGCGCCGGGAACAGCTCCACCAGGAATGCGGCGATCGGGCCGTATACCATCGTCACGTAGATGACGAGAATGACCAGGATCAGCTCGGTCATGAACCAGTTGACCTTGGATGATGTCCGCCTTGGCCGGGAACCCCGCCGCCTTTAGCGCCTCTTTGTAAGCGGCCTCGTCCCAGCCCTTCAGCTCGACGTCGCCGATCTTGGTGACGACCGTTTCGCCCTCGACCCCGGGCAGCGACGTGAAGGAGATTCCCTGCTTGGTGAGGAAGTCCTTGGCCTTGTCGCACTCGGTGAACTTCGACCAGGGTCCGACGAAGATGTGGAAATGGCAGTCATTGGCCGCCACCGAGATCGGCGTCTTCGCTGCTGCAGCCTCGAGGTCCGGGTTTACGTAGTGGGTCAGTCCCTTGAACAGCGGGAAATAGGTGAGAACGGCCAGCAGGCACCCGGCCATGATGATGTTCTTGCGCCCGATCTTGTCCGACAGCCAGCCGAAGAAGATGAAGAACGGCGTGCCGATGACCAGCGAGATGGCGATCAGCGTGTAGGCGATCTGATAGTCGAGCTTGAGCGTGATCTGAAGAAAGAACAGCGCGTAGAACTGACCCGTATACCAGACCACGCCCTGGCCCGCGGTGGCGCCGAGCAGCGCGAGCAGCACGATCTTGCCGTTCTTCCAGTTGGCGAAGGCTGTCGGTGAGCGGAGCCTTGGAGGTCGTGCCCTCGCTCTTGATCTTCTTGAACACCGGCGACTCTTCGAGCTTGAGCCGGATGTAGATGGAGAAGATCAGCAGGAACAGCGATACCCAGGAACGGGATGCGCCAGCCCCACTGCGCGAAATCGTCCTTGGAGATGTTGAGCCGGCACAGCATGATCACGATCAGCGCCAGGAAGAAGCCGAGCGTCGCGGTGGTCTGGATCCAGCTCGTGTCATAGCCGCGCCGGGTCTCGGCCGCGTGCTCGGCCACGTAAGTCGCCGCCCCGCCGTATTCCCCGCCGAGTGCCAGCCCCTGCAGCAATCTGAGGCGTGACGAGCAGAATAGGCGCCAGCCATCCGATCGTCTGGAAGGTCGGCAACAGGCCGACCAGGAAAGTCGCACCGCCCATGACGGTGATCGTCACCAGGAAGGTGTATTTCCTGCCGACGATGTCGCCGACTCGTCCGAACACGAGCGCGCCGAACGGCCGCACCAAGAAAGCCGGCGGCGTAGGTCGCAAAGCTCGACAGCAGCGCGGCGGTGTCGTTGCCTTTGGGAAAGAACAGGGCCGCGAAGAACGGCGCGAGAGTGGCGTACAGGTAGAAGTCGTACCACTCGAAGACGGTGCCGAGAGAAGAAGCGAAGATGACTCGCTTCTCTTCGGGCTGGAAATCGGGATGTGCGGACGCAGCGCGAACCGCTAGCTGTTGCCTCACTCATCGAGGTCCTCCCATGTTGGCGTTCTAGCTGTGTGATCGCGCGGCAGCTTGGCCCGCGACTCCCGGGCAACATAAGCTTCGCTTGGCGCGCTTGTCAACGTGGCCGGGCGCCTCGGGCCGATCGCGTTTCAACCGGTGCAGCTTGTTGCGCCGCGAAAGGATGCCCTTTCCCGAGCGAACGCGCCCTGCCGGACGCACCAAAGAAAAGGGCCCCGTCTTTCGACGGGGCCCTCGGTTCCTGTACAGTCTGGATCCTGGCTTTCGTCAGGATGACGCGCTCGACTGCGCGCGTCACATGTCCATATCGCCCATGCCGCCCATGCCGCCGCCACCGCCGCCATGCCGGTGGCCTTCGTCCTTGGGCAGCTCGGCGACCATCGCGTCGGTGGTGAGGATGAGGCCGGCGACCGAAGCGGCATTCTGCAGCGCGCAGCGCGCCACCTTGGTCGGGTCCAGCACGCCCATCTCGACCAGATCACCGTACTGGTCGGTAGCGGCGTTGTAGCCGAAGTTGCCCTTGCCCTCGAGGACCTTGTTCAGGACCACGGAGGGCTCGGCACCGGCGTTGGCCACGATCAGACGCAGCGGCTCTTCCAGGGCCCGCATCACGATCTTGATGCCGGCATCCTGGTCGTGGTTGGCGCCCTTGAGCGCCTGGATGGACTGACGCGCGCGGATCAGCGCCACGCCGCCGCCCGCCACGATGCCTTCCTCGACCGCGGCGCGGGTCGCATGCAGCGCGTCTTCCACGCGCGCCTTCTTCTCCTTCATTTCCATCTCGGTGGCAGCGCCGACTTTGATCAGCGCCACACCGCCGGCCAGCTTGGCCACGCGCTCCTGCAGCTTCTCGCGGTCGTAGTCGCTGGTGGATTCGTCGATCTGCTTGCGGATGCTCTTCACGCGCCCTTCGATCTGCTTGGCGTCGCCGGCGCCGTCGATGATGGTCGTCTCTTCCTTGCCGACCTCGACGCGCTTGGCCTGGCCCAGGTCATTGAGGCTGGCCTTCTCCAGCTGCAGGCCGAGCTCGTCGGAGATCACCGTGCCGCCGGTCAGGACGGCGATGTCTTCCAACATGGCCTTGCGGCGGTCGCCGAAGCCCGGCGCCTTCACCGCGCAGGTCTTGAGGATGCCGCGGATGTTGTTCACCACCAGAGTGGCCAGCGCTTCGCCTTCAACCTCTTCGGCGATGATCAGCAGCGGACGGCCGGCCTTGGCCACTTGTTCGAGCACCGGCAGCAGATCGCGGATGCTGGAGATCTTCTTGTCGTGCAGCAGGATGTAGGGGTTGTCGAGAACGGCGATCTGCTTTTCGGGGTTGTTGATGAAGTAGGGCGACAGGTAGCCGCGGTCGAACTGCATGCCGTCGACGACCTCCAGCTCGTTCTGCAGGCTCTTGCCGTCTTCGACGGTGATCACGCCTTCCTTGCCGACCTTCTCCATGGCGTCGGCGATGATCTTGCCGATGGACTCGTCGGCGTTGGCGGAGATGGCGCCAACCTGCGCGATTTCCTTGCTGGTGGTGGTGGGCTTGGACATCTTCTTGAGCTCGGCCACTACGGTATCCACCGCCTTGTCGATGCCGCGCTTGAGGTCCATCGGGTTCATGCCGGCGGCAACGTACTTCATGCCTTCCTGCACGATGGACTGCGCCAGCACGGTGGCGGTGGTGGTGCCGTCGCCGGCGACGTCCGAGGTCTTGGACGCCACTTCCTTGACCATCTGCGCGCCCATGTTCTCGAACTTGTCCTTCAGCTCGATTTCCTTGGCGACCGACACGCCGTCCTTGGTGATCGTGGGGGCGCCGAACGAGCGCTCCAGCACCACGTTGCGGCCCTTGGGGCCGAGGGTCACTTTGACCGCGTCGGCGAGAATGTTCACGCCCGCGACGATGCGGTTGCGGGCGGAATCGTGAAACTTGACTTCTTTAGCTGCCATGAGCGGAACTCCTGCGAATTCTTCGAGAGGGATGAGAGGGATGCGGTAGCTTACTCGATGACGCCCATGAGGTCTTCTTCGCGCATCACGAGGTACTCGACGCCCTCGACCTTGACGGTCTGGCCGGAGTACTTGCCGAAGAGCACCTTGTCGCCCTTCTTCACGTCGAGCGGGCGGACCTTGCCGTCCTCGAGGATCTTGCCATTGCCCACGGCGATGATTTCGCCGGTATCGGGCTTCTCGGCGGCGGTGTCCGGAATCACGATACCCGAAGCGGTCTTCCGCTCTTCTTCCAGGCGCTTCACGACGACTCGGTCATGCAAAGGCCGGATTTTCATCGATCTGTCTCCTTGACTTAAGTAATTGATAAAAATGGAAACTACAGCGACTATTAGCACTCTAGGCTAACGAGTGCCAATAATACAGGCGAGGGTATGACAATTCAAGGCGTACTTAGGCTGGAGCGCAGAAAAAACAGACGGGGAGCCGACTGCGACGGTCCGAGCGCTCGGGGGCCGAGCGCCGGAGGAAGGGATGGAGCTGCGGGCCTCAGAGCGCGAGCGCGACCGCCCGCGCTCGCCAGCTAGGAGAATCAGGGACCGGCTCGTTTCCGCGGTCAGTGCCGCACGCTCGCAGAGACGCCGAACCGATAGACCGTCTTGCGCGCGCCGCTCCCGGCAGGAGGCACCGGGCGCCACCGGACAAGGCGGCTCGCGCGTACCGTCGGGAAGCAAGGTGGCATCGTCGGCGACGTCCTTCCAGATGCCGCCGCGCACCGGGCGGAACAGCCACATGAGATAACCGCGGCGCGCCGCGACGTTCAAGCAGATCGTCCGCGTCGGGCGCATCGGCCACCACGACCTGGTTGCCGTCCACTCCGAAGGGGAACGCACCAAACGCCTGCAGACACTCGAGCGCTTCGCGCGACTCGGCGCCGGGGCGCGTCACCGACGGGCGCTCGGCGCGCGCCACGTCCCAGGCGCCCAGCTCCCAGGCGGCTTCGAGAGCGGCACGATCGACGGTGAGAACATCTCCCCAGCGCTCGTTGAGCTGCAAGCGCAGAGCTGGGAACAGGCTCTGTAAGCAACCGGTTCGGCATCCTCGCTGTCAACCAGCCGCTCGCGAACGAAGGCGTGCCAATGCAGAGTGAGAATCACGGGCGTGTCGGGACAGGGAACCGCCGCCAGCGTGATCGCGAACAGCGGAAGCTGCGTCGCAGCCATTTGTTGTTCGATGCGTTCCATCAGCTCCATGCGACCAAACCTCCTCACACCGTCAAAAAATACCGAGTCGGCTCCTCTGATGCAACTGTTAGCATTTTCGGTGCCACCGCCTAGTCTTGCACAATGCTTGCATGTCGCGCCAGACGCCGTGCGTCCAGGCCGCGCGCCGACAGACGACCGGAACTTTTGCTGGGCGTGATCAGCACCTATGCCGGAGCGCTGCTACTTGCGGTTACAATGCGATCCCCGCCACGGGCACGACGTCGTTCGCATCGCTCGATGAAGCTCACCTTCCTGCGCTCCGCTAGACCAATCACAGGTCTCTGGCGTCTCGCTCCTCGGCCTGCTGATGCTCGGCGTGCCCGGTCTCGCGCAGCCGGCGCCGCTGCCCGCGCCACTGCGCGAAGCGCTCGCATCGGCTGGGATCCCGCCCAGCGCCGTCGGTGTGTACATTCACGAGGTCGGGGCAGCGCAGCCACTGCTCGAGCATCATGTCGACCGTCCGATGAATCCGGCTTCGACGATGAAGCTACTCACCACTCTGGCCGGGCTGGAACTGCTCGGGCCCGAACTACACCTGGCGCACCGAAGCCTGGCTCGACGGCACCCTCACCGGTGACGTGCTGCAGGGCAACCTGGTGCTCAAGGGCTACGGCGACCCCAAGCTCACGATCGAGGACCTCTGGCTGTTTCTGCGCGAGATCCGCGCGCGTGGCTTGCGCGAGATCCACGGCGACCTGGTGCTGGACCGCAGCTTCTTCGCGGTCGAGCCGAATCGACCCGGCCCACTTCGACAACGATCCCGCGAAGACCCTACAACGTGGGGCCGGATGCGCTGCTGCTGAACTACAAGTCAGTGCGTCTGGAATTTCTGCCGCAGGAGGATAGCGGCACAGTCACCATTCTGCCCTTGCCCGATCTACCGCAGATCAGCATCGTCAATCAGCTGACGCTGAGTGGCGGCAGCTGCGAGTTCTGGTTCGAGCGGTTGCAAGCCAACCCCGAGCCGACGCGACTGAGCTTTACCGGCGTGTTCCCGCGCGGCTGCGGCCCGAAGGAGAAGAACTACAGCCTGCTCAGCCCCAACGAATATGCGTTCGCCTTGTTCCAGCAACTGTGGCGCGAGCTAGGCGGGAGCCTGTCGGGTCGTGTGCACGACGGGCTGGTTCCCGAGTCGGCTCGGCTTCTGGCCACCTGGGAATCCGCCCCGCTCGCCGAAGTGATCCGCGACATCAACAAGTTCAGCAACAACGTGATGGCACGCCAGTTGTTCCTGACGCTCTCGCTCGCCGCCGACAACCCGCCGGTGAGCACCGACAAGGCGGCGCGCGCGATGCGCGAGTGGCTCGCGCGCAGCCGCCTCGATTTCCCCGAGCTTCAGATCGAGAACGGTTCCGGCCTGTCGCGCAACGAACGCATCAGCCCGCGTCACCTCGCCGAGCTGCTGCTGTACGCCGCGCGCAGTCCTCTGATGCCCGAGTACGCCGGCTCCTTGCCCATCCCCGGCGTGGATGGCACCCTGCGACGGCGGCTTGCCGGATCGCCCGCGATCGGACATGCGCACCTCAAGACAGGCTACCTAGAGGGCGTGCGCGCTATCGCGGGCTACGTCGTCGACACCCGCGGACGCACCGTCGTGGTGGTGAGCATCATCAATCACCCTCAGGCGGTGAACGCGCTGGGTTTCCAGGAAGCAGTGGTCGAGTGGGCTTGGGGCCGTGGAACCTCCGGGAGCTGCTGCACGCGTTAGCAGGGGGTTGAAGCAAGGCGGCGGCTGGCATTCCAGGCCAGGTGCCCGCTGAGGGCGCGCCGCCTGGGGAAGCCGCCGCAGCTATGCGATAATCCCTGCGGGAATCGCGGCCCGGCCGCGGATTCCAGTCCTCCGATCCGAGCCATGACCCTCGACGTCGTCATCCTCGCCGCTGGCAAGGGGACGCGCATGTATTCTCCGACACCCAAGGTGCTGCACCCGCTCGGCGGGCGCCCGCTGTTGCAGCACGTCGTCGATGCGGCGCGCCGGCTGAGCGCAGACAAAATCGTGGTCGTCTATGGCCACGGCGGAGAGCAGGTGCCGTCGGCGTTCGCCGATGACCACCTCCGGTTTGTACGCCAGGAGCCTCAACTCGGGACAGGTCACGCCGTTCAGCAAGCGCTCCCCAGTGTCACGGGAGACCACACGCTGGTCCTCTACGGCGACGTGCCGCTGACGCGCCCAGAAACCTTGGCGCACGCGCTGCGCGAGCGCAGCGGACTGAGTCTCATCACCGCGGAACTGGACGACCCAACGGGTTATGGCCGCATCGTGCGAGACAACGCGGGTCGGGTCGTGCGCATCGTCGAGGAACGCGACGCGAACCCGGCAGAGAAGGCGATCCGCGAGATCAACACGGGCATCCTGGCGGCGCCAACCGTGAAGCTCAGGGGTTGGCTGAGAGATCTGCGCGACGACAACGCTCAGGGCGAGTACTACCTGACCGATATCATTGAGCTGGCGGTAGCCGACGGCGCGCTGATCCACACGGTGCAGCCGGAAGACACATGGGAGATCCTCGGGGTGAACAGCAAGCAGCAACTGGCGGAGCTGGAGCGCGTCTACCAGCGCACGCAGGCGGCCAAGCTGATGGCCGCGGGAGTCACTTTGGCCGATCCCGCGCGCATCGACGTGCGCGGGGAGCTTACGTGCGGGCAGGACGTGAGCGTCGACGTGAACTGCGTCTTCGAGGGGAAAGTCGCGCTGGCGGCCGGCGTGAACGTCGGCGCAAATTGCGTGATCAAGGACACGGTGGTGGAGGCGGGTGCCCGGATACTGCCCTTCTGCCACATCGACGGCGCGCACATCGGCCCCGACGCCCGCGTTGGTCCCTATGCGCGCCTGCGCCCGGGCACAGTGCTTGCTGCCCACGCCCACGTGGGCAACTTCGTCGAGACCAAGAACGCGCAGCTGGGAGAGAGCTCCAAAGCCAACCACCTGGCTTACCTGGGCGATGCCACTATCGGACGCAACGTGAACATCGGCGCAGGGACGATCACCTGCAACTATGACGGGGCCAACAAACACCAGACCGTGATCGAGGACGACGCGTTTATCGGCTCGGACTCCCAGCTCGTGGCGCCGGTCACCGTCGGCAAAGGCGCGACCATAGGCGCGGGCAGCACGATCGCCAAGGACGCGCCGGCCGGCGAGCTGACCGTCTCGCGTGCCCGGCAGACGACCGTCAAAGGCTGGAAGCGGCCGGTGAAAAAGGGAAAGCGGTGACGCGCAGTCCTTCACCAATCACGAGTTACGACCCATGTGTGGAATAGTCGGCGCCGTCTCCAACCGCAATATCGTTCCGATCCTGCTCGAGGGGCTGCGCAAGCTCGAGTACCGCGGCTACGACTCGGCCGGCCTTGCGGTCGTCAACGGCGGCCTGCACCGCCTGCGCAGCGTGGGGCGCGTTGCGGCGCTCACCGAGCTCACGCAACGGACCAAAGTGGAGGGACCGCTCGGCATTGCCCACACACGCTGGGCGACGCACGGTGCGCCCACCGAGCGCAACGCCCATCCGCACGTGAGCAGCGACGGCCTGGCGGTGGTGCACAACGGCATCATCGAGAACCACGAGGTCATACGCGCTCGGTTGATCGCTCTGGGCTATACGTTCGCATCCGACACCGACACCGAGGTCGTAGCGCATCTGATCCATCATTCATTTCAAGGCGAGCGGCGATCTGCTCGCAGCGACGCATCGCGCCGCGCATGAACTGATCGGGGCCTATGCCATCGCCGTGGTGTCGCGAGCAAGATCGCAGCAAGCTGATCGTGGCGCGCCATGGCGCGCCGCTGCTACTGGGGCTGGGGCAGGGCGAGAACTTTGCTGCGTCCGATGCGTCGGCCCTGCTCCAGGTCACGCGTCGCATCGTGTACCTCGAAGAAGGCGATGTTGTCGAGCTCACCACCGGCGGCTACCGCATCCTCGACGTAGACGGTGCCACTGCGCAGCGCCCGGTGCACGACAGCAAGCTGTCAGCCGACGCGGTCGAGCTTGGGCCCTACCGCCACTACATGCAGAAGGAGATCTTCGAGCAGCCCGGCGCGGTCGCAGCGACGCTGGAGATGGTGGTGAGCGCCAGTTCGATAGTGCCTCAGCTGTTCGGCGCCGAGGCCGAACAGGTCTTGCGCGGCGTGGACAGCGCACTGGTGCTGGCCTGCGGGACGAGCTACCACGCGGGGCTGGTGACCCGTTACTGGATCGAAAGCATCGCCGGCCTGCCCTGCGTGGTGGAGATCGCGAGCGAGTATCGGTACCGAGAGACCGTCCCCAACCCAAACACATTGGTGATTGCCATCTCGCAGTCGGGAGAGACTGCGGACACGATCGCGGCGCTGCAGTACGCCAAGTCCTTAGGCCAAGACAAGACGCTCGCAATCTGCAACGTGCCGGAGAGCGCGTTGATACGCCAGGCACGGCTGCGTTTTCTCACCCGCGCGGGGCCGGAAATCGGCGTGGCGTCCACCAAGGCGTTTACCACTCAGCTCGCGGCGCTGTTCCTGCTCACGCTGGTGCTGGCCAAGCTGCGCGGGCGGCTCTCCGCTGAAGCGGAGCAGTCCTACCTCAAGGCGCTCCGACACCTGCCCTCCGCGCTGGCAAATGTCCTCGAGCTGGAAGAGCCGATCGCCACCTGGGCGAACGGCTTCGCCGAAAAGCACCACGCGCTATTTCTCGGGCGCGGCATGCACTACCCGATCGCGCTCGAGGGTGCGCTCAAGCTCAAAGAGATCTCCTACATCCACGCCGAGGCCTACCCCGCCGGCGAGCTCAAGCACGGCCCGCTGGCGCTGGTCGATCGCGACATGCCGGTGGTGGCGATAGCGCCCAACGACGCGTTGCTGGAGAAGCTCAAGTCCAATCTACAAGAAGTCAAGGCGCGCGGCGGCGAGCTCTACGTGTTCGCCGACGCCGACAGCCATTTCCAGGAATCCGAAGGCGTGCACGTCATTCGCCTCCCGGGAAACCGGGGCGCGCTGAGCCCTATCCTGCACGTGGTCCCGCTGCAACTCCTTGCCTATCACGCTGCGTTGACCCGCGGGACGGACGTCGATAAACCTCGCAATCTCGCGAAGTCGGTGACCGTCGAGTAATACCTCTCCAATTTGTTGACGACTTATCGGAGGAAAATTGAAGAGTCCCATTTCGGGCGTGCTCGTTCGCGCAGTCCTGGGTATTGCAATAGTTCAGGCGACACCTGCTCACGCGGGCCCTTATGCCGACGAGTTGTCAAAGTGCCTCGTTCGGTCAACCTCCAGTGACGATAAGGCGCTTCTTGTCCAATGGATATTCGCCATCATGGTGCTACATCCACAGGTCAGTCGACTGGCTACGGTTTCTGATGCACAGCGCGCCGAGCTGTCCAAAGGGGCAGCCGCGCTGTTCCAAAACCTTCTAACCCGGTCGTGCCTTTCTGAGACTAGGGAGGCACTCAAATACGAAGGAAACAGCACTATCGAGGCGAGTTTTAGGGTACTCGGGCAAGTTGCCGCAAGGGAGCTCTTTGCAAACCCAAAGGTCGCTGCTGGGATGGCAGATTTCACCAAGTACATTGATCAGAAGAGCTTGGAAAATGCTCTTCGGCCGACCGACTGATCTGTACGATCTCGTATCTCACCGCCAGTCGGGCCTTCAGGGCTGAAGCGGGCAAGTCGTAAGATTAGTGTCGGTGGCCTCCTGTGAGTCGATGTGCGGAGCATAGTCCAGTTGCGGCAGCCAGAAGTAGCAGCCATGAATGCTGATCCCCTGCCCGTGAGACCGCGCTTCGATAGCAACGATCGTGAGTTTGTGGCTCGCCATGGCGACCTGCATGCGCTCCCAACCCCAGCCTGACGCTGCGCAACCCCTGGATAGGCAATGGACACCACAGCGAAGAGCTTTCGACTCGCCCCGATGTCGCCGCTGATACTGGTGCTGACGCTAGTCCTGCTAGCGCTCCCCGTCGTGTTCTTGGCAAGTTCGGCTATCCGAGGAGGGCCGCTGGCGATTCCCGGGTTCTTACTCCTCGCTATCTACGCCTGGGTGTGGTTTCGGTTCAGACCAACTCTTTTTGTCGTGCGCCCGGAAGTCCTGGAGGTGATGTGGCCCTTGAAACGCCGGCAGTTGCGTCGGCAGGAAATCTCCGATGTGCGGCTCATCGACAAAGAAGAGCTGCGACGCAAGACCGGCTGGGGCATGCGCGTTGGCGCCGGGGGGCTTTGGGGTGGATTCGGCTGGCTGTGGACCGAGCGGCGGGGGATTGTGCAGATGTACATCTCGCGCACCGACGGCTTCGTTTGGATCGAGCGCGGCGACCAGCGGCCGTGGCTGATCACCCCTGAGCACCCCACAGCGTTTGTTCGGGCGCTGTCCGGTTAGTGGGTCTCGAGCCACATCGTACACGGCACGGAGAGCATCCGATGGGAAAGCTGACAATCCCGCAGACCGTCGCCGAGTGGAACGAGCGCGGCAGGGACTATCTGCCGGGACATCTCGGCATGGAGTTCCTCGCGGTCGAGCCCGACGAGGTGCGTGCGCGCATGCAAGTCGAGTTGCGCAAGTGCGCGTGGAACGGGTTTCTGCACGCAGGCGCAGTGGTTTCACTCGCGGACACAGCGTGCGGCTACGCTACGCTGCGCAATCTTCCGGATGACGCCACCGGCTTCACCACCATCGAGCTCAAGAGCAATTTTCTCGGCACCACACTCGAGGGCGATGTGATATGCGTTGCCCGACCCGTTCACAAAGGGCGCACCACGCAGGTCTGGGACGCCGAGGTGAGCGCAGAGAAGACCGGCAAGACAATCGCGCTTTTTCGTTGTACACAGATGATCCTTCGCCCGCGTCCCTAGCGCGCTCGGGCGCGAAGGTCAGGCCAGCGCCGCGCGCAACCGCCGCAGGCGCTGGTTGCGGTCCGCTCGAGCGGCTAAAGCCGCGTCGACATCGACCTTGACGAACCGCGCCTTATTGTTCGGCTGCATCTGCGCGATGCGGTCCATGTCAGCGCTGATGACCGTGCCGATCATCGCGTAGCCGCCGCCCGAAACCGCGTCACGGTGCAGGATGATCGGCTCCAGCCCTCCAGGCACCTGGATCGAGCCGTAGGGATAACCGGCGTCCACGATGTTGGAAGGATCGGAGCCTGCGCCGAACGGCTGCTTGCGATCGCGGAACTTGAGCGGCCGGCCCTGCTTGTAGCGGTAACCGATGCGATCCGCTTCCAGCGCGACGGCCCAGGTGTCTTCGAAGAAGGTCTGTGCGGACTCGTCCGTGATGCGATGGAAGTACAGACCGGGCACCACACGCAGCTCGAGCTCCTTGGGCAGCGGCATCGCGAGACTCTCCGGTACGCAGCTTCCCGAGCTTCGGCGCACCCTTGGGCGCCCCCACCGGCACCACGTCCCCTGCCTGCAGCTTGCGGCCCTGGAATCCACCGAACGCGCCCAGTCCGTAGGTGGACCGGCTTCCCAGAATCACCGGCACGTCGATCCCGCCGGCCACGGCGATGTAGGCGCGCGCGCCGGCGCGCATGAAGTCGAACGACACGACCGTGCCGCCTTTCACCGCGATCGCCTCGTTGCGAGGCGCGGGCGTGCCGTTGAGCTTGGGTGCCATCTCGGCTCCTGTCACAGCGATCAGCGCGTCGCGCTGGAACTCGAGCTCGGGGCCCATCAGCGTACATTCGAGCACGGCAGCGCTCTCGTCGTTGCCCACCAGCAGGTTGGCAGCGCGAAACGAGTACTGGTCGAGCGCACCGGACAGCGGGATGCCGACGTTGTAGTAGCCCTCCCGGCCTGCATCCTGCACGGTGGTCGCCAGGCCCGGCTTCAGGACCTTAATTGCCATACAGGACCTCCTCGAGCTGATGGTTGTAGCCAGCGGGGTCGGCCAGGAACTTCTTCATCGCGAAGCCGACCGGCCGTATGCGCAAGTCGAAGCTTCCCACCTCCACCTGCTTGACGGCGCGATCGTAGGCGTCGCGGTCGATGGCCTTGAACTTCACGATGTCGCCCGGACGGAAGAGGCACATGAAGTCCTTGAGGTAGGGCAGCCCCTGCGCTGGGTCGAAGATCGGCGCCGGGGTGATACCGAACATCTGGTAGCCGCCCGCACCGCGCACGGAGTAGATGCAGCCGAAGCAGCCGCCGTGACCGACGGTGA
This sequence comes from uncultured beta proteobacterium, assembly GCA_963705615.1. Classification (GTDB taxonomy): domain Bacteria; phylum Pseudomonadota; class Gammaproteobacteria; order Burkholderiales; family SHXO01; genus SHXO01. The sequence continues at coordinate 154,676 of CAVPKE010000011.1, read as the reverse complement.
GCTTGGGCGTGTCGGTGCGAGGACGCAGGTATTTGGGCACCTCGATCTGTCTGGCGCGCTCGACCAGCTGGAACAGGAACGGCAGGCCCGCCACGAAGCCCACCATCGACACGAACCACGGCGAGCCGCTGTGCGCCGCGATGAACTCGTCCACCGACTTGAAGTGGTTGATGCGCGCGGCGTATTCGATGTCGGTGGAGTTGGGCTCCTGATGGCGCTCGCGAAAGCGCATCAGCGTCTCGCGGGTCCACGGGTCGTTGTAGAGCACCGGGATCTCGATGATGCGCGTGTTCAGTTCCAGCTCGACGCTGCCGACGTCGCGCTCGAGCTGCTGCAGCAGCTTCATCATCTCGTTCGGGTGCGTCACGTCCGGGTCGAACTTCACCTGGTAGGACGCGTTGGCGGGGCAGATCTCGCTCACGCCTGGCACCTTCTTCTTCTCGAGAGCGCTGGTGATCGCCATGCCCTTGAAGAAGGCTTCCAGCGACATCTCTTCCGAAAGCTCGACGAAGATGTGCTCGTCGGCGCCTAAGCTGTAGCGGGCGGTTCCTATGGCCATGCTTGCTCCTCCGGGTCCGCGTTGACGTTCAGGACGGGAGAGTGGCGGCGAGCCACCCTTCCAGGAAAGTTGGTGTCGAACTGTGCTGCCTTGAAACGCGGCTCGTCCATCAGCCTGAGGTGCAGCGCGCGCGTCGTCTTGACGCCTTCCACGCGCAGCTCGTTCAGCGCGCGGCGCATGCGTGCGATCGCTGCCGGGCGATCCTCGGCGTGCACGATCAGCTTGCCGAGCAGCGAGTCGTAGTAGGGCGGGACCGTGTAGCCCGCGTAGAGCATGGTGTCCATGCGCACGCCGGGCCCGCCGGGCAGAATGATCTCCGAGATGCGCCCGGGGCTGGGCATGAAGTTCTTGTCCGGATCCTCGGCGTTGATGCGGCACTCGATGGCGGCGCCGCGGATCGCGATCTCGTTCTGCTTCGAGGCGCAGCGGGTGCCCCTGCGCCACCCGGATCATCTCGCGCACCAGGTCGATGCCCGTGACCATCTCGGTGACGGGATGCTCCACCTGGATGCGGGTGTTCATCTCGATGAAGAAGAACTCGCCCGAGTCGTCGTCGTAGAGATACTCGAGCGTGCCGGCGCCGCGGTAGCCCACGGACCTGGCCAACCGCACAGCAGATTCGCACAGGCGCTCGCGCGTGGCTTGAGACAACGCGGGAGAGGGCGCCTCTTCGAGGATCTTCTGCCGCCGGCGCTGCAGCGAGCATTCGCGCTCGAAGCAATGCACCACGTCGCGGCCGTCGCCCAGCACCTGGACTTCGACGTGCCGCGCCCGCCGGATGAAGCGCTCGAGATAGACGCTCTTGTCGCCGAACGCCGACTGCGCCTCGGCCTGCGCCACGCTCATCTGCTTGCGCAGCTCCTCGGCATCGTTTGCCACACGGATGCCGCGACCACCTCCGCCCGCCGACGCCTTGATCATCACCGGGTAGCCGATCCTGGCGGCTGCGCGCGACCGCGTCGTCGATCGTTCCGACCACACCGTCGCTGCCCGGCACGGTGGGCACCCCTGCCTTCGCCGCCGTCTCGCGCGCGAGCGACTTGTTGCCCATGATGCGGATCGTCTCCGGGGTGGGGCCGACGAAGATCAGGCCGGCACGCTCCACCGCCTGCGCAAACCTTGCGTTCTCGGACAGAAAGCCGTAGCCGGGATGCACCGCTTGCGCCCCGGAGTCCAGCGCCGCTTTGATCAGCGCATCGATGTTCAGATAACTCTTGGCTGCCGGGGGCGGCCCGATGGGCACCACGACATCGGCCATGCGCACGGCGAGGCTGTCGCGATCGGCGTCGCTGTGCACGGCGACGGCCTCCAGGCCCAGCTCGTGTGCGGCCCGGATGATGCGGACAGCGATCTCTCCGCGATTGGCGACCAGCAGCCGTTTCATCTCGTTGCAGTGAACCGGCTCGGGCCGACCCTGGTCGCTCAAGCCGTCTCGATCATCACCAGCGGCTGGCCCGGCTCGACCGTGCCCTCGTTGTCGACGAGGAAGCGCACGACCTTGCCGGCGGCGTCAGCCTGCACTTCGCTGAACTGCTTCATCACCTCCACCAGGCCGATGGTGTCACCGGCCTTGACCGTGTCGCCTTCCTTGACGTAGGGCTCGGCGTCCGGCGCGGGCTTGCGGTAGAAGGTGCCCGGGAGGGGGCAAAGGACTTCGTGACGGGCCATGGGCTGCTCCTGTTGGACTGCATAGGTCGATCAGTTCGGATCCCGGGGACGGGTTTGAATCATGCTGCGGCGTCGGGCGTAGCCCTCCAGCCAGGCCTTGAGCCCAGGACAACGCTGACGCCATTCTGTCGTGTAACGGAAGTCGGTGTACTCGAGGGCGACGGCGGTTGCGATGCAGTCCATGCGCACCTCGGCATCGCGCAACGCACCGGCCTGCCGCTCGAGCTGCGACGAGCGCCCGGTCGATCCGAGTCTCCAGCTTGGCGATCGTCCCGGCACTCTTCTCGCCCGCGGGTCGGATGATTTCCATCCGGCGCTGCAACCCTGCTTCCATCACGCCCACGGCCAGCGCCCAGCGCGTCTCGACCTCCCAGCGTCGCTCTGGCGGGATCAGGGTCGCGTCCCGGAGACGGCGTCGAAATAGCTGCAGATGACGCGGCTGTCGTAGATGGGCACGCCGGTTTCGGTGACGAGCGTCGGAATCTGCCGCAATGGGTTGAACGCGTCGAGAAACTCGGCCGTGTAAACGTCGATCACGCGCTCTTCCATGGGAATGCCCAGTTCGAGCGCTACCACACGGGCCATCCGTCCGAACGGGCTGGTCGGGCCGTTGTAGAGAATCGCCGGCACGGCATGTACTCCCTTGTCCGATGCGCTCTGCGCGTAGCTGCCGTCAGTGCGCACCAGCCTCCGCGCGCGCGGCTCCGCTGCCGAGGAACGGGGCCAGGGCTTCGCGCACGGCTTTCGCCAACTCCACCGCACCCGGTGTATCCGAGTGCACGCAGATGCAGTCGGCCCGCATCGGGATGTCCTTGCCGGTAATCGAGGTCGCCTTGCCTTCCTTCAGAGCTCGCACGGCGCGTCTCGCCGCCTCCTTCGCATCCTTCGACTCGTGCTCGCGCGTGATGATGAGCGAGCCGTCGTCGCCGTAGTCGAGGTCCGTGTAGTACTCAGCCTGGAAGACGAGCCCGCGTCGGGTGTACACCTCCTCGTGCTTGGTGCCCGCCATGCCGAGCAGCGGCACACCGAAGACCTCGGCCGCATCGCAGACGGCGTGGGCGACCTGTTCGTCGCGCGCTGCCACACCGTACAGCGCGCCGTGCGGCTTGATGTGATTGAGCTTCATGCCTTCTACATCGAGGAAGGCCTTGAGCGCCCCGACCTGATAGATTAGGAAAGCAGACAGCTCGTCTCGGCTCATCTTGATCTCGCGCCGGCCGAACCCCTGCAGGTCCGGATAGGAAGGATGGGCGCCCACCCGCACGCCGTGCCGTTTGGCCAGGCGCACCGTCTTTCGCATCACGACCGGGTCCGACGCGTGGAATCCGCACGCGACGTTGGCCATGGTGATGTAGGGCATGATCCCCTCGTCGTCGCCGCACTTGTACAGACCGAAGGCCTCTCCCATGTCGCAGTTGATTTCGATCGTCATTTTCGTCTCTCCTCCTGTCTGTCGCGGCGCTCAGTCGCGCATCGACGCGATCATCCGCAGTCGCAGCTGGTCTGCGATCACCGCCAAGATCAACAGCACCCCCAGCACCACAGTCTGCAGGTACGACTCGATGCGGGCCAGATTCATGCCGTTCTGAACCAGCCCGATGAACAGCGCCCCGAGCACCACGTTGCCGACCCGCCCGACGCCGCCGCGCAAGCTCACCCCACCGATCACGCACGCGGCGATGGACTCTAGCGGCAGAGAGTGGCCGATGTTGGCCTCTCCGGTCTCCAGGCGTGCGGTCAGCAGCATCCCGCACACGCGCGCTGAGAAACCCGCACAGCGTGTAGGTGAGAAAGAGCGTGCGGCCCGTGCTGATGCCCGACAGATGGGCGGCCTTGATGTTGCCGCCGACCGCGTAGAAGTAGCGGCCCAGCGCCGTGCGGTTCACCAGGACCCAGGTGAGTGCGACAATGATGACCGCCACGAACACGGGCACCGGAATACCGACGAACCGCCCGAAACCGAACACCTGGCCAAACTGCGACGGCATCCCATACACCGGCATGCCGCTCGTCATATACAGCGCAATGCCGAAGCCCACCGACGCGATGCCCAACGTCATCATGAAAGGCGACACGTTGAACACCGCCACCCCGATGCCGTTGGTCACGCCTACCAGCGTCCCCGCGGCGATGCCCGCCAGACAACCCAGCGTGATCGCGAGCCACACGCTGTCGGGCGAGGCCGTCGAGACAGCGGCCATAGCCGTGGCCCCCACCACGGAAGTCAACGCCACGATGGTTCCCACCGACAGATCGAAGCCGCCGGTCAGCAGCGCCAGCATCTGACCCAGGGCCACGATGGTCAGATACACCGACTGGCGCACGACGTTTACCAGATTGTCCGTGGTCAAAAAGTTGCCCGACAGAGCGGTGAAAACGACCAGCGCCAGGATCAGCAGGAAGGGGAGCACGCCGAGCCTGACGAACAGATGCTGCACGAAACGCACCGCACGCGCGGCCGTCGACTGCGCGCCGACGGCTTTCTCCGCACGGGCTTCCTGGTTCATGCGCTCGCCTCTTCCATCGAACTCGCCCCTTCCCGCTCGAAGAAATGTCTGAGCACGTTCTGCTCCGTGATGTCGGCCCCGGAGAACTGCGCCCGGATGCGCCCACGATACATGACGTACAGCCGGTGGCTCAGGTGCAGCACTTCGGGCAGGTCCGAGGAGATCAACAGGACTGCCGCGCCGTTATCGCAAAGCTCGCCGATGAACCGATAGATGGCCACGCGCGTCCCCACGTCGACTCCCACGGTCGGCTCGTCGAACACGAACAGCTTCACCGGGCGTGCCAGGCTTTTGGCCAACATCACCTTCTGCTGGTTTCCGCCCGAGAAGCTGCCCACGTCGCGCTCGGGCCGGGCAGGCTGAAGGTTGATGCGCGCGGTGAGGCTCTGGACCAGGCTGCGCTCGCTGGCAACGCTCAGGAAGACGCCGCGCCGGATGGGCGCCTCGCGCAGCGAAGTCAGCGCCATGTTCTCGCGGCAGGAGCGCATCAGGATCAGGCCTTCCTCGCGCCGATCGGGCGGGAGGTAGAAGAAGCCCCTGCTCAGCAGGGCGCTGGGCGCAAGTCCGGTTACCTCCTGACCGTGCAGCCACACGCGGCCGGATGCGACCGGCTCCAGCCCGAAGCAGATCCGGCCCACCTCGGACTTGCCTGAGCCCACCAGGCCAGCGATGCCGACGATCTCGCCTGCGCGCACTTCAAGCGAGGCGTCCTCGACGCTTCCGGAGCTCGAGGTCAGCCTCTCGACCTTGAGCACGACGTCCTTGGGCTGGTGCGCGACGGCCGGATAGATGTCCTGGATAACGCGCCCGGTCATGAGCTCTACCAGCCGGTCTTCCGATGTGCTCTTGCCATCCACGGTGGCGACGACGTGCCCATCGCGCAGCACCGTCACACGGTCGCCGATGCGCCGGATCTCGCTGATGCGATGGGTGATGTAGACCACGCCCACGCCGCGGGCGGTGGCCCTGTGGATCAGCGCAAACAGCTGTTCGGTTTCGCGCTCCGTCAGCGAAGCCGTGGGCTCGTCCAGAACCAGCACCGAGGGCTCGGTGCGGAAGGCCTTGGCGATTTCGACCATCTGCCGCTCAGCGCGGCTGAGGTGCTGAACGATCTCGGTCGGCCGGATGGCAAAGCCGAGGCGATCCAGGATAGCCTGCGCCTCCCGCCGCATGGCCTGCCGGTCGAGAAACCCGTGCCGGCGCGGCTCCGCACCCAGAAGCAGGTTCTGTTCGACGGTCAGCTGAGGGACCAGCGAGAAGTCCTGGAAGACAGCGCTGATGCCGAGCCCGCGCGCCCGATGCACCGAGTGCAGCTGCACCGGTTGCCCGCGCACCAGGATCTCGCCCGCCGTGGGCGCTTGGGCCCCGGCCAGCAGCGAGATCAAGGTGGATTTGCCGGCACCGTTTTCCCCGAACAGGACATGGACCTCGCCGGCGCGCAGCTCGAAATCGACGCCGTCCAGCGCCATGACGCCCGGGTATTGCTTGACGATGCCGCGGCACACGACGAGCGGTGCTGTCTGCCGCGCGGTGTCGCCGGGGGGTACGGCCTCGACTTCGCTACCTGTACTCTGACTCATGGACAATGCAAAGCGCGGAACGGGCGCATGCGCCCGTTCCGGACCCTGGGACCCGCAGCTAGTCGACGTTGAACGTCGGCTTGAATGAAGGAGGGGCCAACGTCGACTCGGTGTTGAACGACTTGAAGTTCGACTGGTCCACGACGAATAGGGCCGGGCCCACGTGCTTGTGGTAGTCCTTGTTCTCCAGGATACGCACCGCCTGGTCAATGGCAATCCGACCCTGGATCACCGGCGAGTCCGTCGGTGCTGCCATGATGGAGGCGTTGTTGATGCCCTGGTGAACACCTGGTGTGTAGTAGTAGGACAGGACCTTGATCTTCTTGTCCAGGCCGCGCGACTTGAGAATCGGCACCGCCGCTTCTGCCGTCACCGCGGTGCCAACGATGTAGCTGATGTCGGGATGCGCCTGCAGCGTGTCCTCGACCAGCTTGGACTGCACTTCCTTGCCGGTGTCGCCGTACTTGGTCTCGACAACCTCGACTGCACTGCCCTTGATCGCGCCCTGGAAGCCAGTGTTACCCGCCTCCACCCAGCCCGCTCCCGGCGGACCCGGGAACCACGCGACCTTCACCGTGGGACTGCCCTTGGGATGCGCCTTGGCCAGCACTTCGCCCGCCTTCGCGCCCATCTCGCCGAAGGATACCAGCGACTTCGCCGACAGCTCCTTGGAGGAGATCCCGTTGATTACATCGATCACCGGGATGTTCTTCTTGCGGATCTCGGAGATGAGGTTGTTGAGGCCATCATTGGAGATGGCGCCGATCACCACTGCATTGGCGCCGGCGGCGACGCAGTCCTCGATTTGCGAGATCTGCTTCTTCAGTTCAGTGTAGCCGCCGGCCTCCACCAGCTGCATCTTCACACCGAGGCGCTTGGACTCTTCCACAACACCGTAGTCGACCCCCAGCCAGTACGCGTCCTTCATGTGCGGGAAGGACACGCAGATCGACCACTTCTTGGCCGCCTTCGGCAGGGGGACGTATTCGATCTTCTTGCGCGGGCTGCTCATGTCGAAGGGAGGGCTCCATTCCTCGACCGGGTACGGGAACCAGTCCTTGGCCAGTACTGGGCCGGATGACCAAGCCATCGCGCCGAGGATGGCACCGGCCGCGAGCAGCGGTTTGCAGCGTAGCGTTGCCGTCATGTTCAGTCTCCTTCTCTGATTTGAGGGTCTCTTCTTAGGATCCGGCCGAGGCCAAAGCCAGTATAAGAAAGGGGGTTTGGATAGTAAAATGCTATTTTCCAGGGCGGCGCCAGGAAAACAGATGGCCGTCCGCCAAGAATGTCGAGCGGTGCGCCTTCGCATATCAACCTTTGACGGGGCTTCGACTCCGTCCAGGCGTCCAGTTTATCCTGAGCTTCGTCGAAGGGCTCGGCGCGACGGATATCGTTTCTTTGCTCTCCCCTGAGGACCGATCATGCAGCGCGCACAACCCAACGTTCAAATAGACAACGAGACGGTGCGCGTCACCGAGTGGCGCTTCGCCCCCGGCGCCGCGACCGGCCATCACCGGCACGAGTACGACTACGTGGTCGTGCCGATGACAACCGGACGGCTCCTGCTGGAAGAACCTGGCGGCAAACGTTACGCGGAGCTGAAGGCCGGGGTGTCCTATTCGCGCGAGGCCGGCGTCGAGCACGACGTCGTCAATGCCAACGAGTTCCCGTTCGTGTTCATCGAGATTGAGATCAAGCGGTGACCGGGAGTTGTTACTTTTTCACCCGGACCGTGGCACTAACCGCTGAGAGTCCCGTCCTGGTCAGCCATACGGAGGAGCGCATGAAAACTTGGAAAACGACGATCGGCGTGGCGGCGCTGGCCTTTGCCACCGCGGTACCGCTTCACGCGACCGCCAATATGGGCGACGACGAGCCAGCCGCGACCGCGAATGCGGACGCCGTCGCCGGCAAGAAAGCGGTTGAGGCCAAGGACTGGAAGCGGGCCGTTGAGCTGTTGACCAAGGCGGCTGCGGCCGAACCGGACAACGCCGAGGTCCAGAACTGGCTCGGCTTTGCCCAGCGCAAGCAGGGCAACCTCGACGCAGCCTTCACCGCCTACGACAAAGCACTCAAGCTCAACCCGCGCCTCAAGGCCGCGCACGAGTACATCGGCGAGGCCTACTTGATCTCCGGTAATGTACCCAAAGCCGAGCAGCACCTGGCGGAGTTGCAGAAGCTGTGCACCCCGATCCCGTGCGAAGAGTACAAGGATCTCCGGCGCGCGGTTGACGAGTACAAGAAGAACAACAAGAAGTGAGCGGCGCCGCTTCCCCGAACCCAGCCATACGGGCTGTGCTCTGGGATTTCGGCGGAGTGTTCACCGAGAGCCCGTTCATCGCGTTCGCCGAATTCGAGCGCACCCGCGGGCTGCCCCCGGGTTTCCTGCGCCGGGTCAACAGCATCGAAGTTGACCGCAACGCGTGGGCACGCTTCGAGCGCGGTCAGATCACTTTGAGGGAGTTCGGAGAGGCGTTCGAGGCGGAATCCAGGGCGTTAGGCCATCCTGTGCGCGGGGAGGAGGTGATCGCGCTGCTCTACGGCGCTGTCAGACCTGCGATGGTTGCAGCGCTGCACCGCTGCAAGGAGCATTTCCTCAACGCCTGCCTCACGAACAACGTGAAGACCGGCAGCGGGCACGGCCTGCCCACCACCGACGCCCGCGCGCGGGAAGTCGCGCAGATCCTGAGCTTGTTCGACCTGGTGATCGAGTCGAGCCTGGTGGGTGCACGCAAGCCCGAGTCGCGCTTCTACCAGATCGCACTCGAGCGGCTCGACATCGAACCCCGGCAGGCGGTCTATCTCGACGATCTGGGCATCAATCTGAAGCCAGCCCGAGCGCTGGGGATGACGACCATCAAAGTCGACTCGCCCGAGCAAGCGCTGCGGGAGTTGGAGACCATCCTGGAGATCCCGCTCGCCTGAGATCAACGAGCGCCGATGGCTCCGAAACTCTCCGCAGTGCGCAACGATGCTGTCCTGCGGGATGTATGGCTCAGGGATCGCGCCGTGGCTTTCTCGGCGCGAGCGCCAACATCCGATCGTACAGCGCGCGCGGCAGGCATTTCAGCATCCCACCCGCAATCCCCATCTGCCACGGAATCACCACGTGCCGCTTGCGCCGCGCGATGGCGGCGGCCATGCGCCTGGCAGCCACCTCCGCAGGAATGATGAAAGGCATGGGATAGGGGTTGTGCTCGGTCATCGGCGTCGCGATGTAGCCGGGGCTGATCGTTACCACCGAAATGCCGCTGCCGCGCAGCTCCACACGCAAGCTCTCGAGGTACACGAGGGCGGCCGCCTTGGATGCGGAGTAGGCGCCGGCCCCCGGGAGCCCGCGAAATCCGGCCACGCTGGCGATACCCACCAGCGTACCGCTACCGGCGGCGCGCATCGCGGGCAGAAACGCCTGAAAGGTGTTCACCATGCCCATGACGTTGACGTCCAGGATCTCCTGGAACACGGCGCGGTCTTCGCTGCGCTCGGTCGATGTGCCGGCGCTCACACCGGCATTGGCGATGACCACATCTGGGCTGCCGAACCTGGTGCAGAAATCATCGGCTGATCGTGCCAGTCCCGCCGCATCGCGCACATCGAGGGCATAAGACGCGCTCGGCACTTTCAGGTTCGCAGCCAGCTCCCGGAGCAGTTCGGCACGCCGCGCGATCAAGCCCAGCGTCGCGCCGCGGTGCGCATATTCAGCGGCAAGCGCGCGGCCGATGCCGCTGGATGCGCCCGTGATCACCACGCGGGCGGTCACTTTGCACCCCGTCGCTCCTCGCGCACCATCTTGACCAGCGCCTCCACGACCGTTATCAGTTCGGCTACACCGCCGGCCATGCCGCTGCTGGTGAGATAGCGCCCGTCCACGGCCACGCTGGGCGTGCTCTCGATCTCGAAGGAGTCGGTGAGCGCGCGCGAATTCATCATGCGCGCCGTGACCGCATCGGAGCGAAATACCTCTTCGAAGCGCTGGCGCTCCACGCCGTGCTTTTCGACCCAGTCGAACAGCGTGCTCTCGCTCTGGAGGTTGACGTCCTCGCGGTGGAAAGCGCGAAAGGTCGGCGCATGCAGGCGCGGGAGCAGGTCCAGAGCTTCGTACGTGTAGAAGGCCCGCGTGAGAGTGATCCACTTGCTGTTGCGCAGCGCTGGGACGCGCCGGAAGCTGACGTCGGTGGGCTTGTTCTTGAGCCAGTCCGCCATGTACGGCTCGAACTGGTAGCACCACGTGCAGCCGTAGTAGAAGAAGTACACGACTTCGATGCGCTCGGTGTCGGACAGCTGCTGCTTCGGGATGACGCGATAGTCCACGTCCTCCACAAGGTCGGAGCCGTGGACCACCAAGGGCAGCAGCAGCGCCGCGGCCAGGCACAGCAAGCGGCGCTGGAAACTAGGATGCATCGCGCTGGTGGCGGGACAGAAATCCTCGCCGCGGGTCAGTCTGTCTTCTTCTTCTTGGCGGCGGGTTTGCCGCGCGCCATGCCGATGAGCTGATCCAGGACGCTGAAGAAGCGGGGGTAGTCCAGCCGAGATCCTTCGCCTCCGCCCGGCGGGATGGTGACCCAGGATGGGCCGGTCAAGAACTTGCCGTTGACGGCGAGCGCGGGCGTGAACTGCACGCCGTATTCCCTGCCGATCGTCGCTGCGCGTTGCAGCTTGGCATCGATGCCGAATGAGTCGTACACCTCGTTGAACTTCGCCGGATCGATGCCGACACTCTTGGCCCATTCCTTGACAGCCTGATCGGTGAACAGCTCCTTCTTCTCCTTGTGAATGGCGTCGTAGACCTTGATGTGGTACTTGTCCACCAGGCCCATCGCCTCCAGCGTGAAATACAGCTTGGCCGGCGCTTTCCACGCCTCGCGGAAGACCATCGGCATCATGCGGTACTCGACGTCCTTCGGCCTGCGCTTGATCCACGCTTCGAGGTCCGGCTCGAACTCAGCGCAGTGGGGACAGGCATAGGAAAAAAACTCGATCACCTCGATCTTGCTGCTCGACGCCGGTTGCTGTGCCGGGACGATCAGCTTGTACTCCCTGCCTTCGACCATCTCCTGGCCCAGGCATGCGGGCAGCAGGGCGCCGCCGAGCAGCAGGGCGGTCGAGGAGCTGTAAGGGGTGCAAGCGGTTCATCGGCTCTCCAGTTGGGTCTTAACGTTTCGCGAGCGGCTCGTTCACTTTGATCACGGCGTTGTCGATCTTGTTCTCTTTGAGCGCGGCACGCACCTTCTCCAGGTCCTGTGCGTTGCTGTATGGCCCCATGCGGACGCGGTGCCAGACGCTCTTGTCGGGCAGGGTCGCGGTCTGGATCTGCGCCTCCAGTCCCGCCAGCGCCAGGCGCGCTTTGAGGTTGTCCGCGTCGGCGGCGTTCTGAAACGCGCCGGCCTGTACGTAGTACACGACACGCGAGATACCGCTCGAGGGAGCGGCGCGGCTCACGTCCTTGTCGGGCACCACCTCTTCCTTGCCGGGCAGGATGGTGTAGAAGTCGAGACGCGTCTTAGGCTCCGGGCCCTTCGCGCCTTGCGATGCGGTCGCCTGAGAGGGCGCCTTTTGGGGCTCGGGCTTGCCTGGCTCGGACTTCGAAACTGTCTTGCCGGCCTGCGACCCCTTGTCCGCCTCGGCCGCCTTGTCTCGGCTGACGAACGGGCTCGGCGCCTTGTTCAGGTACAAGGCCACGCCCAATGCCAGGACCAGGCCCACCAGTACGCCGATGAACACCCCGGTCATCATGGGGTGGTTGGGCCGGCCTTGCGAGCGCTTCGGATCGCGTTGGTAGTCTCGGCTCATCCTTTAGTCGAGGGAGGCGGATCCAGGTTTCGAGGCAGTGCTCACATTTTCGTCGGCGCACTGACGCCGAGGATCCCGAGCCCGCTCGCCAGCACCTGACGCACCGCCACGATCAGCGACAGGCGCGCCAGTCTCATGCGCTCGTCGTCCACCAGGAAATGGGTGGAATTGTAGTAGCTGTGAAAGGCGGCAGCCAGGTCTTTCAGGTAGAACGCCACGAGGTGCGGCGCCAGATCTCGCGCCGCATCCTCGATGACGGCAGGGTAGTCCATGAGCAGGCGCAGGATCTGCAGCTCCTGCTCGGACGCGAGCGCCCCAAGGTCGGCGCCGCGCAGCGTGGCCGCGTCCCCGCCCCACTGTTCCAGCACGCTGCAGATGCGGGCATGCGCGTACTGGACGTAGTACACCGGGTTGTCGCTGCTCTGCGACTTGGCCAGGTCGAGGTCGAAGTCCAGGTGCTGGTCGCTCTTGCGCAGCACGTAGAAGAAGCGCGCGGCGTCGTTGCCCACTTCGCTGCGCAGCTCGCGCAGGGTGACGAACTCGCCGGCGCGCGTGGACATCGAGACTTTCTTGCCGTCGCGGTAGAGCACGGCAAACTGCACCAGCGCCACGGTCAGCCGCGCCGGATCGAGCCCCAGCGCCTGCAGCGCAGCCTTCACGCGCGGCGCGTAGCCGTGGTGGTCGGCGCCCCACACGTCGATCACCAGGTCGAAGCCACGCTCGAACTTGTTCAGGTGGTAGGCGATGTCGGGGGCGAAGTAGGTGTACTGGCCGTTCTCCCGCTGCACCACGCGGTCCTTCTCGTCGCCGAACGCCGTGCTGCGGAACCACTTGGCACCGTCCTGCACGTACAGGTGCCCGGCCTGCCGCAACTTCTCGAGCGCCCGCTCCACCTGCCCGCTGTCGTACAGCGACTTCTCCGAGAACCAGTGGTCGAAGGTGACGCCGAATTCGAGCAGGTCGTTGCGGCAATCGCCAAGCTGCTCGGTGAGCACGAAGTCGTGGATATAGGCGTAGTCCTCGCCCAGCAACTTCTTGGCATTGGCGATCAGGCCATCGAGGTGGGCTTCCGCGTCGACCTCGGCCGGCGCAACGCCGTCCAACAGAGCGTCAGGCGCGTGCACGTAGCGGCGCCCGTGCGCTTGCGCGATGGACTGCGCCATCTTGCGCACATACTCGCCCTGGTAGGCGTTGGGCGGGAACGAAGCGCTGAGCCCGTTGAGCTCCAGGTAGCGCAGCCAAGTGGACAGCGCCAGCGTGTCCATCTGTCGGCCGGCGTCATTGACGTAGTATTCGCGCTCGACGACAAATCCCGCCGCCTCCAGGACATTGGCGAGGCTCGCGCCGAACGCGGCGCCGCGACCGTGCCCGACGTGCAGCGGTCCGGTCGGGTTGGCGGACACGAACTCCACCTGCACTTTGCGGCCCTGGCCGACGTCGATTCGGCCATAACGCTGGCCGCGGGCCAGGATGTCCGCCACCACGCCCTGCTTCGCTGTCGGGGTCAGGAAAAGATTGATGAAGCCTGCTCCCGCAATCTCGGCCTTCGCCAGCCAAGGTGAAGGCGGCAACGCGTTCACCAGCGCCTGCGCGATGTCGCGCGGGTTGCGCTTGAGCGGCTTGGCCAGCTGCAGCGCCAGATTGGAGGCGTAGTCACCATGCCCAGCTTGCTTGGGCCGCTCCAGGGCGATCGCGGCCCCGCCTTGCTCTGGGACTACCGTCTTGACAGCCTCCGCGAGCAGTTGCGCCAGATGGCTTCTGGGATCGGTAATGTGAGCTGAGGTCATGGTTAGGGGGTTGCTGAGGAGCGCGAATTATAGCGGCCCGGCCCTAGCGCGAGCCGCTTCGCGAGCGTCCGCCAGCTCCTCTGGCGGGGCGCACACGCGCTCCGGCGCATGATCCGGCGACCATTCGCACTAGCGCATCGCATGGCAGGCTACAAGTCCAACGGGTCCACGTCCAGGGCCCAACGGACGCGACGGGCCTCGCGACCGGACAGCTGCGGTATCCAGGCAGCGAGGAAGCGTTGCAGTTCGTCGCGCGATGTGCTCTGCACCAGCAGGTGCCCGCGCTCGCGGCCCGCGACCCGCGCAACTGGTGCCGGCACGGGGTCATAGACCTCTACGCGGAAGCCGAGCCGGCCACCAGCGTGCGCCGCGCGCCCGAGAAAGCGCTCTACCACCTCTCGCTGGGGCGCCTCCGCGCGCAGCAGAACCTGGTGCGCGTAGGGCGGGAAGCCCGCTTCGCGCCGCTCAGTCAGGGCCAGCTGGGCGAACGCGGCATAGTCCTGGCGCTGCACGGCGCGGTACAGCGGATGGCCCGGGAACTGCGTCTGGATCAGGACCTCGCCTGCGGCGTCGCGCCGCCCGGCGCGGCCCGCGACCTGAGTGAGCTGCGCAAACAGCTTCTCCGCCGCGCGGAAGTCCGTGCTGTACAGCGCGCCGTCCGCGTTGATGACGCCGACCAGCGTCAAGCGAGGGAAATCGTGGCCCTTGGCCAGCATCTGTGTGCCGACAAGGATGTCGACCTCGTGGTCCTGCACGCGCTGCCGCATCTGCTCGAACGCCCGCCGACTGCGGGTGGTGTCCCGGTCAATCCGCAATATCCGCGCAGCCGGAAACAGCTGCGCCAGAGCGTACTCGATGCGCTGAGTGCCCTGGCCCGCCGGCGTAAGGTCCAAGTTGCCGCAGCTCGGGCAAGCGCGGGTCACGAGCTCCTCGTGCCCGCAGTAGTGGCAGCGCAGGCGCGCGGCACCCAGATGGAGCACCAGGCGCGCAGAGCAGCGCGGGCATGGCGCGCTCCAGCCACAGGCGAAGCACAGCAACGCCGGGGCGTATCCGCGACGATTGACGAACACGAGGCTTTGCTCGCTCGCGGCCAGGCCTCTCGCCAAAGCGTCGATCAACGCCGGGGACAAACCTTCACGCAAACGCTGAGCGCGCGTGTCCACGCAACGGATCGACGGTAGCTGGGAGCTCACCCGTCCGGACAGGTGCGTCAACCGATAGCGCCCCGCCAATGCCTTGGCATAGCTCTCCAGAGACGGTGTGGCGGACCCGAGCACCACCGGCACCTGGCGCTGCTTCGCTCGCAGCACCGCCAGGTCGCGCGCCGAATAGCGCAGGCCCTCCTGCTGCTTGAGCGAGGCGTCGTGCTCCTCGTCCACGACGATCAGGGCGAGCCGCGGCAACGGCGTGAACACGGCCAGCCGCGTGCCAACCAAGACACTCGCCCGTCCCGATTCCGCTGCGCGCCAGCGGCGCAGGCGTTCGGCTTCCGGGACGCCGCTGTGCAGTCCCGCCAGCGAGGCGCCGGGGAATCTCGCGGCAAGCCGGGCCTCCAGCTGAGGGGTCAGGTTGATCTCCGGCACCAGGACGAGTACCTGTCCACCGCGCGCCAGCACGCGCTCGATCAACCGCAGATACACCTCGGTCTTGCCGCTGCCGGTCACCCCCAGCAAGAGCCAGGCTGTGAAGCGGCCCAGCGTCCCGCCGATCGCCTCAAGCGCTTCTGCCTGCTCGGCAGTGAGCGCGGGACCAGGCGTCGCGGCATGTGCGACGCGCTCCTCCAGGCCCGGCGGAACAGCTTCCTCAAACGCGACCCAGCCATCCGCCATCAGATCCCGCAATGCGCGCGGCGCAGTTGAAGCGAGTGAGCGCACTAGCGCGGGCGTGCACGGGCCATGAGCGCGCAAATGCTCCAGCACGCGGCGCCTCGCCAAGGCACGGGCAGGAAGCGTGGACCAGTCGGCTGCCAGCGCAGCAGCGGTCAACACAACGCGCGCCTGAAGCATCGCGCGACGCGTGCGCGCGGCGCAGCGCCTGGGGCAGCGCCCCCATCACGACCTGCCCGATGGGATGGTGGTAATAGCGGCTGGCGAACCGCATGAGCTGGAGCACGTCGGGCGCAAGCGGGGCTTCGTCCGCAAAGACATGCGCCACCCGCTTGATGCGTTCCGGCGGCACTTCGGGCTCACCGCCCACCTCGAGGATGATACCGGCGCGCTGGCCGCGGCCGAACGGAACCAGCACGCGCGCGCCGATCAACTCGCGCCTGGTATGTTCCAGGCGATAGTCGAACAGCGTAGGCAGGGGAACGTCGAGCGCAACCCGGACCAGATGCATCAGCGCCTCGGCCGACGCGACGCGCTCACCCCTGGTGGTACGGCCGGCTCAGCTCGTGCACAGCGTCCACCAGCACGGCGACGCTCTCCGGCGGCGTCAATGGCGAAACGCCGTGACCCAGGTTGAACACGTGGCCATCGCCGGCGCCATAGGCAGCCAGAACGCTGGCCGCCTGGCTGCGCACCACTTCGGGTGGCGCGAACAGTGCGCCTGGATCGAGATTGCCCTGCAGGGCGACCCTATTGCCCACGCGGTCGCGCGCGGCGCCCAGGTCCACTGTCCAGTCCACCCCTACGCAGTCTGCGCCGGTGTCGGCCAGGCCTTCCAGCCACAGGCCACCGCCCTTGGTGAAAACGGTGCGCGGAACAATCTGACCGTCGTGGCTGCGGCGCAGCTGTTCCAGCACTGCGCGCAGGTACGGCAGCGAAAACTCGTGGAACGCCGGGTGAGACAGTGCGCCACCCCAGGTGTCGAACAGCATCACGGCCTGGACTCCGTTCTCGATCTGGGCATTGAGATACGCTGCCACGGCTTGCGCATTCACCGCGAGGATGCGATGCAGGAGATCGGGCCGGCCGTATAGCATGCGCTTGGTCTCGACGAAATCCTGACTGCCGCGGCCCTCGATCATGTAGCAGGCCAGCGTGAACGGGCTGCCGGAGAATCCGATCAACGGCACCTCGTCGTTGAGCGCGCGGCGGATCTGCGCACAGGCATCCAGAACATAGCGCAGGCGGTCATAGGGGTCGGGCACGGTGAGGTCGCGCACCTCCCACTCCTCACGCAGCGGCCGTTCGAAACGCGGCCCCTCGCCCTCTGCGAAGTACAAGCCCAGCCCCATCGCGTCGGGCACCGTCAGGATGTCGGAGAACAGGATCGCCGCGTCCAGGGGAAAACGCGCCAGCGGCTGCAGCGTGACCTCGGTAGCGAGATCGGGATTGCGGCACAGGGCGAGGAAATCGCCCGCGCGTGCGCGCGTCTGGTTGTACTCGGGCAAATAGCGGCCGGCCTGGCGCATGATCCAGATCGGCGTGTAGGGCGTGGGCTCGCGCAACAGCGCGCGCAGCAGGGTGTCGTTCTTGGGGCGAGTCACGCGGGTGAGGCGTCAGAAATGAGGCACGCGCCGTTGCTAGTTCCGCACGGGTCAGCCGCAGGGAGCGCGTCCAAGTTAGGCGCCGCCTGCTCGCGGGGATGGGAGCGTTTACTCCTCACCCCCTCCACGCTACCGCGGCAGCTCAGAGGACCCCATCAGGAATTCATCGACTGCACGCGCGCACTGACGCCCTTCGCGGATGGCCCATACAACCAGCGACTGGCCGCGCCGCATGTCGCCGGCCGCGAATACCTTCGGCTGCGAGGTCCGATAGCAACCGGGTCCGTCGGTCGTGGCCTTAGCGTTGCCACGCGCGTCATACTGCACGCCCAACTCGTCCAGCAGGCCCGCATGGACAGGGCTCAAGAACCCCATGGCCAGGAGCACGAGCTCGGCAGGCATTTCGAACTCGGAGCCCACGACCTCTTGCATCTTCATCTGGCCGCTGACCGGATCCTTTTTCCACTCGACGCGGCACGCCACCAGCACCTTCACCTTGCCGTTCTCGCCCTTGAACATCTTGGTGCTGACAGCCCAGTCGCGATGCGCACCTTCCTCATGCGAGGATGAGGTCCGCAGCTTCGCGGGCCAATAGGGCCAGACCGGATTGTTCTTGATGTCCGGGGGCTGCGGCAACAGCTCGAACTGGCTGATCGATTTTGCCCCGTGCCGGTTGGAGGTGCCCACGCAGTCCGAGCCGGTGTCGCCGCCGCCGATCACCACGACGTGCTTGCCAGTGGCGAACAGGTCCGGAATGGCGTCGTCTCCCGCCACGCGCCGGTTCTGCAGCGGCAGAAACTCCATCGCGAAATGGATCCCGTCCAGGTCGCGCCCGGGGATCGGTAGGTCGCGCGGATCCTCAGCGCCGCCCGATACGACCACCGCGTCAAACTCCGCGAGCACGTCCTTCGCTGGAATGAATTTCGTGGCGAGATTGGTGACGCCGATCGGCAAGCTCTCTTCGGTACCGATACAGACGCCGGCACGGAATTCGACGCCCTCCTGCTGCATCTGCTCGACACGGCGGTCGATCAGCCACTTCTCCATCTTGAAGTCGGGGATGCCGTAGCGCAGAAGGCCCCCGATGCGATCGTTCTTTTCGAACAGCACCACCGCATGGCCGGCGCGCGCGAGCTGCTGGGAGCATGCCAATCCAGCCGGGCCCGAACCGATTACCGCCACGCGCTTGCCGGTCTTTTGCTCGGGCGGTTGCGGTGCGATCCAGCCCATCTCCCAGCCCTTGTCGACGATGGCATGCTCGATAGACTTGATCCCGACCGGGTCGTTGTTGATGTTCAGCGTGCAGGCTTCCTCGCACGGCGCCGGGCAGACGCGGCCGGTGAACTCGGGGAAGTTGTTGGTCGAATGTAGCGTCTCCAGCGCCTGTTGCCAGTTCTGCTTGTAGACCAGGTCGTTCCAGTCCGGGATGATGTTGTTGATCGGGCACCCGGTCATGCAGAACGGGATGCCGCAGTCCATGCAGCGCGCGCCCTGGATCTTCGCTTCGTCGTCGCTCAAATGATGGACGAACTCGCGCCAGTGCTTGACGCGCTCGTCCTTCGGCTCGCTCGCTTCCGCGAGCCGTTGGTACTCCAGAAATCCGGTCACTTTCCCCATTGTTGTGACAGCGATCCTTACGCTGCGAGCTTGCGCCCCTTAGCGGCCAACTCGCTCAGCGCGCGCTTGTACTCGTTCGGGAAGACCTTGATGAACTTGGCGCGGTAGTTGGTCCAGTCGTCCAAGATCAGGCGTGCGCGCTGGCTACCGGTGTAGTGCGCATGCTTCTCGATCAGCTGCCGCAGAATCGCTTCGTCCGACCGCCCCAGGTGCCAGATCTCGCGCGCGACCTTGGCCTCCTGCTCGGCCTCCGCGTACACGGGCAGCAACTCGACCATGGCTGTGTTGCATTTCTTGGCGAACTGTCCGTCGACGTCCAGCACATAGGCAATCCCGCCCGACATCCCCGCCGCGAAGTTGCGGCCGGTCTGGCCCAGGACCGCCACAGTGCCGCCGGTCATGTACTCGCAACCGTGATCGCCCACGCCCTCGACCACAGCCTGCGCGCCAGAGTTGCGTACCGCGAAGCGCTCACCCGCCACGCCGCGGAAGTAAGCCTCACCGCAAATCGCTCCGTAGAGCACGACATTGCCGGTGATGATGTTCTCGGTGGGCTCGCCGCGGAACTTCGGGCTCGGCTGCACCGAGATACGTCCGCCCGACAGGCCTTTGGCGCAGTAGTCATTGGTCTCGCCGATCAGGTCCAGCGTGATACCTCTAGCCAGGAACGCGCCGAAGCTTTGCCCCGCCGAACCGGCGAGGCGGACATGGATGGTGTCGTCCGGCAGCCCATCGTGGCCGTAGCGCTTCGCGATCTCGTGCGACAGCATCGTGCCCACCGTCCGATTGATGTTGCGGATCGGGATGTCGATCGAAACCTTCTGCTTGCGCTCGATGGCGGGCAACGCCAGCTCGATCAGCCGATGGTCCAGCGCCTTCTCGAGACCGTGGTCCTGCTTCTCGCACTTGAAGCGCGCGACCTCGGGTCCGACCTTCGGCTGGTAGAAGATACGGGAGTAGTCCAGACCCTTCGCCTTCCAGTGCTCGATGCCCTTTTTCATGTCGAGCAGATCGGAGCGGCCGATGAGCTCGTTGAACTTGCGCACGCCGAGCTTGGCCATCACCTCGCGCGCCTCCTCTGCGACGAAGAAGAAGTAGTTGATCACGTGCTCGGGTTGGCCACGGAATCTCTTGCGCAGCACGGGATCCTGCGTGGCGACCCCCACCGGACAAGTATTGAGATGGCACTTGCGCATCATGATGCAACCGCTCACCACCAGCGGAGCGGTGGCGAAGCCGAACTCGTCCGCTCCGAGCATGGCGCCGATCACCACGTCGCGCCCGGTCTTCATCTGGCCGTCCACTTGGACCGCGATGCGCCCACGCAACCGATTCAGCACCAAAGTCTGCTGCGTCTCGGCCAGTCCCAGCTCCCAGGGCGTGCCGGCATGCTTGATCGACGACCATGGGCTCGCGCCTGTGCCACCGTCGTGCCCGGCGATGGTGACGTGGTCAGACTTGGCCTTCGACACGCCCGCGGCGACGGTGCCCACACCGACCTCCGACACCAGCTTCACGCTGACCGAGGCCTGCGGATTGGCGTTCTTGAGGTCGTGGATGAGCTGCGCGATGTCCTCGATCGAGTAGATGTCGTGGTGCGGCGGTGGAGAGATCAGCTCCACGCCCGGCGTCGAATAGCGCAGCTCGGCGATGTATTCGGACACCTTGCGCCCCGGGAGCTGACCGCCCTCGCCCGGCTTGGCGCCCTGGGCAATCTTGATCTGGAGCTGCTCCGCGGAAGCCAGGTACTCGGCGGTAACGCCGAACCGCCCCGAGGCGACTTGCTTGATCTTGGACTTGAGCGAGTCGCCTTCCTTGAGCGCGATATCGCGCTCGACGCGGTCACGACCCAGACGTGAGGCCAGCGTCTCACCAGCCTTCACGGGCGCGAAGCGGCGGTAGTCCTCTCCGCCTTCGCCCGTGTTTGACTTGCCGCCGATGCGGTTCATGGCAATGGCGAGATTAGTGTGCGCCTCGGTCGAGATCGAGCCCAGCGACATGGCCCCGGTAGCAAAACGCTTGACGATTTCCTTCGCGGGCTCGACCTCCTCGATGGGCACCGGCGTGCACTGATCGAATTTGAACTCGAACAGCCCGCGCAGCGTCATGTGGCGCTGGGACTGATCGTTGATGATCTGCGCGTACTCCTTATACGTGGCGTAACTGTTGTTGCGGGTCGAGTGCTGCAGCTTGGCGATGGCGTCGGGCGTCCACATGTGCTCCTCGCCGCGCACGCGGAACGCATATTCGCCGCCCGCGTCAAGGGCGCCCTCCAAAACCGGATCGTCGCTGTACGCGGCCTGGTGGATGCGCAACGCTTCCTCCGCCAGCTCGAATACGCCGATCCCTTCAATATTCGACGTGGTGCCGGTGAAGTACTTATCCACTAACGCCCTGGACAGTCCCACCGCTTCGAAGATCTGCGAGCCGGTGTAGGACATGTACGTGGAGATGCCCACCTTCGACATGACTTTGCGCAGGCCCTTGCCGATCGCCTTGACGAAGTGCTTGCACGCCTTCTTGTAGTCGAGCTCGCCCAGCTGCCCGCTGCGGGCCATCTCTATGACGGTCTCGAAAGCGAGGTAGGGATGGACAGCCTCCGCGCCGTAACCGCCAAGCAGGGCGAAGTGGTGCACCTCCCGCGCCGAACCGGTCTCCACCACCAGGCCAGTGCTGGTGCGAAGCCCTTTGTTCACCAAGTGGTGGTGGATGGCGGATTGCGCCAGCAGCGCCGGGATCGCAACATGGGTGCGATCCATCCTGCGGTCCGAGATGATCAGGATCGTGTAACCGCTGCGCACCGCGTCCTCCGCCTGGGCGCAAAGGTTGGCGAGCCTGGCCTCGATCGCCTGCTTGCCCCAGGCCAGGGGATAAGTGATGTCCAGCTCGCAGGACTTGAACTTGCCCTTGGTGTAGTACTCGATGTGACGGATGGTCTCCATCTGCTCGAAATCGAGCACCGGCTGGCTCACTTCCAGACGCAACGGCGGGTTCACTTCGTCGATGCCGAGCAGGTTGGGCTTGGGCCCGATGAAGCTCACAACGCTGGTCACCAGCTCCTCGCGGATCGGATCGATGGCCGGATTGGTGACCTGCGCAAACAGCTGCTTGAAGTAGTGGTACAGCGTCTTGTTCTTGTGCGACAGCACGGCCAGTGGCGAGTCGTTGCCCATCGAACCTACCGGCTCCTCGCCGTTGATCGCCACCGGCGTGAGGATGAACTTGATATCCTCCTGGGTGTAGCCGAACGCCTGCTGCCGATCGAGCAGGGCCTCGCCGGATTGCCCGCGCCGCTCCTTCGGTTCCGGCAGATCATCCAGCTTGATGCGGATGCGTTCGATCCATTCGCGATAAGGCTTGGCGCTGGCCAGCGTGTCCTTGAGCTCCTTGTCGTCGATGATCCGGCCGGCCTCGAGGTCGACCAGGAACATCTTGCCCGGCTGCAGGCGCCACTTCTTGACGATGCGCTCTTCGGGGATCGGCAGCACCCCAGTCTCCGAAGCCATCACCACCAGGTCGTTGTCGGTGACCACGTAGCGCGCTGGCCGAAGCCCGTTTCGGTCGAGCGTAGCCCCGATTTGGCGGCCATCGGTAAACGCAATAGCGGCGGGACCGTCCCACGGCTCCATGATCGACGCGTGATACTCGTAGAACGCGCGGCGACTCGGGTCCATCAGCGTGTGCGCTTCCCACGCCTCGGGGATGAGCATCATCATGGCATGGGCAACGGAGTAGCCACCCATGAGGAGCAATTCCAGCGCGTTGTCGAAGGAGGCCGAATCCGACTGGCCGTCGTAGATGAGCGGCCAGACCTTGTCGAGGTCCTTGCCCAAGATCGGGCTGGAGATGGCCCCTTGGCGCGCGCGGATCCAGTTCACATTTCCACGCAGCGTGTTGATCTCGCCGTTGTGTGCGATCAGGCGGAACGGGTGCGCGAGGTCCCAGGTGGGAAAGGTGTTAGTGGAGAAGCGCTGATGCACCAGCGCCAGGGCAGAGACCACGCGCGGGTCCTGCAGGTCCTTGTAGTAGGTCCCAACCTGCGCGGCCAGCAGCATGCCCTTGTAGACGATGGTCCGCGCCGACATGGAGGGCACGTAGAACTCCTTGCCGTGCGCCAGCTTCAGCGCCTGGATGGCGTGGCCGGAAGCCTTGCGGATGATGTAGAGCTTTCGCTCCAAGGCATCGGTGACCGTCACCCCGGCACCGCGGCCGATGAAGACCTGGCGGATGACCGGCTCGATCCGCTTGACCGACTCGCCCAAGCCGGAACTGTCGCGCGGTACGTCGCGCCAGCCCAGCAGCACCTGCCCCTCGTCCTTGATGGCGCGCTCGATTTCATACTCGCAGGCCAGGCGTGACGCCGGTTCCTGGGGCAGAAACACCATCCCCACGCCATACTCTCCCAGCGGAGGCAGGGTTACGCCTTGGCAGGCTAGCTCCTGTCGGAAGAACTGGTCCGGGATCTGGATCAGGATCCCTGCCCCATCCCCGGCCAACGGGTCAGCGCCGGTGGCACCGCGATGGGTCAGGTTCTTCAGGATCTGGAGACCCTGCTCGATGATGGCGTGGCTCTTCTTGGCCTTGATTTGCGCGATGAAGCCCACGCCGCAGGCATCGTGCTCATGGGCCGGGTCGTACAGGCCTTGGGGCTCGGGCAACTGGATTTGACTCACCTGCGCGCCTCCTCCGCCGTGGGTTCCACGGCAGATGCTAACTATCAAACCAACCGGACAAATCACCCCAGCCGCAACCGGCCCGGCACACGCCCGGCGGTCTGGGCGCTGGCGTCTAGGGCATCGGGACTGTTACAAGTCTGAGGCGCAAGATTTTTAGTTTACCGTCAGGGACATCCCGCTTCAACAGGAAAGCAAGCCCGTCCCGCGCCGTGGATCGCGTCCCGACTTCAGCCTTCCTCGACCGCGAACAGGCGCCGGTGCTCCCGGATGGCGTAACGATCGGTCATGCCGGCGACGTAATCGGCGATGGCGCGCGGGCCGTCGCGCTGGTGCTGCTCCTGAAACTCCGGCGGAAGCAGGCGCGGCTCCTCGCTGAAGGCCTGAAACAGCTCGCGGACGATGCGACGGGCCTTGGCTGCGGCGCGGTTGACGCGATAGTGACGGTACAGGTTGGCTGAGAGAAACTGTTTCAGTTCCTGTTGCTCGCATCGGATCTCTGGGCTGAAATCGATCAACTGCGGGGCGCGGCCCACCTCCGCGAGCGTGCGTGGCCGGGCCCGATCGATGTTTGCCTGGCTGCGCCGGGTGAGGTCGGTGACCAGCGCGTTGATCATGCGTCGGATGGTCTCGTGGATCAGACGCCGCTCCGGGAGCCCGGGAAACTGCTCCAGCACCGCTTCGAGCTGACGCCGGAATATCGCGACCGACCGCAGCTGTTCGAGGCGGAGCAGCCCTGAACGCAGTCCGTCGTCCACGTCGTGGTTGTTGTAGGCGATCTCGTCCGCCAGATTGGCGAGCTGAGCTTCCAGCGACGGTCGCTCCTTTCTCAGGAAACGCTCGCCCACCTCGCCTAGTTGCTCGGCCTGCTTGACCGAACAGTGCTTGAGGATCCCCTCGCGCGTCTCGAAGCACAGATTGAGACCGTCGAAGGCGGCGTAGCGCTGCTCGAGCAGGTCGACGACCCGCAGGGACTGTAGGTTGTGCTCGAAGCCGCCTTCGCCACGCATGCACTCGTTGAGTGCGTCCTGGCCGGCGTGTCCGAAAGGGGTGTGGCCGAGGTCGTGCGCCAGTGCGATGGCCTCGGTCAGATCCTCATTGAGCCGAAGGATGCGCGCGATCGAGCGAGCGATCTGTGCCACCTCCAGGCTGTGGGTCAGCCGGGTGCGGAAGTGGTCGCCCTCGTGATTGACGAAGACCTGAGTCTTGTACTCGAGCCGGCGAAAGGCGGTGGAATGGATGATGCGATCGCGGTCGCGCTGGAACTCATTGCGCGACCCAGGCGGGTCCTCGGGAACGCGCCGCCCGCGTGATGACTCCGGTGAGACGGCGTATACGGCCATCTCAGGCACGGGGCGCGCGTCCTCTGCGGTCTCTCGAGCCAGGGTGGGAGCGCGCGCCAGTTTCTCGGACGGGACGCGCACGACCATTCGACCCCGCGACTGAACGCGAATCAACCCCGAGTCCCGCCCACCGGCGCATGCACATCCAAGGGACCTTCCAGCACACTTTCGAGCGACTCCTGCGGGAAGTCCGCGGTTACGAAGGCAGAACCAAGTCTTTCCAGCAGGACAAGGCGCAGCCGCCCATGCTCGACCTTCTTGTCCACGCCCATCAACTCAAGATAACGCGCCACGCCGAGGCTTGGAGGCTCCGTCGGAAGCTTCGCTCTCCGAAACAGAGCCACGATGCGCTGCACATCGCTTTCACGCAGCAATCCCATGCGCTGCGACAGGCGCGACGCGAGCACGCAGCCCGCCGCGACCGACTCGCCGTGCAGCCAGGCGCCGAACCCCAGGCCGGCCTCGATCGCATGACCGAAGGTGTGCCCTAGATTGAGCAGCGCGCGCACCCCCGACTCCCTTTCGTCCGCGCCGACGATCTCCGCCTTTAGCTCGCAGGAGCGCGCGATGGCGTATACCACTGCCTCGGGCTTGCGCGAGAGCAACTTCTCCACGTTGGCTTCCAGCCAGGCAAAGAACGCAGCGTCTCGAATCAGTCCGTACTTGATGACCTCCGCCAGGCCTGCTGATAGCTCGCGGTCGGGCAGAGTAAGCGAGCGTGTCGGTATCCGCCAGCACCAGCCGCGGCTGATAGAAGGCCCCGATCATGTTCTTCCCAAGCGGATGGTTGATGCCGGTCTTGCCGCCTACCGACGAATCCACCTGAGCCAGCAAGGTGGTTGGGATCTGGATGATAGGGAACCCCACGCAAGTATACGGCGGCCGCAAACCCTGTCAGATCACCGATCACTCCGCCTCCGAGGGCGATGAGCGTGGTCTTGCGCTCGCTGCGATGGGTAAGGAGTTGGTCAAAGATACTGTTGAGCGTCTCCCAGGACTTGTGGTTCTCACCGTCGGGGACGATAACCGGCACTACGGCTACGTCCAACGCGGCCAGCCCCGCGGAGTAGCGTGCCAGGTAAAGGTCGCGGACCACTGGGTTGGTGACGATGGCCACACGTTTCTGGACCAGGTGCGGCAGGAGCAATTCGGGCTGCCCCAGCAGCCCGCCCCCGATGTGGATCGGGTAGCTGCGTTCACCCAGTTCGACACGAACCGTCAGCATCTGGGGCCGATTCATGTGCCCTCCTGGGGAGGCAAGGGCGTGCTGTGCTGAAGGCGTTCGAGCCGCTGCTCCAGCTTCGCCACCAGCGTCCTGAGACTCTGACTTCCCGTCTCCACGGTAATGTCCGCCACTTCGACGGTACAGGGGATCGCGTTGCGCGTGCAGCTCGCACAGACGAGCATGCGGGTCGGCGGTGCGCAGCAGCGGACGGTTGCGGTCGTGGCGCGTGCGGTTCCAGAGCTCGTTGACAGACGCGCGGAGATAGACCACCGTGCCGCGCGCCTTCAACAGTTCGCGGTTGCGCGGGTCAAGCACGACGCCGCCGCCGGTGGCCAGGACGATGTCTTTGAGCGTGGTCAGCTCTGATATCACCGCCGCCTCGCGGGCGCGGAACCCGCTCTCTCCCTCCAGTTCGAAGATGACCGAGATCTTGACCCCGGTGCGGGTCTCGATCACGTGGTCGGAGTCGTGGAACGTCTTACCGAGATGGCGGGCCAAGAGCTTGCCCACCGAGGTCTTGCCAGCGCCCATCATGCCGACCAGAAAAATGCTGCCGGGGAAGGACGCACCCACGCTGCGCGAGGTCTGCTCTTGGTCATCACGGGCTGCGTGCATGCCCGCATTCTAGCAAATGGACTCTTCGAAAACGGCGGCGCCGCGGGCGAGCCGCGGCGCAGGGCCGGATGCGAGTCCAGGTAGGAAGTGTTCGGCCGCGCTGGGCAAGCCGAGTATCAGCGATTCGTTAGATTGTCACGCAGGATACGGGGCGTGACGAAGATCAGGAGTTCCGTCCGATTGTTTTGGCTGGACTCCTGTTTGAAGAACATGCCGATGATCGGGAATGTCCCCGAGCAGCGGCACCTTGTTGATCGTCTTTTGCAGATCCTGGATATAGATCCCGCCGATGCTCACGGTTCCGCCGTTTTCCACCAGCACCTGGGTGGTCACCTGCTTGGTGTCGATGGCCGGGCCGGCGACGGTGTCTGCCCCTCTGGAGTCCTTGTGCACATCCAAGGTCATGTACACGTTGTCATCCGGCGTGATCTGCGGCTTGACCTTGAGGCTCAAGGTCGCCTTGCGGAACGAGATGCTGGTCGCGCCGCTGCTGCTGGCCTGCTGATAGGGAATCTCCGTTCCCTGCTCGATGTTCGCTTCGACGTTGTCGGCGGTGATCACGCGCGGGCTGGAGATCACCTTACCCTTGCCGTCGGACTGCAGCGCGCTGATTTCCAGGTTCAGGAAGCGTGTCCCGCGCGGTTGAACAACGTGATAGCCGAACTGGCCGACCGGGTGTTCCGGCGATGGCGGCGGCCGGGAGGTTGACGCTGAACGAATCCGGGAAGAAGCTCTGGGGGTAGTTCTGTGCCTGGCCGGTCTGCACGCCAAGGCTGTTCACGTTGCCGCCGGGAACGACCATGACCTTGCCGCCGCCATAGCCGTTCGCCACGCCAGGATTGGTGAAGATGCCAAGCCGCGCACCCAGGTTCTTCTGAAACGTGTCGCTGGCCTCGACGATGCGCGACTCGATCATCACCTGCCTCACCGCCACGTCGATCTGCTTGATCAGCGCGCGGATCTCCTCCAGCTTGGTGGGCGTATCCTGCACGAACAGCGTGTTGGTGCGGGCGTCGACCACCGCGCTGCCGCGCTTGGACAGGACCTTCTGGCTCGGATCGGAGATCAGCTTCTGGACGGCGTCGGCCTTCTGGTAGTTGAGCTGGAAGCTCTCGGTACGCAGCGGCTCCAACTCCGAGATCTGCTGCTGCGCCTCGAGCGCCAGCTTTTCCTTGGTGGCGATCTCGTCGCGCGGCGCAATCCATACCACGTTGCCGGTCTTGCGCGCATCCAGGCCCTTGGCCTGCAGAATGATGTCCAGAGCCTGGTCCCAGGGGACGTCCTTGAGCCGCAAGGTCAGATTGCCGCTGACGGTATCGCTGGTGACGATGTTGAGGCCGGTGAAGTCTGCGATCACCTGGAGCACCGCGCGCACTTCCACGTTCTGGAAGTTGAGCGAGAGCTTCTCGCCGGTGTAGCCGGGTCTTGGCTTTCACCTGCGGCTGCTGCTCCGAGATCGGCTTGACCTCGACGATCAAGCGGTTGTCGGTCTGATAGGCCGATTGCTCCCAGCGGCCGCGCGCCTGGATCACGATGCGCGAACTGTTCGCCCTGGGCGGTGGCTTCCATGAACTCGACCGGTGTGCCGAAGTCGGTCACATCGAAGCGGCGCTCGAGCGCCACCGGCAGATCGGTCTGCAGCAGCTCGACGATGATGGTCTTGCCCTGCTGCTTGAGATCGATGCCGGTCCCCACGTCGGACAGATCGATGACCACCTGGCCCTCGCCGTTGCGCCCGCGCTTGAAGTCGATGTTGCGAACGCTGTGCGGCTGCGGGGCGGGCTTGGCGTCCGCAAAGTGCGTGGGCTCAGCGGCTGCCGCTGCTGTGCCGGCCGTCGCACCTTTCAAGGTGATCACCACGGTCTGGCCATCCACGGTGGCATCGTACTTGAGGCTTTTGTTGAGACTCAGCACCAGCCGTGTGCGTCCTCCGCTCTCGCCGATGCGCACGCTCTTCACGTCGCCCTCGTTGATGTCCTCGACGGTCTTGCCCAGCGCGTTCACGGTGTTGGGAAAGTCGAACGCGACGCGCGGCGGATTGACCAGGCTGAAGTTGGCTGGCGGATTGGCGAGCGGCATCCTTGAGCTTGAGCTTGATGATGACCTTGCCGGTCTCGGGGCTCACGTCCAGCCCTTCGATCGCGTTCTGCCCGGGCGCATCCGGCGCAGGCGAGACGGTCTTGGCCGCGTTTTGAGCGCAGGCAGGGTTAGCGCCGACCAGAAACAGCGACGCGGCGAGTACCATGGAGCTAGCAAGCAGAGGCTGCAGTCGCATCATCTCTTCTTCTCCTCTTCTTCCAGCAGCTGCAGGTTGCTGGTGCGCTCGCTCCAGCTGCCGGTGGTGTCCTGGATGAGTTCTTTGAGCGTAATAGACGAGTCGGTGATCATCGCGATCACGCCGAAGTTCTGTCCCATGTAGTTGCTCTGCCGCACCCGGTACAGATTGCTGTCCGGGGTCTTGATCAGGGCCCAGCGCTGGTTTCCCCTCTCCAGCGTGCCCACCATCTTCAGGCTCTCGAGCGGATACGCCTCGAGCGGCTCCTTGCGCCGGTTCATGTCGGGCGATGGTCCGCCGGTGTTGCCCCGCTCCGGCTCGATCTTGCGTGGCTTGAACGGGTCCGGCAGGTCGAACGCGTTGTAGCTCATCGGTTCGTAGGCCTTGACCTGCGGCAAGGGCTCGACGTGCCCCCGCAGGCCTTGTCCCGACTGCTCGACAAACTCCTTCAGGTCCGAAAACTCGCCCTGGCCGCACGCGGCTAGCAGCAGGGTACTGAGGGCTACGGAAAAGCGCAGGCGCATCATCACTTCTTGCCTTGTCTGGCCTTCTCGGCCTTCTCACGCGCGGCCCTGCGCTGCGCCGCAATCTCCTCCTCATCGAGGTAGCGGAAGGTGCGCGCAGTGGCATCCATGATCAGGTTCCCATCCTTGTCGAGGCTAAGACCGATGTTGTTGAGGGTCACGATGCGTGACAGCTGCGACACGTCGCTCGCGAAGGCGCCGACGTCGTGGTAGTGACCCATAACCTTGATCTCGATCGGCAGCTCGGCGTAGAAGTCGGAGGTGATCTCGCCGGGGGCCGGTTTGAACAACTCGAACTGCAGGCCGCGTCCCAAGCCCAGCCTGGTTGATGTCGGACAGCAGCGCTTCCATCTCCGAGCGGTTGGGCAGCTGCTTGAGCATGGCGCCGAAGGACTGCTCGATGTCGGCCAGCTGCTTGCGGTAGGCCTCTAGATTGATTGCCTGCTTCTTCTTGTCCAGGAACTGGTCGCGCAGCGTGTCTTCCTTGGCGCGCGCTGCCTTCAGCTCATCCCACTGGTTGGACCAGTCGAGAAAGAAGCCGCCAGCGAGGATCAGAATGAGCAGCAACAGGAGCACGCCCAGCTTGGGCAGTGCCGGCCAGCTGCCGATCTCGCGCGGATTGAGCCGTCTGAGTTCGTCTAGAGTCATGCGGCCTATCCCTGCTTGGCCGGCTGCGGTGGTGCGTCGGGCTTCTTCTGGTCTTGCGCCGTCTCTTCCTTCGGCCGGGTGACTTTGACGTTGAGGTTGAACTCGTTGAGGTTGGCGTTGTTTAGCTTCACCGCCTTGATCTCGATCAGCTTGGGCTCCTCGAGCCAGGGCGAGGCTTCGAAGTTGCGCATGAGCGTGGATACGCGGGCGTTGGACGTCGCGTACCCCTGCACGTTGACGACCTCGCCGGTCTGCTTCACTTGCTTCAGGTACAGCCCGTCGGGCAACTGACGCACCAGCTGGTCGAGCAGCCGCACCGCCTCGGTGCGGTTTGCCTGCAGGGACTCGACCACGCGCTTGCGCGCGAGCAGCGACGTGGTCTGTTCCTTGAGTTTCTTGATCTCGTCGATCTGCTTGTCGAGCTTGGCGATCTCGCCGTCGAGATAGCGGTTGCGGGAGTTCTGTGTGTCGATGCGCTCCGCGAGGAAGCCGTGGACCAGCACGACCAGGGCTACGCCGACGCCCATGGCGCCGCCCGCGAGAACCAGAAACTGGCGTTGCTGCGCCTTGCGCCGCGCCTCGCGATGCGGCAGTAGGTTGATTGGGATCATGCGTCAAACCTCCGCATGGCCAGCCCGCGTGGCTACCACCAGGGCCGGCGCGTCCTGCGCCAGCTGGCGCTGCTTGATCTTGGGCGACACCCCCATGTTGGCAAACGGGTTGGCAACCAGCGTGTTGACTTCGGCGCGCTTGGCCACCACCTGGTCGAGGCCCGGGATGGTGGCACAGCCGCCAGACAGGAAGATGTGATTGACCTGGTTGAACTGAGTGGAGGTGAAGAAGAACTGCAGCGCGCGCGTGACCTCTAACGCCAGAGTCTCCATGAACGGATTCAAGACTTCGCCCTCAAAGGTGTCGGGCAGACCGCCGTTGCGCTTGGCGGCCTCGGCCTCCTCCGGCGACAGGTTGTAGTGGCGCTGGATCTCCTGCGTCAGCTGGTTGCCGCCGAAGGGCTGCTCGCGCATGTAGACCGACTGATTGTTGCGCAGCACGTTGATGTTCATCAATGAAGCGCCTACGTCCACCAGTGCGATGACCTGGTCGCGCCCGCCGTCGGGCAGCTGCGTTTCCATCAGCTCGAAAGCGGTCTGCGCTGCGAACGCGTCGATGTCCATCACCATGGCCTTCAAACCGCTCAACTTCGGCCACCGCGACCCGGTCCTCGACCTTCTCCTTGCGCGAGGCTGCGATCAGGACTTCAACGTCCTCAGGACTGTTGGGGGCCGGGCCTAGGATCTGGAAGTCGAGGTTGACCTCCTCGAGCGCGAAGGGGATGTACTGGTTGGCCTCGGTCTCGACCTGAGTCTCGAGCTCGTCTTCGCGCAAGCCCGCCGGCACGGTGATCTTCTTGGTGATGACCTGGGCGGAGGGCAACGCCATGGCCAGGTTCTTGATGCGCGAGCCCATGCGCTTCCACCCGCGCCGCAACGAGTCGCCTACGGCTTCGAGGTTCATGATGTTGCCGTCGACCACTGCGTCCTTTGCCAGCGGTTCGATGGCATATCGTTCAAGGCGGATGCGGCCCTTGCCGCCGTCGCCCAGCTCGACCATCTTGACCGAGGAGGAGCTGATGTCCACTCCGATCAACGGAGGCGTCTTGGCCTTGAACAGGTCTGACAGCCAATCGCTGCTAAACTGCAATTTTCCTTTGAGCATAGGCTGGTTAGGCAAGATACCGACAATCTACATTAAAGCCTAGCAACAACCCCAAAGCAAGTAAAGCTAATTCTCGGACAGATTTCGGGGAGGGCCGACTGGCCATATAATGTTATGTCCTCCCAGAGCCGTCCCGCCAAAGCAACTTTGATGCCCAAACGTTGGTGGATTTATCCGCTGTTCGCGCTGGGAACCGTGCTCATCGCCGTGCTGTTGCTGGTCGGCTACGCCGCGGCGATCGTCTACCCGACGCTGCCGTCGCTCGACGCGCTCACCGAATACAAGCCCAAGATCCCGCTGCGGATCTACAGCACCGAGGGCGCGCTCATCGGCGAATTCGGGGAGGAACGGCGAGCCGTCGTTAAGATCGCTGACGTCCCGGAAACGCTGAAGGAGGCGATCCTGGCTGCCGAGGACGAGCGCTTCTACGAGCACGGCGGGGTCGACTACATCGGCGTGCTGCGCGCCGTCCTGCACAACTTCACCGCCGGCAGCGCAAGGCAGGGCGCCTCGACCATTACCATGCAGGTCGCGCGTAACTTCTTCCTGACCAAGGAAAAGACCCTCACCCGCAAGTTCAACGAAGCGCTGCTCGCCTTCAAGATCGAGCGCAGCCTGACCAAGGACCAGATCCTCGAGATCTACATCAACCAGATCTACCTCGGCCAGCGCGCCTATGGCTTCGCGTCGGCCGCTCAGGTCTATTTCGGAAGAAATCTGCGCGACTTGAATCTGGGCGAGATTGCCATGCTTGCCGGTCTGCCCAAGGCGCCATCGCGCTACAACCCTGTCGTCAATCTGCAACGCGCCAAAGACCGCCAGCTGTACGTCTTGCGCCGGATGCGAGACCTGGACTTCATCAAACCCAGCACAGTTCGAGGAAGCCAGCCACAAGCCGATGATCGTGATCCGCGACCAGCCAGCGTTCTCGACCCGCGCGGACTACTTCTCGGAGATGGTGCGCCAATCCATGTACGAGCGCTATCAGGACGAGGCGTACACCCGTGGCTTCAAGGTCTACACGACGCTTGTCCAAGGCGCAACAGGATGCGGCCTACGCCGCGGTGCGCAAAGGGGTGATGGACTACGACAAGCGCCACGGCTACCGCGGCGCCGAGGGGTATTTCGATCTGCCGCAGAACGTCTCCGAGGACGCACTGGAGGACGCTCTCCAGGAGCAGAGCGAAACCGACGACATTTATCCCGCGCTGGTGCTGGATGCGGACGCGAAGAACGGTCAAGGTCTACCGCAAGGGCGGCGACACCATCGAAATCACCGGCGACGGACTGAAGTTTGCGCAGACCATGATCGGCCAGAAGGCGCCCAGCAACCGCAAGATCCGGCGCGGTGCGCTCATTCGCGTGCAGCAGGACGAAAGCGGCAAGTGGCAGATCGTACAGCTGCCGCAGGTAGAGGCCGCGCTGGTGGCCATGGACCCGAACGACGGCGCGATCCGCGCGCTGGTGGGCGGATTCGACTTCTACCGCAACAAGTTCAACCATGCCACGCAGGCCTATCGTCAGCCGGGGTCCAGCTTCAAGCCCTTCATCTACTCGGCGGCTCTGGAAAAGGGGTTCACGGCAGCCACCGTAATCAACGACGCACCACTGGTGATCGACGCCGCCGAGACCGGCTCGGTACCCTGGGAGCCGAAGAACTTCGACGCCACGTTCGATGGTCCGATCCGGTTGCGCACAGCGCTGACCAAGTCGAAGAACCTGGTCTCGATCCGCATCCTGCAGGCCATCACCCCGCAGTACGCCCAGGACTACATCAGCCGCTTCGGCTTCGATCCCAAACAGCATCCCGCCCTACCTGACCATGGCGCTGGGGGCCGGATCGGTCACGCCGCTCGAGATGGCCACCGGATACTCCGTATTCGCCAACGGCGGATACAAAGTGGCGCCGTACTTCATCACGCGCGTCGAGGACGCCAGCGGCCGAGTGCTGGCGAAGGCAGCGCCGGTGCGTGCAGGAGAGGGCGCTCAACGCAGCATCGACAGCCGCAACGCATTCGTGATGTACAACATCATGCAGGACGTAATTCGGGGCGGCACCGGCGCGCGCGCCATGTCGCTCGGCCGAACCGACCTGGCCGGCAAGACCGGAACGACCAACGACCAGATGGACGCCTGGTTTGCGGGCTTTCAGCGCAACCTGACCTGCGTGGTCTGGGTTGGGTTCGACCTACCTCACTCGCTGGGGCCGAGCGAGACCGGTGCGGTCGCGGCGCTACCGATCTGGATCTCCTACATCGGAGCGGTGCTCAAGACGCTGCCTGAAGACTCGCCGCCGGTGCCCGAAGGCGTCATCGCCGCGCGCATCAACCCGGAAACTGGATTACGCGATCCGAGCACGAAAAATACGATAGTCGAGTACTTCTACCAGGAGAACCTTCCGCCCGAAGAAGAAGTCGTCGACGGGTCCCGACCTGCAGGCCGAGCCGCGTCGTCCGGAAGACGTCAAGAACGAGATCTACTGACCCAGGCTCGACCACCGTGAGCAAAGAGACCCCTGCCAATCGAGCGCAGATGCGCGGTCGCATCGCGCACCTCGCGGCACGCATGATCGCCGTGGACGGCGTCCGCGACTACGGCCTGGCGAAGCGCAAAGCCGCCCGTCAGGCTGGCGCCCCCGATTCGCGCAATCTGCCGACCAACCTCGAGATCGAGGATGCTCTGCGCGCCTATCAGGCGCTATACCAGGCCGACGAGCACCCGGAGCACCTGCAACCGGCTGCGCCGGCTCGCGCTGGAGATGATGCGCCTGCTGGAACCGTTCAACCCGCACCTGACGGGTCCGGTCCTTTCGGGCAGCGCCGGCCGCCACGCCGAGATCCACCTCCATTTGTACACCGACGATGTGAAAGAGCTCGGAGTGTTCCTGCTGAATCGGGAGATCCCGTTCCGCACGCGGGAAACTCGGGTCTGGTCGGGCGACGTCAGTGCGGTAGTACCGAGCTTCCTGATCAGCACGCGGGATGCCGACTACTCCGTCACCGTGCTGGGTACGCGGCACCGGCGTCAGCCACTGCGCGTGACGTCCGATGGCCGGCCGCTGGAGCGTGCGCCGATCCAATCGGTCGAGTCGCTGGTTGCGGGCGCGCGAACAGATAGGCGTCGGTTGCCGCGCGACTCGAGTGTTGTATCGGGTCGGGCTCACCCTTCCGGCAGCCAACGCGCTGCCTGTAAGGCGAAATAGGTGAGGATCCCGTCCGCCCCGGCGCGCTTGAAGGCGAGCAACGTTTCGAGCACGCAAGCACGCTCCTCGAGCCAGCCGTTCGCGAACGCTGCCTTCAGCATCGCGTACTCCCCGCTGACCTGATACACGTACGTTGGCGCCTTGAAATGCGTCCTTCACCCGTCTCAGGATATCCAGGTAGGGCATGCCGGGTTTCACCATCACCATATCGGCACCTTCCGCCAGGTCTAACCCCACTTCCCAGAGCGCTTCGTTGCTGTTCGCCGGGATCCATCTGATAGGTGTACTTGTTGCCTTTGCCCAGATTGGTGGCGGAGCCGACGGCATCGCGGAACGGTCCGTAGAAGCCCGACGCGTACTTCGCGGAGTAGGCCATGATGCGCGTGTGGATGTACCCGCCTGCGTCCAGTGCGCGTCGCAAGGCCCCGACCCGCCCGTCCATCATGTCCGAGGGCGCGACGATGTCTACACCCGCGCGCGCCTGGGTCAGCGCCTGCTGCTCGAGGATCGCGATGGTCTCGTCGTTCAGGATGTACCCGGCGCTCGTCGATCACACCGTCCTGGCCGTGGCTGGTATAGGGATCGAGTGCGACGTCGGTCATCACACCCAGCTCCGGAAACTGCTTCTTCAGCGCCTGTGCGACGCGCGGGATGAGGCCGTCGGCGTTGGTCGCTTCTCTCCCGTCGGGCGTCTTCGAGCGCCGGCTCGATCGCGGGGAACAGAGCGATCGCGGGAATGCGCAGCTTCAGGCAATCCTCCGCCACCGGCAGGAGCCGGTCCAGCGTGAGGCGCTCGATCCCAGGCATCGAGGCAACCGGCTGCGCAATGTTCCGGCCCTCGATAACGAACACCGGGTAGATGAGATCGTCCGCCGTGAGCCGGTTCTCTCGCGCCAGTCGGCGGGAGAAGTCATCGCGGCGCAGGCGCCGCATGCGCCGCTGCGGATACTGTCCTAGAAGGTCCATAGTAGGCCTACAGGAAACCACGGTGAGCCGGCAGACGCAAGTGGCTGCTGTGCTTGAGGAAAGCTCGCTTGCAATCCTTCGCGCGCTGCAGCGCGGAACTTCCCCGCTCTTCGGCCGTCAAATCACGCAGACGGTTTCGTCTCCCGCTTCACCTCCCTGAGCGGGTGCCTTAATCACAATTGAGGCTTCACCCCCGGTTTTATCCCCTTTAACCGGGGGTTTTCTTTTGGCGGCTCGCCGCCCGTCCACCCTTAGGCCGCGATTCTACCCTCTCGGTAGCGGTTCCCGACGCCTGGTGCTCTCGCGGGTTCGAGCAGGCTCATCCGTCGAGCGAGCAGGCGTGCCAGTGCCTCCCGCGCCTCGTCCAACACCGACCGACGTCGCGCTGGAAAACAGCTGTAGGCTACACGCCGGGTACAGTCGAGCCAGCGCCTCCTCGGTTTCGATGCGTTGTCGTCGTGCTGCCTGGCGCGACAGCTTGTCCGCTTTGGTCATCAGCACGTGAACCGGTCGCCCGGTGACGGCGAACCAGTCCAGCATGCGTCTGTCGAGCGCGCGTCAGCGGGTGCCGCGCATCCATCACGAGGACCAGCCCGCGCAGCGCGCGCCGTGTTCGCAGATAGGTCCCCAGCAGCGCTTCCCAACGTGCCTGCACCGCGGCCGGCACTTTGGCATAGCCGTAGCCGGGCAGATCGACCAGATACCTCCCGCTACCGAGATCGAAGAAATTGATCAGCTTGGGTGCGGCCCGGCGTCCGGCTGACGAAGGCGAGCTTGCGCCGGGCGCAGATGGCATTGATCGCACTGGACTTGCCAGCATTCGAGCGGCCGGCGAAGGCCACCTCGACGCCGCGATCGGGCGGGAGCTGACTCAAGCTCGCCGACGCTGAGCATGAAAGAAGCGGTTTGTAACTTGGGCGCGTGCAACAGCGTAGAGAGAGGGTCAGATAGGCTAGAATGCGCGCTTCGTTTTGTCCCGAGTCGCCGGCGCGCCGGTTCGTCGGGGGGCTCACGGTGCACATTCAGCGCACAAGCATACAGGAGCGAAGATGAAGCATCTGCGAGCGAGCGGCCTTCTTCTGGTTCTCACTGCGGTGGCCTCCGCGCAGGCGCAGACTGGAGCGCCCGGGGAGATCGGGGGCGATGCGGCCAAAGCTCGGCCGATCGCCGGCAGTGTCTGCGCAGCCTGCCACGGTGTCGGACGGCAACAGCCCGATCCCGGTCAACCCGAGCCTCGCAGGTCAGCATCCGCGCTATCTCTATAAGCAGCTGACCGACTTCAAGGCCGGCCGGCGCAAGAATGCCGTCATGAGCGCCATGGTCGCCAACCTCTCCGACGACGACATGCGCAACCTCGCTGCCTACTTCGCCGCGCAGAAACCAACGGCCCGGCGCGGCCAAGGATCGGGCGCTGGTTGCGGCCGGGCAAAAGCTCTATCGCGGGGGCAACAGCGATACCGGTGTGCCGGCGTGTTCCGGTTGCCATTCGCCCAACGGCGCCGGCATTCCAGCGCAGTATCCTCGGCTGGCCGGGCAACACGGCGACTACACGGTAGCCCAGCTGCAGTCCTTCCGCAGCGGGGATCGGGACAACGACCCCAACGCGATGATGCGCATGATCGCCGGCCGTCTCAGCGACAAAGACATGGCGGCCGTGGCCGAGTACATATGCCGGGCTGAGGTAATCCGAGGTCCTCAGGCGCGCGCCGCCATGCGCGCGAATACGCGCCGCGCGGCGCTGACCGTCTGGTCGATGTCGGCCGCGGTGTGCGCGGCCGAGACAAACCCGGCTTCGAAGGCGGACGGCGCGAGATAGACGCCCTCGTCCAGCATGGCGTGGAAGAAGCGGTTGAACGCATCCCGGTCGCAGGCCATGACCTCGGCGTAGGACTGCGGGCGGTCGCGGCAGCGAAGTAGATCCCGAACATCCCGCCGATCGATTGCGCCGAGAACCTCACGCCAGCTGCTTGCGCGGCGTGTGACAGACCTTCGGTCAGGCTCGCTGTCCTGGCCGCGAGTCGCTCGAAAAAGCCGGGCGCCTGAACCAGCTTGAGCGTCGCCCTCCCGGCCGCAACCGCCACCGGATTCCCCGACAGCGTACCGGCCTGGTACACCGGTCCGAGCGGCGCGATGCACTGCATGATCTCGCGCCGGCCGCCGAAGGCCCCGAGCGGCATGCCGCCACCCACGACTTTGCCCAAGGTGGTCAGGTCCGGGCGAATCCCGTACAGCCCCTGCGCGCCCTGCGGTCCGACGCGGAACCCGGTCATCACCTCGTCGAAGATCAACACTGCACCGTGGCGCGTGCACAGCTCCCGCAACCCCTCGATGAAATCCTTGCGCAGGCAGGACCAAGTTCATGTTGCCGGCCACCGGCTCGACGATCACCGCTGCGATCTCCTTGCCGTCGCGTTCGAAGGCGCGCGCCACGCCCTCGATGTCGTTGAAGTCCAACGCCAGAGTGTGAGCCACGACCTCGGGCGGAACGCCTGCCGAGCTCGGCTGACCGAAGGTGAGCGCGCCCGAACCGGCCTTCACCAGAAGCGCGTCCGCGTGGCCGTGATAGCAGCCCTCGAACTTGATGATCTTGGCTGCGCTCGGTGAAGCCGCGCGCGAGCCGGATCGCGGTCATGGTAGCCTCGGTGCCAGAGCTCACCAGCCGGACCAGTTCCAGCGACGGCAGCAGCTTGCACAGCAGAGCCGCCATCTCGTACTCGGCTTCGGTGGGTGCGCCAAAGCTCAGACCCTTCGCCGCCGCCTGTTGGACCGCTGCGACCACCTCCGGGTGCGCATGGCCGAGCACCAGCGGGCCCCAGGAGCCGACGTAGTCGATGTATTCCTTGTCGTCGACGTCCCAGGCTCGTGAGCCCCTCGGCCCGCTGGAAGAAGACGGGCGTGCCTCCGACCGACTTGAACGCGCGCACCGGCGAGTTGACACCGCCGGGAATGACCTGCTGGGACAGCTCGAACAGTAGTTGATTGCGCGACTTCATGCGCCCGACTCGATGCTCAAGGGTTCATCTCGTCCCGGGAACAGCGCGCCAGCGCTTGCGCAGCGGCGCAGCTATCGGGGACCTGGAACAGCGCCGAGATCACCGCCAGCGCGTCGGCACCGGCCTCAATCAGTCCGCGCGCGTTCTCAGGCGTAATGCCGCCGATGGCCACGATCGGCAGATCGAGCGACAGGCGCGCGCGGCACGCAACAGCTCGAGCGGCGCACGCACCGCGTCCGGCTTTACGGCCGACGGAAAGAAACTGCCGAACGCGACGTAGTCCGCGCCGTCGCCTGCGCCGCACGCGCCCGCGCCAGGCTGTCGTAGCAGGAAACGCCGATCAGGGCTCCCTCTCCCAGCGCCGCGCGCGCGGCGGCAGGCGGCATATCCTCACGTCCCAGATGTACCCCGTCGGCACCCAGCTCCCGCGCCAAGCCGACGTCGTCGTTGACGATCAGAAGCGCCTCGTGTTTGCGGCACAACTCGAGCAGCCGACCCGCTTGCTGCTGGCGCGTTCGCGCGTCTGCGCGCTTGCTGCGGTATTGGATCATGCGCGCGCCACCCGCCAACACCGCATCCACCCGCGCGCACAGCCAGTCGTCATCTGACGTCTCCGGCGTAACGGCGTACAACCCCCTAATCGGCTTGCTTCTCATCCTCCACATTTTCCTCGCGCGCCCAGAACAGGCGATCGGGAATGTGCTGCCCCATACCGGGCCGGTAACCCGAACTCAGCGTCTGCCAGGTGTATTCCTGAGCATCGCGCACCGCCTCGGAGATAGGCAGGCCGTTCGCGATCGTCGCCGCGATGGCGGAGGCCAGCGTGCAGCCGGACCCGTGATAGGCGCCCGGCAACCGCTGCCAGCTGTCCGAGCGCACCACACCCTCCTCGGAGTAGAGCACGTTCACCACCTGCGCCGTGTTCTCGTGCGTACCGGTGATCAGCACGTACTCGCAGCCCAGTGTAAGGATGCGGCGCGCGCATTCCTCCAACGGGACGTCGTCGCTGTCGTCACCGTCCTCGATCGCGAGGCGGCGCGCTTCCAGGCTATTGGGCGTGATCAGCGTGGTCTGCGGGATGAGCAGCTCGCGCAAGGCGGCCACCATCTCGTCGGTAGCCAGCTCGTCGCCGCGCCCGGAGCTGA
Source organism: uncultured beta proteobacterium (assembly GCA_963705615.1). Classification (GTDB taxonomy): domain Bacteria; phylum Pseudomonadota; class Gammaproteobacteria; order Burkholderiales; family SHXO01; genus SHXO01. The sequence goes on along the minus strand of CAVPKE010000011.1, from coordinate 114,413 downwards.
GCACTGGGTCGAGCACCAGCGGCACCTCCGGGTAGTCCGATACCACCTCGGCGATCGCAGCGATGATCTCGACGCTGCCGAGCAACCCGATCTTGAACACCGTCACCGGCATGTCCTCCAGGACGCAACGCGCCTGGTCCGCCACCCACTCCGCATCGAGCGGCAGAACATCTTCCACGCCCACCGTGTCCTGCACCGTCACCGCGGTGACCACCGACAGCGGCGTGGCAGCCCATGCTCGAAAGCGTGAGTATGTCCGCCTGCAGGCCGGCGCCGCCGCTGGGATCCGTGGCGGCAAAGGTCAGGACGATCGGAGGCGATTGGGACATGCGGTGTCGCGCGAGATGGGAGGGACCCGAGACGGGAATGTTCGACGCAGTGGGGATTCGATTAGAATTTGGATCTTACTCTAGTCCGCAAGATAACTGCGCCACGCCATGCACGAAGCGCGCGTCTACAAGACCTACATGTGCCTGATCTGCGGCTTCATCTACGATGAGGCCGCGGGGTTACCCGAAGAGGGTATTCCGCCGGGAACCAAGTGGGATGATGTTCCGGTCAACTGGGTGTGCCCCGAGTGCGGTGCGCGCAAGGAGGATTTCGAGCTGATCGAGGTTTGACTTAACGACCGGAGACCGCATGAGAATACTGCACACCATGCTGCGAGTGGGAGATCTGCAACGCTCGCTGGATTTCTATACCAAGGTGCTCGGCATGAAGCTGCTGCGCAGGAAGGACTACCCCGACGGCCGCTTCACGCTGGCCTTCGTCGGCTATGGTGACGAGTCGGAAACGGCGGTGCTGGAACTGACCCACAACTGGGACACTCAGTCCTACCAGCTGGGCAACGGGTACGGGCACGTCGCGATCGAGGTGGACGACGCCTACAAGACTTGCGAAGAAGTCAGCAAGCGCGGCGGCAAGGTGACGCGAGCGGCCGGCCCGATGAAGCACGGCACGACGGTCATCGCCTTCGTCGAAGACCCGGACGGGTACAAGATCGAGTTCATCCAGAGATCGCGTGCCCGGGCCGCTGCCGCTTGAAGTGAGTCGCGGATCTCCGGGGGCAGACGCGAACAGCGCGTCAGGTGTCACGGCCAGCGACAGCGTTGGCCACGCGCACGAAATCCTCCAGGGACAGAGCCTCGGGCCGCAGCCGTGGGTCGATCCCGAGCGCCGTCAACTCCTCTGCGCTCGCGAAATCCGCGAGCGCGTTGCGCAGAGTCTTGCGGCGCTGGCTGAACGCCTTCGTGACAAGCGCTGCCAGCACACGCTCGTCCTGCGCCGGCGCGGGCAGCGACTACGTGCGGGCGTGAGTCGCACGAAGGCCGAGTCCACCTTTGGCGCGGGCCGGAAGGCACCCGCCGGCACCTCGAACAGTTTCTCGACGCGGAAGCGGTACTGGAGCATCACCGACAGCCGGCCATAGACCTTGCTGCCGGGCGCCGCCGCCATGCGGTCCACCACCTCTCGCTGCAGCATGAAGTGGCAGTCCCGGAGCATCGGCCCGAACTCGGCCGCATGGAACAGCATCGGCGAGGAGATGTTGTAGGGCAGATTGCCGATCAGCCGCAGCTCCGGCCCCAGCGTGCCGAAGTCGAATCTCAACGCGTCGCCCTGGTGCACGATCAATCGCTCCGGGGCAAACTGGGTCGCCAGGCGCGCGACGATGTCGCGGTCGATCTCGACGACGTGCAACAGCGCTCACGCGCTCCAACAGCGGAACGGTCAACGCGCCGAAGCCCGGGCCGATCTCCACCGCGTGGTCGTCGGGTCTCGGGTCGATCGCTTGGATCGATGTCGGTCGATGTAAGCGCGATCGACCAGGAAGTTCTGGCCAAAACGCCGGCGCGGTCTATGCGAATGCATGGGTAAGCGCCGTCGTTTCGGTGGAGGCTAATGCGCTCCAGCGGGTTATGCCGGAACCAAAACGCCGGCGCGGTCTATGCGAATGCACAATGGATTAGCGCGGTCGTTTTGGTGAAGGTCAATGAGCTCCAGCGCGTTGCGCCGGAACCAAACCGCGGCTTATGCGGATACATCAAATCGTTGAGCCCGGCGTCGTGGCGGAGGCAAGAGACTCCAGACCCGGGGCAAACGACAGCCCGTCTTGCTCCTGCGCCGGGCTCACTTGTCTTCCAGGTGATACTCCACGTAGGTCTTGTCCCGCTGCTGGCGCACCCACTCCTGCCACTGGTCTTCCGATTTGCGCTGGCGGATCGCCTGGCGTGCAGCCAGCTTCTGACGGTCCTTGGACATGTCCTGGTCGCGCCGCTCCAGCACCTGGACGATGTGCCAGCCGAACGGGGACTTGAACGGCTCGCTCACCTGTCCCGGCTTGAGCGCGTCCATGGCGTGCTCGAACTCGGGGACCACGTCGCCGGGCGTGATCCAACCCAGGTCTCCGCCGCGCGCCGCCGACGCATCATCCGAATGCAGACGCGCCAGTTCGCCGAAGTCGGTGCCGTGCTCGATGCGGTCCTTGAGGTCGTTCAGACGGTTCCTGGCGTCGTTCTCGGACACCACCTCGTTGAGTCGAACCAGGATGTGCCGCGCATGGGTCTGCGTCACCATCACCGGCGTGTCGGAGCCGCGCTTGTCGATCAGCATGAGGATGTGGAAGCCGGCCGGACTGCGCAGGATGTCGCTCGATTGCCCGACCTTCAGGCTCCTTGGCCGCCTCCAGGAAGATGCTCGGCAGACGAGCGGCCGGTCGCCAGCCCATGGCCCCGCCCTCGAAAGCGTCGGGCGCGTCGGAGAAGCCCGCAGCGACCTGGCGGAAGTCCGCGCCCTGGCGGATCTGGGCCAGCGCGGTCTCGGCGCGAGTGCGGCGCGCCTTCACCTGTTCCGGGCGTGGCCTGTTCCGGGACCGCTCACCAGGACGTGAGCGAGGTTGTACTCGTCGACCTTGTCGGTCTGGCTCTCCTGGCTGCGCAGGAAGCTCTGGATCTCGGCGTCGCTGACCATCACGCGGCTGTCCACCTCCCGCTCGCGCAAGCGCGAGATCAGCATCTCGGCGCGCACGTCCTCGCGGAACCGGTCGAAGGGGATGCCGTCGCGCTCGACGGTCTCGCGCAGAGCGGCCGGCGTGACATCTTGTTCTGCTCAGCGATCTGGTCGATAGCCCGGTCGAGCTCCGCGTCGGAAACCCGCAACCCGGTCTGGCGCGTGTATTGCAACAGCACGCGCTTGGTGATCATGCGCTCCAGCAGCTGCTTCTCCAGGATGTCGCGTGCGGGCAGCGGCGTGCCCTGACGGCGCAGCTGTTCGCTGGCCACGCGGGCGTCGCGATCGAGCTCGAGCCGGGTGATCACCTCGTCGTTGACCACTGCCACGACGCGATCGATGTCGGCGACCGACCGCGACGGCGTGCTTGCCTCCTGCGCCGCGAGCGCACCGACAGCCGGCACGGCCAGCAGACTCGAGATCAGACAACCGAGAATCGACCCTCATGCCTCTACGCCTGTTCGGCTCGAATAGCGGCTTTGTCAGTTCGGTTGAGCGTTGGTTCCAGCGCGGGCCAAGGCGATCACTGCTGATCCATTCCCGGATAGTACGCGTCCGGAACCTTTGGACGCAGGCGTCGGCGTGGTGTAGCCGCCGATGCCCTGCCGCAGCAGCTGGAACGGGTTGCTGCCCAGGCGCGACAGGCCGGTGAGCTCGAGCTGGATGAAAAAGGCGTTGCGTCCGCTGCTCGCGTCGCGGTCACGAAGCGGTGCAAGACGAAACGCAGCACCCAGCAGTCGTGATTGTATTCGAGACCCGCCAGCGCCTCCAGCAGGGCTGGCTGGCTGGAGCGAATAGTTCCAGCGCGCCACCCCGCCCAGCGGCGCGACAGCGGCCACTGGCCGGAGATGTCGATCTGGTCCACAAAGTCGTGCGTGTAGCGGTAGCCGAAGTTGAGGACCTTGCCCGGCTCGGGCTGGTTGCGCAAGGCCACGTCGAAGCGTCTGCACCTGCGTGGGGTTCACGCCGTAGTCAAGGAAGGTATCGAGCGACCAGGTGGGTCGTGAGCTTGCCGGAGAACCCGGCCAGCAGATCGGAGCGGGACGATGTGATGCGTGCCCGACGTTGCGGCACCGGCGTAGTCGGCAAAGTGCTGGCCAGCGTGACCTCCTGCGGCTCGAAGTAGTAGCGCTGGCCGATCAGCGCGCGGATCTATTCGACGCCGGTGGCCGGGTCGAGCAGGCGGGTGACGGCGGCGGCTGTAATCTGGTTGGCGTTGTTGATGCGGTCGCCACCGCTGAACTTGTTCTCGCTGAAGATCGGAGGTGAAGTCGAAGTCCTTGAGCGAGGTGTCGAACACCGGCAGCTGGGTCTGGTCGCGAAACGGAATGTACACGTAGTACAGCGCGCGGCTCCAGCGTCTGCCGGAAGTCGCGGCCCCCCAAAGAGGTCTCGCGCTCGAAGCTCATGCCGCTGTCCACGCTGAAAATCGGCAGCGTGCGCGTCTCCGGCTGCACGTCGCTGCCGGGAAAGTTGTAGTGGGTATAGTTGAAGCCGATCTTGGGCGTGACGTAGAACAGCGGCGTGCGCTATGGATAGCTGACCGAGGGGTAGTAGATCTGCCGCACGCCGCTGAGCAGCGTCGGCTGCTGGAAGTTCACCACCTCGCCGAAGAACGCCAGGTCGAAGCCCCGACGTTCTGCTGGGACGCCACCAGCGTCAGCTGCGGGAAGCGCGCGTAAGGCGTGGAAGACCGGCGCGAGCGGGTTCTGCAGGGTCTGAAACTGTTGGGCTAGCGGCCGTACACGCTCCACCAGTCGCCCTCGTAGGTGAGCCAGCCCTCGCGCGGCAGAGTGGTCTGCGAGGTGGCTGCGATCTTGTCGGACAGGTCCGTGAAGTAGGTGTTGTCGGACACCCTCTGCAGGTTCAGCCCACCGGTCAGCCCGCGTCCCGAGGCTCTGCGAGTGCTGCAAGAGACGAACCAGCGGCTGTTGCCCGTGACGCGATCGTCGGGCAGAAAGTCGGCCTGCAGTTCGGCCGCTGAAGTCGGGCTCGAGGTAGCGAAACTCGTTGTCCAGCAGCACACCGCGCTCGGCCATCAGGCGCGGCGCGATCGTGTAGTCCAGGTTGGGCTCGATGTTCCAGTAGAACGGCAACACGAACTCGAAGCCGCTGTTGTTGGAGGTGCCGAAGGTCGGCGGCAGGAAGCCGGTCTTGCGCCGGCTGGTGAGCGGGAAGTCCATCCACGGCGTGTACAAGATCGGGACGTCCTTGAAGTAGAGCGTCGCGTTGTGCGCCACGCCTACGTCGCGCAGACGATCGATGTCCAGTCGCTGGACCCTCAGGTACCAATCGTCGTCGCCGACGTCGCAGTTGGTGTAGGTGGCGCGCATTGCGACGTAGACGTCCCGATCCTTGATGATCAGCCTGTCGGCCTGGCCGCGGGCGTGAAACTGTCGGAAGCGGTAGGTCGGCTTGTCGATGTAGCCGGACTAGGTCTTGAGGTCGAACTCGGCGCGGTCGCCGGTGACGACGTCGCCGAGGCGATCGACGCGCACGTGGCCGGTCGCGGTGACGGCGTTGTCGGGAACGAGTAGCGCAGCTGATCGGCGAACAGGGCCTCGCCGCGGCGCCGCACCACCACGTTGCCGTCGGCCTCCAGATCGTGGCCCTGGGTCCCCTGGATACGATCGGCTTCGACGAAGATCGGCAGGTCGTCTTCCGGGCCCGGCGCCACCGGCGGCAGCAACGTCTCCTGCAGCCTGAGCTTCAGGCCCAGCGCGGGGTCCGGCCGGTCAGGCGCCGCGTCCTGCGCGCGCGCGGCTGCCGCCGCCACCACCAGGACCGCGAGCGCCAACACAGCGCGGCGGTGGGATCGCATCGTGGCTTATCGGTGTGATTTGGCGATAAAATCGCACAAAATTTCCATGAGCAATGCGACGCTTGAGCCGCACCCTTAATCTCGACGACTGGCTACGCGCGCGCCTCCCGGCGAAGCCTTCAGTCTCGCCCCCGCCTCGGAGGACGCGAGCTTCCGCCGCTATTTCCGCGTCACGACGGCAACCGGCACGTGCATCGTGATGGATGCCCCGCCCGAGCACGAGGACTGCCGCCCGTTCGTGAAGGTCGCGCGCCTGTTCGCGCGAGCCGGCGTGCACGTGCCGCAGGTCCTGGCCGAGGACCTGCGAGAACGGCTTCCTGCTGCTGTCCGACCTGGGCAGCCGCACCTATCTGCAGGCGCTCGACGACCGCACACGCCGCCGCCGCTGTACGACGACGCCAACGACGCGCTGGTGCAAGATCCAGCTCGCCAGCCGCGCCGGCGTGCTGCCCGAGTACGACCGCGCGCTGCTGCTGCGCGAGCTGCGCCTGTTCCCCGACTGGTACGTGGCGAAGCACCTGGGCGTCGACGCTCACCGCCGGCCCAGGACGAGCACTCTGACCGCCGCCTTCGAGCTGATCCTGGCCAACAACCTCGCCCAGCCGCGCGTCTACGTGCATCGCGACTACCACTCGCGCAACCTGATGGTGACCGAGCCCAACCCGGGCATCCTCGACTTCCAGGACGCGGTGTACGGGCCGATCACCTACGACCTGGTGTCGCTGTTCGGGACGCCTACATCGGCTGGGACGAGGAGCGCGCTCGACTGGGTCGTCCGCTACTGGGAGAAGGCGCGCAAGGCGCGGCTGCCGGTGGACGCCGACTTCGGCGCCTTCTATCGCGACTTCGAGTGGATGGGCGTGCAGCGCCAGATCAAGGTGCTGGGCATCTTCGCGCGCCTGTTCCACCGCGACGGCAAGAGCGGCTACCTCCAGGACATGCCGCTGGTCATGGCCTACCTGCGCAAGGCCTGCGAGCGCTACAGCGACCTCCATCCCCTGCTGCGGCTGCTGGACGAGCTCGACAGAGCGGCAGCCGGCCGTGGGATACACGTTCTAGCCGCCGGTCCCGTGCGACATGCGTGCAATGATCCTGGCCGCGGGCCGCGGCGAGCGCATGCGGCCGCTGACCGACCACACGCCCAAGGTGCTGCTGCGGGTCGGCGGCAAGCCGCTGATCGAATGGCATCTGGAGAAGCTCGCGCGCGCCGGGTTCGCAGCGCGTCGTGATCAACCATGCCTGGCTGGGCGAGCAGATCGAGCAGGCGCTGGGCGATGGCAGCCGCTTCGGGCTGTCGCATCCGCTACTCGCGCGAGGCGCAGGCGCTGGAGACCGCCGGTGGCATCGCCAATGCGCTTGCCGCTGCTGGGCAGCGCACCGTTCCTGGTGGTCAACGGCGACGTCTTCACCGACTTCGACTTCGCGCGCTGGTCCCGCGCCTGAGCCGCGCTTGCCGGCAGCGATCTGCTGGCTCATCTGGTCCTGGTAGACAACCCCGCTCATCATCCACGCGGCGACTTCGCTCTCACGAGCGGCCGCGTCGAACCGGACGGGCCCCCGCGGCTCACGTTCAGCGGGCATCGGCGTCTACGACCCGAGCTCTTCAGCGCCATTCAGCGCGGGCGCAGCGGGCGCAGCTGGCGCCTCTGCTGCGCGCCGCGATGAGCGAGGCAGCGGTCAGCGGCGAGCTCTACCACGGGCTCGTGGTTCGATGTCGGTACGCCCGGAGCGCCTGGCGGAGCTGAACCGGTTGATCGGCGCACTCGACAGCGGAGCCACGAGCATGATTTATCTCCCTGATGTGTTCCACGAAAGCGACCGCGATGCGCTGCATGCGTTCATCGAATCGCAACGGCTTCGCGACCCTGATCTCGCCCGACGCGATCGAGCCGCATGATCACGCACCTTCCGCTGCTGCTGGACCGCGGGCGCGGTGCGCAGGGGACCTTGATCGGGCACGTGGCGCGCGCCAATCCGCATTGGCGCACGTTCGCAGGCGCGGCCCGAGGTGCTGGCCGTCTTTCACGGTCCGCACGCGTACGTGTCACCGTCGTGGTATGGCGTGCACCCGAGCGTGCCGACCTGGAACTACGCCGTAGTGCACGCTGCACGGCAGCGCGCGTCTGCATGCACGAAGCCGCAAGCGCTCGAGCACATCGTGCGCAGCGACTGGTGGAGACGCTTCGAGGGCCCGCGCCCGCAGCCTTGGCGCATGGACCTTCCCGGCGGACTTCCAGCAGCGGATGCTGGGCGGCATCGTCGGCTTCGAGATCGAGATCACGCCAGCTCACCGGCAAGTTCAAGCTGAGCCAGAATCGCGCCCTGGACGACCGTCGCCGAGTGGCTGACGCGCTCTGGAGGCGGGCAGCGCTGCGGAGCAGGAGGTCGCAGCGCTGATGCGCGCTCGCGTCATGCACGATCGCTGAGCGGGAAAGTTGCGCGCTCGGCTTATAATCGTCTGATTCCCAAACAGCGGAATCGACAATGTGACCAACCTCGAACTCTATCGCGGACGCCGCCTGCGACTGGTCGCAACAGATGCAGCGCGGTGTTGCCGTGATCGCCACCGCGCCGGAGCGGCTGCGCAATCGCGACGCCCACTACCCGTACCGCTTCGACAGCTATTTCTACTACCTGACCGGCTTCACGGAGCCGGAGGCGGTGCTGCGTGCTGATCGCCGGCGACGACGTCGACGCAGTCTGCTGTTCTGCCGCGACAAGGACCTGGAGCGCGAGATCTGGGACGGTTTCCGCTACGGGCCCGCAGGCGGCGAAGCAGGCGTTCGGCTTCGACGAGGCGCACTCGATCAAGCAGCTGGACGAGATGCTGCCGAAGCTGCTGGCCGACCAGCCGGCGATGTTCTGCGACGTGGGCGAGAACAGCGAGTGGGACGCGCGCGCTGATCCAATGGCTCAACGCGGTGCGCGCGCAGGTGCGCGCCGGGATCTCCGCGCCGGGCGAGATCCGCGACGTGCGCAAGCTGCTGGACGAGATGCGCCTGATCAAGGACGCCAACGAGCTCGACAGTCATGCGCCGCGCGGCGCAGCATCTCCGCCGGCGCCCATCGGCGCGCCATGCGAACGACGCGCCCCGGCCTGCACGAGTACCAGATCGAGGCCGAGCTGCTGCACGAGTTCCGCCGCAACGGCGCGCAGGCGCCAGCCTACACGCCGATCGTGGCCGGCGGCGCCAACGCCTGCGTGCTGCACTACGTGGCCAACGACCAGCCGCTCAAGGACGGCGACCTGCTGCTGATCGACGCCGGCTGCGAGCTGGACGGCTACGCCTCCGACATCACGCGCACCTTCCCCGTCAACGGCCGCTTCAGCGCAGCCGCAGCGCGAAGTGTACGAACTGGTGCTGGCGGCGCAGTCGGCCGCCATCGCGGAGGTCAAGCCGGGCAATCACTGGGAGCATCCGCATGATGCGGCAGTGCGCGTGCTGGCGTGCAGGGCTTCGTCGACCTGGGCCTGTGCCAGGGCACCGTCGACGCGGTGATCGAGTCGGGCGACTACCGCAAGTTCTACATGCACCGCACCGGCCACTGGCTGGGCCTGGACGTGCACGACTGCGGCGACTACAAGCGCGACGGGCGTCTGGCGCGCGCTCGCAGCCGGGCATGGTGCTCACGGTCGAGCCAGGCTGCTATATCCGACCCGGCGACGGGGTGTCCGAGCATCTCTGGAACATCGGCGTGCGCATCGAAGACGACGTGGTGGTAACGCGCGACGGCTGCGAAATGATCACTGCCGAGGCGCCCAAGACGGTCGCCGACATCGAAGACGTGATGCGCCAGACAGATGTGACGGTTCGATTCGGAGCACGACGTCGTCATCGTGGGCGGCGGGCCAGTTGGTGCTGCCCTCGCGCTGGCGCTCGCAGACGGCAAGCGGTCGGTACTGCTGGCCGAGGCGCGTGACGAACCTGTGCGCGAGAACGACCCGCCGCACCTTGGCCTTGTCCTTCGGCAGCCGGCTGATCCTCGAGCGCCTCGGCGTATGGAGTCAGATCGCTCCAGCCACCCCGATCGAGACGATCCACGTATCTCACCGCGGTGGCTTCGGGCGCGCCGTGCTGACCGCGGCGGATGCCGGAGTGCCCGCGCTCGGTTACGTCGTTCCCCATGCTGCCTTGCAGCGCGCCTTGCGTGCGAGCTTGCAGAAGGCCGCGAATATCACCCTGCTCATGAGCTCCCGCGCCTGCAAGGTGGTGGCGACCCCCGAATCTGTCTGCGTGCAATTCGAGCACGCCCGACGCAGGGCGCCGCGTGCGCCAGGCTGGCAGTGATAACGGACGGCGGCGCAACTTCGCAGGGATTGGCGCGCGTGCGGGTGCGCGATTACGGCCAAAGTGCGTTGGTGGCCAACGTCCTCACGTCCAGACCGCACCAGAATTGGGCGTTCGAGCGCTTCACCCCGGACGGCCCGCTCGCTCTCCTCCCGCGTGAGCCGGGCTTCGCTTTAGTCTGGACGGGCGCACCAGACATGGCGCGGCAGCTGTGTTCGCTGCCCGAGGGCACCTTTCTGGCGCACCTGCAATCGGCCTTCGGTGAGCGCGCGGGCACTTTCACTGCGGTAGAGGGGCGGGCCGCCTTTCCGCTCGCGCTGCGGGTCGCGGAGCCGCCCGCTGTGGCTCGCACTCTGCTGCTCGGAAACGCGGCGCAAACCCTGCATCCGGTTGCAGGACAAGGCCTCAACCTCGGACTGCGCGATGCCTGGGAACTGGCCGAAGTCATCCAGCTGCACCCAGGCGATCCAGGCAGCAAGCAAGTTCTGGCGGCCTATGCCAGCCGCCGCCGCCGCGATCGCGCCAGCGGCGTACTGGTCACCGACGCGCTGGTGCGGGTATTCTCGAACAACCGCTCGCCGCTGCGCTGGCTGCGGGGGTGTGGACTCACCCTCCTCGACTCGCTCCCGCCGGCTAAGCGTGCGTTCATGCAGCAGATGATGTTCGGCGCGTGTTCTGAGCCAACGTTGCGCGACACGTGCTCCGCAGCAGAATTTTGTCCTGGCGCGCGGCTGCGATTGCGCTAGAATTGCGCTCTTTCTCTGCACGTGCTCACGGCGATAAGAACATCAGCCCGTCCATGCAGATCGGCCCGCATCAACTCAACAACAATCTCATCGTCGCGCCCATGGCAGGCGTGACCGACCGTCCGTTCCGGCAGCTGTGCAAGCGGCTCGGCGCCGGCATGGCCGTGTCCGAGATGGTGAGCGAGCAACCCGCACCTGTGGGCGACGCACAAGAGTCGTTCGCCGCGTCGATCACCGGGGCGAGGTCGATCCGATCTCGGTGCAGATCGCCGGCGCCGACCCGCAGATGATGGCGGAGGCGGCAAGGCACAACGTCGAGCAAGGCGCGCAGATCATCGACATCAACATGGGCTGTCCGGCCAAGAAGGTCTGCAACGTCGCTGCAGGCTCCGCGCTGCTGAAGGACGAGGAACTGGTGCGGCCGCATCCTGGACGCCGTGGTGGGTGCGGTAAATGTGCCCGTGACGCTGAAGATCCGCACCGGCTGGGATCACGAGCACCGCAACGCCGTGCAGCGTGGCCAGGATCGCTCAGTCGGCCGGCGTCCGCGCGCTGGCGGTGCATGGCCGTACGCGCGCCTGCGGTTTCACGGGCGAGGCGGAGTACGCAACCATCGCTGCGGTCAAGTCGCAAGTCAGTATCCCGGTGATAGCCAACGGCGACATCGACAGCCCGCAGAAGGCGAAGCGCGTTCTCGACCACACCCGCGCCGATGCGATCATGATCGGGCGCGCGGCCCAGGGCAGGCCCTGGATCTTCCGCGAGATCGCACACTACCTCGCCACCGGCGAAAGCCCTCCGCCGCCTCCGGTATCCGAGGTATGCCGCGTGCTGGTGGACCATCTGCACGAACTGCACGCCTTCTATGGAGACGAAGCGCGGCGTGCGGATCGCGCGCAAGCACATCTGCCTGGTACACCAAGGCGCTGGCCGGTTCGGCCGCGTTCCGCGAGGGCATGAATCGGCTCGAGACCGCGACGCGAGCAGGTAGCCGCGGTCGACGGCTTTTTCGTCCGGCTTGGGGAGCGCGACGAGCGGCTCAGCTACGGGGAGGAGGAGCTCGCAGCATGATCAACGAGAATGAAATCGCGCGCTCGTACGCCGAACGCTGGATGGATACTTCCGCGATCTCGACGGGGAAAAGCCCACCGCCATCTACGACATGGTCATCAGCTGCGTGGAAAAGCCGCTCATCGAAGTGGTGCTCACCCGCGTGGGCGGCAACCAGACGGTCGGCGGCGGAACTGCTCGGCATGAACCGCAACACCCTGCGCAAGAAGATCAAGGTCTACGGGATCAAGTACGGGATCAAGTAGCGGTGCGCCTAAGGTAACACCGGACCAACGCGGCGGCGAGCCCGCCGGCAGCGTCCGGCGCGCCCTCACTCCTGCCATGACATCCACCAGACAGGCGCTCATCAGCGTTTCCGACAAGACCGGGGTCGTCGAGCTGGCCCGGGGGCTCGCGCGTCTCGGCATCGGGATCCTGTCCACCGGCGGCACGGCGCAACTGCTGCGCGAGGCCGGGCTCGAGGTCACGGATGTCGGCGCCTACACCGGGTTCCCCGAGATGCTGGACGGACGGGTCAAGACGCTGCATCCCAAGGTGCATGCGGGCATCCTGGCGCGACGCGATATGCCTGCGCACATGCAGGCCATGGACGCGGCCGGCATTCCCACGATCGACATCGTCGTGGTGAACCTCTATCCGTTCGCGCGGACCGTGGCGAAGCCCGACTGCACCCTGGACGAGGCGATCGAGAACATCGACATCGGCGGTCCGAGCATGGTGCGGGCTGCGGCCAAGAACTATCAGCACGTGGCAGCGTAACCGATCCCTGCCGACTACGCCCAGCTGCTGGCCGAGCTGGAGTCCTCGGGCGGAGTCCTCAGCCTAGCGCACGCGCTATAGCTTGGCGCGCAAGGCCTTCTCACACACCGCCGCGTACGACAGCGCTATCAGCAACTATCTCACAGCGGTCGGCCTGGAAGGCGGCGCGCGAGCAGTTTCCTCAGCGGCTGAACCTCAACTTCGCCAAAGTGCAGGACCTGCGCTATGGTGAGAACCCGCATCAGCAAGCGGCGTTCTACCGCGACCTCGGCTGCGTCCCTGGAGCGCTGTCCAACTACGCTCAGCGCCAGGGCAAAGAGCTGTCCTACAACAACATCGCCGACGCCGACGCAGCCTGGGAATGCGTCAAAACGCTCGACCAAGCCGCCTGCGTGATCGTCAAGCATGCCAACCCTTGCGGGGCCGCGGTGAACGTAGATCTGCTTAGTGCATACCAGCGCGCCTTCTCCACCGACCCCACCTCCGCGTTCGGCGGCATCATCGCCTTCAATCGCGAACTGGATGCGGCGACGGCCGCGGCTGTGATCCAGCAGTTCGTCGAAGTGGTCATCGCCCCCGCGCTGTCGGATCAGGCGGCTTCGGTGCTCGCAACCAAGGCTAACGTGCGCGTGCTGACGGTGCCGCGGAAGCAGGCAGCAACGACCTCGAGTACAAGCGCGTGGGCGGCGGATTGCTGGTGCAAACGCCGGACGCGCTGAACGTCACCGCCTCGGACTTGAAGCGTCGTAACCCGGGCACGGCCCACCGACGCGCAGTTGCGGGACCTGCTGTTCGCGTGGCGTGTCGCCAAGTTCGTCAAGTCCAACGCCATCGTGTTCTGCCGGGACGGCATGACCGTGGGCGTAGGGGCGGGGCAGATGAGCCGCGTGGATTCGGCGCGCATCGCTTCGCATCAAGGCGAGAACGCCGGGCTGACGCTGGCGGGTCGGTGGTCGCCTCGGACGCCTTCTTCCCCTTCCGCGACGGGCTGGACGTGGTGGTGAACGCCGGTGCGCGGGCCGTGATTCAGCCTGGGGGCAGCGTGCGCGACGAAGAGGTCATCGCGGCTGCCGACGAGCACGGCATCGCGATGGTGTTCACCGGCGTTCGCCATTTCCGGCACTGAGCTTTTGTGACCGAGGCTAGGATAACGGCTTGGACTTGTTGGTGATCGGAAGCGGCGGCAGGGAGCACGCCATCGCCTGGCGGCTGGCGCAGTCGCCGCGCGTGGGGCGCGTCTATGTAGCCCCGGGCAACGCGGGGACGGCCAAGGAAGACGGGCTGTTCAACGTGCCCTTGACTTCGATCCGCGAGTTGCTGGAGTTCGCGCAGAAAGAATCGGTAGCGCTCACCGTGGTGGGACCGGAAGCCCCCCTGGCCGCGGGCATCGTGGACGCCTTCCGCGCCGCCGGCCTGAAGATCTTCGGGCCCACCAGGCGCGCAGCGCAACTGGAGAGCTCGAAGGACTTTGCCAAGCGCTTCATGCTCGAACACGGCATTCCCACCGCGCGCACACCAAAGCTTCACCGACGCCGCGGCGGCGCACGCATATGTCCAAGCGCAAGGCGCGCCCATCGTGGTCAAGGCCGACGGCCTGGCCGCGGGTAAGGGCGTGGTGGTAGCCGTGACGCTGGAAGAGGCGCACCAGGCCGTGGACGCGATGCTGGTCGGCAACAAGCTGGGCGCGTCGGGTGCGCGGGTGGTGATCGAGGAATACCTGCAAGGCGAAGAGGCTAGCTTCATCGTCATGGTGGATGGGCGCAATGTGTTGGCGCTCGCCACCAGCCAGGACCACAAGCGGCTGCAGGACGGCGACCGCGGCCCGAACACCGGCGGCATGGGCGCGTACTCGCCCGCGCCGATACTGACGCCACCGTTGCACGCCAAGGTCATGCGCGACGTGATCCAGCCCGTGGTGGAGGGGATGAACGCAATGGGCGAACCCTACACCGGGTTTCTGTACGCCGGGCTGATGCTCACCCCGGAGGGCAAGCTTCAGGTTCTGGAGTTCAACTGCCGCCTGGGCGATCCCGAGACGCAGCCCATTCTCATGCGGCTCAAGAGCGATCTGTTCACGCTCACGGAGCATGCGGTGAACGGCACGCTCGACCGCGCTGAAGCGCTGTGGGACCGGCGTGTAGCTTTAGGCGTTGTGTTGGCAGCCGGCGGCTACCCGGACAACCCGCGCAAGGGCGACGAGATCACCGGCATCCCCAAGGCTGAAGACGACTTTCACGTGTTCCACGCCGGCACCGTCCTCGAAGACGGCAAGGTCCTCACCAGCGGCGGGCGGGTGCTGTGCGTCACGGCGCTGGGCGACACGGTCCGCGTAGCCCAGCGGCGCGCCTACGAGATCGCCGAGCAGATCCAGTTCGCCGGACGCCAGATGCGCCGCGACATCGGTCACCGCGCCATCGGCAGCAGGCGCAGCCTGCTCTAACGAAGCTCCGTACACATGGACGCTAGAGCCGTCAGAGACTACTTCGTTGGCCTCCAATTGCGCATCGTGGCGCAGCTCGAGCAGCTCGATGGCATGGCCTTCCGGCGCGACGCGTGGGAGCGGTCCGAAGGCGGCGGTGGGCTGAGCTGCGTCATCGAAGAGGGCCATCTGCTGGAGCGCGGCGGGGTAAACTTCTCGCACGTGACGGGTGCCGGTTTGCCAGCGTCCGCCACCGCTTCACGGCCAGAGCTGACGGGGCGAGGCTTCGAGGCCATGGGCGTGTCGCTGGTGCTGCATCCCCGCAACCCCTACGTGCCCACGGTGCACATGAACGTGCGCTTTCTGCTCGCGCACAAAGCCGGCGCGGATCCAGTTTGGTGGTTCGGCGGCGGCATGGACCTTACGCCTTACTATCCCTTCGAGGACGACGCAATCCATTTTCATCGCACCTGCCGCGACGCCCTCGCGCCCTTCGGGCCCGCATACTATCCACGCTTCAAACGCTGGTGCGACGAGTACTTCTATCTTAAGCATCGCAAGGAACCGCGCGGGATCGGCGGGGTGTTTTTCGACGACCTCAGCGAGCAAAGCTTCGACCTGTCGTACCAACTCATGCGAAGCGTGGGTGAGCAGCTTCCTGCCTGCTTACGTGCCGATCGCGCAGCGCAGACGCGAGCTGGCTTACGGCACCCGCGAGCGCGAGTTTCAGGCATACCGGCGTGGCCGCTACGTGGAGTTCAACCTGGTGTACGACCGCGGCACGCTATTCGGTCTGCAGTCGGGCGGGCGCACCGAGTCCATCCTGATGTCGCTGCCGCCCGTGGTCGAGTGGCGTTACGATTGGCGCCCAAAGTCCGGCAGCCAAGAAGCTCGGCTGTACGATGAGTTCCTCATCCAGCGAGACTGGATCTGACGCCGGCAGCGCGGTCGATCGTTGCGTGCCGCTCGCACTCTGCAACGCATTGCGTCCGGCACGGAACTTATATCTCCAATCCGCGAACGCCGGTTCGTGGATCGGTTGCATCACCTGATGCAGAGCTTGCTGGATAAGGCGTTCAACCACCGGCGGGCACCGCGAGTTAGGACCTGCACCTCCAAGTGAATTCGCCCTGCCGGGCGCAGCAAAAAATGCGGGCGCCTTTCGGCGCCCGCTTGAGTGAGATCCTAAGCTTTCGTTGTTGTTAGAAGCTGTGCTTCAGGCCGACCGTCAGGCCATAGATGTTGGAACCATAGCTCAGAGGCGCACCCACGCCACCGGCGGTGGTGTAGTACTGCAGCTGTTGGTTCTTCTGGTAGTCCAACATCACGTAGGCCTGGGTCTGCTTGGACATGGTGTGGTAGTAGCCCGCGCCAATCATCCAGCCTCCGGTGTCAGTTGCACTGCAACCAACGCTCGGGAGCGAGCAGTCGCCGCTGTTGGCCTTGATGAACTGGCCGCCTAGGTAGCCGGTGGAGAGGTTCCACTTCGCGCCGATATCGAACGCGTTGCGCTTGTACTCCGCCTGGCCGGCGATGGTTCCGAAGGTTCCGTTGGACTTGTACTCCAGCCGCTCCAAGATGACGAACACGAAGACGTCGCCAAAGGTATAGCCCAGCCCGAGCTGGAAGGCCTTGTCGGTGCTGCTGGTCGAGGCACCAGCAGCACCGTTTGCGACCGCACCGCCCAAAGGATTGACCGCGGCCAGGCCGAACATGTCGCGGTGGTGTTCATAGGCGAGCCAGGCCTGGATCGGCAGCGAGGTGCCGACGTACTTCGCGCCAATGCCCGAGGCCACGGGGTTGATCCCGGGGGCCCCGGTTGCCGGGTTGGCGTTGACCTTGTAGGCCGGCAGCGTGGTATAGACACCGAACGTGAAGCCGTTGAAGTTCGGGCTGTTGTACCAGATCGATTGCGACTCGCGGTAGTAGAAGTCGGTACAACCAATCCCGCCATTGGCGTTGACGCACTGGGACGGATTCCCGTTAGCACCTCCTGTCTGGAAGACGTTGCCGAAGCCGGGCGTGCCCATCATCTGCAGGTTGCCGCCCATGCCGGCCGCGCCGTCCAACGGGTCTGCCGTGTACAGGTAGGCTTCATACAACTGTTCATTCGTGCCGTACCACACCCCGCCCCAGCTGTCGCCCGACCAGGCCGATGTGGCTGTTGCGGTTGGTCGCTCCGTTGGTGGTGTTTTGGAAATTGGCTTGCAGCTGATAGGCGAAGTCCAGCTTCAGGCCGCCGCCCAGGTCTTCCAGCGAAGCGATGGTGACGTTGGAGTAGTTGGTGTTGATACCCCAGTTGCTGCCGGTGCCGCCGTTACCGTTCGTTGTCACTTGGTTGCCCAACGCGCCGCCGACCGTGAAGTTCTGCCCAGGCGCTGTGGCGCCGACGATGTCGTTCGTCGCACCGTTGCTTCCGCCCTTCTGGTTGACCAACGCCGGGCCGGCGTTGATGCTGCCGCTGATGGTGACGTCCGCATAAGCCGCAGACGCCGCGAAGGCGGAGCCGACGGCCAGAGCGATGAGAGTTTTCTTCATACCATCTCCTTGAGTGAAGCTTTTCGATTCGCGCAGAAAAGCGGGCTCTTCGCATCGATGATCACGCTGGAACCCGTTCTTTAACCGACCCCTCCTCGATTTGAGAGGCTGTGGTAATTCTGCCAACTGGAAAAACAGCGCAGCAACGCTAGGACGCATGAAACAGACCGTGAATGGCCAGAAATGTGTACTTGCTGCAACATGCGTTTCTAGATTGCAGCAAAAACTAGAAAGCATTGCATATCGCGCAATTCCGAAGCTGAGCCGATCGGAAATATCTTGTGTTTCATTCTGAAACATGCGCGACAGGGCTGTGTAAGTAAACTGTGAGATGCTTGGCCACGCAGTGGGATAGATCGCAAAATCTCGGCACATCACTTCCATCGGTCCGCGCTAGCTATGACCGTCTTGAAAAGGTCGAAAACCGCTCGCGTCCACACCAGCAAGGGATTCAACGCCAGGGCGTTCTATGAGGTGTTGGCCAGTGTGGTGGAGGCTCGCTCAGTGGCGTGGAGGCAAGTCGCCAGGGAGACCGGCATCACCCCTTCGACCCTGACTCGGATGGGCCAAGGCAGGCAGCCCGACGCGCCTAGTCTCGCGGCGCTGTCGGCGTGGGCAGGACTCAACCCAGCGGACTTTGTCGGGGAGCGACCAGAAAGGGCAAGATCGGATCCGCTCGTCGTGATCTCGCGTGCGCTCAAGTCTGATCCCGATCTGCGCCCGGAAGCAGCGAAGGCGCTCGAGGACATCATGCGTATCGCATACGACCGGTTCAGCCGACAGGGCGCCTAGGAACACGACGGCGCAACGCCATCGACCTGCGGTCAAACGGCGGCTCGCGATACTGCGACAAGAACTTGCAGAGCGCTAAGAGCGTCGCCGCCATGTGCGGCGATATCGGTTCGCGCGCTCTCGATCGTATCGATCGGTTGCGAGTGTGCGTCGAGCGCGGGGCAGGGGCCGGCCTGCTAGGGCCGAATCAGTCGCTCACGACGCCGAGCACTTCATAGCAGGCGCCCATGGTGTGGTAGTCGGTTTTCCCGGCGGGGCTTTTCTCATCGCTGTACTTGCGGTTGTCGCGGGTGAGGATGCGGTACCAGGCCCCGTAGCGATGATCGACGAAGTGGCGCCAGCAGTATTCCCAGATCCGGTCGTACCAGGTCCAATACTTCTGTTGTCCCGTGCGCACCGCAAGCAAAGCGGCGGCAGCCAGAGACTCGGCCTGGACCCAGAAGTACTTGTCGTCGTCGCAAATGCTGGCGTCCGGCGCGAACCCGTAGTAAATCCCACCGAACTCGTCGTCCCACGCATGCGCCAGAGCGGTATCGAACAACTCGACCGCACGCGGCAGCAGCCAGTCTGCGTCGTCCGCGAGCTGCGCGCGATGCCGCTCCAGGATCAGCAGCAGCTTGGCCCACTCGGTCAAGTGCCCCGGCTGATAGCCCCAGGGACGGAAGATATTGGTCTTGTCGTCGCGGTTGTAGTCCCAGTCCACCGACCAGTCCGCGTGGTAGTGCTCCCAGACCATACCGTCGGCAAGCGCGGCCTGGCGCACGCTGATGTTGCGCGCGAGGATGGCCGCGCGCTCCAGATAATGCCGCTCCCCAGTCGCCTCGAATGCGGCGAGCAACGCTTCACAACTGTGCATGTTGGCATTCTGGCCACGATAGGGTGACAGCTGCGACCAATCGGCGCTGGCTTCATCCGCGTACAGGCCGGCATCCGCGGACCAGAAGCGTCGCTCGAGCAGATCGAAGGTTTCCGCCAGATCGCTTCGAGCCGTGGTCAGCCCAGCCTGCAGTGCATGAGCATTGGCAAGCAGCACGAACGCAAGGCCGTAGCAATGATTGGTGCCGTCCAGCACACCAGCCTTCCCGAGGAGCCATGCATAGCCCCCGGTGTGCGGGTTGCGATGCGCTTGGCGCAGGTAGGCGACGCCGTGCTTCACGGCATCGAGGTAGTCCGGTCGGCCGAACTGGCAATATGCCCTCGCATAGTTGAATACGAAGCGGGTACTGCTCACCAGATGGCGGGTGTGCGCGTCGTAGACCGTCCCGTCGTCCTTGAAGAAATGATAGAAACCTCCGCGCGGGTCGATGGCGCGGGGGTGGTAGAAAGCCATCGTGCGCTCGATGTGATCGAGCAGGAACGCCCGGCTGCGAAAGTCCGGGAATGCGCGATCGTGATCGGGACTCACCGGCCGGCTCACGGCATGGCTGCCAGCACCCGCTCGGCCAGCGCCAGCGTCGGCGGCGTCGCGCCCGCTTGCAGGCAGGCGGCCGCGCCGGTCGCCACCGAGAAGCGCAGATGCGCCGCCCAGGCGGCGCCGGGTTGGGTCATAAGGCTGTACAGCAGGCCGCCGACGCTGGCGTCGCCCGCGCCCACGGTGTCCACTACCTCAATGGGCGGCGGCCGCTGCTTGAACACGCCGCCCGGGAGATGCAGCTCGGCACCTTCGTTCCCGCGCGTGAGCAGGATCGGCGCCGTAGGGTTGATGGCGCGCAGGCGTGTGAAACCTTCCGTCGGATGCTCGGTGCGGAACAGCCCGATCAGATCCTCGTCGGAAACCTTGATGACATCGGCGCGCGCAGCGACGTAGCGCAGGGTCTCGTCATACGAGTCGGTCATGATGTTGCGGAAGTTCGGGTCGTAGCTGACGCGCTTTCCCGCTGCCTTCGCCTCGTCCAGCAGGCGCAGCAGCTTGGTGCGAAGCGGATCGCGCGCCAGGCTGATGCAGCCGAAGTGCACCCACTCGGCGCCGTCGAGCCAACCCGCGGGCAGCAGACGCGGATCGAAGGCCAGGTCGGCGCTATCCTCGCCGACGAAGAAGTATTGCGGTGGCGTCGGTCTCGTGCACCATCGCGAGCAGAGGCGGCTTCGCGTAGCGCTGCGTGAAGCGCATGTCCAATCCGGCCGCCTCGCTGAGTGCGGCCAGTTCGTCGCCGAAGCGATCCAGGCTGATGCTTCCGGCAAACGCACTGGGCAGCCCGAGCGTGGCCACCACGCGCGCCACGTTCCAGTCCGCCCCCCCGGGGCGGGACAGCCAGCGGTCGGGGCCCACGCGGATGAAGTCGGTGAGGGCCTCGCCTGCGCTCACGAAGCGCGGCCAGCCCTGCCCTTGACTGTGCGCTCGCCCCATCCGTTCAGCCAAAGCGCTTCTCCTCCGGTTTGCCTCGATTCTCAAATATTCTAAGGGCGGAACCTGGACGCGGGTCAGGAATGCGGCATCGCGCACCCGATTTCGCGCTCGGCACCCTCAGCCTTGGGCCGTCAGGTGCGCTGATCTGCCCTGGACGCTACTCGCCCAGGTAGGCCTGTCGTACCTGCGGATCAGCCAGCAGGGCCGTTGAGCGGGCGGCGAGCACGATCAGCCCGCTTTCCATGACATAGCCGCGACTGCTCAGCTCGAGCGCCAGCTTGGCGTTCTGCTCCACCAGCAGAACCGTGACGCCCTCGGACGCGACCTTCCTGACGGTCTCGAAGATCCGCTGCACCATGAGCGGTGCCAGCCCCATGCTGGGTTCGTCCAGGAGCAGGAGCTTGGGCGCGCTCATCAGCGCCCGGCCGATAGCGAGCATTTGCTGCTCGCCTCCCGAGAGCGTTCCAGCTGTCTGACGGCGGCGCTCGAACAGGCGTGGAAACAGCGCGTACACGCGCTGCAGATCGGTCTTGATGACCGCACCGTCGCGCCTGGCATAGGCGCCCATCTCCAGGTTCTCCTCCGCTGTGAGACGGGCAAACACCTGCCTCCCCTCCGGGACCAGCGCCAGGCCGCGCTCTACCAGCGCATAGGAGGGAGCGCCGGTGACGTCCTCGCCGCGGTAATGAACACGCCCGGCAACGGGAGCCAACATGCCGCAGATGGCCTTCAGCGTAGTCGTCTTCCCGGCGCCGTTGGCTCCGATCAAGGCGACCATCTCGCCCTCTTGCACCATCAAGTCGATGCCCTTCACGGCGTTGATCCCACCGTAGGAGATCTTGAGCCCCTTGACCTCGAGCAGGCTCACGGGAGCGCTCCGCCCAGATAAGCTTCGATCACCGCCGGGTCGCACTGTACTTGCGCCGGCGCGCCCTCGGCGATCTTCTTGCCGTAGTCCAGCACGGCGACGCGGTCGCACAGTCCCATCACCAGCTTGACGTCGTGCTCGATGAGCAAGATCGTGATGCCGTCCGCGCGAATCTGCTCGAGCAGACCGCGCAGCGAAGCGGTCTCGGTAGCGTTCATCCCTGCCGCCGGCTCGTCCAGCGCCAGCAGCTTGGGGTCGGTGGCGAGCGCGCGTGCAATCTCCAGCCGGCGCTGGTCGCCATAGGCCAGGTTCTTGGCCAGGGCGTGCGCGTGGCGCACGACGCCGACATATTCCAGCAGCTCGTGCGCGCGGCGCCGGATCGCCGCCTCCTCGGCCAGCGTCGCTCTGTCGCGCAACACGGCGCCCAGAGCGCCCGCTCGCGCGCGCAGGTGCCGGCCCACCATCACGTTTTCTATCGCCGTCATGTTAGCGAACAGCCGGATATTCTGGAACGTCCGGGCGACGCCCACCTCCACGATCAGATTAGGCTTCTTTCCCGTCAGCTCCACGCCATTGAACAGAACGGCACCGGCGTCGGGCTTGTACAGCCCTGTGAGCACGTTGAACAGGGTGGTCTTCCCCGCGCCGTTAGGTCCGATCAACCCGTAGATTTCACCCGGTTCGATGGCGAGCGACACCTCGCTCAGGGCCTGCAGACCGCCGAACGACTTGCGGATGTTGCGCGCTTCCATCAGCGGCATGCGGGCGACTGCCTAGACCGTGCCGGGGGCACGCGCCGAAGTCAGCTCGCGGCGGCGGGTAGGGGAAGGCCACAAGCCGGCCGGGCGCAACAGCATGACCAGGATCAGGGCCAACCCGAACAGCAGCATGCGTAAGCTCTCCGGATCCAGGATCACCTTGCCGAGCAGCTGTTGCTGCAACGGTGCCGCGGAGTGGCGCAACAGTTCGGGCAGCGTGGCGAGCATCAGCGCGCCAAGGACCACCCCGGCCACGTGGCCCATCCCGCCGAGCACCACCATGCACAGCACGGTGATGGACTCCCACACCGCAAAGCTCTCGGGACTGACGAAGCCCTGCAAGCTGGAAAATAACCCCCCGGCAACGCCACCGAAGGTCGCGCCCATGGCGAAGGCCAGCAGCTTGATGTTGCGGGTGTTGATCCCCATCGCCTGAGCTGCGATCTCGTCTTCGCGGATAGCCACCCACGCACGGCCGATGCGCGAGTCCTGCAGGCGAATGCAGACGAACATCACCAGCACCGCCAGCAGCAGGAACAGATAGTAGTGCAGGGTGGTGCCGGGAAAGGGGATCCCGAGCAGCGTGTTGGTCTTGGCGAAAGATACGCCCTCGATCGCGATCGGGTCGATCAGGTTCACGCCCTGCGGCCCGTTGGTGATGTTGATGGGAGCGTTCAGGTTGTTCAGGAAAATGCGGATGATCTCGCCGAAGCCGAGCGTGACGATGGCGAGATAATCACCGCGCAGCCGCAGCGTTGGTGCGCCCAGCACCACACCAAAGAAGGCGGCCAGCACCGCGCCCATGGGCAGCAGCAGCCACCAAGGCAGGTGGACGCCGAAGTGCGGCGAGGCGAGCAGTGCGTAAGCGTAGGCGCCCACCGCGTAGAACGCGATGTAGCCCAGGTCCAGCAGCCCGGCGAACCCCACCACGATGTTGAGGCCCAGCGCGAGCATGGTGTAAAGCAGCGCGAGGTCGACGATGCGGACCCAGGTGCGTCCCACCGAGGCCTCGAGCGCAAACGGCAGCACAGCCAGCGCGACGACGATCAGCGCCAGGCTCGCCCATCTTCCGCGCGGGTCGTGTCGCAACCAGTGAACAGCCGCCCGCGCCCCAGCCCTCATGCGCGTTCCGATACCCGTTCACCCAGCAGGCCGGTGGGCCGGAACACCAGAACCATTATCAGGACCAGGAAGGCGAACACGTCCTGGTAGTGGCTGCCCAGAAAGCCACCGGTGAGATCGCCGACATAGCCGGCACCGAGGCTCTCGATCAGCCCCAGTAACAGCCCGCCCAACATCGCGCCAGGCAGGTTGCCTATACCCCCCAGCACCGCAGCGGTGAAAGCCTTGAGACCCAGCACGAATCCCATGTAGTAGTGGGCGATCCCATAGTTGCTGCTGACCAGTACGCCCGCGATCGCCGCCAGCGCAGAGCCGATGACGAAGGTGGCCGAGATGATGCGGTTGATGTTGACACCCATCAGGCCGGCCACCACCGGGTTCTCGGCGGTGGCGCGCATGGCGCGCCCCAGGCGCGTGAAATGAACGAGTCCCATGAGGCCGGCCATGATCAGCGCCGAAACCACGATGATCAGGATCTGCACGTTGGTGATCGTGGCCCCTGCGAAGGTATGCGGCGTGGGGGGGATCAGCGCCGGCACGGTGTGGTAGCGTCGGCCCCAGATCAGCATGGCGACGGTCTGCAGCAGGATCGAGACGCCGATGGCCGTGATCAACGGCGCCAGGCGGGGCGCGCGCCGCAGCGGTCGATAGGCCACGCGCTCGATGGAAAATCCTAACGCCATGCACACGCTGATCGCCACCACCAGCGCCATCACCCCGACCAGCGGCGCGGGAATCCCCAGGTTGGCCCCCAGCAGCACCTCGATCACGGACAGCGAAACGAGTGCGCCCACCATCACCACCTCGCCATGGGCGAAATTGATCAGACCGAGAATGCCGTAGACCATCGTGTAGCCCAGCGCCACCAGGGCGTACACGCTGCCCAGCACCAGTCCATTCAGGATTTGCTGGAGAAAGATGTCCATAAAAAACGGCGCCAGAGGCGCCGTTCGTGACCTGATGCGTGACTGTCCCGGATTCGGGTTTTCACCGCTGCTCGGCGGGCGTTGGCTGCGCTAGCGGCTTAACCACCGATTGTGTCGAGATACTCCCACTTGCCGCCCTTGGCCTGGTAAAGGCTGATGCTGCCGCCCTTGATGTCGCCGTTTTCGTCGAACGCGATGTTGCCGGTGACGCCCTGGAAAGTGATGCCGGCCAGTATCGGCAGGTACTTGGCGGGATCGGTCGAGTCTGCCTTCTTCATCGCCTCGAGCAAGACATTGGCGGAGTCGTAGGCATAGGGAGCATAGAGCTGAATCTCGATGTTGAACTTGGCTTTGTACTTGTCGGCGAATGCCTTGCCGCCCGGCATCTTGTCCAGCGGCACACCAGGCGAGGAAGCGTACGCGCCCTCGCCCGCATCGCCGGCCAGCTTCAGGAACTCGGCCGTCTGCCCGCCATCACCGGTGAGAAACTTCGAGCTGATGCCGAGGTTCTTGATCTGTTTCATCATCGGGCCAGCCTGGGAATCCATGCCACCGTAGAAGATCAGATCCGCATTCTTGCCTTTGATGCTGGTGAGGATTGCGTTGAAGTCGGTCTTGTCGGTTCCGGTGAACTCGCGCGTCACAATCTGACCGCCAGCGGCCTTGGCCGCCTTCTCGAACTCGTCCGCCAGGCCCTGCCCGTAGGCGCTGCGGTCGTCGATGATGGCGATGTTCTTGGCGCCGAGCTTGTGGACGGCGTAATCACCCAGCACCTTGCCCTGCTGCGCGTCGTTGGCCATCACGCGGAACGCGGTCTTGAAGCCTTGATGGGTATAGGTGACGTTGGTGGCCGAGGGAGAGATCTGGGCGAGGCCGGCGTCATGATAGATCTTCGAGGCCGGGATGGTGGTACCTGAGTTGAGGTGGCCGATCACACCCGCGACCTTGGCATCCACCAGCTTCTGCGCCACGATCGGGCCCTGCTTGGGGTCGGCCTGGTCATCCTCGCTCTGCATCGAGAAGGTGGCCTTCTGTCCGCCGATCGTAACGCCGGCCGCATTGGCTTCGTCTAATGCAAGGCGCACGCCGTTCTCGTTGTCCTTGCCCAAGTGAGCGACGGGCCCCGTCAGCGGCCCTGCGTGACCGATCTTGATCGCCTCGTCTTTCTTACCACAGCCCGCAAGCGCGAGCGCCATAGCGGCTGCCACACCCACAACTAGCGTCTTCAAATGGACTGACAGATCCCGCGTGTTCATGGTCTTGTCCTCGAGAAAAAATGTGGGTCGGTGGAACGGGCGGATTATTCCGCCTTGTCAAAGAGTTGTCAAACGTGCGCTGAGGTGGGCGGCGAGCGTGCCCGATCGCGGGAATTTGGGCTCGAGGCCGAGAAAAAAAAGCCGGCGCGACGCCGGCTTTTTTCGCGGCCTCCAAACGTGGTCACTGCAAGGACAAGGATCCACTCCACCATCGTCTTGACATCGGCGTCGGGCACGTTGTTGGGCGGCATGGGGATCGCGCCCCATACGCCGCTGCCGCCGCTTTTCACCTTGCCGATGAGCTTCGCTTCGGCGCCCTTATCGCCCTTGTACTTCTTCGCGACCTCCTCGTAGGACGGCCCCACGAGCTTCTTGTCTATCGCGTGGCACGCCAGGCAATTGTACTTGTTGGCAAGCTGCTTGGCCTTGGCGGCGTCGACGGCAGCATGCGCGCCGCCAGCGATGAACGTGCCTCCCACGGCGATGGCGGCGATTAGGATCTTCTTCATCGTGGACTCTCTCTCCGTTGTGCAAAGCGAGCGCAATTCTAAAGGCTTTCGCACGCTTTGGAAACTCGTCGGGAACTCTCACCCTGTCTGCAGTGTGCGCTCCAGCACGGTCGGCTCCGCAATGGGCGGCAGACACTCAACGCCTCGGCAGACCCATGCGTTGACGCCCGGACGCACAGGCTTTTCCATGGCTTCGGGCAGCCCCGCGATGCCCTCGGCAAGCGCGAGCACGAGCGTCGACGGCGCATAGCGCCCTGCCAGACGGGCTTGCCATGATGCGATCTCCGAAGCGCTGCCGCGCAAGATGACGGTGGTGGGCGGCGTCAAGTGCTCCGCCAAGCGCCAGGCACAGCGTCGCGAATGCGCTGGGGTGCCGCTGCATCTGCGGGAAGAACAGGCGCAGCGCATGCTCGGCCGCATCGAGGTAGCGCGGCTCGCCGACCAGGTGCCCCAAGCGCTGCAAGCTGAGCGCGGCCACCCCATTGCCCGAGGGCGTGGCGCTGTCCGGTCCCGGCTTGGGTCGCAGGATGAGCGGTTCGTGATCGCGGCTGGTGAAGAAGAACGCCGCCGTTGACCCGATCCTCGAATCGCTCGAGCAGCGCGTCGGCGAGCTCGGTCGCGAACCTCAGATCTTCGGTGCGGAAGTCTGTCTGCATCAGCTCCAGCAGCGCGGCGAGCAAGAAAGCGTAATCGTCGAGATAGGCGTTGAGGTGCGCGCGACCGTCCTTGTACGTGGCCAGCAGGCGGCCTTCGCACCACAGCGTGGCGCGCAAGAAGTCCAACGCGCGGCGTGCCGATGCAACCCAGTCCTCACGGCCGAATGCGCGTCCGGCGCGCGCCATCCCGTGGATCATCAACGCGTTCCAGGAAGTCAGGATTTTCTCGTCGCGGCCGGGACGCACCCGCTGCTCGCGGGCTGAGAACAGCTTGCTGCGCGCGCGCGCGGCCAAGTCCTCGGCCACCGGCAAGGAGAGGTCGAGCGATGCCGCGACCTTGTCGATCGGCTGCGCTACATATAGGTGCCAGTGCTCCTCTTCGAAGTTGGGCGGCCGGCTCAAGCCGAAATGGGCGCCAGCCACCGCGTACTCGTCTTCTTCGAGTACCTGCGCAGCGTCCTCCCGAGTCCACACGTAGTACTTGCCTTCCACGTGCTCGGAGTCGGCATCCAGCGAGGAGTAATAGCCGCCTTCGGGCGACTGCATCTCGCGCATCACCCAGGTCGCAGTCTGTTCGGCTGACGCGCCGGAACAGCTCATCGGCGGTCACCAGCCAGGCGTCGGTGTACAGGCGCAGCAGCGGCCCGTTGTCGTACAGCATCTTCTCGAAGTGCGGGATCATCCAGCGCTCGTCGACGCTGTAGCGGCAGAAGCCGCCGCCCAGCTGGTCGTAGATCCCGCCCTCGGCCATCTTGCGCAACGTGAACAGCGCTATCTGGCGCGCCGACTCGTCGTCCTCGATCACGCCGCGGCTCAAGGCCAGGTCCAGCTCGGCCGGGTGGGGAAACTTGGGCGCGCCGCCCAGGCCACCGTGCGCGGGATCGAACATGCGTTTCAGTTCCGCCAGCGCCGCGGACACCGGCTCGGCAACGAGCGGCACGGCGGACGCGGGCGGCTGCGCAACCGTGGTCTCGAGCAGAGATACGAGTTCCGCGTTTTGCGCGGCGATGGCCTGGCCCTGCTCGCGGTAGGTCGCCGCTACCCGCTCGAGCAGATCGCCGAAGCCGGGCAGGTTATAGCGCGGGGTCTTGGGAAAGTAAGTGCCGCCGAAGAACGGCTTCTGATCGGGCGTCAGGAACATCGTCAGCGGCCAGCCGCCCGCGCGCTGCGTCAACATATGATGCGCAGTCTGATAGATCTGGTCGATATCGGGGCGCTCCTCGCGGTCGACTTTGATGTTGACGAAGTGGCGGTTCATCGTGGCCGCGATGTCCGCGTCTTCGAACGACTCGTGCGCCATCACGTGACACCAATGGCACGCCGAGTAGCCGACCGACAACAGAATCGGCCGGTCCTGCTCGCGTGCCAGCCGCAGCGCGTCCTCGCCCCAGGGGTACCAATCCACCGGGTTGTCCGCGTGCTGCAGCAGATAGGGGCTGGTCTGCTGCGCGAGTCGATTGGGCATGGCGCTGAAATATCCCGCCAATAGATCGGCGAGTCAGATACGTAGGCTGCGCAGAACGCGCTGCGCTACAAACCGAGTGTAGCCCACAACTGATCCACTCGCGCCTTGACCTCTTCGTCCATGGCGATGATCGTGCCCCACCTGCGCGTGGTTTCGCCCGGCCACTTGTTGGTGGCGTCGATCCCCATCTTCGAGCCCAGTCCCGAGACCGGGCTGGCAAAGTCCAGGTAGTCGATCGGCGTGTTCTGCGCAATGATCGTGTCGCGCGCCGGGTCGACGCGCGTCGTCATCGCCCATACCACTTCCTTCCAATCGCGCACGTCGACGTCGTCGTCGACCACCACGATGAACTTGGTGTACATGAACTGGCGCAGGAACGACCAGATGCCGAACATGACGCGCTTGGCGTGCCCCGGGTATTGCTTGCGCATGCTGGCCACTGCCAGCCGGTAGCTGCAGCCCTCCGGCGGCAGGTAGAAGTCCACGATCTCGGGAAACTGCCGGGTGAGCAGCGGGACGAACACCTCGTTCAGCGCCGCGCCCAGGATGGCCGGCTCGTCCGGCGGTTTGCCCGTATAGGTGCTGTGATAGATCGGCGCGCGCCGCATGCTGATGCGGTCGAGCGTGAATACCGGGAACTGCTCCTGCTCGTTGTAGTAGCCGGTGTGGTCGCCGAACGGGCCCTCGAGCGCGAGCTCGCCGGGCTGAATGTGGCCTTCGAGCACGATTTCGGCGCTGGCGGGAACCTGCAGCTGGGAGCCCAGGCACTTCACCACCTCGGTGCGCGCACCGCGCAGCAGGCCGGCGAACTGGTATTCGCTCAACGTGTCCGGCACTGGTGTCACCGCCGCCAGGATCGTGGCGGGGTCGGCGCCCAGCGCCACGGCGACCGGGAACGGCTGGTCCGGGTTCGCCAGGCAGTGGTCGCGGAAGTCGAGCGCGCCACCGCGATGGGCCAGCCAGCGCATGATCACTTTGTCGCGACTGAGCACTTGCTGGCGGTAGATGCCCAGGTTCTGGCGCGCCTGGTTCGGCCCGCGCGTGACCGTCAGCCCCCAGGTGATGAGCGGGCCCGCATCGCCCGGCCAGCAGGTCTGAATCGGCAGCCTCGACAGATCGACGTCGGCGCCTTCCCACACGATCTCCTGACAGGGAGCACTGGAGCGCTCCTTGGGCGCCATGTCCAATACCTTCTTCAGCACCGGCAGCTTGTCCCAGGCGTCCTTCAGGCCCCGAGGCGGATCGGGTTCCTTGAGGTAGGCGAGCAGCTTGCCGACCTCGCGCAGCCCGTCGACCGATTCCTCGCCCATGCCCATCGCGACGCGCCTGGCGCTGCCGAACAGATTGCCGAGCACCGGCATGGTGTGCCCCTTGGGCTTCTCGAACAGGATCGCCGGCCCGCCTTGCTTGAGACACCGGTCGCAGATCTCGGTCATCTCCAGGTAGGGCGAGACCTCGACGGCCACGCGTTTGAGCTCGCGCTGCGCCTCCAGCAGGGCCATGAACTCGCGCAGGTCGTTGTAGCGCACCGGCTGGAGCGGTTCAGATGACCGGGTTCGACCCGCCGTCCATCGCTATGATGGCGCCCGTCACGTAGCTCGCCCGCTCTGAGGCGAGGAAGAGCACGACGTTGGCGATCTCATCGGCGCTGGCGAAGCGCCGCAGCGGTACCCGAGCTTGAGCGTTCGCCAGCACTTCGTCTTCGGTCGTCTTGCGCACGGAGGCTTCCAGGCGCAGCGCTTCCTTGACGCGGTCCGTGAGCGTCGCGCCCGGGTTGACAGCGTTGATGCGGATACCCTGCGGCGCGTACACCTGAGACAGGCCCACCGTCGCGAGCATCAGCGCCGAGTTAGCTGCCCCGCCCGGCAGGTGGATGGGGCTGGCGACTTTGCCGCCCATGCCGATGACGTTGACCACATTGCCCTGGCTGCGCGCGGCCATGCCCGGCAGCACTGCATCCATCGCATGGATGTAGGTGAAGTACTTCGCGTCCATCGCTGCGTGCCAGGCGCTCGCGTCGAGCTCGTCTGGAAGATAGCGCTTGGCCGCGCCGGCGGAGTTCACCAGGATGTCGATGTCGCCAAGTTTGTCGATGACCTCGCGCACCATGTCTCGCGCGGCCTCAGCGCGCGTCAGATCTGCCGCTACCCACAGCGTCGCACCGGAAGCAGCGGACGCCCGCTCCAGGTTCTCGCGGCTGCGCGATGCGATCGCGACCTTGGCACCCTCGGCGAGAAACGCGCGGGCGCACGATAACCCGATGCCTTTGCTGCCCCCGGTGACCAAAACCACTTTCCCTTCCAGATCGAGCTTCACCTGCTGCCCTCCGCCAATGACAGGGGAGCTCCACATAACCTACACATGCGGAGCTTCCCTGGTGCGGCGACTATAGGTGCCTCGCCGGCCACTGGCAACAGTCAACTCGGTGTTGGGAGTAGATACGCCAGCACGATGCCAGCGAAGACCACGGCGCCGACCCAGTTGTTGTCTCGAAAGGCGCGAAAGCAGCTTTGTGGATCGCGGCCGCGGATCAGCGTGTACTGGTAGAGCGGCCAGCCCGAGCGCGCACAGCAGTCCCGCGTAGTAGGGCCACGCGAGCTTGAGCGACCAGCCGATGCCAGCCATGACGCCAGGAACGCGGCGTGGCATAGCATCACGGCCGCGACGTCGTAGCGTCCGAACAGGATCGCCGAGGTCCGAATCCCGATCTTGCGGTCGTCGTCGCGATCGACCATGGCGTACTCGGTGTCGTAGGCGATGGTCCAGAAGATGTTGGCGAGCAGCAGCCACCAGCGTAGTGGCTGGCAGCGTGCTTGGTTTGTGCGGCGTACGCCATCGGGATGCCGAAGCCGAAGGCCACACCCAGGTAAGCCTGGGGCAGAGCGAGAAAGCGCTTGGTGAACGGATAGGTGACGGCGAGGAACAGCGCGCACGAACGACAGCAGGATGACCAGCCGGCCCAGCGGCAAGATCAGCACGAAAGCGATCAGCGCGAGCGCTGCCGCCAGGATCCATGCCTCCCTCGGGCTCACGAGCCCGGCCGCTAGCGGCCGGTCGCGTGTGCGCGCTACATGCGGGTCGAAGTTGCGGTCGGCGAAGTCGTTGACCGCCACGCCGGCCGAGCGCATCAGCAGCGTGCCGAGCGCGAAGATCCAGACGATCTTCCAGTTCGGCTGCCCGCTCGCGCTCAGCCAAAGCGCCCACAGCGTGGGCCACAGCAGCAGCAGGGTGCCGATCGGCTTGTCCAGCCGCAGCAGCTTCTCGTAGAGGTCCAGCCGCCGCAGGATCGCAGACAGGTTCACGCTGGTTTTCGCAGCGCGATCGCGGTGAGGATGCCCTGCATGATCGCGACCGGCGTGGGCGGGCAGCCGGGTACCGCCACGTCGACCGGGATCACGTTGGACACGCGCCCGCAGCTCGCGTAGCTCTCGCCGAAGATGCCGCCGGTGCAGCCGCAGTCGCCCACCGCCACCACCAGCTTGCGGCTCGGGCGTGGCGTCGAAGGTGCGCTTCAGCGCCGTCTCCATGTGGCGCGACACCGGTCCGGTCACCAGCAGCATGTCGGCGTGGCGCGGGCTGGCCACGAACCGGATGCCCAGCCCCTCGAGATTGTGGTACGGGTTGTTCGATGGCGTGTATCTCCAGCTCGCACCCGTTGCACGAGCCGGCATCCACGTGCCGGATGGTGAGCGCGCCGGCGAACCAGCGCAGCACCGAATCTTCCTAGGCGCTGCTGCACCACGCGCAGGCCTCTCATCGGGCTCCGGTGCGTGGCTCGGTCACGATGCCCGTCTGCGCGATCTTTTTCAGTATCTGGTACATGATGCCAAGGAACTAGTCGAGGTTCACAGATCGACCCCGCTGTAGCTCAAGTTGAACGACTTGTTGATCAGCGGGAAGTCGGGGACGATGTTGCCGATCACCGCATGTTCCAGCAGCGGCCAGTTCTGCCATGAAGGATCGTGCGGGTGAACCCGGCGCAGCGATGCCGTTGGGCCCGGTCTCGAGCGCGATCAGCACTTCGCCGCGCCAACCCTCCACCCAGCCCAGCCCCAGGCTGCCGTCGATCGGGAGTCGGAAGATCAGCTCGGACCTCGCCGTCGCGGCAACCGGTCCAGGATCACCCAGCACAGATCGAGCGACTCCATCACTTCCTCGAACCGGACCGTCACGCGCGCCGCCACATCGCCGTTGCGATGCGTGGCCATGCGCACGTCCAGCGTGTCGTAGGGCGTGGATGGAAACTGCGCGCGTAGATCCCAGGACATGCCGCTGGCGCGTCCCGCCAGCCCGCACAGGCCGAGCTGGTCAGCCAGCTCCGGCGCGACCCGCCCGGCGGCGATGAAGCGGTCCTGCAATCCGGGGTGCTCGTCGAAGATGACCTTGAGCCCGCGCACCTCCGCGCGCAGCGCGCCGATCTGAGCACGCATGGCCTGCACGCCGTCGACGTCGACGTCGCGCGCTACGCCCCCGGGGACGATCGCGTCCATCAGATAGCGATGCCCGAACAGCGCGTGGTTGAGCCGCAGCACGTCCTCCTTGAGCCGCGACAGCTGCGCCAGCCCGAAGGCGAGTCCGGCGTCGTTGGCGAGGAAGCCCAAATCGCCGAGGTGGTTGGCGATGCGCTCGCGCTCCAGCAACAGCGCGCGCAACCACTGCGCGCGCTCGGGCGGCGTGAAGAAGGCGGCACCCTCGGCCGCCATGCAGTAGGCCCAGGCGTAGGCGACGGTCGAATCGCCGCTGACGCGGCCGGCCAGGCGCACGCCGTCCAGGATGCTCAGCGCCTCGAAGCGCTTCTCGATGCCCTTGTGCTTGTACCCGAGCCGCTCCTCCAGGCGCAGCACGCGCTCGCCTACGACCGAGAAGCGGAAGTGGCCCGACTCGATGGTGCCCGCGTGCACCGGGCCCGACCGGGATCTCGTGCACGCCGTCTCCGCGTCACCTGCACGAACGGGTAGCGATCCACTTCGCTGGGATAGGTCGCGGCCGCGTCGAAGCCCTTGCGCAGGGGAAACTCGTGCGCGGGCCAGGCCGCGTGACGCAGCCACTGCCGGTTGTCCTCGGCGTCGCTAGCGCGCACGCCCAACAGATCGAACGCCGCGCGCTGCATGCGGTTGGCGGCTGGAAAGATGTCCGACACGTCCGGGAACTCCGGCTGTCCGGCACGGGAACGCGTCAGGGTGAGCCATACGCAGTCCGCGAGCGCACGGTCGAGCGCCATGTGGACCTCGAAGCGCTCGAGCGCCGCCGGTGAGCTCGGAGCGCCCACAGCGCGACGATGCGCCCGCCGTTGCCGCGCACCTGCTGCGCCAGCAGCTCGCCACTGCGCCGCGCATTCACGGCGCCGCGCCACACCGGCATGGCGCCGGGCAGCGGACTCATCTCGACGGCGGAAGTCCTCGATTCTCATATCGCTCTGGTCACCCGATCATCCTCGCCGCCGGCCGATACCACTGCGGCCAGGTAGGGCGGGATGTACAGCCCGAGCAGCAGCACGAGCGCAGGTGCACGAACACCGGGAAGCAGCGCCGGCGGGTGCGGCAGGCGCTGTGCGGTGGTCTCGCCGAACACCATCGCCTGCACCTTGCTGAAGATCGCCGCGAAGGCCACGCCCAGCGCCGTCAGCAGGAACGGCGTGGCCCACGGCTGCTCGCGCATGGCGGTGGTGAGGATCAGGAACTCGCTGGCGAACACGCCGAACGGCGGCATGCCGAGGATGGCGATGCTGCCCAGCATCAGGCCCCAACCGACCGCCGGGCTGGTCTGGATCAGCCCGCGGATGTCGGTCGATGATCTGGGTGCCGGTCTTCTGCGCCGCATGCCCGACGGCGAAGAAGATCGCCGACTTGGTCAGCGAATGCGCGGTCATGTGCAGCAGCCCGGCGAAGGTGGCGACCGGCCCGCCCATGCCGAAGGCGAAGGTGATGATGCCCATGTGCTCGATGGACGAGTAAGCGAACAGCCGCTTGACGTCCTTCTGGCGCGACAGGAAGAAGGCGGCCACCACCACCGACAGCAGGCCGAAGCCCATCATCAGGTTGCCCGCGAGGTGGGTGCCGAGCGCGCCGTCCACCAGCACCTTGTTGCGCACCACCGCGTACAACGCCACGTTCAGCAGCAGCCCCGAGAGCACCGCCGAGATCGGCGTCGGACCCTCGGCGTGCGCATCCGGCAGCCAGTTGTGCAACGGCACCAGCCCGACCTTGGTGCCGTAGCCCACCAGCAGGAACACGAACGCGATGGACAGCACGGTGGGCTCGAGCTGGTCCTTCACCGCGTTCAGATGAGTCCACAGCAGCGCGGTGCCGCCCGCGCCCAGCACCTTCTCCGCGGCCAGGTACAGCAGAATGGTGCCGAACAGCGCCTGCGCGATGCCCACGCCGCACAAGATGAAGTACTTCCAGGCCGCCTCGATGCCGGCGGGGTCCGATACAGGCTCACCAGCAGCACGGTGGTCAGCGTGGCCGCCTCCATCGCCACCCACAGAATGCCCACGTTGTTGGTGAGCAGCGCCAGCAGCATGGTGAAGGTGAACATCTGGTACATGCTGTGATACAGGCGCAGCCGGGCCGGCGACAGCTTGCCGCGCTCCTGCTCCACGCGCATGTAGACGCGGCTGAACAGCGCGGTGGTGAAGCCGACGAAAGCGGTGAGCGCGACCAGGAAGACGTTGAAAGCATCGACGAAGAACAGCTCGCGCCAGCGCGGTCATCGGCCCGAGCGAGATGACGCGGGCGGTCAGCGCGGCCGCGGCGAGCAAGGTCAGCAGGCTCATGGAAGCGTTCAGTCTCGGCGGCCCACGGGCCGGTTGCCCCACAGCGCCAGCAGCAGCGCTGCCGGCCAGCGGCAACCCCAGGACCAGCAGCGATCTCGATCATGCCTTCTCCTTCAGCTTCTCCAGATGATGGATGTCGAGGCTGTCGAAGGTCTCGCGGATCTGGAAGAAGAAGATGCCGAAGATGAAGGTGCCCACCAGCACGTCCAGCGCGATGCCCAGCTCCACCACCATCGGCATGCCGTAGGTGGCGCTGGTGGCGGCGAAGAACAGGCCGTTCTCCATGGCCAGAAAGCCGATCACCTGCGGCACCGCCTTGCGCCGCGTGATCATCATCAGGAACGAGAGCAGCACGCTCGCCATCGCGATGCCCAGCGTGCCGCGGGTGATGGTGCCGGCGAGCTGGGAGATCGGCAGGGCCAGGTTGAAGGCGATGATCACCAGCACGATGCCGACCAGCATGGATGGTGGGGATGTTGATCAGCGTCTCGACGTCCCAGCGCACGTTGCAGCCGGTCGATCAGGCGGTGCAGGAGCCAGGGCAGCAGCGATCACCTTGAGCACCAGGGTCAGCGCGCCGAGAAGTACAGGTGCGGCTGGCCGATGGTGGCCAGCGCCACCACGGCGGTGTTCAGCGCCAGCACGAAGCCCTTGCAGGGCGAACAGATAGATCAGGCGCAGGATGCGGCGCTGCGACAGCATCGCGAAGGCGATCAGCAGCAGCAGCGCACGCCATCAGGTTGATGAGCTGGTGGCGTCAACGGCAACGTCATCCGGCACTCCCCAGCAGGAAGCGGGTCAGCATGCCCAGCACCGCGAGCAGAAACGCCATGCCCAGGAACTCGGGCACGCGGAAGATGCGCATCTTCG
Source organism: uncultured beta proteobacterium (assembly GCA_963705615.1). Classification (GTDB taxonomy): domain Bacteria; phylum Pseudomonadota; class Gammaproteobacteria; order Burkholderiales; family SHXO01; genus SHXO01. The sequence continues at coordinate 78,420 of CAVPKE010000011.1, read as the reverse complement.
CCGACACCGTCTCCAGCACCGCCAGCCCGGCGCCGGCCAGCAGCAGCTTGACGCCAGCAGCGCCAGGACCGCCAGCGGCATCATGGCCCACTCGCCCGCCTGCCGCGATGCCCCAGGGCAGGAACAGCGCGATGCCGATGCTGGCGTAGGTCATCAGCTTGAGCGCGTGCGCCCACTCCATGCAGGCCAGGTGGCGCGCCGAGTACTCGAGGATCATCGCCTCGTGGATCATGGTCAGCTCCAGGTGCGTGGTCGGGTTGTCCACGGGATGCGCGCGTTCTCGGCCAGCAGCACCATGACGAAGGCCACCGCCGCGAAGGCCAGGCTCGGGTAGAGCGTCAGCTCGCGGTGCGCGAGCTGTCTCGACGATGGTGGTGAGCGCGGTGGACTGGCTGATCAGCGCGGGCGTGAAGAACACCATCAGCAGCGCCGGCTCCGCCAGGCTCGCGACGAGCATCTCGCGGCGCGCGCCGAGCGATGCCGAAGGCGGTGCCCACGTCCATAGCCGCCAGGGCCATGAACACCCGCGCCAGCGCGAACAGCCCGACCAGCGCGATCACGTCCGCCGCCGGCGAGAACGGCAGGTCGGTCGCCAGCAGCGGCACGATGCTCGCCGCCAGCACCATGCAGCCGAACACCGCGTAGGGCGCGAAGCGGAACAGCCACGACGCGTTGTGCGCCAGGACCGCGTCCTTGCTGAACAGCTTGAGCAGCACGCGGTAGGGCTGCAGCACGCCCGGGCCCGATCTTGTTCTGCAGCCAGGCGCGGCACTGGTTGACCCAGCCCAGCAGCAGCGGCGCGAGCGACACCGCCAGCAGCGGTCTGGAACAGCTGAGAGGCGAGATAGCTCCAGGTTCATGTCACCAGGATCAGCAGCAGCAGCACCAGCAGCGTGACGAAGCTGTAGATCAGGTACAAGTGAATGCGGCCGTGGTGCAGCATGCCCACCAGCGACGACAGCCACTCCGCCAGCCTTGATGACCGGCAGGTACAGCCAGTACCAGAGGTGGTCCTCGATCTTCGACGCAGTACACGCGGCGCGCGGTCGAAGGGGCTGGGATGGTGAGCGCTCGAGCGGAAGAACGGCTCGAAGATCTGCTTGATCGGCTGGCCGAAGCCCTCCGCGCTGTCCTGCATGCGGGCGTCGAGCCGGGGAAGCCGCAATCCCAGGGCGCGGAGCGGCGCACGCGGCCGTGATAGAAGCGGCGCACCAGCAGGAACGTCGCCGAGCACGGTCAGCACGATCCCGAGCAGGAACAGCAACGGCGCTGTAGCTGGCGTGCTCGCGGCTCGGATGGCGGTGAGAAACAGCCAGCTCGACTGCGCATGCTGTCCTGCGCAGCGTCGCGCCCACCAGGAGCGCGCGCGATCGGATCCATGGCGCGCGACCACGAACACCGGCAGCACGCCCAGCACCACGCACCAGAACGCCAGCCAGCAGCAGGCCGGCACGCTCCCACGGGCCGGCATCGTGCGCCTGCGCGAGCCTCCTCGCGCGGCAGGCCGAGGAACACGACGCCGTAGAACTTGACCATCACGTAGCCGGCCAGCGCCACCGCCAGCGCCAGCGCAGCCGTGGCCACGGGCACGAACATGTTGAGGTAGGAGTTGGGCAGGCTCGGGCGAGAGCAGGAAGGCCTGCAACAGCATCCACTCCGAGGCGAATCCGTTGAGCGGCGGCAGCCCGGCGATGGCCAGCGTGCCGATCAGTCGCCAGCGGCCGCCACCCAGGGCATGCGGCGGATCAGCCCGCCGAGCTTGCCCAGGCTGCGATGGCGGGTGGCGTGCATCACCGAGCCGGTGACCAGGAACAGCAGGCTCTTGAACAGCGCATGGTTCAGGCAGTGATACAGCGTGGCGGCCAGCGCCAGGGCCGCCAGCACGTTCATGTCGTAGCTGTGGAACAGGATGCGTCAGCCCGACGCCGGCCAGGACGATGCCGATGTTCTCGATCGAAGAGTAGGCCAGCAGACGCTTCATGTCGGTCTGCACGGCGGCGAACATCACGCCGAAGAGCGCAGTGAGCAGCCCGAGGGACAGCGCGATCACGCCCCACCACCAGACCTGCACGTGCAGCAGGTCGAAGCTCACCCGCAGCAGGCCGTAGATGGCGGTCTTCAGCATCACGCCGCTCATCAGAGCCGAGACCGGCGACGGTGCGGCGGGATGCGCCTCGGGCAGCCAGACGTGCACCGGCAGGAAGCCGGCCTTGGCGCCGAAGCCGAACAGCGCCAGCAGAAAGGCAACCGACGCCCAGCCCGGCGACAGCGTGTTGCCGCGCATGGCGTCGAAGGTGTAGCTCCACTGACCGAGCTGCAGCGTCCCGAAGCACAGCAGGATCGCGATCGCGCCGACGTGCGCGACGATGAGATACAGCAGACCCGGCGCTGCGGATCTGCTCGACCTCGTGATCGGTGGTAACCAGGAAGTAGGACGCCAGCGCCATGGTTTCCCAGGCCACCATGAACAGATAAGCGTCGTCGGCCAGCAGCACCATCGCCATGCTGGCGAGGAACACGTGGTACTGCAGGCAGATCAGACGGATGTCGCCGCCGCCGCCGTTCTCGAAGTAGCCGGCGCAGTACAGCGAGACGCCCGCGCTGACCGCGCCCAGCAGCAGCAAGAAAAAAGCCGACAGCGAGTCCAGCCGCAGATGGAAGGGCAGGTCGGGCAGGCCTAGCGGCAGGACCAGCGACTGCGGCCACGCCGCTGAGCGCAGGACAGGCGGCAGCGCCAGCACCAGCCCGCCGAGCGCGCCGAGCGGGAAGAAGATGCGGGCGTGCCGAGCCCGGCTGGCCTGGGAGGAAAGCCCGAACAAGCCGACCGCGATCCAATACAGCGGTACGGCGAGGACTACATCGAGCGAGGACAAGCCTGGCGCGCCTGGTTGCTCTGCTTGTGGGTCAGCCTGGAAGCCGCATTCGCGCTCCCACAGTCGTCGAAGCCCGGCCGGGGACTCGGGTTTCCGAGAGCTTGTGAAGGGCGATCATACCCGAGGATCGCTCGTGACCTCATACGCGCAGATACTCCTGCCGGCCGCCGAGCCAGCGCTCGAGATGCGCATCGGCCCGCTCGGGCCACTGCGCGCAACAACCGGTCCGCCGCGTCGCGCGCCGCCTCGAGCAGATCCAAGTCGCCCTCGAGGTCGGCGAAGCGCAGCATCGGCACGCCGCTCTGACGGGCACCAAGCAGCTCGCCCGGACCGCGCATGCGCAGATCGTGGCGCGCGACCTCGAAGCCGTCGGAGTTCTCGTAGATGATGCGCAGCCGTTCGCGCGCGCTGTCCGATAGCGGGTTCTGGTACAGCAAGATGCACACGCTGGACTGCGCGCCGCGCCCCACCCGCCCGCGCAGCTGATGCAGCTGCGACAGACCCATGCGCTCCGCGTTCTCGATCACCATGAGCGAGGCGTTGGGCACGTCGACGCCGACTTCGATCACGGTGGTGGCCACCAGCAGCTGCACGGCACCCGACTCGAAGGCTCGCATCACTGCTGCCTTCTCGGCGCTGGTCAGGCGCCCGTGCACCAGACCCACGGCCAGCTCCGGGAAGGTCTGTTTGATCCGCTCGAAGGTATCGAGCGCGGTCTCGAGCTGCAGCGCCTCCGACCGCCTTCGGCTCGGGCTGCGCCGGTTGAGACGGCCTGGCCCTGGTTGGGGCGGCGCGGCGACTTCGTTGTCCTCGATCAGCGGACACACCCAGTAGGCCTGTCGGCCCTGCAAGCACGCGTCGCGCACGCGCGCGACCACCTCGTCGCGGCGCGAATCGGATACCAGCTTGGTGACGACCGGGGTGCGGCCCGGCGGCAGCTGATCGATGACCGACACGTCGAGGTCGGCGTAGAAGCTCATGGCCAGCGTGCGCGGGATCGGTGTGGCGCTCATCATCAGCTGATGCGGCTGCTCTGCATCGCCCGTCGCCTTTGAGGCGCAGCGCCAGGCGCTGAAGCACGCCGAAGCGATGCTGCTCATCGACGATGGCCAGGCCCAGCCGCTGGAACTTCACCTCCTCCTGGAACAGAGCGTGGGTGCCGACCACCACCTTGGCGGCACCGCGCGCGATCGCCTCGAGCTGCGCGCGCTTCTCCTTGCGCGCGCGGTTGCCGGCGAGCCGGGCCAGCTCCACGTCCGAGCGGCGCCAACCACTGGGAGAACTTCGCGTAGTGCTGCTCGGCGAGGATCTCGGTGGGTGCCATGACGGCCACCTGGTAGCCGCTCTCAACGGCCTGCAGAGCCGCCAGCGCGGCAACCACGGTCTTGCCGCTGCCCACGTCGCCTTGCAGCAGCCGCTGCATGGGATGCGGCCGGGCGAGGTCGGAGCGAATCTCACCCAGCACGCGTTGCTGGGCCCGCGTCAGCTTGAACGGCAGTCCGGCGAGCAGCTGCGCCGCTAGCTTCGCGTGCCGCGTTAGGCGTGGCGCGGCCACGCTCTGCGCGCTTGCGGTAGTGCCTGCGCATGGACAGTTGCTGCGCCAGCAGCTCGTCGAACTTGATCCGGCGCCACGCGGGGTGCGTGCGGCTGTCCAGCGCTTCGAGCCGTGCATTGGGGGGCGGATTGTGCAGGTAGGCGATGCTCTGCTTGAAGGACGGCAGCTTGAGCGGCGCGATGACCTGCGGTGGGAGCGTGTCGGTCAGATCGGCAGCGTCGAGCGAGCGCTCCACGAGCCTGCGCAGAACCGCCTGCGACAGCCCTGCGGTGGTCGGGTACACCGGCGTCAGCGACTGTGGCAGCGGTTCATCTGCGCGCAGCACGCGGAAGCGCGGATGGATCATCTCAGCGCCAAAGAAGCCTTTGCGCAGCTCACCCAGCACACGCACCCGGGCGCCGGGCGCAAGCTGCTTCTGCTGGCTCGGGTAGAAGCTGAAGAAGCGCAGGTGCAGGACATCTTCGCCGTCGCGCACGCGGCACACGAGCATGCGTTTGGGGCGGTACTGAACGGCAGCCTCCTCGACCTCGCCCTCGACCTGGACCGTCTGGCCGGCCGGCGCGTCACTCAGGCGCACGACCTTGGTTTCGTCCTCGTAGCGCAGCGGCAGATGCAGGACCAGATCGAACTCGCGCCGCAACCCGAGCCTCTCCAGCTTCTGGCGCACTGCGGCCGAGATGCCGGCGACGCCCAACGGCGTGGCTGCATCAGGCGTGACTTTCACCGACAACGAGTATCGCTTCGATCTCCACCAGAGCGCCGCGCGGCAGCGAAGCCACGCCGACCGCCGCGCGCGCGGGATACGGCGGCACGAAGTACTGCGCCATCGCCTCGTTCACACGCGCGAAGTTGCCCATGTCGGTGAGGAACACTGTTACCTTCACTGCATCGTCCAGTGCGGCGCCGGCCGCCGCCGCCACCGCCCGCAGATTGCGGAACACCTGATGGATCTGTGCATCGATGCCCTCGGCCAGTGTCATCGTCGCGGGCTGAAGCCCGATCTGGCCCGACAAGTAGACGGTGTTTGCGGCGCGGACGGCTTGAGAATAGGTACCGATCGCCTGCGGGGCGTCGCTGCTCTGGATAGGTTGCCTGGCCATGACAGGATCGTGGCGCTGAAGATTGAGAGAGGAGCGGTCGCGGCGGCACCCGCCAGCCGGTCAACGCTTGAGTCATGGTATGCGTAAACACCGGCGCTCGCCACTGCCCCTGAGAGCGCCCGCACCCGTGGTAAGATGCGCCGCCGCATCCGCTTCTAAACTCGTGCATCCCGATCAAGCTCCCGCAGCGGCGAGCGCCGCGGCTGAGATGGGCAACGGTAACGACGTCGACACGGACGCCCGCAGGGGAGTGCTGGGTCTGGCGATCGGCGCGGTCGGCGTCGTCTACGGCGACATCGGCACCAGCCCGCTGTACGCCTTCAAGGAAGCCTTCAGCGGCGCCCATCACGTACCCCTGAATCACGACAATGTGCTTGGAATTCTGTCGCTGATCTTCTGGGCGCTGTTCCTCATCGTAACGGTGAAGTACGTCGCCTTCATCATGCGCGCAGACAACCGTGGCGAGGGCGGCATCATGGCGCTGATGGCGCTGGTCCGCCGCACCGTGCCGCCGCACAGCCGCAGCGCCTGGGCGCTGATGGCGCTGGGCATGTTCGGGGCAGCCTTGTTCTACGGCGACGGCATGATCACGCCTGCCATCTCGGTGCTGTCGGCGGTGGAAGGCCTGGAAGTGGCCACCCCGCTGTTCCGCCCCTACATCATCCCGGTCACGATCGTCGTGCTCACCGGGCTGTTCCTGGTCCAGCAGCTGGGCACGCGCCACGTGGGTAACTTCTTCGGCCCGGTGATGGTGGTGTGGTTCACGGTCCTCGCACTGCTTGGCATCATCAATATCGCGCATCAACCCAGCGTGCTCACGGCGCTCAATCCCGTCTACGCGGTGCGATTTTTCGAGCAGGATGGGTGGATGGGGTTCCTCACACTCGGTGCCGTGTTCCTGGCGGTTACAGGGGCCGAAGCGCTGTACGCAGACATGGGGCACTTCGGCAAGCACCCGATCCGGATAGCTTGGCTGTATCTGGTCTTCCCGTCGCTGGTGCTCAACTATCTGGGACAGGGCGCGCTGGTCCTCAATCAGCCCGCGGCCATCGCCAACCCGTTCTTTCACCTGGCACCCGATTGGGCGCTCTATCCGATGGTGACGCTGGCCACTATCGCCACCGTGATTGCCTCCCAGGCGGTGATCTCCGGAGCGTATTCGCTGACCCGCCAGGCCATTCAGCTCGGCTACTGCCCGCGCTTGATGATCGAGCACACTTCCGAGAGGGAGATCGGGCAGGTGTACCTGCCGTGGATCAACTGGGGTCTGTACGTCGCGGTCATCGGACTGGTCCTTGGCTTCGGCTCCTCGAGCAACCTAGCTGCCGCCTACGGGGTCGCGGTGACGGGAACCATGATCGTCACCACCGTACTCGCGTACTTCGTCGTCCGGCGCATCTGGGGCTGGGGCGCGATCAGTGCGACGCTGGTCATCGGTGTCTTTCTATTGGTAGATCTTTCGTTCTTCGCCGCGAATGCGGTGAAGGTACTCGAAGGTGGCTGGTTCCCGCTTGTGGTCGGCGTAATTGTGTACATCCTATTGTCCACCTGGAAGCGCGGGCGCGAAGTCCTATTCGAGCGCCTGCGGCCCGGTGCCATCGCGCTGGAGCCGTTCATCCACAGCATCACAGCAGCACCCGCCACTGCGCGTCCCGGGAACGGCTGTGTTCCTGACCGCCACGCTGGAGGGCGTGCCGCACGCCTTGCTGCACAACTTGAATCACAACAAGGTCCTGCACGAACGCGTCGTCTTGCTCACGGTGCGCGCGGAGGACATCCCCCATGTCCCCGATGAGCAACGCGTCGAGGTCGATCCGCTGGGGCACGAGTTCTACCGGGTGAGCGTGCACTACGGCTTCAAGGACGAGCCCGATCTGCCGCGCGCGCTGGAGCTGACCCGAGGCAAGGGCCTGGACTTCAGCATGATGGAAACCTCGTTCTTCCTGAGCCGCCAGACCTTGGTTCCCACACAGGCGCCAGGAATGGCGCTGTGGCGCGAGAAGCTGTTCGCCGCGATGTCGCGCAACGCTGCGAGCGCCACCGCCTTCTTCAAGATCCCCGCCAACCGGGTGGTGGAGTTGGGCACCCGCATCGAACTCTAGGGAAGCACGCGAGACCTGCTCGGGGCTTCCCTGCACCCGAGCGCACCGGCCCGACTTAACTTAGTAGTCGTCGCGGTCCTCGTCGGCGCCGCGGCGCTCCTCGAGCTCTTCTTCGTAGTCCTCGTCGTAGGTTTCGAGATCCTCGGTGGCCCACTCGCGCTCATCAATCACGTCGTTGGCGATCTCGTGCACGCGGGATTCCACGTCCGACCTGGCTTCCCGCTCCGCCTTGGCGGTAGGGTAGTCGCCCTCCACGATCTCGACTTCCACGCCGGCGTGTTCACCATCGTCGATGGTGATGGCTGCCTTGGGCCATTCCTTGTGCAGTTGCTCGAGCAGGATATCCTTGAAGGCCTCGTAGTCCTCGTCGGACACCAAACCGAGCATGTCCCGATCAGCGTAATAGGTGATGACGAGTTGTCTGCTCATCGACCTGACTCCCTGAGCCTGCTGTGCGAACCGGCAACGATTGGGCGATGCCATCGCGCAGTCAAGTCAAACTGGATTACGGCAAAAAAGCATAGCACGACAGAATTGCAGCGTCCCGCCACCCCTTCGGAGAAGGCAAACGTTGGAGCGCGCGTGCTGTTCCTGGCACGATCGATGCGGGCGGTCTAAGGGCACGGGTAATGGAGCAGCGCTGCTCCGGCTGCGTTGGGCAGCGAACTCGGCCGTTACAAAGTTGTTAACTGCCGCGGGCTTACGAGCTGGATTAGGGGAGGCTGTGGTGGAGACGAGGAGGATCGAACTCCCGACCTTCGCATTGCGAACGCGACGCTCTCCCAGCTGAGCTACGTCCCCACGCTTCCGGGTGAGGCCCGGAGGACTTGGACCGCCCCAGGAACCGGCTGCGTTGTGGCGTTCTCAACTGCTGCGGGCGGCGAGCGGACGCATATCTTATACTCAAAACGTTTACATGGTAAATCGACTGACATCGGATGGAGGCGGGGCGCCTCCTCGGCCCGCCAGGCGCGTCTGCCCTGGCCGACAGCCGGGTCCCGGCTGGACGCTCCCGCGCGCAAAGCCCCGGATGCTCGACCTCGCGCGGGTGCGTGCAGTAGTGATGTTGCTCGCTCGCAGCCAGAACGTGGGAACATCAACTCAGCTCCTAGAGGAAATGTGAATCTGACCGACACCCCGTATGGCTACAAGCGCATCGTCCCGTTAGACCGCAGGGTGCGGCTGCGGTTGCCCGAGTCGGGCGAAGCGCCGGCCTTCTGTCACAGGCTGCATGCTGTTCCCATCAGCGCAGGCGAGTTCCCGGCTGCCATCCGTGACTACCCGATCGTGTTCGTGCGACGCAGCGGCGAGCCCGGGTTCACCTCGATGGTCATCCTGGGGATGCACGAGGGACAGAACCTGTTCGTCATGGCGGACGGTAAGTGGGACCGGCGCACCTACATGCCGGCCTACGTGCGCCGCTATCCGTTCTGCCTGGTCGCCGCACACGAGGCTGCCGTGGGCCAAAGCGAGCGGATGATCTGCGTGGACCCGGAGGCGGTTGACGAGACCGAAGGACGCCCGATGTTCGACGACCTCGGAGAGCCCCTGCCGCACTGGACGATGATCGAACGCATGCTGCACGAGTACGAAGACGATCTGAGTTTGACCCGGGATATGTGCGGCGCGTTGGCACGCCTAAAGCTCCTCGAGCCGTTCACGCTGCGTGCCGAGCTGGTAGGCGGGTTCTCCCTGTCGATGGAGGATCTATTCCGGGTGAACCGCGAGGCCCTGTTGGAACTCGGTCACGCCGAGCTGCGCGACCTCGTGACCAAGGGCTGGCTCGACCACATCTACGCTCACCTGTTCTCGCAGGACAACTTCCAGCGCCTGCTCAGTCGCCGTAGCTTCTTCGCGGCCGAACCGCCGTCCAACCCGAAGCAGTACAACTAGGCGCTCAGTATCGGGCGCGGGCTCTGCCCGGTCGATAGGCCCACACCAGCATGACGATCCCGCCCAGGATCATGGGCAGGCTGAGCCACTGGCCCATGGACCATCCCATGGGCAGCGGGCCGATGAAGGAGTCGGGCTCGCGCGTGAACTCCACCAAGAAGCGCAGCACTCCGTAACCGAGCAGGAACAGGCCCGACACTGCGCCGGTCGGGCGCGGCTTGCGGGAGAAGAGCCAGAGGATCACGAACAGCAGCACGCCTTCGAGCGCCGCCTCGTACAGCTGTGAAGGATGCCGCGGCAGCTCGTCCACATTGCGGAAGATCATCGCCCACGGCACCTCGGTGGGGCGCCCCCACAGCTCGGCATTGATGAAGTTGCCGATGCGGCCCGCCGCCAGGCCGAGCGGGGCGAGGGGGGCGAGGAAATCGGTCACCTCGAACCACTTGCGGTGGGTACGGTGCGCGAACCAGCACATGGCCAGGATCACGCCCAGAAAGCCGCCGTGGAAGGACATGCCGCCCTCCCATACGTACAAGATGCGGATCGGGTCGTGCATGTACTCCGAAAACTTGTAGAACAGTACGTAACCCAGGCGCCCTCCCAGGACCACCCCCAGCACACAGTAGAACAGGAGGTCATCCAGGTCGCGCGTGGTCCAGCCCAGGTCCGGCCGTGTGCGTACGCGCAGACGACCCAGAGCCAAGCCGCCCACGAAGCCCACCAGGTACATGAGCCCGTACCAGCGGATGGAGATGGGGCCGAGTTGCAGCGCAACGGGGTCGAATTGCGGGTGAACCAGCATGAGGGCGGGGTGGCGTGGCGTGGTCGGGCGGCCAGTCCTCCCGACCGCGATGCCCGCATTATAAGGGAGACGCCTGTGTCCGCCGCCGAGGCGCTCTTGCCCGGACGGCGCGGGGAAACGGCATCTCGGCACTAGCGCGCTCGGGTGCAATACCCTCAGAATCCACCAAGTGTGGCTGGCGCGCGCGGCGCGGAGGAAGGCATGCTGAGCTGGATCAGGCGCGGGAGATCGGATCACCCGCTCGACGATAAGGACGCACCGAAGATTCTGCTCGACGAACTGACGGGGAAAGACCCGATCCCGGCGCTCGAGCAGTTGTCGTTCTACCTGGACGCCGTCAAGACCGCGGACAACTTGAAGCCGGGGCGCGCGCTCGAGATTGTCGACTTGCTGGACCGCACCGGCCGTGCAGCGCAGCGTCGGCTGAATCAGGCGTTTGTCGACGAGGCTCAACGCCTGACCAAGTTCCAGCAGGCGCGGCTGTGGACCACGGTCTACGCCTACTGGACCCAGATCGCCGAGGGCTATCGCTTCTGCCTGGCCAAGTACGAAGTCGGCGCGGTCGGCGCCGCCGCGCTCACGCCGCAACTGCCCCGGATCATCTGCCGGGCAATGCGAGCCTGCGCCGGACAGCTCAAGTGGTCCTTGCTGCGCTATGGTCCCGTCGAGGGGCAGGTGTGGCACGATCTGGGCGCGCTGTATTTGCTGGCCGAGGCGCTGACGCTCACTCAGACCACGCTGAGCGTCTACCGCGGGGCCAAGGGCGAATCCAGTCCGGAACGCGAGCTGCTGCGCGCGCTGATGCTGGCCGTGTCCGCGCCCGACGGCCTGCTCCCGGTGCAGATCGAAATCGCCGAGCGCGTGATCGCCCAGCTGGCAGGCAGCTTTCGCATCGCGTCGCGTCCTTCCAGAGCAGTCCACTACATCTTCCAGGTGTCGGGCGAGCACGCGCCGGGGCGACTACCCGCCAATTCGCGGCTCACCTCCGGTATGCGCTTCTTCGGAGCCGGCGATGCCTCCTTACAGCTCGAGCAGAGCATCCGATCCCTAGACCACGACGAAGCACTGTCGCTCGACCTCGCGCCGGGCGGTGACTACGATCCGGCCCTGCTCGAGGTCACGCTGCGCCATCTGCTGCGCTACTGGGGACCGAAGCCGCCCGAGCGCATGCAGCGACGGCGCCGGCACGTGGAACGCGTGAGCGTCGTGCACGACTACGAGGAGGTGGTCGCGAACGTGGGCGGACTGTTCTTCGAATCGCCCTTCGTGAGCAACGAGGAGGAATGGGTGGTCGAGAATGAGAGCGAAGGCGGGTTCGGCGCCTTCGTGTCACAGCCCAACGGCGCCTGGCTCAAGGTCGGCAGTCTCATCGGTATCCGCCGCGAGGACGGCGTGTCCTGGGGTGCCGCCATCGTGCGCCGGGTGACCCTGGACGACAACGGCAACCGCCACATCGGCATCGAGCTCCTCGCGCGCGGGGGCGCCGCGGTTACCATCCTGGCGGCGTCGATGAGCGCGAAGGACAGCCGCATCGCGCCAGAGGGCGAGCTGTGCATCCTGCTGCCTTCGGCTGCCGTGCAGACAGGCGAAGCGACGCTGCTCATGCGCCCAGGCCTGTTCTCGCCGGCACGTAGTCTGGTGATGCGCGCCTACGACCGCCAGTACCTGCTGGTTCCAGTCGGCTTGACGCGCAGCAGTGACGAGTTCGACCTCGGGCGCTATCGAATCCTCAAGCAGCTGGCCTAGACATTCTAGTCCAGCTCGTCGATGTTGCGCGGCCAGCTCTTCTTCAGCAGCCGAGACAGTGCACGATCAGCGAGGATGCGGCCGCCGGTCTGGCAACGGGCGCAGTAGTTGGTTTCATTGTCGGCGTAGACGATGCGCTGCACGGGCGCGCCGCACACCGGGCAGGGCTGCCCGTGTCGGCCGTGCACCGCCATGGCAGCGCGGAAAGCTGTGACCTTCTCGGGGAACGCGTCGCCCGCCTCCTGCCGCAGGCGATGGGTCCACTCGGTCAAGACCACCTGCGCCGCGTCGCGCAGCCGCGCGACTTGTTCCTCCGTGAGTTGGGAGGTCAGGGCGACCGGCGAGAGCCGTGCCCGGTGCAGGATCTCGTCCGAGTAGGCATTGCCGATGCCGCTGAAGACATGCGGATCGGTAAGCGCGCGTTTGAGCGTGTGGTTTTCGGCCTTGAGGCGCGCGCTGAAAGCGGCGAGATCCGCCTCCAGGACTTCGAGCCCGCCCGGATCGAACCGCCGCAACGCCTCCTCCCCCAGCACCAAATGCAGCGATGCGCGGCGCTTGGTTCCGGCCTCGGTGAACGCCAGCGAGCCGCTGGCAAATTCCAACACCGCCAACGCGATTCGCCCCGGCGCCTTGCCTCGCGCGAGGTTCCAACGCAACCGTCCAGCGACCATCAGATGCAGCACCAGAAACATGTCACCTTCGAGTTCAATGACGATGCGTTTGCCCATGCGGCGCAGACCGGTGACCCGCCTGCCTTCTACTGCGCTGATCGGCGGGTCCGCGGTGCGCAGAAGGAAGGGGTTTAGCAGCCGCACGCGCTCCAGCCTCTGGCCCATGATCCTCGCGTCGAGCGCTTCGATATACACGACGATGTCCGGCAGCTCAGGCATGCCGCGAAGCCTCAGGGAACCTGCGCGGAGGGCATGCGCTCCAGGATGAGATTGGTCTTTGCGTCCAGCCAGGGCGTGTCGCGGTTGCGGTCGTAGTAGCGCGGCTTGGGCACCATGGCCGCCAGGCGAGCGGCCTCCCAGGCGTCCAGGTTCGCGGCGCCGTGGTTGAAGTAGTAGCGTGCGGCGGCTTCGGCGCCGAACACCGCGTTGCCCCACTCGATGCTGTTGAGATAGATCTCGAAGATGCGCTGCTTGGTCATCACCGTCTCGATCATGATCGTGATGATCGCCTCCTGCAGCTTGCGCAGAGACGAGCGGCGTCCGGACAGGAACAGATTCTTCGCCAGCTGTTGGCTGATGGTAGAGCCGCCGGCTACGATCTTGCCCTTCTTCAGGTTCTTCTCGTAGGCTTTCTGGATCGCTTCCCAGTCGAACCCCTCATGCTCCATGAAGTTGGCGTCCTCGGCCGCGATCAAGGCGCGCTTGAGGTTCAAGGAGATCTTGTCGTAAGGGACCCACTTGTGGCGCAGCTTGGCGTCCGGGTTCTTGTCGGCCAGCACCTGGATCCGCTGCTCCATGAACGCGCTGGTGGACGGATCGAACCAGTTCCACCACAGCACGTGCCCGAAGATCCAAAGCTCATAGATGAGCAGCAGGCCGACGGCGAGCAGCAGCCAGCGCCCGAGCCAGCGCCACAGCTTCTTCTTCATCGAGCTTTGAGCGCTGCGATGACCGGGCCAGTCTGCGGGCGCACGCCGCGCCAGATGAAGAAGGATTCGGCCGCCTGCTCGACCAGCATGCCGATGCCGTCGGCCAAACGTGCCGCGCCGCGACTGAGCGCTCGCTCCAGGAACAGGGTCACGCCCTTGCCATACATCATGTCGTAAGCGAGGCAGCCGCGCGCGAACACGCCGTCCGGGAGCTCAGGCACGGTATCGTTCAGGCTGGCCGAGGTGGAATTGACGATGAGATCGAACTGCTGCCCCGACAGCTCCGGATAGCCGCTCGCACTCAACAGCGCCGGGCTGAGGCCGCGGGCGCCGCGCAAGCGCTCGGCCAGCCGTTCGGCTTTCTCCAGTGTGCGGTTGGCGATGACCAGGCGGGCCGGTCTCGCGTCCAACAGCATGACCTAGCGTTCCCTGCGCCGCGCCGCCCGCACCCATCAGCGAGCACGTCCCGACCTTCTATCTGAAAGTTCAGATTGACCTGAATGTCGCGCACGCAGCCCGATCCCGTCGGTGTTGTCGCCGTAGATCGTGGCGCCCTCGAATTTCAGCGTGTTGACAGCCTGGGCATCACGGGCGCGCGTGCCTGCGCTCCTGCGCGAGCTGCAAACGCCTCCAGCTTGAACGGCAGCGTGACGTTGAGCCCGAGGCCGCCTTCGGCGCGGAATGTTTCCACGGCTGCGCGCGAACCCGTCCAGCGGCGCCAGGATGCGCTCGTAGACCAGATCCTGGCCGGTTTGCCCGGCAAACTCGGCGTGAATGAAGGGTGACTTGCTGTGCGCCACCGGATTGCCGATGACGGCGTAGCGGTCGGTCACGGGGCTAGCTAGTTGTCCGTCGTCAGCAGGAGGTCGCTGCGGGTAAAGGCCCAGTTGCGAGTGATGTGGAGGATCTCGACCTCCTTTCGCAGCGCGCCTGGGAAAGGCTGGAACGGGCCCGCCAGCTGAACGATCTTCTCCACCGCAACATCCAGGATCGGCGAGCCCGAGGAGCGGTCGATCTCGATCTTCTCCACCGTGCCGTCGGCCCTGATGGCAACCGTAACCATCACCGTGCCGAACACGCCGCGCCGCTTGGCCTCGTCCGGAAAATTGGCCGTCCCCACGCGTTCGATGCGCTGACGCCAGGAATCCAGATACTCGGCCTCGCGGCACGCTTTGCGTGCGCGCACCGACAAACTTGCGCTTGGGCAGCTTCTGGTACGCCTCCCATTCCCGCGCGATCTGGGCCTCGAGCCGAGCGATGGCAAGCTGGTCGTGAGGCAGATCCGCGAGGTTGGGCGCATGGTTTGGCAACACCTGTTCGATGGGCCGCGTGTACGGATCCGCGACCGCTGCTGTCAGGCGCGAGCCGCGTTAGCAGGTGATGCGCCTCGACTTCCAGCTGCTGCACGCGTTGCGAGGCGAGCGCCAGCTCGCGCGTCGGCGGGCATGTCGGGCAGCGCGGGCAGATTGGTCTTGGCGCGACGGTTCGCCTCGCGTGTTGCCGCCTCCGTCCAGGTTGGCCTGGGCCAGGGCGTCGGCGCTGCAGCGGGCGCGACGCCGACTTGCTGTTCACCAGGACGACCTCGATCGGCGCCCGCGTCGTCTTGGAGTTCGACGCATCCGGGAACTGGAACGTGATCAGCAGCAACACGGAGTGGAAGACCAGCGACAGGGCCAGCGCGACAGTGAGCGGGCCGCTGACCGGAGACGCAAGGAGCGGATCGACGACTGGCTCGGGCCGATCAGCCCAGCTGGCCGTCGCGCGAGGAACCGGCAATGCTGGCGAGGCTGCAGTCAAGTTGGGCTATTGTAGTGGATTGTAGTGGGGCAGGAGCGCAGGTCACGGCCAGTGCCGGCCGCGCTCAAGCCGGCGCAGGCCTGCTGTATTCCGCGTGGAAGGTCAGCTCCAACAGATCGATATCGGAGATCTTGAGCTCGACCTTTACCCCGGGGTCCAGGATCGGCAAAGACGCTACCCGGGCGATGAGCGGAATGCGGTCGATCTTGACCAGATTGTCCCGGACCACTTCGGCGGCGGTTACGCTCGACGCCCTCCTGGAGCAGCCAGCGCAAGCACCAGTAGCGCTCCATGGTGCGCTGGAACTCCGCATAGGCTTCGGAGGCGAGCTCGAAGTCGCGCATGACCGACAGCAGCTGCTCGGAGCCGGAGCTGTACGGCGCCGGCTCGCCGCGATGCCAGGCGATGAGCTGGCGCTGGTTTACCAGGTCCACGTAGCGACGCAGAGGCGAGCTGGCCCAGATGTACTGGGACACGCCCAGCCCCTGGTGCGCCGGAGGGCACCGTGGACATGCGCACCTTGCCGTCGCTCTGGACGCGGTAGATGCCGGCGATTCCAGCATCCGACAGCGCGCGGCCCCATTCGGAATTGACCAGGATCATCAGCTCCGACACCAGCTTGTCCACCGGTGAGCCGCGCCGGCGCTCGACGATGCGCACGCGCTCGTTCTCGACGTAGAAGTTGTAGTCCATCGTGGACCGTCCTGACCTGCTCCGAGCGTCCGCGGCCGGCTTCCAGTACCGTGGCCAGCTCCCACAGCAGCTTGAGCTCGCTCGCGAACCGGAAGTCGGGGAGCCCCGCGGTCAGGCTGTCTTCGTTGAACTGAGCCTCCAGCTCCGCGTGGCGGAGGTTGGCGACGATGCGCACCTGCTCGAGCGCGGTATGCATGCCGCGCAACGCGAGGTCCGATCCAACCTCCAGGTACAGCGACAGCGCGGGGCAGACGCGGCCCTCGGCCAGAGAGTAGACCGCGATGACCGGCTCCGGCAGCATCGTGATCTTGTCGCCCGGCGTGTAGACGGTGGAAAGACGCGTCGCCGCCTCCTGGTCCAGTGGCGACCCCGTCTCTATCCCCAACGCCGGCGCGGCGATATGGATCCCGATGCTGCCAACCGCCGCCGGCCACTGCGGTCACCGAGAACGCATCGTCGATCTCGGTGGTCGTGCTGTCATCGATGCTGAAGGCTGCGACCTGCGAGCCGGGCAGTTGGATGCGCGGCGTCACGTCGCCGCCGGCGGCGAAGCCGATGCCGCGCGGGAAGTGCTCGAACAGAAAGCGATCGAAGTGATAGTCCCGGGTCGAGGGGATCGCGCCGCACTTCTCCAGCAGCCGCAGGGTCGAGAGCTTGAGCTGGCTGGCCGCCATCCTCCAGCGCCTTGACCTCGACAGTGCTGCGGTCCGGCTTGTACAGCAGCTCGGCAAGGCGCGGTCGGAATGCCTCCGGCAGCTCGAAGCGCCTGAGCTGCTCGACGTACTGGGCCTGCAGCGCAGCCTGCTGGCGCTTGCGCTCGACGCTCGCGAGCGCGGCCTTGAGCGCCTCGGGCGGGGCCGGGCGGTAGCGCCCCCTGCCCTTTCGGTAGAAGTACATGGGCGCGCTGTGCAGACGCAGCAGCACGGCCGCCAACTCCCCGGGGGCGGGGGTGTGTCCGAAGTAGTCACGCGCAAGCTTGTCGTAGGAAAACTCCTCCTGCGCGCAGCACTCCCACAGGAAGTCCAGGTCCATGTCCGCGGCCGCCTTCTGCGCACCCTCCATGAAGCCGGCCAGCGGCTCGTTGAACCGAAACAGGACGTTGGATGCTTTCACCTTGCTGCGTTTGCCGTGCGGTGCCTGGACCTGCAGCGAAGTGTCGTTGTCGGCCAGGATGGCGCCGATCCTGAAACTGCCTTCCTCTTCGTAGAAGACGTTCATGCGCAACGCGGGCGCCCGCAGCCGCGAGGCGCAAGGCGAACTGCGTCTGAAGATTCCGCAAGCTGGACAGCGGTGCAGGGCAGCATCTCGAGGCCGGCCGAAGTGAGCGCGGCATTATAGCGAAGTGGCGCGGCCGCATTGGCACCATCGCCGCTGAACTGCGCGCCTCAGGAGATAGCCGCGAAGTCGAGCACGCTGTCCAGGTAGTCGGCGAAACTCGGCGAAGCCGTGGTCACTGCCCTGCACGACGAGCTGCCTGGCCCCGGCGTACTTCTGCACCGCGACGCGGTAGTCGAGCACCTCGTCGCCGGTGGTCACCATCAGATAGTAGCGGTCCATGCGGGTCGGCCGGTCCACATCTAACGCCTTCAACTCGTCGAGGTGCTGCTGGGTGAGCTCGTAAGTCTCGCCTGAATACAGGTTTTTCTGGGGCCCCAGATAAGCGCGCAGTCCCTCATAGGGCCTCACCGCGGGGTTGACGAGAACCGCCTTGACGGCGAACTTCTCGGCCAGATATGTAGCGTAGTAACCCCCCAACGAGCTGCCCACGAGGGTGACCGGCCGCGGCCTGGTGCCGCCCAGCGCGCCCTCCAGCAGCTCGATGGCTTGCGCGGGGCGATCGGGCAGCGCCGGACACGAGAACGCGCTCCCTTTCCCCAGGACCTCGAGCCGCTGTTTCAGGACACGCGCCTTGTATGAGGCGGGCGAACTGTTGAAGCCATGGATATAGATCAACATTTACTGGCTCTGCTATATGATCGATGGTTGCTCATATCGAGGCAAGCGAGTACCGGCATACCATGGACCCAGCAGGCATGCGGCACTCACCTGCAGCGCTATCCTTGTCGAGGGGGACTTTGATGATCACGCGCTATCTCAGCATCGGCCTGGCCGCCGCGCTCGTGGCCTTCGGCGTCTACCACTGGCTCCTCTTCACCGGCCTCAAGCACGAGATCAAGAACAAGGACGAAGAGATCGCGCGCTACGTGAAGCGCATCGCATTCCTGGAAGCCGATAACGCCACCCTCACAAAAGTCAATGCCGACTTCAAGACCAGGGTCGATGAGCAGAATACTGCGCTGGAGGCGCTGAAACGAGAGCAGGACAACGCGCGCAAGCAGGCTTCGGCGGCGCTCGCCGCGGCGGAGCGTAGGGCGCGCCAGTTCGAACGACGAGCCAACACGTTGGCGACAGCAGCGCCCGCGGTACCGGAAAAGCTGTGCGAGTCGATCGAAGTCAAGCTCAACGCCTACATCGAAGAACGGCAGAAAGAATCGACCGGGAGCACCAAATGAAACCGCTCTGCCCGCTTATTGCGGTTCTCCTGACGTCAGGCTGTGCCACGCAGAAGTGTCCTCCCCCCGAGACCAAGGTCGAATATGTACCGCAGCGCGTGGAGGTTTCGGTACCGGTGCGCTGCAAGGTCGCGTTCCCCGAGAGGCCGGCCTATGCCCTGGAGGACCCGGCGTTGAAAGACAAGACCAGCTTCGACAAGACGACCGCCGCGTTGGTGGAGATCGAGCAGCGTCGCGCCTACGAGGAGAAGCTGGAGGCCGCGCTCAAAGTCTGCGCCGACCCGGAGCAGTAGGAGCTCGTTTCACGCCGCGGCAAGCGATCCGAAAAAACCGCTTTCGCGGGTGCCTGCGCGTTGTTTGCGCGGGGCGCAGCAGATCCGTTTAGTCGAGCGAGAGGACGCGAATCCAATCTTGTCGCAAACCAGGTGCCACCGTTGCCCTTCAACGGTCGGCAAGCGACTGCAGTAGCTTGGCGTGGATGCCGCCAAACCCGCCGTTGCTCATGATCAGCACGTGATCTCCGGGGCGTGCCGCTGCGGTGATCCCTTCCACCAGTTGCGCGAGATCCGCGTAGCACGCCGCTCGCGCGCCGAGTCGAGCAAGCGCGCCTTGTGCGTCCCAGCCGATGCCGCCGGTGTAGCAGAACACCATCTGCGCGTCCGACAGGCTGGGCGCCAGGCTGTCCTTCATCACGCCCAGCTTCATCGTGGCGGAACGCGGCTCTAATACGGCGAGTATCCGGGCGCTTCCGATCTTGGCGCGCAGGCCCGCGATGGTGAGCTGGATCGCAGTCGGATGGTGTGCAAAGTCGTCATACACCGTCACGCCGTTCACGACCCCGCGCACCTCCATGCGCCGCTTCACGTTCTTGAAGCGAGCCAGGGCGGCAAGCCCCTGCGCGACAGGGACGCCGGCGTGGCGCGCCGCTGCTAGGGCGGCGAGCGCGTTGTGGCGGTTATGCTCACCCAAGAGCTCCCAGCGAACGATGCCTTCGACCCTGCCTCGGAGCCGCACCTCGAACCCTCCGTCGAGGGCAGGCTCAGCGGCGGACCAGCCCTCATCCACGCCCAGCAACTCCACCGGGGTCCAACAACCGCGCTCGAGCACCCGTTTCATGCTCTGCTCCCGGCCGTTGGCGACGATCAATCCGTGGCGCGGGACGGTACGCACCAGATGATGGAACTGCATTTCGATGGCAGCGAGATCCGGAAAGATGTCGGCGTGGTCGTATTCCAGATTGCTCAGGACGGCCGTGCGTGGATGGTAGTGGACGAACTTCGAGCGCTTGTCGAAGAACGCCGTGTCGTACTCGTCGGCCTCGATCACGAAGAAGGGCGAGTCGGTCGCGCGCGCCGACAGACCAAAGTTTTCCGGCACGCCACCGATTAGGAATCCAGGGTTCAAGCCCGCGTCTTCCAAGATCCAGGCAGCCATCGAACTGGTGGTGGTCTTGCCGTGTGTTCCAGCCACCGCCACCACCCATTTGTCCCGCAGCACATGCTCATACAGCCACTGCGGGCCGGAGGTGTACAGCAGGTTGCGGTCGAGGATCTCCTCTACCAGGGTATTGCCGCGCGACACCACGTTGCCGATCACGAACAAATCCGGCTCGAGCTCGATCTGCTTCGGGTCCCAGCCTTCGATCAAGCGGATGCCCTGCGACTCGAGCTGCGTACTCATCGGCGGGTAGACGTTGGCGTCGCAGCCCGTCACCTCATGCCCCGACCGCTTCGCGATGACCGCGATGCCGCCCATGAAGGTGCCACAGATACCAAGGATATGGATGTGCATGTACGGGGGATCAGTACGTCGACAGATGCGCGAGTGCATCGGTGGCGATGCGCTCGCCCCACTCCTGGACGAAATGGCCGGCTTCAGGGACCTCCATCGGCGCGGGGCAACCACGGATGTGGGCTTGCAGAGCACGCATCACTGGAGGGCCGAGCACGGGGTCCCGCATCCCGATCGCCATGAAGCTGTGGCCGGTCCATCGGGTCTGCAGCCATTCGCGGGCGGCACGCGATACCGGCGCACCGGGCGCGTCCAGCCGGTCGGGTACCAGGTTGGGAAAGCGCCGCACGCCGGCC
Organism: uncultured beta proteobacterium; assembly: GCA_963705615.1. Lineage (GTDB taxonomy): Bacteria > Pseudomonadota > Gammaproteobacteria > Burkholderiales > SHXO01 > SHXO01. The sequence continues at coordinate 57,659 of CAVPKE010000011.1, read as the reverse complement.
TTGTAGCGCGCGTCGGGGAACGGCGCCTCATAGGCGGCGCATTCCTCCGGCGTCAGATGCGGGCAGGCCCGCCCCATCAGTTTGGCGACTGCCATGTCGGGATTCTTGTTGGCCCAGTCGCGCCAGGCCAGGAAACCCTCCGATAGCGGCGCGTCCCCGGTGCCCAGCGTCGTGTTCATGATCAATAACCGCGTGATGCGTTCCGGCATCGCCATGGGCAGCGTCAGGCCCAGCAGCCCACCCCAGTCTTGCACCACGAGGCAGACATTGCGCACGTCCAGTGCCTCGAGGAAGCAGATGAGCGCTTGACGGTGGAACTCGAAGGTGTAAGTCGCATCTTCGACCGGTTTGTCGGAGCGGCCGAATCCGAACAGATCCGGGGCCAGAACGCGCTGGCCCGCCTGCTCGAACACGGGAATCATCCGACGGAACACGTAGCCCCAGGTCGGCTGACCATGCAGGCAGACGAACACCGTGTCTGCATCGGAGCTGCCGACATCGACGTAGTGCATGCGCAGGCCGTCAAAGCCCCGCAAACCATCGATATAGTGCGGTTCGTACGGGAACCCCGGCAGGACAGTGAAGCGATCGTCGGATGTGCGCAGGGCCGGGAGCATGAGGGTGCGAGGCGGCATTCTACAGCAGCCGGCTAATCTCCCCGCTGCGGAAGCCTTCCAGCGCGCGGTCGATCCCGCGACCCAACGCGATGACCTTGAACAGTTCGCCCATCTCGGCCGGACTCAGGAGCTTCTGCGCTTGCGCCGCCAGCGGGAGATATGCCGCGGTGTCCACGGCCGGCGTCCGCGCCAACAGATCGGTGATGCCGAGGTTGATCAGGAACTGTGCCTGCGTCGCGTAGCCCAGTAGCTCTAACCCTGCATGGCTGCCGGCCCGCGTCACTGCGGTGAAATCCACGTGGCTGCTGATGTCCTGCAACCCCGGCAGGAGGAACGGATCGTCGTGGGCGCGGTGACGAAAGTGGCACATCAGCGTGCCGTGTTTGCGCTGCGGGTGATAGTACTCGCGCTCGCCGAAACCGTAGTCGATGAGCAGCAGGGCACCGCGTTCCAGGGCGCTGGCGAGCGTCTCAACCAGCGCCGGTCCGATCCGACCCACCTCGCTCAGATAGGGCGGCGGCGGATTCAGCCGACGCGCTTGGGCGAGCAGCGACTGCTCGGTCAGCGGACGGTCGTCCCAGATCAACGCGCTGCCTGACCACGCGACCCCCCGCTCGTAGATGCCGCTCTCACTCCATAGGATCAAGTGCGTGGGCAGCGCATCGAGGACTTCGTTGCAGACGATCACACCGCGGAACGCCGTCGGCATGCGGTCGATCCATGCCGCTCGTGACGCCAACCGGGGCGCAAGGTCGTTCAGCCGCTGCTTTTGCCGTGCAGCCAGCTCCCCGCTTACCTCGAGAATGAAGTACCGGGCCGGAAGCGGTCCGCTTTCGGAGAGCGCCTGCAGCATGTGCGCCGCCATGCGCCCCGAGCCGGCTCCCAGCTCGAGCACGTCGCCGCCGGTGACCGAGAGGACTTCTGCCACCTGTCGAGCGAGGGTCTGGCCGAATAGCGGCGAGAGTTCGGGCGCGGTGACGAAATCGCCCGCGCCACCCAGCTTCGTTGCGCCGCCGGCGTAGTACCCGAGCCCAGGAGCATAGAGCGCCAGTTGCATGTAGCGGTCGAAGCCGATCCAACCTCCGGAGCGCGCGATCTCGGCCGAGATCAGCTCGACCAGCTTACGGCTGTGCGCGAGCGCATCGGCGCCGGCTGGTAGGTCGGCAAGAATCGGGCGGCTCAAGATGGGAGGAGACCTGACGGGGCTCGCAATTCGGCTAGAATTCTACTGGACTCGCAAGGAGGAGCGCTCTGCACAGCTCGCCCGACATGGATGAGAAGGTCGTGCTGATCACAGGAGGTGCGCGCCGCGTGGGCGCGGCCACCTGCCGCCTGCTGCACGCCGGTGGTGCCAGCCTCATGCTGCACTATCGCTCGTCGGCAAGCGAAGCGCGCGCACTGCAGGCCGAGTTGAATGCCGTGCGAACGGACTCCGTGGCGCTGGTGCAGGCCGATCTGCTCAACATGTCGCTGCTCCCGAGCATGGTGAACGAGACGATCAATCGCTTCGGCCAGCTGGATGTGCTGGTCAACAACGCTTCCAGCTTCCATCCTACCCCGATCGGTGAGATCAACGAGCAGGTCCTGGGACGATCTGATGGGAACCAACCTGAAGAGCCCCCTGTTCCTGTCACAGGCGGCCGCGCCGCACCTCAAGCGCAGCCACGGTTGCATCGTCAATATCGTCGACATCCACGCCGATCGCCCGATGCGCAACTACGCCGTGTACAGCGCGGCCAAGGGCGGTCTGCTCGCGTTGACGCGTGCGCTCGCGTCCGAGTTGGGGCCGGAGGTGCGCGTCAACGGTGTTTCGCCGGGTCCCATCCTGTGGCCTGAGGACGACCGCTGGTCCGACGACCTGGCGCGCCAGCGCATCATCCAATCCACGCTGCTCAAGCGCGTGGGCGAGCCCGAAGACATCGCCCGCACCGTGCGCTTCCTGATCGACGATGCCCCTTACATCACGGGCCAGGTGATCGCCGTCGACGGCGGGCGCAGCATACATCTGTGAGCAAACCATGCATCCCCAGAAACGAATCTACGAGTCAAACAAACTCCAGAAGCGGCTTGCGCCGCCTGGTCGGACAGGCCATCGCCGACTTCGACATGATCGGCCCCGGCGACCGCGTGATGGTCTGCCTGTCCGGCGGCAAAGACAGTTACGGACTGCTGGAGATCCTGGTCAGCCTGCGCAGGCATGCTCCGGTGGAGTTCGAGATCATCGCCTTCCATCTCGACCAGAAGCACCCCGGCTATCCGGACGCATGTGCTGCCCGACGTATCTGGACAGCGTCGGCATCCCGTTCCGCATCGAGCAGCAGGACACCTACAGGGTCGTCAAGCGCCTGATCCCCGAAGGCAAGACGATGTGCAGCCTGTGCTCGCGCCTGAGGCGCGGGGTGATCTACCGCGTGGCGAAGGAGCTCGGAGCGACCCGAATCGCGCTCGGCCATCATCGCGACGACATCCTGCGAGACCTTCTTCCTCAACCTGTTCTTCGGCGGCAAGCTTAAGGCCATGCCGCCCAAGCTGGTGAGCGATGACGGTAAGCACATCGTCATCCGCCCGCTCGCCTACCTCGCCGAGACGGACCTGGCTCGATACGCCGAGATCAAACGGTTCCCCATCATCCCCTGCGACCTGTGCGGTTCGCAGGACAACCTCCAGCGCCAGCAGGTCAAGGCCATGCTGCACGAGTGGGAGCAGAGGTGGCCCGGGCGCATCGAGACCATGTTCAACAGCTTGGCTCACGTCCACCCTTCGCACCTGCTCGATCGCAGTCTGTTCGACTTCTCCGGCCTGCGCGCGCAGGATCTGCCCTTCCCGAAGGGCGACATCGGATTCGACGAAGAGCCGATCCGCGAGGCGCCGACCCCGCTGCGCCACGCGGATGCGGCCTGAGGAAGCAGCCATGAGCATCGTCAACTTCACCCCGCTCTCCGCGCTGATCGGCGGCGCGCTCATCGGGCTCGCCGCAGCGCTGCTGTGGTGGATGCTGGGGCGCATCGCGGGCGTCAGCAACGTTCTGGGCAGCGTCGTAACGGAGCCGGGCGGCGACAACGCCTGGCGCATCGCCTTCCTGGCCGGGCTGCTGTTTACCGGTCTAGGCGCGGTGCTGCTGTTCCCAGGAGCAGTTCATTTCGACCTGAAAGCAGGCACGGGACAGCTTCTGATCGCAGGGCTGTTGGTGGGATTCGGCACCCAGCTGGGGGGCGGCTGCACCAGCGGGCATGGCGTATGCGGGATCGGCCGGCTCTCGGTACGCTCGGTCGTCGCCACACTGTGCTTCATGGCCAGTGGGATGCTGACGGTTTTCGTTGTGGAGCACCTGTCATGAGCCGCGTCGTCGCAGCCTTCCTCTGCGGGCTGGTGTTCGGCGCGGGGCTGCTCGTTTCGCAGATGTCCAACCCAGCCAAGGTGATCGGCTTTCTCGACGTCACCGGAAGCTGGGACCCCAGTCTCGCGTTCGTCATGGCGGGAGCGGTGGCGGTGTTCGGTGCTGCCTACTGGCGCGCGAGAACGCGCAGGGCGCCGCTGCTGGCGCCGGAGTTCGCGATGCCTAGCAGGAGCCGCATCGACCGGCCTCTGGTGGCGGGCTCACTCATCTTCGGCGTGGGCTGGGGACTGTCAGGCTTTTGCCCCGGCCCGGCAGTCGTCAGCAGCGGGTTCGGCGATTGGCGCGTGTGGCTGTTCGTGGCGGCAGTGATGGTCGGTATGCTGCTGTATCGTTTCCGGCCGGGCCGTCAGTCGATCCCCGGTGAAGCCTAACCATGTGAGCGCTCGCACACGCCGATAGGCTACAACAGGGCGCCTAACCAAAAGTCGGACCCGATCATCACCGACCAGGGTCTTGTCGGGCCAGGAGACGATCCTGTCTCCTGTCGTGTTGCGAGCATCAACTCCAGCTTGTCAAACTCCGCTTGATGCGACAGACTCGCGGACGGTGAGATCTCCTACCCGCGAGCCCATGAACTGCGCTGATCGTCTCGTAACCCTGTTCGGCAGCCAAGCCGAAGTGGCACGTCGCTTTCGCGTCGATCGTGCGGTCGTCAACAACTGGGTCAAGTCGGGTTACGTGCCGTCACGCTGGGCTATGGAGGTCGAACGCCTCTCCGATGGGGCAATCCCCGCCGAGGAAGTGTTGAACGAAGCCAACGCGCGCAAGCCGATCCGGCTCAAATCGCGAGGTGAAGAAGACAGCCTGTTCGGACCCTCGCTTGCAGGAAACGACACCATGAACCCCTACGCTCCGGCTAAGAGAATCCATCCCTTCCATCCGCCGCAGCGCACGCTGATGGGCCCCGGCCCGTCCGAGATCAACCCGCGGGTCATGGCGGCGATGAGCCTCCCGGCTATTGGCTATCTCGACCCCGTGTTCGTCGAGATGATGGAGGAGTTGAAGTCGCTGCTGCGCTATGTCTTTCAGACAAAGAATGCGCTGACCTTCCCGATCTCCGGTCCCGGTTCGGTGGGGATGGAGTATTGCTTCGTAAACCTCGTCGCGCCGGGCGACAAGGTCATCGTTTGCCGCAACGGCGTGTTCGGCGGCCGCATGATCGAGAACGTGGAGCGCTGCGGGGCTGTTCCCGTGGTGGTGGAGGACGCCTGGGGTGAAGCCGTCGATCCGAACAAGCTGGAGGATGCTCTGAAGAAGAACCCGGACGTGCGCCTGGTCGCCTTCGTACACGCGGAGACTTCAACCGGGGTGCAATCCGACGCGCAGACGCTGGTCCAGATCGCGCATCTGCATGACGCGCTCGCCATCGTGGATGCGGTGACCTCGCTGGCCGGCACGCCCGTGCTGGTCGACGAGTGGAACATCGACGCCATCTACTCCGCCAGCCAGAAGTGTTTGTCGTGCACGCCCGGCCTGTCGCCGGTGTCGTTCAGCGACCGCGTAGTGGACTACGTCAAGTCGCGCAAGGACAAGATCCATAGCTGGTTCATGGACATGAACCTGCTGTTGGGCTACTGGGGCGCCACCGCGCGCACCTATCATCACACCGCGCCTACCAACAGCCTATACGCGCTGCACGAGGCCTTGCTCATCCTAAAAGAGGAAGGGATCGAAAACGCGTGGGCTCGCCACCAGCGTCATCACATCGCGCTCAAAGCCGGCTTGGAAGCGATGGGGCTCAAGTACCTGGTGAAGGAGGGCGCGCGGCTGCCGCAGATGAACGCGGTGCACGTGCCCGAAGCGCTCAAGGACCGTGAGGCCGAAGTACGCAAGACCTTGCTCACCGAGTTCAACCTCGAAATCGGGGCCGGTCTGGGTCCGCTCGCCGGCAAGATCTGGCGCGTGGGCATCATGGGCTACTCTTGCAAGCCTGAGAACGTGATGCTGTGCCTCTCGGCGCTGGGCTCGGTGCTGGCCGACATGGGTCTGCCGATCCACGTGGGCGAGGCCGAGGCGGCCGCGCACCAGGCCTACGCGCATTTGCACGCCAGCGCCGCTTTGCAGAAGAAACGGCTGGCGGCCTGAGCGACTTCGACCCCTCAGGGCAAGGCCTTCGACAGCCTCAGGACAGGCCGAGGCGCTGCCAGATGGTGGTGGTCGGGCCAGCCTGGTTAAGCGTGTAGAAGTGCAATCCGGGAGCGCCTCCGCGAAGCAGCTGGTCGCACAGCTGCGTCACCACGTCCAGGCCGAACGAGCGGATCGAAGCGCTGTCGTCACCGAATCCCTCCAGCTTGCGCCGGATCCAGCGCGGGATCTCCGCACCGCAGCCATCGGAAAAGCGGGCCAGCTGAGAAAACCTGTTGATGGGCATGATCCCCGGGACGATCGGGATGCGGATGTCCGCGGCCTGGCACTCGTCCACGAACGCGAAGTAGGCGTCCGGGGTTGAAGAAGTACTGGGTCATGGCCGAGTCCGCCCCGGCCTCGACCTTGCGCTTGAAGTTGGCTAGATCCTCCTGGGCCGTGCGCGCCTGCGGGTGATACTCCGGATAGGCCGCCACCTCGATGTGGAACGCGGAGCCGAACTCCTGGCGGATGAACGCAACCAGCTCGTTGGCGAAGCGAAACTCGCCTGCCTCGACCATCCCGGACGGCATGTCCCCGCGCAGCGCGACCACGCGCCGTATCCCCGCTTGCCGGTAGCGCTGGAGCATCTCGCGTACGGCTGTCTTGGTCGCGGCGATGCAGGACACGTGCGGCGCAGCCTGATGGCCCTCCGCCTGGATCTCCAGGACGGTATCCATCGTGCGGTCGCGCGTGGACCCGCCGGCACCGAACGTCACTGAGAAGAAGGCGGGCTTGAGCTGAGCCAGCTGCTTGCGCGTAATCCGCAGCTTCTCGGCGCCCTCGGGTGTCTGTGGCGGGAAGAACTCGAACGAGAAGGTGCGTGCCGTTCCCGGTACGCGAGCAGGAGCCACCGCCGTCTCAGTATCGATAGTGCTCAGGCTTGTAGGGGCCTTCTCTCCCCACGCCGATGTAGCGCGCCTGCTTGTCCGAGAGCACCGTCAGCATTGCACCCAGCTTGGACAGCTGCAGCCGCGCCACCTTTTCGTCCAAGTGCTTGGGCAAGCGTATACACACCGACCGGGTACTGGTCAGGATTGGTCCATAGCTCGATCTGCGCGATGACCTGGTTGGCAAACGACGACGACATGACGTAGCTCGGGTGGCCGGTGCCGCAGCCCAAGTTCACCAGACGCCCTTCGGCCAGCAGGATGATGCGCTTGCCGTCCGGAAAGATGACGTGGTCCACCTGCGGCTTGATGTTCTCCCACTTGTAGGCCTTCAGGCCGGCCACGTCGATCTCGTTGTCGAAGTGGCCGATGTTGCACACGATCGCCTGGTTCTTCATGCGCTTCATGTGCTCGTGGGTGATGATGTCGATGTTGCCGGTGGCGGTGACGAAGATGTCGGCCTTGTCGCAGGCATAGTCCATGGTCACCACGCGGTAACCCTCCATCGCCGCCTGCAGCGCGCAGATGGGATCGATCTCCGTCACCCACACCTGGGCTGACAGCGCGCGCAGCGCCTGGGCCGAACCCTTGCCCACGTCACCGTAACCTGCAACCACAGCGATCTTGCCCGCGATCATCACATCGGTGGCGCGCTTGATACCGTCTACCAGCGACTCGCGGCAGCCGTAGAGATTGTCGAACTTCGATTTGGTGACCGAGTCGTTGACATTGATGGCCGGAAACCCCAGCTGCCCGTCCTTTGCCATCTGATACAGCCGCTTCACGCCAGTCGTGGTCTCTTCCGTGACGCCGCGGATGTTGGCTTTGGTCCGCGAGTAGTACTTAGGGCTGGTGTCCAGCCGTTTGCGAATGGCCGCGAACAGCGCTCGCTCCTCCTCGTTGGAGGGATGTGTGATGCAAGCGGGCTCGGTCTCGGCGCGCGTGCCGAGGTGCACCAGCAGCGTAGCATCGCCGCCATCGTCCAGGATCATGTTGGGGGTGCCGCCGTCCGCCCATTCGAAGATCCGGTGCGTGAACTCCCAGTACTCGTCGAGGCTCTCGCCCTTGTAGGCGAACACCGGCGTCCCGCCGACGGCGATGGCCGCGGCGGCATGGTCCTGCGTCGAGTAAATGTTGCACGATGCCCAGCGCACATCGGCGCCGAGAGCCTTGAGGGTCTCGATCAGCACCGCGGTCTGGATCGTCATGTGCAGCGAGCCGGCGATGCGAGCACCGCGCAGCGGCTGCAGCGCGGCGAACTCGTCGCGGATCGCCATCAGGCCGGGCATCTCGGTCTCGGCGATGGCGATCTCCTTGCGGCCCCAGTCGGCCAGGGACAGATCGGCGACGCGGAAATCGGTGGAAGGTTTGGATTGCAGTACGGCGCTCATCACGCGCTCCTTTCGGTTAGGAAAAAAGTTCGTGAGCGCCGTTGCAAGTTGTGATCACCTGAGCCTGGCGGGCCCGCTCTTAAGGAGAACTGACTCGAGCGGTCCGTTGCAACGCTCCTCAGGGAAGCTGAAATTATAGGGCAAGCGTGGTGTCTGCGCCAAGACGCACCGTGGGCGTCTGCAACGCACTTCACGCGTGTGCAACCGCTGCACCCCGGCATCCGCCTGCAGCGCCTCACCTTGTCCATGTTTTCCCAGGTGAACTCGGGCTCGTCGCGGCCGAAGTGGCCGTAGGCGGCGGTCTTGCTGTAGATGGGCCGCAGCAGATCGAGCATCTGGATGATGCCCTTGGGCCGCAGATCGAAATGCTTCTGGATGAGCTGCGCCAGCTTGTCGTCGGGAATCTTGCCGGTGCCGAAAGTCGTGACCATGATGCTGGTGGGCCGGGCCACGCCGATGGCATAGGAGATCTGGATCTCGCACTTGGCTGCGAGCCCTGCAGCGACGACGTTCTTGGCGACGTAGCGCGCAGCGTAGGCCGCCGAGCGGTCGACCTTGGAGGGATCCTTGCCCGAGAAGGCGCCGCCGCCGTGGTGAGCCGCGCCGCCGTAGGTGTCCACGATGATCTTGCGCCCGGTAAGACCGCAGTCGCCCTGCGGACCGCCGACCACGAAACGCCCGGTCGGGTTGACGAGATAGTTGATCTTCCCCTTGATCAGGTTCTTCGGCAGCACCGGCTTGATGATGTTCTCGATGACGGCCTCGCGGATCTGCTCGAGCGGCATGTCGGGCGCGTGCTGGGTGGAAAGCACGACGGTGTCGATGGCTGCCGGCTTGCCGTCCGCGTAGCGCACCGTCACCTGCGACTTGGCGTCGGGCCGCAGCCACGGCAGGCGGCCGTCGCGTCGCAGTTCCGACTGGCGCTCGACCAGGCGATGCGCAAGATAGATGGGCAGCGGCATGAGCTGCGGCGTTTCATCGCAGGCGTAGCCGAACATCAGACCCTGGTCGCCGGCACCCTGGTTGAGCGGGTCGTCGTGCGCCTTGTCGACACCCTGCTTGATGTCGGGACTTTGCTTGTCATATGCCACCAGCACCGCGCAGCCCTTGTAGTCGATGCCGTACTCGGTGTTGTCGTAGCCGATGCGCTTGATGGTCTCGCGCGCGATCTGCTGGAAGTCCACCACCGCGTTGGTGGTGATCTCGCCGGCCATCACCACCAGGCCGGTGTTCACCAGAGTCTCGGCGGCCACCCGGGAAAATTTGTCCTGGGCTAAGATAGCGTCCAGCACCGCGTCGGAGATCTGGTCTGCGACCTTGTCCGGGTGCCCTTCCGAGACCGACTCGGACGTGAAGAGGTACTCACTCATTCGAAAACAGGCCTGTGGTTAGTGCTCTGAAAAGTCGGTCAGGATAACAGATAAGCCCCTAAGCTTAAAGACGTTTGGGTTACGAGCTTAGCGCGCGCGGTGCGGCGGCGCGAGCGGTTGCTGTGGACTACCGCGCCGTGAGGCATGGCCGCTTCAAGACCCGCTCGCGGGCGAGCCCCGCTATTATTGGCGTGTGACAGGAGCCTTGCATGAGCAGCGCCACCTCAGCTCTCAACGTTCGCATCCTGCCGTTGCGCGAGGAGGACATCCCCGACCTCGTGCGGCTGGCGCGCGATATCTGGTACGCGCACTATCCGAGCATCATCACGGTCGAGCAGATAGAATACATGCTCGATCAGCGCTACCGCCCCGAGGTCATACGCGAGCAGCTCGCGAGCCGCACCGCCTGGTGGGACAAGCTCCTGTTGGACGGCGCCATGGTGGCATTCACCTCGTACGAGCTGGGCGAGCACACCGATGCGATGAAGCTGGACAAGCTCTACGTGCGCTACGATCTGCGTCGGACGAGGCTACGGGAGCCTGCTGATGCGCCACGTCGAAGAGCAGCGCCCGCTCCCGTGGCAGCACTCGCCTGTATCTCCAGGTGAACAAGAACAACGCGCAGCGCCATCGAGTCTTACCTGCGCAAGGGTTTCGCGGTGAGCGAGGCGGCGACGGTTCGACATCGGCCGCGGTTTCATCATGGACGACTACGTGATGTCCAAAGCGCTTCCCGCCGCATGATCAGGCGCCGGGACCGTGTCCAAGCTGCTCAAGTTCACCAAGATGCAGGGCGTAGGCAACGACTTCGTCGTGGTCGACGCCGTCAACCAGCAGGTGGCGCTGGATGCGCGGCACCGTGAGGCAGCATCGCCGACCGCCACTTCGGCGTCGGCTGCGACCAGATCCTGCTGATCGAGCGGCCGCGGACGCCCGGCACGGACTTCTACTACCGCATCTACAACGCCGACGGCGAGGAAGTGCAGCACTGCGGCAACGGCGCGCGCTGCTTCCTGAGGTACGTGCGCGACAAGGGGCTCACCGACAAGACGCAGATCCGAGTCGAGACCCTGTCCGGCGTGATCGTCCCCAAGCTGGAGTCCGACGGCCAGGTCACGGTCGACATGGGCGCGCCCGAGTTCGAGCCGGCCAAGATCCCTTTCCTCGCAGACGCGCAGGCGCCCGACCTATCGGATCGAAGTGGCCGGCCAGAGCGTGGAGATCAGCGCCCTGTCGATGGGCAACCCCCACGCCGTGCAGGTCGTGGACAGCGTCGAGCGCGCACCGGTGCTGACCCAGGGACCGCTGATCGAGCACCACCCGCGCTTTCCGCAGCGGGTCAACGCCGGTTACATGGAGGTGGTCGACCGCCGTCGCATCAAGCTGCGAGTCTACGAGCGCGGGGCAGGAGAAACATTGGCCTGCGGCACGGGCGCGTGCGCGGCCGTGGTCGCGGGGATCACGCGCGGCTACCTGGACAGCCCGGTGCAGCGTGCACACGCGCGGCGGGCGGCTTGGCATCGCCTGGGCCGGCGGCCGGCAGCCGGTCCTGCTGACCGGGGCCGCGGAAACGGTGTTCGAAGGCGCAATCGAAATCTAGAGAGCCGCCGACCATGAGATCAGAAGAGGTCGCCCGTTACCTGAAAGAGCACCCTGAATTCTTCGAGGAACACGCCGAGCTGCTGGCCGCCATGCAGATCCCCCATCCGCACGGCGGGCAGGGCGATTCCCATCGCCGAGCGCCAGATGCTGACTCTGCGCGAGAAGAGCCGCGCGCTGGAAGGCAAGCTGCGCGAGCTGGTCCAGTTCGGCGAGGAGAACGACAGCATCAGCGAGCGCGTGCACCGCATCACGCTGGCGCTGCTCGCCGCGCGCGACTTGCCGCTTCTGCTCGACGCTCTCTACCGCAACCTGCGCGAGGACTTCGCGGTACCCGCAGTGGCGCTGCGGCTGTGGATGGACACGCCTGCGCAAGACCGCATCGAGTTCGGCAGACATCAGTCAGGAGGCGCGCGTGTTTGCCGAGAGCCTCGACGACCCCTATTTCAGCGAACACCCCATGTTCGACACGCGGAGCCTGGTTCGAGGGCGCCGGCGAGGCGAGTCCGTTCGCTGGTCTACGTCCCGCTGCGCATCGAGCGGCCGGTGGGATTGCTCGTGCTGGGTAGCGACGACCCGCAGCGGTTCTCCGCCGACAAGGGCACGCTGTACCTGACGCGCCTGGGCGAAGCTCGTGAGCATGGCGCTGAAGCGCTACGCCGATAGTTGATGCCGGAGGCCTGATTGGCCGACGCGTCCGCCAGCGCCAACGAACGCTGCCTGGAGGGGTTCCTCGCCCACCTGCGGCACGAGCGGGGCCTGAGTCAGAACACCGCAGAGAACTACGCGCGCGACGTGCGCAAGCTGTTCTCGCTGGCCGGCGATACCCCTCTCGCCGACATTCATCCGCACCAGGCGCGTCGCTTCGTCGCCGATACTGCACGGGCGCGGATTGGAGGGCAGAACATTGGCGCGCACGCTGTCCGCGTGGCGCAGCTTCTACCGCTACCTGGCGCGCGACCACGCCTCGCCCACAACCCGTTCCAGGGCCTGCGCTCGCCCAAAGCGCCGAAGACTCTGCCCAAAGCGCTGTCGCCCGACGAGGCAGCGCGTCTGGTGGACCTGCCGGGCGACGAACCGATGACGATTCGCGACCGCGCGATGTTCGAGCTGTTCTACTCGTCCGGGCTGCGGCTGTCCGAGCTGACTGGCGTGAAGCTCGGCGACGTCGACTTCCAGGACGGGACCGTGCGTGTGACCGGCAAGGGCAACAAGACGCGCGTGGTGCCGGTCGGCGAGCTTCGCTCAGCGCGCGCTCCGGGACTGGCTTGCGGCGCGCGCCGCACTGGCAGCACCCGGAGCAGCCGGCGCTGTTCGTCAACCCCCGAGGGCTGCGCGTCAGCGCGCGCACTGTGCAGCGGCGGCTCGAGACCTGGGCGCTGCGCCAAGGCCTGACCCAGCACGTGCATCCGCACATGCTGCGCCACTCCTTCGCTTCGCACGTTCTGCAGTCGAGCGGCGACCTGCGCGCGGTCCAGGAAATGCTCGGCCATGCCAGCATCTCCTCCACCCAGGTCTATACGCATCTCGACTACCAGTATCTCGCCAAGGTCTACGACGCGGCTCATCCCCGGGCCAAGAAGAAGCGGTGACCCACGTAGACGCAGACAACGGCGGAACAGCACTCGCGAAAGGTCGGACACCGCGATGAGCAGCACCACCCAGTTCATCGTCGCGCGCCACGGAGAAACCGCCTGGAATGCGGAAGGCCGCATTCAGGGCCACCTGGACAGCCCGCTGAACGAGGAGGGGCTGGCGCAGGCGCTGCTTCTCAGTGACCGCCTGGCGCGCGAGCCCTTCTCTCACCTCTACAGCAGCGATCTCGGGCGGGCGTTACAGACGGCGCAACCGATCGCCGATCACAGCCGCCGCCGTGTGCTCACCGATGGGCGGCTGCGGGAACGCAACCTGGGCGTGTTTCAGGGCTTGACCGGAGCCGAGTGCGAGCGCCGTTTCCCCGAGCACTACGCTCGCTTCAGAGCACGCGACCCGGACCACGTCATCCCTGGCGGCGAAAGCGCGCGACAGGTGTACGAGCGGGTGAGCGCTGCGTTCACGGTCCTGGCGCGCGAGCACATCGGGGCACGCGTCGTGGTGGTGACCCACGGTGGCGTGCTCGACGCGCTCTATCGGTTCGTGCAGGGCGCGCCCCTGGAGCGCCCCCGCGACTTCCCAATTTTCAACGCCAGCTTGAATGCAGTGTCTTGCACCGACGCCCGCTGGTCGATCGAGCGCTGGGGCGACATCTCGCATCTCACGCGCGACGCGGCACTGGACGATTTCTGACGCCGGAGCCGGAGCGCACACGGCGCCAAGAACGCTTAGTCGTCCAGCCGAGCCGGAGGCAAACGCAACTCCTCATCGGGCGGGGGCGTCTGAGGCTTTGGTGGCGGCGGGGGCTCGGGCAGCCCAGGCGTGGGCGCAGCCGGCTGCGAAGCCGACTGCTCAGGCTCGCTACCGGATGGCGTGGGTTGCGCCTTCGGCTGTTGCCGCTTGCGCCGGGCTGGCGGTTGCTTCTCCGGCTGCTTTTCCGCTGTGGGCTCGGACGCTGCAGGCTGCGGCGGTTCCGGCGCACCGGTGCCGTCGCCGCCTTCTGTTTCTGCTGCCGTCCGACCAGCGGGGAGGTCCGCCCGACCAGCGCGTCCAGCATGATGAGCTCGGCGTCGGTATGGTCCTTCACGGCGGCAGCGGCCAGCAGCCGACCCGCGACTGTCTGTGCATAGATGATGTTGGGCGTGTGATAGGTCGAGACGAGCAGCTTGCGCTGCCTGCCCGCCTTGTCGCGCAGCTCAACCGTACCGTAGCAGGTGCAGAAGTACGTCTGCTCGGCGCTCGCCTCGAGATACACGCCGGTGCGCCGGACGCCGGCCGCGGCCGTGGCGGTGGCGGTCTCCATCAGGCGGCGAGCCCTTGCCAAACACGGCCAGCAGCGCCCCGGTCTCGAGCCGCAGGCTGGCGATAGCCACCTTGCCGTTGGATGTCGGGCGCTCCTCCAGCTTGAGACTGGAACGCTCGCGCAGCAGGAAGGCGTCCTGCCCGAGAACGAATACGAGCTTGCTGTCGGGCCCCGTCTCGATTAGATCCCCTGTCCGCACACGGGTCGCGCGCGTAGCGGGCTTTCCATTGACACTCACGCTGCCTTCAAGCTCGCGGACGCTGGCGATTCGAGCGGCGCCCGGAAGCAACACCGAGGCACCGAGCGCAGCGGACGCTACCAGGAAGCCGCGACGGTGCGGCGGATGCAACCGCATCGCGTTTTCGATCAAGGCCCATTCCGCTTCCTCCTGGTCTGGTCGCAACGGCGCGCGTATTGTCGCTCTGCCGTGGCCCCGCTGCACCTGTCTCCTTACACCGACCTTGCGCGCGGCTCCTGGCCTGGCTTTGAAATCCACTCCGTCTGGGCTAGACTTTCGCCCGAGGAGAGCTGCGCCACCCGCGCGCAACGCCCAAGAACAACCGCTCTAATGGCTGTCAAGCGTGCCCTGATCCACGTCCTGCTGGCTTTCGCCCTGCTGCTGGGTCAGCAGGCCATGCTCGCGCACGCAGCTACACACCTGGCCAAACCGCCGGCGACCGAGGACAAACAGCTCCCCCAGCACAAAGTCTGCGAGCAGTGCGCGCTTTCGGCCCAGTTCGGCAGCGCGCTGGTCGGCAAGCTCCTGTCGTTCGAGGCGCAGCGCGGGGTTGTCCAGCCCGCACCGCACCGCGCGCAGGTTTTCTACACAGCAACTCCCCGCGCATTCCACTCCCGGGCGCCGCCCGCCTCTCTCTAAGCATTCGTGCAGTCGTCGCGCCCGCCTGAATCAGCGGGCGGCTATGGCTTTTCAACGAATCTGAGGGAGAACGACCCGTGTCCAGACCGAACATAACGGCGGGCGTTATTGCGCTCGCGCTGGTGCTGCCCGCTGGAGCGCAGGCGCAGACCAACCCGCAACTGGAAGAGATCCGCAAGCAGATCCAAGACATGAAAGATAGCTACGACACACGCATCCAAGCGCTCGAAAAACAGCTCAAGGACGCAGAGGAAGCCTCAGCCAAGGCCCAGACCGCCGCCACCCAGGCGCAGAGCGCTGCCGGCCAAGCGAAACAAAGCGCGGAGGCGGCGTCGCAGGCGACGGGCCTGAAACCGCCCGCGTCGCCAAGCGCATTCAACCCGGCGCTCTCGCTGATTCTCCAGGGCGGGTACTACAACTCCAACCAGGACCCCAACACGCGCAGCATAACGGGCTTCCTGGGGCCGGGTGAGTTGGGTCTGCCGGAACGCGGCTTCAACCTCGGCGAGACCGAAATCACCATCTCCGCCAACGTCGACCACCTCTTCTACGGACAAGCGACCTTCTCGATCGAAGACGGCCTTATCAATACAGAGGAAGCTTTCTTCCAGACCACCGCCATCGGTCATGGGTTTACGGTCAAGGGCGGGCGATTCTTCTCCGGAATCGGCTACGAGAACTCTCAGCACAGTCACGCCTGGGACTTCGAAGACGACGCCCTCGTGCAGCAAGCGTTCCTCGGCCCGAACTTCGGGATAGACGGACTCCAGGCGAGCTGGATCGCCCCGCTGTCTGCCGTCTATCTCGAGCTCGGCGCGGAGGGAGGCAAGCCGGTCGAGTTTCCCTTCCCGGACAGCGATCACAACAGCAACGGCTTCCAGGTCGCAACGCTGTTCGCCCACGTGGGCGGCGACATCGGCGTGAGCAACAGCTACCGGTTCGGCATCTGGGGAATGCAGGCCAAGAACCAGGTGACCGACCAGCCTCTCCCGGCGTTGGACTTCACCGGCGTCTCCAACACGCTCACCGGCGGGAACGACAAGCTCTGGGGCCTCGACTTCGTCTACAAGTGGGCGCCCAACGGCGATCCCTCGTACCGGAACTTCAAGCTGGTCGCGGAGTGGATGCACCGCAGCTTAGACGGCACGCTGACCTTCGACTCGACCGGCGCAGCCATGACCGGTCCGTTCACCGCGAACCAATCCGGCTGGTACGTCCAGGGCGTGTACCAATTCCACCCGTACTGGCGCGCTGGACTGCGCTATGGCCAGCTGAACGAGGGGTCGTACAACCTCGGCTCCGGGCTCGCTGGTGCGCCCGGCTTGGCGCCGCCGGATTTCACGCCCAAGCGCTGGTCTGCGATGGTCGACTGGAGCCCATCGGAATTCAGCCGCTTCCGGCTGCAGTACAACCAGGACAAGTCGCAGCAGGGCATCACCGACAACCAGTGGTTCCTCCAGTACATCCTCAGCCTCGGTACGCACGGCGCGCACAAGTTCTGACGCCGACGCGCAGGCGCCACATTATGATTTGAGCGAAAGGATCGATCTATGAAAACGTTCTTGAGCCTCTTAGGCCTCACCGCCCTGTTAGGCTGGACGGGCCCAGCGATGTCAGCCGTCAACGTCTTCGCCTGCCACCCCGAGTGGGGCGCGCTGGCGAGCGAGATCGGCGGCGATCGCGTCAGCGTCTACACCGCCACCACCGCGCTCCAGGACGTGCATAAAATCCAGGCGCGGCCGAGCCTGATCGCGCACGCGCGGGTCGCGGACCTGGTGGTATGCACGGGCGCCGAGCTCGAGGTGGGGTGGATGCCGGTGGTCATCGGGCAGTCCGGAAACAACAAGATCACCGTCGGCAAGCCCGGCAACCTCGAGGCAGCGAACTACGTGCCGCTCAAGGAAGTCCCGACGCTGCTGGACAGGTCGTTGGGGGACGTGCATCCGCGAGGCAATCCTCACATCCAGTGGAGTCCGCAAAACATACAGTTGGTGGCCGATGAACTGGCCAGGCGCTTGGTCTACATCGACCCCGCGGGCAAAGCCTATTACGAATCCCGCCTTGCATCCTTCACGCAGCGCTGGGCGGCGGCAACCAAACGCTGGGAGCAGGAGGCCGCGTCGCTCAAGGGTGTCGCGGTCATCGAACATCACAAGGAGCTGACCTACCTGTTCGATTGGCTCGGCATGCCGGTGGTCGGAGCGCTCGAGCCCAAGCCCGGCGTTGAGCCCACTTCCATCACATCTGTCGGAGCTGGTTGAACAGCAGAAGAGCAATCCAGCCAAGCTGATCGTGATCACGACCCAGAAGAACCCGGACGCTGCGGAGTGGCTGTCCGGCCAGATCAAGGTCCCGGAGATCGCGCTGCCCGCCACCGTCGGGGGGACACCGGGCGCCAAGGACCTGTTCAGCATGTACGATGACGCCATCAGCCGGCTCCTCGCGGCTGAGAAGCCGAAGTCATAAGCGCAGCTGCATCGCCCGGAGCCTCCCCGCGGGGGACCGCGGGGAGGCTTTTTTCTGACCGGAAGACGAACGTTTGATGGATGACGAGTTGTTACCTGGAAGTGGAAGCGCTGTCCGCGGGGTATGCGCGTCCCGTGGTCGGGCCGGTGAGCTTCTTCGTGCGCTTGGGCGACATCGTCGGCATCCGCGGGCCCAACGGCGCCGGCAAGTCGACACTGCTGAACGCGATCGCGGGCAGCGCAAGGAGTATTTTCCGGCCGCGTCGTACAAGCGCCCAGGACTGCGCGTTTCTCATCAGCAGCAGAGCTGCTTTGCCGCTCAATGACGTACCGCTCTCGGGACAGGAATTGCTCGGGCTCACCGGCGCAACCGGCGAGTCTTTGCCCGCCTGGATCAAGCCCTTCGTGAAGCGCCGGCTGGATCGGCTCAGCGGCGGTCAGCTGCAGTTCCTTCAGGTCTGGGCTTGCCTGACGGCGCCGGTAGACCTCATCCTTCTGGACGAGCCGACCAACAACGTCGACCCGCCCGGCGTGGAGCACATGGCCGAAGAGTTGACCCGCATGCGGGCGTCGCATGCGGCGATGGTCATCAGTCATGATCAACGCTTCCTGGAACGGGTCTGCACGCGCGTGATCGACCTATGACCGTAAACTTCAGCGTCTTGATCGACCCGCTTTTCCGGCTGCCGTTCTGCACCGGTCTGACGTTTGCCCTGGTGCTGCCGGTCCTTGGAATGTACCTGCGCCTGAGGGAGGAATGGCTGGCTGCGCTCGCGTTCGCCCAAGTGGCGGCCGCCGGTTCGCTGGCTAGCTCGATCCTGGGCCTGCCCCCACAAGCGGGCGCGTTGACTTGCGCCTGTGGTGCCGCGGCCCTGAAGGGCTGGATCGCCCGTGCGGGCAACAACGGCTACGCGTCTGCTCATGATCGTCGGGTTGGGCGTCGCGCCATGCTCATGCTGGCGAACGTTCCGATCGCGGAACACCTTGGACACGCTCTGTTCGATGGTCAGCTCTACTTTACGGGGATCGGCCACCTGGCCATCGCACTGCTCTTCCTGGGCGTAACCGCCGCCTTGCTTCCATGGTTGTCACGGCCGCTGCTGCTGGAGCGCATGTTTCCGGATTTCTTCCGCGCCAGCGGTCTTTCGGCTCTCAGGTATCACCTCATCTTCGACCTGCTGATCGCCGCCGGACTGGCGCTGGCCACCTCCTCGGTTGGCGTGTTTGCCGCATTCGGGCTCGTGTTCGTTCCGTCGATGATCGCGTACCGGATCGGCCCCAGCTGGAAGGCGTCTGTGGCCATCTCGGCCGGGTCCAGCCTCGGCGCCTACCTCGTCGCCTTCGCGGCAGCCTTGTTGCTCGATCAGCCGTTCGGGCCGGTCTTGGTGATCACCCTCGCCGCACTTGCCGTTTTCGCCTGGCTCGTGTTGCTTGCGCTCCAGCAGCGAACTCCGGCCGACTTCACGGTTCCGAGCTAGGCGTCGACACGCCTCGGCAAGCGTATCGTAACGGAAGATAAGCATGGCTCATTACCGCAAACCGCTGGCAGCGGCTGTCGCACTGAACACCGCTATCTTCGTCGTCGAGGCGATAGCCGGGCTCCAATCAAAGAGCCTCAGCCTCATGATGGACAGCGTTCATAACTTCTCCGACGAAATGGCGCTGGCTCTTCTTTATCTGAGCTTCGTGTTGCCGCTCGGCATCTCGCGCAATCTTGTCCGGTCCGCAAACATCTTCAACTCGGTTGGGCTGGTGGCTGTAAGCGCATTGCTGCTGTGGCAGAGCGTTGAAAGAGTTCTTCACCCAGTTTCAGTTTCGGGGATCGTTCCGATCCTCGTCGGCCTTGCAGCTGCCGCCGGAAATTGGGGAGTTGCCCGTTTGCTGTTGCGTCCGAGCAAGAATAACGCGGCGATACGCCTGGCGTACATTCACAACCTGGGCGATGTTTTCGTCTCGCTTGCGCCCGTTCTGGCCGGCCTCCTGGTGACGGCTTCAGGCTGGTTCTTGTTCGATCCGCTCGTCGCCGGCGGCATCGCGCTGTGGCTTATCGTCTCGACGGTTCGAGAGGTGATCGGTTCGCGCGAGGAGCTGATGTGGCCTGAGAAGATCACCTGCGGACATGCAGACGACGAGGAAGAGGGAGCCATTGCGGCTTGATCGCGCATATCGCATGCGCACAAGACGTGCGTGCGTTCGACGCGCTCGACCGTTTGTCAGCCGAGCTTACCGCTGCCAAGCTAGAAGATCTCGAGCCGATGGACGGCATCACGCCCGGGGCGCGCCCAGAACTTTCTCGCTCACCGCCTCGCCAGTGCTCTCGTCTTCCACCCACACCCAGAAGCGATTGCTGCCGTTCACCTCCTCCTGCGCGCGTGGTCGGTAGGTGTGACCTGCCTGCGCACGGAACGCGACTTGCGCCTGAGCGACAGAGACGCAATGCTTTGGGTCTTCGTTGCACAGATAGATGTAGAACCATGCTGACCGATCTCCGGGCGGGATCGCCAGCGCCGAGTGCAGGCGCCAGTCCGGCTCGACGCCAACGACCGAAACCATCTCCACGTATCCGCCGCGATACACCTTGCCCCACGGCCCATCCTTGACCACTGCCGTCTGATCGGTTGGCTTCGGGTTGTTGAGCAGCGTGCAGGCAGGTAGGGTCAGAAACGCTGCTGCGGCCAAGAATGAGGAGAGGACATTCATGCGAGTGCGCGTAGCACGAGATCTTTGGCGTAGCCCCGTTGGGGGCCGCGTGAGAGCGTCGCGTGCGATGATATCACCCTGTTCAGCGCCCAATAGCTGCCCGCCTGGGTTCGCTCATGCAGGCGTCAATATCGAGTAAACTCAAGCGACTAGGCCCCGCGCCGTTAATGCTCCTATGTTTGGCGCCCGGCCTGTTTCCTATCTCAGCGCATCGTGAAGCGATGAAAGTGTCCAGCTCTTCCCTGTCCCACCCGATTTCCCATAACCTTCCTGCCGCACAGGAAGCCGCGGTCCTGTACGCCAACGGGCGCGAAGCAGACGCCGCCGACTTCCTGCGCAGCGTGCTGGAGGCGGGCGGCGACGGAGTCAAACGGCCCGGAGCTGTGGTACATGCTCTTCGATCTGCTGCGCGCGCGGGGGGAGTGGAAGTCGTTCGGGGCGCTGACGCAACGCTTCGAGACGAGCTTTGGGCTACCTGCGCCGCAGTGGCTGAACGAGGAGGAGATGGCGCGCCTGCCCGCCGAGGTACGCCCCGGCGGCCCCGGCTACTTCGAACTGGCCGGCGCGCTCGATGCAAGCCGAGGGATGGAGCTGGACGGAGTGCGGGCGGCGGCGCGCAATCTTGCCACGGTGCACCTCGACGTGAGCCGCCTCGCGGCGCTCGATGCCGAGGGCTGTGCCGCGTTCCTGGAGCTGCTGAGATTGCTCCCGCATAGCGGCAACGCAGTACTGCTCACCGGTGCAGAACACCTCGCTGACCTGCTGCGCGACGCCACGGCAGGCGACCCTTGGGTAGAGACGTACTGGTCGCTCCTGCTCGAGATCTACCGCTTGCGCGGGGAGCAGAAGGACTTCGAGCGCACCGCGTTGGAGTACGCGCTGGCGACCGGGACTTCCCCTCCCGCGCTGGCAACGGGTGATGATGCCGGTGGCGCCAACCAGCCGGCAGGAAAAGCGCGACGAGCCGCGCTACCAGCCGGGACCGGAAGTGTTCAGTCTGACCGGCGTCATGTCTGGCGCCGCCGATCCCCAGCTGGCGGAGCTTCGGGCCTTCGCCGATGAGCGTCAGTATGTCAACATCAACCTCTCCGCAGTCCGGCGCATGGACTTCAGCTGCGGGACCGCTTTCGCCAACCTGGTGAACCGCCTGGCTTGGAACAGCAAGTTCGTGCGTTTGATCCGCCCCAACAGCCTGGTGGCGGCGTTCTTGTCCACGCTCAGCCTGGACCCCACCGTCGAGCTCGTCCCGGCGCGCCGGCCCGGTTGAGCGGTCGCCTCGGCTCATCGGTGCGCCGCCATTGTCTTCAGCGCATGCAACCGGGAGCTGCTTGAACCGGGCGCTTTGATCCCCATCTGCGCCCAATCCTGTCGGTCCCGAGACCCACAATGGACATCTATCACGGCACGACCATCGTTTCCGTACGCCGCGGGCGCCAGCGTCGCCCTCGGCGGCGAC
This sequence comes from uncultured beta proteobacterium, assembly GCA_963705615.1. GTDB lineage: Bacteria > Pseudomonadota > Gammaproteobacteria > Burkholderiales > SHXO01 > SHXO01. Next base: position 35,877 of record CAVPKE010000011.1, on the reverse strand, counting down.
GGCCAGGTCACGCTGGGCAACGTCGTGATCAAGCAGACCGCGCGCAAAGTTCGCCGCCTGTATCACGACAGGATCCTGGCCGGCTTCGCCGGCGGCACCGCCGACGCTTTCACCTTGTTCGAGCGCTTCGAGGCCAAGCTGGAAAAGCATCAGGGACACTTGCTGCGCTCGGCGGTCGAGCTGGCAAAGGACTGGCGCACCGACCGGATCCTGCGCCGGCTGGAAGCGATGCTGGCGGTGGCCGACCGCGAGACTTCGCTGGTGATCACGGGCAACGGCGACGTGCTCGAGCCCGAGCAGGGTTTGGTGGCGATCGGCAGCGGCGGGCCGTACGCGCAGGCCGCCGCCAAGGCTTTGCTGGACAATACCGAGCTCACGCCGGCGGAGATCGTCAAGAAGGCGCTCACCATCGCCGGCGATCTATGCATCTATACCAACCAGCAGCATGTGATCGAGGTTCTCGAGTGAGGAAGCGGAGGGAGGTGAAGACGCTCGAGCCTTTACGAAAGCGCAAACCGCCAGCCCTAGCCGGGTTCACGCATTCACTTCCTTCACGCTTTCACCCGAATCTACATGACCCCCCAAGAAATCGTCCACGAGCTCGACAAGCACATCGTCGGTCAGGATCGGGCCAAGCGCGCGGTGGCCATCGCGCTTGCGCAACCGCTGGCGCCGGCAGCAGGTGGCCGAGCCGCTGCGCCAGGAGATCACGCCCAAGAACATCCTGATGATCGGGCCCACGGGCGTGGGCAAGACCGAGATCGCGCGGCGGCTGTCGCGGCTCGCCGACGCACCGTTCATCAAGGTCGAGGCGACCAAGTTCACCGAAGTCGGCTACGTCGGCCGCGACGTGGACACCATCGTCCGCGACCTGGTGGAAACCGCCATCAAGCAGGCTCGCGAGCAGGAGACGCGCAAAGTGCAGTCGCGCGCCGCGGACCTGGCCGAGGAGCGCGTGCTCGATGTGCTGCTGCCGCCGGCGCGCAGTCTCGGCTTCGGCTCGTCGGTCGAGGAACCGGAGAGCAGCACTCGCCAGAAGTTCCGCAAGAAGCTGCGCGAAGGCGAGCTGAACGACAAGGAGATCGAGATCGAGATGGCCGCAGTGCAGCCGCAGATGGAGATCCTCGCCCCGCCCGGGATGGAGGAGCTCACCTCCCAGATCCAGAGCATGTTTCAGAACCTCGGCGGCGGGCGCCGCAAGCTGCGCAAGCTGCAGGGTGATGGAGGCGATGAAGCTGCTGACCGAGGAAGAGGCGGCCAAGCTGATCAACGACGAAGATCTCAAGTCGCGCGCGCTGCGCAACGTGGAGCAGAACGGCATCGTGTTCCTCGACGAGATCGACAAGATCGCCAGCCGCTCCGAGGTGGCGGGCGCCGACGTCTCGCGCCAGGGCGTGCAGCGCGACCTGCTGCCGCTGGTGGAAGGCACGACCGTGTCCACCAAGTACGGCATGATCAAGACCGATCACATTCTGTTCATCGGCAGCGGCGCGTTTCATTTCGCCAAGCCCTCCGACCTGATTCCGGAGCTGCAGGGCCGCTTCCCGATCCGCGTCGAGCTCGACTCGCTGTCGGTGTCCGACTTCGAGCAGATCCTGACCAGCACCGACGCCTGCCTCACCGCGCAGTACGAGGCGCTGCTCGCCACCGAAGGCGTCACGCTCGAGTTTCGCCCGGACGCCGATCAAGCGCCTGGCCGAGATCGCCTGGCAGGTCAACGAGAAGACCGAGAACATCGGCGCGCGCCGGCTGTACACGGTGATGGAGAAGCTGCTGGAGGACATCTCTTTCGAAGCCGGGCAGAGCGAGCGGCCAGTCGGTGGTGATCGACGCCGCCTACGTCGACAGCCGGCTCAAGGATCTGGCGCAAAGCGAAGATCTGGCGCGCTACGTGCTCTGAGGCGGGTCAGATCAATACATGGGCGCCGGCCCGATCGACGGGCCGCCCGAGAACGATAAACGCCATCCGCTGACCATGGAAAGCCGCACGAGCTTCAGCCTGGAGGTCAATCCGAAGATTCCGCGCCGCCTGGCGCGTCTCGAAGAACTCGCCTCCAACCTCTGGTACAGCTGGGACCGCCCTGCACGCACGCTGTTCTCGCGCCTGCACACCGGACTGTGGGACGCCGTGGGACACAATCCCAAGGCGTTCCTCAAGCGGGTGGACGAGCAGAGGCTGCTGGACGCGGCCGACGACCCGGTGTTCCTGGGCAACTTCAACCGCGTGCTGTCGAACTACGACACCTACCACAACGAGCCGCTGCGCCGCAACGGCTCCGAGTGGCTGCGCTCCTCGGACCTGGTGGCCTACTTCTGCGCAGAGTTCGGCTTCCACGAGAGCTTCCCGATCTACTCCGGCGGCCTGGGGATTCTCGCCGGCGATCACTGCAAGGCGGCCAGCGACATGCGCCTGCCGTTCATCGGCGTGGGTCTGCTCTATCGTCAGGGCTACTTCTCCCAGACCATCGACGCGGAGGGCAACCAGCACGCCGAGTACACCGACTCGGACTTCGAGAGCCTGCCGGTCACCCCCGTGCTGCGCCCCGACGGCAGCGAGCTGCACGTGCGCGTGGACCTGCCCGGCCGGCGCGTGACCTGCAAGGTCTGGCACGCGCGCTGCGGGCACGTCGGTCTGTATCTGCTGGACACCGACCTGCCGGAGAACGACGAGCACGCGCGCGACATCACCCACCAGCTCTACGGCGGCGACCGCCGGACGCGCATCGAGCAGGAGATCGTGCTCGGCGTCGGCGGCGTGCGCGCGCTCGAGGCGCTGCGAGCTCAAGCCGACGGTGTGGCACATCAACGAGGGGCACGCGGCGTTCCTGGTGCTGGAGCGCATGCGCGCGCTGGTCAAGCAGGGGCTGGACCACGCCGCGGCGCTGGAGGCGGTGGCGGCCAACACGGTGTTCACCACGCACACGCCGGTGCCTGCGGGCCATGATCACTTCAGCGAAGACGTGATGTGGAGCTACTTCGAGCCCTTCTGCCAGCGAGCTCAAGCTGAGTCGCGACGAGTTCCTGGCGCTGGGCCGGGTGAACGACAGCCGCGACTTCAACATGACCGCGCTGGCCATCCGCGCCTCGCGTTTCCAGAACGGCGTCAGCCGCATCCACGGCGGGGTGTCCTCGCGCATCTGCGCCCCCCTGTGGCCGCAGATCGACCCGCAGGAGAACGGCATCGGCTACATCACCAACGGCGTCCACGTGCCGACCTTCCTGGCACAGGAGTGGGCCGACCTGTTCGAGAAGTATCTCGGGTTCGACTGGACGCCAGCGGCTGACCGACGCCGGCTTCTGGAAGCGCATCGACGATATCCCGGACCATCTGTTCTGGAGCGTGCGCCAGTCGCTCAAGTCGCAGATGCTGCACCTGGTCCGCCACCGCTTCGCGCGCCAGCACTTCCGCAACGGCGGCTCGCAGGCGCACCTGGACCGGCTGCTCAAGTTCACCGACCCGGTCAATCCCAACGTGCTCACCATCGGCTTCGCGCGCCGCTTCGCCACCTACAAGCGGGCCACGCTGCTGTTCCAGGATCTGACCTGGCTGCGCGAGATCATCTGCGACGAGCAGCGGCCGGTGCTGTTGCTGTTCGCCGGCAAGGCTCACCCCGCCGACATGCCCGGCCAGGACCTGATCCGACGCGTCGTCGAGATCGGGCGCATGCCCGAGTTCGAAGGCCGCGTCCTGATGGTGGAGGACTACGACCTGCGCCTGGCCCGCAGACTGGTGTCGGGCGTGGACGTGTGGCTGAACAATCCGGTCTATCCGCTGGAGGCGAGCGGCACCTCCGGCATGAAGGCAGGCATCAACGGCGTGCTCAACCTTTCCGTTCTGGACGGCTGGTGGGACGAAGGCTACGACGGCCGCAACGGCTGGGCGATCAAGCCGGTGGGCGAGAACATGGACGATGCGCGCCGCGACCACGACGAAGCCAGGACGCTGTACGAGCTGCTGCAGGACCAGGTCAGTCCACTGTTCTACAAGCGCGGCGACATGGGCTACTCCCCGGAGTGGGTGGGCATGGCAAAGCATTCCATCGCCACCCTGCTGCCGCGCTTCAGCTCCACGCGCATGGTGAGCGAGTACCTGGCCAAGTTCTACCTGCCAGCCACGCGGCAGGGCCGGCGCTACGCGGAGAGCAGCTACGAGAACGCCCGCAAACTGGCGGTCTGGAAGGCGCAGGTGCGGCGCAGCTGGGACAACGTGCGGCTGCGGCGCGCTGGACACGCCCAGCAAGAACATCCCCTTCGGCGAAGGCGTGAAGCGTGGAGCTGGCCGTGCAACTGAACGGCATGAAGCCTGAGGACGTCGTGGTCGAGCTGCTCATTGGCCGTCAGACGAGACAAGCGACGAGCTGCGCGATGCCCGTCACTACCGCTTCGAGTGGGAAGGTCGTGATGACCGATCAGGGCGAGCACCGCTTCGCGCTGCAGATCACCCCCGAGATGTGCGGCAAGCTCGAGTACCGCATTCGCATCTATCCCTATCACCAGCTTCTGACCCATCCCTTCGAGATGGGGATGATGCGCTGGCTGTGATCTCCCGTCTCTGGCGGGAGCGCCGGGTACCAGTTGGCTGACACGCCCGACGCTGTTTCGCTCTCCCCCTGCGGGAGAGTCGGTCAAGCCCCGGCGCGTGGTACAGTCATCCGTCGCGCACCTTCGCGCGTTCTCTACCCACCGATGTGTCCCGGTCATGTCCCTGCGCTCTGCTGCCGCCTGCCTTGCCATCTGCTTGCTCACGGCTTGCCATGTGTCAGTGCGAACGGCTAGCGCCGCGGAGTCCAGCTCCGGGATCTGCGCCGAAGGGATCCCCGAGCTATTCAAACGGGTTTCTCCAGCCGTGGTGATGATCACCGGACAGTCGATCAATCCCTATCGCCTTCAGGGTCGCGTCACCCGCGTGCTCGGTTCGGGATTCTTAATTGACGCCAATGGGCTGGTCCTGACCAACTCGCACGTTGTCTACGGGCTGCAGTCGCTGACCGTTACGATGGATGACGGTTCGATCGTAGCTGCCAAGTTGGTGGGCGCAGATCCGATCTTCGACCTGGCGGTCATTCAGATCCCCAAACCCCGCGGCGCTACGCTGCCCACGGTGAAGCTAGGCGATTCGGACCGCCTCCGGCCAGGCGAGGAGGTGATCGCCATCGGCAATCCCCTCGGCCTGGACCAGACCGTTACACGCGGCATCATCAGCGGCATCAATCGCATCTTGCCGGAGACACCGCTGTCGCTGACCGAGCCGCTGATCCAGACCGACACTGCGATCAACCCCGGCAACTCAGGGGGACCGCTGCTCAATCGCTGCGGAGAGGTGATCGGCATCAACACCGCCATCGTCGCGGAGGCGCAGAGCATCGGGTTTTCGGTGCCGATCAATCTCGCGAAGAGCGTGCTGCCGTCGCTGCTCAAGGACGGGCGTGTCATCCGGCCGTGGATCGGCTTCCACGGCCAGCTCATCGGCCCCGAACTGCGCAAGCTGCTGCAGGTACCGCTGGTCGACGGGCTGCTGGTAGAGGTGGTGGAGCCCGGCAGCCCGGCGGACAAGGCCGGCATCCGCGGCGGCGTGATGGAACTGAGCATTGGTGGGTCGTCTTTTCTGCTGGGAGGCGACATCGTAGTCACCCTCAACGGCGCGCCGATGAACGAGCCGGAGAAACTGACCGGGATCATGCGTGGGCTCAAAGTTGGCAGCCGGCTCAAGCTGAGGCTGTTCCGCGAAGGCAAATACTTGGACCTGGAGTACAACCTTCCCGAGCGGCCGCTGTTGCCCGGCGACCTGCCGGAGGTCGGCACTCTTCTGCCGGCGGTGCCGCCCCAAGGCAGGTCCGACATGTCGCGGCGGCTGCACCGATGATCCACACCGGCCTCGTCGCGGATGCGCTTGCTGGGCCCGGCTGGGCGAGCCTGCACGACTTCGTTCCGACCGTGACCTGGCGCGCCTTGGCCGCCGAAGTTCACGCCGCCCGCACCGTCGGCGGCTTGCGCGCGGCCGGCGTCGGCACAGGCGAGCGCTATCGCCTGGCGGGCGATGAGCGCGGCGACCAGATTCAGTGGCTGGAGCCAGCCTCGGCAAGTGGCGCGCAGCAGGACGCGCTGTCGCGTTTCGACGCTCTGCGGTGGAGGTTGAACCGCGAGCTTCAACTCGGACTGTTCGAGTTCGAGGGTCACTTCGCACTCTATCCGCCCGGCGCAGGCTACCGCCGCCACCACGATCAGCACCGGGGTTCACAGGCGCGCGTGCTGTCCTGCGTGTTGTACTTGAACTCGGACTGGAAAGCCGAAGACGAAGGCCAGTTGCGGCTATACCTGGACGAGTCGGGTCCCGGAGACTATCGCGACGTGCTCCCCGAAGGCGGCACGCTGGTGTGCTTCCTGAGCGATCGCTTTTGGCACGAAGTGCTGCCCGCGCGCCGCGAGCGGCTCAGTTTGACGGGATGGTTCCGCAGACGGAGCTGACTGCCGCCACCTGCACCGAACGCAGAAGCGCCGGCGGTTGCAGGTTCTCAGCGCGCCGCGGCTGCGCCGCCTTGCCGGGTCTTGTCGAGCACGCTCATGGCCGAGGCTACCAGCCCGGCAACGTCAGACACGTTGCTGGGGATGATGAGCGTGTTGTTGGTCTTGGCCAGGTTGCCAAAGGCCGAGATGTACAGCTCGGCGACCTTGAGGTTGGCTGCTGACATGCCCCCCTCCTTGCCGATGGCCTCCGCGACCATCTGGATGCCCGCTGCGGTCGCTTCGGCGACCAACCGAATCGCGGTGGCATCGCCCTGCGCCTTGTTGATCGCCGCCTGCTTCTCACCCTCCGAGTTGAGGATATCGGACTGCTTGGAGCCCTCGGCCAGGTTGATCTCCTTTTGCTTTTCACCCTCTGAAGTGGCAATCACCGCACGCTTCTCACGCTCGGCCGTGATCTGTGCCTGCATCGCGCGCAGGATGGCGTCCGGCGGCGTGAGGTTCTTGATCTCGTAGCGCAGCACCTTCACGCCCCAGGACCGGCCGGCTTCGTCCAGCACCTGCACGATCTGGCGGTTGATCTCGTCGCGGCTCTCGAACGTCTTGTCCAGCTCCATCTTTCCGATCTCGGAGCGCAGCGTTGGGAAGATTGGGAACTTGGGAAGACTGGGAACTGGGAAGACTGGACGGGGCGCTCATGTTACCGGAAAAATTCCGCCCGCATGCACGGCGGAAGCCTGGAGTTGCGGCCGAAAACAGTTAAAATGCCGCGCTCGCGCGAGCGCTCCACCTGCGGAACGTCCGGCAGCGCTCCCGTTCTTCCAACTTTCTTGCAACCGCTTTGCGACGATGGGAAATGGCTGAGCACAAGAAGCACATCACCTTCAAGGGCAAGATCCTGATCCTGGGCTTCGGCGCAGTCGGGCAGGGCACGCTTGCCGCTGATCCTGCGGCACATCGACATGCCCAGGGAGAACCTGTCGATCATCACCGCCGAGGACTGGGGACGCGAGATCGCGCAGGAGTACGGCGTCGCGTTCCGGGTCGAGCCGCTGACGCGGGACAACTACGTCGCGCATCCTGGACCGCGAGCTCAAGTCCGGCGACTTCCTGTTCAACGCCTCGTTCGACGTGTCCAGCCTCGCGCTCATCGAGTACTGCAGCGAGCGCGGCATCATGTACCTGGACGCCTGCATCGAGCCCTGGGCCGGCGGCCATCGCGACACGTCGATCCCGGCCTCGCGCCGCACCAACTACGCCTTCCGCGAGGCGGCGCTGGAGATCGCGCAAGAACTATCCCGAGCGGCCCGACCGTGCGTACTCATGCACGGCGCCAACCCGGGCCTGGTCTCGCACTTCGTCAAGCAGGCGCTGCTCAACGTCGCGCGCGACACCGGCGCACGGCCTGCGCCCAGCCGAACAAGGCAGCGTGGGCGCGGCTCGCCATGCAGCTCGGCGTCAAGGTGGTTCAGATCGCGGAGCGCGACCGCCAGGTCGGCCAGCCGCCGCAAGCAGTGGGGCGAATTCGTCAACACCTGGTCGAGCGGCGCCTTCGTGGGCGAATCGCTGCAGCCGGCCGAGCTGGGCTGGGGCACCCACGAGAGGCACTGGCCGCACGAGGGCATGGAGTTCGGCTTCGGCTGCGGCTCCTCGATCTACCTCAACCGCCCGGGCTGCAGCACGCGCGTGCGCTCCTGGGTGCCCAAGGAAGGACCGTTCCACGGCTGGCTGATCTCGCACGGCGAATCGCATTCGATCCCGGACTACTTCACGGTGCGCGAGAACGGCAGAGTCGTCTATCGACCGACCTGCTACTATGCCTATCATCCGTGCGACGACGCGGTGCTGAGCCTGCACGAGATGGTCGGCCACAACTTCACCATGCAGGAACGCACCCGCCTGCTGCGCGAGGATATCGCCGACGGCTTCGACGAGCTGGGCGTGCTGCTGATGGGTCATGCCAGGGGTGCCTACTGGTACGGCTCGCAGCTCACCATTCATGAGGCGCGCCAGCTGTGCCCGCACAACAACGCCACCAGCCTGCAGGTCAACGCGCCCGCGCTGGGCGCGGTGATCTGGGCCATGCGCAATCCCACTGCCGGCATCGTGGAGCCGGACGACATCGACTTTCGCACCGTGCTGGACGTGGCGATGCCCTACCTCGGCCCGGTGGTCGGGCGTGTACAGCGACTGGACGCCGCTCGTGGGACCGCGGCAAGCTATATCCGGAGGACGTGGACCGGGACGACCCCTGGCAGTTCAAGAATTTCCTGGTCGTCTGATACACATCCGGATAGGCCGCACTTCGCAGCGGCAGCGCGACGCGCGCCGGGGCAGTGCAGGACGAGATCTGCCATCAAGGAGCACAATGACCGGAACTTTGAAGCGCATCATCCGACGGCTCGGGCAGCGCGACCCGGGTCTGCTTCCGAGTCACCTTCGCCGACGGCTCCTCCTTGCAGAACCTGCGACGGCGGAGCCGGTGGTCCACTTCCACTTCAAGACCGCGGGCGCCAGTGGAGCACCGTGCTGTTCGGCCACATCGGAATGCTCGAGTCCTACTTCGACCAGTCGCTGGACATCGAGGGCGACTTCGCCCGCGCATTCGCGATCGGCTTCGAGAGCGGCTTCGACCGCAAGTCCGGGCCGCTGGTGTGGCTGCGCAATCAGTGGCACGAGTTGCGCTTCGGCAACCGCACGCATCGAGCAAGCCAAGGTCAACGCCCGCTTCCACTACGGGCTGGGCGCGGACTTCTACGGCTACTGGCTGGATCAGCCCGCTGATGATGTACACCTGCGGCTACTGGAAGCCGGGCACGCGCACGCGTCGAGGAGGCCCAGCGCAACAAGATCGACCACGTGTGCAGCAAGATCCGGCTCAAGCCCGGCGAGAGCGTGGTCGACATCGGCTGCGGCTTCGGCGGCTTCATGTTCCGGGCCTGGGAGCACTGCGGCGTCCGCGTGTGCGGCGTGAACACCACCACCGAGCAGGTGGAGTGGCTGCGCGAGCGCAGATCGCCAGCGCAAGGGGCCTGTCCGACAAGCTCGAGGTGCGCGAGGCCGATTTCCGCGAAGTGCACGCCCAGTTCGACAAGGTCGTTTCCATCGGCGTGCTCGAGCACGCCGGCCGCGACCAACTGCGCGAAGTGGTCAAGGCGCACGCCGATTTCCTCAAGCCCGGCGGGCTGGGCATGCTGCACTTCATCGGCCACGTTGGCGTGCGCGACACCGAGTTCTACATCCGCAAGCACGTCTTCCCGGGCGGCTGGATCCCGAGCCTGGCGCAAACCATCACCGCCATGGAGGACTGCGGGCTGGAGATCGTCGACATCGAGAATCTGCGCCGGCACTACGCCTTGACCCTGGACGCCTGGACCGAGCGCTTCGAGCGCAACTGGGACAAGATCCACGCGCTCGACCCGCGACCGGTTCGACGAGCGCTTCCGGCGCGTGTGGCGCACCTATCTGGTCTCCTGCGCCGAAATGTTCCGCTCGTCGCACACCCGCACGCACCTGTTCCAGATCGTGTTCAGCAAGGGCAACATCAACAAGGACAACTATCCGATGAGCCGCGCGTTTCTGTACGAGAACGACATCGCGCGGCAGACGGCGCACCCGACCCCAGCGCTCGCCAGAGCGCGGTCTAGAGCCATGCTCTCGTACGCGGAGCGCCGCGACGAAGTGGTCCGCAGGTTCAATCCGGGCGCGGGCCGGAACTGGCGCTAGGCAAGCAGACCTCCAACCTGTTCCGCACCCGGGCGGCTGCTCCCCGGCGCCGGCTCGACGTCGAGCGCTTCCATCACGTCCTCGAGATCGACACCGCCGCAGGGCTGGGTGAACGTGGAGGCGATGACGCCCTACGACGTGCTGGTGGACGCCACCCTGGAGCACGGCGTCATGCCATGCGTGGTGCCGCAGCTGAAGTCGATCACGATCGGCGGGGCGGCGGCCGGGGTGGGCATCGAATCCAGCTCGTTCAAGTACGGGCTGGTGCACGAGACGCTGCTGGAGCTGGAGGTGCTGCTGGGCGACGGCAGCGTCGTGCTGGCCACGCCGGACAACGAGCACCGCGATCTATTCTTCGGCTTCCCCAACTCCTACGGCACGCTCGGATACGCGCTACGCGCTGAAGACGAAGGTCGGTGCCGGTGAAGCGCTACGTCGCGCTCTCGCACCTGCGCCACAGCGGCCGCGCGGCGTACTTTCGCCAGCTCGAGGAGCTATGCCAAGCGCCGGACATCGACTTCATCGACGGCTCGGTGTTCGCCCCGGACGAGCTCTACCTCACTGTGGGCCGGTTCGTGGACGAAGCGCCTTACACCAGCGACTATACGTTCGAGAACATCTACTACCGCTCCATCCGCGAGCGCGAAACCGATTACCTGAGCACCGAGGCCTATCTCTGGCGCTGGGATACGGACTGGTTCTGGTGCTCGAAGAATCTTGGTGCACAGAACCCGATCCTGCGCCGGCTGCTGGGACGCGAACGTCTCAACTCGATGTTCTACACGCGGCTCATGCGCTGAACGGCCGCTGGCGCCTGACGCACGCGCTGGACCGGCTTAGCCGACGAAACCGTGAGTCGGTGATTCAGGACGTGGATATTCCGATCGAGCGCGCGCCCGAGTTTCTGGAGTTCTTCCACCGCGAGATCGGCATCCTCCCGATATGGGTCTGCCCCATTCGCACCGCCAACCCGACGTACCGTTGGAGCCTGTACCCGATGGATCCGTCCCGCACGTTCGTGAACTTCGGCTTTTGGGACGTCGTGCACAGCCGGCAGCCGCATCCGCCGGGGCACTTCAACCGTCTGGTGGAACGGAAAGTGCAAGAGCTCGGTGGAATCAAATCGCTGTACTCGGACAGTTACTTCACGCCGGAGGAGTTCTCGGCCAGCTACAACGGCGACGCGTACCGGGCTCTGAAGCAGCGGTACGATCCGGGCGGTGTTTTCAACGACCTGTATGCCAAGTGTGTCCTGCGCGCCTAGCGCAGAGCATCTGAGCGAGCGCCCATAGGAAAAAAGCCGCATGCTGAAACGCCTTTCCACGCTTGCCGGGCAGGGCTCCGGCACACCGCAGCGTAAGGCGCAGCGCGGCGGGCATCATTATTTCGGCTGGGCCGGCCTCGCCTTTGGTGTCTTCGCACTTGGGCTCGCGCTGCTGCCCGGCTGGGTCGCCCCGCTCTATGACCCGCCGTCGAAGCCAGTCCCGCAGCAGGCCGCCGACTGGCTCGGAGAGCTCAAGGACAAGACCGTGGCGGCGATCCGGATGGAATCAGTCCCGCAACCGCCGCCGGAGTTCCGCAACCCCTGGCGCGACCCGCGCATCGTGCTCGGCTCTTTGCTCCTGGCTTTCACCGCGCTGGTGCTAGGCATCGTCGCGTTCGTGCGGCACGAAGACCAGAGGATGGTCGCGTGCGCGGTGGCGCTGGCCGCGGGCGCGATCGCCGGCGCGCATCTCCTCACCGCGGTGATGGTGCTCGCTTTCGCCGTGCTGGTGGGCGTAATCCTGGCGCGGCACGGGTGAGCGACTCGACCGATGAACGAGCTTGAGCTGACTGGAAAAGTACGCACTCACATCGAGCAACTCGAGGAGCCGCGCGTGGCGCTGCATCGAGAGGCGGTGAAACCGTTTCGGGCGCTGCGCACGGCGGCAGCGAAACAGGGGCTCGACGTGATGCCCTTCAGCGCTTTCCGCGACTTCCAACAGCAGGTCGAGATCTGGAACCGCAAGTTCCGTGGCGAGCGCCCGCTTTACGACCGTGACGGGAACGTGCGCGACCACGCCGCATTGAACGAGGAGCAGATGGTCGAAGCGATCCTGGTCTGGTCTGCGGTTCCCGGCGCCAGCCGCCATCATTGGGGCAGCGAGATCGACGTCTACGATCGTGCGGCGTTACCCGAGGGCTACCGGGTCAGGCTGCTGCCCGAAGAGTATGCGCCTGGTGGCGTGTTCGAGCGCCTGGCGGATTGGTTGAGCGACAACCTCGAGCGCTTCGACTTCTTCCGTCCCTATGACCAGGACCGCGGCGGCGTGTATCCCGAACCGTGGCATATTAGCTACGCGCCAGTTGCCGCTCGTGCGCAGCGCGCGCTCACCGCAGACGTCATCGCCGGCGCGCTGCAGGACGCCGACGTTCTGGGTAAGCACATCGTGCTCGAGCGTTTGCCAGAGATCTTCCGCCAGTACGTCGCAAACGTCGGCACGCCTGCCGCGACTGGGACGCGGCTCGCGTGATCGCATGTGCCGGCTGACGCATGAAGCCGATGCGCTGGAAGTTTTACACCCGTGGCGAGCGACCCGAGGAGGACGCAGCGCGCGCGCTGGTCATCGGGCAGATCGACGCCTGGTGGGAAGAGTTCGCGGCGAAGGCAGCAGACCTCGATCGGATGTTCAACGGCCAGAGCGAATGGGACCTGGTCACCTGGATGGAGCGCAACCTGCAGTGCATCAACCGGCGGTTGATGTGGGAGTTCGGTCCAGGTGGCTCCGGCGGGCACCGGCTGGTCATCACGCCCGAGGCCGATCATCATCTGCGCCCGTTGGTGGACGAGATCCTGGCGCGGGCGCCTGCGCTTCCCGGCTGGTCCTTCTTCGCTCACCGGCGGGCCGAGAGCGTCGAGCAGATGGCGTTGGCAATGAAGAGCCGGACCGGCGCCGAGCCCGCCTTCACCGGGGTAGGGCTGACGCCGGGCGAGTGCAATCGGATCGACCTGGCGTTCCAGTTCCCGCGGCCGTTCCTGGATAGGAACAGCGACCTCGCGCGCACGCAGGCCTTCCTCGCCGCCGAATCGCTGCTTGGCGAGGACCTATCGACCGACTGGGTCGGCGTGCTGTCCGCGGTGGCAGAAGTCGCGCAGCCGCTGCCCCCCGCTGCCCTGCGACGAGCGTTCATCATGCTTGGGGCGGATCAGCGGTCGCATATTCCGGCGCAACCATTCCTGGATCGGCTCGAGTCGCTGGCGTGGACGGAGATCGACCTGAAGCCGAAGAAGCAGGAGGACTACTTGCTTCGCTACGACCTGGGGGCGGCGGTCACCTGCGCGCCCGACCTCTGGCGCAACGCTCACAGCAGCCAGTTGTTCTGGTCGGGACGTTTCTCGCGCTCCGGCGAGACGTTCTGCTATCTCAAGATCGATCGCGGTGGTCCGTTGCGCCGCTCCGCGGTGGGGAGGCGGATCAAGCTCGAAGATGCATTGAATCACGCGTTGCGTCCGGGACGGCTGGGCTGCGTAATCGGCGGCGGCTCTGGACGGCGCTACAACTACATCGATCTCGCCCTGATCGACGTGCGTGCGGCCGCGGACGCGATACGCAGCCTGCTCCACCGCGGTGGTCTGAAAACCCGGCGCGCGTGGTTGCTCTTCTTCGACGATAGTCTCGGCGCGGAGTGGATCGGCATGTGGCCCGACAGCCCTGCGCCCCCAACTCCCAAGACTTAGTCGTCACTCGCCGCGGCTCAAAGCGAATCCGCGTTCGCGAGCTCGAGCAACGCGTCAGCCAGCCCGTTCGCCACCCGAGTGAGGCGCGGGTAGTCGAGCTTCTCCGGCGTGTCTTCGGCGGTGTGGTAATAGGGATTACGGTAGAACGCCGTGTCGGTCACCATGAGCGCCGGATAGCCTTGTTGCCAGAAGGAGAGGTGGTCGCTCCAGCCCACACCCGGAATCCAAGACGGCACTGCCGCTCGCTGCGCCGGGAAGTCGCAGTGGTTGCGGAAGGCCCGGTAGACACGAGCGAGCGAGCGCCGGGAGCGCAGGTTCGAGACGAAGCCGATGAAATCCCCGCGGTTGGGATAGAACCAGCGGAACAAAGGCGGGTAGCGCTGCGTGCTGGGCTCGTCGCGGTAGTAGCCCAGCATTTCGAGCGAGAGCATGAGGCGTATGTCCTCGGCGCGCTGGCGTGCCGCACGCGCGTACACCTGGCTGCCCATCTTGCCCCAGAAGAAGAAGGGCGGCTCTTCGTTGACGAAGGCGACCAGGCACACAGCTCGGATGCGCGCCTTCCCAACCAACACGCGACTCAGTTCCATCAGCGCCGCCACGGCGCTCGCATTGTCATCGGCACCCGGGCTGCCCAGTACCGAATCGTAGTGCGCGCCCACGACGATGCTCTGCGAGCCGCTCGACTCTCCGTCCAGTACGACCTCCACGTTGCTGCTCTCGACGCCGCGCGCCAGGTAACTCTGCAGGCGCGGCTCGAGGCCCTGCGCGCGCCACTCGCGCACGATATAGTCTCTGGCCGAGCCCAGCGCGTGCGGATGGAACACGTTGCGCTCGCCGATCTCGCCGGCGAGCGTCCAAACATGGCGCTCGATGCGGGCTTGCTCGATCATCTCTTTGAAGGTGGTCCGCAGCACGGCGGCGCAGCTGTCGTCGAGGGCTTCATGCCTGCGAGCAGCGGGCACCTTCGCAATAGCCGCACGTTGCCCCTGCGCGCTGTCCATGCAACGATGGCCTGGGCCGGCCTGTTCCGGTTTCCTGCATACTCGTGCCGTGCTCCGTTCTTGCCGCAAACCGCCCTGGCTGTGGCTGCTGGTCGCTCTGTTTCTATTGCCCGGCTGCGCGAGCCGGTATTTCCGCTCGGCCGGTCCGCCGCCTGCCGAGCCCGCGGGTCACGCGCTGGCCGATCTGCGGTGGCATGAATACTGGACCGGCATCATCTTCAACCGCGACAAGGTCGGCTTCACGCACACTGCGCTGAGGCCCATCCCAGACCAGCCTGGGCAATACCAGATCCACTCCGAGGCGTCGCTGCTGATCCGTTTGCTCGGGTTCCGCAAGAGAATCCAGCTGCGTGCCGACGATGTCATCAACGCCGATTTGACCCTGGTGCGTTTCGACTACGAGTACAACATCGACGGCAATGCCTTGCAACTCTCCGGGACGCAAAGCGATGGTTGGCTCCGCGCCACGGTCCACAACGCGGGGCGCACCTCTGAGCAGGTGCTGCATGCAGCCAGCCCGATCTACCCAGCCAGCGTGCTGGACCTGTATCCCGTCGTCAACGGCCTGAGGTTGGGCGCGGAGTATCGTTTCACCGCCTACAGCGGCGAGACCCAGAGCCTTCTCGACGTGCATCAGAGCGTCGAAGGCTACGAGAGCAGCGATCTGTTCCTGGGCAACGCGTTCAAGGTTCGCACGTCCGCTACCGGGCACAATGTCACCACGTGGATCGATGCGTCGGGCAAGCCGTTGCTGGAGCTGGCGCTCGAGGGCGTGATGATGTCTGCGCTCGAGGGCGAGTCCGAAGCCAAGCGCTATCTGGCGCTGGCCGCACTTAACAAGCGCGACACGCTGATCGACTTCAGCCTCGTAAAGCCCGACCGGCCCATCGCCGACCCGCGCCATACTACCCGCCTGCGCGTCGCCATCACAGGCGCACCCGCTGCCCCGTCGGCCTCAGCCGCGCAGCGCTGTGAACCGGCGGCTGGCGGCTGGACGTGCGAGATCAGCGCCGGCGCACTCGTCCGCGGACACGGCGCCGACGGAAGATTATCTGAAGCCGACGGTCACAGTGCCGAGCGATACGCCGCGCCATCCGCGACCTGGCGCACAGCATCGCCGGAGCGGCGCCGACTCCCGAGCAGCAGATACGTCAGCTTTTAAGCTGGATCCAGAAGAACATCGAGCGCGCGCCGGTGGACAGCTTCTCAGCGTTGGACGTCCTGCAAACCAAACAGGCCGAATGTCAGGGCCACGCCTACCTGTATACGGCCTTCGCCCGCTCCCTCGGCATCCCGACACGCGTCGTCAGCGGCCTGGTGTACTCCGAGCAGTTCAAGGGGTTCCTCTACCATAGCTGGAGCGAGAGCGTCGTAGACGGACGCTGGCAGGCCGTGGACCCCTCCTTCGGCCAGACCGTGGCCGATGCTACGCATATCATGGTGGTGGAAGGCGACAGCGCGGCGGATCTGCTGCCGCTCATCGACTGGGTGGGAAAGGTACGCATCCGCGTCCTGGCGATAGAGCCTGCCGCACCCCGCGCGCGCCGCTGACGCGCTGACTGACCCTATGGCATGCTGAGCGAAATGTCCACCATCGTCGTCGTCCGCAAAGCCGCTATCGCTTGTATCGCCTGCGATACTTTGGCGACCATCGGATCCCTCAAGCAGAAAGCCCATTACTCGGAGGCTCCGGACAAGATCTTCCGCTTCCGCGACACCTATATCGGGACCGTCGGCTACGCGGTGCACAACGCGGTGCTGCAGAGCTATTTTTCCCGCTACCCGGACAACGTGAAGCTGGACACTCCGGCGGAGATCTTCGAAACCTGGCGCCAGATGCACAGCACCCTGCGCGAGGAGTACCACATGAATCCGCGCGCCGAGACCGACGACGCCTACGAGACCACTCGCATGAGCGCTCTACTGGCCAGCCCACGCGGCATCTTCGGCGTCACGCCGTCACGCGACGTCGAGGCATTCCCACGCTTCTGGGCCATCGGCTCGGGCGCTGCCTTGGCGGTAGGCGCCATGTTCACGCTGTACGAGCGCAGCGACGACGCAGAAGAGGTCGCGCTCGCAGGCGTGGCGGCCGGGGCGGAATTCGACGACGGCAGCGAGTTGCCGGCGGTGCTGCACAAGGTGCAGCTCGCTGGCCGCTGATCCGCAGCACACGGGCGGCTGCGTCCGCAACAGCCAGGCGCTCCCCCTGGCCGCCCTTAGCAAATCGTTCAAGAAAGCGCTCGGCCGCTCAAGACCGCTGCGCTGCACACCGCCCGTGCGGGCTCCGGCATCTGCGCCAGAAATCGGTGCCCTCTGTGCCCTCGGAGCTGCGCCAAATGCTTGTTGCCGCTAGTTTTCACGATCCGGTTCCCGGCCGGACCGCCCATCGGCACGGCGCTTGCATCGCATGAGCCAGGGGCGAGGAGACAACGGTCGGAGGCATGCAGCGCGCCACCGGCTTGGTTTCAACCTCTGAGGGTTGCATATATGGCTCCTCGCACGATTGCAGCATTTCTTGTCGTTCTCGCTCTCATCGCCGGACATGCCCGCGCGGCCGGACCGGTGCTTAAGATCTCGGTGCTCACCTCCGGCGTGGTGCTCGTCAACGGCGAGCGGACCATGGTGCCTCTGCTCGAGCCCGAACTGGTGGCCCTGAAGGCGCTGGGCGGCGAAGTCTGGTATTTCCGCGAGGGCGACTACGCCTACCCGGGCCCCAGTGGGATGACGCTGTTCGGGCTGCTGATCAAGCACCGCGTGCGCACCAGCCTGTCGGACAGAGCGGACTTCTCCGACCTGGAGGAGCGCGAAGCGTCGGCACGCGAGGCCGGCCGCTGACCGCTGGTTCCGCGCAGCATCCAGACGCAGAGCAGACAGCCGTACACTCAGCCGGCCCTGGCGGCCGCACCACGGGCCGGGACGTGCATGCATCGGGATGACGTCTTGCTGCCGGCGCGATCCCCGTTGCCAAGCTGCCGACATCTTTGGTTGCTAAACTAGTGGCCCATCGCGCGGGACCGCGTCCGCGCACACAACCACACAAGGAGACCGAAGATGAAGGCAAGGGTTATGTCATGCGTTGTCGGCGTCGCACTGGGATTGGCAGCCGGAGCTGCGCTGGCGCAAGACAAGCGCACCGTCCTGACGCTGGAGACCGCGAAGAAGATCGCCGCCGCCTGCGAGCAGAAAGCCAAGGCTGAGGGCTGGAAGATGAACATCGCCATCGTGGATACGGGTGGGAACTTGAAATACTTCCTGCGCCAGGATGACGCCTTCCTGGGCAGCGTGAAGATTGCGCAACTCAAGGCCAACACGTCCTCCAGCTTCCCGTTCTCGACCAAGCAGATCGGCGAGATCGCCAAGAACGTGCCGGGCATCGCCTTCGTTCCCGGCCTCGTCACCTTCGAGGGCGGCCTTCCGATCAAGACCGGTGGCGGCGAACCCGTGGGCGCTATCGGCGTAAGCGGGGACACGGCGGAGCACGACGGTGTCTGCGCGCAGGCCGGACTGGATGCGGTGAAGGACGACTTGAAATAGTATCGAGTCGAACTGCGTCCTGATGAGGGCTCGGCGCAGGCCGGGCCCTTGTCTTTTCTGCTTTGCGCTAGGATGTGGCGATGTCAGCTCGGCAACGGCCATGCACATAGACCGCATCGATCACGTCGTCCTCACCGTGGGCGACATCGAGGTCACCTGCGCTTTCTATCAGCGCGTGCTCGGGATGAAGGTTCTCAGCTTCGAGGGCGGCCGCAGAGCGCTAGCCTTCGGCAACCAGAAGTTCAACCTGCATCAAGCGGGCAAAGAATTCGAGCCCAAAGCGGATCGGCCGACGCCGGGCTCTGCCGATTTCTGCCTGATCACCACTACGCCGATCAATGAAGTCGTCTTGCATCTCGAGTCGTGCGGCGTCCGCATTCTCGAAGGCCCGGTTCCGCGCACCGGCGCCACCGGGCCGATTCTCTCGGTTTATTTCCGCGACCCGGATCTGAACCTGATCGAAGTTTCCAACGCTCTGTCCAGCGGGGTGGACGTCCGCGGTGCAGCGTTGACGCCGAGGGGCCGGCGGGAATAGCATTACTCGCAATCGCGCCGCAAGAGGGCAAAACCGAGTGCACCGGGAACCGGTGAACCGGGGACCGGGTCTACCGGTGCTGCTCTGCGGCGTTTTTGTCGGGCTGCGCCAGCGCAGTTGTCGCGCGGATGCGCGTCTTACGCGCGCGATCCGATAAGCTCCCCGCTGGACCGTCTTCGGGGCGAACAATGAGACCTTTCGGGAGGAGAAAATGCGCAGACTGACCCTCGCCGGTATCGCGGCGTCGGTGGCGGCCGTTGTTCTGGGCGTGCCCGCCTTGGCGGCGGATACGATCAAGATCGGCGTTGTAAACGAGACCACCGGCCCGAATGCCGAGGCAGGCGTGTACACGGTCAACGGCGCCCGCCTCGCGTTGGAGGAGATCAACAAGGCGGGCGGCATCCTCGGCAAGCAGGTCGAACTACTGCTCGAGGACAATCAGAGCACCAATCCCGGGACTGTGCTTGCCTATTCCAAGCTCGCCGGGGAAGGACGTACCGGCAGTCATCGGGCCGATCCGCAGCACCCAGACTCAGGCCATCTCACCCAGCGTCGCAAAGGCCGGCATCCCCACCATGTTCGGCGGTACCGACCCCAGCCTCACGCACACCGGCAACCCCTGGTTGTTCCGTTGCCGGCCCAACGATTCGTTCTCTTCGCTGGTGATCTCCGACTTCGGCGTCAACACGCTGAAGCTGAAGAAATGGGCCATCGTGCACTCCACCGACGCATTCGGCACCGGGGGGATGAACGCGCTGGTCGCAGGCCCTGAAAGCCTACGACATCACACCGGTGCTGGTGCAGGGCTACACCAACAACTCGCAGGATTTCACACCGATCGTGCTGGCGATCAAGAAGTCGGGAGCGGACGTGATCGGGTCCTACATGACCAACTCTCCGGACGTAGGCATCTTCGCCAAGCAGCTGCGACAGCTGGGGCTCACCACGACGTGGATCGGCTCGCCATCGGTGATCACGGACACGGCGTTGAAGCTGGCCGGGCCGGGACTGTACGGCGTCTACGGGATCGCCGACTTCACTCCCGGCGCGAGCCCGGAAGCCAAGGCCTACGCGGACAAGTACAGGGCCAAGTACAACCTCGAAGCAGACGTCTACTCGAGCTGGGCCTACGACGCCATGCACGTCCTGGCCAACGCCATCAACCAGGCCAAGAGCACCGACAAGGAAGCGATCCGCAAGGCGATCCTCGCCACGTGCGGCTACAAGGGCGTCGAGGGCACCTACTGCTTCGACGAGAACGGCGACGGGCTGCGCGGCTACAACGTCGTCAAGCAACGACAACGGCAAGGTCATCTTCATCAAGCACATCGACAATCCGAAGAAGTAACGCGGCTCGCGGCGGTGTCCGGGCAGCCTGCGGCTGAGCGCGCGCTGGACAGGGGAGGGCAAGGCGCGTGGAAGCGCTGGCCAATAATCTGCAGGTGCTGTTCCAGGGGCTGGCCCTGGGCAGCATCTACGCCCTGGTGGCGCTGGGCTTCGTGCTCATCATCCGCACCACCAACGTGGTGAATTTCGCCCAGGGCGATTTCGCCATGCTGGGCGGCTACGCCATGATCCTGTTCACGGTCGGCATGCCCGGCAACCCCGAGCTGCACATCTCCGGGTTCGCAACACACCTGCCCTACTGGCTCGCGATCGTGCTGGCCGCCGGCGTCATGGCGATCATCGGCGTCGCCTTCAACTACGGCGTCTACTATCCGCTGCGCAACCGCTCGTTCCTGCCGGTGCTGATCAGCACGCTGGGCGCGTCCATCTTCCTGCAGAACACGGTGCTCGCCCTGTTCAATCCGCAGCCGCGGCCGCTGGACAAGCTGTTCAACGTCGAGGGCGTGACCATCGGCGGCGTGTTCCTCGACAGCCAGTACCTGGTGATCCTCGTGTTCACCATCCTGGCCGTGGCATTCCAGTACTTCTTCTTCGAGCACACGCTGATCGGCAAGAAGCTGCAGGCCACGTCCCAGGACAAGGACATGGCGCGTCTGCTGGGCATTCCGGTGACGCTCATGATCATCATCACCTTCGTCTACAGCGCCGTGCTGGGCGGTCTGGCCGGGATGCTGGTGGCGCCGATCCTGTTCGTCTCCATCGGCATGGGCTCGACCATCGCGCTCAAGGCCTTCGCCGCCACCATCATCGGCGGCTTCGGCGACGTGGCCGGCGCCATCGTGGGCGGCATCATCATCGGCGTGATCGAGAGCTTCGCGGCCTACTACATCTCGGTGCCCTACAAGGACGCCTACGCGTTCCTCGTCCTGTTCCTGGTGCTGCTGTTCCGGCCGCAGGGCATCTTCGGCGAAAAAGTCTCGGAAAAGGCATGAGCGACGCCGCGGCAAAGCCGGCCGCGCTAGCGCGCGCCCAGAACAACGTCCCTGGCCTGATCGTGCTGGCGATTCTCGCCATCGCGTTCCCGCTGATCCCGTACGTTCTGCACGTCAGCGATTACGTGCTGAACATCTTCATGAACTCGGTGACCTACGCCATGGCCGTGCTGGGCATGGTCGTCGTGCTGGGCTACGCGGGCCAGATCAACCTGGCGCAGGCCGCATTCTTCGGCATCGGCGCCTACGCCGTAGGCCTGGGGACGGTCGCCTGGGGCCTGCACTTCTGGGTCTCGTTCATGCTCGGCCTGGCAGCCGCCGCGATCGCAGGGCTGGTGCTGGGCTTGACCACGCTGCGGCTCGGCGGGCACTACCTCGCCATGATCACCATCAGCTTCCAGCAGATCTTCGACCTGGTGCTGACGAACTGGATCGACGTCACCCACGGGCCCGGACGGCATCCCAGGCATCGAACCGCCCAGCGTTGTTCGGCCTGCACTTGACCGACAAGCGCGCCTATCCTGCTGTTTTCCGCGCGTGCGTCCTGTACCTGCTGATCTGGTTCGTGTGGTGGCTGCCCAAGCACGCGGCTCGGCCGGGCGATGCGCGCGGTGCGCGACAACGAGCTGGCGGCCGAGACCATCGGCGTGCACACGCTGCGCACCAAGGTCATCGCCTTCACCATCAGCGCGGTGCTGGGCGGCATCGGCGGTTCCTTCTACGCCGCCGGGCTTCAGCTACATCAGCCCGGACAACTTCAATTTCCTGCGCTCGATCGAGTTCCTCACCGCCGTCCTGCTGGGCGGAGCGCAGTCGCCGTTCGGCGCGGCGCTGGGGACCGTGCTCATCGTGCTGCTGCCGGAGTGGCTGCGGTTCCTCAAGAGCCTGTACCTCGCGGTCTACGGCCTGGGCGTGATCCTGATCATGGTGTTCCTGGCGGAGGGCATCTGGGGCCTGATGCGCAATACCTTCCAGCGGATTCGCAAGCCGACGGCGCCGGTGATCGGCGCCGCCCCTGCGCTCAACTTCGACATCAAAGCTCCAGGTGAGCGCCCGGTGCTCAAGCTGGAGAACCTGCAGAAACACTTCGGCGGGCTGAGGGCGGTGGACGGAATCGACGTCGAAGTTGCGCCGGGCACCGTGCACGCGCTGATCGGGCCGAACGGCTCGGGCAAGACCACTTCGCTCAACGTCGTCAACGGCATCTACAGGCCGACCGCGGGCAGGATCTTCCTCGACGGGATCGACGTGACGCAGATGAAGCCCCACGAGCGTGCCGGGCTGGGCATGGGCCGCACGTTCCAGAATATCCGCCTGTTCCCGACCATGAGCGCGCTCGAGAACGTCATGGTGGGCGGGCAGCGCGACAACAACCCGATGGAGGCCGGGCGCGAGGCGCTGGTCACGCGCGCCCTTTCGGCGCTGGATTTCGTCGGCATCCTCGAGCGCGCGCACATGATCGTGCGCAACCTTCCCTACGGCCATCAGCGGATGGTGGAGATCGCCCGCGCCCTGGCTGCACATCCGAAGCTGCTCCTGCTCGACGAGCCAGGCGCCGGATTGAATCAGACCGAGAAGCAGGAATTGGTGGGGCTGCTCAAGCGCTTGCGCGGGCACGGGCTCACCCTGTTCCTGATCGATCACGACATGGGCCTGGTGGAGAAAGTGTCGGACAAGATCACCGTGCTCAACTTCGGCAAGAAGATCGCGGAGGGCACGCCGCAGGAGGTGCTGCGGCATCCGGACGTGATCGCCGCGTATCTGGGTGAAGGACCGACCAATGCCGCTGCTCGAGCTTAAGAACATCTCCAGCGCCTACGGTAGCGTCGAGGCGCTGCGCGGCGTAAGCCTGCACGTGGAGCAAAGGCGAGATCGTCACGCTGCTCGGCGCCAACGGTGCTGGCAAGAGCACGACGCTGCGCACCATCTCGGGCTTGATCACACCCACGAGCGGCGAGATCTGGTTCGAGGGGCAGCGCATCGACACGCTCGCACCCGAGCAGATCGTGCGTATGGGCATCTCCCACGTACCCGAGGGCCGTCGCATCTTCCCCGGCCTGACGGTGCAAAGAGAACATCATGCTCGGCTCAACCGCCCGCGGGCACCTGTCGAAGCAGGCGATGGCGGAGGGGGTCGAAGAGATGTTCGGCATCTTTCCCGACATCAAGCGCTTCGCGGATTCGCTCGGCTGGACGCTGTCCGGCGGACAACAGCAGATGCTGGCCGTCGCGCGCGGGCTCATGGCCAAGCCCAAGCTGCTGCTGCTCGACGAGCCGTCGCTGGGTCTGGCGCCGGTGATCGTGCAGCAGCTCTTCGCCACCATCCGCGAGATCCACGCGCGCGGCACCACCATCCTGCTGGTGGAGCAAAACGCTCACATGGCGCTGTCCGTGGCGGCCCGCGGCTACGTGCTCGAGACCGGCAGCATGACCGTCGAAGGCACCACCTCCCAGCTGCTCGACAACGAGGAGGTGCGCGCAGCCTATCTCGGCGGGCACGCGGCCTGAGACCATCGACCTGAGGCGTCGCGGCTGGCATACAACGGGGGGATAGCCTGCGCGGCGCCACTGCGCTAAGATTGTCATCGGAGACCGCTATACAAGACGCTTTACAAGAACTGGAGGACAACCTCCAATGCTGGACGAGTTGCTAGGCAGCCAAGCGTATCAGGCGCTGGCGAACTATCTGTCGTGTCCCGAGACACGCGTTGCCGTCCTGCTTCCGGGAGTCGTGTCGCTGGCCGTCGTGGCTTTCTATGCGCGCGCGGGAAGGCTCTCGCGCCGGCTACAGTTGCTGTGGCTGCTGGCGCTTGCCGTCAGCTTCTACTCCGCGCGCTGGGAGTTGACAGCGGATGCTCATCAGCTCTACATCTACAGCGCGTTCTCCGTGGCGTGCATCGTGCTCTTGTTCAGGCGAGTCTACATAGCGCCAACGCTGGCCTATGCCCTCACGTTTCTTTCCCTTTGGGTAGTGGACGTAGGCTACGCTCTGTCCAGGACTCTGGAGTGCGATGCTCCGCTGTGGCAGTTCTATGTGGGCATCGGAGGTGCGGGCTTCCGCGATGCGCTGTTCCTGCTCCCGCTCCTGACGGCCGCCGCGGTGGCCTACGCTAGGGGCAGGATCGAAGCACGCGGCGAACAGCTCGTCGTGCTGTAAGCGCGCGCAGCGCCAGCAGCGGCCCCGGGCTTGGCCGCAGCTCGCGTCCTCAGGCTTCGGTCACTCGACTCTACCCAAGCAGCTTGCCTTTGAGCAGGCTCAGGCCCTGCTGTACTACATCGTCCTGAACCGCACCGTTCGGCGTCAGGTGATTGACCACTTGTTCGGCAACAGGTCTGGCAAGTCCGCCCGCGGCGTCGGCATGGTCGATACCGAGCTGTTTTGCGATGTCCTGCAGGTTGCCGAGCCGAGCACCTGCGTGATCTGCTCCGCCGAGATCGGCAAGTTTTGCCCGGTGCTCACCCACGACTGCGCCTGCTCGACCGAGCCCGGCCTGCGTGAACTGCTGCACCAAACCCTGCAAGCCACCCGGGATGGCTGTTGATGAGGTTCAGCGCCAGCTGCATCAACTGATTGGTCTGGCCAGAGCCGCCGGGCTGCTGACCGAGCGCGCCCGTAATCTGATCGAGAAGTCCCATGGTTGCCTCCGTAGCGGAATGAGACACGTAGAATTCCGCTGGCTATGATGGCACACACGGGCTCGATGCATGTTTCAGCCCGCACTTCTTCCCAGTCTCGCTAAAGCCGCACCGATCAAGGCAACGCGGCTGCCAGAGTCCCCATCGGCTCGGAGGCTCAGTTATAATTCGCGCTCTTTCCAGGGGGTCACTAGCTCAACTGGTAGAGCAGCGGACTCTTAATCCGTTGGTTCCGAGTTCGAGTCTCGGGTGGCCTACCAAAAAAAGAAGAACTTAGCAGGCTCCTGCCTTCTTCTTTTCCCGACCGTGACGTAAACGTGCAAACGGCAGCACGTTCCCGGCAATCTGACCTTCGATCCGAGCCGCAGCCGCGGTCAGATTATCGGTCGAGAACTTCGCGTAGCGGTCCACCATCACCCGCGACTTCCAGCCACCCAGGTCCTTCAACTCGTCGCAGCTGGTCCCCGCTTGACGGTGCAAGGACGCCCAGGTGTGCCGCTTATGCCGATATCGGCATAACCGCCACTATGCCGAGTTCCGAATTATGCCGAGTAGTGATCGAGCCGACGGCGCGAAACGTCCGCAGTTGCCCGCGTCATGTCACATGCTCGCCGCGATGGACTCGGCATAATCCGGGAAGTTTAAAGAGCGCTGAGAAACTGCAGGAGTTTGTCGTCGGGTCGATAGCGACCCGCCTTCCCGCCCAGGGGTGGGATTCTTGCCAGCGCCGCCTCCTTGAGTGCGAGATTGGCATCCAAGTAGATCTGGGTGGTCTCGATCGACTCGTGCCCCAACCACAGCGCGATCACGGAACGATCCACGCCAGCCTGCAGCAACTCCATCGCAGCCGTGTGCCGAAGCACATGAGGTGACACGCGCTTTTGCCTCAGCGAGGGACATCGCTGCTGCGCCACGGCGGCGTACTTGGCAAGCAGGTACTGCACCGCATCCGGGCTGAGTCGGCCGCCGTGAGGGTTGGGGAACAAGACATCGGTGTTTGCCCGGGGCGGTTCTCTGAGCCAGGCCTTCAGTACGCGGACGGATTGCTTGGTCAGTGGCGTGCAGCGTTCCTTGCGTCCCTTGCCCTGGCAGCGAACGTGCGCGCCGGCACCCAATGCGAGATCCTGCCGGGAGAGGTTCGTCATCTCGGACAGGCGTAGTCCCGTCTGCAGTGCGACCAGCAGGAAGGCATGGTCGCGGCGTCCTTTCCAGGTGAATTGATCGGGCACCGCCAGCAGCGCGTCGATCTCGGGGCGAGTCAGGAAACCAACCAACGGGCGATTCTGTCGCTTGCTCGGAATGGCCAGCACGCGCTGGATCAGTGCCGAGTCTGCTGGTTCCTGATACGCGGCGTAACGGAAGAAGGAGCGCGGTACATTTCGCCGCCGCGGCCGGAGTTTGACCTAGATCAAGGCAACATCCCCCACCGGCGTAGAGTATGAGCAAACTGGAAGTTGCCCTGTCGTGGGAGGGTGCAACGGGGAGGTGGCATGGACGGAATGAGGAATGCACTACAAGCGGCTCCGATAATTCTGTGGCTTGCGATGTTGAGTTGGACTGTGCCGTCTTTGGCGCAGACTTCGCCAGATGCTGCCGCTAAGCAAGCAGCCCGCACACTGGCGATTTCGGTATGCGAACGTTGTCACGGCGCTGAGGGGCGAAGCGCGGATCCGGCTGTGCCGTCCATCGCTGGCCAGCAGCAGAGTTATATCGAAGTCCAACTCAAGGCATTTCGGGGCCAGAGCCGTCGCGACCCCGAAGCGCATGAATATATGTGGGGAATTACCTCGGCATGGCTACTGGACGATCAGATCATCACGGGGGTCGCGGGCTATTTCTCCTCTCGGGCGCCGGCGCCCGGCAAGCCGGGCGACCCCGCAGTAGTGGCCACCGGCAAGCAGCTTTACGAGAAGGGCAGCCCTGACCGGGGGATACCCGCGTGCGCGGCCTGCCATGGCGTCAATGCCGAGGGATTGTCGGTATTCCCGCGCCTGGCGGGGCAGCACGCCCAATACCTGCTGAGGCAGATGCAGATGCTGCGTGTCAGGTTGCGGAACTCCCCGCTCATGCATGGCGTCGTCCGGGACGTTAGCGACAACGAAATGGTCGCGGTAGCCACGTATCTGCAGTCGAAGTAAACACAGGGACACACTCTCCTCTAAAAGCGCGACGCACAGGTCTGGGAGCGAGTTGATCTGGATCAAATCAGAGCACGGACATTGCGCGCTGACTAAAAGATAAAGGCGACGCCCCGACTGGTTGCGGTCGAGGCGGAGGTAAGTGCAAATCTTCAGCCATGCTCCACGGAGAGGAGAAGACTATGCAGCCCGTTCATCTAAGAGATGCCAGCATCACGCTCGTTACGGTAGCGCTCGCAGTAGTGTTGTTGTCGACTTCCAACGATGTTCTGGCCGTGCCGAGCTTCGCTAGGCAAACGGGCATGGCTTGTGAAGCATGCCATACGGTATTTCCCGAGCTGACGCCGTTCGGCCGCGCGTTCAAGCTGAACGGCTATCTCATCGACAACCTGCCGCAGGTGAAGGAGATCACGGCCGAGAAGAAAGAGGCGTTGTTGCTCAACTGGCTGCCGCCGTTATCGCTGCAGTTCATCACCTCTTACACCAAGTTCAAAACGGCGCTTCCCGACCCCAGCGGCGGCGTGTCGCAGAATGGGACGGTCCAGTTTCCCGAAGAGGCCAGCCTGTTCTATGCGGGGAGGATTGCGCCCAAACTGGGCGGCTTCATCCAGCTCACATACGACAACAACGACAACACGTTCGGATGGGATAACACGGACATCCGCTTCGCCGATCAGGCGACGCTCGGACAAGACAAACCTCTCACCTGGGGCGTGACGCTCAACAACAGCCCGACGGTACAGGATCCTTGGAACAGCACCCCGGCGTGGCAGTACCCCTTCTCGCAGACGAGCAGCCTCGCGCCATCGCCCGTCGCTACGACTCAGCTGGAGGGTATAGGCAACGGCACGGTCGCGGGCCTGAGCGCCTACGGGTACTGGAACAATCTCGTCTACGTGGAACTCGGCGGATATGCGGCAGCCCCGCACGGGCTGGGCGGCTCGCCCCTGAATAGCGCGTTCCCGGACAGCACCGTCCATGGGTTTTCACCGTATTGGCGGATCGCGGTACAGCCGCAGTGGGGGCGTAATTCGTTCGAGGTGGGCCTTCTCGGATTCGCGGATCAGCTTACGCCGGCGGGCTTCAACGTGACCTCGGGACCCACCGATCAGTACAGGGATACGGGGCTCGATGCCGAATATCAGTACATCGGCGACGACCACATCTTTTCGGCCGAGGCTATCTATATCTATGAGAAGCAGTCCCTGAATGCGACGTTACCGGCGGATCCGTCGAATACCCTCAAGAGCTTCAAGATCGGAGGCAGCTATTTCTACCAGCGTCAATTGGGCGGATCGCTAGGCTACTTCTCGACCACGCGGCAATACGAATCCTGCACTCTACGCCACTTCCACGGGCAGTCCAAACACGACGGGCTGGGCAGTCGAGCTGGATTACCTGCCGTGGCAGAACGTCAAGCTGGCGATCCAGTACACGCTCTACACGAAGTTCGACGGATCTAGCAGCAACTACGACGGGACAGGCAGAAACGCTTCCGACAACAACACGCTTTACATCTTCGCCTGGTTTGCGTTTTGACGGATAGGGAGCTGCTAGACGAGAAGACGGAAATTGACATCGGACCAAATAAAGCAGGAGACACAGCAATGAGAATCGGTGTGTGGGGAGGGCTGGGGCTGATACTCGGCGGGTGTTTCGGGTGTTCCACTCAAAGTCAGCAAGTCCCACAATTGGCGACGCAGGCCTGCACCAACTGCCATGGGCCTCGCGGTGACGGCATCTCGCCTGCTTTCCCGCGGTTGGCTGGCCAACAACCAGCCTACTTGGAAGCGCAACTTGTCGCCTTTCGCGATCACTCACGCGGCGATCCTAGCGCGGTAGCCTACATGTGGGGAATGGCGTCCCAGCTGAACGACCAGACCATCAAGCAACTTGCGTCCTACTATGCGGCTCAGTACCCTGTGCCCGGTGTGCCCGGCGATCAGACACTGATGGCGAAGGGAAAGGTGATCTATGAGCAGGGGCTGCCTGACGAAGGGCTACCTGCCTGCATCTTGTGTCATGGGGCAGACGCAGCAGGCAAAGACAACATCCCGCGGCTGGGCGGGCAATATCAACCATATCTCGTCAAGCAGCTGGCCTATTTCAAGTCAGAACTGCGAGGTAACGCACCAGTGATGCACGCGGTCACCTACAAAATGAACCTCGAGCAGATGGAAGCCGTCACCGTCTATGCCGCGTCGAGGTAACGCAATACTAAGCCGCGGAAGTGGAAGTGTGGTGCGGGACGTATGTCGCGCCGGGGCGTTCGCCATGCTGGTACCGCTAGTGATCTCGACACCACGGGTGCATGCGCAGGACACCGAGGCATCGTCGCTGCAAAAAGAGATCGAAGAGCTGCGGCGCGAGGTGAAGAGCCTGCAGGAGCAGGTCAAAACGCTGAAGACAGAGCCGTCACCTGCTCCCCCGCCGCAGGCTCAACCGGCGCCGAATGCGGCGCCTGCTCCCGCCAAACCCGCCGCCGATTCGATCGTCGCGCTCAGAGAGAGCTGGCGTCAAGTCGATAGGGGGATGACACAAGCACAGATTGGCGGCTTGCTCGGACCACCTACCAAGGAGATCAGGATCGACGGGAAGCTGGTCTGGTACTACTACTACGCGGGGATCGGCGGTGCGTCCGTCTTCTTCAATGGCGATGGACGCGTCTCAAGCAGCCAGCGTCCGACCATCGGTTGGTGGTAGCCCTACCCATTCCTCTCTCACAACCACGAGTAGCGACAACGGGTGGATCAACGGGGAGCCTGCCCCCACCGGGCGACGGCGATCTGGAAAGGGCGCCGGTTCACCAGATTACCTCGTCGCGCGCACACGGACCCCAGCAGCGCTTGTGGGACGCGCATGGCGCGCCTAGCTGATCGCACGCAGAATGCGCAGTGCGGCGCAAGCTGCGCCGTAGCCGTTGTCGATGTTCATCACCACGAGCCCGGGTGCGCAGCTCGCCAGCATCGCGCGCAGAGCGGACTCGCCGCCGCTGGCCACGCCGTAACCCACTGAGGTCGGGACGCCAATCACCACGCTCGGCACCAGGCCGCCGATGACCGTCGGCAACGCTGCGTCCATTCCCGCGACGGCGATCACCACCGGCATGCGGCGGATCTCCTCCACCCGCTCGAGAAGGCGCCACAGTCCCGCCACGCCCACATCGGTGATCTCGACGTTCGGTTGGCCGTAGTAGTTCAGCGTGCGCGCCGCCTCGCGGCTGACGTAGACGTCCGAGGTTCCCGCCGCGATCACCGCGACGCGCGGTACACCCATCAGGTCGTGCGGTAAACCGAAATAGCCGGTGCGCGAGATCGGCTCAAAGTCGATGCGAGCGCGATGCGCCTCGGGCAGCTCAGCGAACTGCTCGCTGGAAAGTCGGGTGAGCAGCAGGCGCAGGTTGCCTTCCGCAGCCTGGTCCAGGATATGGGTCAGGTGAGCCGCGCTCTTTGGCGCGCAGAAAACGGCCTCGTCGAACCCCAGACGCTCGTGCCGCTGGAGATCGAGCTTGATGTCCTGCCTCACCTATTTCTCGGGTCGCTTGAAATGCAGGAAGGCGCTGCCCACGCGATAGGGGGCGAACGTCACGTCGAACGCGAAGCCAGCCCGCTCGAACAGCGCGCGTAGCT
Organism: uncultured beta proteobacterium; assembly: GCA_963705615.1. Classification (GTDB taxonomy): domain Bacteria; phylum Pseudomonadota; class Gammaproteobacteria; order Burkholderiales; family SHXO01; genus SHXO01. The sequence continues at coordinate 5,159 of CAVPKE010000011.1, read as the reverse complement.
GGTTTGTGAGCGACGCGCGCCACTCGTCCGTCAGCGATGCGAGGCTCGCTTCGTCCAGCTCGATGACGACACCGCCTGCGCGGACCCGGCAGCGGACGGTCTTTGGCGTCAGCTCACGATCCATCAACCGCTCGCTTTGGTGCACGCAGCCCAGCATGACGGGATCGATGGCGATGCCGGTCTCGATGCGGCTGGACAGACAGGGCGAAGCCGGCAGCTCGGCCACGTCACCCAACCCGAGGTACCGCGAGATTCGGCGCACACCCTGCTTGTCGATCCGGGCTTCGACGAACGGGTGGCGAACGCCGTGTTCCTTGGCGGCGATCAGCCCCGGGCGATATTCGCCCAAGTCGTCCAGGTTGGTGCCGGATACCATCTGCGCCGTCGTGTGCGGTCGGATTGCTCCGTAGAGGCTGGTTTTGCAGTAGAAGCAGCGATCCACCGGGTTGTTCATGTAGTCACTGCTGCCAAACTCTCCCGCATCCAACACGGTCAATGCCCAGCCCTCGCGATCGGCAAGCTTTCGAGTGCGGTCGGTGGCCTCGGCCGGAACGGCGGGTGAGACCGCATGGAACATCGACGCCCGGTTTTCCAGAGCGCGATGCGCCACAGCAGCTAGAGTCAGGCTGTCCACGCCGCCGCTGACCGCCACGGCCACCTCACCCATGCTGCGCAATACGGCTTCCAACGCTGCAAGCTGCGCTGCGGCTGGCACCAGCGGGGGTAACGGCGCATTCATTTGTTTTCTTTGGTCAGGCCCGCTTGCTCCGCAGCATGGCGCATGCTGTCGCGCTCGCTACGACCGCCCTTGATGGACAAGAGGTCGTCGCTCTCAACCTTGGCGGTGGGCGCACCGGGCCGCTGCGCAACTTTGACTCTCACGCTGCGCCCATCGACGTCTACCGTGGCCTGATTGCGCACCAGGATGCGGCGCTCGAGCAGCTGCCAGCGCAATCCGAGGGTGGCGGTCTCGCTGAAACAGGCCGTGAACACGCCATCCAGGTCCTCCGGCTCGGCCAGGATCTGAATGTGCGCGGTTATCCGCCCCTTCTTGCCGAACGCCGGCACCTGAAGCACGTCGAGGACCGAGGGGTGTGCGCGCAGACGGTCCAGCGCGATTGCAAGGTCCTCGGGAGTCTGGTCGTCGATCTCGAAAGCAATCTGGGCGACCCGTTGCGAGCCGGACCGCTCGGTTGTCTCCTCGAGCACCAGGATGCGCAGCACGTTGCTCAACCCAGGGAAAGTCCGGGTGCCGAAGCCGCTGCCGGTGTGCAACAGCCGGCGCGGCTCACGGTCATGCTGCGCAGCATTTTTTGGCGCAGCATCCAGATGCTTGAGAATGGCCGCGCCCGTCGGCGTGACTCGTTCTCCCGGCAGCCCGTCGTCGACCATCTCGAATCCCTGCAGCAAAAGAGCGGTGGCAGGGGTGGGAATCGGCAGCCAACCGTGATCGGTCTTCACCCTGCCCGAGCCTTGCGGTAGCGCACCCACGCTCCAAGTCGCTGAGTCGAGCGCGTCGATCAGAAACGCCGCGCCGACCATGTCCGCGATGGAGTCCCAGCCGCCCAGCTCATGGAAGCTCACGGCTTCGGCGGGCATCCCGTGGACCTTGCCTTCGACCTCGGCCAGCAAAGTAAAAATGTGGATGGCGCGCCGCTTGACGCCCGGCGCAAGGGTCGAGTGCTCGAGCCGCGTGCGGATCTCGCGGAACGGTGTATGGCGGTGCCGCTCTTCGGGTAAAGCGAGCCCGCGGTCTCGCGGCCGGTACGCCGGCCCTTCGACCAAAAAACGCAGCCCGGTCAGGACATCGTCCCGGTGCTCAACGGTGCGGCACGCGATATCTTCCGGCAGCCCGCCAGCGCGAATGGCTTGCAGCATTCCATCCCGCAGATGGGGGAAGGCATCCAGCACGGCCGCGATGAACATGTCGCCGGCCACGCCGCCGATGGCGTCGAGGTGGAGGTGCACTTGCTGCCTTGTGCTGTCTAGTAGGCCTGCCTGCTCAAGGCGCGGGCTTCGAGCAGTAACGCCCGTCACGCTCCGTTGATCGGTCCGCTCAGAACACGCTCTGCGGATCTTTGAGGGCGTGCACATGCTCCTGGTGCTTGCCCAGCATCGGGTACAAGTTGCCTTTGGCGTCGAACTTGAGCGGTTCGGGCTCGCCCACCACCTCGAACTCGGCCGGATTGGCACGCACGTGCTTCATGAGCGGCTCGGAGACGTGGATGTCGATCAGCTCGAGCGTGTTGCGGATGCGCACGATCTTGCAGTCTTGCGGCTTCACCCGCACCACCGTCTTGACCGCCAGTCTGATCACCTCTTCGTCGGTGTTCATGATCATCGGAATCATGCCGCCGTCCAGATAGGTGCTGGCGATGATGTTGGCGTAGGTGATCGGGACGTCCATCTCCTTGTACAGGCGCATGGTGGTGACATCAGCCAGCCCGATGCCGCACGCGTTGCCGTGGGTCTCGGGCGTCAGGCCCAGCACGGCGATCTTCTTCACCAGCGGCTTGGCTTCCCACTCGATGAAGCGGTTGTTGCGGCCGGTGATGTTGGGGTCCATGCCCGCGCCGCTGATGTTCTTGCCGATCTTCTCGACGATCAGCACGTCCACTTCGTCGAAGCGGATGCGCGCCATCATGTCCTTGGACATCTGCTGCAGCACGGGCTCGCGGGTAAACACTTGCTCTGCTGGTACAGCCTCGATGAACGCCGTCTCGTCGGCGGCGTTTTCCACCATTCCCACGCCAATCAAAAAGTTCTTCTTCGACAGGATGAACTTCGCTACTTTCGGCAGAAGACTCCCGAACATGTCCATGCCGTTGGTGTGCAGCTCGGTGGCGCCGATGATCTTGCCCATTCCAATCGTCATCATCTTGACGATGCCGCTCTCGATCGGGGCGCGGAAGTTGGTATGCGGCTTAATGCGGCAGATCAGCACGATGCCGTCGGCCGCGGCAGCCAGCTTGTCCATGTACACCGGCATGCCATCGACTTTCCCCAGTTCAACCACATCCATCTGGGAGTGGATTGGACAGCCAACGAAGCTCTCGGTGATGCCGTAGCTCTCCAGCACTTCGCGCTGGCCCTCGGGTGTCGCGCCACCGTGGCTCCCCATGGCCGGGAAGATGAAAGGCTTCGCGCCCAGCGCCTTCAACTCGGCGGTCACCTGCTTGGCGCAGTCGGCGATGTTGGCGATCCCGCGGCTGCCGCAGCCCACGGCGATGGTCATGCCGGGTTTGATCTTGGCGCGCACTTCGGGACGCTTGAACTGCTCGGCCACGGTCTGGGCGACGTTGTCGACCTTGACCGTCTTGAACTTCTGACGGATGTGGACCATGCGCGGCAGCGGAATATCGAGGCCACCCGCGATGTTGACTTCGATGCGATCGCCGATCATTTTTTCTCCTCCGTCCGATATCGATGGCTTATTTTACCCGCAAAACCCGAAACCGGCCGCCCCTGCGGGTCATGCCGCGATCAATGATTCATAGAGCAGCACGTAGCGCTGCGCGCTGGCATCCCAGCTGAAGTCCCGCACCATGCCGTTCTTCTGCAGCTGGCGCCAGATCTTCTTGTCGTAATAAGCGGTCACGGCGCGGTCTACCGCAACCAGGAAGCCGTCGGCGGTCATGGGTTCGAACATGAAACCGGTCGCGGTCTTGTCTGCCAGGGTCACGGGCTGGCAGTCCACCACCGAATCGTGCAGGCCACCTGTGTCGTGCACCACGGGCGGTGTGCCGTAGCGCTGGCTGTACATCTGGTTCAGGCCGCAGGGCTCGAAACGCGACGGCATCAAGAAGATGTCCGCCCCGGCCTCGATCTGATGTGCCAGCCCCTCGTCGTAGCCGACGTGCACGGCGACGCGCCCGGCATTCTTGCGGGCCAGCGCCAGGAAAGCCTCCTGCAGCGACGCATCGCCCGTACCGAGCACCGCAAGCTGCGCAGGCAGGCGGATGAGATCTGGCGCAATCTCGAGCAACAGATCCAGCCCCTTCTGCGGGGTGAAGCGCGAGATCGTCGCCAGCAGCGCAATCTGGTCGTCTGCAGCGAGGCCCAAGCGCTGTTGCAGTGCATGCTTGTTTTCCTGCTTGGCCGGCAGGCGCACGGCGTTGTAGTAGCGCTGGATGTAGGGATCGGTCTCCGGGTCCCAGGCGTCCGTATCGATGCCATTCAAAATACCGGTCAGCACGCCCGCGCGGTGCGCCAGCAATCCTTGCATTCCCATCCCCAGCGGCTCCAGCTGGATCTCGCGCGCGTAGTTGGGACTGACGGTAGTGATGTGATCCGCGTAGTACAGGCCGGCCTTGAGGAACGACATGTTGCCGTAGTACTCCACGCCGCCCGGCGCGAACGAAGAAGGCGGCAGCCCCAGCCGGCTGACGGTGGTGGGCGGGAAGACACCCTGATAGGCAAGGTTGTGAATGGTCATGACCGTCCGCGCCTTCTCACCCGGCATGAAATGCATGTAGGCCGGCGCGAGCCCCGTTTGCCAGTCGTTGCAGTGGACGATGCGCGGGCGCCAGTGGATCGGCGATGCAGGCCCGCCGAGCACTGCGGCCAGATACGACAGGAGCCCGAAGCGGACCGCGTTGTCGGGCCAGTCGTTGCCCGAGCTGTCTTGGTACGGGCCGCCCGGGCGGTGGTAGAGCTGTGGGCAATCCACGATCATCAGCGGCACACCCCTGGGAAGCTTGCCGGCGAGGATCTGACTCGCCGGCATCTCGCCCAGGGCTGGAAAGGAGGTGAGGCGGCCCTTGGACTTCACCCCATCCATCACCTGCTTGTAGCCCGGCGCCAGCACACGCACATCCACGCCGGCGTTCATGAGTGCGGCGGGCAGCGACCCCGCCACGTCGGCGAGCCCGCCGGTTTTGATGAGCGGCGCGACCTCGGAACTGACGAACAGGACCGCGAGCTTGTTCGCGGCGCTCATCCGCGCGCGGGTTCCAGGATGATGCCGGCGAGCGGTGGCAGTGTGACTGCGCCAGAGTAGGGGAACCCCATCCAGGGCAACGCGTCGGCTTCCACCGCCATGTTGCCGACGTTGGACCCGCTGTAATAAGCGGAGTCGCTGTTGAAGATCTCGCGCCACTGCCCTCCGGAGGGCAGCCCGATGCGGTAGTTGTAGCGCGGGACCGGTGTGAAGTTGAGGA
>CAVPKE010000010.1:0-35383 GCA_963705615.1 uncultured beta proteobacterium | reverse complement strand
TGGCTCCTCCCGGCGTCGGATTTTGGCCTTTTGCATTGTTCATCTCCGCAGCGCTTGCTATCACGGCATTTCCGGTGATGGCGCGCATCCTCAAGGATCGCAGGATGTCGCAAACCGCTTTTGGCCAGCTGTCGCTCGGTGCTGCCGCAGTCGTCGACGTATTCGCGTGGATTCTGCTGGCGTTCGTGGTTGCAATGATCGGTAGCGGCGAAGGCTATGTGGGGTTTCTGAAAACCGTCGTCGGCACGGTGGCGCTTGCTGCGCTCGTCTTCTTCATCCTCAAACCGATCTTCGCGCGCCTGCTGCGCTTGCACGGGTCGTCAGAGGGCCTTTCCACAACAGTACTGGCCGCGTTAATGATCGGGTTGCTTGCGTGCGCAGCGCTGACCGAGTGGTTGCACCTGCATGCGGTCTTCGGCGCGTTTTTGTTCGGTGCTTGCCTGCCGCGCGACGACAGACTCCTGCGCTTACTGACGCAACACATCGAGCCGCTATCGATCGTCGTGCTTCTGCGCAATCCAAAATGCCATGCAATTGGCCCTCGTAGAAGCATTACGAGGCCTTATGGTGGGATATCAGCGATGGCTTGTGGTCCCCCCACGTTGACGCGGGCTTTGCGCAGTATAAGGGCTAGAATTTTCGGACCGTCAGCAGAAATCGAGTTTTTCAACAGAATAGGCCGCATCCTGCCCTTAGCGTTAAGGCAGGAGATGAGCGCCGGCATAGAGCTGCCGTAGCCTTTTGCGCCGGCTGTCGAGTTGTAATCTGAACTCCCTGCGCTACTTAACTTAGTGTGTCAATAGAACGATACAAGTGTTTAATTAGCTTCACCATCTATAGTAAAGGCAGAAAATCCAGCGCACGTTTGTCTATTCGGCCGCGACGAAAAGGCCGTCCTGAATGTGTGTTACCGAACGGACTCGCATCCTCCGCGCGAGTAACGTACACAGTGCTCACCGGGTTGCAGCCTGGAGGACAAGGCTAGCAATACCACTGCCACCATTGCCTTCCTCGAACCTGCGCCTGATTCAGGCGCTGCAACCCCGGGTTGAGCAGAACCAGCGATCTCCGCCGACCGGTTGTTGTATGACCGGCCCCTGGCTCCTCTAGATTGCCGTCGACAACGGCAACTGCAGCTACCAGTAAGCGTTGACCGCCCCTGCGCCGTGAACGAAGAGGATCTCGTGAACAGCGCCGGGTGTGGCGTCTTTCCACATCGGGCTGGTATCCGCTTGCGGTGCCTCACGAAGGAAAGGAGCGCAATCGAACTAGTTACGATGCAACAACCGACGACAAATCAAATGCCATCAAAGGCGAACGCCCATCCCCTGCAACGTCCAAAGCGCTTGTCGCAACGGTTCATGCAAGCTTTGGGAGTCGCGATGCTCGTGTGCCTGACGCCGGCGAGCGAGGGAAGCTCCGTGGTCGAAGTTCCGCTGGAGCCGATTGTGGTTATTAGCGAGCCATTGAATCCGCCTCCATCGCAGGCTCAGCTCATGCAGAAGTTTCGCGACACGCTCGGGCAGCCTCCCACCCTAGTCATCACCGAGCATCAGTTCGTCGACGGGGCTGTGCAAATGACCACGCGCTTCGGCCGCTTCTGTGTCGGACCCCCGTCGGGATATCTGCAGTCCGGCCTTGGCGGTGACATCAGGCTCGCCGCGCGGTGCGCTTCGTTCTGACCTGGCTCGCCAGACAGTGTCGAGGTATTGGCTACCGTTACGGCGGCCGGTGAAGGAATTCTCTGCTCTAGTCCAGTGTAATGAATAACGACTTCCGTGGTTTTCCGGCGACCGCGCGGCTTTTGTGTCCTTGCCCGGTTGTATCCTCCGCAAGAAGAATGTCCCCCGTACGAAGAACGCGCCGGGTTCCGTCGCCCACTTCGATTTCTACCTCCCCCTCGAGATTCACCACGTATTGCCGCCGCGGCGCGGTGTGAAAGTCGTAGTCGTAGTCCCCGGTGGTCTCGCGAAACACCACACCGGTGGCTTTGGTCGGTTCGGACACGAAGCCAGTTTTCCCGCCGTCTTTCAGCGGAATCTGCGAGTCCTCGAAATGGGATTTGTTGTCGGCTCCGGTATACAAGCGCACAACCTTCATCGTTTGCCCGCCTTGATCAGCGTAAGTCTCATTCGAATGCCAAAATGAGCGCCATCACCAAGCTACCCAGCAATCCTTTCTTCGACGCGCCCATCGCGGCTCCTTCCGTTGAACAATAACATCCAGATAGACGTATGTTACCCGGATGGGATTTTGTCGGTTACGGCGCGTTCTTGTGAATCGTCGGGTCTGGGCTGCGCTGGGTGATAAGGCCCGAACAGATTTGCGGGATAGGTTATTATCCAAAGAGATCTAGGGGACTGTAACAGGCCGATTCGGGAATACTCCTCACCCCAACTCTCCCCCTGGTGGGAGTCTACTTCGACCGGACGAAGTGACGCCTGTAGCTTGCCTGGACCTCAAAGACTTCAGAGCACGGGCCCGAGGGTGGCGATGAGGTTGTTCCACAGCCGGCGTGACATGGGCCAGGCCGCGACCGCCTCTTTAGTGACCGGGTGCGATCGGGCGATGTAGTCCTGCTGGCGTTCGCGCATGGCGCTCGTGAGCGCGGGATCGTGGAACAGAATGTTGTTCTCGTAGTTGAGCTCGAAGCTGCGGCGGTCCATGTTCGCCGAGCCGATCAATGTGATCTCGCCATCCAGCGTCAGCGATTTCGTGTGCAGCAGCCCGCCCTCATACTCGTAGATCTTCACGCCCGCGGTGAGCAGGTCCGCGTAGTAACTGCGGCTGGCTGCTCCGACGATCCACGAGTCGTTCCTGGCGGGAAAGACAATCGTCGTGTCCACGCCCCGGTATGCGGTCGTGCACAGCGCGTTCTGCAGGGACTCGTCGGGCACGTAGTACGGAGTAGTGACGACGATCTCGCGCCGCGCCGCGTACAGCAGGCTTTCGAACAACTCGGGCATGGCCGAGTAGCGCACCGTTGGACCCGTGCCGATGACCTGCGCGGGCGCCCCTCCTGGCACGGGCAAAGGCAGTGGCTTGCTCAGGAGCTCGTCGAGGTTCTCATCCACGTACGTCATCCAGTCGGCTGCGAACAGGAACTGGTTCTGGCGTGCGATCGGACCCTCGAAGCGCATCACGGCGTCCACCCACGGGGCGTACTTCGCCTTCACAAGGAACTCGGGATCGGCACAGTTCTGGCTGCCGCAGTAGGTGATGCGATCGTCGATGACCACGATCTTGCGATGGTTCCGAAGATCGATGCGGCCTACGAATGGCCGCAGCAGCGGGTTGCCTATGGGCAGGCCCGCAGCCACGCGCACGCCCGCCGCGCGCATCGCTTGCCAATGCTCGGAGCGGATGATCGTGTGCGAACCGAGGTCATCGGCCATCGCCCGACAGGTCACGCCGCGGGCAGCGGCGCGCTTCAAGGCCTCGACGACCTTGCAGCCGTTGTGGTCCGGCAGCCAGATGTAGAACAGCACATGCACGTGATCCTTTGCGGCATCGATGTCGTCCACCATCGCATCGATCACGGCGTTGGAGTTCGGCAGCAGGTGCGCGGCGTTGCCAGCCGATGGGAAGGAACCCGCTGATCGAGTGGCCGAGCTGAAAGAGATGCCGGTAGCGCTCGGGAATGGCGGCTGCGATATCGGCCGCGCCCCCGGCGGCGGAATCCGGGATCGGCGGCATGCGCTCACGAACGCCGCGCCGCCGCTCCACACGGCGGCGGCCGATGTTCACCTCGCCAAGGAGCAGATAGGCGAGCATGCCCAACAGAGGGAGCGCGCCAACGACCACCATCCATGCGATTCGGGAGGCAGGGTCGCGATGCGGCCGAAGCAGGATCCGCGCGATGACCGCCAGCTCGAGCAGCGTGACGAGTGCGATGGCGAGCACCGAGTGGTGGAGCGCAGCGATCATGCGTAGATGCTCGATGCGGCATACTACCCGAGGCGGAATGTCTTAGGCCAGCCACGGCCAACCTTCCCCAAAGGGCCGTAGTCGCGCCGCGGGGCACTTGCTACCCTGCTGCGTCATGCCGATCGACAAACCCGGCAACGTCTACGTGGCCGTTGTCGATGACGACGAGAACCTTTGCCGGTCCTTTGCGCGCTTGTTGCGTGCGGCCGGCATGCAGCCGATCACCTACTTGTCCGCGGAAGCCTTCCTCGCGGACACGAAGCATCCTCAGTTCGACTGCCTGCTGCTCGACATCCAGTTGACCGGGACGTCGGGACTCGAGTTGCAGAGGCAACTCGCGGCCACGGGCAAGGCGGCTCCGACTATCTTCATCACCGGTCATGACGATCCCGAGCACGCGCGCAGGTCCATGCGGTGGGCTGCGCAGGTTACTTTCGGAAGACGGACCCTGGAGGCGACGTGCTCCAAGCCATCCGCCGCGTGATCTCTCAGGAAGCCGCATGATGCGCGTCCCAACTTGTTTCCCCTGCCCCGCCTGGGCTTCCTGACAGCGCTCGAGAACCATCCGAACTTGCGCGAGCGGGCTGGCGACGAGCAGATCGTCTAGCGCTTGCGCAGGCCCTGATAAGCCTTAGTGAAGCCCGCGTTGCGGCGCACAAGGCAGCATGGTACGGTTAAACATCCTGTTTGACGGCCTCGAAGTCATTTCGCTACCATGAAAATCCCGCTTACGGTGCTGGATTTTCATGGTCAATACAGCTACCGCCATCGCACAACCCCTGGCATAGCGAAGGGCGTCGGCCAAATTCAGTCCGACCTCGCAGCGGGCAAGCGCCTGCGAGAGCGTCTCGCGGTCTTCATTGGTGACATGCGGCAGGCTCAGCAGATGATGAACATACGCGCGACTTCCTGCGGGGCGAATCCATACATAATAGCCGCGCATTGACGTAAACATCGCCGCCTACCCCACGCAGTAAAGAGGAAATCTTCCAGGCTCCGCAACGGCCGCTGCAAAGCCCGTGCGTGGCCACCTTCCCTAAAAGGGCAGTAGTCGGCCGACACCTCTACCGCTATACTCCCGCGTGCATGACGTCCAGCAGATGATGGCCAAGGAAATCCAGACCTTCCTCGATTACCCGCCGATGCAGCGGGGCGCGAGTTTCAATCTTGACGCACTCAAGGCGGAGATGGCGAAACGGATGGCCGAGGCAGAGGCGGCAAGCAAAGGCCCCGGACACTAATAGTAATGACCTTAACGGCGGGCCGCTCAACGCGGGCCGCCCGCCTTTTTGACACCAGGGCGGCCGTGGCGACGCTCACGGGTATGTCGGTCGAGGAGTTCAGTGCGGACGTGAAGAGTTGGCTTGAAACGGCAAGAGATCCGCGCTGGAAGCGGCCCTACAACGGGGTTTGGAAGATCGCCACACCCTAACATCCACTCAGAAAGGAAATCCACATGAACCCTATCGCATCCACACCTCTGCGGATCTTTGCCCTGGCGGCTCTGCTGGCGGCCAGCGTCGCGAGCCACGCGGAAACGTCCCCCAGCGACTTCTCAGGAGAGCCTGACAAGAGCATGGCGGCCGCCCACGAGGCGTTTCTAAAGGGCGACATGAAGAAAGCCGGCAAGGACATCGACAAGGCGTCCGCGTACGTGAAGAAGCAGGCCAACAAGGTTGCCAAGGATACCAAGAGCGGCGTAACGAAGGCGGGGGCCGAGCTGGACAAGCTCGGGAAATCGGTCAAAGCGGGCACGGTGAAGTCCGACGATGAGCTGAAGAAGACCTTCGCGAAGGTGGACCATGCACTGGCCAGCGCCTGGCACCAGACCGCGGCCGCAGAGTCAGAAAGCGGGCAAAGATTCGAGCGCCGCTCTGAAGAAGGCGGGTGCGGCACTGGAGGGCGCGGCGAAATGGTCCGGCAACACGCTGCAGGAGGGCGCGCAGGCGAGTGTGGACGCGATCAAGAAGGCCGGGAAAGGCGTGCAGACCAGCGCCGAGCAGGTCGGGAAGTGGTTCCAGGGCATCGGCGACGGCATCAACGATCTCGGCAAGAAGTTGTGAGCGAGGGGATCGCTCGTCGAGAGCCTGTCGCACCCGAGCAATTGAGGCACCCTTCGACTCTGCGCCGGGTTCGAGGAGAGTTTCGCCTGCTCGGCGCAGTAGCCGGCTCGGAACGCGAACTACTGTGAATCGGTGGCTCGTGGTCGACTAACCAGGGTTGCGCCGCCGTCGACGACGAGAGTTTGTCCCGTGATAAAGCGGGCGTGATCGGACAGCAGAAAGCGAACGGCATAGCCCACATCCCACCCGGTCCCCTCCATCCCGAGCACTGACGCTTGGCGACGCCGCTCGCGTGCAGCGGGGCTCATGCCCTCGGCCGCCACCATCGGGGTGTAGACGGGGCCCGGCGCGACACAGTTGACCCGGATTCCTTGGGGGCCGTGGTCCACTGCCATCGCTCTGGTCAACGCGATGACCGCGCCCTTGGAAGTGGAGTATGCCGTCATCCCGCGCGGCCGCAGCGCGGCGATCGACGCGACGTTGACGATCGCTCCGGCCCCAGTCGTCTTGATCATGGCTGGAATCGCGTGCTTGGAGGTGAGGAACATGCTGTCTACGTTGACCTGCATGACTCGGCGCCAGAGCTGCGGATCTTCGTCGACCACGCTACCTTTGCTGGCGATGCCCACGTTGTTGTCCAGCAAGTCGAGCCGGCCGAACTGCGTGAGCGCAGTTTCGACCATCGCTCGACACTGAGCGTCCTCGGTCACGTCTGCGGTGCAGGCCGCAGCATCGCCACCTTCCTCCGCGATCATCTCGACCGTCCGCCGCGCAAGGTCGAGTTGCCGGTCCACCACCAGAACGCGCGCACCGGCACGGGCAAGCAGTATGGCAGCCGCTCGACCATTGCCGATGCCGTCTCCTGCAGCGCCGCCGCCCGTGACTATGGCAACTTTGCCCTCGAGGCCTAAGTCATGCGCGAGAACCGAAGTCAAATCACGCTCTCCCGATCAGGACAAATCCAACCGTAACACAGCATCTCGGGCCACCACAACCTAACGCCTCTTGTTGCGGCAATGTCTCAAGGAGCCTAGAGTCGAGCCCATGCAGCCTCGCATTCCACCACCGATCCTGATGCTGCTCGCGGCCATGCTCATGTGGGCACTGCATCACTGGATGCCGCTCGGTCACTGGATCGCCCTGCCATGGAACCGACTCGGCGCGCTTGCGGGTGCAGTCGGGATCGCCATCGCGGTGGCTGCGTTCGCGCGTTTTCGTCAGGTGGGAACGACCGTCAACCCCATGGATCCGCGCAAGGCTTCGCGCCTCGTGACGGACGGCATTTTTTGCGTCAGCCGCAATCCGATGTATCTGGGATTGGTGCTGCTGCTGATCGGGTGGGCGATCTGGCTCGGCAGCGCGAGTCCCTGGGTCATCCCGCCACTGTTCGTGATCGTCATCACCATCGTGCAGATCATCCCCGAGGAACAGGCGCTCGAACAACTGTTCGGGGAGGAGTACCGCTCGTACCGACGAAGCGTAGCGCGGTGGATCGGCCGCCGCCGATGACGCCCTGGTCAATCGGGCCGGTGAACGTCGACTATCAGGAAATTTCCCGAGTGAGAACGAAGGACCGGTAATTGGCCGCTAAGCGCCTGAGCAGATGCGGAGGCTGGGTGCGAGGCCAGGCGGACGGGGAGCGTCCGACCCAGCACGGACGATCACCTTTTCCGAAAGCGGCCCAGGCCCTGGCGTTCGGGGAACCCAAGCTGGCGGCCGAGCAGCGCCATCATTTGATCTACCGCAAGTTCCCGGTCTCCTTTCTGCCGCACGCTAACGGGGGTAAGTATATGTGGAGGCAGTATGAAGCCGCTTTCGTCGTCGCCGAAGCATCCGCACGCGGCATTCCGCTGGTGGGCCGCGTTGGTGGGTGCGGTGCTGTTGCTTCTCGCGAGCCTGGCAGCCGGCGCCCTGCGGACGTTCGGTTGGTTCTGAGGCGTACAAGCCGCGCTGCAATGACGTGAAGGTATCGCGCCGTTGCCTATTCAGGCCTCGTTTCCTTGGCCGCAGCTTGCGCCATCGGACTTGACTATGCGGCCGAGACGAACCCCGCATCGAACGTTGTTCGGGGCGGCGCAGACACGTATCACATCACAGCCGTCGACTATTCCTCCTGGGCTGTGGACCCGACTGCGCCCGGATCCGACCTACCCTCGGTGGGCCGCTCTCTGTTCGATTATCTCGTATCAGAACGCACAGAAAATACCGAAACCTACCGCGTACCGTTTCCTTTCTCTGCGTTGATCGACCGCATTCGGGAGCGCCTCGCACAACAAGAGTACAACGGCGGGACTCGCGTCGTGATGATTCCGATGGGGCGCTCGTTGCAGCGCACTGCGGCTGCACCCGACTTTTTTAAGTATCCGCGCATCGTCTTTGCCGTCACGGGGGAGCCGGCGACCGATGAGCGTGACGCTGGCATGCTGCTCAAGGACCGGCTCTACGTCGCCTACGTCGAGAAGACCGGCGTGCTCGAGATCATCAGTTACAACGACGCAGCCGGGCGCTTTGAGTTTCAATTGGTGAAGGATTATCGCCCCGGTAGTCAGCCGAGAGTCTTCTACGCCAACCGGGCGATCTGCATTTCCTGCCACCAGAACCACGCGCCCATATTCTCCAAGGCGATTTGGAGCGAGACCAATGGCAACGGACGGGTAGCGCGATTGCTCCACTCGCAGCGAGGCGACTTCGACCTGTCCGCACAAGCGAATACCGATTTTCCCGACGACATCGACAAGGCCACGGTTCGAGCCAATGCCCTGGTCACGCTGCAGAGCTTGTGGCGGCGGGGGTGCGAAGACGCGCAGAACCGCTCCCAGTCGCAGCGCTGCAGGGCCGCCGCGTTCAGGGCTGTGCTGCAGTACGGTCTTTCTAGTGAGCAGGACTTCGAGTCGGCCGCGCCGAGCTATCAGAGCGATTTCGTTTCGACCTTCGGCAGAATATGGCGGCAGACCTGGCCGCAGGGATTGAGCGTGGCGCAATCGGCGCTCCCGGATCGCAACCCGTTCGGCGGGACCATCTCGTCTTATGGAGGCGGAGGCTCGGGGGAGACGCCCTTGAACTGGATCGCTGCAGCCCATGTGCCGGCGGAGTTGGATCCGCTAAACCCCAGGTCGGCGCGGGAGATCTGGCACTTCGCAGGCGCCATGGACACCCGTCGTTTCATTGCCGGATGGGCGACGTTTTTCGCGACCGACGATTTTCGCGCGTTGGACGCTCACTTAGTGCGACAAGGGCGGCCGGAGGGCGCAAGCCGCGCCGTGTATCGAGCGCAGTGCGCCGCCGTGCGAGACCCGCTGCACACAAGAGGGTTTAAGCTGCAATGCGCAAGTGATGCGCCCGCGGCCCACGGTGCGGACCTCGCAGCTCGCTTCGACAAAATGGGCAGTGGCCGTATCGACTGGCTCAACCTCGGTACCGCGGGTCAGGTGAGAGACGTGCCATTCGACGGCGAAGCGGCGCAACGGGTCGGCTCGGAGTACATACTGCACGCGATCCCGAAGAAGAAGGGACTCGCAGCGCGGCTCCCCGATGGTCGAGCGCTCGAGAGTGTCCACATCCGCTGGGACGCGGGAACAGCAGATGAGAATAGCGCGAGACCGATTGAAGCGCGCGTCGAGGTCGTTGTCGTCGATGATTTCGCCCTCGTTCGCCAAGCCCTCGATCGCTTGCTTGCGAAGCAGCCTGAGCTGTTCGACAACGCGCCACTCGCACGCGCGAATCTCATGCGTGCGCTCGTCTCGGAGCTCGGATGGGCCGAGCGGTCATGGTGCTGCGTCGACAGCACCCATATGCCGCCACCGACGCTGGATACTCCCGAGGCAAGCGCAAGCGCTCTCGCCAAGCCTGGCTTGCAACCTTTCTTTCATTACTGTGCGACGTGTCATCTCACCCACGAGCAATTCCCGCCGAATTTCCTCTGGGGCGAGGCGACCCAGGTCGAGGAGAACTTGCGCCAGTGTGCGCCGCGCATGTTGGTGCGGCTTTCGGCTTGGCGCACGCCACTCGACCAGCGCGTGAAATCGCCCATGCCACCACCAATGTTCTTGCAGGTGTTAGGTATCCCAGCGCAGGGCTGGGCAGGAAGCGAGGAGCTCGAACTGCTGCGCGACTACGTCGAGGGACTCGCCCGGGAGGAAGGCAGGCCGTCAGATGTCGACGCACTGCTGAAGGACGGCTACGAAGCGCTGCCGCGATGTCTGCCGGGGCCGCAAGGTGACTACAGGTCTCCAGAACGGAGTAATGGCGTTCGCCGCGACTGACTACGCGCACCTGTCGCATCACATCGTCCACCGGCGGAACGAGCCGAGCGCGCCACTCCACGGTCGATAGACTACGGCGCTTTGCCGACTTCCTCGAGAAAGCGGCGCAGCGTCTGCGCACACTCCTTGGCGTGGGAGAACGGCAGGCCATGCCGCGCGTGCGCGAACACCTGCAGCCGCGCATCCGCGAGCTTGGACTTGAGGTCGGCCAGCACGGCCGGCGCGATGAACGGGCTGGAATCGCCATGCAAAAGGAGCACCGGCATGCGCACGCGTCCCAGATCGGGTGAAAGATCGGCGCCGACCAGCAACCGCACCGCCCGCAGCACGAAATCGGCGTTCGCGCCCGCCTGTTCGCGCTCATACCAGTTCCACATCTCCTCGGATATGGCACCCTCGAAAAAGCGCTTGGGCATCATGTGAGCCGACCAGCCCGACATCCCGCGTGCCGCGATGATCTCTTGCCAGTCTTGCGTGCTCTGGATCGAGCCGCCGAGATGGGCGCCGTTGCTCACCGTCAGCGTCTGGATGCGCTCGCCCCGACGGATCGCCGCGAGCAGTGCGATGGTGCCGCCGATCGACTCGCCCACCAGGTGAAAGCGCTGCGCGCCGGCGGCGTCCGCAACCGCGAACAGATCGTCCGCCAGCATGTCCAGCGAGAGCGCAGCCCCGGGTTCGGGGTGCGCCGAGCGGCCGTGGCCGCGCATGTCGAATCGTACGAGTCGATATCGATCGGCAAGAACGGGCACCCACGCCGCCCAGGTTTTGCTGCTCGCGCCTAGGCCATGATGGAACAGAATGGTCTGTGGCTCCGCGATCCACGGCAGGGTCAGATTGACGACGTCGTAGTGCAGATCGCTTCCCGGGACAGATAGGGTGGGCATGGGTGGGCGATGGCGCGAGTCGGTGCTAGCTGACGCCGCTGCGCGTCACGACATACGCGGGGATCCGCACGCCGTCGATCCCGCCCTGGCCGGCGGCGCTTGCCTGATCCAATGCCGCGAGCACGCTCGCGGCGGCGGGTAGCTCGAAACCGCGCGAGCGCGCCTCCTCGAGCATCGTGCGAAGGTCCTTGCGCATCGAGTCGAGGTCGAAGGTCGCGGGTCCGGTGTCCTCTCCGGCAAGCGCCTTCGCCACCAACGCGGCGCGGTTCTTCAGCACGTTCGTTCCACCGGCGGTCTCGGTGAAGAGGTCGACCAAACGAGCGGAGTCCAAACCGAGCGGCCGCGCCAGCGCCATGGCCTCGCCGAAAGCTTCCCAGAATACGATCAGCGGCAAGTTGACTGCGAGTTTCAAGGTGGCGCCTGCACCAATCGGGCCACAGCGCTCGACGCGGCGACACATCTGACCGAGGAGCGGCTTGGCGCGCTCGAATGCCGCATCGTCCGCTCCGACCAGTCCGAGCAGCTTACCCTCCCTCGCTGGGCCGACCGTGCCGCCAACCGGGCACTCCACCATCTGCGCGCCCTTTGCCGCGATCTTTGCCGCGAGCGCCCGCTCGGTATCCGGACGCACGGTGCTCATCTCGATGAACAGCTTGCTCTTCATCTCGCCCGACAGCAGCCCCTGAGGGCCGTGATACACGGCTTCGATCGCTGCTGCGTTGGTGAGAATCGTGATCACCACCTCCGAACGCTGCGCCAGTTCGGCTGGCGTGGCTGCAACTTGCGCGCCTGCGGCTTGTGCCGCTTTCGCTTTTTCCAGCGTTCGATTCCACACGTTCACCGAGTGTCCGCACTCGATGAGGCGCTGCGCGATCGCGCTGCCCATCCGGCCGGTTCCTGCAATACCGATGTTCATGTCGATCTCCTCAGGGAAGCTCTGACGATGCTCACACGCGCGTTCTTCCCTTGGCGCAGGATGCTAGCACGCCGATCCGGCGCCGGTAACGGGTAGTATCCTTTCGTTCGCGACACGACAACCGCGAGCGGAGGAGGAAGAGAAGTGCACGACCTGGTGATTGAAAACGCGATCCTGATCGACGGGCTCGGAACACCGGCCCGGCCCGGCAGGTTGGCAGTGAAAGACGGCCGCATCGCCGCAGTCGGAGACGATGTCGGTCTGGCGCGCACCCGCATCGATGCCGATGGCCTGGTGTTGGCGCCCGGGATCATCGATCTGCACACGCACTTCGACGCGCAGCTCCTGTGGGACCGCTTCGCCACCCCGTCCGTGGCGCTGGGCGTGACCAGCGTTGTGATCGGCAACTGCGGGTTCACCATCGCGCCTTGTCGGGAGAAGGATCGCGACCAGACCCTGCGCAACCTGACCCACGTCGAAGGCATGCCGCTGGAGGCGCTGCGCGCGGGCGTGGATTGGAGCTTCGAAAGCTACCCTCAATATCTCGAACTGCTCGAGCGCAAAGGCGTGGTGCCTAACGTGGCTTCGTTCGTCGGTCACTCTTCGGTACGGACCTATGTGCTGGGTCAGGAAGCTTCCAAGCGCGCTGCCACTAAGGCCGAGGTAGCCGAGATGAAGCGGCTCGTCGCAGACGCATTGCGCGCCGGCGCGGTCGGCTTCGCCACCTCGACGCTGGAGCAGCACAACGGCGAGAGCGGTATTCCGATGCCGTCCCGGCTCGCCGACGAGCACGAGCTGCTGGAGCTCACCGGCGCGCTCGGGGAAGTCGGCAAAGGCGTGTTCATGCTCACCAAGGGCATGACCACCACTGTGCCATGGCTGGAGCAAGTCTCCGCCCGCAACGGCCGGCCGGTGATGATCGCCGCCATGTTCGTCGATCCCAACGACCCGTCGCGCGTGTTCAGCGAGTTCGAGGAGATCGGTGCTGCGCGCAGCCGCGGCCGCGAGCTGTGGGGTCAGGTCGGCTGCTTCCCGCTGGGCATGGAGTTCACGCTACGCCACCCCTACCCGCTGGAGGCGCTGCTCGCCTGGCGGCCGGCGATCGAGGCCGAGGGCTCCGGGCAGTTTCAACGCGTGCTGGCCGACCGGGGATTCCGCGACGCGGTGAAAGCGGAGGCTCGCAGCAGGACCGTGCCGAATCGATTCTCCTATCACAGTCTGGAGCACATGACGATCATGGAAGTGGGCGAGCCACGGCATCGCGGGCTCGTCGGCCGCAACGTCGCCGAGCTGGCGCGGGGCGAAGGCAAGGACCCATTCGACTGGTTTTTCGACTTCGGGCTCGACGGAGAGCTGGACGCGCTGGTGGACTGCAAGCTGTTCAACACCGACGAGGACGCAGTGCGCGGACTGCTGCGACATCCGCACGCCGCGATCACGCTGTCCGACGCCGGCGCCCATCTCGCTTTTCTGTGCGACGCGGGATTCGGCCTGCACCTGTTCGGGCACTGGGTGCGCGAGCGCGGTGACCTGACGCTGGAGCAAGCGGTCCAGTCAGTGACCAGCCGCGCGGCAGACGCCTACCGGATCAAAGATCGCGGACGCCTCACACCGGGCGCCTGGGCCGATCTCGTTCTGTTCGATCCGCGCAAAGTGGGCCGCGGCGAGAAGCGACGGATGTGGGATCTACCCGGAGGCGCCAGCCGTGTCGACACACCCGCGGTCGGCCTGCACGGAGTGTGGGTCAACGGCGTGCGCGTGGTGGACGAGCGAGGCCCGATCGCCGGCAGCGACCGGTCTGGCAAAGTGCTGCGCGAGTTCTCGGCGTAGCCCGGATGCAACGCAACGCGCAATCCGGGGCGGTAGTCACCTGGATTACGCTTCGCTCCATCCGGGCTACAAGTCAAAAGGGACACGACGGACGAAAGTTCGGGCTACGCTTCTCGCGCAGCGAAGCCACGCCCTCGCGCACGTCCGGGCCCGAGAACCCGAGCATCTCGAGCGCCAGAGAGGCGTCGAACGTCGGACCTGCCATCCGCAGCCAATTGTTGAGGCTGTACTTGGTCCAGCGCAGCGCCGACTGCGATCCGCGCGCGAGCCGCCGAGCCACCTCCAGAGCCTTGTCCCTCAGTTCGGTTTCTTCGACGCATAGCGAGACCAGGCCGATGCGCTCGGCTTCCTCGCCGCTGACCTCGTCGCACAGCAATAAGTAGTACTTGGCTTTGGCCATACCGCACAGCAGTGGCCATACGATGGCGGCATGGTCTCCCGCCGCCACACCGAGGCGCGTGTGGCCATCGATGATCCGCGCGTTGCGGGCCGCGATGGAGATATCCGCCAGCAGCCCCGTCACCAGCCCCGCGCCCACCGCCGGACCGTGCATGGCGGAAACGATGATCTTGGAGCAGTTGATGAGGTTGTAGACGAGGTCGCGCGCTTCGCGCCACACGCGTGCGCGCGTGTCGAAATCCTGCGTCATGGTCTCCACCAAGTCGAGGCTGCCGCCGCCCGAGAAGCCCTTGCCCACGCCCCGGATGATCGCCACCGACGTGTCGGGATCGGCATCGACATCGCGCCAGATCTCCGCCAGCTCCCGATGCGTCTGCGCATCGGCCACGCTGAGCTTGCCTTCCTGGCCCATGACGATCTCCAGGATGCCGGGCTCCAGGCGATTCAGTTTGAGCATCTTGTAGTCTGCATAGGCCATGGCGTTCCTCCTGGTGGGTTGAGCGCGACCGAATGGCGTTCGCGCGCTGGCCGAATTATCTCGCGGGTCCCGTGCGGCCGCTGCGCCAACCCTAGTCCCCCTCCTGCTCAGAATGCCCCGATTCGGAATTTGTAAGTCATCGGTAATGCCTCGGGGCGTACTCTGGCTCTCGCCGTTCGGGAGATTGCGTCATGCGGGAGGCGAGGGTGTATGTCGTTCGGATCTACCGCCAAGCCGGCTCGCGCATCGCGGGCCTGGCCGAGAACGTGCGCACTGGCGAATCGAAGGCTTTCGCCAGCGCTCAAGAGCTGTCGGCCTTTCTGCTGACAACTCCGCGGCGCGCGCCGGCCCGGCTTTCCCGATCGGGGGGTAACGAACCCAGTTGATGGGGTTCCGAAGCGCTGCGGTGGGTGTTCAATCTGTACCCACCACGTTCCACGATGACGGAGTCAAGGAGACAATGATGAAAACTCGCAAACCACACCTGGCCGGCCTGTTGGGGATCAGTGCACTGGCCTGTTCCATCGCAACCCCATTCGCTGTCTCGGCCGGCGAGCAGATGCAGATCGCGTTGTCGAAGGTCAACAAGGGGGACAAGTTCGAACTGGTGCTTGACGACAAGAACACTGGACGGATGGTGTTTTTCACTAGTTTTCACTCGACCTTCAAACAAACCAAGGGCGGCAATCTGTTCGACGGTGTCAACAACACGGGCGGCGGATACGCCGACTTTACGCAAGGCCATGGTCACATCACCGGGTTCGACGTGAACGAAAAGGACGGCGACACCTACAAGGTCGGGTGGGCCGGGGATTGCTACACCTTGAACGGATCAGACGGCAAGCCGTATTGCGCATTGCGCCGGCGGCTGGTACGTCGTATCGGCATCCGGGACAGGTCGCTTTTCCGGACTCTCTGGCGGAGGACACTGGTGGGGTCACGCGCTGCCGAACGGCGACTTTGAGGTGGATTCGATGGGGACCCTCGAGAAATAGTCCAGGCCTTACCTGCGCGATCAGAGCAGATCCGATATCAGAACTCTCCCGGTCAAGCCCCGCCCCCCGCGGCGGGGTCCTTTTTTCCTGATGCAGCTTGCGCTGGGCGTACTGCTCCCGAGTTCGGTACAGGGAAGTAGAATTGCGGAGGAGAAGCAATGGCGGGCCGCCAGAGCCACCGGTGCACTCGCCCTATGCCGCTCGAATTAACCTGGGGGAGGGTTGATTCATGGCGAGACGCAGCGCGCCGCTCGCGAAGCTGAGCCGCCCTCGTCTGTATGACGCCTTGCCGCGCAACCGCCTGTTCCGGCTGCTCGACGAAGCGCGCCGGCATCCGCTGATCTGGGTTGCGGCTCCCCCGGGCGCGGGCAAGACAACGCTGGTCGCCAGCTACCTCGAGTCCCGCAAACTGCCAGGTATCTGGTACCAGGTCGATTCTGGCGATTCCGATTCCGCCACCTTCTTCTACTACCTCGGGCTCGCCGCCAGTTCGCTGCCCAGCGCGAACAAGCGCTCGGCCCTTCCGTTGTTGACGCCGGAATATCTGCTCGATGTTCCCGGCTTCGCCCGCCGCTACTTCCGCGAGCTTCTGAGCCGCCTTCCGCGACCATCAGCGGTGGTCTTCGACAACTTCCAGGAGCTGCCAGAAGACTCGCCGCTGCATCCGGCGCTCGGCCGAGGCATTCGGGGAGATCCCGATGGCGTGCAAGTTACGGTCATCAGCCGCGTAGACGCCCCAGCGGCCTATAGCCGCTACTCGGCCAACCAGACCCTCGCGCTCGTCGACTTCGAGCAGATGAAGCTCACCGTCGAGGAGACGCAGGGGATGGTACGGCTGCATCAGGAAGTCGACGACGCCACCGTGGAGAAGCTACATGCACAATCTGGCGGTTGGGCAGCCGGGCTCACCCTGCTGATCGAGCAGCTCAGACGGGGGGTTGCAGCCGAGGACATTGGGCAATCCGATTCGATGCAGGAGGTCTTCAACTACTTCGCCGACCAGATCTTCGAAAAAGCTTCGTTGGAGAATCAACACGTCTTGCTGCATCTGGCGCTGCTCCCCCGGATGACCGTGCAGACTGCCGACCGACTGACGGCGAGCCCCAACGCCGGCAAGCTTCTCGAGCACCTGTACCGGCGTCATCTCTTCACCGATCGGCGCAAGACCGCCCCGACTCCATCGCCCTCCCCGGCCCCCCTTCCGAAGCAGGCCCGGGACGGACTCCTGGAGGGGGAGGAGCCGGAACGGAGGACTTACACCTATCAGTTCCACGCGCTGTTCAGGGCGTTTCTCAAGCATCGGGCGCGAGAGACCTACACCGAAAACAAGCTCGCCGAGATTGCGCGGCACGCGGCGGAGCTGCTCGAGGAAGGCTCGGATCCCGAAAGCGCGATTCAACTTTATGTCGAAGCCCGTGATTCGGGACGCGGCCGCTCGTGTCATCGTTGAGCAAGCACCGAAGCTTCTCAAACAGGGACGCGGTCAAACGCTGCGAGACTGGGTTGGGCTGCTGCCCGACGAACTCGTCGCGCAGCACCCGTGGCTTACCTATTGGGTCGGCACCTCGCTGATCAATATCGATCAAGCGCAAGCCCGTGCATTGCTGGAGCGGGCGTCGAGTGGCTTCGCAGCAACGAACGAAAGGATGGGGCAGATCTTGGCTGCTGCCAGCGCGGTCGAGACCTACTTCTTTGGGTTTTCTGACCTCCAAAGCATCGAGAGGTGCGTCGAAGCTCTCGTGCCCCTTCTTGCAGGAGGAAGTGGCGTTTCCGTCGCCGGAGGCCAAGCTTGCATGCCTATTCGAGCCTGTGCGGTGCCATCATCTACGGCCAGCCACAGAACCCGATGCTTAGGTCTGTCGCTGCGGCGATGTCATCGAGGCTTTTGCACACCCCGATCGATCCGAACGAGCGCGTAAAGGCCGGGGCCGTGGTCCTCTGCGTACTGCACGGCGAGCTCTGACATGACACCCAGGCCGGGAGGTGATCGCAGAACTCCAAGGTTTTGTCGACCAGGGAGCAGTGAGCCCCGCACGCGCCGCAGTATGGTGGACACGCGTCGGCTACTATCGCTATTGTGATAGGTGCCTGCCACGAGGCGCTCGAAGCGCTTCGAGCACGCCAATGCAATCAGCGAGCAGGAGGGCTTGCCCGCCACGCGTTGCCTCGCCTCGATGTGGGCCGTTGCGAGTTGTTGTGCGCTTGGACGACTTGGATCGCGCCGAGCGGATCGCGGGAGAGATGCCGAAGCTGCTGCGCTCGGGTCGGAGGGTGGATGTAGCGCATACGCACTATTCCGAGCTCCATGGTCGCGATGCAGCGCCGTGGCGATGAAAACAGCGCCATGGAACACGGGCGCGAGGCTGTGCGCGTCGTGGACGAGATAGGCCTGCGGTGGCTGCAAGTTGCGTATCGCGTACCGCTCGCTTTCATCCTCCTGGAGTGTGGGCGAGTCGATGAGGCGCAACGGTGTATCACGACGGTCGATTCCCTCAGCGCACGCACCTGTTTTTCCTCCTACCATAGCGAGGTCTTGCTGTTCGAGGCCTACCAGGCCCTGCCTCGAGGGACAAGCGAGCCCGGTCTCGCGCGACGGTGCGAGAAGCGCTCTGTTTCGCGCGTGAGGCTGGCTGGACATATAACTTCCGCTGGTTGCCACGTGTGCTCCCTGACGTTGTTCGCAGAGGCGCTGCGTGCTGGCATCGAGGTTGAGTACGTGAGAGGTCTGATCCGCAAATTTGCCCTGCGCCCACCCTCGCCGGACATCGAGGCCTGGCCCTGGCCGATCAAGATCCGCACGCTGGGGCGCTTCGAGGTCGAGCTAGAAGGGAACAGGGCGGAGTTCTCAGCCAAGGCACCGCGCAAAATGCTAGCGCTGCTGAAAGCTCTCATTTGCCTCGGCGGGCGTGAGGTAGCCGACTTCCAGCTCATCGATGCTCTCTGGCCGGACACGGAAGGCGATGCCGCGCGCGATGCCTTCGGTGTGGCGATGCACCGCCTGCGCAAGGCGCTCGGCAATTCCGACGCAATCCAGCTAAAGGAGGGTCGAGTCAGCTTGAACCCTCGTGCTCGTGTGGGTCGATGCGCTCGCTTTCGAGCGCCTGGCCAACGAAACGCTCGGGCCAGCGAACGGGGAAGCGCGCGCTCGCGTTGAGCGGGCGCTTGCCCTGTACCAGGGCTGCCTGTTGCCAGGCGACAGCGAGGAACCCTGGTCGGCCGCCCATGCGCGAGCGGCTGCGCGCCAAGTTCGTCCATCTCGTCGGAGTCGCGGGCGAGCGCCTGGAACAAGCCGGTGAGTGG
Source organism: uncultured beta proteobacterium (assembly GCA_963705615.1). GTDB lineage: Bacteria > Pseudomonadota > Gammaproteobacteria > Burkholderiales > SHXO01 > SHXO01. The sequence continues at coordinate 16,329 of CAVPKE010000010.1, read as the reverse complement.
CAGCAGGCCATCGCCCTGTACCTGCGCGGCCTCGACGCAGACGAGCTCACGGAATCTTTCTATCAAGGCTTGATGCGGTGCCATCAACGCATGGGAAGACGCGCCGAAGCGCTGTCCGTGTATCGCCGTATGCGCCAGACGCTTTCGGTGACACTCGGAATCAAGCCTTCACCGCAAAGCGAGGCACTGCACACCGCGCTCCTGGAATCCGCCTAGCCCACCGCGGTGCTAGCCGGCATAGAGGGAAGCGTGATCCACGACGCTCCCCGGATTACGCTACCGCTGCATCCGGGCTACACGGCTGCCGCTTCCCAGGCGAGGGACAGAGTCGATAGCAGGCGGCTCGCCTGAGGTAAACTCGTGCGCAACGCACGCGCACACAGACTCGAACTCCACATGCCAGGTCCTCTAGCCGGGGTGAAGGTCATCGACCTCACCACGGTCGTGATGGGTCCGTTCGCGACCCAGATCCTCGCCGAACTGGGCGCGGACGTGATCAAAGTCGAGCCCCATGAGGGCGACAACATGCGCCATGCCGGGCCCATGCGCAGCCCCGGCATGGGCTACATGTTCCTGAATCTCAATCGCGGCAAGCGGGGAATCGTTCTGGACCTGAAGCGGCCCGAGGGGCGCGAAGCGCTGATGCGATTGGTGCCCGCCACGGACGTGCTCATCTACAACGTCCGGCCGCAGGCGATGGCGCGCCTGGGACTATCCTACGAGGCCGTTCGCGAGGTGAACCCGCGCATTCTCTACGTGGGGGCGTATGGCTACTCTCAGCGTGGCCCCTACGCGGCGAAAGCCGCCTACGATGACTTGATCCAAGGCGCCTCTGGCGTCCCATGGCTGGCGTCGCGCAACGGCGCCGAAGCACCACGCTACGCGCCGGTGAACCTCGCTGATCGGCTCACTGGGTTGCACGCGGTCTACGCGGTGACCAGTGCACTGTTCCACCGGGAGCGCACGGGCCGGGGACAAGCAGTGGAGGTGCCGATGTTCGAAAGCGTCGCACACTTCGTCCTGGGCGATCACTCCGCCGGCCTGACCTACGATCCGCCCATCGCAGACCCCGGCTACGCGCGATTGTTGGCGCGCCGCCCGTACGCGACCCGGGACGGGTTCATCTGCGTGCTCGTGTACAACGACAAGCAATGGAAGAGCTTCTTCGACGCCATCGGGCGGCCCGAGCTGATGGCCGACTCCCGCTATTCCACCCAGGGCAACCGCGCTCGCCACATCGCGGAGATCTACGATGCGTTGGCCGACCTGATGAAAACGCGCACGACGGCCGAATGGACGGCGCTGCTCGAGAAGGCCGACATCCCGGTCTCTGCCATGAACTCGATCGAGGACGTGGTCCACGACCCGCACCTGGCCGCGAGCGGGTTCTTCGCGACCGAGAATCACCCCAGCGAAGGCAGGCTGCTCGCACCTCGCACGCCGACGCACTGGTCGGAGTCCGAGCCCGGACTGCCTCGGCCAGCCCCGCGCCTGGGCGAACACTCGGCGGAGGTGCTGCGCGAGGCCGGCTACTCCGACGACGAGATCGCCGAGCTTGCGCGGCGCGGTGTGACGCTGTTGGCTCGCTTGATGGACTTCTCCTTCACCCCTGAGCAGCTCGCCATCCGCGACAATGTTGCGAAGCTGTGCACCCGGTTCGACGCTCAGTACTGGTTGGAGCGTGATCGCGCCGGTCGCTTCCCCGACGACTTCCACCGCGCGATCGCCGAAGCGGGTTGGCTCGGCATCGCTATGCCACAGGAATTCGGCGGCGCGGGACTGGGCATTACGGAAGCGGCGCTGATGATGCAGGCGATCAGCCAATCGGGCGCAGGATTCTCCGGCGCGTCCAGCGTGCACATGAACATCTTCGGGCTCAACCCCGTTGTGGTGTATGGCACCGCGCAACAGAAGAAACGCTGGCTTCCGCCACTCATTCGCGGCGAAGAGAAGGCTTGTTTCGCGGTGACCGAGCCGGACGCTGGATTGAACACCGCTAGGACGAAGACGGCGGCACGGCGCGACGGCGACCGCTACCTTTTGCGCGGCCAGAAGATCTGGATCTCCACCGCACAGGTCGCGGCGAAAATGCTGATCCTCGCCAGGACCTCCGCCGCCGAAGGTGGACGGGCAACCGGCGGCCTGTCGCTGTTCTACACGGACCTCGATCGGCGTTACGTCGAAGTACGCGAGATCGAAAAGATGGGCCGCCATGCGGTGGACTCGAACATGCTCTTCATCGAGGAACTGCCCGTTCCCGTGGACGATCGTATCGGCGAAGAGGGCAAAGGTTTCGATTATCTGCTGCACGGACTCAACCCCGAGCGCATCTTGATCGCTGCGGAGGCGGTCGGCTTGGGACGTGCCGCGCTCGCCCGCGCAGTCGCCTACGCGAACGAGCGCATCGTGTTCGATCGGCCCATCGGACAGAATCAGGCGATTCAGCATCCGCTCGCGCGCTGCTGGATGGAGCTCGAAGCGGCCGACCTGATGGTCTTCAAGGCCGCTGCCTTGTACGACCGAGGTGAGCCGTGCGGTGCAGAGGCAAACGCAGCGAAGTACCTCGCCGCAGAGGCCTGCTTCCGCGCCTGCGAGCAGGCGATGCTCACACATGGAGGAATGGGCTACGCGAAGGAATATCACATCGAGCGGTTTTTGCGCGAGGCGATGATCCCGCGCCTCGCACCGGTGAGTCCGCAGCTGATTCTCTGCTTCATCGCGGAGAAGGTGCTCGGGCTGCCCAAATCCTACTGACACCCACCATCCAAACTTCGAGGAGGCCGCAAATGGATACCCGCGCCGCGTTCGAGCATCTGCGCAAATTCGATACCCCGACTATCTGCAATGCGCTGGAGATCGTTCGAGCCAAACGCTTCACGAATGGATTCACGCGCCAGAGGCTGCTCGCCGCGTTTCCGGCGCTTCCGCCCATCGTAGGCTACGCTCGGACGGCGATGTTCCGCAGCTCCGTACCATTCGACCCCGCAGCGCGCAGGCAGAAGCTGCTCGCATACTACGAGAACCTGGCGCAGCCGAAGCAGCCGTCCATCGCCGTGGTGCAGGACATCGACAGCCAACCGGGGCTGGGCGCCTTCTGGGGCGAGGTCAACACCACGGTGCACTGGGGGCTGGGCTGCGTCGGTGCCGTCACCAACGGCTCGATGCGAGACCTCGATGCGATGCATCCTCAGTTCCAGTGCCTAGCCGCGACGCTCAGCCCTAGTCACGCCAGCGGCCAAGTGGTCGAGGTCGGCACGCCCATCGACATCTTCGGGATGGCCGTGTCCGACGGAGACATCGTACATGCCGATCGCCACGGTGCAGTGGTGTTTACGAGTGACGAGGTTGAGAAGCTGCCTGCTGCGATCGACCTGATGGCGCGAAAAGAAAAAGTCATCCTCGATGCCGCGCGTAAACCCGGGTTCAATGTCGCGGCGATGCGCGAGGCGTTGGCTGCGTCCGAGCAAGTCAAGTAGCCGCAGGCCCCAAAAAAATGGCCTGCCGGGAGGCAGGCCCAATCGCTCAGGGAGGAGAAAATCGGTTAGTCAGGTCGGAGCCAGGCCGCTTACTTGGCGATGCGGGTGCACAGCACCTGGTCATCTACCAGCACGCAGCGCGAATCGCCAACGCTGAACTGGGCGCGCGTCTTTCCATCTTCCATGGCGACCTGGATGCGGCTCTCGTCGGCGTAGGCGGAGGCGGCAGCGGCGAGCAGCGCTCCGATCAGCAGGCTGGTGAGGGTCTTGGTTGTCATGGTCTGGGTCCGTCCGTAGTGCGTTTTCCGTTGTCACCACTGTACGGTCGAGGACCCCTTTGGCTCGTTGACGCATTACCGGCGGGGGTGTGAGAAATTCACGGGGGTGCCACAACGATCGCAGCCACACGGCGCTCGGCGCCGTCCGACTGAATCCGGAGACCTCGGAGCCTGGGTGGAACGCAGCACAACTCGGGATTGCCTGTTGTCCCTGGACTACGCTCCCGCTCGGTCCAGGCTACGCCGGACCCCATTGGCACTCTCGACGCGGGCCGGCCGCCGGCAAGCAACCCTCTGAAAACCCATAAAGAATCGATAAGGCCGCAGGCACAGGAACTGCTTTCTGCCCGGAAGGTCAAAAAAGAGCTAAAGACTGGGCGGGATTTTTCCGAAACTTGTTACGTCAGGGACTTGGATCGATTCCTTGACAAAACCGATGAAGACTGAGATCAATACAGAGCTGTTGCGGCAGGCGGTGGCGGCGTCGAATGACGGCCTCGTCATCGCCGACGCGCGTCTGCCGGAAATGCCGCTGGTGTACGTAAACCCGGCTTTCGAGCGGCTCACCGGTTATCGCGCCGAGGAAGTGTTGGGCAAGAACTGCCGCTTTCTGCAACGCGACGACACGAATCAGGACGGCTTGGACGAGGTCCGGGCTGCGCTCAAGCGCGGCACCAGTTGCATGGTCACGTTGCGCAACTACCGCAAGAACGGATCGATGTTCTGGAACGATCTGAGCCTGGCGCCAATCCTGGAACGAGCCGGACAGGTCAAGCACTTCGTTGGAACGCTTTCGGATGTGACCGCGCGTGTGCTCACCGAGCAGCAGCTCATCGAGAAGCAGCACCGGCTGGAGAAGACCAAGCGCATGCTCCAGGGACTCGCCCTGAAAGACGCGCTCACCGGTCTATACAATCGCCGCTACTTCAGCGAGCAAGTCGAGCGCGAGTGGAACCGAGCTCGGCGTGAGCAACTCCCGCTGTCGCTATTCATGATCGACATCGATCACTTCAAACGCTTCAACGACACCTTTGGGCACTTGTGTGGGGACCGCTGCATCTGCGCCGTGGCCGACGCGGTGCAGCGGTGTTTTGCACGGGGTTCGGACCTGGTCGCCCGCTACGGCGGAGAGGAATTCGTCGTGCTGGCAACGGGCGTCGAGCGGCGCCACGCGCGCGAGCGCGCCGAGCTCCTGCGGCGCGCGATCAGCGGGCTCGTCATCGAAGGCACCGGCCGCTCCGCCGCCAAGACGATCACGGTGAGCGTCGGGGTGGCCACGATCGTACCCGACGACCGGATCCTCCCAGAGGATCTTCTGGCGGCTGCAGACCGCTCCCTGTATCAGGCGAAGCGGCAGGGCCGCGACCGCGTCATCCAGGCACCACCACTGCCCACGCTCGCGCAGGCGCACGCGGCCTGACGCGTCTCGCTCAGTGCCCTTGCGCGAACACGTGCGGCCCGGGCTTCTTCAGGGCTGCATCGACGCGTGCGTCGATCTCTTCCAAACCCGGGTTTGCCTGTCTGATCCACTCCACGACGGGTCTCACGTCTTTGTCTTCCACCTGGGGCTTCCACGTCAGCGACGGTGCAGCCACGTGGCATGACCTGAAGCAGCGCGATCCCGGCATCTCCCAGCGCAAGCCCGCGGCGTAGAGCGCCGCGTACATGACCTTTGCGTTCACCTCGCCCGCGCCTTCGGTCAGGCTGGCGTAGTAGAACATTCGATGCACGTCCCGCCACGGTTCGCTCATGACCTGGCAGTAGTAATCGTAGACAATCGATGCGCGCCGGTAATCCCCGACGAACGGCATGCCGATCATGTCGCGGAACACCAGCGGGATCGAGGCGCCGTCGAGCACCTGGCCCTGCCGCGCGAGCCATAGCTTTCCGGCCTGGTCCTCGAACCCGAAGTCCTCGCGCAGCTGCAGTTTGGGCACGAACGGGTCGTCGAGCCACTCGACAACCACTTTGCCGACGAACCTGCCCTGAGCGGCAGAAAGCGCAGCCGCACCCACGAAAATACCCGCGAGAACGAACAGACCCCTCTTCATCTAGGAAAGCTCCGCAACCGATCCGAGTCGTGCCGGCCATTCTCGCTTGGCCGCCATCGGTCAGCAACCCGGCCGGCCGGTGCGGTACGATGTCCGCTCTGCGATCGATTTCGGAAAGGGGTGAGACCCATGGCCGCCAAAGCACGCTACATCTTCATCGCCAGCATGGACGTGGATCCGGCCAAGGAAGACCTGTTCAACGAGGTCTACGACACCGAGCATGTCCCACTCCTGTCTGAAAGTGCCCGGGGTCCTGTCTGCCAAGCGCTACAAGTCCGAGCCCCTGACCATGTTCATCGCCGGTAAGAAGCAAACCATCGCCGCCGAAGGCGAGCCGCGTTACAGCGCGGTATACGAGCTGGAAAGCCCGGACGTGCTCACCAGCGACGCCTGGGCCAAGGCGGTCGATCGGGGCCGCTGGCCGACCGAGGTCAGGCCGTTCATTCGCAACCGCCGTCTCGTGTTGCGCAAGCTGATGGAACCCAAGAGCAAAGGCTAGCGCCACGCTCAGCGGCACCGGACCCTTGCTTGAACTTCGCTACGGGCGTATTGTTTTTCCGTCTACCAAGAAGAAAGCCATTCGTGTCCCACCGGAGCAGCGCGGGAGCGAACTAGGCTTCACAACAAGACCTGGCAGCGCTTGGCAGCCAGCGGCGGAAAGCCTGCGAGCCCGGCCGGGTCGGTGCGCGTCGTCCACCTCCCCCCCTGACTTACAGGTCCGCAACGCTGTTGCTCGTCCCGAGCACCGCGACTCGAGTGGTGCCCGCCTTTTGGACGGGGAGCCTGCGCGCCGCACGTGACCACAGCCGGTGAACCCGCGCCGGCCGGTTCAGTGCCTAACCTCGAAGGAGACCTTTCAGCTATGCCGCAGCTCAACATCAATGGACAGAGCTATTTCTCCGACGCTCCACCGGATACCCCGCTGTTGTGGGTCATCCGCGAAGAGCTGAGACTCACCGGAACCCGCTACGGATGCGGAGTGGGTCTGTGCGGTACGTGCACCATTCACGTGAACGGTCAGGCGGTGCGTTCCTGTCTCGTGCCGGTCGGCGACGCACAGGGCGTGCTCATCACGACGATCGAAGGCCTGGACCCGGCCAACGTTCACCCGGTGCAGCAGGCCTGGATCGAGCTCCAGGTGCCGCAGTGCGGCTACTGCCAATCGGGACAGATCATGCAGGCCGCCGCGCTGCTCGCCCGAAATCCCAACCCGACCGACAAGGAGATCGTCGACGGGATGAACGGGAACCTGTGCCGGTGCGCCACCTATCCCCGGATCGTCGGTGCGGTCAAACGCGCCGCCCAGATCTCGAAGGAGGGCACAAAGAATGTCTGACTCGACTGAGGTAGGACTGACACGCCGCGACTTTCTGGTGCGCTCCGCGGTGCTCGCCGGCAGCGGGTTTCTGAGCATCGGACTTCCCGGGCTGGTCGATGGCGGAAACGCCGAAGCCGCGATGGGTGATGACATGCGGGCTTTCACGCCGTCGATCTGGTTCACCATCACGCCGGACGGCAAGACCACGATGCACATCGTCAAGGCCGAGATGGGCCAGCATATCGGCACCGGCCTCGCCCAGATCATCGCCGAGGAGCTCGAGGTCAAGTGGGACGACGTGCGTCTGGACACGCCGCTCGAGAGCGTCGAGAACTTCGCCGTCTACGGCCTGGCCTACACGGTAAACAGCGGCAGCGTCACCACCGAGTTCGATCGGTTGTCGCGGGCTGGCGCCGCGGGACGCATCGCGCTCGTCGAAGCCGGGGCCAAGCTGCTGGGCGCCAAGGTCGGCGACTGCTACGCGGAGAACAGCCGTGTGATAGACAAGGTCTCGGGCCGCTCGGTCGGCTACGGCGAGATCGTTCAGAAGGTCAAGATCGATCGGAAGTTCGCCTATCCGGAGGATTTCAAGAAGATCACGCTGAAGGCGTTCGGTGACTACAAGATCATCGGCAAATCCGTGCCGGCGCTGGACATCCCCGCCAAGACCAACGGACAAGCCAAGTACGGCATGGACGTGTTCCTGCCGAACATGGTGTACGGCGCGCTGGTGGTGCCGCGCACGCGCTATGGCTCGAAGGTGCAGTCCATCGACGAGACCGACGCCAAGAAGATCCCCGGCTACATCAAGGCGGTGCGGGTCGACGAGTCATTGGGTAAATGCACCGGCTGGGTGGTCGCGTTGGCCGAAACCTTCCCGGCGGCGATGAAGGCCACCAAGGCGCTCAAGGTGAAGGTCGATCCAGGGCCCTACGGCAAGCTCGGCCTGAACGACATCATGGAGGAGTTCTCTGCGCTCTCGGACAAGACCGAGGAGAGCGCCGCCTGGGTGCTGGAAGGCGACGTGGATGAAGGCCTTTTCCGCATCCGACAAGGTGCTGGATATGCAGTACACGACGGACATGGTCTGCCACGCCACCATGGAGCCGATCAATGCCACCGTGTACCAAGCGGCGGACGGGGGCTGGCACGTCTATACCGGCACGCAGAGCACGTCTTTCGCACGCATGACGCTGAGCGCCTACCTGTCCAAGGTGCTGAACAAGAAGCCGGAGGACCTGAAGATCTACGTGCATCAGTTCGCCGTGGGCGGTGGCTTCGGCGGTAAACAGGACTACGACGACATCCTCGCGGCGGCCTACTGTTCCAAGGAAGTCGGCCGGCCAGTCAAGCTGATCCAAACGCGCGAGACGCAGTTCGCGACCAGTTATGCGCGCACGCCCACCTATCACAAGCTCAAGGCGGGTCTGAAGGACGGCCAGCTGGTCTCGATGAACCACGACATCGTGTGCGGCTGGATGGGCCCGCGTTTCTTTGTGGGCAAGAAGTACGGGACCGACTGGCTGCAGCTCGATTCCTGGGATGCGAAGAAGCAGGACATCGATCAGTGGTCGATCGGCGGCAGCGACCACTGGTACTACGTGCCCAACCATCGTGTTAGAGCTTGGAATAGCGACCGCACCACCTGGGCAGTGCAGGCCAGCGCACTGCGCACCGTGTCCAACAGCTACAACATGTTCGTGGTCGAGTCCTTCATGGACGAGGTGGCCCACGCGCTGGGCCGCGACCCGCTCGAGTTCCGCGTGTCGATGCTCAACGGCAAGGGCGGAAATCGCGGCATTCCCAATACCGGTTACCCCCCGGGCACACCCTCCGACTACTACATGGATCGGCTGTGGATCTCGCTACCCTGGCCCAACGACGGGACCTGGCCTCCCTACGAGTCCGCGACGGTCGGTGGCGCACTGCGCCTCGCGAATTGTCTCCGCGTTGCGGCGGGCAAAGCGGGCTGGGGCTCGAAGAAGCTGCCACCGAACACCGGCATGGGGCTGGCCGTATCTTCCGCGGAGGAGCGGCAGAGCCCGACGTGGGTGGCGGGCGTGGCGGAAGTCACCGTCGATCCCAAGACGGGCAAGTACCACATCAACAAAGTGACGATCGCCATGGACATGGGCACGTGCATCAACCCGACCAACGCCAAAGCCCAGATCATGGGCGCGGCCTTGTGGGGTGCGAGCCAGGTGATGTCCGAGCGCCTGACGTGTAAGGACGGTGCCTTTCAACAGACGAACTTCCACGAGTACCAGCCGATCCGGCTCGCGGACATCCCCGAGTTCGAGGTGGAAATCATCCAATCGGGCCGGCACCCGAGCGGCGTGGGCGAGCCTGCGTCGACGGTGGTTGCGCCGGCAGTCGCCAACGCGATCTACAACGCAGTGGGAGTGCGTGTGCGCCACATGCCGATCACGGCCGGCGCGGTGATGGAGGGTCTGAAGAACAGGAAAGCGTGATGCGATAGCGATCCCCTCTCTCCCACCCGAGACAGGGGACTCGGCCACGGTGCCCTGCATCTTCGCCAACAGCCGGGCGAGAGGACGCTCTCTCGCCCGTTTTTCTTCATGTATGACAAAGGACCGAACGTGTCCGACGAAGTCCTGTCCATGCCGGCTGCCGAGCTCGCGGAGCACTATCGAGCGAAGCGAGTCTCACCGGTGGAGGTGGTGACGGCCGCGCTTGCGCGCATCCGCAAGCTGCAACCGATCTACAACGCCTTCGTGCTGGTGGATGAGGAATTCGCGCTCGACAGGGCCCGCGAGTCCGAGTTGCGCTGGCAGCGGGGGGAACCCTTGGGTCTGGTCGATGGTGTTCCCGCTACGGTTAAGGATCTGATTCTCACGAAGGGATGGCCCACACGGCGTGGCTCGCTCACCATCGATCCCAACCAACCATGGGAGGAGGACGGTGCCTCGGTGGCGCGCATGAAGGAACAGGGCGCGGTATTCCTGGGCAAGACCACCACCCCGGAATTCGGCTGGAAAGGGGTGACCGACAGCCCGCTGACCGGCACCACGTGCAACCCGTGGGACACGCGCATGACTCCAGGCGGCAGCAGCGGTGGTGCGGCGGTGGCTGCGGCGCTCGGCATGGGCACGCTCCACATCGCCACCGACGGGGGCGGATCCATCCGAATCCCGGCGGGATTCTCTGGCCTGTTCGGATTCAAGCCCACCTGGGGCATCGTGCCCGTGCATCCCCACTCCCCGGCGCTCACGCTGTGGCATCAGGGTCCGATCTCGCGCACCGTGTCCGACGCTGCTTTGATGCTCACCGTTATCGCGCGGCCCGATGCACGCGACTGGTATCAGGCGCCGCCGCTTTACACCGATTATCGCCAAGGACTGGAGGATGGCGCGAAGGGGCTGCGTATCGCCTACAGCCCGACGCTGGGTTACGCGAAGGTCGATCAGGAGGTGGCAAGAGTCGTGGAGAAAGGGGTGCGGGCCTTCGCCGAGCTTGGGGCACGGGTCGAATCGGTCGATCTTGCACTCGATGACCCGATCTCCATCATGCAACCGTTATGGGCGGTGGCGCTAGCATTGGCCGTTGCGCCGATGACGTCTGCACAGCGCGCGCTATGCGACCAGCCGATGCTGGAGCTGGCCGAGCCCGGCTTTCACCTGAGCGCGCTGGAATACCGCCACATCGAGAAGCAGCGCGAAAGCTTCGCGCGTCGCATGATGGCACTGCATGCCGACTACGATCTGCTGATCACGCCCCAGCTCGCGACCACCGCGTTCGCAGTCAATCACGAGGTGCCGCCGAACACGGAGATGAAGCGCTGGTGGCAGTGGTCGCCGTTCACCTATGCTTTCAATCTGACTCAGCAGCCGGCTGCGACCGTGCCGTGCGGTTTCGCTCGCAATGGACTGCCGGTGGCGATGCAGCTGGTGGGCACAAAGTTCGCCGACGCACTGGTGCTGCGCGCGGCACGCGCGTACGAAAACGCGCACCCGTTTGTCATGCCCCAGCTCGGGCCGGACGGTCGTGCGCTGCCGCGGGGTTGAATGCGGCCGTCCCGGTTCAGGCCTCCCTTCAACGAGTGGCGACGCTGCCCGCGCGCTAGCATAGCTTTCTTTCAGCAATGGATGCTCTCTCGGATGTGCTAAGAGCTGTACGGCTCACCGGGGCCGTGTTCCTGGATGCGGAGCTCAGGTCGGGCTGGTCGTACCTGACACCGCCGCCTCAGGCCATCGGCGCACTGCACATGCCGGGAGCAGAGCACATCATCCCCTACCATCTGATCAGCGAGGGGCGCTGCCGCGCGAGCCTGCCCGACGGGGAACCGGTCGAGCTTCAGGCCGGGGAGCTGATCATCTTCCCGCACGGCGATCGTCATGTCCTCGAGAGCGTGAGCCCAGGCAAACTCAAGCCGATCGAGATTAGAGGAGAGGACCTCTACTCAATGCTGCGTCCCGGAGAGATCGCTCCGCTGAAGAAGGGCACAGGCGGAGAAGCGACGCGGCTCGTTTGCGGATACCTCGCGTGCGATCGGCGCTTGAGCGAACCCATCCTCGCGGGGCTGCCCCGGCTGCTGCGCGTAAGCGTCAAGGACAGCGGGATCGCATCGTGGGTCGAAAGCTCGGTTCGCTTCTCGGTCGCCGAGAGCACGGCGCCGAGGGCGGGAGGCACGACCGTGATCGCCAAACTCTCCGAGTTGCTGTTCGTAGAAGCGATCCGGCAATACATCGACACCCTGCCGCCCAGCCAGACCGGTTGGTTGGCCGGGTTGCGCGATCGGTTCGTCGGGCGTGCGCTCGCGCTGCTGCACCAAGAGCCGGCTTACGCTTGGACCGTCGACGAGCTGGCGAAGCAGGTCGGGCTCTCGCGCTCCGCGCTCGCCGACCGCTTCGTCGAGCTCCTCGGACAACCTCCAATGCAGTATCTCACGCGCTGGCGATTGTCCCTGGCGGCGCAACAGCTGCTTTCGGGCGGCCGAGCCCTGGCGCAGATCGCCGAGGGCGTCGGCTACGACTCGGAAGCCGCGTTCAATCGCGCCTTCAAGCGCGAGTTCGGAGTCCCGCCCGCCACCTGGCGCAAGAGCGACCGCGCCGTCCCGGCTGGCGGGGCGTAGCCATCACGCCGCAACCCGCTGCATCGGGAGCTTGGATCGAAGCACGCCGCGGCAACGCCGCTCCGCTTCGCCGAGCATCCGCTCGAAGAGAGAAATCTGGGCGTGGCTCGCACCAAGTTGGCCGAGCGCGGGGCGCAGTGCCCGAAGCGCGACGCACGCACTGCTATAAGCCTCCGCCGCAAACGCCTCGATTGCGCGCAACCCAGGCAACGTCACCGTGCGCGCCAAGTGTGCGCTGTGAGTGTCAGCCCGAGCGCACGCTGCGATCCCGCGAGCAAGCCGTTGCGCTCTTTCGAAGCTGCCAGCGGCGTTAAAAGCTATCGCAGCATGAAGATCGAGAAAGGGCCAGAAGCCCGGCGAGCTGTGCGTATTCCAGCAGTCGGACAGAAGCAACCAGCGTGAGCCTGGATCGACACCGTCCAGCTGCAGGCGCCACAGCAGTGCGGTAGCGTCTGCTGCGCTGCTCGCCGATGTAAATGCCTCCGGGATCAACCGCTGATCCAGGGCCGCGAGCGCGCGCGCCGGTTCTCCGGACGCCGACTCGAACTGCGCAAGGTGCCATGCATTGTGTGCAGCCATGCGGCCGTCGCTAAGCCATTGCGCTTGGTGTTGCCGCATCCAGAGCCTGCCGCCCACGTGGTCGCCGCGTGCAGACAACGCATGAGCCACCGCATGAATTGCGAACGGGAACTCCGGTTCGATCTCGACAGCCCAACGGCCCAGCGTCTCGGCACGCTCGGTGTCACCGTTCTCGGCGCATCCGAACGCGGCCATGGCCAGCACATACTCGAAGCCGGGCATGCCGCGACTCCATGCGGGCGACACCAGGTCGACGACGTCCCGCAATGCCGCGGTCTGGCCGACGAAGAAGTAGCACGACTGCGCCAACCGCAGCGCTAGCAGATCGCGCGGCGAATCGCGCAGGATAGCGGCATAGCGTTCCGCTGCGAGCTCCGGCTCGCCGGAAAGCCAGGCCCGGGCCGCGGCAAGATGGCGGCGCTCATGGTCCGTCGGTCCGATACCTTCGCGCCCGGCCGCCGTTAGCGCTGACTCGAGCAACGGCAACGCGCTCGCATCCTTCGCCAGGACGGCCACCGCCGCACGCAGCAGATGGCCCATGACGAATGCCGGGTGCTCGCTCAGCACGGGCTCGATCTCCGCGAGCGGATCGCCAACCGCACGCAGCAGGCGGTCCAGCCCGCGGCCGAATGCTTCGGCCGCGGCGGCGGTCGGGGCCCTTATGTCGAGGGGCGCGGGGTCGGCGTGCCGGCTCACGTCCCCACCCTAACAACGTCGGCGGTGTGTCCGGTGGACACTACGCTCTGCGACCGTGCCGCCGCGAGGGCCTTCACGTCGGCCGTAGTGAGGGTCTTGCCGCCGATTGCCCAGTCGCCGCTCTTGACTTCCTCGATGACGACCCAAGTGACCGGACGCATGTTCTCGCCCTCGATCGACACCATGGCTTCGGTGAGCTTGGTTGCGATCTGCTTCTTCTGCGATTCGGAAAACACGCCGTCGATCAGCTTCACGTTGATGAGAGGCATAATCTTTCTCCTTTGATATCAGAAATGAGTCGGTTGCCCCATGCATACCCGCCAGCGGGGGGCACGGGGCGAGCGAAGTATGTTATGTCCAGACCGCGCGGTGAATGACTACGACGCCGCGGTTCTTGCTCTGGACGCCGGAAACGTCCGAGGGAGAACTCCAGGGGAGCGGGTCCCGGTTTCAAAACCCGCAAGAGGATGTGCGACTCGTGGTCTGGCAACAGGCGGCACATGCGCCGCGCGGTGTCGCCCTGACCGTCTAGAAAGCCGTGCTCACGCCTTCAGCGGCTTGAACCGGATGCGCTTGGGCTGGGCGGCCTCCTCGCCCAGGCGCTTGCGCTTGTCGGCCTCGTACTCCTGGTAGTTGCCGTCGAAGAACACGACCTGCGAGTCGCCCTCGAAGGCCAGGATGTGCGTGGCGATGCGGTCGAGGAACCAGCGGTCGTGCGAGATGACCAGCACGCAGCCGGCGAACTCCAGCAGCGCATCTTCCAGCGCGCGCAGCGTCTCCACGTCGAGGTCGTTGGACGGCTCGTCGAGCAGCAGCACGTTGGCGCCGGCGCATCAGCGTCTCGCGCCAGATGCAGCCGGCCGCGCTCGCCGCCGGAGAGATTGCCCACCAGCTTCTGCTGGTCGGCGCCCTTGAAGTTGAAGCGGCCGATGTAGGCGCGCGAGGGCATCTCGAACTTGCCCACGGTGAGGATGTCCGCGCCGCCGGAGACCGCCTCCCAGACCGTCTTGTCGTTCTCCAGCGCGTCGCGCGACTGGTCCACGTAGGCGAGCTTCACGGTCGGGCCGATCGCGATCTCGCCGCTGTCGGGCTTTTCCTTGCCGGTGATCATGCGAAACAGCGTGGACTTGCCGGCGCCGTTGGGGCCGATGATGCCCACGATCGCGCCGGGCGGGATCTTGAAGCTGACGATCGTCGATCAGCAGGCGCTCGCCGTAGCCCTTCGACACGTTCTTGAACTCGATGACGCTGTCGCCCAGGCGCTCGGCCACCGGGATGAAGATCTCCTGCGTCTCGTTGCGCTTCTGGCTGCTCGTAGGAGCTCAGCTCCTCGAAGCGCGCGATGCGCGCCTTGCTCTTGGCCTGCCGCGCCTTGGGGTTGGAGCGCACCCACTCGAGCTCCTTCTTCATGGCCTTGATGCGCGCGGACTTCCTGCTTGGCCTCGATCTCCAGGCGCTGCTCCTTCTGCTCCAGCCAGGAGCTGTAGTTGCCCTTCCAGGGGATGCCGTGGCCGCGGTCGAGCTCGAGGATCCACTGCGCCGCGTTGTCGAGAAAGTAGCGGTCGTGGGTCACCGCCACCACGGTGCCGGGAAACTTCTGCAGGAACTGCTCGAGCCAGTCCACGCTCTCGGCATCGAGGTGGTTGGTGGGCTCGTCGAGCAGCAGCATGTCGGGCTTGGACAGCAGCAGCCGGCACAGCGCCACCCGGCGCTTCTCGCCGCCGGAGAGGTTGGCGATCTTCGCGTCCCACGGCGGCAGGCGCAGCGCATCGGCGGCGATCTCGAGCTGGTGCTCGACGTCGCTGCCGCTCGCGGCGAGGATCGCTTCGTACTTGGCCTGCTCGGTGGCGAGCTTGTCGAAGTCGGCGTCGGGCTCGGCGTAGGCGGCGTAGATCTCGTCGAGCTTCTTGCTGGGCTTCGAGGACCTCGCCCAAGCCCTCCTCGACCGCCTCGCGCACCGTCTGCTCCGGGGTCGAGCTGAGGTTCCTGCGGCAGGAAGCCGATGCGCATGTTGGGCATCGGGATCGCCTCGCCCTCGATGTCCTTGTCCTCGCCCGCCATGATCTTGAGCAGGCTGGACTTGCCCGAGCCGTTCAGCCCCAGCACGCCGATCTTGGCGCCGGGGAAGAAGGACAGCGAGATGTCCTTGAGGATGACGCGCTTGGGGGGCACCACCTTGCCCACCCGGTGCATGGTGTAGACGTACTGAGCCATAAGTAAGTTGTGATGGAGAGTTGCGCTGGACCGGCAGATATCGTGAGCCGATCGGAGCGAACTCGGGAGTTGAGAGCGTGCAATTATGCGTCAACGAGCGCGCGGAAGCACGCTGGCTGCTCCGAGACGAACGGGAAGCGGGCCATAGCGAATAGCAATACATGTCGCGTGTCGTCGAGCCCTGCTTCGCAGTGCGACGCCACTTGACGCCTCGCCGGCCTACCATCCATAGTCTCGGCGCATTCATCGCAACCCGCTCGACCGCTGGAGGCGCTCATGGGCGCGTGTCGGCTGGGCAGCAGGGGCTCGATCCTCCTCATCCTGATCACGGCGGCGGCCGCGCTCGGCTCCGCAATCTGCGCGTGCTGCGGAGCCCGCGCAGAGGGTCGCGCGCGTGGGCTTCGTCCAGCCTCAATCGCCTTCAACGGCCACGCGCGGCGTTAAAGAGTTCTGGGAACGCCTGCACCAGCTGGGCTGGGTCGAGGGCCAGAACCTTGTCGAAGAGCGCTCGGCGGAAGGCCGATACGAGCGGCTCCCCGCGCTCATGGCCGAGGTGGTTGCAGGTGGCGCCGATGTTATCGTTAACCGCGGCACATTCCGCAATCGGTGCTGATCCAGGCGGAAG
>CAVPKE010000009.1:0-64466 GCA_963705615.1 uncultured beta proteobacterium | reverse complement strand
GCGATGGTAAGCAATTCATCTGGATCAGGCTGATGCGAAGAATCGGCAATGCGAGCAGCTGACTCTACGGTGCCGCTCAATAGTGCGACCCCGCCGACTACGGTCGTTGCGTTTGCGTCGGATCAGACGGCGGTTGGCGCCCGCTCGAGTGCGCGCAACGCGATCGGCCGCTCCAGCTGGGGAGCACGGAGAGTCACCGTCACCCGCAGCGCCCGCAGGCCGTGGACGCCCTGCAGTTCGCCGAGCTCGAGGTCCTCGACTTCGCTGCCGAGATAGCGCAGGTGCTGCAGGTACTCGATGTAGGTGCGATACTCGGCCGCCTCGTCGGGCTGGGAATAAACGATGGCGATCTTGCCGGGCTGGGTGACGCGCTCGCTCGAACCCCGCACCAGCGCTTTGTCGATCCGCTTCTTGACGATCTCGTACCGGATGTCGTAGGCACCGTCCACATCGAAGCGCTTCTCGTCGAAGCGGAACCGGATGGACAGAGGCGTGTGCTGTACGAGGATCAGGTGCGTGGTTTGCAGCGGCACCGGCAGGTCGGCCGCGAGCTGATCGGCCCGGGCGGCGATGCCACAGACCACCATGAGCTGCCAGAGCCGCAGATTCTTGAGGTAGAGCGGGTCGAAGCGACCGTCCTCCACCAGCGAAGCCCCGACGTAGATCTGGTGATCGACGCCGTCGGTCTTCTGCTTCTCGAAGTAGTGGGGATACATGGCCTGGGCCGCCTGGTCCTCGAGGTCGAGGCGAGCGGAGATCGTCTCGGCGATGCGGGTGACGCTCTCCTCGAAGACCTGCCGGCGCCGATAGACCACTCCGCGCTGGGGGTCGAGCGCCGTCCGGTACGCCTCGATTCGAGCCTGCACGGCACCGCCGAAAGTCTGCAGGTGCTCGAACAGCCCTTCGACGTCGGACCTTAGGCGGGCGATCACCCCGACCTCGGCGCCGGCGGCCAGCTCGCCCTCTACGTCGGCGATGCCCTTGTCGATCCGATAGAGCAACTCGTCGAGCGCGGGCAGCTGCCGGGCCTGGTGAGCCGTCTGGATGACCTCGCGGGCCAAACCGAGCTGGGTCAGGAGGTCGCTCTGGATGGCGAGCGCCCTCTGCGTCGAAGAGCCGCGGATGTCGGACAGCGCATAGAGCGGGTAAACGTCCGGGAACACGATGGGTTGCAGCTCCAGGCCCGCGGGATCGCCGTGCGTCTCCAGACCGTCGAGCACGGCCTTGCGAAACCGCCACTCCACCACGGGGTGGATCGCCGTGAACTTCTCCTTGATCTGGGTCTGGACGCGGGTGTTCAGCTCCTCCATGCTGCGCTGGACGGCCATGGAGAACAGCGGCAACACCTCGTTGAGCTTCGGCAGATGGTGGGCATCCAGGTCCCCCGGGTTGGGCGAACCCAGCGACAGCGTGCCGATGATTCTGTCCTGATAATGCAGCGGCGCGACGACCTTGTTCCGAATGCCGCTTTGGATAGCGTCGTCCTCGGTTCGCGTCCGCTCGGGCTAGCGCGGCGAGGTCGCGCACGATGAGCGGGCGGCCCGCTTGCACCGCGCGCTCGAACACAGAGCCCGCAAAATCCGACGTCCGGTAGTGCGAGGAGTCAGCGAAAATGCAGGCGTTCTCGTGACGCGTGCCATAGTTGAGCAGCAGCACGCGGTCGCCATCGATGGCGGCCAGACCCAGGAGCAGCTGGGGACGTCGGAACAGCGTGCGCAGCCGGTTCTGCAATCCGAGAAACCGCTCGTCGGAGACGATCGACTCCCGGTCGATGAGGTCACGCTTGAGCGCCGAGAGGACCTCCTGGTCGGTAACCTCCATCGCCCGGAAAATCGTGAACCCGCGAATGACGAACTGCTCGGGCGGCAAAACTTCACGCAGCCAGGCAGGATCGAGCAGGTTCGCGTGCAGGTGCTGCCGCACCTCGTCGCTCAGCGGCGGCACGCCGTTTCGTGGCCACGACCTCCTCGAAGCGCCAGTCGAAGAACACGCGGAAGTGACGCTCGAGCCCGGTGTCGGGATCGGTCACCGCGCAGATAAGCGGGTAGTCGACGTCCACCTCAATGCCGTACAGCCGGCGCAGGACCAGCGCGTAGGCGTAACCCATCCGCATGGCCGCAACCATGGGCGTGTCGAGGTTGACCCGTGCCCGGATGGCACCGTCCTCGTCCATCAACAGGCGTTGCATGAGCGGCGTGGCGTAAAAACCCCGGAGCTGGAACGGGAACATGGCGGCGCCGTACTCCTGCTCCCAGGAAGCCCGCGGGAATACCGCCGCCATCAGGACGTCGACCAGGTCGCGGTGCCGCTCGATCACGGAGGCGTCCACGATGGTGCCGCGTCAGCTCGGGCGCGCCGCGAACCTCGTCGCCCACGATCCGGGCCAGCGCCGCCTTGGCCGGGCCCTCGGCCGCCACGGTCCGGGTCCAGAAGGCGATCAGCGGTTCCAGACTCAGCTCGCAGCGGAACGGAAACCCATCAGGATCCGCCCGGAGCGCCGTCTGGATGTCGGCAAAGTCCGCGCGCTTCGGGTCCGGCGGTAACACGAAGTCCAGATCACGTGGGTTCATGAGCGCAATTGTAGCAGGCGAGTCCGACGCATGAGCAACCTCCCTCCAGCGCCCGGATTCTCCCGTCCGGCGCGCCACAAACTCAAAGGGTCGCACGCATGCGTCGATCTGCGTCTGCCTCTATTTCAGTCCCATGACAAGACCCGCAAGTTACGCGGCCCCGGTCGTCGCCCGCTGCGAGCTCCCGCGCTATCGGTTCCTTCACATTCTGCCCATAAGATACGAAAGCGTTCGAACAGTCTCAGGAGGCGGTCAGACGGTGGAGAAGCCAGGGAACAAAAAAGCTGCAATGCTGCGTCTCACGGATCACGTCCTGGAAACCATTCGCCAGGATGCGACCGGTGAGGTGCTGAGGGGAATGATTAGGTACGGCTTCCTGGGGTTCGAGCACATGTCGGACGGTCGACTTGCGACCGAGCTACGTCTGCGCGGACTGTCTGTGCCCTCCGACTTGGCCGTTTCCAATGAGGATGACCTGGACAATGCCGAGGGCGCCGAACTGGAATCAGAACTTGGAGACTTCACGAGCCGGTCGTCTGATAGATCCTCGGCCGTCGACGACGATCGAGAATAGTCACCCACGTGTGCCGCTACGCCGCTGTGCTTCGGGAACGCTAAGGTTGTTGCAAGGTTCTTCAGCCAATTCCACTAGTGCTGCACCTAACAGCCTGTGGAAACGCGTTGCTGTCCTATTTGCCGGATTGATCGCCCTCGCGGCGGTGCCGGGGACATGCGTCGACGCTGCGACGCCGCTTGTGCACGTCAAGCTGCTCGCATTCAACGATTTCCACGGCGAGATCTCCGCGGGGCGCAGCGTCGAGCGCCGGTCCGCTGGCGGCGCGGCGGTCTTTGCCGCCTGACCGATACTTTGTCCGTGGCGCCGCGCGCGCAGATGGTCTATTTTCACGACGATCCCAAAGGTTCGTGCCGAGCTCGTGCGGTATGTGGAAAGTCTGCACTACCTACGGACCAGAGCGGCAGAAAACGCTCCAGTGACCGGATGACCGATTGCACTGATCGAGATTCACAGGAGAAAGAGGAGCAGCTTTCCGCGAATCCGCGCGCTCGCTGGCAGATCCTGGGCCACGCCTGCTACGCCGGTGAGTGCACCAGTTCGGGGAAGTCGGATACTGCGACGCGAGGCGGCGTCGGAGGCAACCAGATAGGATCAAATCCGGCAGTCACCGCAACGAAAAGGGTAGGGAGGTTGCATGAATCCTTGGATTGCATCGGCAGGAGTTTTGACTCCGGTTGCGGCGGCCGCGGTGCTGCTGTGGCATCGGCGCGGTCGCAATCGGACGTATGCGCACCTCGCTTCAGGGCAAGCCGACATCCCCGACCGAGAGCGGCTGGAGCTCGACTTCGGCCAGTTGCCTCGCGATGCGCATTCCCTTGCGTCTGCGTTCGCAGCCGAGCGGGTGATTCGCGTCGATCAGTTCGTCTCGCCAGCGGCGTTGACCCGGCTGCGCGAAGAAGCCCTGTCGGGCATTCCACACATGGACCACAGCTTTATCCCGTTGCACAAGCAGGGCCGCACCTTGTCCTACGAGCATATTCTGCGGCGAGCCCCGCACCTGAGGCCTTCTATCACAGCCGCTCCGAGGCTCACCCCCCGCTTACGGGCTGCTTGTCCTTGTCCAACCCTTCCCACACATAATCAGTTTCTGCATCGGACGCGAGCGCACAGCTTGTCTTGCAGCGCTTCGCCTTCTCGGACCGTCAGCGGCGGTAGCCCGTGCTGCGCCCGATACGCAATGGTCCATGCATAGGCGTCGTGCATGAACTGCTCAACGGCCTGACCTCTCGGCATGTCGCTATGCAGGTCGAACCATTCGCGTGTGAACTTCTCAGTCGCCGAGAGTGTCTCGGGGTCGATGACCACCGCCGTGGTTGCCGCTGGCGGCAGCTCGGACTCTAACGGTTTTCTGAAACCAAAGTAGCACGCGAAAACAATCACGCCGATCACTACGAAGTTCCGAAGAAAGGTCATGTGCTAACTTCTGCGTCCGGTGTTAGGGCGAGCACACCATCCTGAAGGTTATCGTCGTGCAGGATCGGCACCTTGAGGGGGGTGTTGGGCACCCTCTATGTGAATGCACCACTTACGCCTCACTTGTCACCTATACTCGCCTCATCAAGCCTTTGTGCGACTCGCGTCGTCGGCTTTCCCCCAGGTTACGGCGCGTGCTGAACGCCCCGGCAACCGTTGCGATTTACAGCGACACTGGCGATCCAATCGTCATGCATACAAGATCGTCGGTTGCCATGCCTGAAGGCTCTTGGAACCAGGGGTCGAAGAAGGGATCGAACTGTAGACAATAGACCCCGCCAGGGCGTGCAATGGGGATCGCTCCGCCACTTATCCAGCGCCGAAGCCGTGAAGTTCAGCCCGCATTTGCCGAGGGACGCCAGCCAATGAGCGAGGACATGGGCGCCCGTGCGCGCGAGATGGCGGAGACTATCTACCGCGCCGAGTCGCGCCGAGTCTTCGCCACGCTGGTCCGCCTCCTCGGCGACTTCGACCTCGCCGAGGAGGGACTGCACGATGCATTCCGGGCCGCGCTCGAGCAGTGGCCGCGCGATGGCGTGCCTGCGAACCCGCGCGCCTGGCTGGTGTCGGCGGGTCGCTTCAAGGCGATCGACGGCATACGCCGGCAGGCGCGGTTCGTCGCGATCGACGACGTCGCCGAGCAAGTCGAGGCCATCGCCGATGACGCTCCGGGATGGGACGACGAAAGCATCGAAGACGACCGGCTGCGCCTCGTATTCACGTGCTGCCATCCGGCCCTGTCGCCGGACGCGCAGGTGGCGCTCACGCTGCGCGAAGTCTGCGGCCTCACGACCGAAGAGATCGCGCACGCGTTTCTCAGCGCGGCGCCCACGCTGGCGCAACGCATCGTGCGCGCCAAGGCCAAGATCCGCGACGCGCGCATCCCCTACCAGGTGCCGACGCCGGACCGAGCTGCCGGAACGGCTGGACAGCGTGCTGCGCGTGGTCTACCTGGTGTTCAACGAAGGCTACTCCGCGTCGTCCGGCGAGTCTCTGACTCGGGTCGATCTGTCCAGCGAAGCGATCCGTCTGGGACGGCTGCTGGTTGAACTGCTGCCGGAGCCCGAGGCGATAGGTCTGTTGGCGCTGATGCTGCTGCAGGAATCGCGGCGCGCCGCGCGTGCCTCGCCCACGGGCGAGCTGATCCTGCTGGCCGACCAGGACCGCTCGCTCTGGAACCGGGATCAGATCGCGGAGGGGTCGGCGCTGGTGGAACGAGCGCTCGCGTCGCGGCGCTTCGGCCCGTATACGCTTCAGGCGGCGATCGCGGCGGTACACGCCGAGGCGGCGAGCGCCGATGCCACAGACTGGCGCGAGATCGTCGGTCTCTACGACCTGCTGCTGCGCGCCGAGCCGTCGCCGGTGGTCGAGTTGAACCGTGCGGTGGCGGTGGCCATGCGCGACGGGCCTGCGGCCGGGCTCGAGCTCGTCGACGCCATCCTCGCCCGCGGCGATCTGCAGGACTACCGTCTGGCGCACGCGGCGCGGGCGGACCTGTGCCGCCGGCTGGGGGAGACCGCGCAAGCCCGAGCGTCCTACGAGCGGGCCCTCGCGCTCACGCGGCAGGAGCCGGAGCGGCGGTTTCTCGAGCGACGGCTGCATGAGCTGCGGGGCTGAGGCGGTGCGTCGCCGCCGCGGCGTCGGTTGTCGATTTCGGCCGTCCCAGTTCGACTATCCGGGCCCAGAGCAACCTTTCCGAGGAGAATGCGATGAAGTTCCTGTGCCTGATCTGCGCCGAAAGAGTGCATGGAGCAGATGCCGCGGCCCGATGCGGAGAAGCACTTCGAGGATTACCGCGAGTTCACCGAAGCGATCAGGAAGAGCGGCCATTTCGTCGGGTGCAACCGGCTGCTGCCTCCTCCTGCCGCGACCACGGTGCGCGTGCGGCAAGGTAAGGTCTCGACCACCGACGGCCCCTATGTGGAGACCAAGGAGCAGCTCGGCGGTTACTACATCATCGAGGCGAAGGATCTCGACGAGGCGATCCAGGTGGCCGCGAGGATCCCGGGGGCCTGGATCGGGTGTGTCGAGGTGCGGCCAATCGCGGAGGATGAACAAACGCTCCGCGCGCTCGGATTCCTTGCTTCGTAGCCACCCCCCGTTCGACCATAGGGTGTCGACAACCAATTCACCACGCTTGAGGATGAAGCCATGAAGTACCTGTGCCTGGTCTATATGGATGAGAAGACGCTGGACGCCGTTCCCGACAGCGACTGCATGGCCTACGGAGAGTCGCTCCGCAAGAGCGGACGCTACATTGCCGCGCAGGCCCTGCAACCCGTTCATACGGCGACGACCGTGCGTGTCCGCGACGGCAAGATGTCCATGACGGACGGTCCCTTTGCCGAGACGAAGGAGCAGCTTGCCGGGTTTTACCTGATCGACGCCAAGGACCTCGACGAAGCCGTTCAGCTGGCCGCGAAGATCCCGCCGGCGCGCGTCGGGAGCATCGAGGTGCGCCCCGTCAGGGAATTGTCTACAAAATAGCCGGAGGCAT
The DNA here is from genome assembly GCA_963705615.1 of uncultured beta proteobacterium. Lineage (GTDB taxonomy): Bacteria > Pseudomonadota > Gammaproteobacteria > Burkholderiales > SHXO01 > SHXO01. The sequence goes on along the minus strand of CAVPKE010000009.1, from coordinate 57,349 downwards.
GGAGCGCGCCAAGCTCGCGCCGGTGCAGCGGCCATCGCGATCTCGGGTGTCTTCCGGACAGGCTACCGGGCTGAAGAGTTGAGTCGTCCGGACTTGTCGAATTCGGGGCCGGCCGATCGACTAGGGTTGTCAACCCTCAGCGACCCGAAGCAAGCCATGAAATCCTTGATGAGTCCCGGGAAGAACAGCCGATCCCGGTCAATAGCCCAACGGCCTGCCGCGATACGCATCACTCGCCGGTTCAGCGCGCCTCCGGAGCACGTGTTCGACGCCTGGCTCGACCCCGAGATCGCGGGCCAATGGCTGTTTGCCACGGCGTCGCGTCCGATGACGCACGTCGAAATCGATGCACGGGTCGAGGGCTCGTTCTGCTTCGCGGAACAGCGAGACGGCGAAATCATCGAGTACACCGGCGAATACGTCGAGATCGTCCCGCACCGGCGCCTGGCCTTTATCCTGTTGATGGAGGATCACTGGTACGTGACCACGCGCGTGATGGTCGAGATCACTGCGCTGAAGACAGGGTGCGAGCTCACGCTAGTCCACGAAGACGTGCCGTCACACTACGCGGACTACACCGAGGCGCGCTGGACCGGCATCCTCTACGGGCTTGGCGTGACGCTCGCTGCGTGGTCCACGCGCGGGGGCTCGAACTGATGGCGCACGTTTGGGTCCATTGTCGATTTCGCGATCCGGCGATCGACTATAGGTGCTCGAAATGGATGGCAAGTTGATCCGCAGCTCCTTCCCCCGCTTGCGGGAGGCGGATGGGGGAATTGTTTCGCGCCAAACCACGCCCCCGCACTCCAGCCCTCCCCCGCGCCCCTCGGGCGCAAGGGAGGGAGTTTTCCCGCTCGAACGAGTATCGCGATAGAGGCTGAGATTCATGGGTAATCAAGTTAAGAGCAAGGAGACAAGGAGACCGACATGCTAGGAAACAAAGATGCGGCCGCGAACATCGCGGTCAGGAACCTGGAAACTGCCAGGAAATTCTATGAAGGCACGCTCGGCCTGAAGCAGGTCGGCGCGGAAGGCAATGAGCTGATCGCGTACCGAAGTGGCAACTCCACGCTCCTCGTCTATCGGTCCGACTACGCCGGAACGAACAAGGCGACGACGGCGACGTGGACGGTGGGCGAGGACGTGGAAGGCATCGCGCGCGGGCTCAAGACGAAGGGCGTCACGTTCGAGCATTACGACATGCCCGGCATGACGCGAAAGGGCGATGTCCATGTCGCCGGAGGCATGAAGGTCGCGTGGTTCAAGGATCCCGACGGCAATATCCTCTGCATCGTCAGCGGATGAGAGCCGCGGACTGCTCGAGCCGCATTCACTAACGCACCGGAGGAATCCATGCTCAAGATCATCGGTATCGTCATCGTCGTGCTCATCGCCGGCGTTCTCATCCTTGCCGCGACCAAGCCCGACACATTCCGTGTCCAGCGCGCCGCGAGCATCAAAGCGCCGCCGGAGAAGATCTTTGCGCTCATCAACGATTTCAACCGTTGGGGCGCCTGGTCGCCGTGGGAGAAAAAGGACCCCGCAATGAAAAGAACCTTCGGCGCCACGACCAGCGGCAAAGGCGCCGTGTACGCGTGGGAAGGCAACAAGGATGTCGGCCAGGGCCGTATGGAGATCGCGGAGTCGGTTCCGCCTTCCAAGATCGCGCTCAATCTGGATTTCGTGAAGCCGTTCGAAGCGCACAACCTGGTCGAGTTCACCCTGGAACCCAAAGGCGACGCCACCAACGTCACGTGGGCGATGCAGGGCGACACGCCGTACTTCGCCAAGATCATCCACGTGTTCATCAACATGGACAAGATGGTCGGCAAGGACTTCGAGACCGGCCTGGCCAACCTGAAGACGATCGCCGAACAGTAGGCCGGAGCGCGTGGATCCGGTCGATCCAGAAAATGGCCGCCCAGGCCGAATCGCAGCGGCGGAAGAGCGTCTCGTAGAGGAGCGATGAATGGCGCGCAATAGCAGGAAACCTGCAGATCGAACACAGGACTCGACCACTCGCGCGCGGCGCGCTCGCCGTGTGCTGGTGATGGTCGCCACGCGCAAAGGCGCCTGGTTGTATCACGGCGATGCGGCACGAAAGACCTGGCGGGCCGACGGGCCGCACTTTCTCGGCCACATCGTCAGCCATCTCGTGCTCGACCCGCGCGACGGGCGGACGCTGCTGGCGGCGGCGAAGACCGGCCACCTCGGTCCCACCGTGTTTCGCTCCACCGATCGCGGGCGCACCTGGAAGGAAGCCGCGCGGCCGCCCGCGTTCGCGAAGGCCGCGGAGGGCAAGGAAGGCCGCGCGGTCGATCACACGTTCTGGCTCACCCCGGGTCACGCCGACGAGCCGGACGTCTGGTACGCGGGGACCTCGCCGCAGGGACTGTTCCGCTCCGAGGACGGCGGCGTCACGTGGGAGCCGTTCTCCTCGATCAATGACGATCCGCAGTACCGGAAATGGATGGGCACCGTGCAGGACGGCACGCCGGACGGGCCGAAACTGCACTCGATCATCGTCGACCCGCGCGATCCCGCGCATCTGTACTTCGGCATGTCGGGCGGCGGCGTGCACGAGTCGGTCGACGGCGGCCGGACCTGGGCGCCGATCCTGAAGGGGCTCGAAGTGGTCGAGGGCTTCGACCGGGCCGAGGCCACCTTTCACGACCCGCATTGCATCCGGCTCTGTCCCAGCAACCCGGACCGCTTGTACCAACAGAATCACTGCGGCATCTACCGGCTCGACCGGCCGTCGGACGAATGGGTGCGCATCGGCAAGACCATGCCGAAGCAGGTCGGCGACATCGGCTTTCCGATGGTGGTGCACCCGCGCGACGCGGACACCGCGTGGGTGTTCCCGATGGACGGCACCAGCGTCTGGCCGCGCACGAGCCCGGAAGGCAAGCCCGCGGTCTATGCGACGCGTAACGGCGGAAAGACGTGGCAGCGTCTCGACGCCGGCCTGCCCGGGAAGCAGGCGTGGTGGACCGTGAAGCGCCAGGCGATGACGGCGGACGCATCGGATCCGGTGGGCCTGTACTTCGGCACGACCAGCGGAGAGCTGTGGATGAGCCGCGACGAAGGCCGCCGGTGGGCCTGCATCGCGCAGCACCTGCCGGAGATCTACGCCGTGGAAGCGGCCGAGCTGGCGTAAGCGGCGACCGCCCGATGAAAGTGCTCATACCCAGCGCGCTGCGCTCGTACACCGAGCAAAGCGAGACCGAGGCGAGCGGCGCTACGCTCGCCGCCGTCCTCGCCGACCTGGACCGTCGATACGCCGGGATTCGCTTCCGCATGATCGACGAGCAGGACAGGATACGGCCCCACATCCGCATCTTCGTCAATGGCAAGCAGGTGCGCGACCTGTCGCAGCCGCTGCGCGCGACCGACGAGGTGGTGATCGTTCAGGCGCTCAGCGGCGGTTGACGGCGCGCGCTGGCGAGCAGTGGTCAACGCGAAGCAGGGAGAATACAGAGATAAGGAGAGTTCCCATGCGATATGTCGATGGATTTGTAGTCCCCGTCCCGAAGAAGAATCTGCAAGCCTACCGGCGCATGTCGCAGAAGGCCGGCAAGGTGTGGCGCGAGTACGGCGCGCTCGAGTACATCGAGTGCGTGGCGGACGACGTGAAGCCGGGAAAGCACACGTCATTCCCGCAGAGCGTCAAGCTGAAACCCGGCGAGACGGTGGTGTTCTCGTACATCGTGTACAAGTCGCGTGCGCAGCGCGACCGCGTCAACGCCAAGGTGATGAAGGACCCGCGACTCGCGAGCATGATGGACCCGAAGACGATGCCCTTCGACGGCAAGCGCATGTTCTGGGGCGGGTTCAAGATTCTGGTGGACGTCTGAGCTTGGCGCGCGAGGGAGGGAATCTTTCCGCTCCACGTTCGCACGGCAGCGGCGCTTGCCGCAGCGGCATCGTTCAGCATCGCACTCGCCTATTGAGCGGGCCGTCCCGACGGTGTCGATCTCGGGCCGACCCATTCGACAATGCAGTGAAAGGAGACGCCCTGTGCCTCGCGACCGCGCCAAAGGAGCCATCATGGGACGGCCCCACAGCATAGACATTAACGACACGGAAAGACGGACATGTTGCTCGAACGCAAACCTACGATGAAGACCCTCCTGATGCTTTCACTGATGACGTCAGTCGTTCCCGGCGTCGCTGCGGCAGCGCCGGTGACCTACAACGTGGATCCGGACCATACGTTTCCCAGCTTCGAAGCGGACCACATGGGTCTGTCGATCTGGCGCGGCAAGTTCAACAAGACAACAGGCAAAGTGACGCTGGACAAGGCCGCCGGACAGGGAACGGTGGAGGTCACGATCGACGCGGCAAGCATCGACTTCGGCCACGGCAAGTTGAACGAAGTCGCGCAGAGTCCGGAATTGTTCGACGTCGCGAAATACCCGCAGGCGACCTACAAGGGGAAACTCGAAGGGTTCGCCAACGGCGTTCCATCGCGGGTCGTCGGCAACCTGACCCTGCATGGCGCGACCAGGCCTGTCGTCTTGCAGATCAACTCCTTCAAGTGCATACCCCACCCGCTTTATAAGCGAGAAGTTTGCGGAGCCGACGCATTGACAGTTTTGAATCGCGAGGAGTTCGGCATGGACGCGGGCAAGCCCTACGGCTTCAGCATGGACGTCACCCTGCGCATCCAGGTCGAAGCGATCGCGACCGAGTGAGGCGCCGCGCTGGACGCCGCATGCACGCAATCGAGCAATCCCGCACGATGAACAGGAGAGATTCATGAAATACCTTTGCCTCGCCTACTACAACGAGAGGGAATTCGATGCCTTGTCGAAGGCCGAGGTCGACGCGCTCGTGAGCCAATGCCCGGCCTACGATGAGGCGCTCCGCAAGAGCGGCCATCTCGTCATCCAGGCGTCCCTTGGATCGACGCGAGCGACTACGACCGTGCGGCCCAGGAATGGCAAACCTCTAGTCACCGACGGCCCTTTCGTCGAGACGAAGGAGCAGGTGGGCGGGTTTTTCATCATCGAGGCGCGGGACTTGAACGAGGCCATCCGCGTGGCGTCGAAACATCCGGCGGCGAACATTGGCGAGCAGGTGGGATGGGCCATCGAGGTGCGGCCGATCGAAGCGTGCGAGCCCAAATAGCGTTCGCCGTGTCGATATCGCGGCTCGCAATTCGACTAGTAGACAGAAGACCGACTCCAACCTGAAACGACAAGGAGATACGACGATGCGATTCATGATCATTGTGAAGGCCACCAAGGACACGGAAGCGGGCGCCAAGCCCGAGGAGAAGCTCATTGCCGCCATGGCGACGTACCATGAGGAGCTCGCGAAAGCCGGCGCGCTGCTCGATGCCACCGGACTCCAGCCGACCTCGAAGGGCTTCCGCGTCAAATACTCCGGAGCGAAGCGCACCGTGATCGACGGCCCCTTCACCGAAACCAAGGAGCTCATCGCCGGCTACACGCTGATTCAGGTGAAGTCGAAGCAAGAGGCGATCGAATGGGCGAAGCGCTTCCCCAATCCCCATGGCGAAGGATCGGACAGCGAGATCGAAGTGCGCCAGCTGTTCGAGCTGGAGGACTTCGGTCCCAGCGAGGCGGTAGAGCGCTTCAAAGACATCGAGTTCAGCCCGAAGAAGTAGTCGTGGCGCGCCATCACGCCGAACTCCGGAGAAGGCTTGGTACAACACTGCCTTCGCGCTGAGCCCTTCGACTCACTCAGGATACACTCCGTGGTCTCAGCTATGGAGTCGAAGCGTGAGGATCGCTGATCCACCAACTATGAGAAGGAGACCCAAGTGCTAGTCCAATCCTACCTGTTCTTCGACGGCCGCTGCGACGAGGCGCTCGAGTTCTACCGCCGCACGCTCCGCGCCGAGGTGACGATGCTCATGCGCTTCAAGGACAGCCCCGAACCCCATCAACCCGGCATGGTGCCGCCGGGGTCCGAGAACAAGGTGATGCACGCGAGCTTTCGCATCGGCGATACGACGGTGATGGCGTCCGACGGTCGCTGCCTGGGGAAGCCGAACTTCCAAGGCTTCTCGCTGTCGCTTTCCGTGCCTAACGATGCCGAAGCCGAGCGGCTGTTCGCTGCACTGGGCGACGGTGGACAGGTGCAGATGCCGATGGCCAAGACCTTCTTTTCCTCGCGCTTCGGGATGGTCGCCGACCGCTTCGGTGTGCCATGGATGATCATCGTAGCGCCTTGAGGCCGCCCTGGACGTTGCTGCGGAAGGCCGTCGGCCAGAACCACTCTCCCCACGGCACGTACGCCACCTCACGCAGAACGATCTTCTGGATCTCGTCGGCGAGCTCTGCTTGCGTTTCGTCTGATCGGTCGCTCGCGCTCGAACGCTGCGGTTGAGGCGCGGGCGGCACGATGCTAGCCAAGCACTCGCCTGCTCTCGGCGTGTCGCCTCGAACCGCCAATTAGATTGCATCTCAGGCTCGTGGACCTTGCGCACCAATCACCGCCGGTTGCTCTTGCGCACGGTGGGATTAAGCCTTTCGATATCACCTTGAACTTGCTCGCGGCCCCGCTCGTATACGATCTCGCGCCCCATCACGCTCCCAGCGTAGGCCAGGCCGGTGCGCGTGGGAGTCAACACGCACCTGACACTGTGCACTCCTTCGCCAAGTACAACCTCAATCCGGTCAGCTCGCTTGCTCAGAACCACGATGTCCATGGTTTGGCCGGTCTCGGTTACACGAACCCTGATCTTCTCGTCGTTCATAGGCTATTCGTGAGTCATGGTTCCGTTCGTTTCTCGATGCGCAACAGATTACTCCCGAACGGCTGGGTCTGCTGCGGACCTGCTCTCGGTTTGATGATGGGCCTAAAATGCAGCAGCGCTCTCTAGGCAGTGCACCGCCAGACGCACGGGAGCAGAAATCCAAACAGTAGTATCGTCCCGTTTCGGACCTATCGGGCACGATCCCACCCACTGGTCACCGGGCTTACCCTGGTGACGAGAGGCCGACAGGCTGCGGAGAGCGTTCTCGCACCCAGACATTTGGCGCTGGAGCTGCACAGGGCGAAGGACAGATGGATGCTTTGTCAACGTGGCTCCAGGAGCGTGGCCTGGGGCGCTACGTCCCGGTCTTCGCCGACCACGACGTTGACCTCGAAGCTTTGCGTCTACTCACCGAGGCCGACTTGGAGAGACTGGGTGTCTCCCTTGGGCACCGCAGGAAGCTGCTAAAGGCCATCGCCGATCTGAACGGGGGCCTGGCGCCAGCGCCCAAGGCCCATGCCGTCTCAGACCAGGTTCTGTCCGACCACTCCCTCGACGCCCAAGCCGAGCGCCGTCAGCTCACTGTCATGTTCTGCGACCTGGTGGGCTCCACCGAGCTGGCCACAAAGCTGGATCCCGAGGAGCTGCGTGACCTCATGCAGGTTTATCAGCGGGGTTGTGGTGAGGTCATCGCGCGTTATGATGGACACGTCGCCCAGTATCTGGGCGATGGACTGATGGTCTACTTCGGCTGGCCACGGGCGCACGAAGACGATGCCGCGAGAGCAGTAAGCGCCGGCTTGGAGGTGGCGCAGACTGTCTCCCAGCTCAAAGCCTCCGCACCAATCCGCGCTCGAGTGGGGATCCACACTGGCGTGGTGGTGGTAGGCGAGACCGGGCAAGGCGACGCTTCCGTCCCCAAAGCTGCTGTCGGAGAGACGCCCAACATCGCGGCGCGCTTACAGGGGCTGGCCGAGCCCGGAACTGTGGTGGTGAGCGAGCGGACTCGGGTCTTGGCTGGCGGGCTGTTCGACTACTCTGACCTTGGCGCCCCGGCACTCAAGGGTGTATCCGAGCCGCTGCGCGTGTTTCGGGTTGGGGGAGCGCGCGCGATCGACAGCCGCTTCGAGGCCGCACGCACAGATGTAGCCCTCACCCCCCTGGTAGGTCGTGAAGAAGAGATCGCGCTCCTGCTGCGCCGCTGGCACGAAGCCGAGGAGGGCGAGGGGCAGGTGGTGCTGGTGGGAGGCGAGCCCGGTATCGGCAAATCGCGCCTCACGCGCGTGCTGCGAGAGCGGCTGCAGCATAAGCCATACACGGTTCTGCGCTATCAGTGCTCGCCTTATCACGTTAATTCCGCCCTCTATCCCATGATTGGCCAATTTGAGCGGGCCGCAGGCTTCGCTCGTGAGGACACGCCCGCTCAGAAGCTCGACAAGCTGCAAACCGTGCTGGTGGGCAGCGAAGCTCTGGTTGCCGAGTCCGCACCGCTCTTCGCAGCCATGCTCTCGCTCCCCGTCGACCGCTATCCGCCCTTGATGCTTTCGCCCCAGAAGCAAAAGGAGAAGACTCTTGAAGCTCTTGCTGGCCAACTCGAAGCGCTCGCGCAACGGCAGCCGGTGCTGATGATCTATGAGGATGTACACTGGATCGACGCTACGAGCCAGGAAGCTTTGGATCTACTGGTGCCGCGCTTGCAGGGGCTACCGGTCCTGTTGATCATCACCTACCGACCCGAGTACACCCCACGCTGGAGTGAGCAAGCCCATGTCACCCTGATGAGTCTCAACCGCCTTGGCCGGCGCGAGGGAGCCGAGCTGGTGGCCAGTCTGACGGGTGGCAAGACGCTGCCACAAGAGGTGCAAGAGCAGATCCTGGCGCACACCGACGGCGTACCCCTGTTTGTCGAGGAGCTGACCAAATCAATTCTGGAGTCCAAGCTCCTGCGCGACGCAGGCGATCGTTTCGTTCTCGCCGGACCCTTGCCAGCGCTGGCCATCCCGACCACACTGCGCGACTCGCTGGAGGCGCGGCTGGACCGACTGGCGCCGATTCGGGAGGTCGCGCAGATCGGGGCCTGCATCGGGCGCGAGTTCTCCTACGAGCTTCTGACTGCGATCTCGCCGCTGAAGGGTGCAAAGTTGGATGACGCCCTCGAGCAGCTTTCCAGCACAGGCCTGCTGTTCAGACGCGGCACACCTCCCGATGCGCTATACACCTTCAAGCACGCGCTAGTCCAAGACGCTGCGTACGACTCGCTGCTCAAGAGCAAGCGAGCGCAGTTGCATGCGCAGATCGCACAAGTGCTAGAGACGGATTTCTCCGATCGAGTCGCAACCGAGCCTGAGGTGCTTGCACACCATTTCACCCAAGCCGGGCTTAGCGAACGCGCCGCGCCGTATTGGATCCAGGCCGGACAACGCGCGCTGTCGCGAGTGGCGCTCGCCGAGGCGGTGAGCCATCTGAACACGGCTTTGAACGTGATAGGGCAGCTACCCGCATCGGCAATGCGCGATTCTCAGGAGCTGGACACTCGCGTTTTACTAGGGACGGCCTATCTCTCGTTTCTCGGATGGGCTGCCGTCGAAATTGGTCAAACGCTGGAACCCGCGCGAGACTTGGCGATTCGGCTCGGCGAGGACGCCAAGCTGGTCCCAGTCCTTTACGGCATTTGGTTTCATCATGCGATGCGATGCGAGTACCCGCAGTGCCTCAGGGCCATCGACGAGCTGGACGCTGTAGCCCGCTCATCCGGCGACTCGACTGCGTACGTGACCGCCCGAATGACCGATGCCATGACCCAGGCTTGGGTGGGCAATTTCAAACGTGCGCGCGAGGCTCACGACCTCCTGCTCAGCGCATACGATTTGGAGAAGCATGGTCACCTTGTCCAAACCTACAACCACGATCCGAAGTGCGCACTCTGGACTTGGGCAGGGTATTGGCTTTGGGCTTTAGGTTATCCGGACCAGGCGCGGCAAGCCGCTTTGGATCAGCTTGAGCTCTCGCGCCGCCTGCGTCATCCGTTCAACCTGTGCTGGGGTCTCATGGGTGGCACCTGGGCCTTGTTGTGGCGCGGCGAAACGCGTCTGATGCGGCAATGGGTTGCAGAGGCTTACGCCATTGCGCGTGAGCACGCGATTAACCCCGTAGCGGATGTAATGGTCCCGTGGTTCGATGGATATGCCTTAATCGAAGAAGGTCAGTTCGCAGAGGGTTATGAGCGACTATCGTCGGCGGTGAAAAGCTGGCGGGCCACGGGTGTCGTGCACCAGGTCCCGTGTGCGTACGCCATGCTCGGCAAGGCGTTGATCCACCTCAAGCGGTACGACGAGGCGAGGGGCTTGCTGGAAGAAGCCCTCAAACTGATCGAGCACTCGGGTCACCGAATGGACGAAGCCGGAGTCTACCGCGTGCTTGGCGAGCTGCTGTGGCAGCGACCGATCCACGACTGGGCAGGTCGCGGAGAACTCTCTCCTGAAGGCGCTCGAAGTGGCCCGCTCCCAGGAGGCGAAGGGCTACGAGCTGCGCGCGGCGATAAGCCTCGCCCGACTTTGGCTGGACCAAGGCAAGCGCAGCGAAGCCGCCGACCTTCTCGCGCCGGTCTACGGTTGGTTTACCGAGGGCTTTGATACCAAGGACCTGAAAGCCGCCAAAGCGCTGCTCGAGGAGTTGACCGCGTGAGCACGAACATCCATCACGCCTACTTTAGGCCTGCCCGGCGCAATGCGGCTACGATATCCGCTCGCTGCGCTGGGTTTGCGATCGAGCGCACGTAAGTGTTGTCAGCCGCGGTGATCTTGGGATTGATCCTCAGGGCTTCCTTGGCCTGGGCAGCGGCCTGGTCTGTATTTCCGACGAGCACATAGTCCACGGTCAGACCCAGTTGGCACCAGATCAAGTCGGGGGTGAGCTCGACGCACTTGTGATGGTCCGGTATGGCTTCCTTGACCCGACTGGCAAACAGGAGGCTGTCCCCCGATGCGCCGTAGTACCAAGAGGGAGGGAACGGGTCGAGGCGCATCGCGCGCTGCATCAGCACAACGGCCTCGTCCGCTCGCCCGCTGGTGGCAAGTGCCCACGCGCTGTACGCAATAACGCGGGCATCATTTGGACTGACAGCCAGCGCCTTATCAGCCTCGGCAAGGGCTTCGCGGTGCTGCTCCAGGGTCAACAGCACGTTCGCAACCATGGCGTGAGCTTCACCCACTGAGTCGTCGAGGGCGATCGCCTTCTGTCCCCAGGCCACCGCTTCCCCGTAGGATTTCGTGGCGTCGGTCCACCCATTATCGCCTTCGGCGATGTGTGCCCACCCGATCATGACCATAGGCATCGCGAACTTCGGATCGATCTCGAGGGCTTTCTGCGCTAGCTCCTTCGATTCGGCGTACGCCTCCCGCGTCTCCTTTTCTTGGAGCATCCACCCCTGTAACCAAAGCTCGTAAGCCTCGCGGCTGCGCGTCGACCTTCGCCAGCGGCGAACCTGTTCCCCCCACAGCCTCCCGCTTAGCTCGGTGACGATCTTATCCGTGAGGTCATCCTGGATCGCGAAGATGTCGGCGCTGCTGCGGTCGTATCTCTGGGCCCAGAGGCCGCGTCCTGTCTCGGCTTCAATGAGCTGTGCGTTGATGCGAACTTGGTCGGCAGTCCGTTGCACACTGCCTTCTAACAGATAGCGAACACCCAGTTCACGACCCATCTGCCGTGCGTCTACCGTCTTGCCCTTATAGGCAAAGCTGGAGTGGGGGGCGATCACGAACAGACGGCCCAACTTGGAGAGGTCGGTGATGAGCGTCTCCGTCAGGCCGTCCGAGTACCAGTCTTCTGCTGGGTTGCCACTCATGTTCTGAAAGGGCAGCACGGCGATGGAGGGTTTGTCGGGCAGGGGGAGCGCCCCGGGCGACCCCGGAGGTGCCTTTGCAGATGGGGCCGCGTGGAGGTATGCATAGATCCCCACCGCTGCACTCAACACGACGACCAAAGCCGCAGCGCCGATCACAGCACGCTTCGAGATCGCTTCGCTTGCGTTTTGGTCGGGCAGATGCCGAGACCGACGTACCTCCAGCGACCACCCGGTACGCCCTGACCAGCTCGGCGATGTTCTTCACCTCCTGCTTGCCGATGAAGTCGAAGCCAAGCTGGAGGCGGTTCTTCACCTGATCGAATACCGTACCCGAAACGGTGACCCCGCCGGGCTCCCCGATGCTCTGCAGGCGGGCGGCGACATTCACCCCATCGCCGTAAACGGTGCCGTCCGGTCTTTCGATGACTTCGCCGAGATCGACGCCGATGCGAAAGCGCATACGGCGTGCCTCAGGCAGCGTCTCGTTGCGCTCTGCCAGCACGGCTTGGACCTCAACCGCCGTGCGCACGGCTTCTGTCGCGGCCTCGAATACGGCGAACACGCTGTCGCCCGCCATGTCCACGACGCGCCCACGATGTGCTTGGATCTTTTCGCGGAAGACGGCGCGGTACGCTTCGAGCGTGGTCACGGTGGCCTCGTCGTCGTCCTGCATCAGGCGCGAGTAACCCGCGACATCGGCGGCGAGAATCGCCTCGAGCTTTCGAGTGCCTTCGGGGTCGGCCATCACTGCCGCCGTCCGTGACCGTCAGGAGGAGCCGTCAATCTAGCACGTCGATTCTGACGGCGCTGGCGAGAAGCGATCGAGCTCTGACAGAGAGGGTATGACAGGGGACTCCATCCCACCACGTTCGGTTGGGCCATCAGAAGTTAAATGCGCCAGCGACGCGACAACAGCTCGCGCAGGCGGCCGGCCGCGTGGGTGTCAAAATGTCACAGTCAGCGAGTGCTCTACTCCACTGAGCTGACGGCAGCAAGTCGGCATCATGGAAGCAAGTTGCTGAGGTTCACTGACATCCAAGGGGAGCTAGCCCATGGTGAGACCGAGGATGGCGCCGCTCACGCAGGACGATCTGCTTTAGAGCTAACCGACGGATCTCTGTGGAGGAATATTCCAATGAGACGCAAATTGCCGCTGTTCCCACTAGTATGGCTGTGGTTGCACTCGGTCTGACAACCGCATCTGTAGAGTCCTTTGCAAGGGCGGGGGTGGTGGAGGAGGTGGAAAAATTAGTTTGATCCTGATGCTGATCCTGCTGCCCCTCGTCGCCATCTATTCGGCGATCGTGTCCTACATCGTGAACAAGAAGCACAGGCAGTGCAGGGAGTTACTACAACGACTGGAACAAATCGATGGGTCCTGGGATCCGGAGAGCATTAAACGGCGGGTCGAGCAGATGTATTTCAAGGTGCAGGAAGCCTGGATGCAACGCGACCAGTCGATCGCGCGGGAATTCATGAGCGACCGACTGTATGAGAAGCACAAGATGCAGGCTGATCTGATGCTGTCCCAGCACTGGAAGAACATCTTGGAAGAGATCAACCTGACACAGACCAAGGTGGTCGATGTATCCGATTATGCGGACGACTCGAAGGATTGTCTCCGGGTATACATCCAAGGGTCCATGATCGATTACATGGTGAATGACCAAGCGGGGGAACGCATCTCAGGCGATTCCCGTCGACCGGAGTTTTTTGGCGAGCTGTGGACGCTTGTCCGAGGGAAGACCGGGTGGGTGTTGGACGAGATCGAAAGTGCGAGCATTTTTGACTTGTTTGACTTACATCCCGTCAGTGAGGAAACAGGATTTCTTCACCGGCCCCCTAATGCAATCCACTGAAACCGTCCCTCGGTTACGCTCGACGGGCCTGGCGAGGACGAAGACTTTGGTCTCGAGCAAATTACAGGAAACCCGGTAGAGCGATACAGATTTCGGTCTTCACCGTCTCGGAACGTGGCGCTTGCGGGCGGCATTTTTTCATAGTGGCGCTTTCACTCGTGTCGAGGACGCGATACTGCATCACTTGATTGTGTTCGACTGCGCGTGAAACTACGACATTGTTGGTTGCCGTGTAGCGGACTAGAATGTCCCTTCGCTTCATTTCTCAAAATCCGCGGAGGTCAAGATCAATGACTACCCGTGCCCGGTATGCCCTCTTCTGCTGTGTGCTGCTTGCGTTGCCCGCGACGCCATTGCGCGCGGCACCCGAAGACGTTAGGCACCCGCTCGATGCGCTGACGTCGAGTGAGATTACGATCGCGGCAGATACGCTGAGAGCTTACGAAGCCTTTCCCAAGGATGGGCTGTTTTCCACCATCGTGTTGCACGAGCCCCCGAAGCACGAGGTTCTGGATTTCAAGCCTGGCAGCAGGTTTCGTCGCGAAGCCTTTGCCGTCGTGATGGACCAGGCCAACAACCGAGTGTTCGAGGCAATTGTCGATCTCAGAACCAGCCGGCTCGCGTCCTGGAAAGAGGTCCCTGGGGCCCAGCCGCTGGTATTCGTCGTCGAAAATGATGTACTGATCCCGCAGATTGTAAAGGCCTATCCAGCGTGGCAGGAGGCAATGCGCAAGCGCGGAATCACTGACTTCGAGAAAGTCCAGGTCGACACGTGGGCAGCCGGACAGGTAACGGGTCAGCCCGCCAGTCGGCTGTTGCGCGCCGTTTCTTATTACAAGGACCGTTCCAACAACTTTTACGGTCGTCCGATTGAGGGAGTGGTGGCGCTGGTCAACATGAACACCGGCAAGGTCGTCGATCTAATCGACAGCGCTGCAGTACCGCTACCACCGCCGAGTCAGGACCTCGACGAACAGTCGATCGGAAGCCAGCGGGTGGCGCCTCGGCCGCACATTATCACGCAGCCGCAGGGGGATAGCTTTGAGCTGAACGGTAACGAAGTTCGCTGGCAGAAGTGGCGTTTTCGCTTCAGCATGCACCCGCGCGAGGGCCTGGTGCTGCACACGGTCGGCTACGAAGACCAGGGCCGCGTGCGCTCGATCCTGTACCGCGGCGCCGTGTCGGAAATGGTCGTACCCTACGGCGATACCGACCTCAACTGGAGGTGGCGCAGCGCGTTTGACGTCGGCGAGTATGGGGTAGGCCGCCTTGCAAGCCCGCTCGAGGCGGGCCTCGATGCTCCGAAGCATGCGACGCTGATCGATGCCGTCCTGTCCGATGATTTCGGCAAGCCATTCGATCTCAAGCGCGCAATCGGGCTCTACGAGCGTGATGGGGGTATTTTGTGGAAGCACTTTGACAGCGATCGGTGGGCAAAACCAGACGCGGCGGGCGCGCGAGCTGGTCATTTTCTTCGTTGCCACCATCGGCAATTACGATTACGCGATCAGCTGGATCTTCCACCAGGACGGCGTGCTGGAAGTCGACTGCGCGCTGACCGGGATCATGCAAGCCAAGGGCGTGGCGTTGCGGACCGAGGACGAGTCCGGGCAGCACCCGCACTCCGGCCATCTGGTAGCAGAAAACCTGGTTGCCCCGCATCACCAGCACTTCTTTTCCTTCCGCCTCGATCTTGACGTCGATGGTGTCAACAACACGGTCACAGAGCTGAATACCCGTGCTGCGGCGCCAGGCCCGGAAAATCCATATCTCAACGGCATGGTGACAGAGGAGACAGTATTGCGCAGCGAGGGCAACGCGCAGCGTCGCGTCAACACGGAATCGGCCCGCAGCTGGAGAGTGATGAATCCGGCACTGAAGAGCTCGCTCGGCCAACACCCGAGCTTCATCCTTGTTCCGGGTACCAATACCGTGCCGTACATCGCGCCTGAGTCGCAGGTGCGAAAACGCGCTCACTTCGTCGACTATCATCTCTGGGTTACGCGTTATAAGTCCTCCGAGCGCTACGCCGCCGGCGATTATCCAAATCAGAGCGCCGGGGGCGACGGCCTGCCCCGCTGGGTCGCCGAGGACGAGCCGATCGAGAATGAAGACGTAGTGCTGTGGTACACGATGGGAATCACTCATATCACGCGACCTGAGGAATGGCCGGTGATGGCGGTTTCCCACATCGGATTCAAGCTGGTTCCGGCCGGGTTCTTCACCCGAAATCCGGCGCTGGATGTGCCGAGGTAGCGATGCACCTTGGCTGATGCACCACCGCGACTGCCCTGCCGATGTGGAGCTTGGTGCATGCACTCTAAGAAAGTGGCCATCCTAGAAAGCCGGTTTGGCCAGCAAATGGTCGAGCTCGTCATCAAGCATGGCGGCCAGCCATTTCATGCTCCTGCGCTGGCCGAGGTTCCAGACGTTGATCATTCATACATCGCCACGCTCGTGAACGAGCTACGATCGCGTCCGGCAAGAATAGCGATCTTCCAGACCGGCGTCGGCACCCACGCGCTCTTCAAAGCGACCGATGCGCTCGGGCTCACCGAAAAACTGCTCGCCCTGCTCGCAAAGGCCGTGGTCGTGGTCCGCGGCCCCAAACCGACCGCAGCGTTGCGCTCGCGCGGCGTGCGTATCGATCTCAACGCAAAAGAGCCTTTCACCACCGCCGAAGTTTTGGAGGCGTTGCAAGCGGTGCCGCTCGAGGGCGAGAGGGTGATCGTGCAACGCTACGGCGTGACCAACGTGGGGCTGGAAGACACGCTCAAGACCAGGGGTGCGGAGGTCATCGAGATCCCGACGTATCGCTGGTCCCTGCCCGAAGATACCAAACCGCTGGTTGAATTGATGGACGCCCTCGAGCGTCAGCACATAGACGCCGTGACATTCACCAACGCGGCGCAGGTCTACAATCTGTTCGCCGTGGCCGAAAAGCTGGGCCGGACGGATTTGCTGCAGAAAAGTCTCAACGGCACATTGGTTGCGTCCATAGGCCCGGTGTCCTCCAGCGCGTTGCAGCATTTCGGAGTGACGGTGGGTCTGGAATCCAGCCCTCCCAAGCTCGGACCACTGATCGCGGCGCTCGACGCGGCGCTTTCGCGCTGATCGCGCGGGAGGGTCTCGAATCCCGGCGACGGTCCTGTGACTCGCGAACGCTCCGGTGATGCTTTTCAAGTCCAATCTTCTTCCGACCGGAACCGCTAGCAGCAAATCTACTTGGAGCGTTTCGTCGACGGACCGGCGCGAGAGTTTGAAGGACTCACTGGCTCAGCGCCGTTGCCACCGCTCGTCCCCGTGTCCTCGCCGCCACTCTCCGCGAGATCCGCGGTGGTGATGGCCTTGGAGCCGAAGCGCTCAGCGATGCGGTCCAGCGCGGCGTTGAGCTTCGCGCTGCGCGGCGCGGGCGCGGAGAAGAGCCCGAGCTGGTGCGGCCCCTCTGCGTCAAGTGACTCCACGGATACCCCCGTGAGCCGGACGGGCCTGCTCTCGTGCGCGCGCTCCAGCAACTCCAGCGCGGCCCGGTAGAGGGCCTGACCGTCGTCGGTCGGGGAGCGCAGGGTGGTGCGCCGGGTGATGACGTTGAAGTCCGAGAACTTCACCTTGAGCTGTACCACACGGCCTTGGACGCCGGCCTTGCGCAGACGCCGGCCGACGCGCAGCGCTTGGGAGTGCACATGAGAGCGCAGCAGGTCGAGGCTCGTCAGGTCCTCCTCGAAGGTGTCCTCGGCACCCACGCTCTTGGCGGCGCGGTCCGGCACCACCTCGCGAGGATCGTGGCCCCGGGCCAGCTCCCAGAGGTGGCGCCCCTGCGAGCCGAGGCGCGCCTCCAGCCACGCCACGTCCCATGCTGCCACGTCGCCGATTGTCTGCAGCCCGGCGCGCTTGAGCTCCTCCTCAGTCTTCGGGCCCACGCCCCACAGGCGCGACAGGGGCAATCCCGCCAGGAAAGCCACTGTTTCCTCGGCGCGCACCTCGCGCTGGCCGTTGGGCTTCGCTAGATCCGAGGCGATTTTGGCCACGAACTTCACCGAAGCGATGCCCGCGGAGGCCGGCAGACTCAGTTCGGCGGCGGTCTCCTTGCGGATGCGGCGGGCGACATCCGCGGGTGGGCCGAACAGGCCCACGGAGGCGGTGACGTCCAGAAAAGCCTCGTCCAGCGAGAGCGGCTCCACCAGCGGGGTGTAGCGCTCGAAGATCGCGAACACCTGCTCGCTGGCCTCCGCGTAGGCGGAGAACCTTGGCGGTACGACGACGGCGTGGGGCGCTAGCTTCATCGCGCGAGCCATGGGCATCGCGCTGCGCACGCCGAAGGGGCGCACCTCGTAGGAGGCGGCCAGCACCACTCCACGCTGCGCATGCCCGCCCACGATGAGCGGCTTACCCTTCAAAGACGGGTTGTCCCGCTGCTCCACGGACGCGTAGAAGGCGTCCATGTCGACGTGGATAATGGCGCGCATGAGGTGCGTCACCGAGGGAGTGGCCAGAGGCGGGGGTACCCGGCGCCTCGAACTCGGAAGCAAGACACTCGCGTCGTTACCAAGCTGGGCGCGTCGCCGTAAACCAAGTCCTTGAACTCGAATGCGCGATACCTCCGCCGAAATTTGGAGATACGCCGCGAATACCTCTGCTTTTACCCGCCGCCTGAAGCCACGGCCTTTTGCTCGTTCTCGTTCCTTTTGCCCTGGACGGTGAGCCATTCGGGAAGCGGCCGGCCCGCCGCGTGCTCGATGATGTACTGCCGGATGAGTTTTCGCACCACCTGAGAAGGCGTCAAATCCTGTGCGCTGCAAATCTCCTCAAAGATCCTCTTCTTTCTAGGATCGATCAGGATTGTCAGCCTTGCCGTCCTGCTTTCGGTCTGGTTGGCACGTGGCATGTTAATCAAATTCTAATTGCAAACAAAATCAAGGGCAATATAATTTAACGAAGAAACGTATTTAGATCCAAGCTCAGTGGAGGAGGAGAGGAATCCTGGAACTTACCAGCTCCCTCGTCTCTGTGTCTCGGCACGGGGAACTAAGCCGCGCTTTTGTGCATGTCCGACACGTTTGCTCTCCGACGGCCTCCTCACCGGGTCGCAGAAAGTCACTGCTGGTGATGCAACGCTGTGGAGCGTTGTCCGGCGGCTTCGCGAGCGCTTTTGTGTTCGGCCCGGACGATGATCCTAGCGCAGCAGGACCGGGGTTGTGAATCAAGAACCACCAGGATTGTTGGAGTTGCCGAGCCCCATTCTGAGAGAGTCGGGGGTGCTCCGGCTCATGGAGTCTGCGGATAGCCGACGGGACGAGCTTTACGAGCGCATTGTCGGAGGAACATACGACAAGCCATTTATCCTGGAAGACGGCGACTTGCGCTACCTCTGCTTCGGTGTCCACAACACGCAAAGCGTGATGCGGATCTCCGATCCCTATGCTCTCGATCTCGCTTACGCGCAAGAAATGATGGCGTTCTTGCTGTTTAACTGTCAGCCAAGGAGGATCGCGCTCATCGGACTCGGGGGCGGTTCCATCGCGAAGTATTGTTACCGATACCTTCCCGCGGCTCGCATTGTTGCGGTTGAGAACGACCCTGACGTGATCGCCTTGCGAGACGAATTCCTCATCCCACGCGACGATTTCCGCTTTGCCGTGATTCAGGCCGACGGGGCCGCCTACCTGGCAGGGCTTCAGAGAAGGGTCGACGCGCTGTTAGTTGACGCGTTTGACCGTGATGGGATTCCCACTTCTCTGGCGACTTCGCAGTTCTATGAAAACGCGCTGCGTTGTTTGAGCCCCACTGGTATGTTGGTCATGCACATTGCCGGAGAACAGACCAATTGTCTTTCCCATCTCAGCTGGATACGTGACGTCTTCGATGAGTCGGTCATCGCGGTACCGGTTGAAGACGGCAGCAACTATGTGGTCTTCGCCTCAAAGGACAGGCATTTTGAGCCTCAATGGAAATGGCTTCTGTGCCAGGCGAGAAGGCTCGAGGGCCTGTTCGGGTTGGAGTTCCCTACTTATGTTCAGCAGCTCAAGCAGTGTTATGACCCTGAGGTCGGCTGACGCCGCCAGGGCAGGAGCTGAGCAGAAACAGTCGCGCACACAGGTGCCAGCGCTCGTTGACCGCGTCGGGTCCTACGGACGACGAGCGCGCCGGCTAGGGCGCGCCAAGATGTATCTCGGGAGATATTTGGCGACACGAAGATGAAGAAGGGTAACCCAAGTACCGCAGAGGTCCTCGAGAAACTCGTTGAGTGTACGACGCGGGGTGCGCAGGTGGAACTGACGCTTCGCGATGGTCAGAAGATCAGTAGGTTTCGAGTGCACGAGGTGATTGCTCCCAAAGGCTCGCTGCACGCCCCCCGCGAAGCCCGGGCACGCGGTATCGTCTGGCCGGAGCACGGGATGCATCGTGATGAATACATTCAGGTGCGGGACATCGCGTCGGTCCGCGATGAACGATTGACCCCATACTTCGCGTCCGAGCAATTCTTCCAGCGGCACCCGCTTCCCGTGAGCTGGGTACGGTTGGCGCGATGTCCGGCAGCTCCCAAGACGTAACCCCGTTGATGAACTGCTCACGGATGTTTCGCGCGGGATACGCACCTTGCTAGCTCCCGAGGGAGAGCCGAGATAGGAGAAGACCCATCATTCGCGCGACTGGTGTTGGTCTTTGCCATCGCCATATCGATCGTTGTCGGCCTGATCTTGGTTTCGATGCTTTTTTAGACCCCCTTCGCACTGACAGGCGGCTCGCTATCGACGTGCTCGAGCAGTGCGATCAGACCTCTGAGCAACGCGATCGGCGAAGGGGGGCAACCGCGGATATGCAAGTCGACGGGAAGGACCGCGGAAACACCACCAACGCAAGCATAGCTGCCCGAGAAAACGCCCCCGTCCCGGGCACAGTCGCCCACGGCGACAACCCACTTCGGATGGGGCGTTGCCTGGTAGGTGCGCTCGAGCGCCTCGCGCATGTTGGTGGTAACCGGACCCGTCACCAAGCAGCACATCGGCGTGGCGAGGCGAGGCGACGATGCGAATCCCAAACCGCTCCAGATCGTAGAGGACGTTGTTGAGAGCGTGTATCTCCAGTTCGCAGCCATTGCAGGACCCAGCATCGACCTCTCGAATGGAAAGCGTTCGACCCAGCCGCCGGCGCGCCACGTGATTGAGCTGCGCTGCAAGTTCGGCCATCGCGCCTTCGTCTCTGAGAGGTGCCACCTCGGTCAGCGGGCCGTGCACGAGGCTCTTAAACAGAAGTCTACGCATCGGCGTTCACATTAGCTCGGATGTTTCATAAGTAACGCGGCGCCACAACTCGTGCCAAGAATGATGTCATGGGCTATGCCACGGGCAGCCACATTCGTCCGGTTCGGGGGCGTCTTCATGAAATACCCAGGCTACAGATCATGGCCGGAATAAGAGCAATTGAAGGACTTGTTGCAGAGGGGGAAGTCCGCGACGATGTTGCCTTCGATTACAGCCTCGAGCAGTGGCCACTGGAACCATGAGGGGTCGCGCAAATGGCAGCGCTCGATGCTGCCATCCTGGCCGAGCTGAACCCATATCAGAACGTCGCCGCGAAATCCCTCGACCAGCGCTACACCTTCGCCTGAATTCATCGCGGGCCGTGCAGGCAGGGGATACTGGATTGGACCAGAGGGCAGCTGCCGCAGAATCTGATCGATGATCGCCATGCTTTGCTCGACCTCGCGTACGCGGATCCAGAGGCGGGCATTTACGTCACCGTCTTCCAGCACAGGCACCTCGAACTGCAGTCTATCGTACGGCGGATAGCCCGGCATGCGTCTCGCGTCGAACATCCTCCCAGAAGCCCGGCCGACGTAGCCTCCAGCCCCGAACTGCCGCGCGAGCGTCGGCGCCAGGATCCCCGTGCCGACGGTGCGGTCCTGCAGCGAAGCGGTGTTGTCGTAGAGCTCGATGAGCTCGGGAAAGTGCGCGCGAATATGAGCGATGAGGGTTGCGATTGCCTCTGCCCCATCTGCGGGCAGATCGCAGCGTACGCCGCCGGGCGCGATGCGATCCATCATGAGCCGGTGGCCGAAACACCTGTCCGCCACGCGAAGCGCATGCTCGCGCAGAAGGCCGCACTGGGCATGCAGCATGGCGAATGCAGCATCGTTGCATATGGCACCGATATCGCCAAAGTGATTTGCCAGTCGCTCCAGTTCGGCCATGAGTGCGCGCAGCCAGACCGCGCGCGCTGGAATGTCGGACCCGAGCGCCGCCTCGATCGCCCGGGCAAACGCCAAGGCGTAGGCCACTGTGCTGTCTCCGGAAACCCGCCCGGCGAGCACGGCGGCCCGCTCTACCGGTAGCCCAGCCATGAGCGACTCGATCCCCTTGTGCACATAGCCAAGTCGCTCCTCAAGCCGCACGATCGTCTCGCCGTTCGCTGTGAAGCGGAAGTGGCCCGGTTCGATGATGCCCGCATGAACGGGGCCAACTGCGATCTGATGCAGGCCTTCACCTTCCACCGGCAGGAACGCATATCGATCAGGCGCGCTCGAAGCGCCGCCTGTCTCCCCCAAGAGGGTGTCGCAGCCGCCACGTACCGTGGTCCAGCCACGCACGCGTGTCCACAAGACCCTCGGGCTCTAGCCCCACGAGGTCGCGGATCGCCCGCTCGAGCCGGATTGCGGGCGCATGCCGACGTCCCACCGACGGGAAGCGATTGCCTTCGCACGCAAGGCTGAGGATGCCGGGTCCGTCAACCCCGGGGCCGACCAGCGCCATGTGCACAAACTCTTTGGTGCCCCAAAGCCCGAGCAAAGTGCACTGTCCGTCTTCGAGCAAGGCGATCGCTTGCTCCCAGACTTCCCGGCCGACGACGACACGCGGCCACGGTCGATGCATCTCGATGGCCTGACCTTGTCGCATGACATCGCGCAAGCTCGTCATGCTCGGTATGACTTGGATCATCTAACCCAGCAACCTCGCGACATGCTGAAACCAAGAAACGAGGGCAGGCGGGAGATAGATCCCGGCCGCCAGGACCAGCGCCAGATGCGCGAACATCGGTACGAACGAAGCCTCGGTGGGAGCCTTGCTCCCGTATGGATCTCCGAACGCGAGGCCGTTGAGCCGCAACAGCAGCGCGCCCAGCGCCACGAGCAGCCCGAGCGCCAGCGCGACTGCGAGTGCGGGCTGACGTGCGAAAGTGGACGTGATGATCAGGAACTCGCTCATGAAGATGCCCATGGGCGGGAGCCCGACGATGGTGATCACGCCCAGGACCAGCCCCCACCCCAGGACCGGATGCGACACCGTCAGGCCTCGAATCTCGGCCATCGTCTGCGTGCCCTTCACTTGCGCGATGTGGCCGACGGAGAAAAATATGGCCGACTTGGTGAGGCTGTGAAAGGTCATGTGCAGCAGGCCCGCGAAGTTCGCGAGCGGCCCGCCCATCCCGAAGGCGAACGTGATGATGCCCATGTGCTCGATCGAGGAGTAGGCGAACATGCGCTTGATGTCGTGGCGCCGGTACAACATGAACGCCGCGAACAGGACGGAGATCAATCCCAGCGTCACCATCAGCGGCCCTGGTGCCAGGGCCCCGGGGTTGGCTGACATCACCATCTTGAAGCGAAGCACCGCGAACAGCGCGACGTTCAGAAGCAGACCCGAGAGCACGGCCGAGATGGGTGTGGGCCCCTCGGCATGGGCGTCTGGCAGCCATGCGTGCAGGGGCGCCAGGCCGACTTTCGTGCCGTAACCCAGAAGCAGGAACACGAACGCGAGATTGAGCAGGGCGGGATCAAAAGCCGCAGCCTTCTTCACGAGCACATTCCACGCCATTGCGTCCAGACCCTCGCCGACCACAGAGCGTGCGGCGAGATAGACGAGTATGGTCCCGAACAGGGCCAGCGCGATCCCGACGCTGCCCAGAATGAAATACTTCCAAGCTGCCTCGAGCGCGGCCGGGGTGCGGTAGATGCCAACCATCAATACCGTGGTCAGCGTCGCCAGCTCGACGGCGACCCACATCAGCCCCACGTTATTTGCCAGCAGCGCCAGGTTCATGGCGAACATGAGCGTCTGATACATGGCATGGTAGAAGCGAAGATAGACCGGCGTCAGGCGTCCCTTCTCGAGTTCGTGCGCAATGTAGCTGCCGCTGAAAACGCTCGTGGTGAACCCGACGAACGTCGTCAGCACGATGAACACGACGTTGACGTCGTCCACGATCAGGAACGGTCCGGGATCGGGCCTGACGAAGAAAAGCGCGGTCGAGACCAGGAACGTGAGCAGAGCTGTCAGGGTGTTGATCCGCGCCGTGGCCCGGTCATCTGGCAGCAGCGCAAGCAACGCAGCGCTGCACCCCGGGAGCAGCAGGATTGCCCTAGCCAGCAGTGCACCCAGGTCGCTCATAGCTGCTCACCGCGGAAACGTTCCAGGGCGTGCACGTCCACCGTGTCGAAGCGCTCGCGGATGCGGAACAGGAAAATCCCGATCACGATCAGGGCAACGAGAATGGAAAACGCCACACTGATCTCCACGACCAGCGGCATGCCTTTGGCGGCGGTCGCAGCCAGGATCAGCGCGTTTTCGATCGACATGAAGCCGATCACTTGACTCACCGCGTTACGTCGCGAAATCATCATCAGCAGGCCGAGCAAGATGACCGACAGGGAAAAGGCCAGGTCCTCGCGCGCGAGGGTGCCGGCCTCAGCCGTGATCGGCAGCATGACCAGGATAGAGAGCGCCACAAGTCCAATGCCGGCCAGCATCGTCTGTCCGATTCCTCCGACAGTCTCGATAGTCCGGTGGATCCCCAGGCGCACGATGATTCGGTGCAACGCGACCGGGATGATGATGGCTTTGACCACGAGCGCGATGGCCGCCGTGATGTAGAGATGCGGGGCGAGCTGGATATAGGCTTGCCACGCCACCGATAGCGAGACCACGAGTGCATGCAGCGCGAACGTATTGAGAAGACCGAACATGCGGTCTTGATACAAGAGCAGGAAACTGACGAGCACGAGTCCGCCAGCGAGCAAATGGGCCATGTCCAGTGCGAAGCGGTCCATTACACGCTCTGCGAAACAAACAGGAGCAACGCGGCCAGCAAGCCGAGCATGAGCGCCGCGCCGAGGAAGTCCGAAACCCGGAACACCCGCATCTTGGCCGTCACAGTCTCGAAGAGTGCCAGCAGGAAGCCGCCCAGGGCCAGCTTCACGATGTACGCCCCTAGGCCAACAGCATGGGCAGTGAAGCCTTGGCCGGCCGTGGCGATGCCCCACGGTGCGAAAACGCAGCCGATCAGCGACAAGTAGAGCAACAGCTTGAGCGATGCAGCGGCTTCGATCACTGCGAGATGGCGCCCCGAGTACTCGAGGATCATGGCCTCGTGGATCATCGTCAGCTCGAGATGCGTCGCCGGATTGTCGACCGGAATCCTCGCATTCTCTGCGATTGCCACCATGATCAGCCCGACAAGCGACATCGCCAGAGAGACGCGCAGTCCCACCTCGGGCCCGTGCATGAAGGCCGACACCGACGAAAGCTGGGTCGAGCCGGCCAGGAGCGACAGCGTGAACACGACCATCAGCATGGCCGGCTCAGCCAGTGAGGCGATCATCATCTCTCGGCTCGAACCGATGCCGCCGAAACTCGTGCCGACATCGAGCCCCGCCAGCGCCAGGGCAAAGCGTGCGCTGCCCAGCAGCGCGACGATCGCAATGAGGTCGGCTGCTGGACTGAACACGAGGCCAGTTGCGAATGTGGGCACCAGCGCTGCCGCTATCAACGTCGTGGCGAACACGAGGTAGGGTGCGACGCGGAACACCCACGAAGCGTTGTCCGCCAGCACGACCTCTTTGCGAATCAACTTGAGCAGATCGCGGTAGGGCTGCAAGAGGGGAGGGCCGCGGCGCCGCAGCAGGTGCGCTTTGACCTTGCGGACATAGCCGGTCAGCAATGGCGCGATCAATAGCATCAGCACGAGCTGAGCGAGCTGGACCAGCGCATCCAGAATCAATGCCATACCGCGAGTACCATCAGCAGCACGACGAGCGCACCGAACACGAGAGTCAGGTAGGCCCGGATGGTCCATGACTGCACCTTGTTGAGGCGGTCGGAAACAAGGCCTACGGCGCTCTCAACCGGCGCGTAAATGGCATCCCACGCCAGGTCTCGCAGGTACACATGGAATCGGGCAGGCCGTATGTCCCCTGGCGGGGGCATGTAGACCTCCTCGCGGGCTCGGAATGCAAGAACGCCGAACACGCGTCGAATCGGCTGGGCAAAACTATCGGCCGTGTACTGGGTGTTCGGGCTCGCATCCGGAAATCCGCAGTCCCACGCTGGGGAGCGCCTTATCACCTGCGAAGCCCACAGGTGAATGACATAGGCTGCCAGCCACGCCGACGCCGCGATCAGGATGAACAGCAGAAGGCCGTTGTAGGAGCTTCGACTCTCTGCGATCGGCACGATCGTGAGCCACTCCAAATGCCGCTGCTCTGGAAGCTGTGCGCCGAGCAGCTGCTGCGTGACTGGGGCAAGCGCATCGATGAAATATCCAGGCACGATTCCCGCGATCAGGCAGAGCACAGCGAGAGCGAACATCGCGGTCAGAGAAAAGACATCAGTCTCTTGGGCATTGCGCGCAACGTCCGTCCTGGGTCGTCCGAGAAAGGTCACGCCGAATGCTTTTACGAAGCAGCCCGCAGCGAGCGCGGCAGACAGGGCGAGCATGGCGCCGATCGCGGGAACTAAGAACTTCAAGCATCCATTGTGGGAGCTTAGGGCTCAGGAGAATCGCTTGGAACGTGAGCCACTCGGAGACGAATCCGTTGAACGGAGGGAGTGCGGAGATAGCTGTCGAGCCCACGAGGAAGGCAAAGGCGGTAAGCGGCATGCGGTGGATGAGGCCGCCCAAGCGCTCCATGTCGCGCTCGCCGGTCGCAGTCAATACCGCACCGGAGCCGAAGAACAGCAGGCTCTTGAAGACGGAATGGTTGAAGACATGCAACAAGGCCGCCGTCAGTGCCAGCGCCGCTGCCCATCGCATATCGTTGGCTTGAAAGGCGAGCGCTAGGCCAAGTCCGATGAAGATGATGCCGATGTTTTCCACGGTGTGATAGGCGAGCAGTCGCTTGAGATCGTGTTGCATCAGCGCATACAGCACACCCAAGACCGCGGTGATGCCACCGAAGGTGAGCACCACAGCGCCCCACCACCAGGCCGGAGGACCGAGGAGGTCGAGCACGATGCGCACGAAACCGTACACCGCAACCTTTGTCATCACCCCGCTCATCAGCGCCGAAACGTGACTGGGCGCGGCCGGATGGGCCAGTGGCAGCCATACGTGCAACGGCACGAGGCCGGCCTTGGATCCAGCCCCGACCAGGGCCAAAGCGAGAACCGCAGCGGACACGCTTGGTGAGGGGGTCGCGCTGCGAATCGCATCGAACCCGTAGGCCCCGCTGGGCCCCGCTAGAAGACCAAGAGCTAGGAGCAGCGACAGTGTTCCCAGGCTAGCCATCAGCAAGTAGATGTAGCCTGCCTTGGCGTTGCCAGGCAGTCGATGGTGAGCCATGACGAGCGCCCATGACGTGAGAGACATGAACTCCCACGTCAGCAGGAAGGTGAATGCGTCGTTCGCGAGCACAACCAGATTCATGCCCGCCAGAAAAGCCGGGAAGAACGGAAGCACACGGCTCGGCGCCTCTTCGTGCTGCCCGTAGCCGAGGCCATAGAGGCTCGCGATGGCGCTGCCGAGATTGGTCACGACGAGGAAGAGCGCGCTCAGGGAGTCCAACCGAAAATGCGCGCCGAGCCAAGGTAAACCGATCGGCAGCTGGACGCTGTCAGGCGCAGCCCCTTCGAGGAGTGCCGAGCAAGCGGCTGCTAAGGCAACTGTGCTCGCGGTAAACGCGATCGCATAGACGAGAATAGTCGTCGCGTTTCTGCGAGTGCCTACTACAGCCGCTACGCTAGTTCCGAGCAAGACTCCGACGCATGACAGAAGAACTGTCAGAGCCATAGAACTGTTAGAGCCATAGAACTGTTAGACCCTGGCGTCGTTGCGCTCATCTGTGGGCCAGGTAGGTGCGAGGTCATGAGAGGATCAGCGCGCTTTGAGTCGCACGCCGCGTCCGCCTTTGTCGCTGATTGCTCCCTCGTTGATGAGCTCGACGCCCGCCCCCTCGAGCGCGGCAATCAACTTCATCAGCGAGTCCACATTGCCCCGGATTACGCCCTCGCGAGCTTCCATCCTCTGGATCGTGGGAAGGGACAGTCCGGAAGCTTCTGCGAGGGCCCGCTGATCCAATCCAACCAGGGCTCGGGCGGCCCTCAGTTGTGCGGCCGTGATCATGTTTGATGCATCACATCTGCTGGTTTTACAATGAAACTTAATGCTAAAACTGTAAATGATTTTATGCAAGTCGAGGGGTGGGGCGGGAAGGGCGGGTGGCGAAGCCGCGGCGGATCTATGGAGCGATCCGCTGTACACTGCTGCGGTCATTTTGTCGCCATGCGCTTGCAAGCCATCACCGCCGCCGGTCTCGAGCCGGGACCTCCCGAAGGCAATGCCGCTGTCCTGCGGTTGTCCGGGCGTCTGGACGCCTACTCCGTCGGCCCGCTGTGGAACACGGCGCTGGCCGCGCTCGCGACTCGTCCCTCTCTGCCGCTCATCATCGACGCAGCCGGCGTGGAGTATTGCGACGGCGCCGGCATTGCGCTGCTGGTCAATCTGCTGCGCCGGCCACGTGCCGCGGGTGCCGAGGTTAGCGTGCGCAACCTGCGCAGTCCCTTCGACCGCTTGTTCCAGCAGTTCGACCCCAAGCGCTTCGCCCCGCGACCGCCGCCGCCCCCGGTGCGCGAGCCGTTGGCCGAGCGGGTGGGCGAGGTCGGGGCGGACGTCCTGCGCGAAGGCTACCAACGCATCGCCTTCGTTGGCGAGTCCGCGGCCGCGGTCGCTGAAACGCTGGCCAACCCGCTGCGCATACGCCGGAGCGACGCAGTGATCATCGCGCAGCGCCTGGGGGCCGATGCGGTGCCCCTCGTTTTGCTGATCGGTTTTCTGGTCGGGGTGATCCTGGCGTTCCAGAGCGCGGTGGCGGTCCGTCAGTTCGGCGCCGATATCTTCGTGGCGAACATAGTGGGGCTGGGTGTGCTGCGCGAGCTGGGTCCGCTGATGACCGCCATCATCCTGGCAGGGCGCTCCGGCTCTGCTTTCGCCGCCGAGATCGGCACCATGAAAGTAAACGAGGAGATCGATGCGCTCATCACCATGGGGCTCTCGCCGGTGCGGTTCCTGGTGGTGCCGCGCTTGATCGCCGGCTTTCTTCTGTGCCCGCTGCTGACCGTGATCGCCGACCTGCTCGGTCTCCTGGGCGGCGCGGCTGTGATGCAAACCTTCGGCATCCCGCCGGTGACCTACTTTCAGCAGGTCCAGACCATGGTCTCGACAGTCGACCTCTTCGGAGGCGTCGCCAAGGCCTTCGCCTTCGGTCTGCTGGTGGCGGGCGTGGGCTGCCTGCAAGGTCTGAACACCGGCCAGGGGCCGAGCGCGGTGGGCGAGTCCACGACGCGCGCGGTGGTAGGCGGCATCATCCTCATCGTCGCGGCGGACAGCGTGTTCGCGCTGCTCTATAACATCCTGGGCATCTGAGTCGTGGACCAGACCATCATCCGGGTCGAGCATCTGACCATCGGCTACGGCTGCACAGGCGCTGCTGAACGACCTGAACTTCGAGGTGCAGCACGGGGAGGTGTTCGCCATCCTGGGCGGTTCCGGCAGCGGCAAGAGCACATTGCTCAAGCACATGATCGGGCTGTATCCGCCGATGGAGTGGCCACATCTGGCTCGATGGCATCGACATCGCCGCCGCTGAGGGCGCCACGCGGCTTTCGGCGCTGCGCCGCATCGGCGTGACCTACCAGAGCGGGGCGCTTGTTCGGCTCCATGACCCTGGCGCAGAACGTGCGCTTGGCGCTGGAGGAATATACCGACTTGCCGGACGAGGCGATGGATCTCATCGCGCGCATGAAGCTCGACCTGGTGGGGCTGAAGGACTTCGCCGAGAGCCTGCCTGCCGAGGTGAGCGGCGGCATGCAGAAGCGCGCGGCGATCGCCCGCGCCATGGCGCTCGACCCTGCGATCCTGTTCCTGGACGAGCCTTCCGCCGGGCTCGACCCTGTCACCTCCGCCGGGCTCGACCAGCTCATTCTGCGCCTCAAGCGTGGCTTGGGCGTCACCTTCGTCGTGGTGACACACGAGCTGCCCAGCATCTTCACCATCGCCGATCGGGTGATCATGCTCGACAGGCGCGCGCGCGGGATCGTGGCCGAGGGCCGGCCCCAGGACCTGCGCGACCACACCGACAACCCCGTGGTGCGCCAGTTCTTCAATCGGCAAGCCGGTGCGCTGGAGACGGCGTGAGAAAGCCGCCACGAGACGGAGCTAGCGCGTGAACAGGAACATGCCCTATTTCCGGCTCGGCGTGTTTATATTGCTTGCGCTCGCCGCGATCATTGCGTTGGTGGTTGTGCTGGGCTCCGGCTCCCTGTTCCGCAAGCTGATCACGTTGGAGACCTACTTCAACGAGTCGGTGCAGGGCCTCGAGGTTGGCTCGAAGGTGATGTTTCGAGGGGTCATGATCGGCAATGTCACTCGGGTAACATTCACCTACGTCAAGTACGAGCTAGACCGCCCGCCCGGCCAGCGCAAGCCCTATGTCCTAATTCAGTTCCAGATCCAGCCCGAGCTCATCGGCGGCGGCTCCGACCGCGAGGAGGTCGAGCACATCATCACGGGGGAGGTGCAAAAGGGGCTGCGCGTGCGGCAGGCCCCCCTAGGTATCACCGGGCTCGCTTACCTGGAGATCGACTACGTGAATCCCAAGACCAACCCGCCTCTGGCCATCAACTGGAAGCCTGACCACCTCTATATTCCGTCCACGTTCAGCACCTTCGGCCGCATCTTCAGCAACGCTCAGGAGCTGGTGCAACAGCTAGCCAACCTGGACCTGGAAGGTTTGGTGACCAACATCAGCGCGCTGGCCGTCACGCTCACGCGCAAGGCGGACGAGCTGGACCTCGCCGGTGCGTCGAGGGAGGCCACCGAACTGCTGGTCGACGCGCGCCAGACGGTTCAGCGGCTGCACAAGATTCTGGACAACCCGGCCTGGGACGCTGTGCCGGGCAACATCGCTAGTGCCTCCCGAGACGCCGCGGTGGTGGGCCACGACGCGGCGGCGGCCGCTGCACGCATCCGCAAGATCGCCGAGTCGGACGAGTTTCAGAAGATCCTCGTCCAGCTGGACCGTACGCTCAGCCGTGTCGACCGGCTGGTCGCGGGCCGCGAGAACGACGTAGCGGTGACGCTCAGCAACCTGCGCCAGATCACCGACAACCTGCGCGAGCTGTCCGAGAACGCCAAGCGCTATCCTTCCGGGGTGATCTTCGGCGAGCCCCCCAAGCGCGAGCAGCGCGGCAGATGAACCGCCTGCGCGCCGCGTTGTTCTTGACGCTGCTGCTGTTCAGCGCCGGCTGCGGCTTGTCGCGCCCCGCCCTGGTGAAGCACTACTATCTGCTGGACATTGCGCCGAAACCGGCCGACGGCCGCCGGCGCACCCGGCCGCGATCAAGGTCACCGGCTTCGAAGTCGCGGCGCCGTTCGCGGACCGCTCTCTAGTCTACCGGGTGGACCAGGAACGCTACGAGGCGGACTTCTACGACGAGTTCTTCGTGCTCCCCCGCGCGATGGTCACCTCCAAAGTGGTCGAATGGCTGACGGTGCGCCGAATCTTCGCAACCACGCTGCCGCCGTCGAGCGGACTAGATGCGGCTTACGCGATTGAGGGGCTGGTCATCGAGATGTACGGCGACCTGCGCAAGAAAGCCGAGATCGACGCGGTATTCGCCATGCAGGTGTTCGTGTCGCAGCCCGGCGCGTTGGACGGGAGCATCGTGCTTGAGCATACGTACAGCCACCGCGTGCGCGTGCCCGACGGCAGCGCAGAAGCCATCTCGAGAGGTCTGAGCCAGGCGTTCCAGCAGTGTCTCATGGACTTGGAATCCGACTTGCGGGCGCTGCAGTCGAACCCCTGACGAGCCCAACCCCAAACTTGGCGTCAGCGGCTTTTCAAATCGACCGGTATAGGTCGCGGCCACGCGCCATCCTTGTTTTGTCCCGGATGCGTCGATCGTCACTGGGCGCTTCTTTGCTTCCAGCACCTGCAGAGGCGCATGACGCCCGCGACACACTGGCCGACAAGCTCGCGGCTAGCCGCTCTTGAGCTCGGTCCAGCTGTCTACGGCACAGTGTCGGTTGGGGTTGAACGGCGCGTCATCGGCTTGGACCACGGTGCGGATCTGCTTGGGCTCGCTCTTGGCCAGAAGAGCCACCCTCATCTCGTACTGTCGCCCCGTGAGAGCGCCAGAGAACCTGATGCGGATCAAGGCAGAGTCATCGGCGCCATACTTCTGCTGGCGCTTCCATGGCCGTTGCAAGACCTCACCCGTCGGGTAGCGAGCGCTCTCGTGGTAACAGAGGACGATGGCCTTGGAAAGATCAGCGAAGCTCGTCTGCAGAGCAACGGCCGCATCAACAGGGACTGCTGTAGCTCTCTCACTGGCGGCTTCTGCGGCTCCCACGGGATGCTGAAGCAGGAACGTTGCAATCAATGCTGCAAGGGTTGCCGGGTCCATGGTGATTACGCCCTGACTCTCTAGCTGGATAGCGGGATTCTACGCCGCCCGCTCCAAGCGTTTGAGCCGCGCCAATCGGTTGACCGATTGGGCCAATGTAGTCGGGCATCCTGAGTGGGTCCGGGCCTCCTGGGCGCTGATGATCCACCGGGCGCTGTCTGCGAACGCGATCTCCGGCTGCGCGAGCGTAGCGGCCCAGCGCCACGATAAACAGGCCACGCCCGAGCGCCCCGTGCGCGTGTCACAGTCTGTACACCTTCCTGGACTGATCTGTGGGCCGTTCGCTAGAGTCCTGAGAATAACCAAGTACGGAGACCGCGCATGAATACTTCGGCCCCCAATAAGCACCCGTTTCTAGTCCTTTCGTTGCTCCTCGGCCACGGCGCGCTCCTGGGCGCCACAGCGTCCTCCGCATCCGCCAAGGAGCGCGAGATTGCTGCCATGGACACTGGCGCGGCGCGTGTTGTTCTTGAAGCCCGCTCCGTGCGAGACCTGGGGCATGGTTACGCCATCGCACGAGCCTTCGTCTATGGCCCCCAGGGCGTCAAGGGTGCAATGACTATGGCCGTCGACGGCTGTGGCGACGACCATGGCCACATCGTCATGTCATCCCACCCCGCCGACATCGACCTCTACGAGTGGCGCACGGGCGGGCCGCACTTCTACGACCGGCTCGCGATGACTGCTTGCAAGAACCGGTAGCCGATCTGATCGCGATTCTCAATGCAGGTGGCGCCTTCGCCATCTCTCCCAGCGTCCTGACCGCCGGGCGCGTGCGTTCGGTCACCTGTTGCCCGTAGTTCTCGGGCAGAGTTCCACCCCCAGCTTGTAACCGCCTCCGGTTGCGTCATGCGCGCCGGATGGGAAACTGCGCGGCACCGCGTAGCTGCGCTGAGGTCCGCCATCAGAGTCTGGCGCGATGCGGGTCCAGACTTGCGGGTGCGCAAGGAAGTCGCGCCTGGAAAAGAGAGGGTAGAATGAAACCTACGCACCTCTCTCGAAACGATTTTTCGGCCGCCTCGCCCTTCGATGACCTACGAACTGCTCAGCACGATCGACGATCCGGTGCAGCTGCGAGCGCTGGACCGTGCCCAGCTCAAGCAGCTGGCCGCCGAGTTGCGCGGGTTTGTGATCGAATCGGTCAGCAAGACCGGCGGGCATCTTTCGTCGAACCTCGGCACCGTCGAGCTGACGATCGCTCTGCACTACGTCTTCAACACGCCCGACGACCGCATCGTTTGGGACGTTGGCCACCAAAGCTATCCGCACAAGATCCTCACCGGCCGTCGCCAAGACATGGCCCGGCTGCGCATGCACGGCGGCATATCCGGTTTCCCGCGACGCAGCGAATCGATCTACGACACGTTCGGCACAGCTCATTCCAGCACGTCGATCAGCGCGGCACTGGGAATGGCGGTCGCTGCCAAGCACAAAGGCGAGCGGCGGCATACGATCGCAGTGATCGGCGACGGCGCGATGTCTGCCGGCATGGCATTCGAGGGAATGAACAATGCCGGGGTCCTGGACGCCCAACTGCTGGTCATCCTCAACGACAACGACATGTCCATCTCGCCGGCGGTCGGCGGAATGAACCGCTATCTCGCCCGATTAGCCTCCGGGCGCCTCTACGTCGCGGCGCGCAGGGCCGCGGAGCGCATGGTCTCCAGGTTTCCCAAGCTGCGCGGGTTCGTGAGGCGATTGGAAATGCACGCCAAGGGCATGATCCTGCCTTCGACGCTGTTCGAGCAGTTCGGCTTCAACTATATCGGTCCGATCGACGGGCACGATCTTGACGCGTTGATTCCGACTCTGAAGAACGTGAGCGAGTTGGATGGCCCGCAGTTTCTGCACATCGTTACGCGTAAGGGGCAGGGTTACAAGCTCGCAGAGGCAGACCCGGTCCTGTACCACGGGGTGTCCAAGTTCGAACCGGCAGCTGGCATCGGCGCAGGCAAGCGCGGCAAGGTAACCTTCACCGAAGTCTTTGGGGACTGGCTGTGCGACATGGCCGCGCAGGATCCACGGCTGATCGGCATCACGCCCGCCATGCGGGAAGGCTCGGGGCTGGTGAAATTTGCGGAGCAGTTCCCCGATCGGTACTTCGACACCGGCATCGCCGAGCAGCATGCAGTCACCTTCGCCGCGGGGCTCGCGTGCGAGGGGATGAAACCCGTCGTGGCGATCTATTCGACCTTTCTGCAGCGCGGCTATGATCAGTTCATCCACGACGTTGAGATCCAGAATCTTCCGGTGCTGTTCGCGCTCGACCGCGCCGGACTGGTCGGAGCTGACGGAGCCACGCACCACGGGGCGTTCGATCTGTCGTATGTGAGCTGTGTGCCGAACATCACGGTAATGGTGCCGGCGGATGAGAACGAGTGTCGTCAGATGTTGTATACGGGGTTCACGTTGAGCACACCTGCGGCGGTACGCTATCCGCGCGGAAGCGGCCCGGGCGTAACCGTGGAGAAGGAGATGCGTGCGCTGACCGTCGGCAAGGCGCAGCTGCGGCGCGAAGGCAAGCAGGTGGCTATCCTGGTCTTCGGCACGCTGCTGAAGGCGGTCCTCGAGGTGGCCGAGGAGCTCGACGCGACGGTGGTGAACATGCGCTTCGTCAAGCCGCTAGACGAGCAACTCGTCGCGCAGATCGCGCGTTCGCACTCGCTGCTGGTGACCGTGGAGGACAACGTCGTCCGAGGCGGGGCGGGGAGCGCGGTGGCGGAGAGCCTAGCCGCGCAGGACATCGCGGCGCGGATTCTGCACCTGGGCTTGCCCGATCAGTTCGTGGACCACGGTGACCAGGCGCAGCTGCTCGCGCAAGTCGGTCTGAACCGCGACGGTATCCTGAAATCCATCCGCTCGCGCCTCGCGGACATGCCGCAGGAGGCTTCAATCCGAGCTGCTTGATTTCGCTGCCCGTTCGGTTGCGAAGCCCTGGCTCGATTCGGCCGGTTTGGCCCGGGCCACGCACCCGCCCTCATGGCGATCAATCAGCGTCGCTGTACACGACCGTGAACGGGCTGCCGGTATAGATGTCCTGCAGCACGTATGCGCCCTCGGGGCGGCGGCCGTGGGTGCGCACGTATTCTTGTGCGTGGGTGCGAACCGTTTCCGCCCTCCCGCCCCATCGATCGGCTGTGAATACCGCGCCGCGCAGCGCGCGCGCCGCGGCTGCCGCCTCCAGGTCCAGCATCTCGGCGAAGAAAACCGCCGTCACCGCCGCGATCGCGGGCACCAGTATTCCCCAGCGGATTGCGCCCAGCGGTTGCGACAGCAAGATCAGCTGCCATGCGCCCCAAACGATCACGGCCGTAAGCCCTAGGCGCAGCGCAAGGCTCCACATTGCGAGCTTGTTGACGCGCCAGCGCGACAAAAGCAGGCCTCTCGCTCGACACCGCAGGAATGCCGCTGCAGCCGTCGTCAGCGGCCGGTTCCGAAAAGACACCGTCTCAACTCCTCTCGCCATCACAGCCAGCCCGCCTCGCACCCTTGTTCGAAAAGCGCCTGTGCGCTGCCGTGCAAAGCACCGCACACTCGCGTACAGCAATATCGCAGCCGACCCGAAGAACATTCCATGCATTTCGCCACAGCTCGGCTTCACAGCGATTTCCGCGCGGGTCACAGCGAGTTACGGTCGTAACGAGAGGCTCGCCAAGGCGGTTGGTCGCACGGGCCCGCTCATGCGCGGTACGAAAAGGAGTGGTAGCCTGTCACGTGGATTGCGCACACAAGTCGGGAAGGATCCTGGCGGCCTGACCCACCAGAAGCGGAGACCCAAGATGAGAACAGGCGCGTTCGGCGCGCTTCTCTGCGCGGCAGCGGCGGTCGCTGGGTGCGCGGATGGTCCGTCCTATCCGCAGCCGCATCAGCTCGCCCCTGCGCAAACGCCACAACCCCCAGCGCGAGCTCCAGAGGCGGCTCAACCCCCCGCGGCCAAAGAGGGGGCGGACAGCTACGTTGAGCATCTGTTCACCGACCCGCGCCTGGACCCGATTCGCGATAAGGTGCCCCTGGTCCTGCGCGCGGGTGCCGTGACGCCGCTTCTTCTGTCCAACGAGGACAGGCCCACCCCGGCAGAGAAGCAGGCCATCAAGGTATGGGTGTCGGTTCGGGAGCAGGCGCAGCAGGTCCAGCTGGAACAGCGGGGCCCGCCCTCGCAACTGCTGGTACGGACCCGTCAGCTCGTCACGCGGGCTATTCTGCAGCTATACAACGGGGATCTGACGTATGGCCAGTTTGCCAGGCGAATCCAGGTCCTCGATTCCGACTATCAAGCGGCGGCCCGGCAGGTGCGCCGGTAAGGCCGAAGCCCTGCGATGTCAGTGTCTTGTCGCGCATGGCACTGCAGGAAAAGCCCCTGACCTTCGAGACGCTGCCGGAGCGCATCGAGGACGAGGCTGCTCTAGAAGAACTGCTTTCTCGACCGTCGCAAGCGTTGCTCGACGACCTTGCCAAGCTGGACGGCGACATCATCGTTCTGGGGGTTGCCGGCAAGGTCGGTCCCACGCTCGCGCGGCTCGCGAAACGAGCGGCACCCCGGAAACGGGTCCTGGGCGTCGCGCGCTTCTCGTCGCCGGAGCTCAGACGGCGCATCGAGTCATGGGGTGTGGAGACCGCTCAGTGCGATCTGCTGGATCGCGATGCCGTGGCCAGACTGCCGAAGCTCCGCAATGTGATCTTTATGGCGGGAAGGAAGTTCGGCACTTCCGAGGATCCTGCCCTCACCTGGGCCATGAATGCCTTCGTCCCGGCGGTGGTCGCGAGCGAGTTCCGGCAGTCGCGCATCGTCGCCTTCTCGACGCTATGCGTGTATCCCTTCGGCCCCGTGCTGCAGCAAGGCTGGGACGAAACCGTGCCGCCGATGCCCGTGGGGGAGTACGCCAACTCCTGCCTGGGCCGGGAGCGCGCCTTCCAGTACGGCTCCCGCGAATGGGGGACGCCCGGGCGGCTGATTCGTCTCAACTACGCGATCGACATGCGCTATGGCGTCCTGCTCGACATCGGACGCTGGGTCATCGGCGGCGAGCCGATACCCGTCGAGACCGGTCACGCCAATGTGATTTGGCAGGGAGATGCGAACGCCCAGATCCTGCGAGCGATCCTGCAGTGCACGACCCCGAGCAGCCCGCTCAACGTCGGAGCGCCGGAGCTTGCGAGCGTGCGCGCGGTCGCCGAAGAGTTCGGGCGGCGGTTCGGGAAGAAACCCGTGTACACAGGCGTCGAGCAGGAGTACGCGTGGGTGAACAACACTTTTCAGGCGCAGCGGCTGTTCGGCTATCCGCTCGTGCCGCTGGCCAAGATGATCGACTGGACCGCGGACTGGATCCTGCGCGGCATGTCTGTCTACGCCAAGCCCACGCGCTACGAGGTGCGCGACGGCTTGTTCTAAGCGCTGTAAGCTAGCCGCCTTGCAGCGAAACCAACCGGCGGATCAGCACCCCGCCCAACTAGAGAGGAGACCACCATGAACCGCAAACATGCATTCGCAGCCGCAGCAGGCCTCGCAGGTGTCGCGTTGGCTTTTGGACTCGGGATCGCTGTCGGTCAACAGACCCCGCCGACAGCGAACCAAGGTGTGAAGATCAGCCCACCCACGGCGCTGGATCTGACCGAGGAGATCGACAGCGTGAAGGGGCGTCAGCTTCGACTGCGCATCGTGACGATCGAGCCGGGCGGCGTGGTCGCTGTTCACTCCCACAACGGACGGCCCGCGGTCGCCTACATCCTGCAGGGCGTCTCTCACCGAGCACCGCGAGGGCAGCGGGACCATCGACCACTACGAGGGTCAGAGCTTCACCGAGGACAAAGACACCACGCATTGGGCGCAGAACAAGGGAAACACCGACGTCGTGGTCCTCGCCGTGGATGTGTTCAAGCCCTGAAGGAGCGTGGCTTTTCTTTTTGCAACGGGGAGGAAACATGTTGATCAAGCGCTTTCAGACCGGACCACGCATGAGCCAAGCCGTGGTCCACGGCAACACTGTGTATCTCGCAGGTCAGGTGGCCGACACACCCGTGCCATCCCTCGCCGAGCAGACCAAGCAGGTCCTCGCCAAGATCGACCGGCTCCTCAAGGAGGCAGGCACGGACAAGTCGCGGCTGCTCTCCGCCAACATCTGGCTTGCCGACATCAGCCGCTTCGACGAGATGAACCAGGTCTGGGATGCCTGGGTGGCCCCCGGCAACACGCCGGCGCGAGCGACAGTCCAGTCCGCGCTCGCCCGCCCCACCAACCTCGTAGAGATCATGGTGGTGGCGGCCTTAAACTGACGCTGTGGCTGGCCGGGGTCGTGTCCTTGGCTTCGTCGGTCAAGGCGCATCTCGGCCAGGTTGTTTTCCGCCTCGCCAAAGCAGAAGCGTGCCAGCGGCTTCGACCGGACTGTTGGTCGAGAGCGACGCAGTTCGGGGGTGACACCGCACAGGCCCTTGGACTTGCCCGAAGCTGCTAGTACGATGGGCGCTGCGTCTTTCGCGGGGGTGGTCATGCCGGAGACACGGATACAAACGCTGCAGCGGATGCCCATCTTTGGCGGTATGCGGGCCGACGTGCTCGCCTTTCTCCTGGACACGTCCGCGGTGGCCAGCGTGGCCCAGGGCAAGTTCTTCTTCCACGAGCACGACAAAGCGCAGTCCATGTTCGTTCTGGAAGCCGGCGAGGTCGCCGTCCTCAAGCTGTGGGAGGGGCAGCAGTGCTTGCTCGGACATCTGCGTCAAGGCGATTGCTTCGGGGAGATGGCGCTCATGGACCTGGGTCCCAGGAGCGCGTCGGTCATGGCGGTCAAAGACTGCACCGTGATCGAGCTGTCGACGGCGAGCTTCTACAAGATCTACGAGAAAAACCTCGAGCAGTTCGCCTTGCTCCAGATGAACATCGGGCGGGAGGTGAGCCGCAGGCTCCGCGTCGCAGACGAGCGCCTGTTCCGCGCTCATATGGGCGCCCTCGACCTCGATCCGGAGCTGCCGCTGCCGTGCACGTGATCCGCTCCTCCATGGTCCCGCCGCCGGGGTTCATCAGCGGATCCGCTCGCCCGACTGCGCGCGGAACAAGAACACCCGCTCGGGATTCAGGGCCAGCCCGAGCGATCCCCCCATCTCGCCCGAGAAAGTGTTCGGGGCCTTGACGACGACATCCTGTTCACCCGCCTTGAGCGTTACCAGGGTGTGATCTCCGATCAGCTCGATCGAGTAGATCCGTCCCTGCAGCTGTGCGCGCGGAGAGCTCGACCAGCACGCAATCTTCGGGTCGTACGCCGAGAATGACGTCGGCGTCGTGCAACGTCCGGTTGGTCGTGACGCGCACACCGGGCGCCTGCAAGATGCCGTCTGCCAGCTGACCGCGCAGGAAGTTCATGGGTGGCGAGCCGATGAAACCGGCGACGAACAGGTTGGCAGGGTCCGAATAGATGCGCGCCGGCGGATCTAGCTGCTGCAGCACGCCTTTGTCCATGAGCGCGACGCGGTGCGCGAGAGTCATGGCCTCGATCTGGTCGTGCGTCACATAGATGGTGGTGATGCCCAGCTCGTACTGCATGTGCTTGAGCTCCGCCCGCATGTGCCCGCGCAGCTTCGCGTCCAGATTGGACAGGGGCTCGTCCATGAGGAACACTGAAGGCCGGCGCACGATCGCTCGTGCAAGCGCCACGCGCTGGCGCTGCCCACCGGAGAGCTGGCGCGGATAGCGGTCGAGCAGGTGCGCCAGCTGGACGCTCTGCGCGACCTCTCTCACCTGCGTCTCGATATCCGGCTGCGGCATGCGACGGACGGTCAGCGGATACGCGATGTTCTGCGCGACTGTCTTGTGCGGGTACAGCGCGTAGGACTGGAACACCATGGCCACGTCTCGGTCCTTCGGCAGGCGCTCGGTCACGTCTTCGCCGCCGATCTGTACCCGGCCCTCGGAGGCCGCTTCCAGCCCCGCGATGATGCGCAGCGCTGTGGTCTTTCCGCATCCGGACTCCCCGAGCAGCACCAGAAACTCTCCCGGGTGTACCTCGAGACTCAGGTCGCGCAGCACGCGCACGCTGCCGAAGGTCTTTCCGATCCCTTGCAGCGCAACGCTCTTGGAGCGCATCGGGGCAGTCGCGGTCATCCCTTGATGGCTCCGACCAGAAGTCCCTTGGTGATGAAGCGCTGGAGTGTGACCGTAAGCACGATGACCGGACAGATCATGATGACGATCAGAACCGACATGTACCACCATTGCGGCCCGCGCGTCGCGTTCTGGGCGGCAACCAGCAGGGGCATGGTCTGCGCCTCGGCGGTCGACAGGAACAGCGCCAGCAGGTACTCGTTCCAGCACAGGATCAGCACCAGCAGGCTGGTGGCGACCAGCCCTGGTTTGACCAGAGGCAGCGCGATGTCGAAGAAGATGCCGAAGCGCGAGGCGCCATCGATCTGCGCGCTTTCCTCCAGTTCCCTCGGCACCGCGCTGAAGAAATCGAACATCAGCCACACCACGATCGGCAGGTTCACGGTGGCATAGGTGATGACGAGCGCGGCACGCGTATCGAGCAGCCCGAGCTGCTTGAACATGAGGTAGATGGGAATCGCCGTCACCACCGGCGGCAGGATGCGCTGGGAAATGACCCAGAAGAGAATGTCGTCGTTGCCGAGACGGCGCGTGAAGCGCTTGGCCAGGGCGCGCACCAGAATGAAGAAAACGGCTGCACCCGAAGCCAGGGCCAAGAGCCAGTTGGCGCCGCCCCAAAGCATCAGCCCGGCTGCCACTGCAACCGAGATCACGAAGATCGCCACCGCGCCGACGGAGGGGCGATATTCGATCCGCGCCAAGCCATATGCAGCCATCGAGCCGATGAGCACCGCGACCACGGTGGCTACCGAGGACACGACGACCGAGTTCATGTAGGGCCGCAAGGTGTCCCGGCCGAGATCGAAGAAGATGTACTTCCAGGCGTGCAGGCTCGGCATGAAATCCACGAACGGCAGGAAGTTGGGGCCGTCGGCCACGTCGATCGGGAGCTTGAACGAGGTGATCGCCACCCAGTAGAGCGGAAGAAGGACGATTGCGGTCCACGCTAGCAGCAGCGCGTATACGACCAGCTTGGCGGCGAGCGCCAGCTCGTTGAGACGCCTGGGGACGAACAGTGCCGGGAGGCGCTTCATCGTCCCGGCTCACCGCGGGCGCGACGCACGACGAACTGGAAGAACGACACGCAGCTGATCGTGGCGACGAAGAACAGCATGTACGCCACAGCCGCGGAACCGCCCAGGTCGAGCGTGCGCCAGGCAATGAACGAGTGCAGGGTCATGGACTCGGTCGCGATGCCCGGTCCGCCATTGGTGAGGATGTTGGGCAGGTCGACGATCTTGAACGCCTCGATCAGCCGGATCAGGACGACGCTCGCCGCGACCGGCGCGATCGACGGCCAGGTGATGTCGCGGAAGATCTTCCAGCCGTTGGCCCCGTCGATCTGCGCTGCTTCGACTTGATCCCGCGGCTGACCTTCCAGCGCCGCCAGCAGCACGATGAACATGAAGGGCACCCATTGCCAGGTGTCGCCGATCACCACAACGATGCGGGCGGCCCACTGATCGGCGGCCCAGGAAGTGGCCCGCAATCCCACGGCATTCCACACCGGGGCCAGTGGGCCGACGGTAGTATCCGCGAGCATCCGAAACATATACGCGATACCCACCGGCGTGACCATGAGCGGCAGGAAGAACACCAGGCGATAGAAATCCCGGCCGCGCACCGGCAGCGTGCAGAGGTAGGCCAGGCCCAGTCCGATCAGAAACTGGGCCGTGACGCCGGCGGTGACGTAGAACAACGTGACGCCCAAGCTTCCCAGTCGACCGGACCCTCCGATAGTGGCCGTGCACAACACCAGCGCCGCGACCAGTCCCACCGCGGCGATCAGGCGCCCGATGAGCCCGATCACGCTCGCGTTTGGGCCCAACGCATAGCGCGCTAGCCTCACGATCAGGAACACGCTGAGCGCTCCGATCAGCAGCCACTCCAGCGACGTGACGGTGTCGAAGGTGCCGAGGAAGTGGTACTGCTCGCTGCCAAACAGAAGCTTGCGGAAGTTGCTCCAGCCGACGAAGGTCAACAGATAGCCGCCGGGGGCCAGCTGAAAGCGCACCAGCGTCAGGTAAGCGGACACCAGCAGCGGGAAGACGGCGAACGCCAGGATCATGACGACGGTAGGCAGGATGAACGCGGTGCGCGCTTGCCGGTCGAGAAAGGCGCTGGACGCAAGCGCACTCATGCCCCCTCCCTCGCCCTCCCCCGCGAGCGGGGGAGGGTTGCGTTAGTCATTGCCGCAAGACTCACAATGTCCAAGCTGGCAGCGAAAGCGGGCAGGGTGGAATGCCACCCTGCCCGCTGTGCGGTACATGATGCGTGCTAGTTTACTTCCAGCTCAGAGACGAGCGATAGGCGCTCAGCTGCTTGTCCTTGCCGAGCTCGCCGTTCAGCTCGTTCCAGCCGTCTTCGATGGTCTTCATGGTCTGGGCGACGTCGAGCTCGCCGGCGAGGAATCGGGCCAGCGCGGTATCGAGCACCACCTGCTGGTAGCGCTGGTTCTGCGGGATGCGCAGATCCAGGACCATGTTCGGGCTGTTCAGGCTGGCCTCGATGGCGCCGAGGTAGTTCTTCGCTGCCGGCACGCTCATCCCGGCCTTGGTCCAGACCGAGAGATCCTTGAACTGCGAGATGCGGTAGGGATTGAAGCCGGTCCTGCCGATGGTGACATCGACGTTGGACTGCGCCGGCTGGCTCATGTAGGAGAAGAACGCGTAGGCGGCTTCCTTGACCTTGGCGTTTGCATGTGCATTG
This sequence comes from uncultured beta proteobacterium, assembly GCA_963705615.1. Taxonomy (GTDB): domain Bacteria; phylum Pseudomonadota; class Gammaproteobacteria; order Burkholderiales; family SHXO01; genus SHXO01. The sequence continues at coordinate 14,445 of CAVPKE010000009.1, read as the reverse complement.
ATCCCGCCAGACCATCCGCCGAATGCGGCAAAAGGCGCGTGGTTGATGCCTTTGATCGCGTGCGGGCACGTCTGCTGGCTGCAAGCCACGAGCTTCCCGCTGTCCCGGTCCAGCACCTTGGTCGAACCGGGCAGGATGACTGCGCCGACCTTGTCGTTCACCTTCGATTCGGTCGGGTCGATGGCCAGCGTGCCGATGTCACCCCAGTCCAAGGTCAACGCGCATTGTCCGGAGATGAACAGCTTGCGCGTATCGCCCACGTCCAGGTTGATCTCGTTGGGCGGGCCGTACTGCGTCGAGTCCTTGTAGAACTTCAGCGCGGTCGCGAAGGCTTCGTTGTTGACCAGCGGTTTCATGTTGCGCGGGTCGAAGAACGCGCCCTGCGAAGTCCCGCCCGACTGGATATAAGCAGCCGAGATGGAGGTGATCCACCAGTAAGCCTGAGCGTTGCGCTTCTTCGAGATGCACGAGCCGAAGTCGGCCTTGCCGTCCCCGCTCCAGTCTTTGCCGTGCGCGGCCTTCGCAATAGCCAGGTACTCGTCCCAGGTCTGCGGCGGCTGCATGCCTAGCTTCTGCAGCACGTCGGTGCGGTAGTAGACCATGTGATAGTCGCCGTCGAGCGCAACCAGATAGACCTTGCCGTTGTAGCGCTGCGAGAAGTTGCGGAAGAAAGGTGCGACGTCGTTTTCCTTCAATGCCTGGTCCTTGGACACCTGCGAGGTGAGTTCCTCCAGATAGCCGCCAGTGACGTAATCCACCATCCACTGCGGTGCGAAAACCGCGGCGTCGACCGAGTTGGTGCCTGCGGCCCAGTCCGTCAGCAGCTTCTGGTACAGGTCGGAAAAGGGAACCGTGACGACGTTGATCTTGGCTCCGGTCATCTTCTCGAAATCCGGCGCCCGGCGCTGCAGCGGCTCTGCGATCTGGGGACCGGTGAAGGTCATGACGTTGACGGTGACGCCCTCGTACGGCTTCGCGGCGAACGCGGACGATGCCCAAAGCAGCACGGCGCCAGTGACGGCAACCGTGGACACTGCTCGTAGAAATGCAGCCATTGTTGTTTCTCCTCCTGTTGGTGTGGCGTCGAGGTGGCCTCTTGTGTCCCAACGCTGGTGCGCGTGCCTCTGAGCCGACATGAATCGCAAGATCATCTCAAACACAACCGATGCTGGCTTGAATCACTGCAGTACTCGTCCCTCCTTGGCTTATTCGAACAGAACCGGACGGCGGCGGGAAAACGCGTAGCACGGCTTCTCGACCTCGGTCGCTATCATGCTAGCATGCCAAGCGGGCACAGAGCGGGGGTCGACGCCGCGCCGGATTCCGATCGGCGCTGGTCCAAATCTTCACGCGACCCGTTGTCGCACCGGAAGGTTGCTGCGCTGCGTGGAGTTCTTACGCGAATCTAGACCGGGTCTTCATCCATGAGTCGTCTGCCGCGCCGTCGTTTCCTCGCCTCCGCTTCGGCGGCGACGCTTGCGCTCGCCACCGGCTTGCCGCGTCGCAGCGAAGCACAGTCCGCGCTGGTGCTGCGTATCTCATCTTCGCTCGCGGCGGACGAGAACTCGGCGCACTACATCTGGTACCAGCGCTTCGCGGCCAACGTGAAGGGCGCCGTGGGGCCGAGGGTGACGCTGGAGTTCTTTCCGAACAGCCAGCTGGGCAAAGAAGCCGACGTCGTCCAGCAGGTCAAAGTCGGGTCGATCGACATGATGATCACGGGCTCGTCGATCTGGGCCACGGTCGCGCCCGAGTTCGGCATGCTCGACCTCGGCTATATGTTCGACAGCTACGCGCACGTGGCAAAGGCCCTGGACGGCGGCGTCGGCGACCAGCTGGCCAAGATCCTCCACGATCGCACCGGGTGCACGGTCCTCGCCTGGGCATCGCATTTCGGCGCGCGCAGCGTCTACACCAAGACCCCGGTCAGCTCGCTGGCGGACATCAAAGGGCGTCAAGCTCCGCGTCCTGCCGACGCCCGCCTTCATCGAGACCTTCAAGCTGATGGGGGCGACCCCGACGCCGATCCCGTTCAACGAGCTGTACACGGCGGTGCAGACCGGGGTGGTCGACGGCTTCGAGCACGACGCGGCCACCGTGCTGGCCTCCAAGCTTTACGAGGTGTCCAGCTATTGCTGGCTGACCGAGCACCTGTTCAGTCCGATGATCGCGGTGATCGGCAAGCGCGGCCTGGAGAAGACTGCCGGCTGACGTCCGGCCCGCCATCGTCCAGGCAGCAGCCGAGGCCACGCGATTCGAGCGAGGGCAAGCGGCGGTGAAGGGCAAATCCGCAGTGGAAGAGCTGAAGCGCCTGGGCATCACCTTCCACCCGATGGCCAAACCCGAGAGGGACGCCGTACGCCGCCAGATGCAGACGCAGTTGTGGGCTGCGTTCGCCGTTCAATACCCCGTCACCAAACCGCTCTTCGATGCCATCTCGGCTGCGCGGGCGTGACAGCGCGCGCGTGTCGCTCGGCGCGGTGCGGCAAGTGCTGGCTGGGTTGCTCGTCGCATGCGAGCACGTCGCGGGATTCCTGCTCGCTGTCGACGTGCTGGTGGTGTTCGCGTCGGTGATCTGGCGCTATTTCCTGCACGACCCACTGCTGTGGGCGGAGGAGATCGCGCGCGCACTGATGGTAACTCAGACTTTTCTGGGCGCGGCGGCCGCGTTGGGGCGAGCGCAGCATTTGGGCATCGACAGCTTTCGCGGTCTGTTCCCGGCGGTCTGGCGCCCGGCTGTGGTCCAGCTCTGCCACTGGGTCATCGTCGCGGTATCCGTCGCGCTGTTCTTGTCCTCCTGTGTTTTGCTGGCTGATTCTCAGTCCCAGACGACGCCGTTCGGCTTGCCGCAATCGATCTACGTTCTCCCGCTGGTGGCGGGCAGCCTGCTGATGATCCTGTATGGAACGGCGGCGGCGCTTGCCGGCCCGCGGGAAAGCGTCTGGGCTACGCTGGCGGGCGGTCTTATGCTAGCGCTGGCGGTTTGGGGATGGAACGCGCTAGTGCCCGTTCATCCGATCACGCCGATCGTTCTCCTGGGCGTCGCGTTCGTCTTCAGCGTCGTCATCGGCGTGCCGATCGCGTTCGCGCTGGCGTTCTCAGCGCTGCTGTATTTCCTGGCCGAGCCGTCGCTGCCGATGCTGGTGTACTCGCAGCAGATCCTGGCGGGGATGGACCACTTCGTCCTGCTGGCCATCCCGTTCTTCGTGCTCGCCGGCCTGCGTGATGGAGGCCAACGGCATGTCGTCGCGCCTGATCGAGCTGCTTCTGCGGCTGATGGGGCGCGTGCGAGGCGGTCTCAACCTGATCATGATCACCGCCACCGCATTTTTCTCCGGAGTGTCCGGCTCCAAGCTGGCTGACATCGCGGCGGTAGGCGGCATCCTCATGCCTGCCGTGCGCAGAACGAAGCAGGACCCGAACGAGGCCGCCGGGCTGCTGGCCAGCACGGCGGTCATGGCCGAGACCATCCCTCCGTGCATCAACATGATCATCATGGGATTCGTCGCCAACATCTCGATCGGGGGCCTGTTCCTTGCCGGTATCGTGCCGGCGGGCGTGCTCGCGGTGGCGTTGGCTGCCGTGGCGGTCTACTTCGGGCGGCGCATCGATCCGAAGCGAGGCGTTCGAGAAACAGAGGCCGCTTGATCCGCCTGATCGGCGGGGCCCTGGTCGGCCTGCTCATGGTGGCCATGATCGGCAAAGGCGTGACATCGGGGCTGGCGACCTCGACCGAAGTGTCCGCGTTCGCCGTCATGTATGCGCTGATCGTCGGTGGCCTTGCGTTCCGTGAGCTCACCATGAGGTCGATCGTCAGACTGTTCGTACGCTCGGCGTCGATGACCGGAAGCATTCTGCTGATCGTGGCTGCCGCATCGAGTGTCTCCTACGCACTGGCCCTGCAGCAGATCCCGCTGTACCTGTCGGAATCGCTGGTGACGTTTGCGCACCAGTACGGCAGCCAGATGTTCGTGGTCGTCTCGGCACTGCTGATGATCGCCTTCGGCGCCGTTCTGGAAGGAGCGCCCGCGCTGATCATCTTCGGCCCGCTGCTGACCCCGATCGCCCAACAGCTCGGCGTCAATCCGCTGCATTTCGGCACGGTGATGGTCATCGCCATGGGGCTGGGGCTGTTCTCGCCGCCGATCGGGCTGGGGTTGTTTGCCACCTGCGCCATCACGCGAGACCCACGTGAAGGACGTTGCGAGGCCGATGCTGAAGTACCTTCTGGTTCTGTTTCTGGTATTGATGGTGCTCATCTTCGTTCCCGCCTTCTCGCTGTGGCTTCCGTACCGCATGGGATTCAAATGATGGCGCACGAGCGCAGCGACTGCAGGCGGGGCGCGTACGCCGCTACTCGAGATAGCTTATGCCGCGAATTTTTCTGACCCATCCACCGGGAGTTCTGGAGAGCTATTACGGCGCACGGGCTGTCGCCGGCCTGCAAGCGCTGGCCGAGGTGCGCTTCAACCCTGTCGGCCGGGAGCTCAGCACACCGGAGCTCATCGACGCTGCGCGCGGCTGCGAAATCATCGTCGCGCACCGCGGGGTGCCGGCCGAGCCGCAGCTTTTCCGCAGCCTGCCCGATCTCGTCGCGTTTTGCCGCTGCGCCGTCGATATCCGGACCGTGAATGTCGCGGCCGCCAGCGACAACGGCATCCTCGTCACGCAGGCCAGCGCCGGGTTCATCGCCGCTGTGGCCGAGTGGATCATCGCTGTGATGGTGGACTTGGGCCGCAACATCAGCGCGGCAACCGAGTCCTATCACGCGGGCAGGGTGCCGCCTGCACAGATGGGACGGCAACTCAAGGGCTCGACGCTGGGGGTGATCGGCTACGGACAGATCGGCCGCTATCTGTGCGACCTGGGCCTGGCGCTGGGCATGCGTGTGCTGGTCTGCGATCCTCACGCGAAGGTCGCGAGCGGGGCCCTCACCCCAACGCAGATGCCGGAGTTGCTCGCCGAGTCGGACTACGTTGTATGCCTCGCGGTCGCCAATGAGCAGACCGAGAACCTGATCGACGCCCAGGCTTTCGCGCAGATGAAGCCGACGGCGTTTTTCGTCAACGCCTCGCGCGGCAATCTGGTGGACGAAGCCGCGCTGGAGCAGGCGTTGGTCGAGAACCGCATCGCCGGTTGCGCGATGGACGTGGGCCGCGCACCCGACCAGATGCCGACACCCGCGCTCGCACGCCACCCGAAAGTCATCGCCACGCCTCACATCGGCGGCCTCACGCCCGAGGCCATCGCGCACCAGGCGCTCGAGACGGTAGCCCAGGTCGCCGAGATTCTCAGGGGGCACCCTCCAAAGGGCGCTGTCAACACCGACCGCGCCACGAGGCTGGCGCGACTGCGCCGCGATTGATCGCGACTACACTATTTTCGATGCAGGCTGGACCGCCATCGACGGCACCTTCGTGCTCCCAGCTCCCCTGGTCCGCGAGCAATGCGGTCAGGCGATGATGGGAACGAGATGCTTTGTGCTCTCGACGGTCGTGTCCCCGTTGGGCCAGGCTACGTAGGCCAGACCCTGGGTTACATTGATCACCAAGCCGTCGATCCGCTCCGGACCGATCAGCGTGTGGATTCGGTTCACCCTGGCCCGCGGTTCGATCTCGCAGTGAGACGGGGTGAGGATGTTTTTCAATAGAGCCAACACGACGAACTCCTTCTTTCGGTGACTACATCAATTAGACTGCAGAACCGCTATTTTGTTGCATCGCAGTATGAGCGTATTCAAACGCCCTCTCTGGCAGGCAACAGGCATTCAATTCGACGTGCTGCGATGCAATAAGCATGCCTAACTAACCTTGACTCACCCGCGTCCTCTCGTGGCCGCCAGGCCCGCATTCCTCGCTGACGGCACGCTTTACTCGCCGCTCTACGAAGACGTCTATGCCTCGGTCGCGGGCGGACTGTCTGAGACACGGCACGTGTTCCTTGGCGGCAACGGGTTGCCCGACCGCTGGCGAGGCTGCCGCCGTTTCGTGGTGGTCGAGACCGGGTTTGGGGCGGGGCTTAACTTCCTTGCGACGTGGGCCGCTTGGCGGCAATCGGCGCCGTTGGCGGCGCGATTGCACTACCTTTCTGCCGAGAAGCATCCGTTCGGGGCGAACGACCTCGCGCGCGTCGCCGCTTCCTGGCCCGACGTTGCGCCGCTCACGAACGAGCTGCTTGCGCAGTACCCGCCTGTGGTTCCGGGCTTCCACCGTATGCACTTGGACGGCGGCCGGGTCGCGCTGACCCTGCTCTTCGGAGAAGCGCTGGAGATGCTGCGTCAGCTCGACGCGCACGCCGACGCCTTCTATCTCGACGGCTTCGCCCCGGCAAAAAACCCCGAGATGTGGAGCAAGGACTTGTTCGGGGAGCTCGCGCGCCTGGCGCGTCCGGGCGCTACCGTGGCGACATACACCGTGGCCGGTGCAGTGCGCGCCGGCCTTGCTGCCGCCGGCTTCGCCGTCGAGCGGCGCGAGGGCTTCGGACCCAAGCGCGAAATGCTGGTCGCCCGTTTCGGCGAACGCGCTGAGCCGGAGCCGGATGAGATGCCGCGCACGCGAGCGCTCGTGATCGGCGCCGGCCTCGCCGGAACATCATGCGCGGCGCAGCTTGCCGGCCGCGGATGGCATGTGCAGATCGATCGAGCGCCGCAGCGCTCCCGCGCAGGAGGCATCGGGCAATCCTGCCGGGCTTCTCATGCCGGCGTTCTCGGCCGACTGGAACCCGGCGACGCGGCTGACTGTGCCTGCGTTCCTCTACGCCGCGCAATGGCTCAACGGTCTTGCGCGCCGAGGGAATGCGCTTGTCTGGAAGCAGAGCGGTGTGCTGCAACTCGCGCGCGACTCGGCACATCTCGAGCGACAACGACGGATCATAGAGACGTTCGCGCTCCCGGATGACCTCGTGCGGATGGTGAGCACGGAGGAGGGCGCGGCCCTGTGCGGCGCTCGCGTGGCAGGTCCCGGGTGGCATCTTCAGTCGGCCGGCTGGGCCGATCCCGCTGCCGTCTGCTGCGCGAATCTTGCAGCCGGCGGCGACGCAGTGCGCTGCCGGTTCGACTGTGAAGCAGCGCTGTTGCGCCGCGCAGGTGATGACTGGGAAGTGTTGGATGCCTCGGGGACCGTGCTCGGCCGAGCCCCGGTCGTGATCCTGGCCAACGCTCACGCCGCCCGCGCACTGCCGGGCTGCGAGGGCCTGCCGCTGGCAGCGAGCCGAGGACAGGTGAGCTTCGTACCACAGCCGGCTGGGCGGCATCTTTCTATGCCCGTTTGCCGAGACGGATTCATCACGCCTGCGGTGGACGGTGTTCACTGCTTGGGCGCGACCTACGACACTAGCCGCGACGACGCGCAGCCGCGAGATGCTGACCACGCCACCAATCTGGAGCGGCTCGAGCGCCTGCTGCCGGGCTTCGGGACGGGGCTGGACCCGGCAGCGCTGCGAGGGCGGGTGGGCTTTCGCGCCGTCAGCCCGGACCGGCTGCCGCTGGCGGGAGCGGTGCCGCTTGCGGGCGCACAAGGGCTCTTTGCCTGCCTTGGCCTCGCATCCCGCGGCCTGACCTGGTCACCGCTGCTGAGCGAAATCGTCGCGTGTCGCGTAACCGGCGAGCCGCCGCCGATGGAGCGCGATGTGCTCGATTGGCTCGCGCCGGGACGGTTCGCGGGCCGCAGCGCGTCCCCTCTCCAGCAGAGATAAGGTCCCTCTCCCCCCGGGAGAGGGTAGGGTGAGGGAAACGTCGCGAAACGTTCGGGAGAGGGCGGAGGGTGAAAGAAATCGTCTCGCCGCGTTCGGGGTACACTGATCTCAAGGCGGGTTCCAGAGGCGTCTTCATTCGCCGCGCTGAAGCTGGTAGCATCGCGCACCGATCGCTTTTCAACATTTCGAGGGGAACGCTCTCATGGGCAGAGGAGACATTCGCACACGCCGTGGCAAGATCTTCGCGGGCAGCTACGGCAATACCCGCCCGCAACGCAAGAAGAAGCCGGCGCAGAAGCCTGCAACACAAGCCAGGCCCGGTGGCGGGCGTTGAGGAGCATAGTGACTGTGGCGCTCGACGGCCCGCCAGTGCGGGCCGTTTCACTTTAGGATCCTCTCGACGGCGTCAATGGCCGAAATCCGGTTCGACAGGTATTACCGCTACGCCGACCTGACCCGCCTGCTGCGGGAGCTTGCGGACGAGCACCCGCAGCTGCTGCGAGTGGACACGATCGGGCGCAGCTTCGAGGGCCGGGACATCTGGCTGGCGACAGTTACCAACACGGCCACCGGTGTCGACGTGGAGAAACCGGCGCTGTGGGTGGACGGCAACATCCACGCGACCGAGGTGGCCGGATCAATGACCTGCCTGTATCTGATCCATCACCTCGTCACGCGCTACGCTGCCGACCCGGAGGTCAGGCGCTGTATCGACACCCGCGTGTTCTACGTCTGTCCGAGAGTCAATCCCGACGGCGCAGAATGGGCGCTCGCGGACGTCCCGCGCCTGATCCGCTCCAGCACGCGGCCCTATCCCCACGACGAGGAACCCATCGGCGGCCTCAAGCGCGAGGACGTGGACGGCGACGGCCGTGTGCTCACCATGCGCATCCGCGATCCGGATGGGCCATGGAAAGTGTCCGACCGTGACGCACGCCTGCTGGTGCGGCGCGATCCGGCCGAGACGGGCGGCGAATACTACCGGCTGCTGCCCGAGGGGCGGTTGGAGCACTACGACGGCAGCCTCATCACGCTGCAGCCGCGCAAGGAGCAGCTCGACCTCAACCGCAACTTCCCTGCTAGCTGGCGTCAGGAGCACGAGCAGTTCGGCGCTGGCCCGTTCCCGGCCTCCGAGCCGGAGGTGCACGCCGTGGTGAGCTTCATCGCCTCGCACCCCAACATCGTCGCAGCGGTTGCCTTCCACACTTACAGCGGCGTGCTGCTGCGGCCCTATTCGCACAAGGCCGACGACACGCTGCCGGCGGAAGACCTGTGGACCTATCAGAAGATCGGCGCACGCGGCACCGAGCTGACCGGCTACCCGAACATCTCTGTGTTCCACGATTTCCGCTATCACCCCAAGGAAGTCATCACCGGGTCCTTCGACGACTGGATGTACGACCACGGCGGGGTGTTCGCCTGGACGGTGGAGATCTGGAGCCCGCAGCGCCAGGCCGGCATCACCGATTACAAGTTCATCGAGTGGTACCGAGAGCATCCCATCGAAGACGATCTCAAGCTGCTGAAGTGGAACGATGAGGTGCTGGGCGGCAAGGGGTTCGTGAGCTGGTATCCCTTCCAGCATCCGCAGCTCGGGCCCGTGGAGCTGGGCGGATGGGACGCGCTCTACACCTGGAGCAACCCGCCGCACGCGCTGCTGGAGAAAGAGATCGAGCGCTTCCCCGCCTGGCTCACGTGGCATCTGTTGATCTCGCCGCGGCTGACGATTTACGAGGCGAGCGCTTTGCCTCTGGGTGAGCACACCTGGACGGTGAGGCTCGTCGTGCAAAATACGGGCTGGCTGCCCAGCTACGTGACCAAGCGCGCGCTCGGCAACAAGCTCATGCGCGGTGTCGTGTGCGAGATCGAGCTGCCGGACGGCGCACGGCTCGAGACCGGCAAGCCGCGCGAGGAACTGGGGCAGCTCGAAGGCCGTGCCTACAAGCCCGCCGCGCCCAGCGGCTGGGCAGGCTGGAGCGGCGATGTCACCGACGACCGTGCGAAGGTCGAATGGGTGGTGAGGGCGCCTGACCGGGGCGTGGTCAAGCTCACCGCTCGCCACGAGCGCGCGGGCACCGTGCGCACGCAGCTCATTCTTTGACTCGGTCCGGCCAGGAATCCGCCAGCACGGTGCACACGATGCGCCGATCTTTGCGGGGCCCGTCGAACTCGCAGAAATGGTGAGGCGACAGTGGCCTCGATTATAGGATCGCAGCGCGGCGGCGCGGTACCTGGAAAGAAGTCGCCGCTCGTCTGGGTGGCGGGCGTGGACGGCTGCAGGGGAGGGTGGTTCGTGATCCTGGCCGCTGTGAGCGCTTCAATCGCTCAGCCACTGCGCGTAATGGCACGCCGGTGCGCGAGCTTCCGCGACGTGCTCGCTCTACCCGAGAGACCGGTCGCGCTCGCGGTGGACATGCCCATCGGTCTGCTCGACCGTCCGCGTTCCCGGCGGACGCGCGTGCGACCGGGAGGCGCGCAAGCTCCTGGGACGGGCGCGTGCCAGCAGCGTGTTCACGCCGCCGACTCGTCCCGGGCTTTCGGCCCTGGCGTATGCAGACGTCCCTCGGGTCAACGGCACCGGCATGAGCAAGGAGGCCTTCAACATCCTGCCCAAGATCCGCGAGGTGGATGAAGCCATCGGGGCGCCGGATCAAAAGCGGGTTTTCGAAGCTCACCCCGAACTTGCGTTTGCTCGTCTCGCCGGCGCACCTCTGCGGCACAACAAGAAGACCACAGAGGGGCGCCGCGAACGCGTCCGTTTGTTACGGCGCATCTTCGCCAGCGCGTTTCAGGATCCTGTACGGCTGCGGCGGGAGCACGGCGCCGCCAACGTGGCGTTCGACGATGTGGTCGATGCTTATGTCCTGGCCCATGTCGCCGATCGCATCCGCCGTGGCTCTGGAGCGCGGCTTCCCGCATCCGATCCGCCGCTGGATGCTCGCGGGCTGCGCATGGAAATTTGGTACTGAGCGGTAGGCGCCGAGCGGGGTTCCACGGACGCGCGATTGATCGACCGCGCGCACAGCCTCCAGCACCGCGTCGCGATCTTCCCCTGCATCGCCGGTTGAACGGCGGGCGTCCCGGCAGGGCGCTCGGCGCTTGAGTCGAAAGCGAGGTCAGTCTGCTAGGTCTTCCAGATTCCCGTGTACGGCGCATCGGGACGAGCCTCCCAGCTGAGGCCGTCGAAGCGTACTCGCTCCAGGGAGTCCAGATCGACGCCCTCGAGACAACGTGCGTTGATCATGTAGTTCGCGGGGTTGGCGCGAGGACGGTAGAAGGACGCGACACCGCAGTAGCGACAGAAGTGATGGAGCGCACGGCCTGTGCCGAATTGATATGTCGCAAGGGCGTCCTCTCCTTGAACGAGATGGAATCGATCTGGCGGCACCATATGATGGAGGTAGCCCTTACGCGTGCAGATCGAGCAATTACATTCGCTCACCCGCGTAAGCTCGGTTCGAATCTCGAACTGGACGCGACCGCAATGACACGAACCTCGATAGATTTGCATATCCCTATGACCGGATTAGTCGACAATCGTTTGATGACCAGACGCGTGCCTTCATTTCTCTGGTGGCTGTCATGCTTCTTCCCTAGCCGTCCAACGTTGCAGGTGAGCGGGCGCCGGCATGCGAAGCATGGCGGATACCAAGCAGCGCTGCTGCTTGACGCTTCGCTCGACCTGCGGGTTAGACGCTTTGTGGTACGGTCCGGAGACATAGGTAACAGTTTAGTCCAGGGACATCGGTAACACTTTCCGATAAACCGGGGCACCGAAGGAGGTGCCCCATGCCTTGGGATGAGACTACACCTATGGACCAGAAGACGCAGTTCATCGCCGATTACCTGCGCGGCCAAGACTCGATGAGCGAGCTTTGCGATCGCTACGGCATTAGTCGCAAGACGGGCTACAAGTTCGTGGAGCGCTACTTGCGTCACGGCCCGCAAGGGCTCGATGAGCACTCGCGCAGGCCGAACAACAATCCCAATCAGACCCCTGCGCATGTGATCCAGGCGATCATCGAGGTACGCCAGCGTCATCCGAGCTGGGGAGCCAAGAAACTGCTCGCCGTTCTCGGCAAACGTCACCGCAAGTGGGACTTCCCAGCGCGCTCTACGGCGTGCGACATCCTCAAGCGCAATGGACTGGTCCCCAAGAAGCGCCAGCGTCGCCCCATCGGCCATCCAGGCAAACCGACCAGTCAGATCCTGGCACCCAACGATGTGTGGAGTGCGGACTTCAAGGGACATTTCAAAACCGGCGATGGCATCTACTGCTACCCACTCACGGTCGCCGATGGCTTCAGCCGCTTCCTGCTCGGTTGCCAAGGGCTGCAGTCCACTTGCGTGGCTGAGGCAAAGCCCGTGTTCACGCGCCTATTCAAGGAATACGGGCTGCCCAAGCGCATACGTACCGACAACGGGGTGCCCTTTGCCACCAGCTCCCTTGCACGGCTGTCCCAGCTGTCGGCCTGGTGGGTGCGTCTGGGGATCCTTCCTGAGTTCATCGAACCGGGGAATCCGCAGCAAAACGGACGTCACGAGCGTATGCATCGCACGCTGAAAGCCGAGACCACGCGCCCGCCGGCTAACAGCCCCGTGGGCAGCAGCGAAAGTTCGACCGCTTTCGACAGGAGTTCAACTTCGAGCGCCCGCACGAAGCGCTCGACATGCAAACCCCAGCCTCGCTATACCACAGCTCACCGCGTGAGATGCCTGACAAGTTGCCGCCGCTCGAATACCCCGACCGATTCGAGATGCGTACGTCAGCGCCAACGGTGGCATCCGCTGGAACCACAGGTTGGGTCAACGTCTCCGTCAGCCTGCGTCGGTGAATATGTGGGGCTGAAGAGATCGACGACGGCATGGAACGTCTACTTTGGACCACTCAAGCTGGCCGACTGCTGGAACGACATATGCGAATTGAAGACGCTTACGGAAGACTAAAGCGCCACAACCTGTAACCTATGTGCCCGGACTAAAGCTACCGATCTCCCCGACTGCTCAGTTGGTATCACGCTCCGATGGCCAGTGCAGCGATCTTGCCGTTGTTGAGGGTGAACTTGTAGCGAATCTGAGCCGGGCTTCCAGGAAAGTTGCCGCTGACTTGTGCGGTCGCGATGGTCTGCCCGTCGACCTCCGCGAGACCAGTTATGTGTGCAATCGGTTTATATTTCGCAATCGCTCCGTCAATCCACGCCTTGATGCCTTCGCCACGGTATTCGTGCGCCTCATCACTTACGAGCGCGTCACCCGTGAAGAGTTGATTAAAGTCATCGGTCTGCCCGGTGTTGTGTGCGTGGAAGAAGGTGGCGATGACTGACGGCAGTTCTGCATTCATCGTGTTCTGCCTCGTGGTTCGAGAAGGTCAGTGTGCAAGCAACGCCTAACGCGATGCGCATAACCGGTGCCCAAACGGCAAGCGCAGCGCTGCTGTTTGGCGTCCGTGTTCATGCGCGGGTTAGGGCTCCACCATATGAAGCCTGAAGCCCTACGAGACGACGATCGATGTCTCTCCAGGCCGGCCTCTCATCGGCAAGCAACTTCCGTAACCGTCGGATCGAACGAATGAACTCTTCGATGCCGAGACGGTAAGTAATGCGGCCTTTCTCTTTGCATTTGTTGAGCGATTCTTCGTAAGACTGACAACCTCGTTCGCGATCCTCTTGTTTGAATACCAGAGGCCTACCTCAAAGAACCGCTCGGTGTGTTCGGAAAGGGCAAGGGTCGTGCTTCGACCCTTCCCGAATTCGCAATTGAACTCTGCCAACGTCTCCATGATGTCGAGGCAACGCATCACATGCCCAAGGTCATACTTATCCATTTCCACTCGATCTGGTCCGACGAAGTGCCAGCATAGTTGCCAGAGCAAGGGAGGAATGTGTTTCCGACAATATCGCCCTCAAGCCCAGCCATCAGAGCGAGGTGCGCCATTCCTTCCAACAGCTTTGTTGCGATCACCCGACTGCCCCGCCACAGGTATAACTCGTAGAGAAGATCAAAGAGCAACGAGATGCGAGAACTAGTCCGAGGGAGGACCCGGATCTCGCAGATTAGCAGGTCAATTTGAGAAACCAGCTCTTTCGTGTACCGGGGTCGGGGCTGATGCACTCGTCTCGATTCTTGGACCTGAAGCTCCCAGGAGCGTTTGTATTTCCGTACCTCGCCCGGGCGATAAGACTTTCCGAGGCCACGCGTCCCTGTGACTTGGCTGTGGCAATCCAAGCAGAGCACGGCAAGGTTGTCGGAGTCGTTGTCACTCGGCTGACCATTAATGTGGTGGATCTGGATAGTCTTTGCCTCGCACTCGGCAGATGCAACACACGTGCGCCGATTCGGAAAAGAACCTCCTCCTCGAGCCGAGGCGGAAGCTTCGGTCTTCTTTGCGCGGGCGCGATCATCTCCTGGAGCCCTAACGCCAAAGCTAACCGGGCGCTGACGAGCGAAGCGAGTCAGGAACTCAAGAGCGAAGCTCTTGGGCGCTCCGGTTCAGCGCCGGGTTAGCCGGCTGTCTGCCAACTACTCCTCAAACCAGTACTCGCCGCTCGTTTCCGCTGTCAGTGATTTCGCCCCCGGCGCACGCTCGCCACTGCCGTGCAACTGACCACGCATGCCCTTGAATTTGCCTGTGCCGCCGACAAAATTCTCTACGAATACGAACTTGCGCCCCTCACCACTAGCGGTTTGCGTCGTGCCGGTAAAACGGCTAAAGACCTTGTTGCCGTCCTCGAGCGTATAGACGCTGTATCCGAC
>CAVPKE010000008.1:0-339355 GCA_963705615.1 uncultured beta proteobacterium | reverse complement strand
TATTTCGTTTTTATTTCGCAATTTCGCTGTTTCGTTTTCCCAAGTATGGATTTTATTTCAATTGAAAATATGGAATTCTATGCTTTCCATGGTCATTACCATGAAGAGCAGATTGTAGGAAGCAAATTCCTGGTGAACCTGACCATTGAGGCCGATCTGGATAAAGCTTCGGTGTCGGATGCTCTGAAAGACACCATTAACTACCAGGCCGTATATCGTGTGGTAAAGGAAGAGATGGAAAAGAAATCGAAGCTTCTTGAAAGTATCGCGAAAAGAATAATTGATTCCCTGTACTCTAATTTTGAGAGTATACACAAGGTCACCGTCAAGGTTTCAAAAATGAACCCTCCGATAGGAGGAGGCAGGATCGAAAAAGTGAGTGTGACGCTGTCCCGCTAATTCTCCTGCCGGAACATGTGTCACAATTGAATAACTCTACCTCCTTTTGTTCCGGGGAGTTATTATATTATTCAAACCTATTCTTTATTTTAGGTTAATTGATTGTTAAATCTCATCTTTCTTTTGACTTTGGTGCGTCAGGAGTTTAATTTTATTCAAAATTCAGAAATAATGAGAATTCATCCTACTTTAAAGATTAATTATCTGTGCCCCAGTTGCCGCTCTTATTTAAGAGTATGGAACTACATAATTTTCACGGTCAGATATCATTCTGATAATAAAAAGGGCCTTTTATTATTAAATCCTGAACTTGGTAACTATGACCTGATTCATCATTCATCAGCGAAATGTGCAGAAGGAGAAATTATAGATTTCTTTTGTCCTGTTTGTCATGCAGATCTTACGGCAACTGAAATTAATAAGAACCTTGCATTTATAGTTATGATTGATGAGAATAATAAAGAATACCATGTGTTTTTTTCCAAGATCTGTGGAGAACATTCAACTTTTAAAATAAAAGAAGATGATATTGTAGAAAGATATGGAGAAGACAGTTCTGCTTATGTGAATTATTTTATGTCAAGGTTTAAAAAAGAAAGCACCAAATAAGAATTCTGGTCACCCTGCTAGATTTTAAGATCATTTAAATAGGTATAACTTATAGCGAGGGCTTCAAGTGGGTCATCAGGAGGCCGGCTTTCCAATTCGAGGATCATTCCATAATCCGCAATACCACTTTGCCAGGCAGTGACAAGTAGCTTTCTCCAGTCGACCACTCCCTGACCAAGCGGTACTATCTTTTTCTTTACCGGATCCCAGTCATGCATATGCAGCGAAATGTAGCGTCCGTGATACTTTGCGATATATTCGATTACATCAAAGCCTTCCGATATGCTGGCAATCTGGAACTGCATTTTGATAAGTTCCGGGTCAAACAAACCCATCAACAGATCGTAAAGTTGTTCGCCGTTAATTTCAGGGCCGATAGTATGATTGTGGTAAACAAGCTGCATTCCTGCATCCTTTACCTGGACAGCCGCCAAGTTTAATTCTTCAGCAACCTGTTTCCATTGATCGAGAGTTGCATCCTCACCAAGGGCTGCTGCTGATAATACAATATCATGCAAGCCGAGTTCCTTTGCATAGGTGATAGTTTCTGGAAGTGCATCACCTTTCAATTCAAAGTGCATAAAATGACAGGTTTTACAGAACAGACCTGCATCTTCAATTTTCTTGCCCAATTCAGTCACTGTAAGTTTTGTCAGCGGACCAAATCCAGCCATCTTATATCCATTCGGGGAACACATCTCGATACCTTTAAAACCCAAGGCCTGGATTTTCCGGAGGGTATTGTCAAAATCTTTCGCCAGCAAATCTTTCACACCCCATGACTGGAAACTCAGTGGCAAGTTAAAGGGGGTTGTGGCAGGTCTAAATGATTCTAATGGCAGGGAACTGAGGGCTACTGCACCCATTGCGCTTGTCCCTATAAACTTTCTTCTTGAAATTGTTTGCATCGTAGTTCTCTTTGATTTAAAATATTATTAGACAGGTCTTGTAAATTTGTAAACTTCAGACATATAAAGATACCTTATTTTTTGTTTATTCTTTTCATCCGGAGTGCAATATCAATTGCATATTCAGGTGTGCTGATTATCCGGGTTCCTCCTTTGTGTATAATAAGTTCATTGCCAATAATAACTCCTGTCGCAGGATCAATCCATTCTGCACTATAATTTCCGGATTCAAATGCAAAAATCAGATTTTCCCTGTACTTTCCAGGGACAACTTTATAACAGGAACCCATTCCCATTGGTTCCCAAAACCAGCATCCATATTCAGAATGATGTAAATAAAAAGCATAATGTTCTCCTGGCTTGCTAATTGCACGCGCAAAAGTTCCTGAAGGAGCCCCATCAGCCAGGAAGCTGGTGTCCTGGCGCATGTCGAAAAAATCAAAACTCAGCATGAAATTCTTAAGGATTTTTAACTGACTGAGGAGTTTACTGTTTTCTGTTCCGGATGCTCCAGAATTGAATGTTGAATAAAGACCATTTAGCTGCATGAAAGCAGCACCTCCCCCGACAAGAAATTCCCATGCCTCAACACGGGAAGCCGCGATCTTATCGCCATCATAATATGGATAATATGCAGTTTCAATAAGCACCATAGGTTTATTATGGATGTATTCTTTATCCAGATTTGCAATTCCCCAGGTGTATTCATTTAAAAGAACACTGACTCGAGGATCTTCTGAAAAATCTCCCGGTCCTCCCCTGGTGTGTGAATCAATTGTCTGTGCTATAAGATGCTTTTCAGGAAGTGAACTTTCAGTATTTTTAATGACAGTGATCATTTTACTGATCCATGGATTGTACAAAGCCGGAGGACATCCATCCTGAAATGGTTCATCGCATATATCCAGAATAACATTGTCAAATTCATTGACTTCTTCAGTTATTTTTTTCACATATGCCTGATGGTACCTTGCGAGAGCAGAGTCCTTAAGTGTCTGAACCTCATTAAAAACACAATTTCCTATTCCCTGAATATTATTGGTATTGTACATGGCCTGGTATTCCCATCGATCAGGATACATTCCATTGAAAAAAGCAATATCCACAATAATATTCCGGTCCCGGGCCTTTGAAATGAAGTCTTTAAGCCGTAGAAAGTACGCATCATTCCACTTATCAAGATCCAGCTTGTAACCGCCCAGAACCTCATGAGCCCCGGGAATGTTTGTTCTTGCCCATGGAAGTATTTGCCGGCCGTTGCGTGCTCCAAGGTTATTATCAGGCATATATTCTCCGTCTTTCTCAATATAAGCACCGGGATAGATCCGTGTAAAATTCAATCCATTTGCAGCCAGTGTATCCAGAAATGTGGTATAATCAAAGTCCATATTAGTTACTGCACCATAATGCTGATCGGATGTAATTAGAAAAATTGGTTTTTCCTGATAGAAAAAATAATGAGGATTTTCAGGATAGAGGTTTATTGGGATAGAAGGCTGAATTTGTGCTTGTTTACAGCCAAATAAAAAACACAATGATGTTAAAATTCTAAAAAGTTTAATCATTTTAAGATAATTATTTTACAATTATTTTGGTCGTATAATTGACTGCCGGTCCGGAAATATTAAGCAAATACAAACCATGCAGGAACCTTATATTTATTGGATTTTCACCCGATATCAATTTTTTCTCATAAATTAATTTACCATACAGATCTGTAAACCTGGCGTGACTGGCATTTAAATTCTCCGGAATGGAAATGGTTATTTGATGCCCTGATACAGGACTGGGCATCACTTTTATTTTGCCTTCCATGAGGTCATTTATTCCCGTTTGAACATTGCCCTCGTAATTATTCTTTACCACCTGGGATGTAGCAATTGAGAATAATAAATTCATTAATGCCAGTATTACAAACAATTTCATAATTGGTGAATTAATTAGCTCAACAGATAAATATAATATTTTCTGGTTTATAAACCGGGTATCCCTGAGTCTACCTTACGTTTGGCATCGCCCTTTTTAATGATGTTCTGCAATTTCAGTACCCGATAGTGTTTAACAGGTATTGTGATTATTCCACCATCCCAATCCCGTAAGATGCTATCCCATGATCTTCCGTATTTATCGTTATTCAGGTTTTCGGCATAGATGACGTTTCCGCCCGCCCAGTCGACAAGTACCATACCGTATACCTGCAATGCTTTGGCAACTGCAAGTTCACCAGGCATTAAATCGAATGTGCCAAGATCAAGGGCAGGATCAAGCTGAATGACAGCACCTTCGGGAATGCCATTTATCAGCGTACCATCAGTCCAGGTGGCAGGAAAAACGAATTCCTGGAATGCATTGAACCTTGATGCAGCAGCTATTTTATGATGAATTTCGCCGGCTTTTACCTCGTCGTACATGATAAGTCCGGCTATTATAGGAACACCCGATGCCCTTCCCGGGCCATGGAAATGAACACTTTCTCCATTCCTGATGTCAGTGCCTGAAAGATCAAAAACACCCGGACCATCTAATTTATATCGCATTCCGGTGTTCGATTCCCATGAGCCATCTGCCAGTTTACGAACTCCCCACATATCCCAGGCAGTCATGGTCTTCCAGTCAATAATGGCAAGATGCATATCATCTGCCGAATCCGGCATAGCCCCGGCAGGCAGAGGAACCGGCAAAGAATCGAATGCTTTACCATGACCAAGATACTGGCGATCTGTTTTCCAGATGGCTTTTTCACTATCTGACAAATAATGTTTTTTAAACACCACGGGGTGTGAAGTACTGTCCACTTCGAAAACCGGAATTGTGTACCGGTTGATATTTATGCCAAAACTTTGATGCCTGGGATCTTTTGCCAGTAGTGAAATAAAATAATCACTCCCTGGGTCAATTTCAGGATTTTCACCAATAGGTTGATTCCAGAAACTTGAATCAGAGAAAAATCTTTTCGGGACGGCACTATCATCGGATACTTTTACAGGTTGTTTGCAAGAGAGTAAAATAGCTGAAAGACACAGGAAAAGAATTATTTTATCCATTTCAGATCTGTTTTTCAGGGTCATAAAAAACGACAATTAATACTTCTGGCATGACAGTATATGTATTACTTATTGCAAAGCTGTTGCTCTTACAGCAATATATGGCAGACCCGGCAGCGGTATTTCCGTGAACCCGTTGTATTCTCCCTGAACCTGTGTAATTGTCATATTCCAGGCATCGATTATTTCAAGTTTGAACTTTACCTTATCGGGCAGAAATAGTCTGGCCTTTGCCTGCTGGCTGTTTCCATAATAAAAGAGATAGAACTCATTATCCTTTATAAGGTACGTTTCCTTATTCCAGATATTATGAAATGGATATACACCTTCTTCGGGTGTTTCGGTCATTATCTTATGAAGAAATGCGATCCGGTCCGGACTTTTTCCATAAAGTGTCCCTCCTTTTGACCACCATAGAATATTCTGTGGATGGATATATGTTTCTCCATGAGTACAATAAGCTCCCCGGCACCAGGCTATCCAGAAACGGTTGACCATTTCTTCCGGAGTAAGGTTTCCCCAGTCATTAGGGATATTGCCCTCATACACACATTCATCAATGATGACAGGTTTATTATACAATTCCCGCCAATCCTGGATATCCTGAAGATAAGGGGTTTGGATACTTAAATGGGTGATCCATGGTTTGGAATGGTTATACCATGGCCATTCCGTTGTGAATACTGCAAAGATGTCTGTAAGGATCATAGGTCTGAACTGATCCTGAAATACATATCCCATTCTTCATCGCTTTTTCCCATGATATCGTATTCATTTGCCATTGACCACCAGACATTACGATAGGCAGCAATACGCGCAATTAGATAACGCAGGTATAAAACTGCCTGTTCAGTATTCATTTTATCGAAGTTCCATTTCCCGAAGTCATATGGATGAAAAATAATAATATCTGCTTCAATTCCAAGTTTTTGCAATTCAAGGATTTTCTTTTCAAAATTTCTGAAAAAAGCAGGATTGGGCCTTAAGAAATCCCAGCCTTTTTCCTTTGACCCTTCAAATGGATAGAGGGGCGGTTCATTGTTAATATATACATCATAATTCTTAGGCATTACCGTCATGCGGATTTTATTGAATGTGGTTCCTGAAAGAGTGGCAAGCGTCTGCTTTACCAGATCATCAGGCTGATGCACCCATGCATAACAGGTAGTTCCGACAGGATAAAAAGGAGTTCCATCGGCGTATCCGAAATGATATACATCTCTTACGCTGACAGGTCCGTGATTATTCTGTGAAGCTGGGGAACATATAAATTTCCCTGTTCTGACATCAAGTTCTTTAATATTGCTATTTGTGATCCAGGTCCATTCCCCGACTGCATCAGGCATGAAACGGATCTTATAAATACCGTTTCCGTCATAAAAACCTTCAGATTTCAGGATCCGGTTTTTGAATTTGAATTCAGCATTTAAGTTGACATCAGTGAAAGGATTACCAGTTTGAGGACCCTTAAGTGTTAACTCAAAGATCTCGTACTGTTCAATGGTTTGAGCGGAAATTAAAGCGGGTAAAAACAGAATGAAAAATCCGGAAATTATAACAGCAAGTTTCAGTTTTCTATTCATAAGAATTGATCCGTTTATGTGCGTTTTTGAATTTAAGGCTTCTTAAACTTACCAATTTATTGAATACAAATGAAACCTCATTATTCATAACGCAAAGATTCGGCAGGATTAGCCCGGGCTGCGCGGATTGTCTGGAAGCTGATTGTAATTATTGCGATCAGCAAAGTCACCAGGGCAGACAATATCAGGCTGAACCACGGGAATTCGATCCTGTAGGCGAAATTTTCCAGCCAGTCTTTCATAAGAAAATATCCCAGCGGCCAGGCTATAATTGTTGCAAGAACGATCCATTTTACGAATTCTCTGAACAACAGGTTAAGGATCCTGGCAGTTGAAGCTCCCTGGATTTTCCGGATACCAATCTCTTTGGTCCTCTGCTCTGTAATAAAGGATGAGAGTCCCAGCAGACCAAGACAGGCTATAAATACAGCCAGAATTGAAAAAAGGGCCAGGACTTTACCGGTGCGAATTTCATTCTGGTATTGCCGGTTGTATTCTTCATCAAAAAAAGTATATTCAATGGGCATTCCGGAACTGAATTCATCCCATTTGTCCTCAATATATTTTATCGTACCAGCCGGATCTTCGCCTGTCATTTTTACTGAAAGGTAGTTCATCCCGGCACCCCAGATTCCCGGTAACAATAGAAATGCCGCGGGCCTGATGACCTGGTGGAAGGATTCATAGTGAAAATCTTTAATAACTCCTATTACGCGGAAATTATCTTCACCTCCATATGTGATTGTTTTTCCAAGGATGCCGGGAGTTTCAAACAGTTTCGCAGCAGGATCGTTTATAACAATTCCTGAGGAATCAGTCGGATATTCCCTGGAAAAAAACCTTCCGGAATCCATTTCCATAGAATAGGTTTCCAGAAAATCATGGTCTGTTATAAACATATTCAGTGTCGTCCATTGGTTTTCATCGCTTCCTTCAAAATGGCATCCCCAGTTATTAAATCCCATACCCATTAAAGCACTGGATGCACTTACTTTTTTAATGGAAGGGTAGTTCAAAAGACTTTCCTTAAAAACATTCACATTATTTCTAAGTCCCTGTGGCCTGTGAATAATAAGTATCTGGTCTTTGTCAAAGCCAAGATTTTTATTCTGGAAATAATTTAATTGCCGGGATACTACTATAGTTCCCGTAATCAAAGCAATTGAAATCACAAATTGAAAGACCACCAGGATAGTTCTAAGGACCGATCTGCGACTGCCAGACCGGAAAACATCCCTTATTATAACAGCAGGGCGGAATGATGAAAGGAAGAAGGCTGGATATGCACCGGCTATTATCCCGACAAATAAAGCAAGTATTATAATAATTCCAATATTTGAAATGGTAAAAAGGTCCCGGTATTCGAAGTCCTTCCCTGTAAGATTATTAAAGAGTGGTAATGTAATTAATACAGTTATTGCTGACAGTATCATTGCGAGTATTGAAAAAATGACTGATTCCAGCAGGAACTGACGGATCAGTAAAGGCCTTCCTGCACCGGTAACCTTCCTGATCCCCACTTCTTTTGAACGTCCGGTTGACCGGGCAGTGCTGAGATTCATAAAATTAATGCAGGCAATCAGGAGTGTAAAAATTGCAACGATTGAAAAAATATAGATATACAGAATATTACCATTTGGCTCAATCTCTCCATTGAGGTCAGAGGTTAAATGAATTTCTTTAAGCGGCTGGAGAAAATATTCCCAGCTATTGCCTGCAGCAAGCCATTGGTCATATTCTGTTTTGTCCTCACCAATATATTTCCTGATGAAAGCCGGGAATTTGCTTTCCAGGGTCTGATAATCAGCACCTTCCTTTAAAACAAGATATGTTTTGAAATTATTATTCATCCAATTTGTACTCCGGCTGAAATCAAAAGTTGATAATGCAGCAAGTATATCGAAATGAAAATGGGAGTTGGAGGGCGGATCTTCAACCACTCCGGTCACAAGGTTCTGTATGTTTTCCCCTCCTTCTTCAACAACAAGATATTTGCCAACAGGATCATCCTCACCGAAATATCGCCTGGCAGTTGATTCTGTAATTACAACTGAATTGGGTTTTGTCAGTACTGTAGCGGGATCACCACTGGTCAGTTTAAAATCGAACACATCAAAAAATGTAGAATCCACTATAAGAATATCATCTTCATAGAAAGCTTTATCCTGGAATTTTACGACAATGCTCCATTTGCCTGCGATCCTTGTTGCCTGTTTCACTTCAGGAAAATCAGCGATCATGGTCTGTGGCAGGGGAGCACATGTATATGTTTGGTTAATAGGGGTATTTCCAATAAATCCTTTGGCACAAATGCGATAGATCCTGTCTGATTTTGAATGAAATTTATCGTATGACAGTTCATCACGGATGTAAAGCGTAATCATGATAAAGCTTGTCAGTCCTATGGCAAGTCCGGTTACATTTATCATCGTATAAGCTTTGTCGCGGATAAGTTTCCGCAATGCAATAAATAAATGGTTTTTCAGCATAGTTCAAAGATTTTGAATTTCCGGACTCTCACTCCTGTTTATTTTCCTGGAACTGTATCACAACTCAATTTAAATGGAAACGCTGATTATTACTCCCTTCTAAAGTTTTATTATTAAGCCGATGTTATTTTTACGCTTTATTATTACTGGAATTTCCGCATTTAAATTTCGTTGTGACACAGTTCCAGGGACAGGTGTGAGAGTCCTTTTTAACTCTCTTATCCTTTTAATCCTCTAGCTATATTACAGGTCAGTTTAATTAAAAGCGCTAATCATTGATCCTATTTAAAGTTCAGTTGTTAAGTTTAAGAGACATCTCGGGGCATAAGGCCGACGAGACGGCCCTGCTTGAGCATGAGCAGCAGTATTAAGAGTCCTCTTCATCGCGCCCATCGGGATCGGCGTCGTCGACGACCATGGCCGCATACTTGCGTTCAACCAGGCGATGCTGGAACCCGGCGGCTATGAGCGACAGGACATCGAGAAGATCGAATTTGTAGACGGGCTCTACGCCTTCCCCGAGCAGCGTTGACACGTCCGGGAGCTGATCCGCCAGGGCCGGCCGGTCATGAGTGAGCACGTCCAATTCAAGCGCAAGGACGGCAGCACATATGATGCCTTGCTGACGCTGACCGCCGTGCAATACAAGGGGCAGCATGCGACCCAGGCGCTCGTCGAAGACATCACCGCCAGGATGGAGATGGAGCGCTCGCTGGTAGAGGAGCAGACCCGCTTCCGTGTGCTTATCGAAAACAACATGGATGGCACGGCGCTCTATATTCAAAGGAAGCCAACGTCCTTTACCAGAGCCCTGCGGTCACCCGCATCCTTGGCTACCAGCCTGACGAATTGTACGACATGAATGTAGCCGGGATCATCCTCCATCCCGACGACCAGGACCCGCCTCGGGCAAGCCTTCGACGAGATCCTGTCCTTCCCGGACCATGTTGTCACGTCGGAAGTGCGCATGCGCCACAAGGACGGCTCCTACCGCTGGCTCGAGGCAATCCTCGCGAGTAACAAGCTGGAGGAGCCTGGGATCAGGGCGCTGGCTAGCGACTTACCGCGACGTGACCGAACGGAAGGTGATCGACGAAGAACTGAGAGCGAGCGAGGCGCAGTACCGCCGGCTCGTGGAACACTCGCCCTACGCGATCGTGATCCATGCGCAGGGTAGGGTCGTCTACTTGAACAATTCGGCCGTGCAGCTGCTGGCGGCGAGCGACGCTCGCCAGCTCCTCGGCCGTGCGATGATCGATACATAGTACAAATCACGCGGCCGAAGAGCAGCGTTTGGAGGAGCTGGAAGCCGGGATCCCACTGCCCCCGCTCATCGAAAAATTGGTCAGGTACGATGGCTCCACGATCCTTGCCGAAGTGATCGCCTATCCGTTTGTATTTCAGAATACGCCCGCCGTGCAGACCGTGATACACGGACTTGACTGCGCAGAACGCGGCCGAAGAAGCACTTCGCAACAATGAGGAGCGACTCCGCGGTATTGTCGAGCACACGCGGAACATCTACTACTCGCATACGCCGGATCAGGTTATCACCTACATCAGCGCCCAGATTACTTCGATCCTGGGGTACTTGCCGGAGGAACTCGAGGGCTCCTGGCAGAAGCTGCTGGAGCAAATCATCCCGTCAACAGGCGCGGCGTCGAGCTGACGCAGAAGGCCATCGATACGGGTTTGCCGCAGGAGCCGTACGTTGTGGAGCTGCGGGCGAAAGACGGCCGGCACGTATGGGCGGAGGTCCGAGAAGCGCCGGTCGTCGAGGACGGCAGGACCGTCGCGGCATTATCGAGCCGCGCTCACTGACATCACCGAGCGCAAGCAAACCGATGAGAGCTTGCAGCACCGCGTGGCCGAGCTCACGGTGTTGCACGCCGTGGCCATGCCCTGGCCGCCTCGCAGAGCTACAGTGAAGCCGATGTGATCAAGCGCACCACGCAGATCGTCAGCGGCGTGCTGTATCCTGACAACTGCGGGGTGTTCCTGCTCAGCGCCAACGGCGCCGGCCTGCGGCCCGATGCTTCGTATTGGGGCGCGGCTTTCGGCTCCGCTCACGGGGAAATGCCGCTTTCCGTAGGCATCACCGGACAGGTTGCCGCCACGGGTGTACCCGTTCGCGTCGATGACGTCAGCCAAAGCGCCGCCTACGTGGAGGCCACACCGGGCATTCAGTCGGAGGTTTGCGTCCCTATCCCGTGCCAATGAGAAGATCATAGGCGTAGTTCAATGCCGAGAGCCGCAAAGTCGCTGCTTTCGACGAGGACGATCAACGCCTGCTGATGACCATTGCGGGGACGCTCGGGACGGCGATCGCGCGCATAACGGCTGCTTGCCAACGAGCAGAAGCAGCGCATGGAGGCCGAGAGCCTGCGGCGGGCCGACGCCCGGCCTTGACGACAACCATCGACCTGGATCGCCTCCTTGAGATGATCCTCGATGCACTCTCAGACCTCGTATCGTCCGAAGTGCCTCGGTCGAGCTGATCTCGGGGGTGAGCATGCCGAGCTGGTCGCCGCCCGCGGCCTGCCTGAGGATCGGAAATATGTCGGCAGCCGAAGTCGCTCGACCTCGAGCTCGACGGCTCCGCCGCCGTCCCGGTGGTGATCAAGGAGCAGCAGCATCACCCCGTCCGCGGCGACGTCACTGCATCTCGACTGCCTCGAGGTTCGCCTCGACGAGGAGATCCAGGCCGAGGTCGCCATCGAGCTCGAGGGCGCCGACAACGCGCCCGGCGTCCGCGAGGGCGGCGTGCTCGAGCACGTCACCCGCGAGATCACCGTCGAGGCCCTGCCGACCGCGATCCCCGAGCAGATCACCGTCGACGTCTCCGAGATGGAGATCAACGACACGATCAACCTCGCCTCCGTCGTCCATCCCGAGCGGCGTCAAGCTGATGGCCGACGAGCCCGAGGAGATCACCATCGCCACCCTGAGCCCGCCGCGCGTCGAGGAGGAGCCCGAGCCCGAGCTCGAGGAGGAGGCCGAGCTCGTCGGCGAGGGCGAGGAGGGCGCCGAGGGCGAGGAGGCCGCCGAGGGCGAGGCCGCCGAGGGCGAAGCCCGCCGAGGGCGAGGGCGGCGGCGAGGACTCCGGCGGGGAGTAGTGGGCCTGCTGGATCGCCTCTTCGGGCGGCGCCGCGGCTCATCCGGGTCCTCGACGCAGAGCGATCCATCTCAATTCATCCAGCCCCCGCCTTCCGACACCGGTAGCGGCGGCGGAGGAGTCCCACCACCATGGCGGGCACGATCAGCCCGGGCAGCCGGGGGACCCCGGCCAGGCGACCCCAGGATCCAGGCTTCGGAGACGCCGGCGGCGGAGATTCCGGTGGTGGCGACGGCGATGGCGGCTGGAGGCGGAGGCGGCGGATTAGCCGCTGGTCGCTGCGGCGCCGGAGGGAACCGAGCGGCCGGGCCGACGCCCTGATCGTCGGGCTCGGCAATCCGGGCGACCGCTACGCGGGCACGCGCCACAACCTCGGCTTCCAGGTCGCCGACGAGCTCTCTCGGCGCTGGGATCTGCCGAAGCCGCGCAAGCGATACGGCGCACTGCTCGCCGAGGGACGAACGGGCCCCGGCGGGCCGCGGGTCGCGCGTCCTGCTCCCGCAGACCTTCATGAACGAGTCCGGGAGCGCCGCCGGTCCCGGCGCGTGGCGAGCTCGGGGTCCCGCTCGACCACGTGATCGCCCTCCACGACGAGATCGACCTCCCGTTCGGCGAGGTGCGCAGCAAGCTCGGTGGCGGGGTCGCCGGCCACAACGGCCTGAAGAGCCTCAACCAGGGGCTCGGCGGCAAGGACTTCTGGCGGGTGCGCGGCGGGCGTCGGCCGGCCCGACAGCACCGATCCCGAGATCGTCTCCAGCTACGTGCTCTCGCGATTTCGCGAGCCGAGCGAGGACGTTGAGCGCCTGATCCATGATGCCGCCGACGAGGCCGAGCGCCTGGTGGAGCAGATCGCCGGCGCCGACCGAACCCGAGGAGGAGACCGACTGATGCCGCTGACCAGCTACACGGTCGACGAGAAGCAGGTCGCGCTGATCCGCCTGGAGCGCGAGGAGGCGCGGAACGCGATGAACACCGCAGATGCTCGAGGAGATGCTCGCAGCACCTCGACCGGCGCGAAGGGGGACGAGGAGGCGCGCGTCCTGGTGATCTCCTCGAACGACCACCTCGGGCTCTCGGCGGGCGCCGACGTCAAGGAGGAGCTCGACGAGGACGGGCAGGGTGCGCCGCATGGAGCTGTTCGCCCAGGTCTACGACGAGCTGACGGCGTTTCCGAAGCCGACGGTCGCCGCCTGCCACGGCTCCGTCGTCGGCGGGGGTGCGGAGATCGCGGTCGCCTGCGACCTGCGGGTCGGCGGCTCGAACCTCCGGATGCGCTTCCCCGGCGCCGAGCTCGGAGTGCCGGTCGGCCCGGCGCGCCTGGTCACGCTCTGCGGCCTGGCGACCGCCAAGTACCTGCTGCTCACCTCGCGCAACGTCAGCGCCGACGAGGCGCTGCGCATGGGACTGGTCCACCGCGTGGCGCCGGCCGCCGGCACCGAGGACGCGGCGCTCGAGCTCGCGGCCGAGGTCGCCGCGCACCCGCCCGAGGCGGTCGCCCGCCTCAAGCAGATGCTCCACCGCTGGGACGGAGTGGTCGAGCGCACGGCCGACGAGGGCCGCGGCCAGGTCGAGTGGCAGCGCACCGGCCCCGGCCTCCCGTATCAGGACCGCCCATAGCCGGCCGAGAGCGCTGCGCTAGGATCGATCTGAGGCCGGGCCCGTGCCCGGACATTTCGACCCGGATCACCGATCCGGGCGTTCGTCGTGCCCAAATCATGAGCCTGAGACCACTACTCAGATCGCGACCGAGAACGAGCGCCTCGCGGGCGCTTCGGTCGGCGCTGCGCTCCGGCGGACGGCACCGTGGACGCGTACGTCTCGGCCGCGATGCGGCCCTATCTGCTGGCGGCGCTGGTCGGATGCGAGCGACGAGGCCCCGCCGGGACCGGTGCTGATCGTCGCCGCCGATGACCGCTCGGCCCGCGATCTGGCCGGCGACCTGAAGGCGTTCCTCGTCGCCCCGCCCGGTCCACATCTACCCGTCGCGGGGCACGACCTTCGAGTCGCACCTCGATCCGCCGCCGCACCTCGCCGGCCTGCGGATCGCGGCGATGAACGCGATGGCGGACCCCTCCGCGGTGGTCGTCGCGAGCGCGATCGCGCTCGCCGAGAAGGTCCCGGACCCGAAGCTGCGGCCGGAGACGCTCGCGCTCCACAAGGGCGAGAGCGTCGACCTCGACGACGTCACCCTGCTGCTCGCCGACGCCGGCTACGACCGCACCGACCAGGTCGAGGAGCGCGGCCAATTCGCGCTGCGCGGCGGCATCCTCGACGTCTATCCGGCGACCGAGGAGCAGGCGATCCGGGTCGAGCTCTTCGGCGACGAGATCGAATCGATGCGCCGCTTCTCGGTCTTCACCCAGCGCTCGCTGGGGGAGGCCGAGCGGGTCGAGCTGGCGCCCGCGGCCGAGATCTCCGAGGAGCATCGGGACGACGTCGACCCGGCGGGCTTCCTCGCTCCCCTCGACCTCGTGCCGGCCGAGGCCCTCGTCGCGATCGCCGCGGCCGAGGAGATCCCGGGCGCGCTCCACGACCACTGGGAGGACGTCACGGCGTCCATCCTCGAGGAGGACGCGCGCCGCCTCTACGTCGACGTCGCCGAGCCGCTGCAGGCCCGAGCCGGCCTCTCGCTCGGCGCCGACGCGGGCCAGGAGCACTCCTTCAGGGCTCAGCGGGCGGAGTTCCCGTCGCGCACCCTCGGCGAGGCCGAGGGGGAGCTCGAGAAGCTGACCCGGTCCGGCTACCGGACCGTCGTCGCCTTCGAGGGCCGCGGCGAGGCGGAGCGCACGCGCTTCAACCTGAGCCGCATCGACGTTCCCTTCCTCGGCGACCAGCCCGCCCGAGGAGCCCGGCGTGAGCTTCGCCGAGGCGCGGCTGCGGGAGGGATTCCTGGCTCCAGAGCTGCAATTGGCGGTGATCCCGCAGCGCCGCCTGGTCCATCGCCGGCGCGCGGCGGCAACGCCGGTCTCGGCCCGCGCCCGGCTCGCGGCCGCGATCGAGCTGCGGGTCGGCGACTACGTCGTCCACGAGGACCACGGCGTCGCCCGCTTCTCGGGCTTCGACACCAAGACGCTCGCCGGGGTCACCCGCGACTACCTCGAGCTGGAGTACCGAGGCGGCGACCGCGTCTTCGCGCCCGACCGACCAGCTCGCGCGGATCAGCCGCTACATCGGGGCGGAGGGGGACGAGCCCGCGCTCAGCCCGCTCGGCGGCAAGCGCTGGCAGAACATGAAGTCGCGGGCCCGGCGGGCCGCCAGCGCGATGGCGGGCGAGCTGATCAACCTCTACGCCGAGCGCCAGGTCCGCACCGGCCACACCTTCCCGCCCGACGGCGAGATGCAGATGGAGTTCGAGGCCGCTTTCCCGTACCGCGAGACCGCCGACCAGATGGACGCGATCGACGCCGTCAAGGCCGACATGGAGTCCGAGCGGCCGATGGACCGCCTGATCTGCGGCGACGTCGGCTACGGCAAGACCGAGATCGCGCTGCGCGCCGGCGCACAAGGCCGTCGCCGACGGCAAGCAGGTGATGATGCTGGTCCCGACGACGATCCTCGCCCAGCAGCACTTCGGCACCTTCCGCGAGCGCTTCGCCGACACCGCGTTCAACGTCGAGATGGTCTCGCGGCTGCGCAAGCCGGCCGAGATCAAGGAGGCGCTGGAGCGCTTCGGCGAGGGCAAGGTGGACATCCTGATCGGCACCCACCGCCTGCTCTCGCGCGACGTCCGCGGCAAGGACCTCGGCCTGATGATCGTGGACGAGGAGCAGCGCTTCGGCGTCAAGCAGAAGGAGCTGCTCCGCCAGCTCAAGCTCAAGGTCGACGTCCTCTCGCTGTCCGCGACGCCGATCCCGCGCACCCTGCAGATGTCGCTCGCCGGCCTCCGCGACATCTCCGTGATCGAGACGCCCGCCCGAGGGCCGCCGCCCGGTCCGCACCCACGTCGGCCCCTACGACGAGGACCTGGTGAAGCGGGCGATCATGCGCGAGAAGGAGCGCTCCGGGCAGGTCTTCTTCCTCCACAACCGGATCGACTCGCTGCACGAGACGGCCGAGCGCCTGCGCGCCCTCTGCCCGGGCGTTCGCTTCGCCGAGGCGCACGGGCAGATGGACGAGCTCGAGCTGGAGGCGACGATGCTCGCCTTCGTGCGCGGCGAGCACGACTGCCTGGTCGCGACCACGATCATCGAGTCGGGCCTCGACATCCCGAACGCGAACACGCTGCTGGTCGAGCGGGCCGACCAGCTCGGCCTGGCGCAGGCGTACCAGATCCGCGGCCGGGTCGGCCGGAGCCGCGAGCGCGCCTTCGCGTACCTGCTCTATCCGTCCGCCGAGTCGCTGACGCCCGGACGCCGCGGCACGGCTCTCGACGCTCTCCGACAACACCGAGCTCGGCTCCGGCTTCCGCGTCGCGATGCGCGACCTCGAGATCCGCGGCGCCGGGAACCTGCTCGGCGACGAGCAGTCCGGCCACGTCGCGGCCGTCGGCTTCGAGCTCTACTGCCAGATGCTCGAGGACGCCGCCGAGGAGCTGCGGGCCGGGATCACGGAGCTGCCGGCGGAGCCCAGGGAGCCGGTCCGCATCGACGTCGACGTCGACGCCTACGTCCCGGCGGACTACATCCCCTTCGAGGCGGCCAAGATCGACGTCCACCGCCGGGTCGCGGCGGCCCGCGAGCCGGGCGAGCTGCGCGCGCTGCGGGAGGAGCTCGAGGACCGCTTCGGCCCGGCTCCCGAGTCCGTCGCCAACCTGCTCGATCTCCAGCGCGTCCGGATCGCGCTCGGGGACGCCGGGGCGCGGAACGTCGAGTTCCGGGCCGGGCGCCTGCGCGTCTCGCCGATCGAGCTCGACTCCGAGCAGGTCAGCGCGCTCAACGAGCGCGTCCCGGAGGCGATCTATCAGTGGCGGGAGCGGACGATCGCCGTGCCCGGTGCCCGAGGAGGCGGGGGCGCGCCTCGGCGCCCTGCTCGCACTCGTCGAGGGGATCTGGCGCGGCGACCGCGGTCTTAGCGCCGCCTTAGGTGATGACGGTTATGCTGCCGCCCCTGTGAAGAGCGGTTTCTTCTCGAAGCGCAATCTGGCGATCCTTTTCGGCGCGACTCTTCGTGCTGATGGTCGCGATCGTCGCGGCCGCGGTCGGCGTCGGCCACCCGAGCGTGCCCTCGGACGACGTCGCGGTGATCGACGACGACAGCATCAACGTCCCCGGCCTCGTCGACGACGGGCACATCAGCAAGGCGAACTTCAACCGCTTCCTGCTGCAGACGGCCAAGCAGAGCGGTCGCAGACCGTTCCATCGCCCAGCAGCCCCAGTACAAGCAGATCAAGGACCAGGCGATGCAGACGGCCCTCCAGATCGCCTGGATCGTCGGCGAGGCCCACAAGCCAGGGCGTCACCTTCACCGACACCGAGGTCCAGCAGTCGCTGCAGCAGATCAAGTCGCAGTTCAAGACCCAGGCGGAGTACGAGAAGGCGCGCGATCAGGCGGGCCTGACCGACGCCGACGTCCTCGAGCGGGCGAGGCTCCAGCTGATCCAGAACAAGATCCAGGACAAGGTCCAGAACAGCGTCGGCGACGTCTCGACCGACGACGCCCGGGAGTACTACGACGCGAACAAGAGCCAGTTCACCCAGCCCGCGAAGCGCACGATCCGGATCATCCAGAACAAGGACGCCCACCAGATCAACCTGGCCTACCAGGCGCTCCGCACCGACGACTCCGACGCGAACTGGAAGAAGGTCGCGGCGCAGTACTCGACCGACCCGACCTCGAAGGACAAGGGCGGCCTCCGCACCGACGTGGTCCCCGGCTCGTTCCAGCAGCCGCTCGACGACGACATCTTCAAGGCGCCCCTGCAGTGCGATCCAGGGGCCGGTCGTCACCCCGACCGGCAACTTCGTCTTCGAGGTGGTCACCGCCACGCCCGAGAAGGTCACCGGCTTCGACGAGACCGCCGCATCGACGACCGGCGGAGCCTGCGGGAAGCTCAGCGACCAGATCAAGCAGCAGATCAAGAGCCAGCAGCAGCAGGAGGCGCTGACGCGCGTTCGGGACAGCACTTCCGCGACTACTGGACCAACCTGACCCAGTGCGCCGAGCGACTACGTCGTCGAGGGCTGCGACAACTTCAACGGCGGCATCCCCGACCTGCGATCCGTCCAAGCTCGCGCCGGGTCAGCCGGGCCAGCCGAGCGGTGGTGGATGCCCGGCCCCCGTCTTCGCCTTCTGCCAGGAGGCCACGACGTCGACCGGCGGCAGCACCGGCGGCACAGCTGCAGTGCACGGGCACCGGACCGGCCCCGGGCGCGCCGGGCTCCTTCAAGCCGTTCGCGTCCGTCGGTGGCGGCACGCCGCAGGGCCCGCACCCGGCCGGGTGCGGCCACCGCGCCGGCGACGCCGAATCTCCGGGCCTGACCGGCGCCGCCGGGCAATAGCCACGCCGCCGTACCTGGAAGCCCTGCAGCACCTCGACGAGGTCACCCGGCGCCTGCGCCGCGAGTGCCCCTGGGACCGCGAGCAGGACGCCCGCTCGATCGTCCCGCACACCGTCGAGGAGGCCTACGAGCTCGCCGACGCCGCGAACCGCGACGACACCGAGGCGATGGTCGACGAGCTCGGCGACGTGCTCTTCCAGGTCCTCTTCCTCTCCCTGCTGCTCGAGGAGAGGGGGGAGGGGGACCTGGCCGCGGTGGCCGAGTCGTGCGCCGCGAAGCTGATCCGCCGCCACCCGCACGTCTACGGCGACCGCGAGCTCGAGACGGCCGGCGAGGTCCTCTCCCAGTGGGAGGAGATCAAGCGCGAGGTCGAGGGCGGGGGCGACGAGCCCTCCGAGCTGCCCGAGAACCTGCCGGCGCTGCTCTACGCCCGCAAGGTGCTGCGCCGGGTGGATCCGGAGGGCTCGGCGGGCGAGGAGAAGCCGGGCGGCCCAGCAGTCGGATCCGGCCACCCGCGCCGAGGCGGAGCAGCTCGTCGGCACGCTCCTGATGGAGGCCGTGGCGGCCTCACGGCGGCTCGGCGTGGACCCGGAGCTGGCGCTGCGCCAGACGGCTCGCGCCTGGTCGACCGACGCCGTTCCTGACCTCGCACGCCCCCTAGCGTTCCCGCCTCGATGTCGACGATCGAGAGCGTCCACGGGCGGCAGGTGCTCGACTCGCGGGGGAACCCGACGGTCGAGGTCGAGGTGGTGCTCGAGTCGGGCGCCCGGGGCCTCGCCGCTCGTCCCGTCCGGGGCCTCCACCGGCGAGTACGAGGCCGTCGAGCTGCGCGACGGCGGTGACGAGTACGGCGGCAAGGCCGTCACCAAGGCGGTCTCGCACGTCAACGGCGAGATCGCCGGGCCGCTGAAGGGCGCCCGCGCCGCCGAGCAGTCGGCGCTCGACCGGACGATGATCGAGCTCGACGGCACGCCGAACAAGGGCAGGCTGGGCGCGAACGCGATCCTCGGCGTCTCGCTCGCGACCGCCAAGGCCGCGGCGGCCGACACCGGCCAGCCCCTCTACGACTACTTCGCGGAGCTCTACGCAGCGACCGGGCGCCAAGGACGCCGGCCCGGCCGACCTGCTGCCCGTCCCGATGATGAACGTCCTCAACGGCGGGGCGCACGCCGACAACGCGGTCGACTTCCAGGAGTTCATGGTCGGTCCCGGCGGGCGCGGAGACCTTCGCCGAGTGCCTGCGGGTGGGCGCCGAGGTCTACCACGCGCTCAAGGGGATCCTCAGCAAGAAGGGGCTCTCGACCGGCGGGGGGACGAGGGCGGCTTCGCGCCGGACCTCGAGTCGAACCGGGCCGCGCTCGACTTCCTGATCGACGCGATCGAGGAGGCCGGCTACGCGCCCGGCGTGGACGTGATGATCGCGCTCGACCCGGCGACCAGCGAGCTCTTCGACGACGGCAAGTACGTCCTCGAGCACGAGGGGCGGACCCTGACGTCGGCCGAGGAGTGGCCGACTACTGGCACGACATCCGCGCCCGCTTCCCGGTCGTCTCGATCGAGGACGGCATGGACGAGGAGGACTGGGACGGCTGGAAGGCGCTGACCGAGAAGATCGGCGACCTCTGCCAGCTGGTCGGCGACGACCTCTTCGTCACCAACCCGGAGCGCCTGCGGCGCGGCATCGAGATGGGCGTCGCGAACTCGATCCTGATCAAGGTCAACCAGATCGGAACGCTGACGGAGACGCTGGAGGCGATCCAGGTCGCGCGCGACGCCGGCTACACGACGGTGATCTCACACCGCTCCGGCGAGACCGAGGACACGACGATCGCCGACCTCGCCGTGGGCACCCGCGCCGGCCAGATCAAGACCGGCGCCCCCTCGCGCTCGGATCGGGTCGCCAAGTACAACCGCCTGCTGCGGATCGAGGAGGAGCTGGGCGACCGAGCGAGGTTCCCCGGCGCCTCGGTTTTCGAGCGCTAGCCTGAGAAGGACGTTCATGCCCCGGGCACGAATCAGGGGGCATGAGCAGCAGGGCATACGCAGCGCCGAGGCGAGCCCCGCGCAGGCGGGTGCAGCGCCGGGTCGGGCCGAGCCGGATCCGCTGGGACCGCGTCGGCCGGATCGCCCTCGTGCTCGTCCTCTTCGGTGTGATGGTCTCCTACCTGAACCCGATGGTGAACCTGCTCCAGGCGTGGCAGGGATCGAAGTCGAGCGAGCAGCAGCTCGCCCAGCTCAAGCAGGAGAAGGTCGAGCTGACCAGGCAGCTGCGCGACGCCTCCAGCCCGGCGTCGCTCGAGCGCGAGGCGCGGCGCCTGGGCATGGTCAAGCCCGGCGAGCACGCCTACGTGGTCAAGGGCCTGGGCAACTGACCCGCTGAACCAGAGAGAGGGTGCGCGACAGCGCAACCCGATTAATTCTGGCGCGGATATGATTCCGCGCTCGCGCGCGCGGCATGGAGCTGTGCGCGTTTTCTGTGATTTGAGCCGAATGAGCCGATGAGCACAGGCCGGTACCTGCTCGGCGCGGCTGAGCTGGCGGTGATCGCCACCGCTCTCGGCCTCGGCGCCTACCACCTGCGAGCCCTGCTCGCGCCCGCCTGGACGGGGGCGCTGGCGCGCCTCGCGGAGGTCGTGATCGGCATCTCGATGCTGATCCTGGTGGCCGAGCTGCTCGGGGTGCTCGGGCTGTTCAAGGAGGTGCCGCTGCTGATCGGCTTCGTCGCGGCCGGGCTCGGCGTGACCTTCTGGGCCAGGCGCCGTGGGTTGCCGGAGCCGCCCGAGACGCCGGAGGCTCGATCGAGCGCGATCATGGTCGCGATCGGGATCGCCGCCGCCGCGCTCGTCGTCGTCCACTGGGCGCACCCGACGGGGCAGGCCGTCGACCAGGGGATGTACTACCAGGACACCACCTGGTACCACATGTCCTTCTCGGCCCGGTTCGCGCAGACGGGGCATGTCGGGCCGCTCCACTTCACCGATCCGCTCAAGCTGGCGGCCTGGTTCTATCCGCAGAACTCAGAGCTGATCCACGGGCTCGGGATCGTCTTCCTGAAGACGGACTTCCTCTCGCCGCTGATGAACCTGATGTGGGTCGCGCTCTGCCTGCTCGCGGCCTGGTGCGTGGGGCGGCCCTACGCGATCGGTGGAGTCACCGTGCTCGGCGCCGCCGTCGTGCTCGACTCGGAGATGCTGGTCGGCTCCCAGGCCGGACAGGGGCCCAACGACGTGGCCGGCCTCTTCTTCCTGATGGCGGCGATCGCCTTCCTCGTCGATGGCGCCGCCTGCGCGCCACTCCGCCCGCGCAGAGCGAGAGCCGGAAGGAGGATCGCAGCTCGGGCGTGGTCGAGGACGTGCCGGTGGAGGGCGATCCGCACGCTTGGCGACGGTCGGCGCAGGCCCGCTCTTCATGGCCGGCCTCGCCGCCGGCCTGGGCATCGGCACCAAGATCACTCTCCTGGCGACGATCGCCGCGTTGACGATCGGCGTCGCGATCCTCGGCGGCCGCCGTCACTGGCTGCGGGCGCTCGGGATCTGGCTCGGAGGGATGGTGATCACCAGCGGCTTCTGGTACGGGCGGAACTTCGTCGAGGCGCTCAACCCGTTCCCGCAGATCCACAAGCTGGGGCCGATCCACCTGCCCGGGCCCTGACCAGCTCTCCCTCTACCCGCGCCAGCCGCACTCCCTGAGCGAGTACTACAACGACCCGAGCGTCTGGCACGACAAGCTCTTCCCGGTCCTCCACGACCGGCTGGGCCCGCTCTGGCCGGTGATCCTGGCCGTCGTCGTCGTCGCCCTCGTCTGGGCGTTCTTCCGGGGCGGCAGCGCCCTGATGCGGATCCTCGCGGTCACGGGCATGGTCGCGGGCATCGCGTACGTCTTCACGCCGCTGACCGCCTCGGGCAGCCTCGGCGACCCGGCCGGCTTCGACGCGAACCTGCGCTACGTCGCGCCGGTGCTGATCGTCGGCTTCCTGCTGCTGCCGCTGATCCCGTGGTTCCGCCACGGCAACCGCCCGTGGATCCTGATCGCGCTCTTCTCGGTCCTGCTGATCCAGGGGACCGTCACGCAGTCGAACTGGAAGTTCGAGCATCACCTGGCGTCGGTCGCATTGGCCTTCCTGATCGTGGGCGTTCCTGCGCTGCTCGTCGCCGGGGCGCGCAGGCGTGTCCCGGTTGTCGCTCTCGCAGTGTTCGGGCTCGTGATGGCGATCACCGCGGTGGCTCTGGGGCGCGTCCGCGAGAACTACTACCTCGACCATCGCTACGTGACGGCGTCGAGGCCGCCGCTCGAGGGCGGCTTCCGCTCCACCCCGCAGTGGCAGCCGCTCCAGGACTGGGGCCGCAAGCAGAGCCATGAGCGGATCGGCGTGGTCGGCCGCGCCTCGGCCTTCGGGCAGTACTTCTTCTATGGGACCGACCTCTCCAACCACGTCCAGTACGTCGGGCAGGAGCTCAACCGCGGCACCTTCAGGCCGATCGTGAGCTGCGCGGCCTGGCGGCGGGCGGTCAACGCGGGTCAGTACGACTACATCGTCACCACGCCGAAGATCGGCGCGCTCGAGGTGAGCGCTCCGCCGGAGGCGCGCTGGACCGAGAGCGACAAGAACGTGAAGACCGTGATCCAGACCGGTCCCGCCGCCGTCTACAAGATCACCGGGCCGCTCGATCCGGCCACCTGCGCGAAGCTGGGGGCGGCGGCGCACACATGAGCTTCGGCCACTACCTCG
This sequence comes from uncultured beta proteobacterium, assembly GCA_963705615.1. Lineage (GTDB taxonomy): Bacteria > Pseudomonadota > Gammaproteobacteria > Burkholderiales > SHXO01 > SHXO01. The sequence goes on along the minus strand of CAVPKE010000008.1, from coordinate 316,042 downwards.
CCGGCTCGATCGAGCTGATCGTCGTGGCGGCGGCGATGGGCTTCGCCGCCGTCGGCATGCGCGGCCGCCTCCTGCCCGGCTGGTCGGGCGCCTCGGCCAGGCTCGCCGAGGTCGTGCTCGGCCTCTCGCTGCTCGTCGTCATCCTCGAGCTGGTCGGGGTCGTCGGCCTCTACCGCCCGGGCTGGGTGCTGCTCGCCGCGCTGATCGTCGGTGTCGGGATCGGGATGGCCCTTCGCCCGCCCGGCCAGGGATCGCCGCTGCCGTCCCCGGCGGATCGCCGCCGTACGCCCTCGCCGTTGCGGTCGCCGCAGCCTTCCTGGTCGATCGCCCACTGGGCGATGCCGACTCAGACCGGCCTCGACATCGGCATGTACCTGCCCAACACCACCTGGCAGAACGCGCCGTTCGCCGCCCGCTTCGTCCAGGACCACCAGGTCGGGGCGCTCCACTTCACCGAGGTCCTCAACCTGACGGTCTGGTTCTACCCGCAGAACTCGGAGCTCCTCCACTCGGCCGGGATCCTCTTCCTCGGCAACGACTTCCTCTCGCCGCTGATCAACATCGGCTGGATGTCGCTCTGCCTGCTGGCCGCCTGGGCATTCGCGCGGGTGCTCAGACAGACTTGAGCAGCGCCTGGGTCTGAAAGTCGAAGGGGCTGTCCCATGTGGCCGTGCGCGCGGCGTCCAGGCCCATCTCCGACTGGTAGTGCGAGAAATCTCCGCGCACCGATAGCGTCGCGGACGTGAAAATCCAGGCCCGCGCACTGCCGGCTAACTGCTTGCGGACGACCTCGGCGATGGACAGTGGCGTGGCGTTCAACTGCAGCGAGCCTTGGAACACCTCTACCCAGCGCACGGTCTCGTTCTCCGCCGCCTTGCGCCATTGGTCGATGCGCGCAGCCAACTCTTGCGCGCGGCGATGGCAGTTGTCCAGCCCCTCGCTGCGGTCGGCCTGGAACTCGAGCAGCGCGCCTAGAGCGCCCAGCTTCTCGGCGAGCTTGTCCAACGCCTGCCGGAAGGCCTCGCGCCCGTCCAATACCTTGGCGGGCTGGCGCCCCGCCTCCTCCCCCGCCGCCAGGCGCAGATCGCGCGCTGCGCGATCCACAGCCACTGCCGCTTCCGGCAGCGCCGCGAAGTCCTTTGCCGCGGCCGCTGCTTCCACCCGGGTGTCGCGTGCGAGCTCAACCAACTGAGCGGTCGAGACGCTCTGTCCGAAGAACAGGCTGGCGGTCTCCGGAAGCTGGTGCGCCTCGTCCAAGATAACCGTGTTGCACGCCGGAAGAAGCTCGGCGACCCCCTCGTCGCGCAACATCACGTCGGCGAAGAACAGGTGATGATTGACCACGACCACATCCGCAGCCAGCGCCTGTTTGCGGGCCTCCATGACAAAGCAGTCTTTGTAGCGCGGGCACTCGCCACCGAGGCAATTGTCGCGCGTGGAGGTAACCAGGGGCCAGATCTCGGCATCTTCCGGAACCTCGCTCAATCCGCTCCGGTCACCGGTCCTGGACGTGCGTGCATAGCGCTCGACAGCGCGCAGGTGGACAACGTCGGCGCGGTTTACGAAGCGACCGTCCGCAACCTGGCGCTCCAAGTGGTAATGACAGACGTAGTTGGCGCGACCCTTGAGTAGAGCGACGGTCATCGGCACACGCAGCGCGGCGCGCACGGTCGGGATATCGCGCGTGAAGAGCTGGTCTTGCAGAGTCTTGGTACCGGTAGAGATGATGACCTTACCGCCGGACAGCAGAGCCGGCACGAGATAGGCGAATGTCTTGCCGGTTCCCGTGCCGGCCTCCGCGATAAGCAGGCCGGGGGAGTCGATGGCTGCGGCGACGGCTTTCGCCATCTCGACTTGCTGGGGGCGCAGCTTGTAGCCCGGGATGGCGCGGGCCAGAGGCCCCGCCTCGGCGAACAGGGCCTCGAGGTCGTTCATGGACCGGATTCTACCGGTCCAGCGGGCTCACGACGCCACGGCCTCCGCGATTGAGGACATGCGTGTAGATCATCGTCGTGCTCACGTCTTTGTGGCCGAGCAGCTCCTGGACGGTGCGGATGTCGTAACCGGATTGCAACAGGTGGGTTGCGAACGAATGACGCAGCGTGTGCGGGGTGGCGGGCTTGTTGATGCCGGCGTCGCGCACCGCCTGCGCGAGAGCGCGTTGAACGGTCTGCTCGTCGATGTGGTGGCGGCCCGTTCTCGCAGACCTCGGATCTCGCGATCGGCGCGTTGCCGGGAATACGTACTGCCACAGCCACTGACTGGGAGCAGCAGGATATTTCCTGGCGAGCGCGAAAGGCAAATAGACCTCGCCGTAGCCCGCCGCCAAGTCCTGCTCGTGCATCTTCCTTACGAGCACGAGGTGCGCCCTGAGCGACTCGACTAGCACCCCCGGGAGCACTGTCACGCGGTCCTTTGCACCCTTTCCATCTCGGATCAAGATTTCTCGACGTTCGAAATCCAAGTCCTTGACCCGTAAGCGCAGCGCCTCGAGAAGCCGCATGCCGGTGCCATAGAGCAGGCGCGCAATCAGTCCAGGTGTTCCGCAGCCGCAATTCAGGAGCGCGTCCACCTCCCGCTCGGTTAGCACCACTGGTAACCGCCTGGGCACCTTCGCCGGCTCCACCTTGGTCAGCCACGCCAGTTCCGATTCGAGCACGTCGCGGTAGAGGAAAAGCAGCGCGCTCTTGGCCTGATTCTGGGTGGAGGCAGCGACCTTCCCCTGAACAGCGAGGTGGGTAAGAAAGGCCTCCACCTCCTGCGCTCCCATCTCCGCCGGGTGGCGCAGGCCGTGGAAGCGGATGAAGCGCCGTGCCCAGTCGACATATGCATGCTCCGTGCGTATGCTGTAGTGCTTGAGACGGAGCTTGTTTCGCAGGCGAACCAGCAGCTTGGGTTCTTCAGGCGCGCTGTGCGGCAGTTCCATCGTCTTTTCGGAGGCGTTTCTCCACTGCTACGCCGTGTACTGGTTGTTTATACAGGTCTATTGTGAGCCTCCTCCGTTTTATTCGCCAAGTTCAAGTTTTTGGCAGCCTCATTGGGACGTCGACTTTTAGTTAGGCATCAGAACACGTATGTCCTCCGTCGCGGCACATTACGAGACCCTTCTTGCCCCGGTGTACCTGTGGATGGCTGGTGGAATTGACAACGCACTTGCCTTGGGTGCAAGTGACCTTGCTGGCTTCGCGGGTCGCGGAGGCCTCGCCGTAGATCTTGGCGCTGGCTTCGGAATGCACGCGATTCCGTTGGCGCGTGCCGGCTATCGGGTACTTGCGATTGACTCCTCGCCCTACCTGATTGAGCAGCTTCGGTCGTTCAGCAAGGGGCTGGACGTAGAAGCGGTTGTCTCCGACCTCATGCAGTTTCCGGCCCATCTGCCGCCGAATCAGAAGGCTGACCTTATACTCTGCATGGGTGACACCCTTACGCACCTGCCAGACGAAACAGCAGTCGCAGAACTGGGGCAGCGCGTCGCAGTGTCTCTTGCCCCGGGAGGCCAGTTTGTTGCCACGTTTCGTGACTACACCACCTTGCCCACCGGCAACACACGGTTCATTCCGGTCCGTAGCGATGCTAACCGCATCCACACCTGCTTTCTCGAAGAGCAATCCGACCACGTGCTTGTGCACGACATGCTCTATGAGAAGCAGGGGGACCGTTGGTCGATGCGGGTAAGTAACTACAGCAAACTCAGGCTATCGCCCGCCGCGGCCTGTCGCACATTCCAATCGGTTGGGCTCACTGCCTCCGTCGCTGCAGGGCCGCGCGGCATGGTGAGGTTGACCGCTGATGCCTAACCGCCCCATGAACACGGACCCTCCACAAGCGGGCTTCGCCCGCTCGTGTCGGGCCGGTTATCGGGATCGTTAGAGCTCATGTTCCGGTACGCCTTTGTAGTTCTCTGCTTCGTTCCAACCCTTGTGTATGGGATCGAGTGGGACGAGTTTCATTTGTTCTATCGAGATAATCGTGGCACGGTATTGTTGGTCCTAAGTGAGAAAGGTGAAGCTGAAGAGAAGCATGATGGACAGGGTTATGTGGTCGATGTTTCGATCAAAAAACCACTGCTCGGCTATTACGTTTCCAAACGCAATTCGGAGCCTCGGGTTCCATCCTTCAAGACCCCAACGTGTCAGCTCTCTATTTTTCATGATCCCTACTTACGATGCGCCAGCTCGGGCGGCCCTTTGTCGGGCGCTTCCTTCAAGGGAACTAAGTACAACGCCGGCGAACAAGTTGATCCGAATGCTGCCAAAGACGTTCGGCGCCTCTTCGGAAAGTACATCAACATCATGGAATACGGCGGGCTGGGGATGTCGTTTCGATGCATAGCGGGTTGCGCTGCCAGCACACCTCGTTTGATTATTCTCGTATGGCACGGGGACTGAGCTCTAACCGTCGCTTCGACGCGGACCCTTCACGGCGCTGCTTCGCACCGCCCCTTCGGGCCGGTCAAGCGAAGCGTTATGCGTCCTAGTCTCGTATTCGTAGCGGCAGATCGGAAGATGCCGATCGCCTTGCGGTCTTGGCAACTCAAGTCTGGCTGCACACCTATGCCACCAGCGGCATCACGGCTGATATCGCCGAGTACGTGCTTCGTGAACTCACCCCGGAGAAGTACCGAGCGGTGCTGGATGACCCCACATGCCAGGTCTTCGTAGCGGCAAGCGGCGAAAGCCTCGTTGGTCTTGCTGTCGTCAAGTTCGGCATTCCTTGTCCAGCGGGCAACCACTCTTCAGCCGAGTTGCAAACGCTCTATGTTCAAGAACACTTCTTGGGTTGCGGGGCTGGAAAGTCGCTTCTTCGAGCCGCTGAAGCCGAAGCAAGGCAACGGTCAAACGGCGTGCTGTGGCTTACAGTCAATGCGAAGAACGCCAGGGCCATCGCCTTCTATGCACATCAGGGTTACACAAAGGTCGGCACTACCTACTTCGTCTTGGGTGAGGGGCGTCATGAAAACCATGTGCTCATCGGCGCCGACGCATAACCCCTCCGTCAAGGGGACGTCTTGCGGCAGGCCGCAAGCCGCCCCTTACGTCGAGCGTGTTAGGCCGCGCAACGACAGGCGGTTCAAACCCTTCAGCAGGAAGTCAGCGCCTTGCGGCGTGAACCAAACAGCCACGACGGTCAGAACCGCGCGGATGTGCCGTGTAAGGAAAGGAAGTCGGTATGGCTAAGCTCGTGTTCGGAATGAACCAGTCCCTGGACGGCTACGTCGATCATATGGCGTTCGCGCCAAGCTCCACGCTCTTCCGCCACTTCATCGAGGAGGCTCAGGGGCAGGCGGGCAGTGTGTACGGTCGCCAAATGTATGAGGTGATGCGTTACTGGGACGACGATCATCCTGAATGGGATGCAGAGGAACACGCCTTCGCGGCGGCGTGGCGGAAACAACCGAAATGGGTCGTCTCGCGCTCGTTGAAGTCGGTCGGCCCCAACGCCAGGCTTGTTGAGGATGATCTTGAGGGCGCGATCCGCGAGCTGAAAGCCGAGCGTGACGGGGAGATCGAAGTTGCTGGCCCAGACTTAGCGCACAGCCTCACCGAACTTGGCCTGATCGATGAGTATCGAATCTACCTCCACCCCGTCGTGCTTGGTCACGGCAAGCCATATTTCGCCGGACCCCGGCCGCCGCTCCGCCTTATGACTCATGATCGGATTGGCGAGGATGTGATCAGGTTGATTTACGTTCCTGCCTAACACTTATGAGGCCCCGACCTGTCAAGGGGCAAAGGAAGTTTGAGCGGAAGACGAAGTCTTCCGCTGAGAGATCCACGGTCAGGCGACGAGGCTTGGTGTGACCGACTTGATTTCGAGGTCGGGTTTGCAGGCTATGGTGTGCCTGCACCAAACACCTATCGAGGGTCAGGCTGCACGAGATGAAGCTGCGTGGAGCTGCAGGAGTTGCGCTCCTGCACCCTAGAAACGATATCGTTCCCTCGTGCCGGCCCATTCAATGCATCGGGTTGCAGCCTCGTGGGGCTGCTCCAGTTAGTAGCGGGCTCGGGTGAGGGGCGGCACACGGTCAAGCGCGATGATCTGTACGTGGTGATGGGGACGGAGAGCGACGGCGCGCCAATCAATGCCACGGGTTGCCGGGACGCTGACCAGAGCTCGCCTGAGTGCTCGCGGCACATGAATCCTTGGGCATGCGAGCTTGGATTTCGGGTTTATCCCTTGCGGCTCCAGTTAGGCGTCAAGCTGCGCCGCCGCCTCCGATTCAATTCTGGTAGAACTTGTCCGGGTCGAAGACCTTTCCTCTGGTGAGCATGTAGTACACCGCGCGGGCGAGCTTGGCGGCCAGGATGGAGAGCGCCTTGCCCTTGCCGTGCTTCTTCTTGAGCCGCTCGTGCAGCGCCTGGGCCCTGGGATTGGCACGCAGAAACGTGGTGGCGAGCTCGCCGAAGGCCCACTTCAGGTGGGCATTGCCGATCTTGCTGCCCGAGTGGCCCTGGATCTTGCCGGCCGACTCGCGCGTGGGCTTGACCAGGCGGCAGTAGGACAGGAAATCCTGCACCCGAGGGAAGCGCGCGATGTCGTGCACCTCGTAGAGGATCACCAGCGGGATCATCAGATCGGCGCCGTGGATCGAGCGCAGCAGCACCAAGGACTTGGCATCGTGGCCTTTGGCGCAGGCGCGGATGTGGCGTTCGAGCTTAGGCAGCAGCTCGTCGTAGTGGTCGATCACGGCCAGATCCAGGCCACGGATGTTTCGCACCTGCACATCGGGGAAGTGCGCAAGCAGCCCCTCGCGCTGGTGCTGCTTGCGGATGCGACTGCTCGAAGGGCGGCAGGTTGTACTGGCTGATCGGTGTTCTGGATGTGAGCGATCAGCTCGGCGCGCTTTCGCATCAGGTGACTGCGACGGCGCATCAGATCCCGAGTTGCCCGCATCTCCGGGGGATACACATACGCCTGGGGGATCATCCCACCTTTGAGCAGGGCGGCGATCTTGTGCGCATCGATGCGATCGTTCTTGGCCTTGCCCCCGTGGATCGCGCGCATGTACAGCGCGTGGCCCAGCACGAAGGCGATGTTCTCCTTGGCGCACAGATCGGCCAGCCAGTACCAGGTGAACATGCACTCGACCGCCACCACCAGATCCTCGCGGAAGGCCTTCACCGCGGACAGAAACGTCTTCGGGTTGCAGTCGATGTTGCGAGACAAAAGCACCGCTGCCAGCTCGCATCCAGGATGCACAGGTACATCTGTCGCGCGTGCAGGTCGATGCCGCAGTAGTGCTTGTGCTGCTGGGTATAGAATCGCATTAGAGGCCCCCTTTTCGACTCGTGTCATATGACACCCTTAGGATGGTAAGCGTAACTTACCAAGCCCGCCGGAAACGGGGGCCTCGCATCAGTATCAAGCGCTTGCAGCGGACGCCTTACGGCGCCCCTCAAGCGCAGCGTTAGACTTGTGAAGTAGAAGTCCTGTGAAACTACAGCACATTGATAATGCACGGGCGTTTGATTGGGGCAAGACCTCGCAGGACTATGCGGCGTATCGCGCCGGGTATCCCGAAACGTTCTACGAGGTGCTGGCCGCCTTAGGGATCGGCAAGCCTGGCCAACGCATCCTGGATCTCGGCACCGGCACGGGCGTGCTCGCCCGCGCGTTTGCCAAGCGGGGGGCCGTCGTCACCGGGGTCGACATTGCTGCCAACCAGATTGCTGCAGCCTCCGCGCTCGCCGCGCAGGATGGGCTCGACATTACGTTCCAGGTCTGTCCCGCCGAGACCATTGATTTTCCGGAGGGCTCCTTTGAGATAATTGCTGCGGGACAGTCCTGGCTGTATTTTGATGCGGCAGTGATGATTCCGAAGGTGCTGCGGCTCTTGACCGCAGACGGCTGTCTGGTCCTAACGCAGCTGCTCTGGCTCCCGCACAAGGATCGGATTGCCTCGCAAACAGAGGCGCTGGTGCTGCAGTACAACCCGGATTGGAAGGGTGCCGGCTACAGGGGGACGATGCCGCCGGTCTTTGCCTGGGCGCGCGACCACTTTGATTTGCGGACCTTTCACATCATGGAGACGCCCCTGGAGTTCACGCGGGAGACGTGGCAGGGCCGCATCAGGGCCTGCCGGGGCATTGGCGCCAGTTTGTCGGCCGAGGAGGTGGAGCAATTTGATGCCGCCCACCGCACCCTCCTCGAAACCATCGCTCCGGAGACATTCACAGTGCTCCACCAGATGACGATCCATGTCTACATGCGAAAGGGTGTGATGGCCACCGTCTAACTATGGCCTGCAGGCGACGAGTTCCAGCTTACGCTTCGCTTCAGCCTCCAAGCCGCGCCTGAGGCCCAGCGTTGGGCAGCATCGGAACGTGTGTCGTATGGTCACGTCGCGGTAGGGGAGCAATGAGATGGCAACGCCCATTACAGATGTCCGAGACATCTCCCGAATAGCGTACGGCTTCATGGGATCGAAGGCGCTCTTCTCTGCATTGAACCTCGATCTCTTTGGTCGCCTCGCAGGGGGCAGCAAGACCATCGAGACGCTGGTTGCGGAAACGAGGATTGCTGAGAACCGGCTCACGACAATCCTGGCCGCACTCACAGCGGTTGGCCTTCTGGCCCGCGAAGGTGACCGCTATCGCAATGCGCCTGCGAGCGAGCGCTACCTTGTAAGGGACGCGCCAGCGTACTTTGGTGACTACTACCGGTTCCAGATCGATCGACAGATCTACCCCGCGCTGTTGCACCTCGACGCAGGGATCGCCGGCGACACGGCTCACCTCGCGTTTGACTCCCTGGCCGGCTTGACCGGTGATCCGGAGGAAGCCGACGCATTCACACGGGCTCAGCACGCCGGCTCCATGGGTCCAGCGGTAATGCTGGCTAGGACGTTCAAACTTGGCGAAGCCAAGGTTCTGCTCGACGTCGGTGGCGGGAGCGGTGCGTTCTCCATCGCCCTGTGCCAGCGTAACCCGGAACTTCGGGCAACCGTCCTCGACTTCCCGAACGTTATTGCGGTTGCAGAACGATTCGTTACCGAAGCGAAGCTACAGGACCGTATCGCTTACATACGGGATGACGCCATCCGTGCATCTTGGCCAAGCGGTCAGGACGTCGTCCTCATGTCCTACCTCCTCAGCGCCGTCGCCGAATCCTCCATTCCTCTCCTGCTTCGGAAAGCCGGGGACGCACTGCGCCCAGGTGGGCAGCTGCTGATCCACGACTTCATGCTGGACGACGACGAAACTGGCCCTGCGCTCGCTGCGCTCTGGTTCTTGCAGTACCTCTCAGGGAGGATCGACGGAATCTCCTTCAGTGCCGCAACCCTAGCCGCACAGCTTGAGGGCCATGGCTACGGAGGCATCTCAGACCAGGTCGTTATTCCCGAAATTACGAAACTCGTGGTCTGCGAGAAGCCGAAAGATCTTCCGTGATAGTGCAACGTATGCGAGAAACGCTGCCCAACAACGGCATCGACCGGAGCGCCCAACAGCGTCGCTGCGCTCGCTGTTGGGTTCCCGTCGCGCTTCGCGCGCCGGCGCCCGGTCATGCCGAGCGTTGGGCGGTCATGGTTGACGCATGAGCGATGAAACCCGCGTCCGCAAGTTGAGTGGCCCCACGGGATGGTTTGCAGCCAAGGGGATCACCGCGCACGAATATAGGGGCACCCGATGAATTGTCCGCGCTGCCGGCACGAGAATCCCGAGGCGGTGAAGTTCTGCGGCGGGTGCGGCGCGCGCCTGGAGTCCGTCTGCCCTGCATGCCAGGAGGCGAATCCGCTCGGCAATCGGTTCTGCCACGGCTGCGGCGGGCCGCTGCGCCTGGCGGCCGTGGACGTCAGCCTGGCGGCGCCGCGCTCCTACACGCCGAGCCACCTCGCGGACAAGATCCTGACGTCGCGAAGCGCGCTGGAAGGGGAGCGCAAGCAGGTCACGGTCCTCTTCGTCGACGTGTCGGGCTTCACGTCGCTCGCCGAGCGGCTGGATCCGGAGGACGTGCACGCCATCATGACGCGCGCTTTCGAGCTGATGCTGGCCGAGGTCCACCAGTACGAGGGCACGGTCAACCAGTTCCTCGGCGACGGCATCATGGCCCTCTTCGGGGCGCCCGTCGCGCACGAGGATCACGCCCGCCGCGCGGTGCACGCCGCCCTGGGGATCGCGAGCGCACTCGGCGCTTACCGGCTGGAGGTGCAGCGCGCTCGCCGTGTCGACTTCCAGGTCCGTCAGGGAATCAATACCGGGCTCGTCGTGGTAGGTAGCATCGGCAGCGACTTGCGGATGGACTACACGGCGGTGGGCGACACGACGAACACTGCGGCGCGGCTGCTGCAGGCCGCTGCGCCCGGCCAGGTCGTGATCTCCGAGTCAGTCCACCGGCTGGTCGACGGCTACTTCGCGACCGAATCGATGGGAACTCTGCTTCTCAAGGGCAAGCAACAGCCCGCCCCGGCCTGGCAGGTTACCGCTCCGCGCGGCGCCCGCACCCGCCTCGAGGTGGAAGCCGAGCACGGGCTGACACCCTTCGTGGGCCGCGAGCGCGACATGGCGCTCCTCGAGGAGAGCTTCGCGCGGGCCGCGGCCGGCCACGGTCAGGTCGTGTTCGTGGTCGGCGAGCCGGGGATCGGGAAGTCGCGTCTCCTGGCCGAGTTCAGGCGCCGGGTGGGTGAGCGCTGCGGCTGGCTCGAGGGACACTGCCTGTCGTTCGGGCGATCGATGGCGCTTCACCCACTGGTCGACCTGCTCAGGCGCCACCTCGGAATCGACGAGAGCGACAGCGCGACGGCGAGCGCGGAGAAGATCGATCGGGGCGTCGCGGCCCTGGGTGATGACCTACAGGCGGTCGCCCCGTATCTGCGCGCGCTTCTGTCGGTGGCCCCTGGGGACAATACTGTGGCAGCCATGAGCCCGCAGCAGCGCCGCGGGGAGACGCTGGATGCACTGAGGCGGTACCTGGACCGGGCGGCTGCGGTCCATCCCCTCATCGTGGTCATCGAGGACCTGCACTGGATCGACACGGCAAGCGAGCAGTTCCTGAGGGCCATCCTCGACGGCGTGCCGAGCCTGCGGGTGCTCCTCGTCTTCACGTACCGACCCGGGTACGCCAATCCCTTCGGCGATCGCTCGTACTACACGCGGATCGCGCCGGCCAGCCTGTCGCCGCAGGAGACCGGACGCATGGCCGAGGCCATTCTGCTCACCGAAGGGCTGCCCGCCGGGCTCGACGCCCTGATCAGCCTGAAGGTGGAGGGCAATCCGTTTTACGTCGAGGAGGTCGTCAAGTCGCTCCGCGAGACCGGCGCCCTCCGCCTGGCCGAGGGGCGGTGGGTGCTGACGGGACCCGTGACCGACATCACCGTGCCCGACACTATCCAGGATGTCATCACGGCGCGCATCGATCGCCTCCCCGAGGAGGCCAAGCGCGCCCTGCAGGTGGCCTCCGTCATCGGCCGCGAGTTCACCGGCCGGCTTCTGGACCGCTTGGAGCAGTCCCCGGCCGGCACCCAGGCGCTGCTGCAAGAGCTGACGGCCGTGGAGCTGGTCCGCGAGAAGGGCCTGTTCCCCGAGGTGGCGTACATGTTTACCCACGCCCTTACGCACGACGTGGCTTACGGGTCGCTGCTCCTGCAGCGGCGCCGCGAGTTGCACCGGCTCGTCGGGCTCGCGGTCGAGGAGCTGTACGCCGACCGCCTCGCCGAGCACTACGAGGTCCTCGCGCACCACTTCAACCGAGCCGAGGACTGGGGCCGGGCGCTCGACTATCTACTCAAGAGCGCGCAGAAAGCGATCGACGCCTTTGCTCTTCGAGAGGCGCTGGCGCTCTACGACGAAGCGCTGGTGGCTGTCGATCGGCTGGGCGACGCCGTGCCACTCTCGACGCTGATGCGGATCCACGAAGCCCGGTCCGATCTCCTCTTCGGCATCGGCGAGTATCCTGCCGCAAGAGAGGATGCCACCCGGCTCCTGGCGCTCGCTCGGAAGGCCGGCGACAGCGCGGCCGAATCGCGCGCCTTGCTCCAGAGCGCCAACGCGGCGATGTGGATGGAGGAGTTCGACGTCGCGCTGGCCGAGGCGCAGGAGGCGGTGACAGTCAGCGAAGCCGCCGGCGCCGAGTCCCAGATGGCATCAGGCCTCTACGTGCGCGGGTTCATTCATAGCGTCCGGGGTGATCTCGACGAGGGCGAGCGGGAGCTCGAGCGGGCCGTCCCGCTGAGCAGCTCGGCCGGCGACCTCGGCATGCAGGGGCAGATCCTGCACATTCTGGCGACTCAGCGCCATGTGGCAGGGGCGATACCAGGAGTCCCTGGGCCACGCCACTGAGGGTGTGCGAATCGGACGCGAGTACCGGCTGCTCGTACCGCTGATCAGATGCCTGTGGAACGTGGGCGTCACGCGAGCCGGCATGGGTGAGTTCGACGCCGCGCTGGCCGCGCTCGAAGAAGGGCTGGCCCTGGCCGAGCGGATCGGCGACGAGCGGTTTGTGAGCCGGTATCTCAACACTCTGGCCTGGCTTCGCATCGACTGCGGAGACTGGGACCGCGGCCTCCACCTTGGCTGGCGATCGCTCGAGATGGCCCGGCGCTCGCGGCACGCGACGGGCCTAGAGCGCGTTGCTTTCATCCAGGCGAACCAGAGCGTGGCCCTCGTGGCCAAGGGAGATCTCGCGGCGGCCGCGGAAAGCCTCGACGAGGTGCACCACATCGTCCAGCATCCCCCGCCCTCGCGCTGGATGACGTGGCGCTACTCCACCCACTGTTTCGCGAGCCTGGGCGAGCTGTGGCTCGCGCGCGGCGACCCCAACCGGGCCGATCGCTTCGCCGACCAGAGCCTGGAAATAGCCGGGGCGCACCGCGCGAGGAAGTACCAGAGCAGAGTGTGGCGGCTCAAGGGGGAATGCGCGCTCGCCCGCCGGCACTGGGACGATGCGGAGCAGGCCCTGCGGCACGCGCTCGCCATCGCTCAGGCGATCGGGGAGGCTCGCCAACTCTGGAAGGCTCACGAGGCGCTCGCTCGTCTGCAGAACGCGCGAGGACACGCAGACGCCGCGTTCGAGTTCTACGGCACGGGGCGAACCGTGATCCAGAGCGTTCTGGCGAACACAGCCGAGGCGGGGCTCCGCGCCGGCCTCGTGGGATCCGCGGAGGTCGGGGAGCTCCTCGCACGCGGCAGTCGCTGACCGTGCGGAGCATTTTCCTTTCCTGTTTTGTGCGCCGGTTAGCGCGCGCGCTCGGCGTCATCATGGCTACGGTTCTGATGGGAAAGGGATGAGTACGATCGCGAGATGTGCGGAACTATGATCAGCCGTTTTGCCCTCGTTGCACTCCTGGCCTGCGCGCGCCGAATCCGTTTGTGTCACGTCGCCACGGGCTCTAGTCTCGTTGCAGCATGGGTGCGCGAAAGACGAAGCCTTCGGCTGCGGGTCACGTGAACAAGCCGTGGGTTCGTGGTCATGCCGGCGGTCGCGGTCTGCTGCGGGCGATGTTCTCTCGTGAAGGTGGCGGTATGCTAGTGTCAATGCCTTCGATCACAGCCCAACCCGGCGCTCAACCGGAGCGCCCAACAGCGGCGCTGTTGGATTCCCGCCGCGCTTCGCGCGTCGGCGCCCGGTTAGCTCTGCGTTGGGCCCCTGGCGCGGAGATCACCAGAATCGAAGACAACGCTTTGGCTATGCGGAGATGATGGACTTGCTCAAGCGTTCCGGACGAGTTTCTTAACTGATCCTTCTACATCAAAGGTGGCCCCCATGCCGGAAGTTGGAACCAAGCTAGTTTTCGAGAACGAGCGCGTTCGCGTCTGGGAATTCACGCTCCAGCCCGGCGAGAGCATTGAGCCGCACCATCACGACCACGACTACTTTTTCTATCCGATCGAGGGTGGTACTCTCGAAGTCACCCGCGCCAGCGGCATTACCCGACTGACTCTGAATGCCGGCGAGGTCTACTTCCGCAAAGGCGGCGACACCCATGCGGCGCGGAATATCGACAACCATCGCTATCACGAGGTGTTGGTTGAACTGAAAGGCTGAAGTCGACTCGACTGGCCGATGGAATGACACTGCGGCATTTCATGAAAGGGGCGCCTAACCGCTCGGTGGAGGGGACGCGCGATGAAGCCGCCCGCCCCTCACCTCGATAACGTTTGGCGTCGGGAGAGGCGTCGTGATCCGTGCGTATAACGACGATGACCTTGAGGCGGTCGTCAGCTGCTTCGGTCGATCTGTGCGCGAGATCGGTGCGCGATACTATGCTCCGGAGCAAATCGCAGCCTGGGCTCCCGATTCGCCCGACATGGAGGCCTGGGCCAATCGCCTTCGCGCCGGAGGAGTCTTTGTCGCTGACGAGAATGGCGACATCGCTGGCTTCGTTCGTGTCGAAGACAACGGGTTCGTGGATCTTCTCTACGTTCACCCGGAATACGCGCGCCGCGGAGTGGGTCGCGAACTTCTGGAGGTGGCCTGCTCTTGGGCGGTGGCCCGCGGAGCGCGGAAGCTGGAATCAGAAGTGAGCATTGCTGCTCGCCCCTTATTCGAGGCCATGGGGTTTCGGGTGGAGAGGGAGCAGTTTATTGAGCGAAGAGGTGTTGGGTTTCGCAACTTCCGCATGGCACGAAATGCTGACGCCGAACAAGCCCACACACCGGACCGTCGCCGGCCGGCTTCGCCGCCTGCTGCCAGCCGGTGATGGGGAACGTTCGGCTCCATGATCCTTCGTACGCTCATGTTGGCTGCCTGGTGGCTGGTTTCGCAGGCCGCTCTCGGGGAGCAGAACCGATACCAATGTTCGTACTATCTATTCGAAGTCCCAGCAACGGTGAATGGTTGCAGCGATTGCTACGTCCCGCTCGTTGTTACTCAAGGGCCGATTGAAGCACGGCGGGACCAGGAGATCGTTGTTATAACGACCTACGAAAGGGACTCGATATGGCAAGTGCAGCGTCAAGTGCTGAAGTACCCTGATCTGGCGATCGAGCTTCCGGCTAGGAGGATCAAGTTTGGAGGCAAGATCTATCGATACCAGTTGGTCGGCAATACCGAGCCGGTCCGCCTACTGAAGAATCCATTGGGTACGATTCCGGTTCATCGAATCTCGCATCCACGAAAAGACGATGATGGGCTTTGGGAAGTTCTATTGCGTGATCTTTCGATGGCCGGTGGAGCCGAACCCTGCGCTGCAGGGGACGCGCGATGAAGCCGCGCGCCCCCGAGCTTTGGCGTTGGGCCGATTGATCGGACGGAAGTACGGGTGAAGAAGTGGTTCGCGCTCTGTACCGCGGTAGCACTTTCCTCCGCATGGTGCGCGCCATCTTTGAAGGATCTGAAACCGGCCCTGTCGGTTGAGGACGCCGGAACAATTTGGTTTGCCAGCGCGGGGAGCCTAGTGCGCTCTCCCGACGAGTTGCGCTTGACGCCCGGAGACCCGGTAGTGATTTCGGGAATCCTCCAGTTTCCACCCGGGGCCGGATCCTTTCCGGCTGTTGTCCTCGCGCATGGCTGCAATGGAATTGGAAACGCCGAATTTGGGTGGGCGCGGGTGCTCCGGGAGTGGGGGTACGCAACGTTTCTTCTGGACAGCTTCGCGGGACGCGGCCTGTCCGAGGTCTGCACCAGCGCGCGGACCCTGACAGGGACGCAACGGATCCCGGACGCTTATGGCGCGCTGCGCATTCTCGTCACCCATCCCAGGATCGATGCGCGACGGATTGGCTTAATGGGTTTCTCGCACGGCGGCATCCTTGCTTTGGGTGCTTCGACAGTCTGGGCCAAGGAGACCTATGCACCCACCGGCCAGCCCGCCTTCCGCGCCTTCGTGCCTTTTTATCCCTACTGCAATACGGTTTACCCGGAACGGGAGCGGATCTCAGCGCCGCTACGGATCCATACCGGAGAGCTGGACGACTGGACACCGGCTGCTCCCTGCGTCCGACTGACGGAAACTCTCAGGGCCTCAGGCCAGGACGCGACGATCACAGTGTACCGAGGGGCTCACCACGCCTTCGACGCCATCGGGTTCGGTACGGTCCAGGCCGTCCATCTCTCGAATGTCGACAACGGAGCCGGCTGCGCGTTCCGCATCGCAAGCATCCTGGGCCCTCTTCCATCCGCCAGCGAAAGGGCGAGCTGCCTGACGAAAGGCGCGACGATCGCCGGGAATGCCGAGGCCATCGAGCAGGCGCGGCGCAACGTGCAAGCCCAATTGGCAGAGCTGCTGAAGTAGCCGAGATGAGGCCCAACATGCAACGCACCGAACCGTCAACAGCCGGCTTCGCCGCCCGTTTCCGGCCGGTGATTGCCGTCGTTTACGCGTCACGATGCATCCATCGGCGCTCCCGTGCTAGGTCGTAAACCCAACTCCCACCGAACCGCGAATCGAAAGGCGAATTGATCATGCCCACAGGCACCATCCGACTTCACCGCGTGCTCCGTGCGAATCCGGAGCGCGTCTATCGGGCGTTCTTGGACGCTGACGCAATGGCCAAGTGGCTTCCGCCATACGGTTTCACCTGCAAGGTTCACCACATGGATGCCAAAGTTGGCGGCACCTACAAGATGTCGTTCACGAACTTCACGACAGGCCACGGTCACTCCTTTGGCGGCGAGTATCGTGAACTGGTGCCATTCGAAAGGATTCGCTATACGGACAGGTTCGACGACCCGAACCTGCCCGGAGAAATGCAGACGACGGTGACCTTGAAGCAAGTGTCGTGCGGAACTGAGCTCAACGTAGTGCAAGAAGGGCTGCCTGAAGCCATTCCGCTCGAGATGTGCTATCTCGGCTGGCAAGAGTCGCTCGCACAACTTGCGAAGCTCGTCGAGCCCGAGATTCCGGGGTAACGAGGTGACGCCTAACCCTTCCATCGGCAGGACTTGCCCCGGCAAGCCGGGTCGAGCCTCTCATGTCAAACGTTGGATATCTGCAATGCTCGATATCGCCTTACTTGTCCTTTTCTGCGTTATGGCATATCGCATTGCCATGGCGGTGAGGCGAGAATCCGCCATATTTTTGGAGTTTCATCAGTCAAGAGCACTTGGTGCCACTGCGCTTCTGTTCCCACTCGGGCCGCTTGCCATGCTCTTCCTGGGTCCCAGGATTTTCCTTCTCGCTTTAGTTGTCTGCGTGGCGTGCTACCTGCCTAACCTGCTTCTGGCCCGGCGGATCAGTGGAGCATTTGAACGTACCGGAACTGATCGTGTTAAAGAGGCAGGATCTGCTGTGTCGCAAGCTTTTGGCACCTCCCTTGTCGGGTTAATTTATACGGCCGTTGTCTTTGTCTATGCCGTTGGTGCTTTCTTCATCGGCGCAAATGCCTGACCGCGCGTTCGAGAGCGGACGTTAGCCCGCTCCGCGAAAGCGCGAGGGGGACAAGCTCAGGAGAGAGGCAATGAGTCCGCAAATGCCAACCCACCGAGGCCTGGTTGCGTTCCGGGGCTATGACGTCTGGTATCGCATCGTCGGCGACCGTGAAGCACGAGGCAAGTTGCCGCTAGTATGCTTGCACGGTGGCCCAGGATTCCCACACGATTAGATCACCGTAGTCCTGCTTTGCTGGCGTCGTGCCGGCACTGCTGATGCCGGGCGCTAGCCCGACCCTTTCGAATTGCGAACAGGTCCCCGATGATTGAACTCGATGCAGTTCGGCAGCGATACCGCCAATTCGCGGAGACTGAATGTCGCGGGTACTCCGACCTCTACTATCGTCTTGCGCTTGACGCAGCAGCTGACGATTCGGTCATGCGTTTCATCGCTGACAGGCCGGTGATCCAACCCAACCTGTTTCTTGCGGCTGTCCAATACATCACTGGCACTGATCGCATGCCGTCGACCGTGTCGGACCTGAGGGCGCTGCTGAATGAGCGCGGGGCTGACATCGCGGAGATCATGGCTACCCGTCGCACGCAGACCAACGAGGTCGGCCGGTGTTCTGTTCTCCTCCCGGCACTGCCGCCAGGG
Source organism: uncultured beta proteobacterium (assembly GCA_963705615.1). Taxonomy (GTDB): domain Bacteria; phylum Pseudomonadota; class Gammaproteobacteria; order Burkholderiales; family SHXO01; genus SHXO01. The sequence goes on along the minus strand of CAVPKE010000008.1, from coordinate 298,140 downwards.
CCCTTGGCGCTCGTCGAGGTAGGTGCGAGCGCGGGCCTGTGCCTTCTGCTCGACCGGTTCTCTTACGATTACGGGTCGGCTCGCATCGGACTCCCTTCATCGCCAGTTCGGCTTCGGTGTGCACTGACCAACTCGGTATCGCTGCGGTTGTCGCCTCCGGACGTCGTATGGCGTCGAGGCCTCGATATCGCGCCAATCGACGTGTGCGACGATGACGCGGTCCGATGGCTGCTCGCATGCGTCTGGTCGGATCATTCGCATCGTCGCCAACGCTTGGAGGCGGCGATTTCTCTCGCGCGCTCCGATCCTCCGTCCGTCATATGCGGTGACCTAGTTGATGATCTTGCTAATCTGCTGGCCGAGGCGCCGCTTGATGCTCGTCTGGTTGTCTTCCACTCAGCTGTCCTCGCCTATGTGAGCCCGGAACGGCGAAAAGCATTCGCGGATGTGCTTGCCCACGCGTCGAGAGACCGCGAGATCGTATGGGTCTCGAACGAGGCGCCAGGCGTCGTGTCGAGGCTTGCAGCATCGCCGCCTGCTGATGCCGAGTTGAGGTTTTTGGTGGGACGCAAGACTTTCAGGCGGGGGGTGGGAACTGACGAATTACTCGCGCTCGTCCACCCGCACGGATCCGAGATGACATGGCTCGCGGAAGCGGGCTAGCCACCGGCTTGAGCGGAGCGCCCAGCAGGCTGCGCGCTCTGGGTTCCCTCCTCGCGTCGCTCGTCGGCGCCCGCTCAACGCCAACGTCGGGCGTCTCTTGCAACCCGACACCAGCTCCCTCAAGGACAGGAGAGCACGATGACCGTTCATCTTGATCACCTTATGGTGCCGTCCCGTAACAAAGTGGCTTCGGCAAAGCTACTAGCCGAACTACTTGGGGTTCCGTGGTCGGAAACGGGTGTAGGGCCGTTCGCCCCCGTATACGTGAACGATGGATTGACTATCGACTTTGATGACTGGACCGACCCCTTTCCCATGATGCACTACTGTTTTCGAGTAGGCCTGGACGACTTCAACGTCATCCTTGAGCGAATCAAGGCGGCTGGAATACCGTACCGTAGCAACGTTCATGGGCCGGTCGACTTCCGAATTGACACGCAGCACGGCGGCAGCATCGTCTACTGGAACGAACCAGATGGTCATCAATGGGAAATGTTGACGGTCAGCTATGCACGTCAAGCGTAGTGAATTCGAGCTTGAGACGATGCCGCCCAACCCTTCGTTTCTGCGGACTGCCTCGGCAGCCGCTGGACTCAACCGTTGGGCCCCAGACTGAGCACCCATGTTCTCCGGTGACTTGATTGTTGCTAGAGAGCGTCGACACCGCCAAGCACGAAGCGTTTTCTGCCAAGATCAAATTAATTGCTCCTGAAGAGCGGTGATGGCGATGGTCCGTAGCGTCTGGTAGTTTGTTTCGCCTTCGCCCAACAAGACGATGAGCTTGTACGGCCAAGGCCGCACCGGTTAGGAAGTTGTTGGACGTCATGGTGAGAAAGCACATGGATACCGAGCTTGTTCTTCGAAGGACCTATGCCGCTTTCAATGCACGCGACATCGATGCTGTGCTGGCTGTAATGCATCCAAACATTGTTTGGCCCAATGGGATGGAGGGCGGCTGCGTCTTTGGCCACAGTGGCATCCGCGAATACTGGACGCGGCAGTGGCGCCTTATTGACCCGTCCGTCGAGCCGCTGCGCCTCATTGTCGAACGCGATGGACGAGTGGCGGTAGATGTCCACCAAGTGGTCCGTGATCTCGTCGGCAACATCCTGAAAGACGCGCTCGTGCAACACGTCTACGCATTTGAGGATGGCCTGATCAAGTCTATGGAGATCCGCGAGAATGGGAGGAAGGGTTGAGTGAGCGGCCCGCGAAGATACGCAGCAAAGACGTCCGGGGTCTTCGCGTCGTCTTGCGTGTTGGCGGTTCGTTTGGCTTGATCTTTGATTTTTCTATCCGCGGGGTCTCATATGGATACTGACGTCCTCGTCGTCGGAGCCGGCCCGACCGGGCTGATGCTCGCGAACCAACTCGGCCGGCGAGGCGTGCGCGCGCTGATCATAGACCGGCACGCTGGACCGTCTCTCCAGACGAGAGCACTGGGCGTGCAGGCGCGCACGCTCGAGATCTACTCGCACCTTGGCATCGTCGAGCGGGCGCTCGAGCTCGGCAAACGCGCCACCGGTGCCAACATCTGGGCGCAAGGGCGGCGGGCTGCGCGCGTCCCGTTGGGTGACATCGGGCGCGATCTGAGCCCGTATCCCTTTCTCCTGATCCTGGGCCAGGACGACAACGAACGGCTGCTGGGCGACGCCCTTCGCAACTGGGGCATGTCCGTACGTTGGAACACCGAACTTGTCGGCCTTGCGCAGGAAACCGATCAAGTCACGGCAACGCTCAAGCAACCGGACGGCACGATCCGGGAAGTCACGGCCGCGTGGGTCGCAGGATGCGACGGTGCGCACAGCGCGGTGCGCGACCTGAACCGGATCGCGTTTCAGGGCGCGCCTTACGAGCACGTGTTCTTCGTCGCCGATACGCAAGTGACGGGACCGATGGTGCCGGACGAGCTCAACGTATATCTATGGCGCGAAGGATTCCATCTGTTCTTCCCGATGCGCGGGACCGATCACTGGCGAGTCGTCGGGATCGTGCCGCCGGCCTTGCGCGGGAGAGATGATCTGACCTTCGACGACGTGGTTCCCTCGGTGCGCAAGGAAGCGGGATCCGGGCTGTCGTTTCAGGGATGCAGCTGGTTCTCCACTTACCGCATCCATCACCGGCGCGCCGAGCGCTTTCGCGACCGCCGTTGCTTCCTGCTGGGCGACGCGGCGCACATACACAGCCCGGTCGGCGCACAAGGCATGAACACCGGCCTGCAGGATGCGTACAACCTGGCGTGGAAGCTGGCCCTCGTCGTGTCGGGACGGGCGGGCGCGGCTCTGCTCGACTCCTACGAGGACGAGCGCATCCCGGTCGCCCAGCGGCTGCTGAGCACGACCGACCGGGCTTTTTCGCTGATCGTCTCCGACAGTTGGCTGGCCGGGCTGTTCCGCACGCGGATCCTGGCGAAGATCATGGCTCTTGCGATGGGCCTCGACAGAGTACAAAAGCTCGCATTTCGCACCATCTCCCAGACCGGTATCCACTACCGCAACAGCCCTCTATCGGAAACGCTGCGCGGGCCTGCCTGACGGCGCGCCGCGCGCCGGCGATCGCTTTCCGTGGCTGCGGCTCAAGCTCTTGCGCGAACGGCCCTACCGAGGACCTGTTCGGAAAACTCGACGACACGCGATTCAATCTGATCGTGATCGGACAGCCCGCCCCGCCGGCGGGGTGCCGGGCCTCGGCGACCTGCTGCGCATCCATGCGGTTCCCGGCGATCCTGTCAACGACCGGGAGCTCGCACGCGCGCAGATCCCCCGGCCCTCTTTCTACCTCCTGCGTCCCGACGGCCACGTCGGGCTTGCCGGGATTCGCCTCGAAGCTGCCGCAGCCACCCGTTACGTCTCCGAGCGTCTGAAGCTTGCAATTGCGAGCGCGTGAACTGCGAAGGCGGAGGAGATGCAAAGCGGTGGCAAAGCGGTTCGGCTGGAAGCTGGAAAGGCGACGGTGCGCTTCGGAGGCCCTGAAGAACCAATCGTGATCGAATCCTGCGAGGTGTACAGGGTCTACCGTGCAAAGCGGGCGAGCAGCCCCGGGAGTCGGACTCCGCATTGACCATGAACCTTGGGCGCCCCGGGTGGAAAGTCGTATAATGGCGCGCGATTTTTTGCGCCCAGTCCAGAGGTGCTGGGTATTGCGCAGCGGGTGACCGCCGCTCGACCAAGGCTGCAACTAGCAAGCTCATCGTCCGCTTCGAATGTCGCGCTGGAAAGCCTCCGGGATCCATCTGCTGCTGAGCGCCGCCATCGCCGGCACGGTGGTCACCTTCATGCTGACGGTCTGGTACCCGTGGCCTCTGTTCGAAGCCGCCGGGGGCAGCGAGCTCATGTTGATATTGGTGGGCGTCGACGTCACGCTCGGGCCGCTCATTACGCTCATCATCTTCAAGGCGGGTAAGAAGGGCCTGAGGTTCGACCTGACGGTCATCGCGCTGTTGCAGCTCGGGGCGCTTGCCTACGGCATCCACACCGTCTACCTGGCACGACCGGTTTACCTCGTCTTCACGCTCGACAGGTTTGAACTGGTGACGGCGAAGGATCTCGATCCAAAGGATCTAGCCAAGGTAACGCGCAAGGAGTTGCAGCGTCCCCCGCTTGGGCGTCCACAGTACGTCGCCGCGGTATTTCCTGCCGATCCCGCCGAGAAGGCCAGGGTGATGGAAACGTCGATCGTAGGCAAGGATCTGCAGATGTATCCGCAGTACTACGTGCCCTATTCCGAGCAGGCGCAGAATGCAGCCCAGCACGCGCACAGCGTGAGCGCCATTTCAAAGCGCGATCCCGAGGCGATTAAGCGTTATCTGAGCTCGTCCGGGCGGTCGGAGGATTCGGTGAAGTTTCTACCTCTAAGTGCACCGAGCAAAGACGGGGTCGTCCTGCTCGACGCAGTGTCAGGTGTGCCGCTCCAGATATTGCTGATCAATCCGTGGTAGCCCGTCAGGACGGCGGCGTGCTATGGAGCGGCAACAGGCTGCGGCTGGGGTGTCGGGTCTGCCCCCTCGGGCCCCTTCACGGGCGTCGCATCGAGCGCCGCCACCTGTGCCGCCACTTGGTCCTGACAGATGCGCTTGATCGCGAGGTCGGCAGCTTCACAGACGACGAGCACCTTCGCGCCACGCAACGAATGCCCCTTGAATTGCGGATCGACCCACTGGGCGTCGAGCTTGGTCGAGGCGCAACCGACGAAGAAGAGCGCGCCTGCCGCGAGCACGGAGCCGCCAGCGCGCGCCGCAATCGCACCGAATGTTGTGCTGGACATAACGGTTACCTCCTATCAATTGGAATAGCCTACTCCCCCCAAGGAGGTACGACGAGACGTCGCCGCGAGCGCACATAGCTCACTAAAGCCCTCGACTTCCGAGGCGACGTCGAACGCGGGGTCGTGGCCAAGCCAGGCAACGCGATCTCACTGTGCGTGCAAGACGGACACCCCCAACGCTGTAGTCAACGGAGTAGGACGGAGGGTATCGGCGTGAAACTCCTCGTCTTCGGTGCGACGGGCCCGACGGGACAGCAGGTGGTCGCACAGGCCCTGCGGCAGGGGCATGAGCTCACGGTGTTCGTTCGCAACTCCGCACAGCTGGCGGTCAGCGACGATCGCCTTCGCGTGGTCGTTGGAAGCGTCCCCGACGACGCAGATGCCATCGCCGCGGCGGTGCGGGGCCAGGACGCAGTGATCAGCGCGCTGGGCGTGCGCAGTTCGCTGAAGTCCTCCAGCCTGATCTCCCGAAGCATGCAAGCAATCGTTCCCGCGATGGAGCGAAATGGTGTTCGCCGGCTGATCTTCACTTCCGCTTTCGGCGTCGGCGACACACGCCGCGACGCCCCTTTGCTGCCGCGGATCATGTACCGCCTATTGCTGACCGACATTTTTGCGGACAAGGCGGACGGCGAGCGCTACCTTCGCTCAAGCAGCCTCGACTGGACGCTCGTTTATCCCGTGCTTCTCAGCAACGGCCCGAGGACGGGCAAATATCGCGTCGGCGAGCACCTCGATCTGCACGGGCTACCGAGGGTTTCGCGCGCCGATGTCGCGGACTTCATCCTGACCCAGCTCGAGGACACCAGCTACATCAGAAAGGTGGCCGTGATCAGCTATTGAGGCCACGTGGCAGCCAGACGGCGAGCTGATACCATTGCATCGAGCCGGCAGCACCCGCGTAAAGCGTGGTGCAAGGACATGAGGATTGATTTCTAATGCCAGTGTGGTCATGATGGATGCTCTCCTCTCCCGTTAGCGAAATAGGTTTTGCGGCGTGCCACAGATCGGGAAAGTGGTGGACTTCGGGGTCTACGTTGCCGCGCTCGTCGGGCTGGCAACCAGCGGTCTGTTGGCGCTGTGGGGGCTTGCGACCCTGCCCGTCCCTCTCAGCGATTTCGCGGCTGCCCTAGCTAACTGGACCCTTCTGGCGCTTGGGCCTGTGGGCGCAGTTTTCGTGCTGCGGTATTTGCAACTCACCTACGACGCGCCCCCGCGCGAGCTCGAGGTGATGCGCTTCAGCGGATGTCCCGCCTGGATGAGGTTCGTCTGTCATGCGCTGATGCTGGTCGGGGTCGGGCTGTTCGTCCTCAACGCCTCCCTGGAGATGATCGGTTACCTCCCCAAGACCGAGGCGGCCGCTTGGCCGTCGAACACTCCCGGCGCCTTTGGATTGGTAGCCTACAGCTTCATCTTTGCCCAGCTGTATTCGGTCAACGCGCTGGCGGACCGTGCCCTGCAGCGCACGCTGACGGGCGAGCGCCGCTGAGCGTCGATCTCGCGCGTTCGTCGTGGACCCGGACGGAAATAACGTCGAGGCGGTGTGCCACCGGCCCTGAGGGCACTTCGGAATCATGCAGCGCTTTCTGATCACGCTTGGCGTTATTCTCATCGTCGGTGGGCTGCTCTGGCCGTGGATCGCCAAACTGGGCCTTGGCCGGCTGCCAGGCGACATACGCTACGAGAAGGATGGCTTCAGGTTCTACTTTCCGATCACCACCGGGCTGATCATCTCGGCCGTGGTCTCGTTGATCTTTTGGATCTTCCGAAAGTAGGGCCCAAGGACGCTCCGCAATGCGGGGCTTCTCTAAGCCAGCCGAACCTTTCTTCGGTTCGCCTGCGCGCTCAGAATGGTGCTGCATTCCTCCGGGGGGAGCGGCCTGCTGAACAGGAACCCCTGCGCCTCGTCGCAGCCGTGCTCGCTGCAGGAACTCGAGCTGCTCGCGCGTTTCCACCCCTTCGGCGATGGTGCGCAGCCCCAGGTTGCGGGTCAACCCGATGATGGCGCTGGTGATGGCGGCGTCGTCGTCGTCGGAGGTGATGTCGCGCACGAATGACTGGTCGATCTTGAGCCGGTCGATCGGAAAGCGCTTCAGGTAGGAGAGGCTGGAGTAACCGGTGCCGAAGTCGTCGATCGCCAGCTCCAGGCCCAGAGCCTTGAGCTGCTCGAGCGAGTCGGTCACACGCTCGACGTCCTGCATGATCACGCTCTCGGTCACCTCCAGCACGAGCCAGCGCGACTCCAGTCCAGCCTCCTTGCAGCGCGCGTCTGGACCGTGTGCGACGAAGCCCGCGTTGCGGAACTGCAGCGGCCGAGATGTTGACCGCCACCCGCACCGGCGGCAGTCCCTGAGCCTGCCACGCGCGATTCTGGCGGCAGGCCTCTCGCAGCACCCACTCGCCCATCGGCAGGATCAGCCCGGTGTCCTCGGCGAAGCGCATGAAGCGGCCAGGCGGCAGCAGCCCGAGGTCGGGATGCTCCCAGCGGATCAGCGCCTCGACGCCGACGATCTGACGCGTGCGCGACGTCGTACTGCGGCTGGTAGTGCAGGCGCAGCTCGTCGCGGTCGATGGCGCGGCGCAGGCTGCGCTCGAGCGACAGGCGCTCGAGCGCGCGCGTGTTCATGTCCTGGGTGAAGAACTGGTAGTTGTTGCGGCCCGACTCCTTGGCGTGGTACATGGCCGCGTCGGCGTTGCTTGCAGCAGCGTCTCCACATCGCGCCCGTCGTTGGGGTACACGCTGATGCCGATGCTGGGCGTGGTCACCAGCTCGTGCCCGTCGATGGAGTACGGATGCGCGACGGCGTCGAGCACCTTCTGCGCAGCGCGCGCGACGTCGGCCGGCATCGGCCATGTCCGGGCATCAGGATCACGAACTCGTCGCCGCCCTGGCGGCTGACCGTATCGCTGGCGCGCATGCATGCCGCGCAAGCGCCGCGCGACCTCCTGCAGCAGCTTGTCGCCGACGGTGTGACCGAGCGAGTCGTTCACGGTCTTGAAGCGGTCCAGATCCAGGAACATGACCGCCACCTGGGTGTGGTTGCGCTCGGCCAGCGAGACGGCCTGGGTGATGCGGTCGTTGAGCAGGACCCGGTTGGGCAGATCGGTCAGGAAGTCGTGATGCGCCAGATGGCGCACCCGCTCCTCGCGCTCCTTGCGCTCGGAGATGTCGGAGAAGATCTCGATGTAGTTCACCGGCCGTCCGTTGGCGTCGCGCACCACGCTCACGGTCAACCACTTCGGATAGACGTCGCCGTTGCGCCGCCGGTCCCACACCTCGCCCTGCCAGTAGCCGCTGCCTGCCACACCCGGGCCCAGATCTCCCGGTCGCGCTCCTGGCTGCGTATCCCGCGGCTTAGGCCGTACGGGGTCTTGCCCCAGCGCCTCCTCGGCGGTGTATCCCGTGACAGTGGTGAACGCGGGATTCACCGAGAGGATGAGCATGTCGCCGTCGGTGATGACGATGGCCTCGCCGCTGCTCTGGAACACCTCGCCGGCCAGACGCAGCTGCTCTTCGGCCCGCTTGCGGGTCGTGATGTCGAACAAGAACCCTTGCAGAGTGACCTGTCCGCCCTCGTCCTGCATCACGCTGAAGCTGTCGCGCAGCCAGACCGTGCGTCCGTCGGCGGTCAGCATGCGGTATTCCAGCTCGGTGTCGCGTCCCTGCGCGAGGGTCGATTTGACCTTACGCTGCGCCCAGCCGCGATCGTCGGGGTGCATGCGCTCCAGCCAGAACCCATCTTCGTACCACTGCTCCAGCGCATAGCCGAGCACTTTCACCGCTTGCGGCCCGACATAGGTGAAACGCAACGTATCCGGGTCGGCCGACCACGGGATCACATCGGTGCTCTCGACCAATTGGCGGAACCTGCGCTCGCTTCGGCGCAGCGCCTCCTCCGCCTGCTTGCGCTCCGTGATGTCCTGCATGGTGCCCACCAGCCGCACCGGCGTGCCGTCGGTGTCGCGCACGACCTCGGCCCGCTGGTGTACGTAGCGTATGGAGCCGTCGGGGAGTTGGATGCGGTGATCCATAGCGTACGGCCGGCGCCCGGCTATCGCATCTTCGGAAAGAGCCAGCAGCCGCGGCCGGTCGTCGGGGTGAACCAGCTCGAGCCAGCTCGCGCGGGTGAGCACGAAGCGTTGCGGGTCCTGCTCGGTGATGCGATAGGTCTGCTCCGACCAGGACAGCGTGTCCTGCGCCAGATCGCGCTCCCAGCTGCCGACGTTGCCCACCTGCTGAGCGAGCCGCAGCCCATCCTGAATCCTTCGACGCTCGCTCTCCGCGTGCACACGTTCGAGCTCCGCGCCCGCCCGCGCCGCAAATATGCCGAGGATCGTCTGCCCGACTGCTGACTGGCGGACTGGTTCGTCGTGCATGACCGCCAGTACGCCCAGAGCCCGTCCCGACGCGGCCGTTAGGCGTACGCCCACGTAGCTTTGGACCCGCATTTCTGCCAGCACGGGGTTAGACGCAAATTGCTTCTGTACGTCCCGCGGCACAAAGCACACGCCGGCTGCCATTGCCTGTGCAGACGGTGTTCCCTCAAGAAGATATTCGAAGTTATCGACGATCTGGCCGGCGGCGCACACGGCCACGGTCTTGATGCGCTCGGGACTGCTTCCCTCCAGCTCGCCCACGAACGCGTAGCGCGTATTGAGCGCGCTCGCCAGCTCGACCACGAGCGACCGGAAGAACTGCTCCCCGAGCGCGGCGGAGGTACCCTTCACGATCGCCTGCACGGTCTGCTCCGCGTGTCGACGCATCGTGACGTCGCGGACGAATACGGCGGCACCGACCACTTCGCCTTGCACGTCCCGGATCGGGTTGTAGCGCTCATCCAGATAACGCACCTCGCCACCGGGGGAGCGGAACACGCTCTCCGCGCGCTGCCGCTCGCCCTTGAGCACGCGGGCCAGGATGCGACGCACCCTGTCGTGCCGCTCCGGTGCCACCAGGCACACCGCCTCCATCCCCACGGCAGGCTCGAAGTCGAGGTACTTCTGCACCGCGGCGCGCAGCGCTTCGTTCACCATCGTGATGCGCAAGTCGCGGTCGACCGCGGCGATGCCGTCGTCGGTGGTGTTGACGGTGGCCGAGAACAGCGCCTGGCTGCGCCTTACGCTTTCCTCCGCTCGCCGCTGTTCCGTCACATCGAGGTTGATTCCCGTGATGCGAACTACCCGCCCATCCGTACCCTTCTGCGCCCGGCCGTATGACTTGACGTTGCGCACCTCCCCGTCCGGCCGCAGGATGCGAAACTCGGTGTCGTAGGTGTGGCCGTTGCGGACGGTCTGGTCGATATCAGCCAGCGCCTGCGCGCGGTCTTCGGGGTGCAGGGCGGCTGCCCATGCGTCGAAGCTCGCCTGCGCGACTGCGGACATCCCGTAGATCCGGCGCATCGCCTGGTCCCATTCGAGCACGTTGCGCTGCACGTCCCAGTCCCAGATACCGAGATTGGCGGACTGGGTAGCCAGCAGCAATCGCTCCGACATGCGCTCGACCTGGTCCTGGACCGCACGCCGTTCGGTGATGTCCTGGATCATGAGCAGCACCCGCTGGCGGCCGTCCGTCTCCACCACTTGCCTGGAGAACAGGCCGACGCCCATTTCGCCCGAGCGGCGACGGAAGGGCGCCTCGTGCTGGTAGACGGTACCCTTCTCCTTCAGCTCCCGAACCCCTTCGGCGCGACGCTCAGGACTGCTCCAGAATCCGAACTCCACCGACGTCTTGCCCAGAGCCTCCTCGCGGGTGCGGCCGATCAGGTCGAAAAACGCCTGGTTGCCATCCAGCGCAGCGCCCTCCTCCAACGTAAAGATCGCCGTGGGCACCGGGCTGTTGCGGAAGATGGCCTGGAAGCGCGCCTCGCTGCGCTCGATCCGCACCAGCTGACGCCGCAGCAGCGCGAAGAGCAGGGTCGTGAACAACAGCGCCACGGCCGTGAAGACGGCTTTCTTCAAAGACTCCGCGCGCCAGCCCGCGAAAACGCTGTCGGTCGGAACGCCGACGGTCACAGTCATCGGGGAGGAGGCGAGCCGGGTGTAGGCGTACAAGCGCTCGACGCCGTCCACCGCGCTCACGGCCTGCAGTGCGCCGTTGACTCCGGTCTTGCCCTGGTGCACCGGCGTGCTCGCGGTGTCGGCGCCGAAGGCGCGCTCCACATACGGATGCCGGAACAAGATCCTGCCGTCGATGCGGGCGACGCAGAACACCGTCTGCGGGTCCAACTCGAGGTGTTGAAAGGCCTCGCGCAGCTGATTCGTGTCAATGTTAGCGACCAGCACACCGTTGAAGCCGCCGTCCGTAGCGGTCATCGGGCGCGCGACGGGGATGAGCCACTTGGCCCCCCTGTGCTCGGGCAGCCCGATGAAGCTCGGCAGTTCCGGATGAGTGCGCAGCGCCACGAAGAAATCGCGGCGATCAACGGGCCCGGCTGCGCTGCTCGCTTCGTCACTGGAAGCCACCAGACGGCCGCGGACGTCATAGAGCTCGAGCGACTGCAGCTCGGGACCGATCAGCGGGCGTGGATCAAGCAAGGCGGAAAGCGCGCGTGTGTCGGGGTGGACCACCAGATCTCGCCTGAACAGGTCTGTCTTGCTGCGCAACAGAACCTGATCGGCCGCACCAAACGCATGCTCCACGCGCTCACCCAGAGTCCAGGCCAGGTTGAGCCCGTCGCGGCTGGCCTGCTGGAGGGTGTGGTCGCGCTGGCTGACGATCGACCAGGTCATGGCCGTCGGTCAACACCACCGCGATGGTCGCGAACAGCACGCTGAGCCCGGAAGAAAGGGCCCTGTGCCTGAGGTTGCCAGGATTCGGGCGTTGCCTGTTATCCTTTTCCATGAACGCCGTCTAGCAGATCTTCGATTGGGGCCCACCGCGTGGGGCAGTGCATGGAGAGGGCCCGGTTGGACAGCTGGCGCGACTTGGGCGCGTTGACCGAATTGATTATCGGATCGAGGACGGCAACATTGAGTCGATGGGGAACGTGTAACGCACGCGGGACACCGTCGCCCGCCGGGGAGACCAAATCTTGACAAAGCGCTGCGCCTGGGCCGCGACTGGGCCTCTGGAGACCGCGTATCACGATACCGAGTGGGGCGTTCCGCTCCACGACGACCGGCGGCTGTTCGAGTTTTTGATCCTGGAAGGCGCACAAGCAGGTCTTAGCTGGTCCACTATTCTGCGCAAGCGCGACGCCTACCGGCGAGCGTTCGATGCGTTCGATCCAGACAGGGTGGCCCGCTTCGATTCTCGGCGCATGCGCGCGCTGCTTTCGGACGAGGGCATCGTACGCAACCGGCTCAAGCTCGAGTCCGCCGTGCGCAACGCGCGAGCGTTCCTGAGCGTACAAGCGGCGTTCGGGAGCTTCGACGCCTACGTCTGGCCATTCGTCGACGGCAAGGCAGTGCGCAACGCCTGGAAGTCGCCGGCTCAGGTGCCGGCCTCCACGCCGCAATCCGACGCACTGAGCAAGGATCTCAAGGCGCGCGGCTTCAACTTCGTTGGCAGCACGATCTGCTATGCCTTCATGCAGGCCGTCGGCATGGTAAACGATCACGTCGTCGGCTGCTTCCGCTGGAAGCAGTTGCAGGGCCCGAATCGCAATCGCTGAGGAGATCGCATGGACGCCTTCGAGCACGACTATTTGGCCGGAGCCGGTGCACCGCGCCGCTGGAGCCTAGCGCAGGCTGCAGAGCGATTGCCGCCCGTGGACATAACTCCCCGTTCCGTGCCGATATACCAGCACGGCAGCCTGCTACTCAAGCTGTTCGCGCCTCACCGCACCGATCCGCAGCAACCTCACACGCGCGACGAGATCTATCTGGTGGCCCAGGGCCGGGGCTGGTTCGTCAACGGTGGTGCCCGCCACGCCTTCGGGCCAGGCGACGTGCTGTTTGTCCCGGCCGGCGTTGTGCACCGGTTCGAGGATTTCAGCGACGACCTGACGCTGTGGGTGGTGTTCTATGGGCCAGAGGGGGGAGAAAAGCCGTGATCGTCACTTCTAAACCCGACACCCAATGGTGGGGGTGTTGCGAGTTACGCATCACGAATCAGGAGTCACGCACAGAATGGCCCAAGACAGCTCACTGCCGGAATTCTGGGACACTCGCTACCGCGACCATGTGACGCCCTGGGACGCGCACGGGGTACCGGCGGACCTGCGCGCCTTCGCCGCGATGCTGCCGGCTGCGACGCGCGTCCTGGTGCCCGGATGCGGGTCCGCTCGCGAGCTGCGTTGCCTGGCCGAAACCGGCGCTGAGGTCCTGGCCATCGACTTCAGCATCGGGGCGGTCGAACTCGCGAAGCGGAACGCGGGACCGTTTGCGGACCGCATTCGGTTGGGGGACTTCTTCCAGTTCGAACCCGGCCCGGAGCCGTTCGACGTCGTCTACGAGCGGGCATTTCTGTGTGCGCTGCCGAGAAAGTTGTGGCCGCGCTACGCCGCGCGGATGGCCGAGCTGCTGGGCCCAGGCAAGCGGCTGGTTGGGTTCTTCTTCTACCACGACGACCCGAAGGGTCCGCCCTTCGGAACCAGCCCAGAGGAGCTCCACGCCCTGCTGGATTCCGCGTTCGACCTCGTGGAGGACCGACCGGCCGCCGAATCTCTCGCCGTGTTTCAGGACGGGGAACGCTGGCAGGTGTGGCGCCGGCGCTAGCGCCGTTGCACTGTCCGCTCTGCGGCGCCGCTCGTGACCCGACTCAACGCGCGCAGCTGCCGATCGTGTATACCGGCCACGGTGAGCTGCGCCACGATGGCGCCGCACAGCGCCATGAACATGTCCCACTGCGTGTCCCACACGTCGCCCTGGGTCGCGAGGAACGAATCGGCCGCCGTGCCCGAAGCCACAGCCACCCACCATTCGAAGAATTCGTAGCAGGCGCTGATGGCCAGCGCGATGCTGCAGACGATGAAGAACAGCCAGCGGCGTCCATTGACCACGGCGTTCCGAATCAGGATCTCGCGCACGATCATGGCCGGGACAAACCCCTGCGCAACGTGGCCTAGACGGTCGTAGTAGTTGCGCGCCAGGTGAAATTCGTCGCGCAGCCAGCTGAACAGCGGCATCTCGGCGTAGGTGTAGTGCCCACCGATCATCAGGATCGCCGCATGGATCAGGATGAGAACATATACGAGGCTGGTGAACCGGAAGCGCGGATAGATCGCCACCAGCACAACTCCTGCGATCATGGCCGGGAAGACTTCCAGGATCCAGGTGAAGTAGTCGTGCGGCTTCCATGCGGACCAAGCGAGAATCGCGAGGCCGATAATCAGCAAGGTGAGCATGAAGCGATTTGGGTTTAGACATCAGCGGGGTTGTGAGCGTGAGCTGACCTCGTCCACCCTCAACATGATCGTGCGCTCGTCGCGACTGGTATCCCGCCTGCGCGCGAGGAGGTCACTCTGGGTTCGATCGGCGCTTGCGCTCGAACCGCCCACCTCGATCCATTCCCCCAAGCGGCCGGACACGATGGTGCTGGCCCGCTGAATGTTCACGGCGCCCGTGTTGGGGTTGCGAACCCGGTCGCGTGCCGTGGCGATCTCGAGAGTGACGCGGTCTCCGCTCACGCGCGGGGTGACGTAGAAGCCGGTGTCCGCATCGACGGACTCGGTGCTCTGTGTGATTTGGGCGGCGCCGGGAGCGCGGCTGACCTGCGTGCTCGTGACCGGCACCGACTGGCCCACGCGAATGAACGCGCTGTTGCCTTCCAAGACCTGCACCGTCTGCGTCACGCCAGAGTCCTGCGCCGAGCGGCTGCTGATCGCATGCCCTTCGACCCGATTGGTTCCGCTCTGGACCACGATCCCCGGATCGCGGCGGGCCCCCGGCGGCGTGGGCACCGTGACCTGGGCGTTGCTGCCCACACCCACCGATCCCGAGACCGACGCAGCGTCTCTTGCAGCGTCCGCCATGGCGCCCTGGCGCACCGAAATCATCAGCTGCCTGGGCCTCGAGTCCACGACTGCCAGCACCTGCTTCAACTCCGCGAGGTTGGCCGGCGTCGTGCGAATGATCAATCGGTTGTTCGTACCGGTAACTGCACCACCGGGCGCCAGCAGAGGCCGCAACAGTGGGATCACTTCGTCCGCCTGGCGGTAGCCGAGGGTAACCACCTCCAGCACTTGCTGCTGGGCTTGCGCGGCCAACGCGAGCACCAGAAGGCAAGTACCCAGCCATGCGCTGCGACACGCAGTCTTGCTCGATGCTCATCATGCTTCGCGCTCAATGCTCGATGCTCGGTGCTGCGTCCCATCCCCGCCAGCGGATCCTGTCGGTAGAACTGCGAGAGCTGCGCGTAGACCCCTGGGTACTCGTCCTGCACCACGTCGGGAAGCTCGAAGAACGCCTCGCTCAGCACCGCGAAGAACTCCGCCGGGCTCTCGGACGCGTAGGGATCGATGACCGTGTCCTCGCGCCGGTCCACCCGCGCGCAGAAATCCTTGTACGCGGCGCCGAACGCTTCCGCCCAGGCCTGCCGGTGCATGCCCCGGTGCAGCGGCGGATAGCCGTTCGCACTGCCGTTGAGCATGTCGAGCTTGTGAGCGAACTCGTGGATCACCACGTTGACGCCGTCCGGGTATTCGGTCTGCGCGACATCGGCCCACGACAGGATCACCGGGCCGTGCAGCCAGGCCTCGCCGGCGTAAGCCTCGTCGCCCTGATGCACGACACCGATCTCGTCGGTGTACTGGTGGCGCGGGACGAACTCGGCGGGATACACGATGATCTCGCTCCAGCCGCGGTAGAACTCCAGCCCCAGGTTCAGGATCAGGATGCAGGCCTGAACCGCACACGTGCAGCCGCATCGCGTCGGTGAGTTGCAGGCCATGCGCAGTGGAGAAGCGCTTCTCGTGCAGGAACAGGACGGTCAGGTCCCGCAGCCGCGCCTGCGCCTCGGCGGACAGTGCCTGCGTGAAGGGGAAGCGCTGCAGGGTCAGGCGCCAGATGCGCTCATCGAGCTGCGCCTGGCGCGAGGATGCGATTGCGGCGCCACGCCTTGAGCGCGCTCCACATGGTTCACTTGCGAAGCGTCGCGATCTTCCCTAGCTGCTCGGGCCGGGCAGCGCCGGCGCCTCGGACTCCCGCAGCGCCTGCTCCATGCGGGTGACGCTCTCCAGCTGCTCCAGCTCCACCCGCTCGATCTGAGAGAAGCGCCGGGAGATCTTGTCGCTGGTGACGCGCACCTCTTCGGCGTCCTGATGCGCCTGGCGGATGTGGTCGGCGAGCTTCTTCATGCGCTGGTCGAAGCGGCTGAACTCCCTGCCCAGCTTGGACAGCTCGTCCTTGATGATGTGCACCTGCCGGCGCGTCTCGACGTCCTTCAGCACCGCGCGCGCGGTGTTGAGCACCGCCATCATGGTGGTCGGCGACACGATCCACACTCGCCGCTGCATGGCATAGTCCACCACTTCGCCATGATGGGCGTGGATCTCGGCGAACACCGCCTCGGCCGGGACGAACATCACCGCGCCGTCCGAGGTCTCGCCGGCGATGATATATTTGCTCGCTGATCTCGTCCACGTGCTTGCGCAGGTCCGCTCGGAACTGTCGCTTCGCCGCTAACTGCTCGATCGCCCTCGGGCAGTTCCGGGCTCGAACATGCGGTGGTAGTTCTCGAGCGGAAACTTGGAGTCGACCGCCACCATGCCGGTGGGCTCGGGCAGCATCAGCACGCAATCGGCCCGCGTGCCGTTGGACAGCGTGTACTGGAAAACGTAGGCGGTGGGCGGCAGCAGATTGCGTGACCAGCGCCTCGAGCTGCACTTCGCCGAAGGCGCCGCGCGAGCGCTTGTCGCCGAGCAGCTCCTGCAGGCTCACCACATTGGTGGTCAGGCCGTCGATCTTCTTCTGCGCCTCGTCGATGGTGGCCAGCCGCGTCATGACGTTGGCGAAGGTCTCGTTGGTCTTCTTGAAGCCCTCCTCCAGCCGCTCCGTGACCTTGCCGCTGATCTGCTCCAGCCGCGCGTCGGTGGTCTTGGTGAGCGATTCGATGGCGCTGGCGAGGTGCTGAGAGATGTTGTGCAAGGTCGTCTGGATCAGCTCCTGGTCGGCCCGCGCCCGCTCGGCCAGCCGCTCCAGCACCTTGCCCAGCAGCTCGGTGCGCAGCTCGTCGTGCTTCATCTGCAGGTCGGCCGCGAGGTTGCTCAGCCTCTGGCTCATCGTCTCGCGTGTCCCCGACAGCTCCTCGGTCTGCGACAGCTGCAGCACCAGCATGGCGTCGCGCGTCTGCTTCAGGTCCTGCGACACCGTGCCGCGCAGGCGCTCGGAGTGCGTCGGTCTGGCTGGTCGCCAGGCGGTCGGCCTGGCCGTTGAGGCCGTTGTTGAGGTCCTTGATCATGGCCAGGTGCCTTTCCTCCAGCACCCGCGCCATCCTAGACGGGCAGATCCGCTTGACGCCGCAGCAGGACGCCGAGTCGATAGCCGACCCACAGAATGGCGATGAACGCCGCAACGGCCACCCCGGCCGTTCCCAGCGCCAAGTAGCTCAGTTCCATCGGTCGAGTATACCAAGGCGCTACGATGATCAGGCCGTCAGACTTCGACGCGGGCCGCGCGCTTGCGCTCGTGCTCGGTGAGATAGCGCTTGCGGATGCGGATGGACTTGGGCGTGATCTCCACCAGCTCGTCGTCGGCGATGAACTCGATGGCCGACTCCAACGTGAGCTGGATGGGCAGGCGTGAGGATGACGTTCTCGTCCTTGCCGGCGGCGCGGATGTTGGTGAGCTTCTTGGTCTTGATCGGATTGACCACGAGGTCGTTGTCGCGGCTGTGGATGCCGATGATCATGCCCTCGTACACCGGGATCGCCGGGGCTCACGAACATGCGTCCGCGCGGCTCCAGGTTGAACAGCGCGTAGGGCACCGCCGTCGCCCTCCTCCGCCGACACCAGCACGCCGTTGCGGCGCTCGGGCATGTCCGGCTTGAGCGGGCCGTAGTCGTCGAACACGTGGCTCATGCACGCCCGCTGCCGCGCGTGAGTGTTGAGGAACTCGGTCTGGAAGCCGATCAGCCCGCGCGCCGGGATGCGGTACTCCAGCCGCACACGGCCCTTGCCGTCGGACTGCATGTCGGTGAACTCGCCGCGGCGCTGCCCTAGCGCCTCCATCACCGCGCCCTGGTGCTGCTCGTCGACGTCGATGGTCACCAGCTCGTAGGGCTCGCGACTTGCTCGCCGTCGATCTCGCGCATCAGCACGCGCGGACGCGACACGGCCAGCTCGTAGCCTTCGCGCCGCATGTTCTCGAGCAGGATGGTGAGGTGCAGCTCGCCGCGGCCCGACACCAGGAACACATCCGCATCGGCCGTGTCCTCCACGCGCAGCGCGACGTTGGACAGCAGCTCGCGTTGCAGCCGCTCGCGCAGCTGGCGGCTGGTGACGAACTTGCCTTCCCTGCCGGCGAAGGGCGACGTGTTGACCTGGAAGTTCATGCTGAGCGTGGGCTCGTCGACCGCGAGCATCGGCAGCGGCTCGGGGTGCTCGGGATCGGTGAGCGTGCAGCCGATGGTAAGGCCCTCGATCCCCTGCAGCAGCACGATGTCGCCGGCCTCGGCCTGCTCCTGCGGCACGCGCTCCAGCCCCTGGAACCCGTAGACGTGAGCGACGCGCGCGGGCTCCGGCGTGCCCGTCGGCGCCGAAGATCAGCACCGCTTGCCCGGCCTTCAGCCGTCCGCGCCCGATGCGGCCGATGCCGATCTGGCCGACGTAGCTGGAGTAGTCCAGCGCGCTGATCTGCAGCTGCAGCGGGCGATCGGGATCGCCCGTGGGCGCCGGGACATGCTTCAGGATCGTCTCGAACAGCGGACGCATGTCCGGTGCCCGGGCGTGCGCAGATCGAGGCGTAGCGTAGCCGAGCAGGGCAGAGGCGTACACCACCGGGAAATCGAGCTGCTCCTCGCTCGCGCCGAGCTTGTCGAACAGATCGAAGGTGTGGTTCACCACCCAGTCCGGGCGCGCACTCGCGCGGTCGATCTTGTTGACCACCACGATCGGCCTCAGGCCGCGGGCCAGCGCCTTGCGCGTGACGAAGCGCGTCTGCGGCATCGGCCCCTCGACGGCATCGACCAGCACCAGCACGCCGTCCACCATCGACAGCGCGCGCTCCACCTCGCCGCCGAAGTCGCGGTGGCCGGGAGTGTCCACGATGTTGATGTGCACACCCGCGTAGTCCAGCGCCGCGTTCTTCGCGAGGATGGTGATGCCGCGCTCACGCTCTAGGTCGTTGCTGTCCATCACCCGCTCCTGCAGATGCTGGTGGGCCGCGAACACTCCAGCCTGGCGCAGCAGCTTGTCGACCAGCGTGGTCTTGCCGTGGTCGACGTGAGCGATGATGGCGAGGTTGCGGACGGGCCGGTCCATGGGGCGGGGGATGCTGGGAAAAAGCTGGTTATTCTAGCACGCCGCATGCC
Source organism: uncultured beta proteobacterium (assembly GCA_963705615.1). Lineage (GTDB taxonomy): Bacteria > Pseudomonadota > Gammaproteobacteria > Burkholderiales > SHXO01 > SHXO01. Next base: position 278,803 of record CAVPKE010000008.1, on the reverse strand, counting down.
CGGGGCTCGTGATTCCGTCAGTCGTGACTCGTGATTCGCCCAGCCTACACCGGGAGGTGGCGAGCGCAGTTACGAGTCACGAATCACGGCCGTTCCTAACCCGTCTCGCGAAAGATCTGCATCGGCGGTGTGCGGATCACTCGGCGCGTGCCCAGCAGCCCGGCCAGAAGGACGCCTGCGGTGCCTCCGACGAGACCCACCAGCCAGACCCAGGGGCTGACGCCGTAGGGCACGCTCAGCACGCGGGTCGCGAGCACCCAGCCGAGCACGGACGCGCCGATCGACGCGAGCAACCCCGCCAGGGCGCCGATAGCGGCGAACTCCGCGGCATGCGCCGACAGCATCTGCCGCCCGGTGGCGCCCACCGTGCGCATGATGGCCGCGTCGAACACGCGCTCGTCGTGGGTGGCGCTGATGGCCGCGAACAGCACCACCAACCCGGCGAGCAGGCCGAACAGGAACACGAACTCCACCGCCTTGACCACCTGGTCCATGATGCGCTGGACCTGGCCGAGCACCGCCGCCACGTCGATCACCAGGAAGTTGGGGAAGCGCTTGACCAGCTGATCCATGAGCGCAGCGCGATCCGGCGAGAGATGGAAGCTGGTGACATAGCTCGGCGGGATAGGCCTCCAGCACGCCGGGCGACGCCACGACGAAGAAGTTCACCCGGAACGAATCCCACTCCACCTTGCGCAGCGAGGCGACTTCTGCCCTCGAGCGCGGCTGCCGGCGATCTCGTAGGTGAGCTTGTCTCCATGCTTGATGCCGAGGGTCTTGGCGATACCTTCCTCCACCGACAACAGCGGCTGGCCGCGGTCGGCCTCGTTCCACCAGCGTCCGGCAACGATCACATTGTCCGGTCTGCATGCGCACGGCCCACGACAGATTGAACTCGCGATCGATGAGGCGCTTGGCGCGATCGTCCGCGTAATCGGCCGAGGACAACGGGAGCCCGTTGCGGGCGATGAGACGGCCTCGGATCATCGGGTAGAGTTCGGGCGGCTGCAGACCCTTGTCGCGGAAGAAGGCCTGCAGGGGCTCGAGCTGGTCGGGCTGGATGTTCACCAGAAAGCGGTTGGGTGCGTCGGGCGGCAGGCTTTGCTTCCAGCTTGCCAACAGATCGCCGCGCACCAGCGTGAGCAGCACCAGCGCCATGATCCCGACGCCCAGCGCGACGACCTGAGTGACGGTGGCCAGCGGGCGGCGGCGCAAGTTGGCCAGCCCGAAGCGCCAAGCGAAACCGCTGCGCGCTCCGGTCCAGGCGAACGCACGCATCAATGCCCACGTTACCAGCGCGCAGCCCGCCATGGTGCCGATACCGCCGCCGAGCACGTAGACGCCGACCTTCGCGTCCTGCGCTTCCCACAGGATCAGCCCGGCCAGCGCCAGCACGCCCAGCGCGTAGCCAGCCATGCCGGCGCGTATCCGGCAGTCCCAGATCACGGCGCAGCACCCGCAGCGTAGGCACCTTGCGCAGCGCGACGAGCGGCGGAATGGCGAACCCCAGCAGCAGCACGAAGCCGGCGACAAAGCCCTGCAGCACGGGGACGGCCCCGGGCAACGGCAGCTCGACGCCCACCAGCGGCTTGAGCAGGGCCGACAGGACCGCCTGGCCGGCGAAGCCCACGACGCAACCCACCACACTCGCCGCGAACCCCAGCGCGACGAACTGCTGCACGTGCAAGCGCACGATGAGCCCCTGGCTCGCGCCCAGGCAACGCATGATCGCGCAGCCGTCCAGATGGCGCTTGAGATAGCGGCGAGCGGCCAGAGCCACCGCAACAGCGGCCAGGAACACCGACAGCAGCGCGGACAGCCCGAGAAACTTCTCCGCCCGCTCCAGCGCCGAGCGGATCTCGGGCCGCGCATCGCGCACGTCTTCGACCCGCTGCCCGGGACCGGCCCGCGCCTGCGGCGAACGCGCGGAACGTCTCGGATGGCCTGAGCAGTCGCCAGTCAGTCCCAGGCGGTAGGTGACCCGGCTGCCGACCTGGATCAAACCGGTCGAGGGCAGATCGGCGAGGTTCATGATCAGCCGCGGACCGAGGTTCAAGAAACCCACGCTTGTCTCCGGCTCCTCGATCAGCCGGGCGGCGACGCGGAACCTGCGAATGCCGCAGCGCGATGCTGTCACCGACGTGCATCTCCAGACGCGCGAGCAGCCGCTCGTCCACCCACACCGTCCCCGGCCGCGGAATCGCATCCGGCGGCTTGTCCACGGGACGCTCGCCGTCGTCGACGGTGAGCCGGCCCTTCAGCGGATAGCCCGGGGCGACCGCCTTGATCTCGCTGAGCTGCGATCTGCCCTCGTGCAGGGTCATGCTGGGGAAGCGCACTGTTTCCACCGTGCGCAGTCCGCGACGCTGTGCTTCCGCCGCAAACGCGGCATCGAGCGGACGATCGGACACGATCACCAGATCCGCACCGAGCAGCTGGCTCGCCTCCTGGCTCAGCGCCTGACGCACGCGGTCGGCGAAAAACGCGACGGTGGTCAGGCTCGCTACCGCGATGAGCAGACCCACGACCAGCACGCGCAGCTCGCCGGCGCGCCAATCGCGCGCCAGCATACGCACCGAAAGTGCCAGCTGCGCGCGCCCACGACAGCTCGCGCGGGGCTCGCCGTCGACGGCGCACGGCGGCCGCAGCGGGAACAGAGCTGCCAGGTCGATCAGCGCGCTGCTCGCCATCGAGCAGCCTCCCCGCCGCCAGCCGCAGCCGGCGACCGCAGCGCGCGGCCAAGCGCTCATCGTGAGTCACCAGCAGCAGCGTCGTGTCGTGCTCGCGGTTGAGATCGAACATCAGGTTCACGATTTCCTCGCCGGTGGCCGAGTCGAGGTTGCCGGTAGGCTCGTCGGCGAACAGCAGCCGGGGCGGCCCGGCGAACGCGCGCGCGATGGCCACGCGCTGCTGCTCGCCGCCCGGAGAGCTGGCGCGGGTAGTGATCCAGCCGCTCGGCGAGGCCAACACGGCGTCAGCAGGCCAGCGACGCTTCGCGCGCAGTGGAGGAACCGGCCAGCTCCATCGGCAGCATCACGTTCTCCAGCGCGGTCAGCGCGGGCAGCAGCTGGAACGACTGGAACACGAAGCCCACCATGCGCCGGCGCAGCGACGCGCGTCCGTCCTCGTCGAGCGTCGCGAGATCGATACCGTCGATGAGGACCTGGCCCGCGGTGGGCACGTCCAGTCCGGCGAGCAGCCCGAGCAGCGTGGTCTTGCCCGAGCCCGAAGCGCCGAGGATCGCCACGGCCTCGCCGGCCGCGATCTCGAAGCTTACGTCCTCCAGGATAGTCAGACGGCTGCGTCCGGTCTCGACTTGCTTGCCGAGAGCGACGGCCTTCACAATAGGTTGCATGTATCGATCACAGCTCCGCTGGATTTGGGCCCTGCCGCTGTGGCTGGCCGCTACAGTCATGGGCGCGCAACCACCCGTGATCATGGTATTCGGCGACAGCCTCTCGGCCGGCTACGGCCTGCCGCAGGGTAAGGGTTGGGTCGACCTGCTGCAGCAACGGCTGGAGCGCGAGAACTACACCTATCGCGTGGTCAACGCCAGCATCAGCGGCGAGACCACGCTGGGTGGCCGCAACCGCGCTGGCCGAAGCGCTCGCGCAGCACCGACCGCGCATCGTGATCCTGGAGCTCGGCTCCAACGACGGGCTGCGCGGGCAGCCGCTAGACGCCATGCGCGAAAATCTAGTCGCCATGGCGCGCGCGTGTCGAGCGGCCAAGGCCAAGGTGCTGCTGGTCGGCATGCGCATCCCGCCCAACTACGGCCCGGACTACACCGAAAAGTTCCACGCCAGCTTCGTTGCCGTCGCCAAGCAGACACGCGCGCCGCTGGTACCTTTCCTCCTCGAGGGATTCGCTCGACAGGCGCGACCTGTTTCAGGCCGATGGCATACACCCGGATGTCGAGGCCCAGAAGCTCATGCTCGACAACGTCTGGGGCAAGCTGCGGCCGCTGCTCACGCGGTCTGTGCACAGCCGATGATCGCGCGCGCAACGTGCTGACATGTGGAACATGGCGAACGTAGCACAACTGGCTGAGTTTGACGAGATCATCGACGTGCGCACGCCCTCGGAGTTCGCAGAGGACCACGTGCCGGGCGCGGTCAATCGGCCCGTCCTTGCGGACGAGGAGCGCGCGCGGGTCGGCACGCTGTACAAGCAGGTGTCAGCCTTTACCGGCCGCAAGGCGGGCGCGGCGCTGGTGTCGCGCAACATCGCGCAGCACGTCGAGGCCAGCTTCATGGACAAGCCGAAGTCGTGGCGGCCGCTGGTCTACTGCTGGCGCGGCGGCAAGCGCAGCGAGGCGATGGTGCACATCCTGCGAGAGATCGGCTGGGACGCGCATCGGCTCGAGGGCGGCTACAAGGCTTACCGCCGCACCGTGGTGGCGGAGCTGCCGCAGCTCGCGCGGCGCTACGGCTTGCGCGTCGTGTGCGGGTTGACCGGATCGGGCAAGAGCCGCCTGCTGGAGACGCTGGACAGCCTCGGCGCTCAGGTCCTCGATCTGGAGAGGCTCGCGGCCCATCGCGGATCGGTGCTGGGCAACCTCCCGGACGAGCCGCAGCCGGCGCAGAAGATGTTCGAGAGCCGCATCTGGTGGCGGCTGCGCAGCTTCGACGCCAAGTCCGCCGGTATTCGTGGAGTCGGAAAGCAAGCGCATCGGCGCGCTGCAGGTGCCCGACGAGCTCATGAACGCGATGTGGGAGAGCGCGTGCGTGCGCGTCGAGACAGCCACCGCAACGCGCGTTGCAACTGCTACAGGAGCAGTATGCGCACTTCCTTGCGGACCCGGCTGCGCTCGGACGGCAGCTCGACTGTCTGGTTCAGCTGCACGGCCGCGCTGACGATCGAGCGCTGGAAGGAGCTCGCGCAGCGCGGCGAGTGGGATGTGCTGGTGCGCGAGCTGCTCGAACGCCACTACGATCCCGGCGTACACACGCTCCATCGCTTCGCACTATCTGCAACTGGCGCAGGCGCGAACGGTCGAGATCGCAGCGTGCGACGACGCCAGCTTCGTGACCGCCGCGAGAGCGCTGATCGAGGAGCTGACTCAGGCGGCTGCCTAACGACTTTTGGGGAGCCTGCGGCTGCTATACTTCGGCCCGGCTTTCCGCCCGCCCCCATGACCGCGCCGTCCGTACTCGACTCCCGTACCTTGATCCTGCTCGCCTTGGCGGCCCTGGTCATCTGGTTCGCGCAACCTCGACTATCGCAAGCTGATCAAGCCCGACGAGGGTCGCTACGCCGAGATCTCGCGCGAGATGGCCGCGAGCGGCGACTGGGTCACGCCGCGGCTGAACGGCATCAAGTACTTCGAGAAGCCGCCGCTGCACTACTGGGCCGGCGCCGCTGCGTTCACTCTATTCGGCCAGCACGAATGGACCGCGCGGCTGTGGAGCGCCTTGACCGGAGCGCTCGGCATCGTTCTGGCGTGGTACGCGGGGCAGCGCTTGTTCGGCGCAGCTGCCGGCCTGTATGCCGCGGTTGTGCTCGGCAGCAGCTTGATGTACGTGGTCGTGGGGCATCTCAATACGCTGGACATGGGGCTCACGCTGTTCCTGTTCGCCGCCCTGTGTGCCTTCCTGCTGGCGCAGCGCGATGAGGCCAGCGCGCGCGAGAACGCGGTCTGGATGCACATGGCCTGGGCGGCCATGGCCGGCGCCGTCTTGACCAAAGGGCTGGTGGGCCTCGTCATTCCCGGCGCCACTCTGGTGCTCTACACGCTGGTTCAGCGCGACTGGCGCCTGTGGCAGCGGCTGCATCTGATCACCGGTCTGCTGCTGTTCCTGGTCATCACCGCGCCCTGGTTCGTCATCGTGTCGATGCGCAACCCGGAGTTCGCGTGGTTCTTCTTCGTGCACGAGCACTTCCTGCGCTACACCACCACGATCCATCAGCGCGTCGAGCCCTGGTACTACTTCCTTCCGCTGCTCATCGCAGGCTGGCTGCCCTGGACCGCAGTCGTGGCGGACGCCGCGTGGCGCGCCTGGAAGCCGGAGCCCGGAGCAACGTTCCAGGTGCGCCGCTTCCTGCTGATCTGGTGCGGATTCGTGTTGCTGTTCTTCAGCGTCTCCGGTTCCAAGCTGCCGCCCTACATCCTGCCGCTGTTTCCAGCCGCTGCGCTGCTCGACCGGCTGGCGGCTGACGTCCGTCTCGGGCACAGCGCTCGCCTGGCAGATCGCCCCGATGAGCTTGCTGGGGCTGGGTGGGCTTGCTCGCCTTGCCGTTCATCAAAACGCTCCGGCGACACGCCAGTGGAGCTGATCCAGGCTTTCAAACCCTGGATCGCCGCCGCCGCGCTGGTCGCGCTGGTGGCGCGCGGCCTACGCCGCATGGGTCGCGCGCCGGGGCGACGTGCCGCGCGCCGTGCTGGTCACGGGACTGGCGGGCCTGCTCGCCACGCAGCTCATCGTGACCGGCCACGAGGCTCTGTCGCCATCCATGTCGGCCTACCGCATGGCCCAGCAGGTGAAGCCCTACCTCAAGCCGGGCATCCCGTTCTACAGCGTGGGCACCTATGACCAGACGCTGGACTTCTACCTCGGACGCACCGTGACTCTGGTACAGTTCCGCGACGAAATGGACTATGGCCTGCAGCAGGAGCCGCAGCTCGCGATCCCGACCGTCGCGCAGTGGATGGAGATCTGGAAGCGACAGCCCTACGCGCTTGGCGCAAGTCGAAAAGGGCATCTACGAGCAGCTCGAGGCCAGCGGCTTCCCCATGCAGCTGATCGCCAACGACCATCGCCGGTATTTCATCAAGACGCCTTGAATATCGCAGACCCGGCGAATATTGCAGACCCGATGAACGCGCTCAGCTTCTCCCTGGTGCTGCTCGGCGTGCTGCTCAACGCCGCGTGCGCAGCTTGCTCCTCAAGGCCGGGACCAACGCCATCGGCCAGTTCCAGTTCAGCGCCGCCAACCTGGCGCCGGTCGGATGGAAGGTGGCGACCCAGCCCTTCATCCTGGGCGGGCTCGCGTGCTACGTCGTCAGCGTCGTGGTATGGATCATGGCCTTGTCGCGAGTGGAAGTCAGCGTCGCCTATCCGATGCTGTCCATCGGCTATGTGATCAATGCGGTCGCCGCGTATTTCCTGTTCGGCGAAGCGGTCGGTGCGCAGCGGCTGGTGGGCATCGGAGTCATCATCGTGGGCGTGTATCTCGTCGCAGAGCTGAAGCGTGGCTCATGGCGTGGCGTGGTCGATCCTTGCGAGTCACGAATTCGCCACGAACTCACGCGTCGCGTATGCAATATCTGCCGTTCGCCAGACCGACCATCGACGAAGAGACCATCGCCGGCGTGGCCGACGTCCTGCGCTCGGGCTGGATCACCACCGGCCCGAAGGTGCAGGAGTTCGAGCAGGCGCTGTCGGAGTACCTGGGTGGGCGCATCGTGCGCACGTTCACCTCCGCGACCGGCGCGCTGGAGGTGGCGCTGCAGGCGTGCGGGATCGGGCCCGGAGACGAGGTGATCGTGCCGGCCATGACCTTCGCAGCCAGCGCCAACGTCGTGGTGCGGGTGGGCGCGCGGCCGGTGTTCGTGGACGTCGAGCTGGACACGCCGCAACCTCGACCCGGCTCTGCTCGAGGTCGCGATCACCCCGCGCACCCGCGCCATCATGCCGGTGCACTTCGCCGGGCTGGCGGTGGACATGGAGCGGGTCTACGACGATCGCCACGCGGCACAAGCTGCGCGTGATCGAGGATGCGGCGCACGCCATCGGCACGCGCTGGAAGGGCCGCAGGATCGGCAGCTTCGGTGACCTGGTGTCGTTCAGCTTCCACCCCAACAAGAACATGACCACCATCGAGGGCGGCGCGTTGAGCCTGCCCTCGGACGCCGAGCTCAAGGCCGTCGAGCTGCAGCGCTTCCACGGCCTGGTGCGCGACGCCGAAGGCAATGCCGACGTGCTGCTGCCCGGCGGTAAGTACAACCTGAGCGACGTCTCCGCGCGCATCGGCCTGTCTCAGCTCCAGCAGCTCGAGGGCTTCAACGACAAGCGCCGGCAATTGGTGAGCGCGCTATTTCGAGCGCTTGACGCACCGACCCCGCCTGCCTGCTCCCGGCGCGCGGCGACGAGGGGCACAGCTGGCACATCTTCGCTCCCCTGCTGCCCTTGCGATCGGGTCGGATCTGACCCGCGGCCAGTTCATCAAGGCCATGCACGAGCGCGGCATCGGCGTCGGCGTGCACTACCCGGCGCTGCATCTGTTCACCGCTTACCGGAAGCTGGGCTACAAGGAGGGAGACTTTCCCAACGCCGAGCGGATCGGGCGCGAGACCGTGACGCTGCCGCTGTTCCCGGCGATGCAGCTGTCCGATGTGGACCGGGTCTGCGACGCAGTCTCGGATATCCTGCGCTCAGCAAAGAAGGCGCACCGGTAGGCTAGAATAAGCGTATGCAGACTCCGGACCTGTCGGTCATCATTCCGGTCTACAACGAAGAAGAGGGGCTGCCGGCGCTCTTCGCGCGTCTGTATGCGGCGCTGGACGCGCTGAACACGACCTACGAGATCGTGTTCATCAACGACGGCAGCCGGGACCGCTCCGCCGCGCTGCTGCGCGAGCAGTTCCAGAAGCGCCCCGACGTCACCCGCGTGATCCTGTTCAACGGCAACTTCGGCCAGCACATGGCCATCATGGCGGGCTTCGCGCACGCTCGCGGTCGCCGGGTGGTGACGCTGGACGCCGACCTGCAGAACCCGCCGGAAGAAATCGGCAACCTGATGGCCGCGATGGACGAGGGCCACGACTACGTCGGCACCATCCGGCGCGAGCGCCAGGACAGCGCGTTCCGGCGCTACGCCTCGACGCGTCATGAACCGGGTGCGCGAGCGCATCACGCGGGTCAAGATGACCGACCAGGGCTGCATGCTGCGCGCGTACAGCCGCGACATCGTGGACGCCATGGTCAGCTCGCGCGAGGTCAACACCTACATCCCGGCGCTGGCCTACACCTACGCCGCGAATCCGACCGAGATCGAAGTCGCGCACGAGGAGCGCGCCGCCGGAGAATCGAAGTATTCCTACTACCAACTGCTGCGGCTGAACTTCGACCTGATCACCGGGTTCTCCGTGGTGCCGCTGCAGATGTACTCGATCCTCGGGCTTCCTGGTGTCGCTGTCTCGGCTGGGCTTCTTCGGCATCATCATCTACCGCCGCATCGTGTACGGGTCCGGAGGCCGAAGGCCTGTTCACCCTGTTCGCCATCGCCTTCCTGCTGCTGGGCGTCGCGCTGTTCGGGATCGGGATGCTGGGTGAGTACGTGGGCCGCATCTACCAGCAGGTGCGCGAGCGGCCGCGCTACCTGATCCAGGCGATCCTGGAGGCCGGTGAGGAGCCGGGAGTCACCAGCGAGCGGCAGAGGCCCACGGCAGAGCCCGCTTCTCGCTCATCGCTGCCTCACTCCCGATTCTCGGTGATGCGGGCTGTCGTCTTTGCCTACCACAACGTCGGCGTCCGCTGTCTTGTCGGTGTTGCTCGCCCACGGTGTCGACGTTCGCGCTGGTCGTGACCCATGACGACGACCCGCGCGAGAACATCTGGTTCGAGAGCGTCGAGGCGCTGGCGCAGCTGCATGAGCTGCCCGTGGTCAAGCCGGCCGATCCCAATGCGCCCGAGTTGGCGCGGGAAATCGCGGCCCTGCGACCGGACTTTCTGTTCTCCTTCTACTACCGGAAGATGCTCCCGCCCGGCCTGCTCGAGGCGCCGGCGCGCGGCGCGCTCAACATGCACGGTTCGCTGCTGCCGCGCTATCGCGGGCGCGTTCCGGTCAACTGGGCGGTGATCCAGGGTGAACGCGAGACCGGCGCGACGCTGCATTACATGGTGATCAAGCCCGACGCCGGCGATATCGTGGCGTCAGCAGGCCGTGCCGATTCTGCCCGACGACACCGCGTTCGATGTCTTCGGGAAAGTCACGGTGGCGGCGGAAATGTTGCTGGACCGGGTGCTGCCAGACCTGCTGGCGGGGACCGCACCCCGCGATCGCGCAGGACCTGGCGCGCGGCTCTTACTTCGGCGGACGCAAACCGGAGGATGGACGCATCGACTGGGGCCGGGGCGCGGCTCAGATCCACAACCTGGTCCGGGGGGTGGCCCCGCCCTACCCCGGCGCCTTCTGCCAGGTCGGGGGAAAGCACGTGCGGGTCCTGCGCACGCTCATGCCGCGCGAAACGCCGCCCAGGTCAGGGTTTCCCGTCTTGTTCTGCCACGCCGGTCGCTGCTACGCGGAATGCGGCGATGGCCGGGCTGTTCGCATCCTGTCGCTTGGAAGTGGACGGTAGAATGCTCGATGAGCGCAGCTTCCAGCGCGTCCGCACCACCCCGCCCGTGCGGCTTCCCACCCGGACCCCAGCCCAGCCATGAAACGCATCTGCATCCTCGGCGTCAACGGCTTCATCGGTCACCACCTGTCCAAGCGCATCATCGACACCACCGGCTGGGAGGTGTACGGAATGGACATGCAGACCGACCGCGTCGCGGACCTGATGGGCCATCCGCGCTTCCGCTTCTTCGAGGGCGATATCACCATCAACAAGGAATGGATCGAGTACCACATCCGCAAGTGCGACACGGTGCTGCCGCTGGTAGCCATCGCCACGCCGGCCACTTATGTGAAAGAGCCGCTGCGGGTGTTCGAGCTGGACTTCGAGGCCAATCTGCCCGATCGTGCGCTCCTGCGTGAAGTACGGCAAGCGCATCCTCTTTCCCTCCACCTCGGAAGTGTACGGGATGTGCCGCGACGCCGAGTTCGATCCGGAGGCCTCCGAGCTCGTGCTGGGTCCGATCAGCAAGCAGCGCTGGATCTACGCCTGCTCCAAGCAGCTGATGGACCGCGTGATCTGGGCGTACGGCTCGGAGGGGCGGCTCGACTTCACCCTGTTTCGACCCTTCAACTGGATCGGCGCGGGATTGGACAACATCCACACGCCCAAGGAAGGCAGCTCCCGCGTCATCACGCAGTTCTTCGGCCACATCGTGCGCGGCGAGGAGATCAAGCTGGTGGACGGCGGCAGCCAGAAGCGCGCCTTCACCTATGTCGACGACGGCATCGACGCGCTGATGAAAATCATCGACAACCGTGATGGAATCGCCACAGGAAAGATCTACAACGTCGGCAACCCGCGCAACAACTATTCGGTGCGCGAGCTGGCGCAGATGATGATCGACCTGGCGCTCGAATATCCGGAGTACCAGGCGCAGGCGAAACAGGTGAAGATGGTGGAGATCGGCTCGGGCGCTTATTACGGCGCGGGTTACCAGGACGTACAGAACCGCGTTCCCAAGATCGACAACACGCGGCGCGACCTCGACTGGGAGCCCAAGGTCAACATGCAGCAGGCGCTGCGCCACATCTTCGACGCGTATCGCGGCCTGGTCGCCGAGGCTCGCGGCCTGGTGGACTGACGCGGCGGACACACACGGATCACATGAATCTCGCCCTCAAGATCGACGTAGACACCTACCGCGGAACGCGCAAGGGCGTGCCACGGCTGGTGGAACTACTGAAAAAGCACGACGCCGGCGCGACGTTCCTGTTCAGCCTGGGCCCGGACCACACCGGCCGCGCCATCAAACGCATGTTCCGGCGCGGGTTCATGAGTAAAGTCCGGCGCACATCTGTGGTGTCCCACTACGGCGTGCCCACGCTGCTCTACGGCACGGTCCTACCCGGTCCGGACATCGGCCGCCGCTGTGCCAACGTCATGCGACGAGTGCGCGACGAAGGGTTCGAGGTCGGTATCCATGCGTTCGACCACGTCCAATGGCAGGACCACGTGACCAACGAAGGAGCAGCATGGACGCGACGCCAGATGCAACTGGCGTGTGACCGCTTCCGCGACATCTTCGGGACTGATCCCAAGGTCCACGGCGCCGCCGGCTGGCAGATGAACCGCCACGCCTACCGACTCACGCAGCTGCTCGGGTTCGGCTATTGCTCGGACACGCGCGGGACACAGCCCTTCGTGCCGGTGTACCAGGCTGAGATCATCGCTTGCCCGCAACTGCCGACCACCCTGCCTACGCTCGACGAGATGATCGGAGTGAATGGCGTGACCGTGGACAACGTCGCACAGCAACTGCTCGAGCTCAGCCGCGACCCCCTGCCCAGCGGGCATGTCTACACGCTGCACGCCGAGCTCGAAGGCCTGAAGCTCGCGCCCGTGCTCGAGCGCCTGCTCGAGGGCTGGCGCGCGATGGGCTACACCCTGATGTCGCTCGGGGACTATTTCGACTCGCAGCCGAACAAGAACCTGCCGCGCCATGAAACCGCCGTCGGGGAAGTGGCCGGACGCACCGGCACCCTTGCCGTGCAGGGCCCGGAGTTCCTGGCGTCAGCGAATCTCCCCGACGCGCCATAACCCTCAACCCCCACGCAGGAGACCGAATCCATGCTCGAGAACCTGGCCGTCCCCGACTTCGAGGCGCCCGCGACCGGCGGCAAGACGTTCCGGCTGCACGACGCGCGCGGCAAGCCCCTGGTGCTGTACTTCTATCCGAAGGACAACACGCCCGGCTGCACCGATGAGGGGATGCAGTTCCGCGATCTGTACCCGGAGTTCGAGAAGCTCGGCTGCACGGTCTACGGCATCTCACGCGACAGCCTGAAGTCGCACGAGAGCTTCAAGGCCAAGATGACCTTCCCGTTCGAGCTGCTGTCCGATCCCGAGGAGCGCCTGTGCGAGATGTTCGGGGTGATGAAGATGAAGAACATGTACGGCAAGCAGGTGCGCGGCATCGAGCGCAGCACGTTCGTCATCGACAAGGACGGATACCTCAGGAAGGAATGGCGCGGGGTCAAGGTCCCCGAGCATGCGCGAGCCGTTCTCCAATTCGTCAAAACGCTTTAGCCGGTTCAACGGCTTGGCATGCTGATCCCTCACAGCTAATCCCTGACCTCTGACGCCAGATGGCCCAACGCAAACCCGCCTCGGTCACCCGACTGCACCCGGGCACCAAGCTGTTCGTGCTCGACACCAACGTCCTGATGCACGATCCCACCAGTCTGTTCCGCTTCCAGGAGCACGACATCTACCTGCCCATGGCGACGCTGGAGGAGCTGGACGCCAACAAGAAGGGCATGTCCGAAGTGGCGCGCAACGCGCGTCAGGTCAGCCGGTTTCTCGACGAACTGCTCAATCGCGCAGGACACGACATCGAGCACGGCATCGCGCTCGAGCTGCACGGCGCCAAGGAGGCGACCGGCCGCCTGTTCCTGCAGACCAACGCGATCAACGGCGAGCTGCCCGCGAGCCTCGCCACCAGCAAGGCCGACAATCAGATTCTGGGCGTGGTGCGCCATCTCGCCGAGCTCCACCCCAAGCGCCACGTGATCCTGGTCAGCAAAGACATCAACATGCGCATCAAGGCACGCGCGCTCGCCCTTGCCGCCGAGGACTATTTCAACGACAAGGTCCTCGAGGACACCGATCTGCTGTACACCGGGGTCAGCGAGCTGCCGGCGGATTTCTGGGACAGCCACGGGAAGGAGATGGAATCCTGGCAGCAGGCAGGCCGCACCTTCTACCGGGTACACGGGCCTTTGTGCTCCGGCTGGCTTGTCAACGAGTTCGTCTACCAGGAGGCCGAGCGTCCCTTCTACGCGCAGGTCAAGGAGCAGTCCGGCAAGACCGCGATCCTGCAGACGCTGATCGACCACGCCCACCAGCGCAACAGCGTCTGGGGCATCGTGGCGCGCAACCGCGAGCAGAACTTCGCGCTGAACCTGCTGATGAACCCAGACGTCGACTTCGTGACGGTTCTGGGCCAGGCCGGCACCGGCAAGACGCTGCTGACGCTCGCCGCGGGCTTGATGCAGACGCTGGAGGACAAGACCTACTCCGAGATCATCATGACCCGCGTCACGGTGCCGGTGGGCGAAGACATCGGCTTCCTGCCCGGCACCGAGGAAGAGAAGATGACGCCCTGGATGGGCGCGCTGGAGGACAACCTGGACGTGCTCAACAAGACCGACGAGGATGCCGGCGAATGGGGGCGCGCCGCCACCCGCGATCTCATCCGCTCCCGCATCAAGGTGAAGTCGCTGAACTTCATGCGCGGACGCACTTTCATCAACAAGTTCCTGATCATCGACGAGGCGCAGAACCTCACGCCCAAGCAGATGAAGACGCTGATCACCCGCGCCGGCCCCGGCACCAAGGTGGTGTGCCTCGGCAACATCTCGCAGATCGACACGCCGTATCTGACCGAGGGCAGCTCGGGCCTGACCTACGTGGTAGATCGCTTCAAGGGCTGGTCGCACGGCGGCCACGTGACGCTGCTGCGCGGCGAGCGCTCGCGGCTCGCCGATCACGCGGCGGAGATTCTGTAGAAGCTACCTGGGCACCGGCTGGTGCCACCAGTGCGCGAATGGATTGGAATACAGGATCCGGTCGATGGTCTCCTGCGACACGCGCGGTAAGCCGCTGTTCTCGACGATCCGGTTGACGTTGCGCAACCCCTCGATCGACTCTCCCACCTCCGAGAACGGAAAGTCCGTTCCCCAGAAGATCTTGTCGCGGTCCGCGATCCGGTATTCCTCCGCGCAGCGCAAGCACGTTGTAGAACTGCCAGGGACGGTAGAAGATAGCCGAGACCTCGCAGTACACGTTGGGCTGCTTGCGCGCAACGATGATGCACTCCTCGTACCACGGGTGGCCCATGTGGGCCATGATCATCTTCAAGTCTGGATGTCGGCGCGCCACATCGTCGACATAGATCGGTCGCCCCAGCTCGGCTGGCGCATTGCGGGCGAACGTCGTGCCCATGTGCATGGTCAGCGGCAGGTCCCGGGCGACGCAATACTGGTAGATCGGCTCCATGCGCGGGTCGTTCAGGTGCACGCCGTTGTAGATGGGCCCGTACTTGACGCCCTTGAGGCCGAGATCCTCGATCGCATGCCGCAGCAGCTCCATGCAATCGGGCCGGCGCGGATCGACGCAGGCGAAGCCGACGAACTTGTCCGGATACTTTGCGCACGGCCGCGGCGGTGACCTCGTCGTCGCCGTCGATTCCAGCCGAGTCGCCGTAGCGCAGCGAGAAGATGATGGCCTTGTCCACGTCGGCCATTGCGCGGTAGAGCGTGTCCGCATCGGCCTTGAGCCCGACCGATCCCGGGCGGGCGGACGCAGTCTGCTCCGCGAACGCCGGCAGCAGGTGCTTGTCCTCCCAGATGTTGACGTGGCAGTCGGTGATCTTCGCGTATGTCTCATCGTCGATACAACAGACTCGTCGGTTAACGCTATGCCGTCCCGTGGCGTTTTTTCGTCCGCCTTACGGTCCGTGATTCGATCGCAGCCACATACGGAGCTATCTCTTCGCGGACCACCTGCCGGATCGTCTCTGCCAAGAGGTCCTCGCTTCGAGTGATGTACTCGCGCAGAGCAGCATTGATCAGTGTCTGATAGCTGCCGCCGCCCTGCTTGTGGACATGCGCTCGGAACCAATCCAGGATGTCGTCGTCGATGCGGATCGTGATCCTGGTTTTGCCTTTGCCTGCGGGAACGATCGCGCCGCGTTTCGCGTTGGAAAAGTCGTACTCTCGCTTCATGGTAGACCTGCTTCGTATGCCCTGCGCTCGGAGGGCGTTGCGCGGCGTGCGGAAATGATGCGTATCCGTTCGGCGCGGTGGGTGTAGATCACGACGAGAACACGGCCGAGCATGTCCGATCCGATACCGACGTACCGGGCTTCGTCTTCGTCGGGCTCCGTCTTCGAGAGGGCAAAGGGGTCATCAAATACTCCAACAGCGTCTGCGAAATCGATCCCGTGCTTTCGGATGTTGGCAGCGGCTTTCGCGGAATCCCATTCGAAGTCCACCGCGCACAGTGTATGCACATCCGTGCATACCGTCAACGCGGAAAGAGCATCCCACTGTCGACGACTGACCGCGAGGAGCCGCGTATGTTAGGGTTGGCTATTCACCGCCACTGTCATCCGGTAGGCGATGTGATGCGATCGGCGTCTTGATTCTTCTGCTGCTCGGGCTGCGTCGCTGTCGGCTCGACCGCCGCACGAGCGCAGCATCCGAGCACGGTTCCGTGCTCATGGGTCGTGCTTACCGGTGCTGCCGGTTCCAACGACCCGATCGTCGAGGCGTTGCGGCAAGCGACTGCAGCGAGTTAGGGTATGGTCGGAAGGGAGCAACCTCGGATCGAAAGGTTCCGGACAGCGCAAGGCCATCCCGATCGATCTACCAGGCGCTGATGCCGACGAGCTCGTCCAGGCTCAGAGCAGATGTGATCGTCGTCACGGGAACCGCTGCTGCCCATGGCGGTCAAGCGTGCTACGTCCACCGTTCCCATCGTCGTCGTGAACGTCCGATCCAGTCGCGTGCTGGCTTGGTGCACGAACCTTGCACACCCAGCCGGAAATCATCACCGGGCTGTCGTCGAATGACCGAGCGAACTTGCGCCGGGAAGCGTCTGCAACTGCTCAAGGAAACAGTCCCACGCCTGACCCGCGTCGCCGTCCTATGGAATCCGGACACACCCCTCACGCCACCGCAGGCGAGGTTCGTTGAGCGATCTCAAGCATGCGGCAGCGTCGTTGTCGATAGAGTCTGAAGTTCGTGCCCACGCAGTACGCCTGATGAGTTCGATGGAGCGTTCTCAGCTGTCAGTCGAGCGCGAGTCCAGGCGTTGTACCTAATCGAAAACCCTCTCTTCTTCGCCCACCTGATGAGCCTGGCTGAACTGGCATCCAAAGCTCGGCTACCGGCCATTTATGGCACGAGGGTCTTCGCCGAATACGGCGGACTGATGTCCTATGGTGTGGACTACACTGACCAGTGGCGCCGATCGGCCGGGTACGTCGATAGCATCCTGAAGGGCGCGCAGCCAGGCGATCTGCCGGTCCAGCAACCGACCAAGCTCGAGCTTGTCGTCAATCTGAGAACCGCGAAGGCGCTCGGGCTTACGGTTCCGCAGTCGATCCTGACCCGCGCCGACGAGGTGATCCGTTGAGCACGGTGTGAGCAGGTCTTTCAAGAATCCTGCGGATCGAGCGGTCAAAGTCTCGTCGGTTTCGCCACCTCAATAGCGCGTCGGATCGGCCAAGTTCTCGAACCTGGTGTACTCGCCCAGGAACGCAAGCTTCACCGTGCCGATCGGGCCGTTGCGCTGCTTGCCGATGATGACCTCGGCCACGCCCTTGTCGGCAGTCTCGGGGTTGTAGACCTCGTCGCGGTAGATGAACAAGATGACGTCGCTGTCCTGTTCAAGAGCGCCCGATTCGCGTAGATCCGACATCACCGGACGCTTGTTCGGCCTTTGCTCGAGGCTGCGGTTGAGCTGCGACAACGCCACGACTGGACAGTCCAGCTCCTTCGCCAGAGACTTCATGGAACGCGAGATCTCCGACAACTCCGTCGCTCTGTTCTCGCCGGTCGTCGAAGCCGACATCAGCTGCAGGTAATCGACCACGATCAGGCCAAGCTTCTTGTACTGTCGATGCAGGCGTCGCGCCCGCGCGCGCAGCTCCAGCGGATTGAGCGCCGCCGTCTCGTCGATGTGGATCGGCGCTTCATTGAGCTTCCCCACCGCGTGTGTCAGGCGCTGCCAGTCGTCGTCGTGCAGTCGACCGGTGCGCAGCTTGTGCTGGTCGAGCTTCCCGACCGAGCCGATCATGCGCATGACGAGCTGGGTGGCCGCCATCTCCATGCTGAACACACCGACGGGCAGGCCCGACACCAACGCCGCATGCTCAGCGATATTCAAGGACAGCGAGGTCTTCCCCATACTCGGGCGACCGGCGATGATGATCAAATCGCCCGGCTGCAGTCCCGACGTCATGCGGTCCAGATCGATGAAACCGGTAGCCACGCCGGTGACGTCGCTGTCCCCCTGGCGGTTGTAGAGCAAGTCGATGCGCTCCACGACGCGAGTCAGCAGCGGCGGCATCTCCTGGAAGCCCTGACGTCCGCGCGCGCCCTGCTCCGCAATCTCGAACACCTTGGACTCGGCCTCGTCCAGAATCTGCGTTGCGTCGCGTCCCATGGTGTTGTAGGCGGTGTCGGCGATCTGCGTGCCCACCTCGGCCAGACGCCGCAGGATTGCGCGTTCCCGAACGATCTCCGCGTAGCGGCGGATGTTTGCTGCCGAGGGCGTGTTTCCGGCCAGCGCGCTGAGATAGGGAAGCCCACCCACCGTGGGCAAATCCTTGGTCGACTCCAGGCTCTCGGCCACCGTCACCACGTCGGCCGGTCTGTTTTGCTCGATCAGCTTGGAGATATGGCGATAGATCAGACGATGGTCGGCGCGGTAGAAGTCGCTCTCGGTCATGAGATCCGCGACGCGATCCCACGCCGTGTTGTCCAGCATCAACCCGCCCAGCACTGACTGCTCGGCCTCCAGGGAGTGCGGCGGCAGCTTCAGGATCTCGACCTGCGCGTCCTGGATGATCTGGGAGACGGATTGGGCCACGGCAGGAGTCAGGTATCAGGTGTCAGGTAGGATCAGGCATTCGATGGCGCACCTCAACTCCACCGAATTGTACGCGCGCGACCAAACCATCGCACAAACAAAAAAAGCCGGCGTGCGCCGGCTCCCTTCGATTCGTTGTCGCGCGGCGACTTACTGCTCGCCCAGCACCGAAACCTTGATGTGCGCCTTCGCATCGGTATGCAGGTCCAGGGTGATCTCATAATCGCCCACCTGCTTGAGCGGCCCATGCGGGAGCCGCACTGCAGCCTTCGGCACCTCGAAGCCCTTTGTCTTGAGCGCCTCGGAAATGTCGTAGTTGGTGACGGACCCGAACAGGCGGCCATCCACGCCGGCTTTCTGCGTGACCTGGATCGCCAACCCCTCGAGCTTTGCAGCGTGCGCCTGCGCCGCGGTCATTACCTCGCTCTGCGCCTTCTCCAGCTCGGCGCGGCGCCGCTCGAACTCGGCGACGTTGGCCTCTGTGGCGCGCTTGGCTTTACCGTTAGGGATGAGGTAGTTGCGGGCGTACCCGGGCTTCACCTTGACGATGTCGCCGAGCTGCCCCAGGTTGGCGAGCTTCTCCAGCAGGATCACTTGCATGGCCAGCCTCCTCAGTGCAGGTCGGTGTAGGGCATCAGCGCCAGGAAGCGCGCGCGCTTGATGGCGACCGAGAGCTGGCGCTGATAGTGCGACTTGGTGCCGGTAATACGCGCCGGGATGATCCTGCCGTTCTCGTTGATGAAGTCCTTCAGCAGCTCGACGTCCTTGTAGTCGATCTCCTTGATGCCTTCCGCCGTGAAGCGGCAGAACTTGCGCCGCTTGAACAGCGGGCGGAAGCTGCGATCGTTTTCCTTGCGCTTGTCCTTGGATTTGCTTCCGAATCTGCTACCACCGAATGCCATGATCGTTTCCTCTACTCGAATTCGAATCGGTTCACGTGCAGCACGAGCCGCGTGCTGAGCCGGCTGCGGCTGGCCAGAAAGCCTTGCAGGCGGACGTTGCGTCCAGCCTGTAAGGCATCCGCATCCATCCGCTGGGCTACCTCGCCCACTGCCATCGCTTCAACCTCGAAGCCCACCTGCCTGGAGATGCCGCCCTCGACCTGCATGGACTCGTGCTTGACGGTGAAAGCCAGGATCGGGATGCCGGCCGGCGTATATCTCAGCGCTTCGCGCCCGACCACCTGACCGCTCAGCTCGACCTCGTTGTCATGCACTAGCTGCGCTGCTCTGAACAGCGGGCTGCGGCTCCTGCGGTTGTCGGAGCTGATCGCCGCCAGCGGACGCCGCGCGCGCCTTCTCCTGCCGCATCATGGGCGAGGGCTCCGTCACCGGGCCGCTCATGTTGACCGTCAAGTGGCGCAGGACCGCGTCGTTGAAGCGGAACGCGTGCTCCAACTCGTCCAGGCTTTCCTGGTCGCATTCCACGTTCATCAGAACGTAGTGGGCTTTGTGCATCTTCTGGATGGGATAGGCCATCTGGCGCCGCCCCCAGTCTTCCAGCCGGTGGATGCGGCCGCTGCGGGCGGTGACCATCCCCCTGTAGCGCTCGATCATGGCGGGCACCTGCTCGCTCTGATCGGGATGGACGATGAAGACGATCTCGTAATGTCGCATCGCATCTCCTTATGGATAAGCCCCCCGCGTGCGAAACGGTGGGGCAAGGTTTGGAGCCTGTATGCCGGAGCCATGTCGAGGCCCGGAAGAGGCGCGGATTATAGGGGCTTTCCCCGGTCTGGGCAACCGGTGCGCATCCGCAGCGCTGACGCGCAAGCTGGAAAGGGTGGGCGAGGTTAAGCGGTGAAGATTACCCAAAGCACAAGATGCCCGCCTTGATGTGCGCCGACAGCGTTGCGGCATTGGCCAGCCCGTAAACCCCGAACCCCAGCACCAGCGCACCCGACGCCACGCGCACCGGCTTGGCTGCGGCCAGCGATCTGAAGTGCCGCAGGAGCAGTCCTGCTGCCATCAAGTTCGGGAGCGTGCCCAACCCGAAGGCGAACATGATCGCGGCGCCGGTGAGCGCATCGCCCGACAACAACGCGGTGGCGAGAACACTGTAGACCAGACCGCAAGGCAGCCATCCCCACAGCAGGCCCAGGCCGAAAGCGCGCGGTACCGTGCTCGCGGGCAGGAAGCGGCGGGTCAGCGGCTGCAGGCGCCGCCACGCTGCCATCCCGATGGGTTCCAACCGTGCCACGGCACTCGAGATCCCGGCCAGGTACAGCCCCAGTGCGATGAGCAACAGATTGGCTATGACGTATAAGGCGAGTTGCACCGGCAGCATTCCATCCAGCAACAAACCCAAGCTGCCGATGGCACCTGCCGCCGCGCCGGCCACAGCGTAGCTCGTGATGCGCCCGAGGTTGTAGGACAGATGAAGCGGCCACTGCCGTGTTCCCGCCGGCACCTGGCCGGACAACGCGGCGACGATGCCGCCGCACATCCCCGCGCAGTGCACGCCGCCCAGGAGGCCGGTCAGCAGCACGGCTCCCATGATCGCGAGACTCAACATCGGTGAGCGACTGTTACACTGCTTTGCTGTAGCGCGCCCGCTCGCGGCCCTGGCGCAGATAGCGGTCGAACACCATGCAGATGTTGCGAATGAAGAAGCGCCCCAGAGGGGTCACCGAGAGCCATTGGTCATCCAGCGTCAACAGACCCGCTTCCTGGAACGCCTGCAGGTCGGCTATCTCCGTTGCGAAGTACTTGCCGAACTCGATCAGGTGCGCGATCTCGAGCGACTCGATCGGCATCTCGAAGCGGCACATCAGGCTTTGTATCACAGCTCGACGCACCAGGTCGTCCGCACTCAGTTCGACCCCACGCAGGATCGGCAATATGCCCCGATCCAATCTGTCATAGTACTCTTCCAGGCTCTTGACGTTCTGGCTATAGGTCGGCCCCACCTGGCCGATGGCCGAGATACCCAGGCCGATGAGATCGCACTCGGCGCCCGTCGAATAGCCCTGGAAATTCCTCTGCAGCCGCCCCTGGCGCTGGGCGAGTGCCAAGTCGTCGTCGGGACGCGCGAAGTGGTCCATCCCGATGTACTCGTAGCCGGCACCCGTCAGGCGCCGGATCGCGAGCGACAGCAGCTGCAACCGCGTTTCGGCGCTGGGCAGATCAGCTTCGTCGATGCGCCGCTGCGGCTTGAAAACCTCGGGTACGTGCGCGTAGTTGTATAGGGCGATGCGGTCCGGTGCGCTGTCGATCACCTTTTCCAGTGTGCGGTTGAAGCTCACCACATGCTGCTTGGGCAGTCCGTAGATCAGGTCCACGTTGATCGAGCGAAACTGCAGCCGGCGAGCCTGCGCCATCGCCTCCAGCGTTTGCTCCTCGCTCTGGACGCGGTGAACTGCGCGCTGCACGTCTGCATCGAAGTCCTGCACGCCCAGGCTGATGCGGGTGAAGCCGAGCCCGCGGAGCAACTCGAGCGTGTCCGCCTGCAGCGCGCGGGGGTCGATCTCGATGGAAAACTCCCCCTTCTCGTCCAGCCGGAACAGGCTCCGGATGACGCGCATGATCTCCGCAAGCTCGGCGTGCGACAGGAAGGTTGGCGTCCCGCCGCCCCAGTGCATCTGAACCACGTCGCGCCCGCCTTCCAGCAGTTCGCTCTGCATGCCGGTCTCGCGCACGAGATAGTTCACGTACTTCGCGGAGCGGCCACGGCTTCGCGTTACCACCTTGTTGCAGGCGCAGTAGTAGCAGATGCTTCCGCAAAAGGGGAGGTGGACATATAATGAAAGCGGGCGTGGTATACGGCCTAGCGACCGTTTTTCGAGCCAGGTACGGTAGGTGTCAGCGTTGAAGGCCTCGATGAAGCGGTCCGCGGTTGGATACGACGTATAGCGCGGGCCGGCCACATCGAAACGCTGAAGAAGCTCCGTCGACACCATTTGGCTGGGCTGGCTCGTCTGCATGCCGTTGCTGTTTTCCCTTCGGCTAACGGCCACTGTGCCACCGCCCGAAACCGACTGGTTGACCCAGATCAAAAGCGATATCCGCCCCATGCAGGCAAAACCGGCGAACGCCACGGTCCCGACCGGCGAGTTCAACCTCCCGCGTCTCAAGGCCACCTGCTCAAGCTGCTCTCTGCGCGAGCTGTGCCTCCCGATGGGGCTGTCCAGCGACGAGATGGACCGGCTGGAGAAACTGGTGCTCGTGCGCCGCCCCGTCAAGCGCGGCGAATATCTGTTCCGGGCCAATGACCCTTTCGACTCCCTGTACGCGGTGCGAGCGGGCTTTTTCAAGACCAAGGTGCTGCTGGAGGACGGGCGCGAACAGGTCACCGGCTTCCAGATGACGGGCGAGCTGATCGGCCTGGACGGCATCGGGACCGAGCGGCATACGTGCGACGCGGTGGCCCTGGAGAACAGCGAGGTTTGCGTCATCCCCTTCGCGCGGTTGGAGCACCTGAGCCGCGAGATGGAAGTCCTGCAGCGCCATTTCCACAAGGTCATGAGCCGCGAGATCGTGCGCGAGCACGGCGTCATGATGCTGCTCGGCAGCATGCGCGCCGAGGAGCGCCTCGCCGCCTTCCTGCTCAGCCTTTCGCAACGGCTGGTGACGCGCGGTTATTCACCGAACGAGTTCAATCTCCGCATGACCCGCGAGGAGATCGGCAGCTACCTGGGACTCAAGCTGGAGACGGTGAGCCGCGTGCTGTCGCGCTTCCAGGACGACTCCCTCATCTCGGTCGTGCAGAAGAACATCCACATCAAGGATCCAGCCGGGCTGCGGCGCGTGGTCGGCCGCGAAAGCAACCCAGGCTGAGCTGTTGAACGCCGGGTCATCCGCCGTGGCCGAATACACGCTGTACTGCTTCGCGCAGTCAGGCAATGCCTACAAGGCAGCATTGATGCTCAATCTGTGCGGGGCCGACTGGGCGCCCCGGTTCGTGGATTTCTTCAAGGGCGAGACGCGGACCCCGCAGTTTCGCGCCATCAACGAGATGGGCGAGGTGCCGGTACTGGAGCACAACGGCAAGCGGCTGAGCCAGTCCGGTGTAATCCTGGACTACCTCGCCCACACCTTCCGGCGGTTTGGCGGGCACAGCGACGATACCAGGCGCGAGATCTTGCGCTGGCTTCTCTTCGACAACCACAAGCTGACGAGCTACATCGCGACCCTGCGCTATCTCATCCTGTTCGCGAAAACCGGCGAGACGCCAGTGACCGAGTTTCTGCGCGGGCGCGTCAAGAGCGCGCTGACCATCGTCAATCAGCACCTGGCTTCGAGGGCGTTCGTGCTTGGCGAAGCCCCCACCATCGCCGATTTTTCGATGTGCGGTTATCTCTATTGGCCGGATGAGTTCGGTGTGAGCTGGACAGACTATCCCAACATCGGCCCATGGCTGGAGCGCATAGCGGCGCTGCCGGGCTGGGAGCATCCGTACAAGCTGATGCCCGGGCACCCGCTCAGCGTTTGAGCCGCAGAACGTTGAAGGCGACAACCGGTCTCAGCAGACCTTTGAGCGGGAGCTCGCCTACCGGTTCCACTTCCACCAGGTCCTCCACCGATGCGTACACGCGCTGCGCGATCAGCGTCTGACCCGGTTTCGCTTCGGCACACAGGCGAGCCGCGACGTTCGTCACGGTTCCGATCGCTCCATAGTCCCAGCGCCCCTCGAAGCCTACCGCGCCGATTGTCGCGTAACCTTGCGCGATGCCGGCCCCGAACCCGAGGTCGAAGCCGCGCTTGCGCCACTTCCCGGCCATCTCCGGGAGCCGCTGCGTGCATCGCCAGAACCATTCGCACCGCGCGCTCCGGCGCGTCGGGTACCGGCACCGGGTCGTTGAAGAACACCATCATGCCGTCGCCGGCGAAGCGCTCCAGCGTTCCCCCGTGTGCGAGGATCACCCGCCCCATCTCGGTGTGGTATTCGTGCAGCACACTCATGACCTCCTCGGGCTCGGCGGTCTCCGCGAACGAAGTGAAACCGCGTAGATCGAGGAACACCACGGTCACCTCTCGGCGATGGCTCTTGAGCGGATCTTCGGTGCCCCCGGCCAGGATCAGCTCGGCGAGCTGAGGCGAAAAGAAGCGCTTGAGCCGTCCGAGGCGTTCGAGCTGCTGGACCTGGTCCTGCACGCGCTGCTCGAGCGTACGGTTAGCCTCCTCCAGTTGCACATGCAGCGCCTTGATGCGCAGCAGCGAGCGCACGCGGGCGAGCAGCTCGGCGTGATTGACCGGCTTGGTCAGAAAGTCGTCGGCTCCGGCATCGAGTCCTTTGATGCGCTCTTCACCGGGGTCGAGCGAGGTCACCATCACCACTGGCAGCATCGCGGTGTCGGGGCTCGCGCGGATGCGCCGGCACACTTCGTAGCCCGTCATCCCCGGCATCACGACGTCCAACAGCACGAGGTCCGGGTGCCCTTTGCTCACCTGATCGAGCCCGTCGGCCCCCGACGCGGCGGTTAACACCGTGTAGCCCTTGGCGCCGAGCAGATCGGCCAGCAGCTTGACGTTCTGAGGCTGGTCGTCGACCACCAGAATCTTTGCCGGCTCGCTCACTCAGGACGCGGCCTCTGAATCCGAACCCCGCTCGAGCGTCTGCCGGACGGCATCGAGGAACTTCGCAACGTTGATCGGTTTCGGCTGGTAGCCGTCGAAGCCCGCGGCCATAATCTGCTGACGGTTCTGCGTCATTGCCGATGCGGTGACCGCGATGACCGGAATGGCCCGCGTCGACGGGTCTGCACGCAGCTCGCCGAGCGCCTCGATGCCGTTCATGCCCGGCAGCTGGATGTCCATCAGCACGAGTGCGGGCCGATGCTCCCGAGCCAACCGCAACCCTTCCTCGGCGGTCTCGGTCTCGAGCGTTCTGTAGCCCTTCGCCTGGAGCACGTCGCGTACGAGCTTGCGGTTCAGCTCGTTGTCCTCGACGATCAGGATCAGATGCCCGCTCATGACTGCGATGGCAGCGAGAAGGTGAAAGTCGACCCTTTGCCAAGCTCGCTCTGGACGCGGATGCGCCCGCCGTGCAGCTCGACGAACTTGCGCGCGAGCGTCAGACCCAAACCCGTGCCTTCGCGCTTGTGCATTGCGTTGTCTCCCACCTGCCGGAACTCCTCGAAGATCGCCTCCTGGTCCTGCGGCGCGATCCCGATGCCGGTATCTTTGACCGAAACCTCGACCGTACCATCGACCAGGGCAGCCTGCACGTCGATCTGCCCGCCATCCGGTGTGAACTTTACCGCATTCGAGAGAAGGTTGAGCAAGACTTGGCGCACCTTGCGCTCGTCTGCGACGATCTCGCTCAGCCGCTCGTCGACCTCCAGCTTCACGCCAATGCCATGGCGGGCGGCGCGCTCCCGTATCAGAGTAAGCGCGCCCTCCATGGCGGTGGACAGATGGAAAGGCGCCGGCTCAAGCGCCACCTTTCCGGCCTCGATCTTGGAAAGGTCGAGAATATCGTTGATCAGCGAGAGCAGATGCCGGCCCGAGCTGTGGATGTCGTGCACATACTCGGCCTGCTTGGCGTTCAGCTCTCCGAACATCAGAGCCTCGAGCACCTCGGAAAAGCCGATGATCGCGTTGAGCGGGGTGCGCAGCTCATGCGACATATTGGCGAGGAATTCGGATTTGTGGCGGCTCGCCGCTTCCAGCTGGCGGTACAGCCGGCCCAGCTCGTCGCTCATCCGGTTGATGTCGGCGGCCAAGGCGCCCAGCTCGTCGCGGTTCGGGACCTCGATCCGGGCCGCGAAGTCTCCAGCTCCGATCTGTCGCAGCCGCTCATCCATCTGCTGCACCGGTCCGATCACGGACCAGGATATCGCGTACCCGAGCACGAGCGCGAGTAGGATGCTCATCACAGCGAACGCGATCACCGCCCGCTGAGAGCCCACGAACGCTTCGTGACTCGCCTCTGCGCTGGCAACCATGTCGGCCTCGGCCTTGTTCACCAGCTCGTTGGTGAGCCGCTCGAGCCGGTTGGCGAGAGGGGTCGCCTGCGAGAGCTGAAGCTCCCGTCCTTGCGCGGCCTGTCCTTGCCGGATGAGGTCGATCACCTGAGTCACGACCCTGGTGAACTCTTCGTGGTCCGTGCGCACGCGTCCGAGCAGCTCGATCTCGTCCTTGGCGACGAACTGGAGCCGGTCGAGGTCGTATCCGAACTGGTTGAGCTGCCGAAGCGTGGCCTCCAGCGTCCGCTCTTCAGGCTTCAACAGGGCCAGCGCGACGCTGTAGAGCTGGCCGGTTGTGTCGTGCTGGAGCTGGCGATACGCGGCGATCTTGCGCTGAAGCGTGACGAGGTCCTCGGCGCGTTTGTTCACGTCGCCGAGAGCGCGCAGCCCGACGCCGCCAGCCGCGATCAACAGCGCGACCATCGCGAGGAATGCCGCTAACAGTTTGGTATGGACGGAGGCGCGCACCCGGGCAACCAGCCGGGGCAACCACCGCGTCATCCGGATCGGGGCTCGCGTAGCAGTGACCTCAAGTCGCCGAGAAACTCGTTCGGATCGAAGCGCCAGCCCAGGTATTGCACGCGCAAGGTCCCGGAGCGGTCGATGATCGAGGTTAGAAACGTGTGATCGACGTCGCCATTGGGCTGCTTCTTGCGGTAGATGCCATAGCGCTTTGTGACGTCGTCGATCTGCTCCGCCGTCCCGGTGAGAAACGCCCAGTGTGCACTATCTGCCCCATGCGCTTGTCCGTAACGCTTGAGGACCTCGGGCGTATCCCGCTCCGGGTCCACGGTAATGGCGGTGAAGAACACCTTCGATGCGGCCTTCGGTTCGAGTTTACGCTGGATGCGCACGAGCTTGGCGGTGAGCAGCGGACAGGTGTCCACGCAGCTCGCGTAGATGAAAGTCACCGCCACAACTTCACCGCGCCGGTCCTTCAGCGAAACCGCCTTGCCGTCCTGGTCTGTGAGCGTGAACTCGGGGGCCGGGCTGATCTTGGGCAAGCGGGCCTCGGCCTTGGGCTTGTGCGCGAGTCCCGGCGGAACCCAGCCCGCGAGCGCGAGCCCGCCGAGCACGAGGGCGTGCCGCCGCGATAGACTTAGCAACTTGGCGGTCAAGCGAGATCCCGCAGGGTTCCCTTCCCTCGCTTGCGGGGGAAGGTTACGAAGGGGGCCACCTCGCTCAGAGCTGTCATGGTTTGTCCCCGCATGCCACGCCTCACTCCTTGCCTCAAGCCTTCAGCTCCTTCTTCAGCTCGTTCAGGAACCGCCAATCGGTGCCCTGGGCGATGAGCTTCTGCGGCGTCTGACTTGATCATTCCGACCTCGTGCAGGCGCAGCGCATGGAAGCGCACCGTGTCCTCCGGGTCGGCCTCGCGCCAGCGGTTGTAGGGAAGCCCTTTCAGCACTTCCAGCGCCATCGCGTAACGCGGCTCGTAGCCCTTATCCACCAGGTATCGGGCAGCTCGCTCGCGGTCCTGTGGCGCAGATGTCGGCCGCCTTGAGAATCGCTCGCAGGGCCCGTTTTGTCGCAACCGGATAGCGCTGGACGAACGTCCCGGTTGGCGCGACCATGCAGCAGAAGTACTGAGACCAGGGCCGATCCACCGCCGTGTCGACGATGACCCGGCCGATCTTCTTGCGCCCGCAGCTCGTGCGGTTGCGGCGGAAAGGCGAGAAAGCGTCGGCCTTGCCCTCCACGAAGAAGCGCATCGTCTCGGGAATCGATCCGGTGGTGACCCAGTTGACGTCCTTGCCCGGGTTCATGCCCACGTACGCCAAGATGCTTGCTATGAATACGTGATCCGCTGCTCCCATCGAGCTGATGGCTACGGTCTTTCCCTTGAGGTCGCGGATCGCGGGGACGCGTCCATTGCCGAACAGCTCATAGCAGCCTGAATGAACTCCGCCGAGCAGCACGATGGGCCGGCCAGCATCGACGGCCGGGAGATGGTCCCCTGCATCTGTCCAGAGCCGTCCGCCTACCTTCCGCTAGCATGTAGAGCCGGACGCCGGGTGGCCTTTTCACGTACTCGACTTCCGAAAACCCTTCGAGACGCAGCAGTCTCCTCGGCGAGATACGACGGAGCCAGGCAGATCGAGGCAGTGTAAGCGAAGCGGATCCTGGTCGTCTCCGGCGGCCTGCCGCGGCGATGCGCGGTAACCCGAGCAGGCCGGCGGCCCCTATCGTTGAAGCGTGGGCAAGAAATCTCGCCGGTGTAGCTTCCTGATTGATCCACTCATTCGAGTACCTCCGGTAAAGAGATTGCAGCTTACTGATTCTCTGTCACTCGTCGCAATCGTCACCAGCCACTCGCTGCTACGCCTTCAGCTCCTCGCTTCAGCTCGTTCAGAAACCGCCAATCGGTCCCCTGCGCGATGAGCTTGTTCGGGTCGGACTTGATCATCCCGCTCTCGTGAAGCCGGACGCCGAAGAAGCGAAGGCTGTCCTCGACGTTATACGTACGCCAGCGGTTGTACGAGAGTGATTTGACGACTTCCAGCGCCACGTCGTAACTCGGCTCGTATCCTTTGGCGACGATGTAGCGAGCAGCGCGCTCAGGCTCGTTGGCACAGATGTCGGTGGCCTTCAGAATCGCTCGAACGGCTCGCTTGGTGGCGACGGGGTTCTCCTTCACGAACTGTGGGCGGGCGCTGATCAGACAGCAGAAGTACTCCGACCATGGACGATCCTGCGCCGTGTTCACAATGACGCGTCCAATCTTCTTCGCGCGCAGCTGCTGAGGCTGCGGCGGAAAGGCAAGGGTTGCATCGGCTTTACCTTCGACGAACAGGTTCACCATCCCGTCGAACGTGTGCCCGGCTACCCACTGGACGTCCTTACGTGGGTCCATGCCGACGTAGGCCACCATGCTGGCCAGATAGAAGTACTCGATGCCGCTTCCAATCTCCTCAACGGCGACACGCCTGCCTCTCAGATCACGGATCGAGCGGATCTGCTCATTCGCAAATAGCTCGTAGCAGCCGCCGTGAATTCCAGCGAGAACGACCTGTTGTTTGCCAGCGTCCAGCTCAGGGAGCAAGCTCGGCGGCGTACTGACCGTCACGTCGGCGCGGTTCTCAGTCAGCAGGTCGGAAAGGATGACCTGGGTGTCCACAGCGACGTATTCGACCTCGGAAAACCCCTCCAGCCGCAGCAACTCCTCGGCCAGATACTCCGGCGCAAGACAGATCGCCGGAATCTTTACCAGACGGATCCTCTTCGTCTCCGGCGGCGGCTCCGCTCTCGCCGGCCGGTTGACCCCCAGCATCGCTGCGGCTCCCACCGCGGATGCCTGGGCTAAGAAGACCCGTCGACTTGATCCAGCTATCTTCGATGAACTCATCTGAGCCCCCTCTCAATGAACAACGCGTTGCGTTCAATGCTTCAGGCTTTCAGCTCCTTCTTCAGCTCATTTAGATACCGCCAATCCGTGCCTTGGGCGATGATCTTCTGCGGGCTTGACTTGATGAGCCCCACTTCTTGGAGACGCAGCGCGTAGAACCGTACCGTATCCTCCGGTTCCGCCTCGCGCCACCGGCGATAGGGAAGCTCCGTGACGATTTCGAGCGCGTACTTGAACTCCTGCATGTAACCTTTGTCCACCATGTACCGGGCGGCTCTCTGGGGATCGTTGGCACAGATGTCCGCGGCTTTCAGATAGGCGCGCAACACGCGCTTGGTAGCAACGGGGTGCTTGCGGACAAATTCTCGATTGCCCGCAACCATGCAACAGAAGTACTGGGACCATGGGCGGTCGTTGGTGGTGCTAAGAAATACCCGCCCGATCTTCTCAGCGCGCAGTTTCTGCGGCTCCGGCGGAAAAGCCAGGAATGCGTCGACCTTGCCCTCGACGAACAGACGCTTCGGCTCGTCACCAATAGGAGTGGTCACCCAATTGGTGTCCCTCGTCGGGTCCATACCAACGTATGCCATCATGCTGCTGATGAAAAGGCGGTCGTCCCCGTTCTGGGTTACCGCGACAGTCTTGCCCTTCAAGTCGCGGATCGAGTGGACACGGCTGTTGCCGAACAGTTCATAGCAACCAGCGTGGATCCCGGCCAGCATAACGAGGCCATCGTTGGCATCCATGCTCGCGTCTACTGCCGACAGGTGCCCAGGCGTCCCTCCCATACTGAAGTCGGCTACTCCTTCGACCAGCATGGCGTCAAGCCATACGCGCGTGTAGGCGCCGGATGGGGGCCGTACGGGAACGTATTCCACTTCGGCGAACCCTTCCGCGCGCAGCAGATCTTCTGCGATGTATTGGGGCGCCAGACACATCGCTGGCGCGTGAACCAGCCGGATTTTCTTCGTCTCGGGCGGTGGTTCGGCAGAAACCGGCGCCGGTAGCCCCAACAGGGCCGCAGCGCCCAGAGACGATGCCCCTCGCAGAAAGTCGCGCCGCTGGTATCCATATCGACTGGAGTGCGAACCGCTCATTGCAGTCTCTCCTTCGTTGTTGATAGCGACCCTGCCGAATTACGCCTTCAGCTCCTTCTTCAGCTCGTTCAGAAACCGCCAATCGGTGCCCTGGGCGATGAGCTTCTTGCGGGTCCGACTTGATCATGCCGACCTCGTGAGCCGGACGCCGAAAAAACGAAGGCTGTCCTCGACGTTATACGTACGCCAGCGGTTGTACGAGAGTGATTTGACGACTTCCAGCGCCACGTCGTAACTCGGCTCGTACCCCTTGGCGACGATGTAGCGAGCAGCGCGCTCAGGCTCGTTGGCACAGATGTCGGCGGCCTTCAGAATCGCTCGGACGGCTCGCTTGGTCGCGACGGGGTTCTCCCTTCACGAACTGTGGGCGGGCGCTGATCAGGCAGCAGAAGTACTCCGACCATGGACGATCCTGCGCCGTGTTTACAATGACGCGACCAACCTTCTTCGCACGCAGCTGCTGAGGCTGTGGTGGAAAGGCAAGGGTTGCATCGGCTTTACCTTCGATGAACAGGTCCACCATCCCGTCGAACGTGCCCCCGGCTACCCACTGGACGTCTTTACGTGGGTCCATGCCGACGTAGGCCACCATGCTGGCAAGATAAAAGTACTCGACGCCGTCTCCAATCTTCTCAACGGCGACACGCTTACCTTTCAGATCACGGATGGAGCGGATCTGCTCATTCGCAAATAGTTCATAGCAGCCCCCGTGAATCCCAGCGAGCGCGATCACTTGCTTTCCTGAGTCGAGGTCTGGTAGCAACTGAGGTGGTGAACTCACCGTCACATCGGCGCGGTTCTCGGCCAGCAGGTCGGAAACGATTTGGGTGTCCACAGCGACGTATTCCACCTCGGAGAACCCTTCCAGCCGCAACAAGTCCTCCGCGACATACTCCGGCGCTAGGCATATCGCCGGGATCTTCACCAGGCGGATCTTCTTCGTCTCCGGCGGTGGCTCCGCACGCGCCGGCCGGTTGACCCCTAGCATGGCTGCGGCTCCCACGGCGGATGCCTGGGCTAAGAAACCCGTCGACTGGATCCAGCTGTCTTCGATGAACTCATCTGAGCCCCCTCTCAATGAACAACGCGTTGCGTTCATATGCTTCAGGCTTTCAGCTCGCCAGAAACCGTGCGACGCGCGCTCGGTTCAGCTGCGCACAAATCCGTTGCCTTAATGATTGCCCGCAGCGCGCGCTTGGTCGCTACCGGATGACTGCGCACGAACTCGCGATTTGCCGGCCAGCATGCAGCAAAAATACTGAGACCAGGGCGCGGTCGAGGCTGCTGTTCAGACAACAGCATGGCCGATCGCCTCTGGCGCGCAGTCTCCTGCGGGTCGGGTGCGAAAGCCTAAATAAGCGTCGACCTTCCCCTCGGCCAAACAGGCGCTATGGCCTCCGGCCGAGAGACGGAAATCCAGTTGATGTCCCTGCGTCGGATCCAAGCCCTACGTACGCCACCATAAAGCTCAGGTAAAGGTGGTGAGATGACGCCGAGTTCCGGGTTACCGCGACGCTCTTCCCGCGCAGATCGCGTAATCTTGCGAACGTGGCTCAGTTGCGAACAGCTCGTAGCATCCGACGTGAATACCGCTGACGAGAACGACTGAGCTTCGCCGCTGCGTCCACGACGGATGCAGCAGCGGCGCGGCGAAGTTGCTACTGCCGAGGTCGGCCACGGCGCCGTTGCCACGTTTTCGCCGGTCGCCAACCCATGACGGTCGCTGAAGTGTATTCCACTTCAGTAAAGCCTTCCGCGTGCAGGAGCTCCTCGGCAATGAGCTGCGGCGCAGCGCAAAGACCCTCATCTCGCTACTAGCCGTATGCGGGTGGTCTCGGGCGGAGGATCATCGGCCGCAGCTCGGCGCGGTAGCCCGAGCAGGGCCGCCGCGCTCAGTGACTGAAGCCCCTGTCAGAAACGTCGCGTCGCTCGCAACCTTTGTAATCGCCCAACCCTCTCCGTGCAGTCTTTCCTCTCGTTGTTGTTGGCACCTCTCCACCGAACTACGCCTTCAGCTCCCGCTTCAGTTCGTTCAAGAAACCGCCAGTCGCGTCCCTCGCGCGATGATCTTCTGCGGGCTCGCCTGAATCATGCCGACCTCGTGCAGCCGCAAGGCATAGAAGCGCATCGTGTCTTGCGGGTCGTACTCGCGCCATTTGTTGTAGGGAATGTCTTTCACCGCCTGCAGCGCGTAGTCGTAGTCGCTTGGTGTACCCGCCGTCCACGAGGAGCTTGGCCGAGCGCGCGGGCTCCGCGGCGCAAATGTCGGCCGCCTTCAGAATCGCCCGCAGCGCTCGCTTGGTCGCTACCGGGTGGCTCTGGACGAACTCCCTATTCCCCGCCACCATGCAGCAAAAATACTGAGACCAAGGCTGATCCACGCTGCTGTTGACGACCACGTGACCGATCTTCCGCGCGCGGAGCTCTTGCGGCTCAGGGGGGAACCCCAGGAATGCATCGACCTTCCCGTCAGCCAGCAGCTGCATGGCCTCGGCGGATGGACTGAGTTTCGAAGTTGACATCCTTGCGCGGGTCGACGCCGACGTAGGCCAGCATGCTCGAGAGGAACACATGGTTGCTGGCACCCAGCTCCCGGATCGCCACTGTCTTGCCTCTCAGGTCGCGGAGCGACGCGACGCGCTCGGTCGCGAACAGCTCGAAGCAGCCGACATGTACTCCCGCAAGGATCGTAATCGGGTCTCCAGCGTCGACTCGAATGATCAGCGGCGCTGCGAAGTGCATGTTGATGTCCGCTTCGCCCGATGCAAGAGCCGTCTCGATCGCTCTCGTCGCGCCCGGCTTCTTGAGGTACTGCACGTCGGTGAATCCCTCGCTCCGCAGCAGCTCCTCGGCAACGTACTCCGGAGCCTGACAAATGGTGGGGCAGCTGGACGAGCCTGATTCTGCGTCGTCTCCGGCGGAGGTTCGGCTGCCGCCAGCGCGGAAGCCCCAGCGCTACACCAGCGCTCAACGCCGAAGCGTGGCTCAGGAAATCGCGTCTGCCGTAGCTCCGTCCCGCTGGGCCGGTCATTTCATCGCCTCCCTCGTGGACCTCATTCGTGTGCCCCCCTCATTACACTTACAACGCGCTGTCCCCGTCACGCCTTCAGCTCCTGCTTCAGCTCGTTCAGAAACCGCCAGTCGGTCCCTTGGGCGATGAGCTTCTGCGGCGTCGACTTGATCATGCCTACTTCGCGCAGGCGCAGGGCGTGGAACCTCAGCGTGTCCTCCGGATCGGCCTCGCGCCATCGTCCATACGGGAGCGCTCTTGAGGATCTCCAGCGCGGTCTCATAGCGTGGCTCGTATCCCTTCGCAACCAGGTACCTCGCCGCGCGGTCGGGTTCCTGCGCGCAGATGTCCGCCGCCTTGAGGAATCGCCCGCAGTGCCCGCTTGGTGGCCACCGGGTATTTCGTCGTGAAGTCGCGATTGCAGCCAGGACGCAGCAGAAGTACTGGCGCCCAGGCCGGTCGTGCGTCGTATCGACGATCACGTGCCCGATCTTCCTCGCTCGGAGGTCCTGCGGCTGCGGAGCGAACGCAAGGAAAGCGTCGGCTTTCCCCTCGCACGAAGATCTCCATCGTGGCCGGCAGCGTCTTGCCGAAGACCCAATTGATCTCTTTGCCCGGGTCGATGCCGACGTAGGCGACCATGCTGGACACGAAGATGTGTTCGGAAGCTGCCGAACGCGCTGATGGCCACGGACTTCCCGCGCAGGTCCCGGACCTCGCGAACCTTGTCGTTTCCGAACAGCTCGTAGCAGCCCGCGTGGACTCCCGCCAACACCACGATCGGCACTCCGGCGTCCAAGACCGGTACGACATAGGCCGCCGTCTTCTGCCCGATGTCGATCCTTCCCTCCGCCATCTCGTCGGCGATCGTGGCGGTACCCTCGGGCGTGGTGTATTCGACGTCGGTAAAGCCCTCGGCGCGCAGCAACTCTTCGGCGACGTACTGCGGCGCCAGACAGATGGTCGGGGCGTGGTACAGACGGATCTTCGAGGTCTCGGGTGGAGGCTCTGCTGAGGCGACGCCCGGAACCCCCAGGATGGCGGCGCCGAGAGCGGAGCTGCGGGCGAGGAATTCGCGCCGGCTGCAACCGGGCGTTCGCAATGCGCTCACCGCTCCCCCTCTGGTAGTGTGCAGTAGGTGAAGCTGGAAGGCATTTCTCCCCCTCGCGCTGCGGCCGGCTACGCGCGTGTGCTTGCACTCTAGACCCGCGAGGCGCAGACAGCAAGCGATGACGTAGCAGTCTTGCTCGATCGACCAGCGTCGCAGCGCAAGGATCGGTATGAGATCGGTAAGCCTGCGAGGAGTATGCTGCGTCGGAGGAGTTCCGACTGCGCCGTCCTGGCGGCTTGCGGGGAGACGAGGATGTTCGGATTTCGTGGTGCAATCGCGACCGTTGTCCTCCTCCTGGCGCCCGCGGTTGCGTCTGCCGATGTCGTCACACAGTGGAACGAAAAGGCGATTGCCAGTGCAACGGCAGGCGGTCAGAACCCGCTCGTCGTGAGCCGAACGGTGGCGATCGTGCACACGGCCATGTTCGACGCCGTGAACTCGATCGAGAACCGGTATACACCCTACGCGGTGCGGGTATCCGCACAGCCCGGAAGTTCAGCGGAGGCGGCGGCTGTGGCAGCAGCACACGCCGTGCTCGTCGCACTGCTGCCTAACCAGGAACCCGAGCTCGAGGCGGCCTATGCGGCGAGCTTGTCGCGAATCTCGGTCGGCGGGAGAGATGCCGGGGTGGCGGTTGGACAGCAGTGCGGCTGCCGAGATCCTCGCCCGTCGCGCAGCGGATGGCGCGAACGCGTCGAAACCGTATCGACCTTTCACCTCGCCTGGTGTGTATGTGCCGACGACGCTACCTCTAGCGCCCCATTGGGGAGAAGTCGCGCCGTGGGTAATGGGGCGTGGGTCGCAGTTTCGCCCCGGCCCGCCGCCGCAGCTGACGAGCGAGCAATGGGCCACGGACTACAACGAGGTCAGGATGTTCGGCGCAAAGCGCGGTTCCGCACGCAGCGCCGAGCAAACCGATATCGGGCGTTTCTGGCTGATTGTAGGACCGGCGAGCTGGTTCCCGATCGTCCGGCAGATCGCCGACGCCCAGGGCAGAAGCCTGATCGACAATGCGCGCCTCCACGCATTGGTGGCGATCGCCACGGCAGACGCCTATATCGCCGTGTTCGACGCGAAGTACGCATATAATTTCTGGCGGCCGATCACTGCGATACGCAACGGCGATATCGACGGCAACGAGGCCACGAGCCCAGTTGCCGATTGGGAGCCGCTGATCGATACACCACCTCATCCCGAGTATCCGTGCGCCCACTGCATAACGTCTTCCACGGTCGCCACCATCCTGGACTCGGAGTTCGGCGCTGAAGCGATCGCCACAGTGACCATGACCAGTCCCGCCGCGCCCGGGGTCGTACGCAAGTGGAACACCACCAGGGAATATGTCGAGGAAGTTTCGGCCGCCCGGATCTATGGCGGCGTGCACTACCGGACGTCGGCCGTCGCCGCTCGAGAAATGGGCAGAAAAATCGCAGAGCTGGCGCTACGTGAGCGCATGCGGCCTTTGCCATAGCGCGATAGTGAGCCGCCGCGCGAGGTCCGAAAGCCTACCCGGGTGATGGCGCCGCCGGCTACAGATCCGCCGCGCCCCCCCGTCCGGGGCGGCACGCCCTTGCCCGGCGCTCGCGCGGCGCTCGCGCTGCTGTTGCTCATCAATCTGTTCAACTACATCGACCGCCAGGTGCTGTCCGCCGTGGTCGGTCCGATCAAGGCGACCTTCTTCGGCGCGAACGGCTCGGGCGCGGGCGAGACGCTCACCGCGGTAATGAACTGGTTTCAGCACCGCCTGGGCTTCAAACCCGAGGACGCGCTCGTCGGCTTGCTCGGAACGGCATTCATGGTGGTCTACATGATCGGCGCGCCGGTGTTCGGGCGACTGGCGGAGCGAACGTCGCGCTGGGTGCTCGTGGGCATCGGCGTGATCTTATGGAGCCTGGCGAGCGGCGCCTCGGGTATGGCCGCGACATTCGTTGCGCTGCTGCTGACGCGCTGCCTGGTCGGCATCGGCGAAGCGGCCTACGGGCCCGTGGCGCCCGCCGTCATCTCC
Organism: uncultured beta proteobacterium; assembly: GCA_963705615.1. Classification (GTDB taxonomy): domain Bacteria; phylum Pseudomonadota; class Gammaproteobacteria; order Burkholderiales; family SHXO01; genus SHXO01. The sequence goes on along the minus strand of CAVPKE010000008.1, from coordinate 241,889 downwards.
GACCTGTACCCGGTGAGGGTTCGGGGCCAGGTGCTGGCGTGGTTCTACATGGCGATTCCGGTGGGCAGCGCGCTGGGTTACGTGCTTGGGGGCTGGGTCGCCAACTCCGGCATCGGCGAGTGGGGCGCTAGCGCGCTCGGCGCCAAGGCGGAAAGCTGGCGCTGGGCGTTCTATCTCGTCGTGCCGCCAGGGATCCTGCTGGGCGTATGGAGCCTCTTCATGCGCGACCCGGCGCGCGGACAGGCAGACCTCGCCCACACGCTGCACTCCGGCTGCCGTGCGCTGGCGCGACTATCTCGTTTTCCTGCGCACGCCTTCCTACGTTTTCTGCACGCTCGGCATGACGGCGATGACGTTCGCCATCGGAGGCATCGCGTTCTGGATGCCCTACTACCTCGAAACGCGCCCGGGCGCGCCCGCGGCGTCGACCTTCATCTTCGGCGTCGTCACCGTGGTCGCTGGACTGACTGCGACTCTGCTCGGCGGCTTCCTCGGCGACCGGCTGCGCGGCCGCTTCCCCGGCTCCTATTTTCTCGTGTCGGGCGCGGCTATGCTGACGGGTTTCCCCGTGTTTCTCGCCGTGCTGGAGACACCATTCCCGTGGATCTGGGTCCTCATCTTCTTCACCGTGTTCTGTCTCTTCTTCAACACCGGTCCGACCAACACCATCCTCGCCAACGTCACCCATCCGTCCATGCGAGCCGCCGGTTTCGCGCTGAACATTCTCATCATCCACGCGTTCGGCGACGTGATATCGCCTGTCATCATCGGACTGCTGAGCGACTGGTTCCAAGACATGAACAAGGCGTTCCTCGCGGTGGGCTTGATGTTCCTTGTCGCCGGCGTGCTCTGGTTGCTCGGCGCGCGCCACTTGCAGCGCGACACGGAAGGCAGCGCACGACTCTGAATCAGCTCCGAAGCCCGTAGCTTGGACGAAGCCTCTAGCCTGGACGAAGCGAAAGCGTAGTCCGGGAAACATGCCCCGGGTCGCGCTGCGCTCCACCCAGGCTACGGTGCTACGTCACTTCACCCAGGCTACGTTGCTCCTCCCAGCCTACGTTCGTGGTTTCGGGGAACCCGCTGGGCGCTCGTCGGCCGGCCGCGGGTCGCGGTTGATCTGCGCCGAGCCGCTCTGGAAAAAGCAAGTCAGCGCGCTGGATGACGCCGCGAACGCCCAGAACAGGAAGAAGCCGATGGAATAGGCGGCGATGCGGCTGACATTCACCGTCTCGCCGAAGAAGGTCAGCTCGGTCGGGTCGAACACCGTGAAAAACAACGCCTCTGCCGCACCCGCGACGAGAAACGATGGCCACAGGATCCAGATCAACGTCTTCGCTTGCATCTGCTCCTCCTGCACGCCTCCGGTTCGGCTCAGCCGCGGCGTGGCTCGAGAACGAAAGTGGTATCGCCGGTATACCAATCGCCGGTCAAGCGCCAGTGCTCACCGGGATCTTCGAGCTGCACGTCCCAGCGAGCCGCAGACGCCAATTCGATGGCCGCCTCGTACCAGCCTGGCTGTGTCTCCCTCGCTACGACCTCCAAGTCCATTCCGGCTTTAGTCGGATGGACGAAGCGCAGCCGTAGCTCGTTCGGCGGTTCGGCTCGCCCCGTGAGCTGGACGCGCACGCGGGTTCGTGCGGGGCTGATCATGACGACGGCGCGGTAGTCCTGCTCCAGCGCAGCGCGATCCCGCTCTAGCATCCGATTGATCGCCAGGCCTTCCTTGTAGTAGTTGTCCACCACCAGAGGGTCGGCGCCGGCCACGGCAAGATACAGCGTCACGAAGCTTGCGACTACGATGACCGCCGGCCCCGACATGAGGATCCAGGGCCAGGGTTCCCGGTACCAGGGCTTCTCGTCTTTCATCGCTTGAGCTGGAGTCATGATCTGCGTGTCACTCACGGGATGACGAATGTCGCTTTCTCCACCACCTTGATCGGAGGCCGGTCTGATCTTTCTGGATCGGCTGCCTCGATCGTGAACTGGATGCGATTGGAGCCCTTCTGACCCGATCGACGCGACGCCTCGACCCGCACCGGCACCACGTGCGAGGAAGTCGGAGCGACGCGGATCGGCTGCGCTTCGCTCTTCAGCTCGATACCGTCCAGCCCGGAGACGCTGATGCGTACGTCGCGCGAGACTTCCTGCGTGTTCATGATCTGGAGTCGGTAGACGTTCTCCGCCTCCTCTTCGTCCGCGCGGCATCACGCTGCCGCGATCGCGGATCACGTCCACCTTTAGCGGCACGCGGTTGTAGAGCGTGAACAGCGCCCCGATGATGATGGTCCACAGGATCGCGGTGTAGATCAGCACCCGCGGCCGCAGCACCCGCTTCACCATGCGCTCGGCGCTGTAGTGGCCTTTGAGCGCGTTCTCGGTCGAATACCGGATGAGGCCCTTCGGATACCCCATCTTCTCCATCACGTGGTTGCAGCCGTCGATGCAAGCGGTGCAGCCGATGCACTCGTACTGCAGTCCGTTGCGGATGTCGATGCCGGTCGGGCACACCTGCACGCAGATGCCGCAGTCGACGCAGTCGCCCAGGCCTTTGGCCTTTGTGGTCGTCGCTCCTGCTGCGCGAGCCGCGCGGCTCGCCGCGCTCGCGATCGTATGTGATGATCAGCGTATCGGGGTCGAACATCACGCCTTGGAAGCGGGCGTAGGGGCACATGTACTTGCACACCTGCTCTCGCATCCAGCCCGCGTTGCCGTAGGTGGCGAAACCGTAGAACAGGATCCAGAAGCTTTCCCATGGGCCGGTGCTCAGCGCCAGAACCTCCTGCCCGAGCGTCTTGATCGGGGTGAAGTAGCCCACGAAGGTGAAGCCGGTCCACAGTGCTAGCGCGATCCACAGCCCGTGCTTGATGGCTTTGAGTCCGAACTTGCGCGCGGAAAGCGGTCCTTTGTCCAGCTTCATGCGCGCCAGGCGCTCGCCCTCGACCTTCCGCTCGATCCACATGAAGATCTCGGTGTAGACCGTCTGCGGGCAGGCAAAGCCGCACCACAGCCGCCCAGCGACGGCTGTGAACAGGATCAGGGAGCAGGCGCTGATGATCAGCAAGACGGTGAGGTAGACGATGTCCTGCGGCCAGAACACCAGCCCGAAGATGTAGAACTTGCGCGAGGCCAGGTCGAACAGCACCGCCTGCCGGCCATTCCAGGTAAGCCAGGGCGAGCCGTAGAAGACGAGCTGGGTGAGCAGCACGAAGCCCCAGCGCCAGGTGGCGAACATGCCCGTCACCGCGCGCGGGTAGATCTTCTGGCGGATCTCGTAGAGCGACTGCTCCAGCGGCTCTGCCGCCGTGGCCTGGTTCAGTTTTACCGGTGTGTCCATCTATGGGGTCGGGCGGAACGCGCTAACAGAGGTTCGTCGTCCCGGCGAACGCCGGAGTGACGAATCTCACTTGCCGTCGGGATGCGAGAAGCCGTACACGTAAGCGGCCAGCAGGTGCACTCTTTTCCGGGCCGAGGAACTCGCCCCAGGCCGGCATCACGCCGTTGCGACCTTTGCCGATGGTCTCGATCAGCGTCGTCTGCCCGCCGCCGTACAACCAAACGTCGTCGGTCAGGTTGGGGGCGCCTAGCGCCGGGTTGCCTTTCCCTTCCGGCCCGTGACAGGCAACGCAGTTCTGCTGGTACAGCGCCTTCCCTTGCGCCGCACGCAGGCTGTCGTAGGTGCGCCCCGAGATCTGCAGCACATAGTTGGCCACGTCCTTCACGCCCTCTCCGCCCAGGGCCTTTCCCCACGGCGGCATCATGCCGCTGCGCCCGTTGGTAATGCTGGCGGCGATGGTGTCCGGGTCGCCGCCGTACAGCCAGTCATTGTCGGTCAGGTTGGGGAAGCCTTTGCCGCCGCGGCCGTCCGAGGCATGGCACTGGGCGCAGTAGTTCAAGAACAATCGCTGCCCCATCTCCCGCGCTTGGGGATCGGCCGCCAGCGCCGGAATACTCATGGCCGCGTACTTGGCATAGATCGGCTCGTACTTCTCCTTGGCCTTCGCCATCTCCCGCTCGTACTGCCCGCGCGAACTCCATTTCAGCACGCCGGGGAAGCTCCCCAGGCCGGGATACAGGATCAAGTAGATGGCGCCGAACACCAACGTGATATAGAACAACCACAGCCACCAGCGCGGAAGTGGATTGTTGTACTCCTCAAGGTTCTCGTCCCACACATGGCCCATGACGCCGGCCGTCTGTCCGGCCGGCAGGCGCTTGGTGGTCAGCCTCCACAGCAAGCACCGCGCAGGCCACGATGCTGACAACGGTGATGACCGCAATGTAGACGCGACCAGAATTCGCTCGCTGAACTCGCTCACGCTCATCTCCCCTGCTGCCGTTTGTTCGTCACCGGGCGTGCCGTCATCCTCGAGCACGCTGCGCGCGGCCTCGTCGAACTGCTTCTTGCGTTTGCTGCTGTAAGCCCACACCACGATGCCGACGAACACGATCAGCATCACCACCGTCAGCCACGCCCTTACATCCATCAAGTCCATGTCCTACCTCACGCCCTTGAGCGCGGTGCCCAGGTTCTGCAGATAGGCGATCAGCGCGTCGGCCTCGGTCTTCTCCCTCAGCTCCTCGCGCGCCTTTGCTGATCTCCTCATCGGTGTAGGGCACGCCGACCACCCGTAGAGCCTGCATCTTGGCCTCGATCGTGGTCGCGTCCGCCGGCGTCTGCGCCAACCACGGATACGCAGGCATGTTGGATTCCGGGACTACGTCGCGGGGCTGGTTCAGGTGCAAGCGGTGCCACTCGTCGCTGTAGCGTCCACCCACGCGCGCCAGGTCCGGGCCGGTGCGCTTGCTCCCCCACTGGAAAGGATGGTCGTAGATGAACTCCCCGGCCACCGAGTAATGCCCGTAGCGTTCGGTCTCGGCGCGGAACGGCCGTATCATCTGGCTGTGGCAGTTGTAGCAGCCCTCGCGGATATAGATGTCGCGGCCGGTGAGCTGCAGCGCGCGATACGGCTTGAGGCCCGCGACCGGGTCCGTTGTCGAGCGCTGGAAGAACAGCGGCACGATCTCCACCAAGCCGCCCACGCTGACCACCAGGATGACCAGCACGATCATCCAGGTCAGGTTCTTCTCGATGAACTCGTGACCCGATGCTTGAGTTGCCATGCTTGCCTCGCTTGTGTCTCAGCTCACGCGTGGGCGCCCGCCGGCACCAGCACCGGCGCATCCACCGCCTTGGCGCCGCGCGCCGTCTTCCAGACGTTGTAGGCCATGATGAGCATGCCGCTCAGGAACAGGATGCCGCCCGAGCAGCCGTATGCCGTAGAAGGGATAGGTGGCCTTGACGCTCTCCACGAACGTATAGGTGAGCGTGCCATCCGGGTTCGCCGCCCGCCACATCAACCCCTGCATGACGCCCGCGATCCACATGGCGGCGATGTAGAGGACAACCCCGATGGTGGCCACCCAGAAGTGCAAGGTAACCAGCCGCACACTGTACATGTCGGTCTTGCCGAACATTCGCGGGATCAGGTAGTACATGCTGCCCACGGAGATCATCGCCACCCAGCCCAGCGCGCCGGAATGAACGTGGCCGATGGTCCAGTCGGTGTAGTGCGACAGCGAGTTCACCGTCTTGATCGACATCATCGGTCCTTCGAACGTGGACATGCCGTAGAAGGACAGCGAGGTGATGAGGAACTTGAGGATCGGGTCGGTGCGCAGCTTGTACCAGGCGCCCGACAGCGTCATGATCCCGTTGATCATGCCGCCCCAGGAGGGAGCAAGAAGGATCAGCGAGAACACCATCCCCAGCGACTGCGTCCAGTCCGGCAGCGCGGTGTAATGTAAATGGTGCGGTCCCGCCCACATATAGGTGAAGATCAGAGCCCAGAAATGAACCACCGATAGCCGGTAGCTGTAAATCGGGCGGCCGGCCTGCTTGGGCACGAAGTAGTACATCATCCCCAGGAACCCCGCTGTAAGGAAGAACCCCACTGCGTTGTGCCCGTACCACCACTGCACCATCGCGTCCTGGGCGCCGGCGTACACCGAGTACGATTTCCAGAAGCGTCACCGGGATCTCGGCGCTGTTCACTACGTGCAGGAGCGCGATCGTGAGGATGAAGGCGCCGAAGAACCAGTTGGCCACGTAGATGTGGGGCACTTTGCGCTTGGCGATGGTGCCGAAGAACACCACGGCGTAAGCCACCCACACCAGCGTGATCAGCACATCGATGGGCCACTCCAGCTCGGCGTATTCCTTGGAAGTGGTGATGCCCAGCGGCAGCGTGATGCGCAGCGAGCACGATCACGGCCTGCCAGCCCCAGAAGGTGAACGCGGCCAGCTTGTCGAGGAACAGTCGCGCGTGGCAGGTGCGCTGGACCACGTAATAGCTGGTGGCGAACAGCGCCGAGCCGCCGAATGCGAAGATCACGGCATTGGTGTGCAGCGGCCGCAGCCGTCCGTAGGACAGCCAGGGTATGCCGTAGGTCAAGTCCGGGAACATCAGCTCGGCGGCGATCAGCACTCCAACCGCCATACCCACGATGCCCCAAACCACGGTCATGATGGCGAACTGCCGGACGACCTTGTAGTTGTAAGTCGCCTCACGCCCGCCGGAGATCGCCTGCGTCTGAGCCACCGCGGCCTGTGCTGACATCTGTCCTCCCTCTTCGTGCCGGTAGCTGAAAGACCCTCAGCGCCCCACCGCGCGCCTTGCGGATGCTACCGGGCGGCTCTTCGGTTTCGTTGACCTAGATCAAAAACATGCGCGTGCAAGCGCATCGCGCACGCTCTGTCCTCCCGGCCCAGCGCAGCCAATATAGTACGCCCACCGCGATCGGCGGCCCATGACAGCCTATTCGTGTTTCGGATCGTCGTCGTCCTGCAGGATGCGGTGAGCTGGGCCTTCGAGGTCGTCGAACTGGCCGCTGCGCAGCGACCACCAAAACAGCGCGCCGATCAGGAACACCAGGACTACCGAGAGCGGGATGAGGAGGTAGAGGATGTCCATGAAGTGCGGATCAGACGCCTCGGTCCGGCCAATAAGCCGGGCCTTCCCTCGGGTACCTCGTGCTTCCCTGCCTCGCGGCTGCGCATCGGCCGCAACGCGTTGAGGACAACGAGCAGCGAGCTGGAAGCCATTCCGATCCCGGCCATCCACGGCGTCACGAGCCCCGCCGCTGCGAGCGGCAGGGCGACCACGTTATAACCCAGGGCCCAGGCCAGGTTCTGCCGCACGATGCTTCGGGTCTGGTTCGCGATGTCGAGCGCATCGAGCAAGCCGTGCAAGCGTCCAGACAGGAGGACCATGTCGGCCTGCGCCTGGGACATCAGCGCACCGCTGCCCATGGCGATCGAAAGCTGAGCCTGGGCCAACACCGGGGCGTCGTTGACGCCATCGCCCACCATCGCCACGCAAGCGCCCGCCTGCTGGAGCGCCTGAACGCGAGCTTGCTTGTCCTCGGGTGAGAGACCGGCCGCGTAGCTCTCGACGCCCAGGTGCTGTGCCACCGCCTGGACTGCGGGCAGTGTATCGCCGCTCAGTATCACCACCTGCCTGCCGGCGTCCCGCAGCCGCTGCACGACGGGCTCCGCCTCGGGTCGCACCCGGTCTGCGAAGTCGAAGCATGCAAGCCATTCATGCTCCCGGCCCAGCCACACCCTGGTCGCCATTCGGTTCTCGGCCACCGGGCCGCTTCCCGGTGCCCCGGCCAGTGCCGACACGAATGCGTAGGTCCCGATGCGGTAACGGGTTCCCGCAATCGAAGCCTCGATGCCGGCACCAGGCACATTGTGCAAGTCAGCGACCGCGCCGGTCTCGGCAGGCGGTGCAATGGTCAGCAGCGCAGCCGCGGCCGGATGTTCGGAACCGGTTTCGAGCGCGGCCGCCAGCGCGAGACAGCGTTCGCGCGGCACACTCGCCATGCAGTGCGTAGCGCTCAGCACAAGTTGTCCTTCGGTGAGCGTGCCGGTCTTGTCGAACACGACATGAGTTGCTTCAGCCAGAGTCTCGAGCGCGTGGCTGCGCGTTGCCACTACTCCGCGGCGCGCCAGCCGGCCCACGGCCACCGCGAGCGCCGCCGGCGTCGCCAGCGACAGCGCGCAGGGGCAAGTCACCACCAGCACGGCGACGGCCACCCACAAGGCTCGCGTCGCGTCCACCCGCAGCCAGTACAGCGCGCTGCTGGCTGCCACCAGGATCACCGCGGCGACGAACCAGCCTGCTATTCGATCGGTACGCTCGGTGATGCGGGGACGTTGCGTGCCGGCACGCTCGACCAGCCGGCGAATGGCGGACACGCGCGTTTCCTCTCCAACCCGCTCGACTTGGACCACCACCGGGCTCAACCGGTTGACCGCGCCGCCCGCTACCTCGGCGCCGGCGCGCTTGCGCACCGGACGGCTCTCGCCGCTGAGCAGAGACTCGTCGCTCTCGGTGTCGCCCTCGACAATGCTGCCGTCGGCGGGGAAGCTCTCTCCCGGCCGAACCAGCACGAGATCGCCGCGTCGCAGGTTTACCGCGGGGATTTCCTCGCTCGCCATGCTGCCGGGATACGCGGACAGGCGATGGGCCGCCAGTGGCAGCGCCTTGTCCAGGTACTCGAGACTGGCCGCCGCCTTCTGCCGCGCGCGCATTTCGAGATAGCGCCCGCACAGCAGAAAGAACACGAACATGGTGATCGAGTCGAAGTAGACTTCGGCGCCGCCGGTGAAGGTGGCCACGACGCTGGCAATGAACGCCACCCCGATGCCGAGCGCAACCGGCACGTCCATGCCCAGCCGGCGCTGCCGCAGGTCCCGCCAGGCCGAACGGAAAAACGGCGCGGCCGAATAGAACACCACCGGGATGGTCAGCACCAGGCTCGCCAGCCGCATCAGCAACCGGATGTCCTCGCTCATGGTCCCGTCGGTGGCGAGATAGGCAGGCAGCGCGTACATCATCACCTGCATCATGCCGAAGCCGGCCACGAAGATGCGCCACAGCGCCGCACGCGTCTCGCGCTTGCGCGTCTCCTCGGCAGCAGCGGAAGTGGCGGGCCAGGCCCGGTAGCCGATGAGCGCGACCTGCGCCAGAATCTCAGAGAGCTTGACGCGGCGCAGGTCCCAGCGCACGCGGGCACGCCGCGTGGTGTAGTTGACCTCCGCGGCCAGCACGCCGGGCAGACGGGACAGATGCTGCTCGTTGAGCCAGATGCAGGCGGCGCAGGTGATACCTTCCAGAATCAGCGTCGCTTCGCGCTCGTGCTGTGCGGTCGAGCGCACGAAGCCGCGTTGCACTTCCGGCTGGTCGTACAGCGCTAGGTCAGCGTGTGCGCGCTGCACCTCGGCTTCGACGCGCGGCGCATACGCGGTCCGGGTCCGATAGTAAGAAGCCAGGCCGCTGCCTGCGATGGCCTCGGCCACCGCCTGGCACCCGGCGCAGCACATCGGCCGCCGCTCGCCGTCGATCACGGCGACGAACGGGCCGGCGGCCGACACCGGCCGCCCGCAGTGATAACAGGATCGCTGCACCGGTCCTCCCCTCCCGCGGTTGATCCAGGTCAGATTACCGGGATCAACGCGCGCGAATCAGCCCGCCCGTGCGGAGGCCGGCTGCGCTGCGGGTTGCTTGGGCTTCAAGCTGGTCACATAGATCGTCAGCAGGCCCGCGATCAGCACCGACACGGACAGCACGCTCAACGCCAGCGTCATGCTATGCGTGGCGTCGCGGATCCGGCCTACCACCATGGGGCTGACATAGCCCGCCAGATTGCCCACGGAGTTGATCCAGGCGATTCCCGCCGCCGCCGCGGTGCCCGAGAGGATTCCGGTGGGCACCGACCAGAAGCACGACACCGCGGACATCACCCCTGCAGTGGCGACAGTCAGCGCAGCGATGCCGGCCCACCCGCCTACGCCGGGCATGGCGCTCACGGCAAATGCGACCGACCCGATGATGCAGGCCCCTGCCACATGCCAGCGGCGCTCGCCGGTGGCGTCCGAGTGGTGGCCGTTCCACACCATCGCGATGGCGGCGACAGCCCAAGGGATGGCCGAGATCAGGCCGATTTCCCACGGAACCTTGGTGATGGTCTCCTTGATGATCTGGGGCAGCCAGAATGAGATTCCATAGGTGCCCATCACGATCCCGAAGTAGACCAGGCACAGCAGCCACACCTTGGGATGAGTGAAAGCTTCGGTGAACTTGTGGCAGCCCTCGCCCTGAGACTTCTTGACCGCTTCTTCCTGCTCCAGGCGCTGCAGCAGCAGACTCTGCTCCTCCTGGGTCAACCACTTTGCCTTGGCCGGGCCGTTATCCAGATACAGTAGCACCCACACACCGACCAGCACGGAGGGCACCCCCTCGAGAAGGTAGAGCCACTGCCAGCCCTTGAGGCCGCCGACTCCGGCCAGCGCTCCGAGGATCCACCCCGACACCGGCCCGCCGATTACACCGGCCAGCGCGATGGCGGTCATGAAAGCTGCCACCATCTTGGCGCGATGGGTGCGCGTGTACCAGTAGGTCAGATACAGAATGATGCCGGGGAAGAACCCGGCCTCGGCCACGCCCAGGAGGAAGCGCAGCACGTAAAACGTCATCGCGCTGTTGGTGAACATCATCGCCGCTGAGATCAGGCCCCACAGGATCATGATGCGCGCGATCCAGAGCTTGGCCCCGACTCTCGACAGAATGATGTTGCTGGGCACCTCGAAGAAGAAGTAGCCGATGAAGAAGATCCCCGCTCCCGCGCCGTACACGGTATCGCTGAAGTTGAGGTCGGTCCCCATTTGCAGCTTGGCGAAGCCGACGTTGACCCGGTCCAGATAGGCGAGGATGTAACAGAGGAACAGGAAGGGGATCAAGCGCCAGGTGACCTTGGAATAGGTCGCCTTCTCGAACTCGGGCGAATAGGTGGCAGTGCTCAATTGAGTCTCCTCCGCTGCGTTGTGGTCGATCGGTAGCCCTGGAAGTGGCGCGGGAGCCCGTGCCGCGGGTATTGTAGGTGCGCGAGGGTACGGTTGGCTACTCTGACGGGACGCTCCCCCGAACCTCGAACCTGACTGCGTCCAGCTGCGTTCCGTTGGCGTCGTGCAGCGTGAGCAGCCATCTGCCGGGCTGCGGGCGCCACAGCTCGCTGTTGACCAACGGCCCGCCGTTGAGCCGCCACTGCAGGTTCGGGCTGGCGCCGGTCGCCTCGAACCGCACGCGCTGACTGTCGGGGGGAATGTCCGGATCGACCGCGATGATCTGACCCTGTCCCGGGTAGACGATGGTGGGATGGGTTTGCTCCGGGGCTTTCGCCGCGACGCGCTCGACCGCGGTTCCCGCGAGGAACAACTCCTCGCGCGGCGCTTCCACCGGTGGCTCGAAGCTCACCCGAGCCGTCTCGATGCCCGCGGGCGGGGTGGGAGCAGCAGCGTCTGTCGGATGCAGGCCGTTCATGATCTCGAGCCACAGCGGCGCCGCGCCGCTCACCCCGGACACGTCCCACATCGGGCTGCCATCGAAGTTGCCGACCCACACGCCGACCGTGTAGCGGCGCGAGGAACCGACGCACCAGTTGTCGCGCATGCCCTTGCTGGTGCCGGTCTTGACCGCTGCCCAGAAGCGAGCGGCGAGCGGACTGGCGAGCCCGAAGGTGATGCTGCGAGCCGCTCGGTCGGAGAGAATATCTGCGACGATGTAGCTGGCGCCGCGGTCCATCACGCTCTGCCCCGCGCTTTTTGCTCCCGGGGTCAGGGTGAGCGGTGCAAGCACGCCGCCATTGACGAGCGCCCGGTACGCATTCGTCAACTGCCACAGGCTCACCTCGGCTGAGCCGAGCGCCAGCGAGTAACCGTAGTAGTCGCCGTCGTGCGCGATGTGTTCGAAGCCGAGATCCCGCAGCCGGTCGACGAACAGTTCAGGCCCGACCAGGGTGAGCGTGCGCACTGCGGGCACGTTAAGCGACCCGGACAGCGCAGTGCGCAGGCTGACCATACCCTTGAACTCCCGGTCGTAGTCCTGCGGCACGTACAAACCGCCCGGCGTAACGATGTTGATCGCCGAATCATCGAGCAGAGATGCGGCGGTAAGCAGGCGCTGCTCGAGCGCCAGCTCGTAGAGGAACGGTTTGAGCGTGGAGCCGGCCTGACGCGCGGCCTTCACCCCGTCCACATAGCGCGCGGATGAGGACTCCCCGGAGTTGCCCACGTACGCGAGGACCTCGCCGCTGGCGTTGTCCACCACCAGCACCGCCGCATCGCTCACGTGCTGCTCGTCGAGCGTGGCCAGTTGGCGGTTCACCGCGTCGAGCACGAAGGCTTGCAGCCCGCCATCCAGCGTGGACTGCACTCGCCGTTGCTCGGCCGTGACCAGCATGCGCGCGACGTGCGGTGCCAACGCCACCGCGGGGCGCGGGTTGGATGCGCCCTCGAGCGCCTCGTGCGCGAGGGTGTCCATACCGTCGCAAGGCTGCGGCGGCTGCATCGCACTACCCAGAGCGCAGGCGCGCTTGGCGACGGACTCCGCCGTTGCGTTCGGTCCGCGCAGCAACACCGCCAGCAAGAGAGCCTCGTGCTCGTTAAGGCCGCTGGGCTGCTTGCCGAACAGCGCTCGCGATGCCGCACCGACGCCCTGCAACTCGCCGCGGAAGGTAGACAGGTTGAGATAAGCCTCCAGGATCTGCCGTTTGGTCCAGGCCTTCTCCAGCGCGTGGGCGGCGTTGATCTGATCCCACTTCTGCCCCAGGGTGCGGTGCTCCTTGCCGCGTTTGAGCTTGCCCTCGAGCATAGCCGCCACCTGCATGGACAGCGTGCTGGCGCCGCGCGGCTTGGACGAGAACAGGCTGGCCCACGCGGCGTCGGAAAGCGCCAGCCAGTCCACGCCGCCGTGGTGGAAGAAGCGCTTGTCCTCGGCGCGGATCACCGCGTCTACCAGGGCCGGCGACACCTCGGTCAGCGGCACCCAGGCCAGGCGTCGTCCGTGCTGGTCCACGCGCAGCTCGTGAATCGCCTCGCCGTTGCGGTCGAGCAGCACGCCTTCGGTGGAGATGTACTCCCGTTTGACCGTGTCGTAGGTGGGGACCGCGCAGGCCAGCGCGGGCGCAGCCAGCGCCAGCCAAAGCGCGACCCGCAAGGCACGCATCACGGCGCAACGTTCACTCGAGCGTTGGGCAGCTCCCCGAACATCTCGGGAGAATACAACGCCTCCACCCGCGTCTCGGGCAGGAGAAACTCGCCGGGATTGTTCAGGCGCAACGTGTATTCCACCGTCCACTTTCCCTTGGGCACGAAGCGGTAGTAGGCGCGAAAGGAATCGAATTTACGCTCCTCATAGGCCGGCCAGACCCAGCCTTGCTTCTTCTCGCCGCTCGCGAGGATCTGCGAATCGCGGCCCAGGCCCGTACCCAAAATGGCGGCGCCGGCCGGCACTGGGTCGTTGACCACGACCCAGCTCATGTCCGATTGGGCTTCCAAATCGAGACGCACGCGCATGACGTCGCCTCGCGTCCACTGCCCTTTCGTCTTTTGTTCGACCGCCGACACCATGCGCGCGATCCGATACCCGGACGAAAACGGCTCCTTGAGCGGGATCGCCGCCAGGCTCTGGATCGTGGCCCAGGGCTTGCCGCTGCCATCCTGAGCCAGGCTCAAGTTCGCCTGCCCTGTGGGCCACGAGAACATCAGCTTGCCGCCCTCCGGTTGACGACTCCAATCCAGCGTGCGCTTTTGCTTGGCCAGCTCCGCAGCCGTCACGCCCGCCACCGGTTCGGCTTCGAACTCCGCGCTGAAGCCCTCCAGCGCCAGCACGCCCCACGCGTTGGCCACCGTCGTGTTCCAGTGCCCGCGCTGCTGGCGCCCCAGGCTACCTCGTACCAGTCGCGGCATGTCCTCGCGCCATGTGTCCTGGTCGAGCATGGACAGCAGCACGCGGTTGGCGTTCACGTCACCCGATATCATCAGCCACCAGAGGTAATCGGTGCGCTCGGTTGAGAAGCCCATCGTGGTGCCCTGGAAATTGAGACGGGAGCGCAGGATCTGCTCGGCTTGCGTCGCCTGCTCGTCGCGGTCTGGACAGCTCCGGCGCGCGTTTGAGCAGGTCGAACCAGTCGATTACCGCCGAGGTAGGCCACAGATTCGGCTCGATGGCGATCGAAGCAAGATCGCCGTCGCTGACCTTGCGGCCCCAGCGCGCCAGCGCCTGCAGCGCAGCCACCTTGCGCACCGAGAGGTCCGGCGGCGCGCCACTCGGGATCGCGCTGCACCTGCCCCTGCACGAAGCGCTCCAGCGCCGAGATCATCCGGCTGCGCGACGATGCCGGCACATCCCATCGCCGCCTCGCTGGCGATGGTCAGGATGTACGTCGTGAGCACGTCGCTGCCGTACTGCAGGACCGGGAAGTACTTGGCGAACCCGTCACGATCGAGATACGAGGGCAGCGCAGCCATCACCCCCGCCCAGCGCGCGCTATCGCGCAACGCGACGGCCTGAGACACCAGCTGCTCGAAGCAGGTGTAGGGATAGCGGCTCATGTACTCCTGCACGCCGCTGAGCTCTCCCGCGAGGCTCTTGAGCAGGCTCACGCGCACCCCGCCGCGTCCCGGGATCGCGTCGGACGGGATCGCGACCGGCACCTCGAACGACCGCTCCAGCTGCAGGATGGTCGCCTGGAATGTGCGTACCGGCACCGCCGCGATGACTTTCTGCGACACCTTTATGCTGTCGCTGGAAACCGCGCCGTCGGCGCCTTGCGCCCGCGCGGTGACTTCCCAGCGCAACGTGTCCGCGTTGACCGGCGCCTTCACGTCCCAACCTACGTCTTGCGACACACCGGGCGAAAGGCTGAGCGTGATGGGCTTCAGTTCGTCTGCTCCGGTGCGCTTTGCGCCCGCCTCGGGTGTCGAGCTTCGCCCGCACTTCGATCTCGAGCGGCAGCTCCGCCGCATTACGCACGGTGAAGCTTGCGCGATAAGCGTCCTGCTCGCGCACCAGCGGCGGCAGCCCGGAGAACAGCATCAGGTCCTGAGTGGAGCGGATCGAGCTCTCGCCGGTTCCGAACAGGCCGGCCTCGCCGTTGGCCACCGCCACGATCCGGAATGAAGTGAGCGAATCGTTGAGCGGCACCTCGACCGTGGCCCGACCCTGCTCGTCGAGCTTCACGCGTGCCTTCCAGAACAGCAGCGTGTCGAACAGCTCGCGGGCGGTGTGCCTGCCCGCCGCCCGCCACCCGCCTCGCGCGCCTTCCGACCGTAGTGGCGCTTCCCGACCACCTGCATCGAAGCGGTGGCCGTGTCCACTTCGATGCCGCGCCGCTGCATCATGGTGTTGAGCAGCTTCCAGCTCTCGTTCGGCGCCAGCTCCAGCAGCCCCTCGTCCACCGCGACCAGCGCGACCTCGGAATCCTTCGGCGCCGGGGTGCCGTCCGCCGCGCGTTTGACCTCCACCGTCACCTTGGCTTTGTCGCGAACGCGGTAGACCGCCCGATCGGTGCTCACCTTCACGTCCAGCTCGTGCGCGCGCCAGCCCACGTTGATCTCGGACACGCCCATCTTGAACGCCGGCTTGCCCAGATCCACCAGCGCGGTCGGCTGCACGTCGCCCACCCGTCCGCGCACCGCCAGCACCGACACGAAGATGTTCGGCGCATAGTTGCCGCGCACCGGCACCTCCACCACCGGTGCGGTGCCCGACAGCTCGGTGACGAATGCGTCCATCACGCCCTCGCGCTCGACGGTGACCAGCGCGGTGGCCTTGCGAAACGGCATGCGCACCTGGAACACAGCCTTGTCGCCGGGTTCGTAGCGCTTCTTTTCCGGCAGGACGTCCATGCGGTCGTCGTTGGATGCCTCGAACCACCACTCGCCTGCGCCTGCCACCCAGACCGAGCTATTGGCAAACGCCGCGTTCCCCGCCGCGTCCACGGCGCTAGCCTGCACTGAGATCTCGCCTGACACCGGCGAAGTGAACTCGCAGAAGACATACCCCTTGTCGTCGCTCTCGCCTTCGCACACGCTCTCGAGGCGCTTGACTTCGGTCCCGCTCTGGTAGGCGTAGAAGCCGCCCAGCAGCCGCTTGCGGTGAGAGAAGGTCTTGCGCTCGAACAGGTCGAGCTTGACGTGCACGCCCGGCTTCGGTTTGCCGGCCAGGTCGAGCACCAGCGCCTGGTACTTGATCTTGTCCTTGGACAGCGCCCAGGAGTCGGGCTTCAGGCCCAGCACGATGTGCGACGGCCAGACCGGGATGCGGGTCGAGGAGGTCAATACTTCGCCGTTGGGGTCGCTGTACTCCAGCTCGGCGACGATCTCCTGCGTCGCCTCCTGTTTCGGAATACCGGTGATCGCGGCCCGGCCGCCGCCCGCGCCGTCCAGCGTGAGCGACACGCTCTTGAGCGGCCGCGTCTGGCCGCTGGCCGCGCCGGCATCGAGCGGCGCTTCCTCGTCCTCGTCCGAGAGCATGTAGTCACCGCGATACCAGCGATAACGCCGGTCCTCCTGCAGGCCCTCCTTGACCGCCCCATTGGCGAGCACGAACTCGTCGTACCCCGGGAATCTCACCGTGCGCGGCTGCACCACGCTGCGCAGCTTGACCGGCAGGAAGCTCGCGCCGCCGCCCGCGAGGTAGCTGACCTGCACACCGACCTCCACGCTGTCGGCATTGACCAGCGGCTGCGCGGGCGGATCGATCGCGGCGCGCATGAGCGGAATGCGGAACTCCTCGACGCGGAAGCTGCCCGACACGCGCCGTCGCTTGCCGGGTTGTGTCCCGCCGAGGTTGTCTTCCACGAGCACGCGATAGGTGCCGGTCTTGGCCTCCTTGGGCACGTCCCAGGTGGACTCGGCAGTGTCCTTCGCGTCCCATTTCACCGGCACCTCGTACTTCTGCTCGCTGCCGACATGCTCGATGACGATCCCAGCCGGCAGCGCGTCCCAGGGGACGAGCCGGAACCCCGCACGTGCGTGCTGCCGATAAAAGTGCTTCATGTGCACGCTCTCGCCCGCCCGCACCAGCGTGCGGTCGAATACCGTGGTCGCGATATATGGCCCCTCGTAGCTCGGTTGCTGCAGATTGAAGCGCCAGCGCGAGATGCCCTCGTTCCAATCGGAGAGCACGAAGCTCGCATCGCCAGCGCGGCGCGCGAACACCATGTATTGCTGGTCGTAGCCGGAGAGGCAGCCGGGCAAGCCGACTGCGCTCGGGCAGCTCCTTGTTGATGCGAGCGATCCCGCGCACATCGGTGACCCCCTTCCAGTGCTCGTTGCCGTTGCAGTCCTGCACCGACACTTGTGCCTTCGCCACGGGCGTCCCCGTATCCAGCGCGGTCACCCACACCAGCGAGGATTCGCGGCCCTGCTTGAAATGCACCGACAGATTGGTCACCAGGGCCGTGGTCGAGACATGGTAAACGGGCTTGCTCGTGTCGCGCGGGTTGGCGCCGGTGAGCAGCGCCTCGCCGAGTTTGGGACTGGCCAGCTCCACCACGTAGAACCCCGGCTGCTTGAGCGGGATGCCGACGACCTCGAACGCGCGCGGCCCGTTGGGCTTAGGTACATTGATCGATCGCGTTTTGTCGGATTCACCGAAGATCGATTGCGCGGCCGCGTAGTACATAGCCGGCGGCTGGTCGCGCTCCGAAGACGGCTCCCAAGCTACGCGCTGTGACTGGTTGACCCGCTTCATCCAGTCGATCACTGTGCGGGCATCCGCGTCCCCCACGCGCAGCACGGCTCCGGGGACGCTCTTTCCCGAATTCCATTGACGACCGCCCACTTCCGCTTCGAGGTTACGCAGCGTTACGGGCAGCGCCGGTTCCGCATTGAGCTCGATGATGCCGAACCTGGCCTGGAACTTCGCCAGCGGCGGTGCTACGTCGGTCTTGACGGTGAGCGGGAAGCGTTTCTGGTTGACCAGGCGGCGGCCAGCGTCGTCGCGCAGCTCGCCGGGGATCTCGAGCTTGAACTGCGCCTGCTCCGGAAACGGCCCCGCGAACGAGATTTCGTCCACCGACTCGCCGGCCTGCTTCGCGTCGGGCAGTGCCGGCTTGTACACCTTCCCGTCATCACCTCGCAGCCGCATCTTCGCGCCGCTGGAGCGCGCGATCGGCGCCGAGAAACCCAGGCGCATGGGCAAGAACGGCAGGCAGTCCGCGTCTCGGTTCACGCGCTCACAAGAGAACTTGGCTGAGAACGCTTGCCGGACCTTGAACTCCAGCACCTGGTCCTGGCTGGTGGGGACACCGCTGCCCGACTCGATCCCCTGACCCCAGACGAGCCGCAGCTCGGCGTCGCTCGGCAGACGCCGTGCACAGCGCAGAGTGACGACCGGGAACTTCGTTTCGTCGGCCGATTTGAGCTGCTCAGCGCGCGTTCCGCGCAGGAGTTCGCGCTCGGCGATCGCCGCTATCCGGCCGCTCTTGAACAGCGCGCCCAGATAACGATCGACGAAGTCCCTGCGGCCTTCGAGCACCTGCAAGCGCTCCTCGCCGGTGACCAGCTTGACCGGGATCTTCTCGGTCACGCCCTTGACGTCGCAGTAGGCGTGCTGGGCGACAGAATCGGGCTGGGCCGGCGCATCCAGCCCCAGGATGAAGATCTGCTCCTCATCGGCCAGCTCGTAGCGGTAGGGCAGGTACTCGATCACGGCCGGGCCGCCGGTGGAAAAGGAAAACGCTGCAGGCTCCACCAGTTCGCCGCTGTTGGTCTTCAGCCCGGGCTTGACCTTGAAGGTGCAGCGCACGCCGGCCGGCAGATCGCGCTCGAAGTCGAACACCCAGTTCTTCTGGTCCGCCCAGCGCGCGCTGCCCGGCTGCGGACAGTCGATGTCGAAAGGTTCGGCCAGGCGCGGATCGCCGAACGCGACGATGGCATCCGAGAAACGCGCGCTGACCTGACGCACACCCTTGACCTCGCCTTGCGGCGAGAAGAGTTCCACTCTGGCCGCGAACCCGGGTGTGGAAAGAAAAAGGAGCGTAGCCGCGAGGCCGCGTAGCGTGACTGTCATCTGACTCCCCCTCGGTGCCCCAGCGCCCAACCGGGCCGATGGGCGGCTAGTGTAGCAAGGAGAGCCGGTATCTCAAATGCCGGGAAGAAGGCTCACAAGATGGCTCGTCGACGACCACCGTGGACGACTTGCATCGGCTGGCTTCTGAAAATGGTCTCGCCGGCCAAGGGACTCGCGCTGCGCGCCGCAGCTATTGCTGCCGCCTGGCCTGTTGTCGTCGGTACACCGCCATGCCCAACACACTCAGCGACCCCGCGGTGCTCGATCCGGCTGCAAACACCATGCGTCCGTCGCGCAAGACCAGAACGCCATACAGCAGCGCGACCATCGAGGACAGGGAAAACAGGCTCCAGGTCAGGAGCGAGCCGCACTGCGCACCCGTGCGGTCGTTCCAGACGCTATGCAGCTGCGGAAGATAGATCAGCGAGACGAGCACGCCGTTGGCGGTGTAGGCGAGGGCGATGACTTCTTGCAACATGGGGCAGAACCAAGAAAGAAACCCGATCGATGGCCTGCTTTTCGGTACTAACGCGCGGAATCTTTAGCCGCCTGATGCTCATCGCGTGATCGGCCTGGCGGCTGCACAATCCGTTCACAATGATCGAAGACACTCCCGCCTGGACTTGCTCCCGAGCCGGTAACTTCTGGTGAATTGGCTGAGGATGAGCCCGGTGGAGGTTCATATGCAGGCGTTGCTTGCACCGGCGTTATCGCGGTGATCATCCTGGTGTGCATGTTTCCTGGCGTGGCAATTGCGTGAGCTCTCATCGTCATAGCCGTGATGTTCAGGAGGGCCTGACATGGAGAAGCACGCAATCCGGCTGGGTCTGATCTTGGCACTGATGTTCACGATCCACGAGTGCCGCGCCTCAGATCCGGCGCGAGACTGCTACATCCTGGTCGCCGATGCGCTCCTCATCTCTAGTCTGTGGGAGCGTGGCGTGACGCGGCTCAAAGCTCAGAACTCAATCAGCCCCGGTCTGGATCGGGCGTTCAGAGAGCAGCTCGAGATGTTGCTGGTGGAAGGCTACGAGCGCCTGGAACGTGGCACGGCAGTCGATGATTGGGTTGGCTCAGTCAAGAAGCGCTGTCTGTCCGGGGATCTCAAGGAGCCGCCACTCCCGATCGGACAACGACTGGAAGGAGCGGTGTGATCATCGACCTATCCTGAAGGAAACTCGCAGCGCACGGCATCATCACTGTGCTGCTCTCCCTCTGCTTCAGCCATCGAGCGCTTACTGCTGCTGCTCGCCAGCTTGAGGAAGGCCGGGAGGAACAACGCCTTCTCGATCGGGTGCGCGCCGCAGATCGAGGGTGAAGGGGAACTGGGTGCTGGGGCGCTCGGGTGCGTACTGCATGGCGCCTGGGGTGTGGCCATGCGGCGCGAACCGGGCCATGCGGCGCGCTTCGGCCTCGTTGGCGTTGACCGGAAAACGCTCGTAGCTGCGTCCTCCCGGATGGACCACATGGTAGGTGCAGCCGCCGATCGGGCGGCCGCTCCACAGATCTAGGACATCGAACACCAGCGGCGAATGGACCGGGATCGTGGGATGCAGCGCCGATGACGGCTGCCAGGCACGATAGCGCACGCCAGCGACATATTCGCCGTGCGTACCGGTCGGCGACAGCGGGACCGGCCGACCGTTGCACGTAACCACATAGCGATTGCCGGTCATGTGCCTGACCTTGACCTGCATGCGCTCCACCGACGAATCGACGTAACGCGAAGTCGCACCCGCCTGCACCTCCTCGCCCAGCACGTGCCAGGGTTCGAGCGCCTGGCGCAGCTCCAGCTCGATGCCCTGATAGACGACCGTGCCGTAGCGCGGAAAACGAAACTCGAAGAACGGCGCGAACCACTCGAATCGACACGGATAGCCTGCACCCTGCAGATCGAGCACCACGTCGCGCATGTCCTGAGCGACGAAGTGCGGCAGCATGAAGCGGTCGTGCAGGCTCGTGCCCCAGGGAATCAACCGCCCCGCGTAGGGTCGCGTCCAGAAGCGCGCGATGAGCGCACGCAGCAGCAGCATCTGCACGCAGCTCATCTGGAAGTGCGGCGGCATCTCGAAGGCGCGGAACTCGAGAAGCCCCAGCCGCCCCGTGACGGTGTCCGGCGAGTACAGCTTGTCGATCGAGAACTCGGCGCGGTGCGTGTTGCCCGTAAGGTCCACCAGGAGGTTTCGCAGCAAGCGATCCACCAGCCAGGGAGTCAGCGTCTCCTTGCCGGTCTCGTTCCGGCGGTCCATCTCCTGGAACGCGACCTCCAGCTCGTACAGGTTATCGTCGCGCGCCTCGTCCACACGCGGGGCCTGGCTGGTAGGCCCGATGAACATGCCGGAGAACAGGTACGACAGCGCGGGATGGTTCTGCCAGTAGGCGATCAGGCTGCGCAGCAGGTCCGGCCTGCGCAGCAGTGGGCTGTCCGCCGGCGTCGGGCCGCCCACCGTCACGTGGTTGCCGCCACCGGTGCCGGTGTGGCGCCCGTCGAGCATGAACTTCTCGGTGCCCAGCCGCGCCAGGCGCACCTCCTCGTACAGCACGCGCGTATTGGCGACCAGCTCCTCCCAGTTATGCGCCGGATGGATGTTGACCTCGATCACACCCGGGTCCGGCGTGATGCCGAAGCGCTTCAACCGCGGATCCGGGGGCGGCAGATAACCCTCCAGGATCACGGGCATGAACGTCTCCCGCGCCGTCTCCTCGACAGCATAGATCAGCGATAGAAAATCCTCGACCGCCGGCACCGGCGGCAGGAAAACGTGCAGCGCGCCGCCGCGCACCTGAACGCAAAGCGCGGTGCGGATGATTCGGCGCGCGGGCACCCCGGTGCGGACCGGCGCTGCCACCGGCGCTTCGGGCTCAGCGGCCTCGAGCGCATCGACCGCACCCAAGTCCAGCGGCGCGCGGTCCTCGAAGGGGTCGGGCGGCAGCGGAGCCTCCTTGTCCGCGGCGGCTACCACGGGCAGCGAGTCGAGCGGGAGCCGAAAGCCCATGGACGAGTCGCCGGGAATCAAGTACAAGTGCTCGCGGCGCAGCGGCCACAGGCTGCTGCGCCAGCGACGGCCCATCGCTTTGGCGCTGGCGGGCTCGAGCGGCAGCACGTAGCCGGCGGGCAGCGTCATCTCGCCCTGCAGCAGGTGTGCCAACCGAGAGCGCTCGGCCGGATCAGCCAGATCGCGTTGCAGCGGGTCGAAGTTGACCGGGACCTCCTGCTCCTGACGCAAAACATCCCAGATGTCCTCGTAGGCCGCGATGATGTAGTCGCGATGCAACCCGAGCCGCGCAGCCAGCACCCGCATGAAGGCCTGGGCATCGGAGTGCTTGTGCCCGTAGTCTTTGCCGTCTTCGGCCAGCAGCTTGGCGTCGCGCCACAGCGGGAAGCCGTCGCTACGCCACAGGCATGTCAGCGCCCAGCGTGGCAGCGGCTCGCCTGGATACCACTTGCCCTGTCCGTAGTGCAGCAGGCCTCCGGGCCCGAATCTATGCTTGAGCTGATTGAGCAGCTGCCCGGCGAGCATCCGCTTGTCCTCGCCCAGAGCGGTGTAGTTCCACTCCAAGCCGTCCATGTCGTCGATGGAGACGAAGGTCGGCTCCCCGCCCATGGTGAGCCGCACGTCGCCGCGCACGAGCTCGGCCTCCACCTCGCGGCCCAGCGTTTCGATCTCGTTCCATTGGACCGCGGTGTAGGGCTTGGTCACGCGCGGATCCTCGTGGATGCGCGTGACCTTCATTTCGAAGCCGAAGGTCGTCTGGCACACGTCCGTGAAGCCAAAGATGGGCGCGGCGCTTGCGGGCACCGCGGTGCACGCGAGCGGGATGTGCCCTTCGCCGGCCATGAGCCCCGACGTTGCGTCCATGCCGACCCAGCCGGCTCCGGGAAGATAGGCTTCGGCCCAGGCATGCAGATCGGTGAAGTCCGCCGCTGGGCCCGGCGGGCCTTCCAGCGGTTTGACGTCGGCGGTGAGCTGGACCAGGTAGCCCGACACGAAGCGCGCAGCGAATCCCAGGTGACGCAGGATCTGCACCAGGAGCCAGCCGCTGTCGCGGCACGAGCCCTTGCGCAGGTCGAGCGTGTCCTCGGGTGGGTAGACACCCGGTTCCAGGCGCACGATGTACTGGATGTCCCGCGCGAGCCTGCGGTTCAACGCGACCAGGAGATCGACCGTATTGGTTCGCCCGCCGCTCAGCAGGTCGGCCCTTGCCGCGCTCGATCCACTGCGTCAGCAGCGGCCCGGCCGGCTCCACCTCGCGAAACGGAGCGAGCTCACGCCCCAACCGCTCGGAATAGGCGAACGGGTAATCCTGTGCGTACTCCTCCACGAAGAAGTCGAACGGGTTGATCACCGTCATGTCGGCCACCAGGTCGACCTCGACGATCAGCTCGCGCGCCTTCTCCGGGAAGACGTAGCGGGCGACCCAGTTGCCGTAGCCGTCCTGCTGCCAATTCAAGAAATGCTTGGCCGGCTGCACCTTCAGCGAATAGGACAGGATTGGCGTACGGCAATGGGATGCCGGCCGCAGCCGGACCTCGTGCGGGCTCAATCCGACCAGCGCGGTCGAAGGTATACGTCGTCTTGTGGTGCAGCGCTACCTGGATGGTCATGGGTTCAAGACTGACTCAACGACCGAGACGTGAAAGCAAGAACGAGGTGCTGTGACTCGGGGTCTCCGTTCTACGTAGCTCGAGCCCACCCGGACTCGAGCCTGGGACATGCCTTGCGGCGCTCGGTCATCCCATCCAGTCGGGATTGGGCAGCTCGCCGAACACCCGGCGCAGACCCGCGCCCCAGCCCTGGCGCAGCATGTTGAAGTAAGGATTGCCGTCCTCGATGCGTTTCTGCAGTCCGACGCGCAGCGCATCGCGCGGATACCAGAGCATGTCGATCGGCAGCCCGACCGAAATGTTGCTGCGGATCGTCGAGTCGAAGGAGACGAGCACGCACTTGGCGGCATCCGCCGGATGGGTGGCGGTGGTGATGACGCGATCCAGAACCGGTTTGCCATATTTGCTCTCGCCCAGCTGGAAATAGATCGTGTCGTAGGTGGCCTCGATGAAGTTGCCTTGCGGATAGATGTGGAACAGGCGCTGATCCTCGCCGCGGATCTGCCCGCCGAGAATCAAGGAGGCGCTGGCCTCGACGCTGCCTTGCGCGAGAAACGGACCGTCGCGCCGCTGCACCTCGCGCAGCGCGTCGCCCACCATGCAGGCCACGTCGTACAGGCTGCTCGCGCTCCAGATCGTGGCCACTCCCGGATCGGCGCTGCGGTGCTTGTCCAGCATATTGATGACGCTCTGGGTGACCGACAGATTGCCCGAGCTCAGCAGCACCATCACGCGGTCGTCCTTGTGCTCGAACACCTTCATCTTGGAGAAGGTGGCGATGTGGTCGACTCCGGCGTTGGTCCGCGAGTCGGAACAAAAGAGCATGCCCGAGTCGAGCCGAAAGGCTACGCAATAAGTCATGGAGGGTGGAGCCCGAAATGATCGAGTCCAGGCATGATAGCGGCCCGCCCGGAACCCGAGCAAGTGGCGAGCGGACCGGGCGTGCGACACCGTCAGCTGAGGGTGAAATAGCTGCGGTTGATCTCCTGCCCGAGCGCGTCGGTCTGGGTCAGGAAATCTGTCAGATACTCGTGCAAACCCCGGTTGAAGATCACGTCGATGCGCCCGAAGTGCAGCTCGGACCATAGCGCGCCCGCCCGGCGCAACGCCTCCTTCGCTTGTGGCCTCTCCAGCAGCTGCATGATGTCGTAGGTCTCACGCATGCAGGCGTGGAGCGAACGCGGCATATCGTCGCGCAGGATCAGCAGCTCCGCCACCCGCAGCGGCGTAATGACGTCACGGTAAACCTTGCGGTACGACTCGAACGCGCTCACCGAGCGCAGCACCGCAGCCCACTGGTAATAGTCCACGGCCCCGCCCACGTCCTCGACGCTCGGCAGGAGCACGTGGTATTTCACGTCCAGGATGCGCGCGGTGTTGTCGGCGCGCTCCAGGAAGATGCCCAGCCGGTTGAAGTGGAAACGCCTCGTCCTTCAACGCGGTGCCGACAGTCACGCCGCGGAACAGGTGGGCTCGCTCCTTCACCCAGTCGAAGAAATGGCTCACGCCCTCCGAGTCCAGGCGCGACTCGTTGAAATTCTGCAGCTCCAGCCAGGTCGAGTTGAGCACCTCCCACATCTCGGAGGTGATCGCGCCTCGCACCGCGCGCGCATTCTCCCGGGCCGCCCTGGCGCAGGAGAGAATGCTGGACGGGTTGTCTGGATCGAGCACCATGTAGCGCAGCACATCGTGCGAGCCGACTGTGCTGTATCGCCCGCTGAAGGGGAACAGGGTGCCGGTGATGTTGAGCGGTGCGAACCACTCCTTTTGCGCGACGGATGGATCCTGCGGCATGAGCGACATGCGGTAGGTCACGTCGAGGATGCGCGCGGTGTTCTCGCCGCGTTCGACGTAGCGGGCCATCCAGAAGAGATTGCTTGCAGTGCGGCTCAGCATCGTGGTGATTCGTGGCTCCGCGACATTCGACGTTGCTGGTGAGCGCGTCCCCATCCAACCACCCACGTATCCTTGGTCCCGCCGCCCTGCGACGAATTCACCACCAGCGAGCCCTCTTTCAGCGCCACGCGGGTGAGCCCGCCGGGCACCATGACGACGTCCTTGCCCGACAGCACGAAGGGCCGCAGGTCGATGTGGCGTGGCGCCACACCCTGTCTCCACGAAAGTCGGGCAGGTGGACAGGCTCAGGGTCGGCTGGGCGATGAACTTGTGTGGCGCATCCAGAACGCGTTGTTTGTAAGCATCGCGCTCGCGCGCCGTGGACGTCGGGCCGATCAGCATGCCGTAGCCGCCCGAGCCCTGCGTCTCCTTGACCACCAGCTCCTGCAGGTGTTCCAGCACGTATGCCAGGTCCTCTTGATTCTCCAGGCGCCACGTCTGCACGTTGGCGATGATGGGGTCCTCGCCGAGATAGAAGCGGATCATGTCCGGGACGTAGGGGTAGACGGATTTGTCGTCTGCGACGCCGGTGCCCACGGCGTTGGCCAGGGTCACCTGCCCCTTGCGGTAGGCCGACACCAGCCCCGGGACGCCCAGCATGGAGTCGGAGCGGAACGCGACGCGGGTCGAGAAAGTCGTCGTCGATGCGCCGGTAGATCACATCCACCGGCTGCGGGCCGCTGGTGGTACGCATGTATACGACATCGTCCTTGACGAACAAGTCCGCGCCCTCGACCAGCTCGATGCCCATCTGCTGCGCCAGAAAAGCATGCTCGAAGTATGCGGAGTTGAACTGCCCCGGCGTGAGCAGCACGACGACAGGATTGTGCACGCCGTGCGGCGCCACGCTGCGGAGCATGTCGAGCAGCAGGTCGGGGTAATGCTCGACCGGCGCGATGGACTGCTGCGCAAAGAGCTCCGGCACCAGCCGCATCATCATCTTGCGGTTCTCGAGCATGTACGAGACGCCCGGACGGGGTGCGCAGGTTGTCTTCTAGCACGTAGTACTCGCCCTTCCCGGCCCGCACCAGGTCGACGCCGGCGATGTGCGCGTAGATGCCGCCCGGCACGTCGATCCCCTGCATCTCGCGGCGGTACTGCGCATTGTTCACGACCTTGTCCTCGGGGATCTTGCCGGCCTTGACCATCTCCCGGTCGTGGTAGACGTCGTGCAGGAACATGTTCAGCGCCCGCACACGCTGACGCAGCCCGGCATGCAGCTCACGCCACTCCGCCATCGGGATGATGTGCGGCAGGATGTCGAACGGGATCAGCCGCTCGGCGCCGCTGTCCTCGCCGTACACCGCGAAAGTAATCCCGACGCGGTGAAACAGCATCTGGGCAGCCTTGCGCATGTGATCGACGCGCTCCGGCGGTGTACTCGCGAGCCAGTGCGATAGCCGGGAGTAGTGCGAACGCACGGTCCCGTCCGGCGTGTACATTTCGTTGAAGCAGGTGTCGGAGAACATGCTGGATGGGCCAGGGAGGGTTGTTCCGCCGATGGGGTTTTGCATTTGACGTGCCCACCGCCTGGCCTGGGCCGGGGACCCTCTGCAATCGCAAACGGATGAGGGAGTTAGATCATCAGAGCGGCCCCGTACAGCCGCCGCCGGGAGCCGGGACGCACCAAAAAGCTTCGGGCATCAGCTACATCGCCTTCGATTGGTGCACTCCCGACCCATCCTACGCCACGTTCAGCCGAGCAGTGACGGCACTTCCGCGACAACGGCAGCGACTGCGGGTGGCGCCGGCGGAGGCGAGGATCTTAGGGAACCTGCGCATAACCTGCGCATGCGCGACCTTAGTTCACCGCTTCCGCGCAGCGTAGAGCTGGTGCAGGCTGATCTTTCTGACCTCGGCCTTGCTGGTTTCGATGTGGGTGCGCAGGAGCAGGATCGCCTGGTCGGCACGGCGCCGCAGGACGGCGCGCAGGATCTGTCCGTGCTCCTGATACGTCGCCGCAACGCGGTCGGGTTCAGTGAAGTCCAAGCGGCGCAGGATGCGGATGCGCTCGGTGACGTCGCGATGGCAGCGCAGCACCTCCGGGTTGCCAGCCGCCGCCACCAGCGAAGAATGGAAATCCTCGTCCAGCCGGGCCACTTCGTCGCCGTTGCTTAGGCGACCCTCGGCCGCCACCAGCCAGATCGCTTCGAGCTGCTCCGAGCTGCGTGCGCTCGGCTCGGTCGCACAGCTGACGCACCGACGCGACCTCGAGGATGATGCGCAGATCGTAGAGGTCATCGAACTGCCGGAAGTCCAGGTCGCGCACGCTCCAGCCGGCGCGGAAGTGGACCCGCAGATAGCCCTCCTTCTCCAGTCGCTGCAGACCTTCGCGCACTGGCGTCCGGCTGACGTTGAGGCGAGCTGCGACCTCCCCCTCGGTGAAGCGGTCACCGGGCAGCAGGCGGAAGTCGAAGATATCCTGCTTGATGCGCAGATACACCGCCTCGGCCAGCGATGGCTTGCGCGCCTCTTCCGCCGCTTTCGGTTTGCGTACCGCGCCTCTTACGTGTAACACGCCCACCTCACCGGAAACCGCAGACGCGCGGCCGCCCCGCGCCGGCCTGCAACGTCAACGGACCTCTATGATCCGATGCCCGCGGCCAATTGACAACGGGCAGTCTCAAGCGGCCATGACCGTCGCAGCCCCAGTTGCGGCCTCCGGATGGCCCACCATTCAGCTGATGACCACCCCGTCGGCTCGCGCGACGGGCACCTGGTGCACGAGCCGGCGGTCGGACATGACCACGATGCGGTCGGACAACTCCAGCAGTTCGTCGAGATCCCTGCTCACACCTGCACCCTTGAAGCCGTGATCGCCTCGATCAAAGCCGTCGAGCTGGACACCGCCCCGAACACGCCGCCTTGCATCTTAACCATCTTGATCGCGGCGAGGTGGTTATCGTGGTCGGTTGCGCCGGTGCAATCCTCGAGCAGCAGGCACTCGATGCCGCGGTCGTTGCCCTCCCGCATGGTGGTGTGCACGCAGACATCGGTGGTGATGCCCGCGAGCACGAGGTTGTCGATGCCGCGCGTACGCAGGATCAACTCGAGATCGGTGGCGCAGAAGGAGCCCTTGCCCGGTTTGTCGATGATCACCTCGCCAGGTGCTGGCGCCAACTCGGGAATGATCTCCCAGCCCGGCTCGCCACGGACCAGGATCCGGCCGCAAGGCCCCGGGTCGCCGATGCCTGCGCCGATCTGCCGTGAGCGCCAGCGCTTGTTCTTCGGCAGGTCGGACAAGTCCGGCCGGTGTCCCTCGCGCGTATGGATGATGTGGAAGCCGCCCTTGCGCATGGCGGCCAGGACGTTGCGGGTCGGCTCGATCGGCGCGCGCGTGAGCGAGAGGTCATAGCCCATCTTGTCCACGTAGCCGCCCTTACCGCAGAAATCGATCTGCATGTCGATGACGATGAGGGCCGTGTTCTCGGGGCGCAGCTCGCCGTTGTAGGGCCAGGGATACGGATCGGCCCTCACATAGCGCCTGGCGGCGGCGCGAGTCTCGTCAGGCATACTTGCGCACCTCCAGCACACGCCGTTCGCAGATGTACGCACGCCGGTGCGCAAGCGGCGTACCAGGCTATCTCGCGCCTCGGTCTGCGCTTAAGTCCACGTCGCAGCACAGATTTCGCGACGCCACGGACACGCGGCCGGTGCGGCGGCCGCTTCGGCTCGGTGCACGCGTTCGGTTCCCTGTTCCATGGCGGTGCAGCCTAGAGCCGGCTTGAGAAACGGTAGCCGCGGCCGCATTTCTTCTGTTCAACCGCCAGGAGACCAACGTGACACGCAACCAGAAAAACAACGCGCGCCTGTTCCTCGTAGACGATCCAGACGCGGATACAAAGGCGCCCGACGCACGGCAGCCCCGCGAACCGAACGATGCGGCACTGCTAGACGCGTACTCGCGGGCAGTCGTCGGCGCCGCCGAGGTGGTCAGCCCGGCGGTGGTAAAGCTCGATGTCACCAAACGGACGACGGGCGCGACCGCGTCACGACCGGGCGCGGGGCCGCGTGAAGCGCACGGGAGCGGCTCCGGCTTCGTCTTCACCCCGGACGGATTGATCCTGACCAATAGCCATGTAGCCGGGGGCGCCTCCCGGATCGACGTCACCCTCTCGGACGGCCAACGCTTCGACGCCCAGCTCATCGGCGACGATCCGCACACCGATCTGGCCGTGATCAAGATCTCCGGGCCGAAGCTGGCAGCCGCTGGGCTTGGCAACTCCCGCGGCGTGCGCGTGGGTCAGCTCGCCATTGCCATCGGCAATCCCTACGGCTTCGAGTGCACGGTTACGGCCGGCGTGGTGAGCGCGCTCGGTCGCAGCCTGCGAGCACAGTCAGGACGCCTGATCGACGACGTGATCCAGACCGACGCCGCGCTCAATCCGGGCAACTCGGGCGGGCCTCTGGTGAACTCGACCGGGGAGGTGATCGGAGTGAACACCGCCATCATCATGCCGGCCCAGGGGATCTGTTTCGCCACCGCCATCGATACCGCCAAAGTGGTAGTGGGCCAGCTGCTGCGCCACGGGCGCGTGCGCCGCGGTCACATAGGGGTGGCGGGGCAGAATGCACCGCTGGCGCGGCGCGTCGTGCGTTACTTCGACCTGGCGGTGGAAAGCGGCGTGCGGGTCATGTCGGTGGAGGCCAGCAGCCCGGCGCATCGAGGCGGGCCTGGAGGAAGGCGACGTCATCGTCGCCTGGGACGAGAACCCGGTCCCGAGCATCGACGCGCTGCACCGTTTGCTCACCGAGCAATACGTGGACGCCAGCGCGCAGGTCACCTTGCTGCGCAGAACACAGAAGCTGACGCGGACCATCCGGCCGACAGAACTGCAGACGCGCTAGAGTAGCTTGAGCGCGGCCCGGCGCGCGCAACCGCTCACGCTGGATGGATGACGTTCTGCTTCCGGACCAGGTCTGCGAAGGCCTCGGCAGAGGTTGGCCTGCCGAACAGGAAACCCTGCCCGAAGTTGCAGCCATAGGCATTGAGAAAGGAGAGCTGAGCGTCCTCTTCCACGCCCTCAGCGATCACCTTTTTACCGAGGCTGCGGGCCAGCCCGATGATGGCGCGCACGATGGCTTCGTCGTTCCTGTCCGTGGTGATGTCGCGGACGAAGGACGGATCGATCTTCAGGATGTCGAGCGGTAGACGCTTCAGGTAGCTCAAGCTCGAGTAGCCGGTGCCGAAGTCGTCGATCGCGATCGAGATCCCGTACGATTTCAGGCGCTCCAGGGTTGAGATCGAAGCCTGGGTATGCTGCATGATGGCGCTCTCGGTCAGCTCGATCTCGATCAGCCTCGGATCGACGTGCGAGTCCGTCATCACTGCCATGACCAAGTCTGCCAGGTTGCCGTGATGGAGCTGGCGCGCCGAGACGTTCACCGCCACCTGCAGCGCGACGCCTTCTTGCTGCCAGGTCCGCAGCTGCTCGCAGGCCGCCCTCAACACCCACTCTCCGAGCTCGACGATCAGACCCGACTCCTCGGCCACCGGGATGAACTTGGCTGCGGAGATCAGACCCAGGGTGGGGTGCTGCCAGCGGGCCAGTGATTCTGCGCCGATCACCCGGTTGGTGGCGAGGTCGATCTTGGGCTGGTAGAACAAGCGCAGCTCTCCCCCCTTGATGGCGCGCCGCAACCCGCTCTCCAGCATCACTTTCTCGTGTACCTCGAGGTTGAGATCCTCGGTGAAGTAGCGGTACATGTTGCGGCCGGAGTCCTTCGCGCTGTACATGGCCCGGTCGGCGTGTTTGACCAGCTCGTCGGGGTCGGAACCGTCGCGCGGAAACAGGCTGATGCCGATGCTGGCCGAGACGTACATCTCCTGGTCCCCGTCGCGAAACGGCCGCGAGAACTCGGTGAGTACGCGCTGCGCGACCTCGCCCACAACCTGCGCGGTCGCCGCATCGGGGAGCATGATGATGAACTCATCGCCGCCGAGGCGCGCGACCGTGTCGGTGTCGCGCAGACAGTTTCTCAGGCGCTCCGCGACCTGCTTGAGCAACGCATCGGCGATGACGCGCCCGAATGAATCGTTCACCGTCTTGAAGCGGTCGAGGTCGATGAACATCAACGCGACCAGACCTCCGCCGCGTCGCGCCTTGACGATCGCCTGCTGCAGGCGGTCCTGCATCAGGAGCCGGTTGGGCAGCCCGGTCAGCCCATCGTGCTGCAAGAGATACTGGTTGCGCTTCTCGGCCTTTTTGCGCTCGGAAACGTCGCGCGAGGTGATCACGACCCCGCGGATGCCCGGGTGATCGAGCAGGTTGTTGCCCAAGGCTTCCAGGTAGATCCAATGGCCCCTCGCGTGCCGGAAGCGGAACTCGACGGGGGTCTTCGGTGGCTCACCCTTCAGCAGCTTGCGCGAAGGCCTCGCGCGTCCGCGCTACATCCTTGGGGTGGATCGAATCGAAGGGAATGCGTCCGACCATCGCACCGGGCGGGTAGCCCAGCAGCCGCGATGTCGACGGAGACTCGTAGAGGGTGACGCCCTGGGTATCGTGCACGGTGATGATGTCCTGCAAGTGCTGGACGAGGGCCCGGAAGGCCTCATCGTTCGCGTGCAGGACATCGTACCGGCGACGGGACTGGGCGCGTCGCTCGGAACGCGGGGCGCGCCGATCCGGTTTCGAGAGAGGTTGGTTATTCGGGATCACTGGCGAGCATCGCCGGAGCTCCCCCGGCGAGAGACCGCAAATCTTAGTTCTAGTTAAGTTTATCTGTTAGCGTAGTTTCACAACATTGTATGAAAAGTCAATGAAATTGTGTAGGACTTGCCGTCCCGAGCGTCGCCGCGAAATGACAAAATGTTAAATAGGCGTTGCGGCGCTCTCGCCGGCGACGAACCACCCGTTCGCATCGAGGCCCAGACCAATAGGCGTGAGCCACGCTCCGGCGCAGGGCCCGTCGAAGCACTCGCCGCCCTCGATCCAGAACATGGCGGCGTGATGCGCGCACATGAGCAGGCCGCCGTCGAAGATGTGGAAGAGATCTGGCTCGTAGTTCAGCGGGAGGGAGAAGTGCGGGCAGCAGTTGTGATAGGCGAACACGCGCTCGCCAAGCCGGAACAGGACGATCCGGAACGCGTCCTTGCCTTCGCCGAAGACGATTTCCTTGCCCTGCCCCTCGAGCACTGCGCCGGCTGCGCACAGCCGCGTGCCCGGAGCCGGCGCGAAGGGTAATGCGCGCCAATCGGTCATGCGCCCGGCGCGCCTCGCCCAGTCAGGTCAGAAAGATCGAGCGGGCGATCAACGCAACTTGCCAGCCCAGCGGGAGATGGCGCCATGAAACCGGATATCACGCGGGCTTCAGTCCGAAGTCGTATCCGACCGTGTAGTAGGGCCGATCCATACGCTTGCCATCCGGCCCGATACCGGGCTCGTGGCGCACGAAGTTGGCGACCAGGGAGTGCTTCACACCGAACACCGCGTCCGACTCTAGATAGGGATCGCCTTCGACGAATACATGCGTGGTGAGCGTCTCGTAGCCAGGTGCCGACACGATCATGTGCGTGTGCGCTGGGCGGTACGGGTGGCGCCCCATTTTCAGCAGCATCTTCCCCACCGGCCCGTCGGTGGGGATGGGATAGCTCACCGGCTTGATGGTCCAGAACCTGTAGCGCCCCTCGGCGTCGGTCTTGATTTTGCCGCGGGCTCGCATGCCCTCGTTCCCCTTCAGTTGCACGTCGTACCACCCTTGCCCGTCGGTCGACCACAAATCCAGCGTCGCGCCGGCGATCGGCTTTCCATCCGGCGCTCGGACGCGCCCCGAAAAATAGGTTGGCTCGCCCTCTACACCCTCTGCGATGTTGGCGCCCAGGGGCTTCTCCGGCGCGCCCGGCACGTAGAACGGCCCCAGCACGGTGGACTCAGTTGCACCGGACGGCTTGCGATGGTTGATCGCATCGACCAGCATCGACACGCCGAGCGTGTCGGACAGCAGAATGTACTCCTGCCGTTTGTCGTCGCACTTCTGGCCCGTGGCGGTAAGGAACTGGATGCCGGTGAACCACTCCTCCTCGGTCAGGTCCACCTCGCGCACGAAGGCGTGCAGGTGCTTGATCAGGCTGGTCATGATCTGCGTGAAGCGCGCGTCGGTGGCGCCTTCCAGCTTGCCCAGGACGGCGTCCGTGAGATTCGTTTCAGTCAGGTTACGCATGGTTCTGCTCCGCGAGATCGTTGGATTCAGCAGTGGCCCCCGCCGTTGCCGGCGGGCGCAAGTGGAAAGCTCGCGTCCAGCCTACACGCGCTCGATGACCAACGCGATGCCCTGGCCCACGCCGATGCACATGGTGCACAGCGCATAGCGCCCGCCGATGCGCTGCAGCTGATATGACGCGGTCGCCACCAGCCGCGCGCCGCTTGCGCCCAGCGGATGGCCGATCGCGATGGCACCGCCGTTGGGGTTGACATGCGGCGCGTCGTCCGGCAGCCCGAGCTGGCGCGTGACCGCCAGCGCCTGTGCCGCGAATGCTTCGTTCAGCTCGATGACATCCATCTGCGCCACCTTGAGGCCGAGCCGTTCGAGCAGCTTGCGCGTGGCCGGCGCCGGTCCGATGCCCATGATGCGAGGCGCCACGCCGGCGCTCGCGGCGCCGAGAACGCGAGCGCGCGGGGACAGACCATGCGTCTTGATTGCTTTCTCGGATGCCAGCAACAGCGCACACGCACCGTCGTTGACGCCCGAGGCATTTCCGGGCGTGACCGTGCCATCTTCGCGCACCACACCCTTGAGCTTCGCCAGCGCTTCCAGCGAGGTTTCGCGAGGATGTTCGTCGCTGCGCACGAGCACGGGGTCTCCCTTCTTCTGCGAAATAGCCACCGGCACGATCTCGGACTCGAAGAACTTCACTGCGTTGGCCGCGGCGTAGCGCTGCTGGCTGCGCAGCGCGAAGCCGTCCTGGTCCGCGCGCGACACCTTGAACTCGGCGGCCACGTTCTCGGCCGTCTCCGGCATGCTGTCGATGCCGTGCAGCTTCTTCATCAGCGGGTTGACCAGGCGCCAGCCGATGGTGGTGTCCTCGAGCTTCATGCTGCGTGAGAAGGCACTGTCCGCCTTCGCCATGACGAACGGGGCGCGCGACATGCTCTCCACGCCGCCGGCGATCACCAGCTCCGCATCGCCGGTCTTGATCGCGCGCGCGGCGACGGCGGTGGCCTCCAGGCTCGAACCGCAAAGACGGTTGACCGTGCTGCCCGGCACCTCCGCCGGCAACCCCGCCAGCAGGGCAGCCATGCGTGCGACGTTGCGATTGTCCTCGCCAGCCTGGTTGGCGCAACCGTAGATTACGTCCTCTACCCTGAGCCACTCCACGCTCGCGTTGCGTTCGACGAGCGCTCGGATCGGGATAGCGGCCAGATCGTCCGTGCGCACTGAAGACAGCGCTCCGCCGTAGCGGCCGATCGGGGTGCGCACCGCATCGCAGATGTAAGCTTCGGTCATGTTCGTTCCTCGGAGGATCAGTTTCGCGTTCCGGAGCTGGCGGGCACTGTCCGGGCAGCCAACGCCGGCCCATCCAATCGTACCCGCCGTTGCACCGGGAAAAAGCGCAGGTCGAAGCGCTGCTGGACGTAGCCCCACAGCCCGCGCGGGAACTTCACCATCACCAGCACCGCCACCGCACCCAGAACAATCAAGTAAACCGAGCCGTAGTCGGCCAGCGCCTCGCGCAAGACGAAGAAGATCAAGGTGCCGAGGATCGGGCCCTCGATCGTGCCGATACCGCCGATCACGACGATGAAGATGATGTAGGCGGTCCAGCCCACGTTGAACGCAGCGTCGGGCGAGAC
Organism: uncultured beta proteobacterium; assembly: GCA_963705615.1. Taxonomy (GTDB): domain Bacteria; phylum Pseudomonadota; class Gammaproteobacteria; order Burkholderiales; family SHXO01; genus SHXO01. The sequence goes on along the minus strand of CAVPKE010000008.1, from coordinate 206,676 downwards.
GCGCACAGTGTTGAGGTAGTACAGCGCGCCGGCCACTCCGCAGCCGGCGGCCGACGCGATATAGACCCACAGCTTGGTAGCGTCGACATCGATGCCCTGGCTCGCGGCAGCGCGCTCGCTGTCGCGAATCGAAGTCAGCGCCATCCCATGGCGCGAGCGCAGCAGCAAATACACGAACGCGATCGCGGCCACGACTACGCTCAATGCGATCCAGTAGGTCGCAGACTCGCGGACCGCCTTGGAGAAAGGCCGCACGGCTGCCAGGCTCTTGCCCGAACCGCCGCCAAGAAAAGACGCATTGGCGATCAACAGCCGATAGACTTCCGCCACCACCCAGGTGCCGACGGCGAAGTATCCCCCGCGCAGCCGAAACACCACCTTCGCCGTGGGCAGAGCGATGACAGCCGCGAGCAGCCCCGCGAGCGGAACGCACAGGAATGGGTTGACCCCGGCGTGATCGGCCAGCAGGAACAGAGCGTACGCGCCCAAGCCGAGGAAAGCTTGCTGTCCGATCGACACCACCCCGCCGTAGCCTGCGAGCAGGTTCCACATCTGCGCCAGAGTGAGCAAGCAGGCGAACTCCACGAACGTGCGCATCCAGCTCGATTCGCCCCACCAGGGCAGCGTAGCGAGCGCGAGGATCGCCGGGACCGCGAGTGCGGCGCCGGCACGGCTGGCTCGGGTTGCGCGTTCGACGGCGAAGGACATAGTTCGTGACTCGTGATTCGTGACTCGTTGCGGCGGAGACTAACCTTCAGGTTATGTCGCAGCCATTCGTGATTCGTAAGAGTCTAGTTCACTACCCTTCACTTCTTCACTTCCTTCACCTGTTCACTTGGTCCGCGGGAACAGACCCGAGGGCTTGAACAGGAGCACGGCGAGGAAAGCCAGGTGGCCGGTGAGCACGCCCCAGCCCGGATCCAGGCGGAAGCCGACCGCCTGGGCCACACCCAGCAGAATGCCTCCGGCCAGCGTGCCCCAGAACGAGCCCAGGCCCCCAATGATCACCGCCTCGAAGGCGAACAACAGACGATCGGGGCCGTCGCTCGGCGCGAAGGTGGTGCGGATACCATAGAAGACGGCGGCCACCGCGACGATGGCCAAAGCAATACCCATGGCCAGGCCGTACACATGCCGGTCGTTCACCCCCATGAGCTGAACCGCCTCGGGGTCGTCGGAGGTGGCGCGGAAAGCCCGCCCCAGCGGGATGCGCGCGAACAGCAGCTCGAGCGCAACGGTCAACCCAACGGCTACGCTCAGCACCAGCAGGGGGAAGTAGCCCACCGCGATGCCGGCCCCCAGGTGGAAGCTGCCGGTCTCGAAACCACCCAGGCGCAGGGCGCGCGGGTCGGCCGAGAAGGTCTGCAGCAGTGCGTTCTGGATGATGATGGACAGGCCGAAGGTGACCAGCAGCGGCGGCAGGATGTCGCCTCCGAGCGTGAAGTTGAGCAACCCGCGCTGCAGGACGTAGCCGAGCAGGAACATGGCCGGCACACAGATCGCCAGGGCGCTCAAAGGACCCAACCCTGTCGCATCCACGACCACCAGCGCAAGGTACGCGGCGAGCACGATGAGATCGCCATGCGCGATGTTCACCAGGCGCATCACGCCAAAGATGAGCGACAGACCCATCGCAAACAGTGCGTACAGTCCGCCCAGCAAGACGCCCTGGATCAGTGTGTCGAGCCAGCCCGTCATCGGCTAGACCCCAAAATAGGCCGCCGAGACCTGCTCGCGGCTGAGGTCTTGCGAGCGCCCCGCCAGCGACACGCGTCCCTCCTGCAGACAGTAGAGGCGATGCGACACGCGCATGGCGAGCCCGACGTCCTGTTCGACAATCACCAGCGTGATGCCTTCTGCGACGATGACGGGCAGCGCGTCGTAGATATTCTTGATCACGATCGGCGCCAGGCCGAGCGACATCTCGTCGCAGATCAGGAGCCTCGGGTTGGCCATCAATGCCCGGCCGATGGCCACCATCTGCTGCTGCCCGCCGGACAGCGAGGTGCTGGGCGCGCGCCGCCTCTCGCCGAGGACGGGAAAGAGCTCGTAGACGCGCTGGAGCGTCCAGGGTCCCCTACGCTTGAGGTATCCCCCGAGCAGCAGGTTCTCCTCGACCGTAAGGCTGGTGAACAGCCGCCGCGCCTCCGGGACCATTGCAACACCCAGAGACAGTATCTGGTACGCGGCGCGCCCGCCAATGGCCTGTCCCTCGAAGCGCACAGCATCCCTGTGCGCTGGCACCAGCCCGGTGATGGCCTTGAGCAGCGTGGACTTGCCGGCGCCGTTGGCGCCGATGATCGCCACGATCTCGCCCGTCGCCACCTCGAGGTCGATGCCGAACAGCGCCTGGAAGTCGCCGTAAAAGGCGGTCAACTTGTGGGTTGAGAGCACTGTTCTGTCGCCGAGCCTGCGGCTGCTAGATCCGCCGCCTCTTCGAAAGGCGACACTGCACTGAGGCTGAATGCACGCCAGCGCGTCGGCGGCTCGAAGTATTCGCCTGGGTCGCATCCCCGGCCAAGGCCGGGGCCCCTGCTCCCGGGCTCATACTTCGATACCCATATACACGCGCTGAACCTCGGGGCTGGACACTACGGCGTGCGGCTCGCCCTCCGCGATCAGTGCGCCGAAGTTGAGGACCACGAGACGCTGGACACACGCGAGCAGAGCGTGCACCACGTGCTCGATCCAGATGATGGCCACATCCTGCGCGCGGATGCCTTGAATGGTGTCCACCAGCGCACGCGCTTCGTGCTCGGTCAGCCCGCCGGCGATCTCGTCGAGCAGCAGCACGCGCGGGCGCGTAGCCAGCGCGCGCGCCAACTCCAGGCGCTTACGGTCGAGCAGCGTGAGCGAACCCGCCAGCTGGTTCGCGCGCCGTGCCAGGCCCGCGCGCGCGAGGATGTCGACGGACAGCCCGCCAGCCTCCGACTCGGTCATCCCGCCGCCGAACACGGCGGCCACCAGCAAGTTCTCGAACACGGTCATGCCCGAAAACGGATGCGGGACCTGGTAGGAGCGCCCGATACCAGATCGGCAGCGCCGCTGGGGTGCCAGCGCCGTGATGTCCTCGCCCCCCAGCAAAACTCGTCCGGCATCGGGACGCAAGTCCCCGCTGATGAGGTTGAACAGCGTGGTCTTGCCAGCGCCGTTCGGCCCCAGGATGCCCAGCGCCTCGTTGTGCTCTAGCGCCAGGCTCACATCGTCCACGACCTTGAGTGCGCCAAAGCTCTTGGAGACGCCCTCCAAAACGAGCAGTTGGGGCATGGCCTACCGCAAGGCCATCAAGCCGAGGCCGCGCTGCCGCGGGTCAGCCGATGGGCTTGAGCTTGCCGCCGACCGGAATGTTGGGCGCAGTCTGATTCTCGACGATGACGAGATCGAACTTGTACTTCTTGCCCTTCACCCACTGGCCGCCCACCAAAGGGGTCTTGGCCACGTTCGGGAACGGTCCCTTGCCCCAGCTGATGGGGCCGACGATGGTGTTGAGGTTGGTCGCCAGCAAGGCATCGCGGATTCCCGCCTTGTCGTCCAGAGACTTGCTGCGCTTCAGCGTGTCGGTCGCGACTTCGAACAGCGCGTGCACGAAGCCGATCGGTTGCGTCCACTGTTTCTTGGTGTCGGTCTCGTACGCGTCGGCGAACTGCTTCGCGCTCATGCCGTTGAGCGACGACTTGAACGGGTGCGACGGGCTCCACCACACTTCGCTCGACAACCCCACAGCGATGTCACCGATCGCCTCCACCGCCGCGGGGAACAATAGCGCCTTGCCCACCGAGGCGATCTTGGGCTTGAACCCCTGCTGACGCGCCTGGGTCCAGAACGTCCTGAAGTCGGGCGGGATCACCACGCCGGTGATGATCTCGCAGTCGCTCTTCTTGAACTCCGCGATCTGAGCGCTGAAGTCGGACGTGAGATTCTGGTAGCGACCCGGGTCGAGCAGGCTGTAGCCTTTTTCCTTGAGCGGTTTCGGAAAGCCGAGGTTGGGGTCGCCCCAAGCGTTGCCGTCGCCGTCGTTGGGAAACAGCCCGCCCACCTTCTTATTAGTGGGAAGCGAGCCCCACATCGCGGTGAACACCGCAATGATGTCCTCCAGGCCCCAAAAGAAGTGATAGGTCCACTTGAACCCTTCGCCCGGCTTGCCGCCGCGGCCGAAGAACCAAGGCTGCCAGGGGGCGATGCTAGAGATGCACGGCATCCCGTTCAGCTCGCATTGGTCCGACACGGGGTTGGTCGTCTCCGGTGTGGAAGCCACAACCATCAAGTCGATCTTGTCCTTGAGGATCAGGTCACCGGCCACCTCGGCCGCGCGGTTCGGGTTGGACTGGCTGTCCTTGACGATGATCTCGACCTGGTGAACGGCACCGCCGACCTGTATGCCTGCTTTCAGCGCGGCCCTGACGTTCGCCAACACAAAGTTGTCGGATTCCCCGAAGGCGGCCAGCGGTCCGGTTTGCGGCGAGACATAACCGATCTTGATCTTGCGGCCCGCCTGCGCGAACGCGGGAGCGCTTAAGCCCCCCGCGCCAGCAACGACCGCTGCGCTGCCCATCAGCCGCAGGAATGCGCGGCGCTTTGCCTCCCCTTGCCCCTCGGCGGCACGGTCTTTCTTCTGGGTATGGTCAGACATTTCCATCTCCTCCTTCTTGTCGTGGTTGCTGCGTGGTGAGTGGTTCGTGGCTTCCAGCTTCAGGCGGCTTGCCGTTTAGCTGCAAGCGGCCGCTCGCCGTGATAAGCGGCTGTGAGCAGCTCGAGGATCGCCTCGTAGCCTACCGGCCGCGGGTTGTAGTAGGGGTTCTCCGTGGCGAGCTTCGCGGCGCGTTCCAATCCGTCGCGCGGCATGCCGAGGTCCTTCAAAGAAACCGGGCCGCCGAGGGCGCGCGCCAAGTCGTACAGCGCACCCGCCGGGTCGATGCTGCCGAGCGAGCGCGCGATGCGCGTCATGGCTTCCGGTGCAGCGTCGAAGTTGTACGCCGTGGCGTGCGGCAGGATCACGGTGTGGGTTTCTGCGTGCGGCAGGTTGAAAGACCCGCCCAGCGTGTGGCACAGCTTGTGGTGCAGGGCCATGCCGACCTGACCGAGGCATGCACCGGCGAGCCAGGCGCCGTACAGTGCCTCGCCGCGCACCTCGAGGTTTTCGGGCTCGCGCACTACCGTGGGCAGGCTAGTCGCCAGCGCGCGGATGCCCTCCTCGGCCATCAACGACGTAATGGGGTTGGCGTCCTGCGCATACAGCGCTTCGACGCAATGCGCTATGGCGTTCATACCGCTAGGGCCAGCGATGCGTGCCGGCAGCGTGACAAGCAAGCGCGGGTCGTAGATCACCGTCTTCGGCAGCACACGTGGGTCGCGGCCGGTCTTCTTCTGGCCCTGCTCCGTGATGCCATAGATGGGCGTCATCTCGGAGCCGGCGAAGGTGGTGGGGATAGCGACGATCGGCAGCTCTGAAGTCAGCGCGATAGCCTTGCCCAGACCGATGGTGGACCCACCACCAACCGCCACGCAGCAATCCGCCGTAAGACGCGCGGCGGCGGCACGCGCCGCCTCGGCGGTTTCGATCGGCACGTGCATCACTGCCCTGTCGTACACGCCGGCTGCGCGTGCGCCGAGCCGAGCCGCGATGACCTCGGCGGTGGCGCGCTGCTCCGGAGTGCACAGAACCAACGCGCGCTTAGCACCGAGGCGCTCGATCTCCTCGCCGAGCCGCTCGAGCGCGCCGGCGCCGAACACCACGCGCGAGGGTTGCGCGTTGAAGACAAAAGCTCTCATGCGTAGGCGCGTGCCGGTTCCTGCAGCAGCACGACGCCGGTAAGCCGCGTCAGCTCCTCGAAGCCAAGCCCGTCGACCATCTCGCGCACGCGCAACCCTTGCGGCGTGACATCCAGCACGGCGAGATCGGTGTAGATGCGGTTGACGCAGGCCACTCCCGTGAGCGGATAAGTACAGCGCTCCACGATCTTGCTCTGGCCGGTCTTGGTCAAGTGCTCCATCATCACGAACACCTGCTTGGCGCCGATCGCCAGATCCATGGCTCCTCCCACTGCGGGAATTGCGTCCGGCGCACCAGTGTGCCAGTTGGCGAGGTCGCCTGTGACGGAAACCTGGAAGGCGCCCAGCACGCAGATGTCGAGATGGCCACCGCGCATCATTCCGAACGAATCGGCGTGATGGAAGAACGCCCCGCCCGGCAGCAACGTGACCGGATCCTTGCCCGCGTTGATCAAATCGTAGTCCTCCTCACCCGGCGCGGGGGCAGGACCCATGCCCAGCACGCCGTTCTCGCTGTGCAAGAGGATCTCGCGATTCTTCGGGAGATGGTTGGCCACCAGTGTGGGAAGCCCGATGCCGAGATTGACGCAGGCGCCGTCCGGGATGTCCCGCGCCACGCGCGCCGCCATCTGGTCACGATTGAGCCGTTGCATGATTCGCTCCTATGCTCAGGTCCGGTTACGCCGCGGCCTGCATGCGTCCGGCGCCGGCTTGCCCGGAGCGGGGGACATGCACGATTCGCTTCACGAAAATGCCGGGCGTGACGATGGCTTCTGGGTCGAGTTCGCCCAGTTCGACGATCCGGTCGACCTGGGCGATAGCGCATGTGGCCGCAGTGGCCATGATGGGGCCGAAGTTGCGGGCGGTCTTGCGGTACACCAGATTCCCCCAGCGATCGCCGCGCTCGGCCTTGATCAAGGCGTAGTCGGCGCGGATCGGGTACTCCAGCACGTAGCCGCGGCCCTCGATCGAGCGCGTTTCCTTGCCTTCGGCCAGCAGGGTCCCGTAGCCCGTCGGCGTGAAGAAAGCGCCGATGCCTGCCCCGCCGGCGCGGATGCGCTCCGCCAGGTTACCCTGCGGCACCAGCTCCAGCTCGATCTCGCCGGCGCGATACAGCGCATCGAACACGTACGAATCGACCTGGCGCGGGAACGAGCAGAGGATCTTGCGCACGCGCCGCGCCTTGAGCAGCGCGGCGAGCCCCGTCTCGCCGTTGCCGGCGTTGTTGTTGACGATGGTCAGATCCTTCGCACCCTGCGCGATGAGCGCATCGATCAGCTCGGCCGGCATCCCGGCGGGGCCGAAGCCACCGATCATCACCGTCGCGCCGTCTTGAATGTCCGCTACCGCTTCGGTGACCGACGGCAGGATCTTGTTGATCATATGTGCATCAGCGCGGATAGTAGGGCGGGATCTGCGCGTCGACGTTGACCCACACCGATTTGGCCTCGGTGTACTCGTGCATGGCTTCGAAGCCCATCTCGCGGCCGTAGCCGGACCTTCCCACCCCGCCGAATGGAGAGCCTGGGTTGACCCGTTTGTAGCAGTTGATCCACACCATACCGGTGCGCATCGCTCCCGCCACGCGATGCGCGCGCGCGAGATTCGTCGTCCATAGCCCGCCGCCAAGACCGTACTCGGTGCCGTTGGCGATGGCGATCACCTCCTCGTCCTCGCGGAAGGTGGTCACGGTGACGAACGGGCCGAACACTTCCTCTTGCGACACGCGCGAGCGCGGGCTGGCCCGAACCACCGTCGGCTCGACGTAACAACCCTTGGCCAGTTCTTGACGCTCGGGCGGCTTGCCTCCCAGCAGGACCTCCCCGCCCTCCTCGCGTGCCACCTTTACGTACGTCAGTACCCGGTCGCGATGCTGGGTCGATGTGAGCGGCCCCATCTCGGTGGCGGGATCCAGTGGGTTGCCCAGGCGAATCGAGCGCGCCAGGGCCAGGAACTTGTCGAGGAACTGATCGGCGATCTTCTCGTGCAGGATCAAGCGCGATCCCGCGATGCAGGCCTGTCCCTGGTTATGGAAGATCGCAAAGGCGGAGCCGTTCACTGCGGCCAACAGGTTCGCGTCGTCGAACACGATGTTGGCGCCCTTGCCTCCCAGCTCGAGCTGCACGCGTTTGAGGTTGCCGGCCGAGGCCTGCACGATCTTGCGACCTGTCGCCGTCGAGCCGGTGAAGGCGATCTTGTCCACGCCCGGATGCTCGGCGAGGTATTGCCCAGCCACGTTGCCGTAGCCGGGCACGACGTTCATCACGCCCTTCGGGAAGCCGGCTTCCCGCGCAAGTTCGGCCACACGCAGGCTGGAGAGCGGGGTCAACTCCGCCGGCTTGAGCACGACCGTGTTGCCGGCGGCAAGCGCGGGGCCCATCTTCCAGCTGGTGAACATCAGCGGAAAGTTCCACGGCACGATCTGACCGACCACGCCCAGGGGTTCGCGCAGGACATAGTTGAGAAACCCCTGCTCCACCGGCACCACGCTGCCTTGAACCTTGTCGGCCATGCCGCCGAAATAGCGGAACGTGAACGCCGTGCGCACAACGTCCAGCCCCTTCGTGTCGCGCAGCGGGTGACCGGTGTCCAGCGTCTCGAGCTTGGCCAGTTCCTCGGCGCGGGCGTCGATTGCGTCGGCGAGCCTGAGCAGCAGCCGCCCGCGGTCGGCGGCCGCCAGCTTTGCCCAGGCGGGAAATGCCTTGCGAGCCGCGTCCACAGCGCGGTCGACGTCGGCTTTCTGCGCCTCGGCGACTTCAGTGATGAGCGAGTTGTCGTGCGGGTTCAGGACCGGGATGCGCGAGCGCGCTTCCGACTCGACGAACTCGCCGTCGATGAACAGCTTGTTTTGCACAGCTTCCAACCACGCCTCCTCAGCCGCAGAACAGACAGACTCGCCCTCTCCCCTGCGGGAGAGGGTCGGGGTGAGGGTGAACAGGTGTTCGGCCCTCACCCTACCCTCTCCCGCGAGGGGAGAGGGTTTGAACCTCAGAACTCCACGGGGTAAGGCGGCAGCTCGCCGCGCTCGTAGCGCTTGGGCAGGTCCGGGTTGGCGTTCTCCCACACCAGGAGCATGGAGCGCTTTTTCGAGAAGCCCTGGTGGCGGATATCCGCTGGCATCGCCGCCACGTCGCCCGCCTTCATGGTCAACCGCGCGCGCGGGCGCCCGGTCTCGCGATCGCCCACCTCCCAAGTGATCTCGTCGGACAGCTGCACGAACCACTCGACACGGTCGTTGCCGTGGATGATGGGCAGGATGTACTCCTCGGTCGTGGGACAGAACAGACTCTGCTTGCAGACCGAAGTGACCGATGGGTTCCAGGTCACGTCCGAGCGCGACAGGTACTTGAACAGATTGAACCCGTGCAACTCCTTCTCGAAGCCGGGCTCGGCCTTGATCTCGGGCTCGTCCTGCGCCACGTCGGCGAACGCTCGGTTGATCGCGTAGCCGTTGCTCTCCTCGCGCAGGGGCGAATCACCTTCGAGGCCCGGCATGCGCTTGGTGGCTACGCGGAACCGCTCGATGGCCTTGAGGTTGTTGCCGCGCTTCTCGCCGAAGGCGGCGGCAGCTCCGGTCTCGGCCGGTGCGGCAAACGGGTCGAAGCCCTCGTTCACCCAGTCGCTCAGGATCTCTTTGAACTTGGCCATGGCTTGAGGGGTCTCGAACACCTCCACGTAGGACAGGCCAGCCTTGTGGATCGCTTCGTTGTAGCGACCGGCGAACAGCTCCACGCGGCCATACAAATTCCGCGTGCCGAACACGGCATCGAAGTTCACCAACCCGTAGAAGAAACCCCAGGCCACGTCGCGCATGAGCGCGCGCAGGAAAGCGTCGGCGCTCATGGTGTGGGATTGCCGCTGGCCCTTCGCGGGCCAGGTGATGGTAACGAAGTACTCGTCGCGCTGGAAGGTCAACTGGCCAAGCGTGAAGGTACGGTAGCCGGCAGTCTTCTCCGGCAATTTGATCTCGACAGGTGCGTTCATGGTGTCTCTCCTAGAATCCTTGCCTTCGCTTTGTCCTGAGCTAGGCAGAAATCTCTCTACCAAACGGTTGAGGGTGTGTGCGCCGGGTCGCTCCGCTCACTGGCGCTCGCCTCGTAGCTAAATCATCAATGGGCGCAGATCTCGCCCCACTTCTCAACCGTCAGCGGGCCTACGATGGTCTGCTGGATCATGACGCTGGGTTTGGGTGCCTTGAAGCGGTAGGCCGCACCCTTGGGCAGTAGCGCCTGGTGGCCGCGCTTGAGGCGGATGGTTCCCATGCGTTTGCCCTTCGGCTCGCCCTGGAGCCGGACCGTTCCTTCCTTCCCGGCCGGGGCTACCGTGTCCGCGCTGTCGAGCTTCACGTACTCGACCTCCACTTCGCCGTCCATCACCACGGCAAACTCATCGTGCGAGCAGGCCATCCACGGAGACGTGCCTTCCGCGCGGATGGCTTCGATGACGTACTCGAGATTCTTCGCCACCGCCACCTTCTCGTAGGGCTTCGCCTTGGAGGCCACCTCGAAGACGTTGGAAAAGACGTAGTACTTCGGGTTGTCGTTGATAATCTCCATCGTTCCCTTCTCGTACTTGGAAAGGGAACCGAACACGGTGGTGAATGGCATGTTGCTCCTCCGGTCGTTTACTGGTAGATTTGTTCGCAATGCGGACATACGTCCGAGCACCGAACACTCTATGCCCGGCCCCGATTCCCTGTCAAGACCCGCGCGCCTGCGGCGCGCCGCCGCAGGCAAAGACCGGACGCGCGGCGTCGATCGGATCATTCGCCGCAGCGCAACGAGGGCTGCGGGGGCGAAACAAGACGGCTCCTCGGGGTCCGAGAGCGAAGGCAACGGCAGCGACTTCGTGCGCGCGCTGGCCAAGGGGCTGGCGGTGATCGAGGCGTTCGATGCCCGCTCGCCCTCCATGACGCTCAGCGAGGTGGCGAAGAAGACCGGCCTGTCGCGCGGAACGGCTCGCCGGCTGCTGCTGACACTGGTCGACTTGGGCTATGCCGGTTTCGACGGCAAGCACTTCGGTCTGCAGCCGCGGGCGTTGAACCTGGGCTTCGCCTACCTGCACTCCCAGAACCTGTGGCAGCTCGGCCAGCCTTACATGGTGCAGCTGGTGGAGCGCGTGCACGAGTCGTGCTCGATCGCCGTTTTGGACGGCAGCGAAATCGCGTACGTGGCGCGGGTGCCAACTTCCGTGCGCATCATGTCGATCAACCTCGGCATCGGCACGCGTCTGCCCGCCTTCGCCACCTCAATGGGCCGCGTCCTGCTCGCAGGACTTCCGATGGAAGAGCTGGACCGCTTACTGGAGCAGGCCTCTCCACTGGCGAAATACACGCCCAAGACCCTCATCGAGCCGACAGCGGTGCTGCGCGAAATCGATGTCGTTCGCAAGCAAGGCTGGGCGCTGGTGGACCAGGAGCTGGAGATGGGACTGCGTTCCATCGCGGTGCCGATCGTGGACGCGAGCGGCCGCGCGATTGCCGCACTGAACATCGGCACGCACGCCTCGCGCTGGCCGATCCAAAAGCTGACTCAAGAAGTGCTGCCGCTTCTCAAGCAGACGGCAGCTTCCATCTCCGGGCTGCTGGCGCCGGAGCGGAAGAAGACAGGTTAGTGACGGAAGGGAGGTGAAGGAAGTGAAGCAGGTGAGAAGAACCCCCGAAGCGCGGAAGCTGCTGGAGGAGCTATCTTAAGGACCGTCGGCCTCATGGAGACGACGAATTGGGGCCCTTTCCTGCAGCGCTGCCTCTGTGTCGAGGCGACCGCCAACGGGCGACACAGCTCAAACAAAAGGATCCGCGCTCCAGGCCTGTTTCCAGGCGATGAGGTCCCCGGCCGGCATCGGGTGTGCGATGAAATAGCCCTGGGCCATGTCGCAGCCCAGCTCGTTGATCAGCTCCCACTCCTCCCGGGTTTCTACACCCTCGGCGACGGCTTTGAGGTTCAGCTCGCGCGCGAGGTCCAGCCCCTTCTTCAGCGCCGCACGCACCGGCGCCTGGTGCGTTGCGCCGACCAACATCTTGTGGTCGATCTTCAGCTCGGTGGCCGGGATGCGCTCCAACTGTTCGCGCGAGCAGTGGCCCGTGCCGAAGTCGTCGATCGCCAAACCGAATCCGCGCACCCGCAGCTGCAGGAGGCTGTCGAGCGCTACCCGGATGTCATGCGCAATGGCGGCTTCGGGCACTTCGATGATGAGGTTTTCATGCTCGATGCCGTGCTCGATGATCTTGGCCTCGATGCGGTCCGCCAGGCCCGGGGCGAGCAGAAGGTCGGGCGAGAGATTGACCGACACCTGCACGTCCAGCCCCTGCCGCCGCCACTTGCGACACTGCCCCACGGACTTCTCCAGCATGACGGCAGTCAGATCGTCGAACAGGTAGTTGTCCGCGATCAGAGGCAGAAACGATCCCGCAGAGAGCAGACCGTGTTCGCTATGCTGCCAGCGTATCAGGGCCTCGACGCCGACCAGCTCCATGCCGCGCAGAGACACCTTGGGCTGGAAGTGAGGGAAGAACTGATCCTGGGCAATCGCGTTCCAGATCTCCTCCAGCGTGATCTCGGGGGGTGCTTTGTTGGGGATCGCCTCGACGGCGGGGGTCCGCGACTCGGTTAAGACGTTGACCGACATTGTCTTGCCTCCCGAATTGGGTTTGCGGATGGGACTCCTCCGATGCAGTTTCGTCCCGCAATCCGAATACTTGAGGGTCGGCCCGGTAGAATAGAGGCCTCGATCCACTCTGCCCACCTCCTCATGCAACCGCTTTCCGGGATCCGCGTTCTCGACTTCAGCACTTTGCTGCCCGGCCCGATGGCCACTCTGCTGCTGGCCGAAGCCGGCGCCGAGGTGATCAAGATCGAGCGTCCGGGCAATGGCGAGGAGCTGCGTGGCTACAAGCCTCGCTTCGCCGATACCAGCGTCTCCTTCGCCATGTTGAACCGCGGCAAGCGCAGCGTCGCCATCGATCTGAAGGCACCCGACGCGCTGTCGCGGCTGCGCCCGCTGCTCGAGTCGGCGGATGTGGTGCTGGAGCAATTCCGTCCCGGTGTGATGGACCGCCTCGGACTAGGGTACGAAGCGTTGTCGGCAATCAACCCGCGCATCGTGTACTGCGCCATCACCGGATACGGGCAGAACGGACCCAAAGCGCAAGTGGCGGCCCACGACCTCAACTACCAGGCCGACGCCGGGTTGCTCTCCATCGCTGCAGAGGCCGATGGTTCGCCCGTTGTTCCGAACGCGTTGGTCGCCGACATCGCTGGCGGCTCCTATCCGGCGGTGATCAACATCCTGCTCGCGCTACGCAGCCGCGAACACACGGGTAAGGGCTGCAAGCTCGACATCGCCATGACCGACGGCCTGCTCCCCTTTCTGTACTGGGGCATCGGCATCGGGGTCGCCACAGGGGATTGGCCGCGCCCAGGCGGCGAGCTGCTGTCGGGTGGCAGCCCCCGCTACCAGATCTATCGCACAGCCGATGGTCGGTTCTTGGCTGCAGCGCCGCTGGAGGACCGCTTCTGGGCCAACTTTTGCGACGCCATCGGCGTGCCAGCCGAGATGCGCGATGACCGCAAAGACCCGCGAGCGACGCGTGCCGCCGTGGCGCAGATCATTCTGCGGCGCAACGCCGCCGAGTGGCTCGTTCACTTCGAGGGGAAGGACGTGTGCTGCAACGTCGTGCGCAGCGTGCACGAAGCGATGGCTGATCCGCAGTTCGCGGCGCGCGGCGCATTCCAGTGCAGCGTGGTGTCGGGCGGGGCGGCGCTTCCGGCCGTGAGCGTGCCGGTGGACCACGCGTTTCGCGCCCGTACTACCGAGTTGCCTTATCCCCAGCTTGGCGAGTCGAACGCGCTGCTGGGGCCGTCGCGCGAAAAGTAAGACTCGGGCTTCAAGCCGCGGCGTTGTAGGGATGGCGCTGGGTCCAGTGCCGCGCGATGTCCACGCGCCTGCAGATCCACACGTCATCACGGTGCTGCACGTGATCGAGGAATCGGCATAGAGCAGCGAAGCGCCCGGGCCGCCCGGCCAGGCGGCAGTGCAATCCGACGGACATCATCTTGGGCCGCATTTCGCCCTCGGCATAGAGGACCTCGAAGGCATCTCTCAGGTACTGGTAGAACTGCTCGCCGGAGTTGAAGCCCTGCGCGGAAGCGAAGCGCATGTCGTTCGCATCGAGCGTGTACGGCACCACCAAGTGCGGCTTGCCGCTTACTTCGACCCAGTACGGCAGGTCGTCGGCGTAGGAGTCCGCGTCATATAAGAACCCCCCGTGCTCAACCACCAAGCGGCGCGTGTTGGGGCTGTCGCGGCCGGTGTACCAGCCCAGAGGCGCGGAGCCGGTCATGCGCCGGATGGTGTCCACGGCAAGCCGCATGTGGCTGCGCTCCGTGGCCTCGTCCATGAGCTGGTAGCTGATCCAGCGCCAGCCATGGCAGGCGATCTCGTGTCCGCCTTCGAGCATGGCGGCGACGGCCTCCGGGTTGCGCTCCAACGCCATGGACACGCCGAAGACCGTAACCGGGATCGAGCGCCGCTTCAGCTCCCGCATGATGCGCCAGAATCCGGCGCGGCTGCCGTACTCATACAGGGACTCCATGCTCATGTGGCGCATTTCGAACGCCTGCGCGCCGATGATCTCGGAGAGGAAGGTCTCCGACGCGCGGTCGCCGTGCAGCACGCTGTTCTCGCCGCCTTCTTCGTAGTTGAGCACGACCTGCAGCGCGATGCGTGCGCCGCCCGGCCAATCGGCAAAGGGCGGATCCGCGCCGTAGCCGACCAGGTCACGCGGGTAGGCTGGTTCCGCCATCTCGTACGCGTTCCCGGTTCATGCAGCCTGTGGCGCTTCAGTCTTGGAGCAGGATCTCGCGCCCGCCCAGCGTCACTTCGTCGCAGTCCGGGCCAGGTCCACCACGGTCGACGACCAAGAAGTCGCAGGGGCTTTCGAGCGCGAGCAACGCGTGATGCCAGACACCGCGGCGATAGTTGACGCCCTGCCTGCCGTTGGTAATGAAGGCGCGCAACGACTCGGCCTTCGCTTCATCGCCGGGCGGCGCTACCACCACCAGGAAGGGGATGCCGCTCAGGGGAACGAAGGCCTGACTCGACAGCGGATGGCGCTCCATGACCTCGATGCGCACCGGCAGCGGCCGAGGCGTCGCCCGGAAGATGCTGATCAGCGCTCGCCCGCCGCGCTCCAGCACGTCCACCGTGGCGAGGTCGTGATACCGCTCCGCGTAACCGCTGTTGATGGTGTAGTGAGAGCTGCCGTCGACCTGGATCACATCGCCGAAGGGGGCGAAAGCTTCCCGGGTCAGCGCAGCGAGCGGAACGATAAGGGGCGGCATCGGCACACCGCGCTCAGGCCAGACAGCCGTAAAGCCGCAAGCGGCTCACGCCACCGTCCGGGATGATGTTCAGGCGTACATGGCTCACGGGCCCGACATCGACTAGTTCGCTCTGAAAAACGTGCTGCTGGTCCATCTGCAGCTTCTGCTCCGGCAGCAGGGTGCGCCAGAACATGGACTGGGTGACGGCCGACTCGTCGGTGCCGCCGGTGACCAAGGCCGCCTGCAGCGAGCAGCGGTCCGGATAGTTCCCCTTGAAGTGGGCGGTATCCACCTCGACGCGGGCGATGCGTCCAGCGTGACCCAGAGCGAGGATCACCCAGTCGTTGCCCGGCTCGCGCCGGCGGCGCGTCTCCCAGCCGTCGCCCATGTTGACGCCGCGCCCCGGCGCGATGAGATTCCACATCGACCCGAAGTGCTCGTCGTTGCAGGCTACGGCGCGCCCGCCGTTGTCCAGCGCCACGAGGTCGTACTCAGCAGCCCGGACCGCACCTTCCCAGGAGCGCGCGACCTTGCCGTACACGCGCAGGCGGGCGATGCCGCCGTCGGGAAAGATGTTGAGTCGCACGTGCGTCCACACGCTGGAGCTGTCGACCGCGATGTAGTGGTGGGAGTTGCCGCGCAGGTTGGTGGGTCTGATCAGCGGAGCCCACGCGGTGCGCTCGTCGGGTTGCGCGTGGCTCTCGCACACGTCGATCGAGGCGGCTGGCGGATAGTTGCCGGTGAAGTGGCTGGTGTCGATGTCCACGCCCCGGATGATCCCGGGATAGGCCAGGCGCACCACGCACCAGTCGTAGCCCTCGCCGCGCTTGCGCCGCGTCTCCCAGCCGTCCATCCATTTGCCGTTGTCATCGAACTTGCCCGGGATGAACTGCGCCGGCTCAGGGCTGAGCATGCGCTCCTTGGGCGCGAAAAACTCGTCGCTCGCCTGCAGCGCCTGAGCGCCGCGGCGTGCGTCCGCCAGGTTCAGCCACTTGCGGACAAACTCGGGGACATCGGGATCGATCGCGGTCATATCCGGCTCTGGATGGTACCCAGGACGGGCGAATCTCGATCCTCTTCATATGCAATCCGTTGCATATTGTTGGGCGGCATCGATGTTGCTAGCTTTACACGAAACGCTGGGGCTTGCCAGTATACTTATGCACTCGCGTGCCTATTCCGGCAGTCTAAGGACGGCGGACAGAACCACGTGAAGGGGAAAACGATGAGCGAGGCTTTCAACCCCAGCGCGCCACATCACGCCGCGGTCGAAGACGCTATCGCGCTGCATGCAACGCGACCGGGCGGCTTGATGCCACTGCTGCATGCCATCCAGGATAAGTTGGGGTTTGTTCCACCTGAAGCCCTGCCGCGGGTCGCCCAGGCGCTGAACATCTCGCGCGCGGAGGTGCACGGCGTCATCACCTTTTATCACGACTTCCGCACCTCACCCCCCGGACGGCACGTGGTGAAGCTGTGTCGCGCCGAGGCCTGCCAGTCCATGGGTGCCGAAGCGCTCGCGCAGCATGCGCAAGCGCGGCTCGGGACGCAATTCCATCACACCAGCGCGGACGGGGTGACGCTCGAGCCGGTGTATTGTCTGGGCGACTGCGCCTGCTCGCCGGCGATGCTGATCGACGGACGGCTGTACGGCCGCGTCACGCCGGAGCGCTTCGACCGCTTGTTGGAGTCGCTGCAGGAGTCGAGCGTGATCGTCACCGTCTACGTGCCGCGCGACGCTGCCGCCCTGTCGGTGGGTGCCGAGGAAGTGGCGCAGGCGATTGCACGCACGGCTGCCGCACGCGGCGACGAGGTCCGCCTGATACGCAACGGCTCCCGCGGCTTGCTCTGGCTGGAGCCGCTGGTGGAGGTCGGCACGCCCGCGGGGCGAATCGCGTATGGTCCCGTAGCGCCCGACGACGTTCCGGGTTTGTTCCAGGGCAACTTTCTAAGCGGCGGTGCGCACGCACGGTTGCTCGGACCCACCGAAGACATCCCGTATCTGAAGCGGCAGGAGCGGCTCACCTTCGCGCGCGTGGGCGTCACGGACCCCGTCAGCACCGGCGACTACGAAGCACATGGAGGATGGCGGGGCCTGCGCAATGCGCTCGCCCTCAGCGGCGCGGAGATCGTCGAAGCCGTCATCCAGTCCGGCCTGCGCGGGCGTGGCGGTGCCGCCTTCCCGGCCGGAGTCAAGTGGCGCACCGTGCTGAACGCGGCGGGTGAGGTGAAGTACGTGGTGTGCAATGCCGATGAGGGCGACTCAGGCACCTTCTCCGACCGCATGATCATGGAGGGTGACCCGTTCGTGCTGATCGAGGGTATGACCATCAGCGCGCTCGCGGTGGGGGCCACTCAAGGCTACGTGTACCTGCGCTCGGAGTACCCGGATGCAGAACGCACTTTCGAGGCCGCCATCGCGGCAGCTCAGCAGGGCGGCTATCTGGGCGAAGACATCCTCGGCAGCGGTCACACCTTCCACCTCGAGCTGCGGCGCGGCGCCGGCGCCTATATCTGCGGCGAGGAAACCGCCATGCTGGAGAGCCTCGAAGGCAAGCGCGGCATGGTGCGCTTCAAGCCGCCACTGCCCGCGATCGAGGGCTTGTTCGGCAAGCCTACGGTGATCAACAACGTGATCACCTTCGCCTCCGTGCCCATCATCCTGGACAAGGGAGCCCAGCATTACGCCGACTACGGCATGGGCCGCTCGCGCGGTACGCTGCCGTTCCAGCTTGCCGGCAACATCAAGCACGGCGGCCTGGTGGAAAGAGCATTCGGCATCACCCTGCGCGAACTGCTCTACGACTACGGCGGCGGCTCCGCTTCCGGGCGCCCGATTCGTGCAGTGCAGGTGGGCGGCCCTCTGGGCGCGTACCTGCCCGAGTCCCAGTTCGACACGCCGCTCGACTACGAGGCGTTCGCGGAGATTGGCGGGATGATCGGGCACGGCGGCGTGGTGGTGTTCGACAACACCGTGGACATGGCGCACATGGCGCGCTATGCGATGGAGTTTTGCGCCATCGAGTCTTGCGGCAAGTGCACGCCCTGCCGCATCGGCTCGACCCGCGGAGTCGAGGTCATCGATCGCGTCCGGCAGGGCGATCGGCGCGACGCTAACGTCGAATTGCTGCGCGACCTGTGCGATACGCTGTTACATGGGTCTCTGTGCGCACTGGGCGGTATGGCGCCATTCCCGGTCTTGAGCGCGCTGAACCATTTTCCGGAGGATTTCGGGCTGCCGTCGGCACCTAAGACCCGCGCAGCATGATGCAAGTCAAGGATGACCTGGTTCATCAGGTTTAAACTGAGACAATTG
Organism: uncultured beta proteobacterium; assembly: GCA_963705615.1. Lineage (GTDB taxonomy): Bacteria > Pseudomonadota > Gammaproteobacteria > Burkholderiales > SHXO01 > SHXO01. The sequence continues at coordinate 188,268 of CAVPKE010000008.1, read as the reverse complement.
AAGCACGGAGATTGAGATGTATTCAGTGAAAGAGCTCGACCCCGGCACGCCGCGGCGCGTGTCGGGCAAGCTGGTCAGCCTCGAGATCGACGGCGTGGCCGTCACGGTCCCCGCAAGAACCTCGGTGATGCGTGCCGCGTCGGAGGCCGGAGTGCGCGTGCCCAAGCTGTGCGCCACCGACATGCTCGAGGCGTTTGGCTCCTGCCGGCTGTGCCTGGTGGAGATCGAGGGCCGCAAGGGCTACCCCGCCTCCTGCACCACTCTGGTGGAGCCCGGCATGAAAGTGCGCACGCAGACGCGCAAGCTGGCGGACTTGCGCCGCGGCGTCATGGAGCTGTACATCTCCGACCATCCGCTGGACTGTCTCACGTGCCCGGCCAACGGGAACTGCGAGCTGCAGGAGATGGCAGGCGTGGTGGGGCTGCGCGAGGTGCGCTACGGCTATGACGGCGCCAATCACCTGCGCGCCGAGAAGGACACGTCCAACCCCTACTTCACCTTCGATCCCGACCAAGTGCATCGTGTGCTCGCGCTGCGTGCGCGCCTGCGAGGACGTGCAAGGCACCTTTGCGCTGACCGTGGACGGCCGCGGCTTCGCCTCGGTGATCGCGGCGGGCCCGACCGATTTCCTGGAATCCGAATGCGTGTCCTGCGGCGCCTGCGTGCAGGCTTGCCCCACCTCCACGCTGATGGAGAAGTCCATCATCGACAACGGGCAGCCCGACCACAGCGAGATCACCACCTGTGCCTACTGCGGCGTGGGCTGCTCGTTCCGCGCCGAGATGAAGGGCACGGAAGTGGTACGCATGGTGCCGAACAAGGACGGCCACGCCAACCACGGCCACTCCTGCGTGAAGGGGCGTTTCGCCTGGGGCTACGCCACCCATCCGGACCGCATCCGCAAGCCGATGATCCGCAAGAAGATCGCCGATCCCGTGGCGCGAAGTGTCCTGGGACGAGGCGATCGCCTACGCAGCCTCGGAGTTCAAGCGCATCCAGGCCAAGTACGGCCGCGGCGCGGTCGGCGGCATCACGTCCTCGCGCTGCACCAACGAGGAAACCTACCTGGTGCAGAAGCTGGTGCGCGCAGCCTTCGGCAACAACAACGTCGACACCTGCGCGCGCGTGTGCCACTCGCCGACCGGCTACGGCCTGAAGACGACCCTGGGCGAGTCGGCCGGCACCCAGGACTTCGACTCGGTGGAGCAGGCCGACGTGATCGTGGTCATCGGCGCCAACCCCACCGACGGCCACCCGGTGTTCGCCTCCCAGCTCAAGCGCCGGCTGCGCGAGGGCGCCAAGCTGATCGTCGTGGACCCGCGCAGCATCGATCTGGTGCGCACGCCGCACGTCGAAGCCGACTACCACCTGAAGCTGCTGCCCGGGACCAACGTGGCGGTGATCAACGCGCTCGCCCACGTGGTCGTGACCGAAGGGCTGCTCAAGGAAGACTACATTCGCGCTCGCTGCGATCTCAAGGAGTACGAGAAGTGGAAGGCATTCATCGCGCGGCCGCACAACTCGCCCGAAGCGATGGAGACGGTCACCGGCGTGCCCGCCGCCGACCTGCGCGGCGCCGCGCGGCTCTACGCACCGGCGGCAACGCTGCCATCTACTACGGCCTGGGCGTCACCGAGCACAGCCAGGGCTCGACCATGGTGATGGGCATCGCCAACCTGGCGATGGCCACCGGCAACCTCGGCCGCCCAGGCGTGGGTGTGAACCCGTTGCGCGGCCAGAACAACGTGCAGGGCTCCGTGCGACATGGGCTCCTTCCCGCACGAGCTGCCCGGCTACCGGCACGTCTCCGATCCGACGCGTGCGCGCGCTGTTCGAGTCGGCCTGGAACGTGCCGCTCGATCCCGAGCCGGGCCTGCGCATCCCCAACATGTTCGACGCGGCGCTCGACGGCATCGTTCCAGGGCCTGTACGTGCAGGGCGAGGACATCGCCCAGTCCGACCCCAACACCCAGCACGTCACCGCGGCGCTCGAAGCGCTGGAATGCCTGGTCGTGCAGGACCTGTTCCTCAACGAGACCGCCAAGTTCGCGCACGTGTTCCTGCCCGGCTCCTCGTTCCTGGAGAAGAACGGCACCTTCACCAACGCCGAGCGCCGCATCTCGCGGGTGCGCAAGGTGATGCCGCCGCTCGCGGGCCTGGCCGACTGGGAGGTCACCGTAGCGCTCGCCAACGCGCTGGGCTATCCCATGCACTACGACCACCCGTCGCAGATCATGGACGAGATCGCGCGCCTCACGCCGACGTTCACGGGCGTGAGCTTCGACGAAGATCGATCGGCTCGGCAGCATCCAGTGGCCGTGCAACGACAAGGCGCCGGAAGGCACGCCGGTGATGCACGTCGAGGAGTTCGTGCGCGGCAAGGGCAGGTTCGTCCTCACCGAGTACGTGCCCACCGACGAGCGCACGACCGCAGCAGTATCCGCTGCATCCTGACCACCGGCCGGATCCTGTCAGCCAGTACAACGTCGGCGCGCAGACCCGGCGCACAGCGAACAAGGTGTGGCACCACGAGGACCGTCTCGAGATCCACCCGCACGATGCGGAGCAGCGCGGCATCCAGGAGGGCGACTGGGTCGGCGTTCGCAGCCGGGCGGGCGAGACCGTGCTGCGCGCCACTATCACGGAGCGCATGCAGCCAGGCGTGGTGTACACGACGTTCCACCACCCGTGTCTCGGGCGCCAACGTGATCACCACCGAGAACTCGGACTGGGCCACCAACTGCCCCGAGTACAAGGTGACGGCGGTGCAGGTCAGCCGCGTGGCACAACCTTCCGAGTGGCAGCGGCACTTCACCGAGTTCGACCGGCGCCAGCATGAGCTGCTACCGACGCACGAGGCGGCGAAGGCCTGACGGCGGCCGGAGTCGGAGGTGGATGCCCACAAGCTGGTCAAGATGGTGAATGAGATCGCCGCTTTCTTTGAAGCCGAACCCGACCGCGCCGTGGCGATCGAAGGCGTGGCCGGTCATCTGAAGCGCTTCTGGGATCCGCGCATGCGCCGCGAGATCGTACAGTGGGTGGACGAGCACAACGGCGAGGGGTTAACTGAACTGGCTGCCGCGGCCATCAAAACCAACCGCGACCGGCTGCTGCCGGAGAAGCCGGGCACTTAGAGACACATAAAAAAAGGCGAGCCATCGGCTCGCCTTTCTCGCTTCCGGGTGGGCCCGTCAGGCAAACATCTCGATGTCGGAGGACTGGATGCGCTTGACGCCGGCTTTGGCCATGTCCGCCCAGCTTGCCACGCGTGAGGTCGATGCCCGTCGCTCCGCAGCGCCCGTCAGGCCATCATCTCGATGTCGGAGGACTGGATGCGCTTGACGCCGGCCTTGGCCATGTCCGCCCAGGCCTCGGCCACGGAGCCGTTGAGATCGATGCCGCGGCAGGCATCCTCGATCACCTCGGCCTGGAAGCCAAACCTGCGCGCGTCGAGCGCGGACCAGGCGACACAGTAATCGGTCGCCAAACCGCACACGAACACGCGGTCGATGTTGCGTCCCTTCAGATAACCGGCCAGCCCGGTCTCGGTCTTGCGGTCCGCCTCGAGGAAGGCCGAGTAGCTGTCCACGTCGCGGTGGAAACCCTTGCGGATGATGAGCTCGGCCTGCGGGATGTCGATGCCGCTGACGATCGCCGCGCCCTCGGTTCCCTGGACGCAGTGATCGGGCCACAGTACCTGCGTTCCGTAGCTGAGCTGTATCGTTTCGAATGGCTTCTTTCCTTGGTGCTGAGAAGCAAAGGACACGTGGTCGGCCGTGTGCCAATCCTGCGTCATCACCACGTTGTGAAAGTTCTTCGCGATGCGGTTGATGAGCGGCACGATCTCGTCCCCGCCCTTCACCGCCAGGCTGCCGCCCGGTACGAAGCAGTTCTGCACGTCGATCACCAGCAGCGCGTCACTGTCCGTGGGCTTGATCTTGCCAGCCGCCAACGCGCTGCGCAGCCCTGCGGCAGGCAGCGCGGCGGTCATCGTCGCCGCCGCCGCGGTGATCAGGAATTTGCGCCGATTGATTTCGCCCATCTGTTTGCCTCCTGTCTGAACCCTGTCGAAGACACTGCACGTCCGCGTTTGAGTTCCCGCAGACTCGAACTCTATTATAGGGCCGTTCGGCCCCGGCGCCACCGCGCGTCGATCAGCCCGTCACCAGCACCGGGACCTCGGTGGCCGGCGGGGTGTTGCGGCTGCGCTGACAGCGGACGCCGCCGTCGATCACCACCATCCCCACGCCTGGGATGTCCCCGAGCGCCACGCTCTCCAGAAGCGTCTTGCCGGCACTGTGCTGTGCCCGGTCGAGGAACACGAAGTCGGCCGCCCTGCCCGGCTCGATCAAGCCGCAGCCGAGCTTGCGCAGGCGCGCGGTGTTGCCCGTAGCGAAGCAGAACACCTGCTCGGCGGGCAGCCCGCCCAAGCTCGACAGTAGTGCGATCATGCGCAGGATCCCGAGCGGCTGCACGCCCGAGCCTGCCGGCCCGTCGGTGCCCAGGATCACCCGCTGCAGGCACTTGAGATCGCGCGCAGCTTGGGCCGCCGCGATGCCCACTTTCTCGTTGCCGTTGTGCACGATCTCGATAGCGCGCGAGCTGCGCTCGCACAGCTCGCACACGTCGCGTTCCGGCAGCGCCGTGTGGCCGCCGTTGATGTGGCCGATGACGTCGGCGTCGGCTTCCAGCACGACGTCCTTGTCGATCAGCCCCGAGCCCGGGATGGATGGCCCGCCGGTGTGAATGGTGCTCTGCAACCCGTACTTGCGCGCCCACGCCACCATCTGCTTGGCTTCAGCGCCCGCCTTCACCGAGCCCAATCCGACCTCGCCCAGCAGCGTGACGCCGGCGTGTGCCAGCTCCTGGAAGTCGGATTCGACCATGCCCTTCTCGAGCACCGGCGCGCCCGCCAGCACCTTGACACCACCCGGCCGGAAATTGTCGAAGGCGCGCTGCGCGGTGATCGCCAGCGCCTTGAGTCCGACGATGTCCTTGGGCCGGCCCGGCAGGTGCACCTCACCGGCCGAGATCATCGTGGTCACACCGCCATTCAATGTCGAGTCGATCCAGCCGAGCTGGTTCTGGCGCGGAGTCCAGTCGCCGAACACCGGATGCACGTGGCTGTCGATCAACCCGGGGCAAGGACACGTGCCCTTGGCGTCGATCAGCGTGTCGGGCTGCGCGGTGTCGCAGTCCGTTCTGCCTGCCGACCGGCGCTGATCACGCCGTCGACCGCCACGACGGTGTCGGCGTCCAGAATCGGGCGCGTCGATGTCGCCGGACAGGAGCAGGCCGATGTTGCGGATGACGAGCTTGCCCTTGGGAGTTGTGCGGTGGTGTCGACTGCCATGGTTGCGTCTCCAGTGATTCACGTGATTCGTACTTCGTGAGCTCGCAGAGCGTGCACTACCCTCCCACGCTCGGGGAGCGCTGCACGTCGGCGTACGGAATCACCGAATCTGCCGATGCTACACGCTCAGATACTCCCGCTTCACCTCGTTCGTTCGCCGCCAGCTCCGTCCATCGTCCCCTGGTACCTCACCTGCCCCTTCTCGATCACGTAGGCGCGGTCGCTCACCAGCCGCGCGAAGTGCAGGTTCTGCTCGGACAGCAGCACGCTCAGGCCTTCCTTCTTCAGCTCGAGGATCATGTTGGCCATGTCCTCCACGATCTTCGGGCGCGATGCCCTCGGAGGGCTCGTCCAGCAGCACCAGGAGCGGATTGCCCATCAGCGTGCGCGCCACGGTGAGCATCTGCTGCTCGCCGCCGCTCATCCGCCCGCCCAGCCGGTCGCGCATCTCGCCCAGGTTGGGAAAGACGCGGAACAGCTTCTCCGGCGTCCAGGCGGCGCGCCTCTCGCGCGCCGCCTGGCGGCCCACTTCGAGATTCTCCAGCACCGTGAGCTCGCTGAAGATGCGCCGGTCCTCGGGCACATAGCCCAGCCCCAGCCGCGCGATCTCGAACGGCTCCAGCCCGCGCAGCGCTCTGCCCGTGGAACATCACTGTCGCCCTCGATGCGCTCCACCAGTCCCATGATGGCCTTGAATGTGGTGGACTTGCCCGGCGCCGTTGCGGCCCATCAGCGCGACGACCTCGCCGCGCCACCTCGAGCGCACGTCGAACAAGATCTGCGCCCGCCCGTACCACAGGCGATCACTGTGCAGCGAGCGGCCGTACCAGGCGCGTTCAGACCCCTCACGCCTCAGCAGCGGCTCGCCGTCATGCCAAGGCGCGCGAGCGCCGCTGGCTGGAAGCTCGCGCCGGTGCCCGAGGTAAACCGCCTGCACCTGCGGGATCGTCGCGCACCTGTGCCGGTTCGCCCTGCGCGATGATGCGCCCGCGCGTCAGCACCAGCACGCGCTGCGCGTAGGTGAACACCACGTCCATGCTGTGCTCGGTGAACAGCACGCCCAGGCCGCGCTCCCGCGTCAGCTCGGCGGTCAGCGCCATCAGCTCGTTGCGCTCCTTCGGCGCCATGCCGGCGGTGGGCTCGTCCATCAGCAGCAGCCGCGGCTCGCTCGCCAGCGCCATGGCGAGCTCGACGCGCTTGAGGTCGCCGTATGCCAGCAGGCTGCAGGGCCGCTCGCGCCTGGTCCGCCATGCCCACGCGCTGCGAGCAGCGCCAGCGCTTCGCCCGCGAACAGCGTCGCCGCCGGCCGCCACAGTCCGAACAAGCGGCGCGCGCGCGACAGCAGCACCATCTGCACATTCTCGCTGCACCGTCATCGAGCCATAGGTCGCGGTGACCTGGAACGTGCGCCCAACGCCTAGGCGCCAGATCTCGCGCGGTCGGCCAGCCGGTGATGTCCCGGCCCGCGAGCAGCACGCAACCCGCGTCGGGGCGAAGCTGGCCATTGAGCAGATTGAAGCACGTCGACTTACCCGCGCCGTTGGGCCCGATCAACGCCAGCAGCTCGCCGCGCCGCCAGCTCGAAGGAGACGTCGGCGCACCGCCTGTACGCCGCCGAAGGACTTGGTCAGGTTCTCGGCTCGAAGCAGGCTCATAAATCCGTGATTCGTGACTCGTGACTGCATGACAAGACGCGTAGCTTCTTGCGGCGGAGACTAACCTTCAGGTTACGTCGTAGCCATTCGTGATTCGCAAAGCCTAGTTCACCGTTCCACGCGCATCACACTCTTCACCCTTCAGCTCCTTCGCTTCCTTCCCTTTCCTCCCGTCCTTCACTTCCATCAGCTATCTCCCGCCCGCGCTCTCGAAAACGTTCGCAGCGAGCCGACGATCCCCTGCGGAAACACGACCACCAGAAGCAGGATCACCCCGCCCAGGATCACGCGCCAGTACTCGGTGCTGCGCATGATCTCGGTCTGCAGGAAATGATAGACCGCCGCGCCGACCACCGGACCGCTCAACGTCTGCGATCCCCCCCAGCAGCACCATCACCAGCGCGTCGATCGACTGCGGGATCGACAGGACGTTGGGGAACACGCTGCCCTTGTGGAATGCATGCAGCGCGCCGGCCAATCCGGCGAACGCGCCCGCGAGCGCGAACGCCACCCACTGCTGCCGGCGCACGTCGATGCCGATCGCCTCGGCGCGCAGAGCGGAGTCGCGCGCGGCGCGCAGCGCATAGCCGAAGGGCGCGAACACGGCGCGCCACAGGACCAGAAGGCTCGCCACGCACAGGGCCAGCGTCAGGTAGTAAAAGCGCGCTGGGGAGCCGACCCATGCGGAGGGCCACACGCCGAGGATGCCGTTGTCGCCCCCAGTCCACGTGGACTGGAACGCCACCGACCAAAGGATCTGCGCGAAGGCCAGCGTGAGCATGGCGAGGTAGACCCCGAGAGCCGGATGCAGAACCAGCCGAACGACCAGCGCCACCGCCGCAGCCACCAGGGGCGCTGCAACCAGCCCGCCGGCCATCGGCACCGCGAGGCCAGTGAGCAGCAGCGCGCAGGCGTAGGCGCCGACGCCGAACCAGGCGGCGTGACCGAAGGACACCAGGCCGCCGATGCCCATGATGAAGTGCAGGCTGGCAGCGAACAGCGAGAGGATCAGGATCTCGGTCAGCAAGCAGCTGCGCATACTCGCCGGCAAATGCCGGCACCAGCGCGAGCGCTATCAGCACCGCGAGCCCCGCGCGCCGTACGTGTGGCCCGGCACGCCGCAGGTAGATGTCGGAAGTCTGTGCCGTGCTGCGGCTCTCGCCCCCCGGCTTGCCAAGCAGACCGTAGGGACGGATCACCAGCACCACCGCCATCACCAGGAATGTCAGCACCAGCGTGAGCTTCGGGAACAGCAGGACGCCGAAAGCGGAGATCTCGCCCACCAGCAGCGCCGCGAGAAAGGCGCCGGTGACGCTGCCCATCCCGCCGATCACCACCACCACGAAGGCCTCGGCGATGATGTTGATATCCATCTGCAGGTTCACCGCTTCCTTCGGGATCTGCAGCGCGCCGCCCAGCCCCGCCAGAACGGAGCCGAGAAACAGCACGCTGGTGAACAGCCAGCGCTGGTTGACGCCGAGCGCGCCGGTCATCTCGCGGTCCTGTGTCGCGGCCCGCACCAGCGTGCCCCAGCGCGTGCGATGGAACAACAGCCACAGCGCTGCCGAGCACGAGCCGGTCCCAGACAGATCAGCAGCAAGTGATACTGCGGAAAGCGCTCCCCGAGGATCTCGACGACGCCTCTGAAACCCGGGGCGCGTGGGCTCAGCAAGTCCTCGCGACCCCAGATCGCGAGCGCCGCGTCCTGCACCACCAGCACCACGCCGAAGGTGGCCAGCAGCTGGAACAGCTCGGGCGCACGGTAGATGCGCCGCAGCAGCAGTAACCTCCATCAGCACACCCACGACGCCCGACGATCAGCGCGGCGAGCACGATGCCGGCCCAGAACCCGAATGGCGCGCCGAGCCTGACCATCAGGAACTGGGAGAAGCTGTAGGCGCAGTACGCCCCGAGCATGTAGAACGACCCGTGCGCGAAGTTCACGATGCGGGTCACGCCGAAGATGATCGACAGCCCGCTGGCGACCAGGAACAGCGTCGCGGCGTGCGACAGGCCGGTGAGGACCTGGATGAGGTAGACGGTCACGGAGTCCGTGCTTGGTGATTCACCTCATCGCCTCGGCGGGCCTGCGCTTCCGCACCACCGCATCGGGTGGCATGTAGTCCTTCCCGTCGACGTAACGCCAGTCGACCATCACGCCGCGTCCGTCCTTGAGATCGAGGCGCCCGACGAAGGCGCCGAAGGTCGACTGCTGGTCGATCGCGCGGAAGGTCACGGGGCCGAACACGGTCTCGAACTTGAGACCGCGGAAAGCGCTGATCAGCTTCTCGGTATCGGTCGACCCGGCCTTCCTGATGGCATCGGCGATCGCCATGAACGTCGTGTACCCCACCACCGAGCCCAAACGCGGCGTCTCGTTGATAGCGCTTCTGCGTACGCCTGCACGAACCTTCTGGTGTGCGGTGGTCTTGATCTGATCCCAGGGATAGCCGGTCACGATCCAGCCCTTGGGCGTCTCGTCCTTGAGCGGGTCGAGGTACTCCGGCTCGCCCGGTCAGCATGCTCACCACCGCGCGACCCTCGAACAGGCCGCGCAGGTTGCCCTCGCGCACGAACTTGGTGAGGTCGGCCCCGAACGTCACGTTGAAGATCGCGTCCGGCTTGGCCGCCGCCAGCGCCTGCACCGTCGCGCCTGCCTCCAGCTTGCCCAGGGCCGGCCACTGCTCGGCCGACGAACTCCACGTCCGGGCGCTTGGCCTTCAGCAGCTCCTTGAAGTTGGCCACCGCCGACTGACCGTACTCGTAGTTGGGCGCCACCGTCGCCCAGCGTCTTGGCCGGGAGCTTGGCCGCCTCTTCCGCCAGCATCGCCGCCTGCATGTAAGTGCTGGGCCGCAGGCGGAAGGTGTAGCGGTTGCCCTTGTCCCACACCAGGGCATCGGTGAGCGGCTCGGCCGCCACGAACAGCACCTTGTTGCGCAGCGCGATGTCGCTCACCGCCAGGCCCACATTGGAGAGGAACGTGCCGGCCAGCAGGTCCACCTTCTGGCTGGCTGAGCAGCTCGTTGGCGCTGCGGGTGGCGTCGTCCGGCTTGCCGCCATCGTCGCGCGAGATCACCTCGAGCCTGCGTCCGCCGAGCAGTCCGCCGGCCGCGTTGATCTCCTCGACCGCCAGCTGCCAGCCGTTGCGGTACGGCACGGTGAACGCGGGCACCGTCGAGTAGCTGCTGATCTCGCCGATCAGAATCGGTTTGTTGTCGGCTGCCGAAAGCGGCAGCGCCAACATGGCGAGGGCGACCCCCCAAGTCGGCTTCGCCATCAGCGCAGGCCGTCCTGGCCCTTGATCTCGTGCTTCTGCAACCCGCCCACGCGCGCCAGAGGACGACCGCTGTCCGTCACCGCCACTGCCACGACGATCTCGTTAGCGCGCGGGGCGTCGGCAACGCGCGCTTCGATGGCGTCGAAGTGGCTGCGCACGTAGGCGGCGTCCTTGTGGCCCAGCGGCACGTCGATGGCGCAGCCCATGGTTCCAAGCTTTTTGGCCGAGGGGACCAGCGCCGCGCCCTTCTCCACCGCCTTGCGTAGAGGCGCGCCAAGCTTGGGATGCAGGATCGCGGCGGCATGCTCCAGCTCGCCCGCCTCCCCCACGATCGCCGCCTTGCCGTAGCTCTCTGCCTGGTGCGGCTGGATCCCCAGCGCCTGCACGCATCTCTCGCCCAGCAGCCCGCCTAACTCCTCGCCGATGTCCATCAGCTCGGACAGGTCTTCCTGGTAGCGCCCGGCGAAGGGATTCTCGACGACCGCGATGGCCACCGCCTTGCGCGTGGGTGGATGCACCGGCCGACCCATCTCCCAGCGAGTTTCGTCCACCTGGACGATCAGCTTTCTGATTTTCGCTTTCATTGCGACCCCGCCAACGCGATTAGTCAGATCTGCACCCGATGCAGCAGACCCTGCCCCGAAGGCAGAGCGCCGCAGCGTGGATCAACCCTTGCTCGGTCAGCTCGCGTGCTCTGGCTGCACCCGCGCCCAGCGCCTGGCGCACTCGTTCTGCGCTCAGGGGGCCCACGGCCACCGTCACCATTCGGTCGCCGAGGTCGGTATCGTCCTTCAGCTCGCACGCCGGCCGGCGAAGGATAGCAGGATCATCCACGTTCACGCTGTTCGCGATCATCGTCGCCGCGGCGTCGGCGTCAGCCGCTGTGCGCGCCAGCACCGTCACGCTGTCGGCGATGCCGAGGCTGAAGCTGCGACCACGCCAGCCGCTGGTAGCAACACCGCGCACCGACATCTCGCTCGTCACCTGCGAAGTCGCCATCCAGGGCGTGCGCGCTCGCGCCGCTTGATCCGGCCGAGATCCGCAAACAGCCCGATCTTGTAGTGCTGCTCCGGCTGCGAGATGCAGCGCGATGTCGCCGCCGTTGTTGACGTAGGCGCGCACGATGCGCTGGTCTGCCCGCAGCCATGCGATCAGCTCGTCGGCCACCGCGCCCGCGACCGCCGCCATCGGAGTGATGAAGCGTTCCCGGTGCGGCCAGCAAGCTGCCACCATGCGGCGTGCCACCGGTCCTGATACGCCCAGCGCCTCCTGCACCGGCATCCGCAACATAGGCAGCTCGCCCACCAGTTCCGCGAGCAGGCCTTGGAAACGAGACCAGGCATGCGCGAGCGCGCCGTCGACCGCTGCGGGATCACCGTCCGCACCGATGATGAGATCGATCGGCCCGTGCTGGAAATGCCAGCGGCCGTCAGCGAGTCGAGCGCGTACTGCGCCGCCCGACGAACAAGGCCCAGCTCCGCTCGCTACCGGCGAACGAGAGACAAAGGGCGTTTGCAGTTGCACGGCGCTGGTCACGAACCGCTGGTCACAGGTCGCTCGTCATGGCTCACTGTGCCGAACCGACGGGCCATGGATTCAGCTCGCCCCAGCACACCACGCGCACCCGCTCGCTCTTGAGCACGTCCTCCACCGCTCGCACCCGGTCCATGTGCCCGCCCAGCGCGTGGTAGTCGGACAGGCGCATGGTGAACTCGATGGGCGCGACGATCGCGGGGGTGGGCACCCAACCGAAGGAGTTGTCCGGCATGCGCGTGACATCCACCATCAACGTGATTCCGCCACCGGGCCAGACGTAGACCGGCGCGCCGCCGCAGGTGACGTTGACCAGCAGATCCTTGATCGAGCGCGTGAGGCGCACCGGGTTATCGGTCACGCCCGCACGCAGGCTGCCGCCAGCGCCGGCGAGGAACAGCACGGTGGTCAACGCCGGCTCGCAGTTCTCGCCGATGCGTTCCACGACCTTGCGCACCGGGTCGGGCATCGGCGCCGGCGTCATCTCAGATGCTTCGTCCAGCACGAAAAATGCCGCGTCCTCGCCCGTCGTCGACACCATCAGGATGCGGCTACCGGGCCGCGCCACCTTGGGGTCGAACCCGGTGACGATCGACAGCGGGTCGCTGATGTCGGTGCCGCCCCAGCCGGTGCCGGGCTTGGCCACCTGGAAGTAGCGCCCCGGCGTGGACTTCTTGCCTTTGATCTTGATGCCCGACGCGGGCATGGCGAGGCAGCGTCCGGCCTGGTGCTCGGTGAGCACGCCGGTGATGTGATCGTCCACCACCACCACCTCGTCGACGTGGCCGTACCACTGCTTGGCGAAGATGCCGATGGTGGCCGAGCCGCAGCCCACGCGCATGCGTTGCTCTTCCACGCCGTTGACGATGGGCGCCTTGCCGGCCTGCGATCAGCAGGCGCGAGCCGCCCTCGATCTCGAACCTCGACCGCCTTGCTGTTGCCGAGGTCCATCATCATGTCGCAGGTGACGCGGCCTTCCTTCTTGCTGCCGCCGGTGAGATGGTGCACCCCGCCGAGCGACAGCATCTGCGAGCCGTACTCCGCGGTGGTGACGTGGCCGACCGCCTCGCCCTGGCAGCGCACTGTGGCCTGCTCCGGGCCGAGCCAGCGATCGGTGTCGATCTTCACCTTGAAGCTGCAGTAGCTGAAGATGCCCTCGGTCACGACCGTGACCATGTCCACGCCTTCGTGGCTGCGAAGAGACGATGAAAGGCGCCGGCTTGTAGTCCGGATAGGTGGTGCCGGAGCCCGACGCCAGAGACGAACACCGGGCGCCTCGGACACGACCGTGCCGTCCCAGTCCTTGCTCTCCAGGAAGCCGGTGATCTCGCCCGCAGTCGCCGGTCACCTTCTGGAACAGCACCACCGGGTCGACGCGTGTCAGCTTGCCGTTGAAGTTGCCCCAGCGGTCGCACGCGCCGGTGCGCCCCTCGCTGATCTGGCACAGCACCGGGCACGCATTGCAGACGACTTTGCGCGCAGCCAAGGTACCGTCGGAAGATGCCGGACCTGCTTCCAAATCGGGGACGCTTGGATCAGGAATCACCGAGAGCCTTCCAGGATTGCCTTGCGCACCCGGTCGGGCGTGGCGGGCACATGAGTGATGCGCACGCCGGCCGCATGGCGGATGGCGTTGAGGATCGCCGGTGCGGTGGGGATCAGCGCCGGCTCGCCCACGCCCTTGGCGCCGTAGGGCCCGAGCGGCTCGGGATCCTCCACGATGATGGCACGCGATCGGCGGCACGTCGCCAACGGTCGGAATCAGGTAGTCGTGCAGGTTGTCGGTACTGGCCGCTGTGATATTCCTCCATCAGCGCCATGCCCAGGCCCTGGGCGATGCCGCCGTGGATCTGCCCCTCCACCTGGGTGGGATTGATGGCGCGGCCGACGTCGTGTGCGGCGTGCATCTTCAGGACCTTGACCGTGCCCAGCTCGAGGTCGACCTCGACCTCCGCCATCTGCGCCGCGAAGCCGTAGGTGGCGTAGGGCACGCCCTGGCCATCGCGATCCAGCGGCGTGGTGGGCGGATCGAAGTAACCTTCGCCCAGCGCGACGTCGCCGTTTGCATCGACGGCCAGCCGATCGAGCTCGACGCGCCAGTGGTGTCCGCCGGTACGCGCCCACCAGCTGCAGCGCCTTCGACCGCGAGCTGCGCCTGGACCGACGCACCCAGCAGCGCAAGCAGCTTGCGCCGCAGGGCCTCTCCGGCGAAGCGGGCGGCGTTGCCGGAGACGAACGTCTGGCGCGATGCCGAGGACTTGCCGGCGTCGGCGGTGAGGTCGGTGTCGCCCATCACCTGGTCGAACAGGCTCACCGGCAGGCCGAGCGCATCGGCGCAGATCTGCGGCAGGATGGTGCTGGAGCCCTGGCCGATGTCCATCGCGCCGTTGTACAGGAACACGCGGCCGGTGCGGCGCAGTCCCACCCGGATGGTGGATGGGTTGGCGATCACGGTGTTGCCGATCCCGTACCACATGCAGGCGATGCCCACTCCTCGGCGCTGACCGCGTGCGCGAGCCGTGCTAGCGCGTGCTGGCAAGCGTTGAAACCCGGCCACCGCGGTCGCGCCTGCGCGCCAGGCGGGCTCGAGCGCGATCCAGGCACTCGGCCAGCCCGCAGCTCGCGTCCAGCACCTGCCCGGTCGCGGTGGCCTGACCGGCGCGAATGGCGTTGATCGCAACGAAGCTCGAGGCGGTCGATGCCCAGGTCTGCTCGGCCAGGTCGTCGAGCAGCGCTTCGTGCACGATGGTGGACTGCGGCACACCGAAGCCGCGGAAGGCGCCCGCGATCGGGCCGTTGGTGTACACCGCGCGTGTCAGCGCGCGCACGTTGGGCACGAAGTACGGGCCGCGACGCGTGGATCGGCACGCGGTTGGCCACCGTGTTGCCCCAGGACGCGTAGGCGCCGGTGTTGAAGTCGCCGAAGAAAGTCGGCAGCGAGCAGGCGCCCCTGCGCGTCGCAGGCGAAGCGCGCCCGCATGCGGCCCGGGATGCCGCTTGGTGGTGGACAGCATGGACTCGGGCCGCGTGTAGACGCACGCGCACCGGACGGCTCGAGCTTCCAGGCCGCCACCGCCAGCAGCGGCTGGATGGCGATGTCGAGCTTGCCGCCGAAGCCGCCGCCGATGGCCGAAGGGACGATGTGCACCTGGTCCTCGCGCAGCTGCAGCACGCGCGCGACCTCCTCGCGATCCATGTAGGGCGTCTGCGTGCAGGCGAAGATGCGGATGCGGTCGCTCCCGCCTTCCCCTCGCACGCGTTCGGCATAGCCCGCCTCGGGCTCGATGTAGGCGTGCTCGACGATAGCTGGTGGTGAACGTCCCCTCGCGCGATGATACGGCGCCGGCGCCAGCGCGCGATCCACGTCGCCCTTTGACCACCCGGCCGCGGATCAGCACGTTGTCGGGCGCGAACGCATGCAGCGGCGTGCTCGGCGCGCAGCGCGCGCGTCCACGTCGGTCACCGGCGCCTGCGGGTGACCACTCGATCGGCAGCTCCGATCCTCGGCGATCGCCATCACCGCCTCGTACTCCCCGACCAGCGCCAGCACGGCCTCGCCGCTGAAAGCGCACCTGGCCGGCCGCCAGCACCGGCTGGTCCTTCACCTGCGGGAAGATGCCGAAGCTGTTCTCCGGCACGTCGCGCGGCGGTGAGCACGTCGACGAGCCCCGGGTAGCGCGCGCTCGCAGCGGCTCGAAGTCGCCGAGCGGAAGCGCGCGCGCGCATGCGGCGAGCGGATCACGCGCAGCCATAGCGCGCCGGCCGGGCAGTGATCGGCACCGTAGCGCTCGCTGCCGGTGACCTTTGCCACGCCGTCCAGCTTGGCGATCGCGGCTGCCCACCGCGGCGCCCGCCGGAGGCTGCGGCGCGTCGACGTCTCCGCGCGCCGCGGCCAGCACCGCCTCGACGATCTTGCGGTAGCCGGTGCAGCGGCACAGCACGCCGGCCAGCGCGTCGAGCACCTCCTGCTCGGCAGGTGTCGGGGTTCGCGCGCAGCAGCTCCGTAGCCGCCATCAGCATTCCGGGCGTGCAGATGCCGCACTGGGCCGCGCCGTGCGCCAGGAACGCGCGCTGCAGAGCGCGTCAGCTTGCCGTCCTACAGCCAGCCCCTCGACGGTGGTCGACGTCGCCGCCCCTGCGACCTGCCCCGCGGCCACCAGGCAGGCGCAGACCTGATCGCCCGTCCAGCAGCACCGTGCACGCGCCACAGTCGCCCGCATGCAGCCGACCTTGGTGCCGGTCAGCCCGAGACTGCTCGCGCAGCACCTCGGACAGGCGCGCGCCGGGTCCACGCTGACGCGCTGCTCGCGGCCGTTCACGCGGAATGCGATGGACGGCGCGTCGGCCGCATCGGGCTCGCAGGCTACCGGCGCAGCGCTGATCAGTTCGCTCTGGCGCGGGTCATTCACGACCGAGCTCCTCGCAGAGCACGCCGGATCAGCGTCACGGCGGCGTCGCGCCGGTATTCGGCGGTGCCACGAATGTCCGAGATGGGCGTCAGCGCTGCGAGATCGTCCGGCCGCACCTGGTCCGCCAGCGCCGGCGCGAGCGGCTTGCCCAGCAGCTTCGCCTCGAGCCTGGCGAGCCGCTGCGCCACCGCGGAACAGGCCCCCACCGCCACCGCTGCGCGCACGACGGTGCCGTCCGCACCCACCTCCAGGGTCACGGCAACGATAACGATGGAGATCACCAGGTAACGTCGGGCACCAAGCTTGCAGAAACGTAGAGCGCGCCCGCGCGCTCCAGCGCGGGATCAGGATCGCGGTCACGAGCTCGTCCGGACGGCGCTGGGTGCGTGCGGCCTGCCGGTGACGAAGGAAGCGAGAGGCAAGCGCCGCATGCCGTCGTGCGCCGAGAGCTCGACCTCGGCCTCCAGCGCCAGCAGCGCCGGGATGCCGTCGGCAGCGGGCGAGGCGTTACAGATGTTCCCGGCCAACGTGGCGGCGTTCTGGACCTGCCGGCCGCCGATCTCGCGCGCCGCCCGCTTGAGCCCGTCGAACGCGCCCGGCAGGGGCGCGGTCAGGACCTCGGACCAGGTGGTGAGCGCGCCGATGCGGTAAGCCGCCGCTTCCTCGCGCACGCCGCGCAGGCCCGCGAGCGCCGTGATGTCGAGTATTGTCGTCGCGGCAGCGGACGGCCGACGCGCGCGGGATAGAAGTCGGTGCCGCCGGCCAGCACGGCCCGCGGCCGGTCCTTGAGCGCGGTCAGCGCTGCGCTGAGATCGGTTGGCCGCAGATAACATGCCCAAGCCTGTGCGTTTGAAGTGCTCACTTCACAGCAATGTAGAAGGCACTTTACTCCGGCTGCGGCTTCACCATATCCTAGCTGTCGTCGGTTTTCAACCCCCGCAGCCACCCGTCGCCGCAGCCACCCGTCATGGTGCGGTGCGCAAACGGGGGATGGCGACAGGAGCCCAGATGACCCACGTCGTGACCGAGTCCTGCATCAAGTGCAAGTACACCGACTGCGTCGACGTCTGCCCGGTGGACTGCTTCCGGGAGGGGCCGAACATGCTGGTGATCGAGCCGGACGAATGCATCGACTGCGCGGTGTGCATTCCCGAGTGCCCGGTCGAACGCGATCTACGCGGACGTGGACGTGCCGCAGGCGCAGATGAAGTTCATCGCGCTGAACGCCGAGTTGGCGCGCGCCTTTCCGGCCATCACCACCAAGAAGGATCCTCCGTCGGACGCTGACGACTGGAAGGAGGTGACCGACAAGCTGCAGCACCTGGAGCGTTGAGCAACGCCCTACCCCCTCCTGCTCCCGATGCCTGCCAAAGCCACCGCTGCCAAGTCAGTCCGCCACCCTGCCGCCAGGCGCGCGCCTGCGCGCATCGGCGCGAAAGCGCCTGCGCGCCGCAAAAGAGACCCGGAAGGCATGCAGCGCAAGATCCTGGAGGCGGCCACCGAGGAGTTCGCCAATCACGGCTACGGCGGCGCGCGGGTGGAACGCATCAGCCGGCGCGCTCGCACCGTCGACCGCATGCTCTACTACTACTTCGGCAGCAAGGAAAAGCTGTTCCGCGCAGTGCTCGAAGGCGCCTACGAGCGGTTGGGTCGGGCCGAGGAGCAGCTCAGCCTGGCCACCACGCCCCCGCTCGAAGCGATGCGCGAGCTCATCGCTTTCACCTGGGACTACTACTGCGCGCACCCGGAGTTCATCCGGCTGCTCAACAGCGAGAACCAGCACCGCGGCCAGCACCTGAAGAATTCTAGCCGGGTGAGCCAGCTGTCATTCCCCCTGCTCAGCGCCCTGCGCGACCTGCTGGACCGCGGGGGCAGGGAGGGTCGGTTCCGCAGCGACGTCGACCCGGTCCAGATCTACATCACCATCGCCGCGCTGGGCTATTTCTACCTCTCCAACCGCTACACCTTGTCCCGCTTCCTCGACCGCGACCTGATGGCGGAGGAAAACCGGAACGCCTGGCTGGCCCATATCACGGAGGTGGTCATGAACCACATCACGACCGAAGGCAAGACCGCGCGCAGGCAGGGAAGCTCCGCATAACCTGCACATGCGCGACCGCGACCCGCCCTGCGTCGCCCTGCGGGCACATATCCTGCTGATCCAGGGCAGAACTGCTGTTGTCCCTTCTCGATCGCTGCAACCGCCATGGACTGTCAGGACGCGAAAATCGCGCTGAGTCCCTATCTCGACCGCGAACTACCGCGCGCCGAAGCCGCGAGCATCGCCGCACACCTCACAGTCTGCGACAGCTGCCGGCGTTGCTTCGAGGAGCTGCGCCTGGTCAGCACAGTGATGCGCACCCAGCTCGCCAGCTGGCACACGCCGTCACCGGATCTGCGTGCCAAGGTGATGGCCGCGCTCGACGCCGTCCCACCCACGCGCGTTCCGCAGCGCGCTGCCCTGCAGACGCGGCTGCTGTGGCGCCGACTGCGCCGGATCTGGCTCAGGCCGGGCACACGCTGACAGCAAGTACGTCGACTGCGCCGTCTCGGATCCGGGGACCGGTAAGCCAGAGCAGTTCACCAGCGACTACCACAAGCCGCGTTACACCTCCTCCCAGCGGCCGCTCTTCTCGGAGCGAAACAGCGCGTCGATGACGCGCATGTTGCGTACAGCGTCCTCCACGCCGTAAGGCAGCTCGATCTCGCCGCGTATCGCGCGCGAGAATGCTTCCCCCTGCAACATGTACTGGTCGCTCGGCGGCAGCGTCTCGCTGCGCACCGAGGACCCGTCCAGCGCCCCGCCGTCGTCCAGGAACAGCACGGTCTTGGCGCCCTGCGGCGCATTGACCGGAATCTGGATCTCGATTCGACCCTTGGTCCCGCAGATCTGCATGCGCTGGAAGGGCACGCACTGGGTGGACACCGTGAAGTCCAGATGGCGCCCCGCGCCGAAGTCGACCAGGGCGCTGGTCAGCCGGTCGGTGCCGAAGCCCGGGTCGCGGTCGACCAGTGCGATGGCGCGGCGGGGCTCGGCCTCGAAGAAGAACCGGCCCGCGACAATCGGGTAGCAGCCGATGTCGTACAGGGCCCCGCCACCGATCGCGGCCATGTTGCGGATGTTCGCCGGGTCGTCGTTGAAATAAGAGAAGAGCATCTGCACCGCGCGCAGGGTCCCGACTTGGCCCTGGCGCACGAGCTCGCGCGCGCGCAGCCACTGCGGATGGAAGCGAACCATGAAGGCTTCCATGATGAGCACCTTGCCCGCCACAGTGCGCAGACGCTCGGCCTCCGCGGTGGTCAGTGCAATCGGTTTCTCGCACAGCACATGCTTGCCTGCTGCCGCCGCCTGCAGTGTCAGCGGCACGTGCAGATGGTTTGGCAGCGGGTTGTAGACGGCCTCGATCTGCGCATCGGCGAGCAGCTCCTCGTAGGATCCGTACGCCTTCGGTATTCCCAGCGCGTCAGCGACTTCACGCGCAGCTTTCGCGGAGCGGGAAGCGATCGCGCGGATCTCGAGCTGGTCGCTCTTCTGCATACCGGGTAGGACTCGCTTCAGCCCGATCTTCGCGGTGCTGATGACGCCCCAGATGACTTTCTTCATGGTCCAGCCTCCCCTCGCAAGTTCCGGCCGCATAGTGTACCGGCAACGAGATCGCGGGCGCTGCTATACACTGACGCTGTAGCAACGTTCGCTTCGCCCTATCGATCAGTCCGATGCCCGCTCCAGATTCCCTCCCCGAGAGAACCGACGGCGAAGCGAATGGTGGGATCGGCACGCCGGGCGGATCTGGACTGCCGGCCGACACGCCTTCGTCTCCCCGCCCGCCGGAGGCGCCCGGCCAGCCGCACAGCCGCGCGCGCCTGGTTCTGCTCCTCGCCCTGCTCGCCGCCGTCGCCGCCTGGCTGGCGTACGACTCCGCGCAGCAGACGCCCGCCGCCCGACCATCGGATGGCATCGCTCTGGACGCGGCCGGCGGCTGGTGGAGCGTCGCTGGAGATCGCTATCTCGAACTGGACTGGGAGGGGCGGCGCGCAACTTTGTGGGACTACTCGGCGTCCGACAGCGGCGTCGAGAGCACGGGCACCTGGCGCACGACGGATCACACCGTTCGCGTGCAAGTGTCCGGCGCCGCGGGCAGCCTGGCTCAGGAGTACGAGGTGGTCGGCAACGACGCCGAGCTGTTCCTGGCGCCCGCACCGGTGGCGACGGCGAGGCTCCTGGATTCGTGGATCGCGGACCACGGCAATGAAGACGACGAGGACGTCGGCCCCGGCCATTCGGCGTCTCGCGAAGCAGCCTGGCGGCCGCATCATCACTCCACGCGCCAACACGCGCACCATTCGCACTCACGCCACCACTCGCTTGGCCTCTGGGCTTAAGCGCTGCGCTCGCCGGCTTGCCGTCCGAATCGGGTGCGCGCCTGGACCAGCGTCGACCTGAGCGACGGGGTGAAAACGAAACGGACTTGACATTCGTCCTCCACGCCCGGGGCAGTGTACGCACGCGTACAGCCGTGAGACACAACTCGGTGGCGTCGAAGCTCACAGATCCGCTGCCCTGATAACCCGCAGGGCCGCCTCCTGTGCACCAACCCGGGACCACCGCGTTAGGGAATAGAGGCGCTGCCGCGGTCAGCGCAGAACTGGCCGACTCTTGCCGAAGGCAGATACGTCTTTCGCGGCGGCCCGGATAAGGTGTAGCGCACTCGGGCGGCTACGCTGTCCGCACTGAGAGGGAACAGATATGCCGCGGCACGGTCCATGCTTAGGGTTAGGCAACGGCAAGCGCCCCAGGAGCAAGGCACAGCGAAGATGATACGCCGCATGATGGGCTCGATCGGTCGGGCGGTCGGGCGCTACTTGAGCGAACCCGTCAAGAACTATCGGCCGCTGACCACCTCCGCGCCGCACATGCTCGCCACCGCCCTGCGGCCCGGGGACGTCTTGCTGGTCGAAGGCAACACCCGGGTCAGCAGCGGCATCAAATACCTCACCCAATCGACCTGGTCGCACGCGGCGTTGTACGTGGGCAACGCTATTGACCGCGGCGCCGATGGCGAGGAACCGCCGGTGCTGCTCGAAGTCGATATGGTGGAGGGTGTGTGGGTAGTGCCGCTGAACAAATACACAGCCTTTCATACCCGAATCTGCCGGCCCATTGCGCTGACCGCCGAAGACACCGAACGCGTGGTCGCCTATGCTCTTTCGCGGCTAGGTCAGACCTATGACCTCAAGAACATGTTCGACCTGGCGCGCTATCTCCTGCCGATGCCCCCGTTGCCGAGCCGCTGGCGCAGACGGATTATGGCGCTGGGCAGCGGCGACTCTACCAAATCCATCTGCTCCACCCTCATCGCTCAAGCGTTCCAGTCGGTGGGCTACCCGATCCTGCCCGACATGGTCCGTCGCCACAGCGACCCGGGCGCAGATGATCACAACCGCGATCTGCTCACGATCCGGCACTATAGCCTGTACACGCCGCGAGACTTCGACATCTCCCCGTACTTCCAAGTGGTCAAGCCCACCATCGAGCATGGCTTCACCTACAAGGGGCTGGCGCGCGCAGATGCCAAAGCCGAGCGCGCAACGACTGAGCCATCGCCGGCAGCCCCCTCTGCCTCCGACCCTGCGTTCGAGCCTGAACCGAGCTGAGAGCCTCCCGCAGTCCCTGCGTGGCGAAGCCGATACGCTCTCGGCGTAGCGCACCGCCACATCGGCGGGTTATAGTTCACAAATGAGCCGAGCGACTCGGTCCGCCGTCAAGTGTGAACCAGTGTCCTGTCCCGTTGATTCGTAGGAAGACGGATGCGGACGGGCGCGGAGACGGCACAGCTGCGGGGCGCACACCACAATCGTTTGGAAAACGCGCGAAATCGGCGTCAGGCAAGGCGCGAGTCCTTGGCAGTGGCAGGCCCCACGGCAAGGACTCGTAACACCGCATGACGCCGATTCTCGCCGCGTTTTCGGCTACGCATCAACGGGACAGGACACTAGGTATGAACGATCCGAAGACAACACCAATGACCGCTGCCGATTCGGCGTCGGCGACCAAGGTATCCGAGCGAGTGCGCCGGCGGCTGCAAGCAGCCGGACGTCGCTTCCACGCCAACGACAACATCGCCGAGTTCATCGAGGGCGAAGCGGAGCTCAAGGCCCTCGAGGACGAGCTGACCGCGAAAATGCACGACGTGCTCGAGACGCTGGTCATCGACACGAGGAGCGACCACAACACGCGCGGCACCGCACGGCGAGTCGCAAAGATGTTCCTACACGAGGTGTTCAAGGGCCGCTACCATCGCATGCCGGCGGTGACCGAGTTCCCCAACGCCGCACGCCTGAACGAGCTGATGATCATCGGGCCGATCACCGTCCGCAGCGCATGCTCCCACCACCTCGCCCCCATCCTCGGCAAGCTCTGGATCGGGGTGCTGCCGAGCGAGCAGTCGAACCTCATCGGGCTGTCGAAGTTCTCGCGGATCGCGGACTGGATCATGAGCCGGCCGCAGATTCAGGAGGAAGCCGTCATGCAACTGGCTGACCTCCTCGAAGCGCGCATTCGGCCCGACGGGCTCGGGATCGTGCTCGAGGCCGACCACTTCTGCACGCACTGGCGCGGCGTGAAGGACGAGTCGCACATGACCAACAGCGTCATGCGTGGAGCTTTCCTGACCAACCCCGAGCTGCGCAAGGAGTTTCTGCAGCTGGTCCGCGCGGGATGACCCCTCAGCGGTAATGCACCGCTAGCCACACGGTCGGCTCGTCGGGATGCGTCCACTCCAGCCGGTGGCGGCGGTGGGCGGGAATGTCGACGAAATCCCCCGGCCCGAGCGTGCGCGGCTGCGCTTCATCTTCGAAGCGCAGATGCGCCTCGCCGCTGAGCACCACGACCCATTCGCCTTGCGGCTGGTCATACCAGAACCCAGCCGGACTGGACTGCCCGGCGGAGACGATTCTCTCGATCTTCAATCCCGGCCGCGACAGGAGTTCGACAACCTGCTCGTCGGCAACGCTGGTCGGCAGGTTAGCGAACAGGTTGGCAGCCATCGGCGTACGCTGTCACGCCGGAGGACCGGGCGCTACCTTGCTACGGCCCTGGATCAACTGCGATACTCGATGCCCTTGCGGTCCAGCCATCGCAGCAGCGCAGGCCATTCCTTATGCAGCGACGGGCGCTCGGGCCGCTCGAACTGCTGGAAACCCTTGTGCGCGGTCGGCTCGGAGATGAGCTCGACTTCGACCCGACCGCCGGCGATTGCGTCCACCTGGATCTGGCAAGCGCAATCGAGGTAGTACATCAGCTCGAACGCCTCGTACACCCCCTGTCCCAGAGTGAGCAGGCCGTGGTTGCGCAGGATCATCGCCTTTGAGCTGGATCCAAGATCGCGCGCCATACGCTCGCGCTCGTCCAGCTCGAGCGCGATCCCCTCGTAGTCGTGATAGCTGAGCATGGCGTAGACGCGCAGCGAATGCTGGCTGATCGGCAACAGGCCGCACTTCTGCGCCGACACCGCGACCCCGGCTCGGGTGTGGGTGTGGATCACACAGTTGACCTCCGGCCGCGCCTCGTGGACGCAGCCGTGGATGACGAAGCCGGCGTAGTTGATGCCCATCCCGGTCGGATCGTCGAGCACGTTCCCGTCCTTGTCGATCTTCACCAGGCTGGAGGCGGTGATCTCGTCGAACAGCAGCCCGTAGGGGTTGATCAGCAGATCCTCGCTGCCAGGGACGCGCGCCGAGAAGTGCGTATAGATCAGGTCGGTCCACTTGAACAGCGCCGCAAGCTGATAGGCCGCTGCGAGATCGCAGCGGACCTCCCACTCCTCGTCGCTGACGCGCTCGCGCACAGACGGCGCCGCGACGGACTTGAGCTTGATTGCCTTGTCGGCCATGGCTTACCCTCCCGATGGAATTGAACTCGTAAATGATACGCTGAGGCGTACCGGCCCGTCTGGCAGAGCCTTGCCGTGGCGGACCCGAGGGTATACTCGGTTCGTTTGCAGAGCAGCTAGATCCCTAGTGCAAATCATGTCACCGTCCGGAGACGCAGCCACGCAGACGCCACAAACCCTGGACGCAGATGAGCTCAAGGCCGTAATGGGAGCGGATCTGTTCGCCGACATCCCACGCGCCTCACTTGAGGCCGTGTTGCCCCGCTGCCAGATCGTCGAGATCGACGCGGGCATCATGCTGATCGAGCGCGGGCGGAGCAACGAGTACCTCTTCGTCGTGCTGAGGGGGAGCCTGCGGGTGCAGCTCGACGAAGCCCCGATCCCGCACGATGTGCTGCTGCTGCCCGGGGAGTGCGCGGGCGAGATCTCGGTGATCGACGGCCGCGGCGCGACGGCAACCGTGGCAACGGCCGAACGGACGCGGCTGCTGCGCATCGACCGCGAGACGCTGTGGTACCTGGTAGGCTCCACAGAGGCGGCAGCGCGCAACCTGCTGCTCATTTTTTCGGGGCGCATGCGCCGCGACAACGACCTCCTCCTCACGAGCCTGGGCCAGCGTCGCGAATTCGAACGCATGGCCACCATCGACGGCCTGACCGGGCTGCAGAACCGGCGCTGGCTAGACGACGTCTTCGCGCGCCAGCTCGAGCGATGCGTGCGCACCGGTACCACGGCGTCGCTGCTGTTCGCCGATGTCGACAACTTCAAGGAGTTCAACGACCGCTACGGACATTTGACCGGCGACCGCGCCCTGCAGCACGTGGCAGGCGTTCTTCTCGCCTGCCTGCGGCCCACCGGCTTGATCGCTCGCTACGGCGGCGAGGAGTTCGCGGTGCTGCTGCCAGGCACGACGCTGGAGCAAGCCATGCTGGTAGCCGAACGCGTGCGCGCCGCGCTGGCGAGCAAGCCCATGTCCATGGGAGAGCATAGCAGCGCGCCCGTCGCGATCACGCTGTCGCTGGGCGTAGCCCAGATGCGGCAGGAAGACACGCTGGCCACTCTCGCGGCGGCTGCCGATGGCGCGCTCTACCGGGCCAAGTCGGACGGGCGCAACTGCGTGCGCGCCGAATATCGCTGAGCCTGCAGAACTCGCGGCTGGTAAAGACACGGAAGTAGCCGTAGCGCGACCGCGTCTTTACGGCAAAAGTGGGCTCAGGTCACCGAGCCCGCTGCCGATGACACAGAGATGAGCGGCCCAACCTTCAACGACATTAGACGGCAGTTCGGGACCGGCCTCGCGCTGTCATGGCTAGCCATGCTCTGGCGTTGGGGCCTGGTGGGCGCTGGGGTCCGCAGCTACAAACCCCGTGCGCGTTACGCGCCCCGCCGTCGTCCCAGTCGCGAGACGAGCGTTGCTGAATGGATCGTCCTGGCGATCGTCGGCAGCGCGTGGCTGTTCTGGGCCTTCCTCATTGTGAAGGGCGTCATCGCCTACACCCACCACGGGCATTGACCAAGTCCCGCTTTTATTCGGCAGCCTCGACCACGCGCTGCCCTTGGAGTGCCGCGACCCGTTCGGCAGAGTAACCCAGGACGCCGGTCAGCACCGCGCGCGTGTGCTCTCCCACGCGATACGGCGCGGGCCCGCCAGGGTCGACCGGCCGGTGGTCCACGTGAAATGGGGTCGCGGTCACGCGCACCGGTCCGCGGGTTGCGTGCCGCACCTCCGGGAAGGCCGATCTCGCAATCATCTGAGGGTGCGCAACCATCTCTTCCGGAGAGAGCATCGGGACACTGGGAATGCGCGCAGACGTGAGCTTTGCCACTGCCTGCTCCACGCTGTCGAAACCGCTGAGCCACTCCCCGAGGATCTGCGCGAACGCCGGCCAGTTCGCGCGCCGCGCTGCGGGCGTAGCAAAGCGCTCGTCGGTCGCCAGCTCCGGGCGGCCAATCAAGGCCAAAAGCCGCGACAACAGGTGTGGCGCGCCGACAGCCTGCATCGCCATATGGCGACCGCCGATCGCGTGCACCAGCATCCCCACGCGCGGCGCGCGCCACACCTCCCCGCCGTTCAGTAAAGCGTGAAATGTTATGTCGTCCGCGGCGATCAGGCACTCCAGCATCGACACGTCGAGGTATGCCCCGCGCCCGCTGCGCAGTCGCCGCAAGAGCGCGGCGCAGATCGCGCCGAACGCGTGCGTGCCCGCCAGCACGTCGGCCGTTTGCAGGTAGGACGCGCGCGGCTGTTCCTCGCCGCCGCGCTCCATGTCCATCATCCCGGAGAAGGCGTTGATGAGATGCGCGTATGCCTGCATCGAGGAGAGCGGGCCGCTCTGGCCGAAGCCCGAGATGGAGCAATACACCAGGTCCGGCCGGACCGCTCGCAGCGCGGCGTCGTCGAGCCCGTACCGCGCCATGACGCCGGGCGAGAAATTCTCGACCACGACGTCGGCCAAACGCACCAGATCCAGCACGATTCCTCGCGCCTGCGGGTGCGTCAGGTCGATGGCGACGCCCTGCTTGCCCGCGTTCAACCGCACGAAGTAGCTGCTCTGATCCGTCCGCCCAGGTTCGAGCTGGGTCACGGAATAACGTATCTCGTCGCCCTCGCCCGGGCGCTCGATCTTGATCACGCGCGCGCCCAGGTCCGCGAGCAGGCGCGTGCAGTAGGGACCCGCGAGCACGCGGGTGAAGTCGATGACGGTCAGATCGGCGAGCAGTGGCTCACCGACGGCGGGTGTTGGCGGGGTCAAGGAAGGAAGCGAGCTTGCTCTCAAAAATGCTTTATGCTGAGAAACTGCTCTATGCTGAGAAACTGGGTCGCGACGTGCCGTTATGCGCTCATTTCAATTCCAAGCACCAACTCTGCCGCCGGAGGCCGCCGCCGCCCGGCGCCGTGTGCGCGACTTCCTCGCCGCGGAGCGTGACGCCGGTCGCTATGTTCCGCATCGCTGCTCCTGGAGCACATTCGACGCCGAGTTCAGCCGCCGTGCCGGCGCGGCAGGGTTCATAGGTGTCACTTGGCCGAGGGAGTGTGGTGGTCAGGCGCAGTCCGGTCTCGTGCGCTACGTTATCACACAGGAGATGCTCGCCGCAGGCGCGCCCTGCGCTGCACACTGGATCGCCGACCGCCAATCCGGCCCGCAGATCCTGCGCCACGGCAGCGAGCGGGCGAAGCTGCTGCTCTTGCCGCGCATTTGTCGCGGCGAGTGCTTCTTCGGAATCGGCATGAGCGAGCCCGATTCCGGCTCGGATCTCGCCGCCGTACGCACCCGTGCCGTCAAACGAGACGGCGGGTGGGCCATCAACGGCAGCAAGATCTGGACATCGAACGCACATCGCGTCCACTACCTCATCGCACTGGTGCGCACCGGCGACGCGGGAGAGGACCGGCACGGCGGGCTGACGCAGTTCATCGTCGATCTCGCCAAACCCGGAGTGACGGTCCGCCCGATTCACAACTTGGCTGGGGGCCACGAGTTCAACGAGGTTTTCTTCCAGGACTATTGGGTGCCGGCCGACATGATGGTCGGCGCTGAAGGCCAGGGCTGGTCGATGGTGACCGAAGAGCTCGCGTTCGAGCGCTCGGGTCCCGATCGCTTCCTCTCCGACTACCGCCTGCTGGTCGAGCTGATCGACGCAGTGGGCCCGCAAGCGACCCAGCGAGAGGCGGTGGAGATCGGACGTTTGGTCAGCCATCTCGCGGCATTGCAGCGGATGTCGGCTTCCGTCGCCGGCCTGCTCGACCAGGGGACAAGCCCGAACATCGAAGCCGCGCTGGTGAAAGACGTTGGCACCGCGTTCGAGCGCGAGCTGCCGGAGGTCGCGCGTCGCCTCGTCCAGGTCGAAGCGAGCTTCGATGGTGGTGATGCCCTTTCGGAAACGCTCGCGCACGTCGTGCTGCACGCGCCCTCATACACGCTGCGTGGCGGCACGCGCGAAATCCTGCGTGGCATCATCGCACGCGGGCTCGGACTGCGTTGAGAAGCTTGCACCGATGACCACGACGTCGCTGCGCGGGCACACCGAGGCGGAGGAGTTGTCCGCCATCGTGCTCGAGCAGGCCGACCGCCTGTTCCGCGGAGAAGTCACCAAACAGCGCATGGCGGATGCGGACGGCGGCAACTGGCCGTCGGCCATCTGGCAAGCAGTCGAGCAGGCTGGCCTGCCGCTGGCGCTGGTGCCCGAAGCGCACGGCGGCGCCGGCCTGCCACCGGCCGATGCGCTGCGACTGATCCGCCGAGCCGGCTATCACACTGTGCCGGTGCCTCTGCCGGAAACCATCTTCGCCGCCGCGCTCTGGGCCGAGGCCGCCGGTGCAGCCATAGGCGGCTCCGCGTCCCTCGCCCCTGTCGCAGTAGACGACTCGGTCGGCATCGAGCGGAGCGCAGGGGGCTTCGTGCTGCATGGCCGCGCTCGGCGCGTTCCCTGGGCAAGCCAAGTGGGTCATGTCCTCGTCTACGCGCGCGACGCGGCCGGAGCGGGTCAGCTCGCGTTGCTTCCGCGCGTGGCGGCCCGCGTGCAACCTTTCCGCAATCTCGCCAACGAGCCGCGCGACACATTGCTACTCGATGGCGTCGCGGTGCCGCAAGAGGCGGTGCGCCCGGCGCCGGCAGCGTGCGCCGAAGGGTTCTTGCTGCTCGGTGCTCTGATCCGTGCGCAGCAGATGGTAGGCGCCATGGAGCGTTGCCTGGACTACGCGCTTGCCTATGCGATGGAGCGGCAGCAGTTCGGTCGCGCAATCGGCAAGTTCCAGGCGGTGCAGCACATGCTTGCGGACGCGGCCGGCCAATACGCCGCGGCCTCCGCGGCGGCTGAACTCGCCGCGGAAGCCTACGGCAACGCCGACTTCGCCCTCGCCGTGGCCATCGCGAAGGCGCGGGTGGGCGAGGCCGTGGGCAAAGTCGCGGAAGTTTGCCATCAGGTGCACGGCGCCATCGGCTTCACCCAGGAGCATCCACTGCATTTCGCCACCCGGCGCCTATGGTCCTGGCGCGACGAGTTCGGCCACGAGACCTACTGGCAGGAGCGCATCGGCCGAATCGTATGCGATGCGCGGTGGTGAAGCGCTGTGGCCGATGCTGGTCGGTTCCTGATAAAAGCCGCGCGTCAAAACGATAACTGGCGATGACCACCACCCCCGCAGACGGACCGCTCGGCGGCATCCGCATCCTGGATCTGACCAGCGTGATCATGGGGCCGTTCGCGACCCATGTGCTGGCCGACCTCGGCGCGGATGTGATCAAGGTGGAGAGTCCGCAGGGTGATTCCCTGCGCCACCACGAGCCGTTGCGCCATTCGGGCATGTCGGGGAGCTTCCTGAACCTACACCGCAACAAGCGCAGCATCGTCCTCGATCTCAAGCGGGCGGAATGTCGCCTGGCGCTGAACCGGCTGATCGAGACCGCCGATGTATTCGTGCACAGCCTGCGCCCCAAGACGATCGAGCGCCTGGGCTACGGCTACGAGCAGGTGCGCGCGATCAAGCCGGACATCGTCTACTGCGGCGCCTCGGGGTTTGGCAGCCAAGGGCCTTACCGCGACAAGCCAGCTTACGACGACGCAATCCAGGCCGGCTCCGGCATGTCGGCGCTGCACGCGCAGGTGTATGGCGAGCCGGCTTATGTCCCCACGGTCGTGTGCGACAAGCTGTCGGGGCAGGCCGTCGCCTACGCCATCCTCGCCGCGTTGTTCCAGCGCGCCCGCGGCGGCGGCGGTCAAGCGATCGAGGTCCCGATGCTCGAGACCAGCATCGAGTTCAACCTCGCCGAACACATGGGCGGGTCTGCATTCGTGCCGCCGCTGGGCAAACCAGGCTACACGCGGCTGCTCAGCAGGCGTCGCAAACCCTACCGCACCCGCGACGGTTACGCCTGCATCCTGCCCTACTCCGACCGTAACTGGCAGGATTTCTACGACTTCACGGGGCGCACCGAGTTCAAGGACGACCCTCGTTTCCGCCGGCTGACCGACCGGGTCGAAAACATCGCGATCCTCTACGAGATGATCCAAGAGGAAGCGCCGAAGCGGACCACCGCGGAGTGGGTCGCATTCTGCGATCGCGTCAGCATCCCGTGCATGCCGGTGCTCTCGCTCGCCGAGCTGCCCGAGGATCCGCACGTCAAGGCGGTGGGATTGTTCGGCACCGCCGAGCATCCGAGCGAAGGCCGCTACCGCACCGTGCGCAACCCCGTGTCCTTCAGCGCGGCACCGTTTCGCATCCGTCGCCACGCGCCCCGGCTCGGCGAGCACACCGCTGAGGTGCTGGCTGAGGCAGGGCTGTCCAGCCAGGAAATCCAAGCAGTCGTCCGCGCTGGCGCGGCGTCTGGGGCCAGCAGCCCCGAGGAGAGGAACGAGCCATGACCGAGCAGCTCAAATTCTCGATCGCCGAGGGCATCGCCAGGATCGTACTCGACCGCCCCGAGCGGATGAATGCCTTCACCTTCGACATGATCGACGCCTGGACGGCGGCGCTGGCCCGATGCCGCACCGACGACGACGTCAAGGTGGTGATCGTCACGGGGACTGGCTCCGCGTTCTGTAGCGGCGGCGACATCGTCGAGATGGGCGAGCGCCTCGAGCACACGCCCGAGCAACGCAAGAACGAGCTGTTTCATCGCATCGAGCGCATCCCGCTGGCGCTGGAGGACCTGGACAAGCCTGTGATCGCCGCCGTGAACGGCGTGGCCACGGGAGCCGGTATGGATATGGCGCTCATGTGCGATCTACGCTACGCCGC
This sequence comes from uncultured beta proteobacterium, assembly GCA_963705615.1. Classification (GTDB taxonomy): domain Bacteria; phylum Pseudomonadota; class Gammaproteobacteria; order Burkholderiales; family SHXO01; genus SHXO01. Next base: position 157,409 of record CAVPKE010000008.1, on the reverse strand, counting down.
GCAAAGCGCGCGCTTCGCGGAAACCTACGTGAAGGTCGGTTTGGTGCCAGGCGCCGGCGGTGCCCACTTCTTACCGCGCCTGGTCGGGGTGGCGAAAGCGTTGGAGCTGTTCCTGACCGGTGAGTTCATCGACGCGCAGGAGGCGCTGCGCATCGGCCTCGTGAACAAAGTATTTCCGGACGCGACGCTGACCCAGGAGGTGGACAACATCGCCCGCCGGATGGCGAACGCTCCGGCGCTGACGCTGCGCATGACCAAGCGGGCGATCTATCAAGGCATGCGCAACGACCTGCGCACCAACCTCGACCTGATCTCCTCGCACTACGCCGATCATGACCTCGACGCAGGAGCACAAGCAGCTGGTACGGTCCTTCATCGCCGGCCGCACTAAGAAGCGCGGGGAGTGAAGAGCCCCCCCTCGCCCTCCCTCGCACGCGGGGGAGGGGTGGGGGCGATTTAGGAGAGCGCGATTTAAGCGTCGAGCTCCGGGTAGTGACGGAAGATGCCGTGCTGGTTGAAGGCAATGCGCCGGTCTGACGCCAGATAGGTGGCGATATTCGGGCGCGTCGCAACGCGCTCATGGAGCGCCAGCAGTCCTGGATACTTCGGCGCCAGCCGCGCCATCCTCTTGGGGAAAGCGTAGCGTAAGCCCGAGATCAGCTGGAAGATCGAAAGGTCGACATACGACAGGGCTGTTCCGAGCATAAAACCCTTGCCTCTGGAATTGCCGGTCAACACCCGCTCGAAGTAATCGAGGAACTTCGGAATGCGCTCGCCAGTGAAGTGCGGCGCACGCCGACGCGCCTCGGGCTTCTGGTCGTCGTAGTAGAGAGCGGCCGCGATCGGATGATGGACGTCGTGGGCCTCGACCACCAGATCGGCGATGGTCAGCTGCAGCTGGTGCGCCCACAACCGACTGGCCTCGTCCTCCGGCACCAGCCCCAGCCGTGGACCCAGAAACTGCAGGATGTTGGCGCTTTGCCCGATCACCAGCCTCCCGGCCTTGAGAAAGGGGGGCGCGAACGGAGGGCGCTTTACCGACGTGTCTTCGAGAAATCGCGTCAGCGCCTGCATGCCGCCGCCAGCGCGCTCCGGTAAGCGCGCCACGTCCACGTAGTCGGCACCCGCCTCTTCCAGGGCGAGCCGGATGAACTCGCCGCGGCCTTGTATTCCGGGCCAATAGTAGAGCTCATAGCGCATCTCGGCATGCTCCTCTGCTCTTGTTGATCACAACAGCGTCGAGCCGCAATTATTGCGCGTTTCGTGCTGCGTGACGTGACGCTCACACTCGCCTAGACTCACGATGCCGACGCAAACACCCATCCCCTGCGCCGACATGACGGGAGCGCGCACCATGAGCGAGATCATTCTGCATCACTATCCGGCGTCACCGGTGTCCGAGAAGGTCCGTGTCGGCCTGGGCATCAAGGGTCTTGCCTGGCGCTCGGTCGAGATTCCGCGTCTGCCACCGAAACCGGACGTGATGCCTCTCACCGGTGGTTTCCGCCGTACGCCCATCATGCAGATCGGTGCGGATATCTACTGCGACAGCCAGTGCATCTTGCGAGAACTGCAACGCCGCTTTCCACAGCCGACTTTCTACCCGGACGGCGACGACGGCCTGCCCTGGGCCATCAGCCGCTGGACGGATGGGTTGTTCGACGTTGCGGTCCGCCTTTCCATGGGCGCGAACGCGGCTCAGCTGCCCGAGCCGTTCGCGCGGGACCGCGTGCGTCTGTTCTTCGGCCCCAACGGAGACCTGAACGAAGTGCAAGCCGATGTGCCGCACGCCGCCGCCCAACTGCGCGCCCAGTTCGGGTGGATCGACCGGCGACTGGCACGCGGTAGCCACTTCATGCTGGGCCCTGACGCGGGGCTGGTCGATGCGCTCTCGTACTATCTCGTGTGGTTCGTACGCGGTCGCTGGCAGGGCGGGCCGGCGCTGCTCTCCGAGTTCGCCGCGCTCGAAGCATGGGAGCGGCGGGTGAAGGCGATCGGTCACGGCAAAGCGTCGGCGATGAGCTCAGGGGAAGCGCTCGAGGTTGCGCGCGCGAACCAGCCGGCAACGTCCGAGCAATCCGATCCGAAGGATCCGCAGGGACTCAAGCCCGGGCAGATGGTGAGCGTGGTTGCGGACCTCGACAGCGGTGAGGCACCTGTGGTCGGCAAGGTTCGTTTCATCGACCGCGACAGCATCGCCATCCTGCGTGAGGACGCACGCCTCGGTGCTGTTTGCGTCCACTTCCCGCGCGTCGGTTACCGGGTGACCCTGGCGCCTGATAGGATGCCTGGCTGAGGAGGAGGAGAGGAGACATCCATGGCCAAGATGAGCGCAGCAGAGGCCGCCGTGCGCGTGATGGAGAAGGAAGGCGTCACCACGGCATTCGGGGTTCCCGGCGCCGCCATCAACCCGCTCTACGCGGGGCTGCGCAAAGCCGGGACCATCCGGCACTACCTTGCGCGCCACGTCGAGGGCGCTTCGCACATGGCCGAAGGCTATACCCGCGCCAGGGCCGGCAACATCGGCGTGTGCATCGGGACCTCCGGCCCGGCGGGGACCGACATGATCACCGGCCTGTACTCGGCCTCCGGCGACTCGATCCCGATCCTGTGCATCACCGGCCAGGCGCCGCGGGCGCGGCTGTACAAGGAAGACTTTCAAGCAGTCGACATCGAGTCCATCGCCAAGCCGGTGAGCAAGTGGGCTGTTACGGTGCGCGAGCCGGCGCAGGTCCCGCGCGCTTTCCAGCAGGCCTTCCATCTGATGCGTTCCGGCCGCCCGGGGCCGGTGCTGATCGACCTCCCGTTCGACGTGCAGATCGCTGAAATCGAGTTCGACCTGGACACCTACGAACCGCTGCCGGTCTACAAACCCAAGGCCACGCGCAAACAGATCGACAAGGCGCTGGAAATGCTGAACGAGGCGCAGCGTCCTTTGATCGTCGCCGGCGGCGGCATCATCAACGCCGACGCGTCCGCTCTGCTGGTCGAGTTCGCCGAGCTCACCGGCGTGCCGGTCATCCCGACGCTCATGGGCTGGGGTTCCATTCCCGACGATCATCCCCTGATGGCCGGGATGGTTGGATTGCAGACTTCCCATCGCTACGGCAACGCCACGCTGCTCGCTTCCGACTTCGTTCTGGGGATCGGCAACCGCTGGGCCAATCGCCACACCGGCTCAATCGAGGTCTACGCCAAGGGCCGTAAATTCGTGCATGTGGACATCGAGCCGACGCAGATCGGACGCGTGTTCGCTCCAGACTACGGCATCGTGTCCGACGCTGGCGCGGCGCTCGAGCTGTTCGTCCAAGTGGCCAAGGAGCGCAAAGCCGCCAGCCGGTTGAAGGATCGCTCTCAGTGGGCCGGGGAATGCCGCGAGCGCAAGCGCACGATGCTGCGCAAGACCAACTTCGAGAACGTGCCGATGAAGCCGCAGCGCGTCTACCAGTGCATGAACAACGCCTTCGGCAAGGACGCCTGCTACGTCACCACCATCGGCCTGTCGCAGATCGCTGCTGCGCAGTTCCTGCACGTGTACAAGCCGCGCAACTGGATCAACTGCGGACAGGCTGGCCCGCTCGGCTGGACGGTGCCTGCCGCTCTCGGTGTGCGCGCGGCCGATCCGAATCGCAAAGTCATCGCGTTGTCCGGCGACTACGATTTCCAGTTCATGATCGAGGAGCTCGCGGTCGGCGCCCAGTTCCAGCTACCGTATCTCCATATCCTGGTCAACAACGCGTATCTGGGGCTGATCCGTCAGTCGCAACGCGGATTCGATATGGACTACGCTGTGCAGCTCTCGTTCGAGAACATCAACTCGCCGGAGCTTGGCGAGTATGGCGTCGACCACCTCAAGGTGGTGGAGGGGCTGGGCTGCAAGGGGATCCGGGTACGCAAGCAGGAAGAGATCGACCCCGCGATCGAGCAGGCCTACGAGTGGATGGCGCAGTATCGCGTGCCGGTGGTGGTCGAGATCATCCTCGAGCGCGTGACCAACATCTCCATGGGGACCGAGATCGACAAGGTCATGGAGTTCGAGGAACTGGCGCTCAGCCCCGCGGACGCGCCGAGTGCAGTCGGGTTGCTGGATTGACGGTAAGGGCGCTGCCCGCCGGGTGGCGGCGCGCGGGCTCAGTCGCCCCGAGAGCTGCGCAGCAAGTCGAGCTGGTTCGGATTGTCGAAGGGCAACGGTGCCGAGTCCGGCTCGAGCTCCCCGCTGCGGGCCGCTGCGTTGCCCACCGTAAGCGGCTGCACGAGGCTGACGTGAGTTCTATAGGCCGCTTCGGAAGCGGGCGTCTGCGCTCGGACGAACTCCTCCTCCTCGGGACGCGAGAGGACCCCGGGCCGTGCGCCGCGAACTCTGTTCAGCGCGTCCTGTGCGGGGCAGCCAAGCTCTACCAGCAGCTTGGCTGCAATCAGTGCCGTTCGAGCCCGGCCGTCGCCGCAGTGCAGGGCGACGCGGCCTCCGCACCACAGCACGCGCCGCAGGAGCGGTGCGACGCCCTGCCAGAGCAGCTCGAAGCGATCGTCCGGGATGTGTCCGTCGCGCAGGGGAACGTGGTACCAGGCGATCTGGTGGGCGGCAGCCACTGCCGGGAGATCCCCGAGACGCATCAAGGCCAGCTCGGGCCTCTCGAGCAACGTGACCAGCGCCTGCGCACCCCAGTACTTGAGCGTCGCGACGTCGCGCTGCAGACGCCACGCGCTGTTCGATGGCGATAGCATACCCGTGGCGCGGCCGGGGCAACCTGCCATCGCAATCTGGCCGCGCACGCGCCCGGCGCCGACTACTGCAAGCCGGTACGCCGAACTGTCTCCGTTCATCTGGTCTCCTCCCGCGGGTGGCTGAACCCGGGAGGAGCAACGTTATCAGGCCCGAGGGGGTGAAGGCAACGAAAAACAGCCGCAGCGCGCTGCCGATGCCGCAGCCGTGCAACAGTGTCTGCCAACAACGACGCGTCCCGCGAGCAGACCGTCGCTGCTCAGGTTAGTCGTGACGGCATGAGGCCGGTCAACGGGCACGGCGTCATCGTAGAGACGCACACTCGGACCTCATTCGGGCTGCGCGACGCCGCCTTGAACGGCGACCCCGTCTTGCGAAATCGCTCAAGACCCCTCGGTAGCGTCAGCCGCGGCATGGGAGCGTTCGCAACGCCCTTGATCGGGGAATTGCGCCAGCCCCGGCTCCGGCCCGGGCCGTTTCCTGGTTCGGGCCGTGCCGCCCGCCGGTTACGCCGGGGCCGCCACTGCGGCATACCCTTGACCGAGGGCGCTGCTCCACTCGCCCAGCCCGAAGCTGCACGAGCTGTCAGGCTGTGCAAGAATTCCCGAGAATTGACCGGAAGGGAGGCCCCAAGAACGCGTTTTCTGTATAGTCCAATCCCAGTGTAATATGCGCGCCACACCATTGTCACTTGCCCGAGGTCTATCGATGCACGTTCCCCCGCCCCCTGGGGCCGAAGAATCCGTGTTCAGGACTGCCGTAGAGCGCAACAGGCCGAGTATCTTCGACAAGTGCCTACGGTACACCCAGGCGGACGACACCAAGGCGCTCGGGATCTACCCCTATTTCAGACTGATCGAAACCGGTCAGGACACCGAGGTCGTCGTCGACGGCCACAAGATGCTGATGCTCGGGTCGAACTCCTATCTCGAGCTGACGACTCACCCCAAGGTCAAGGAGCGCGCAATCGAAGCGATCCGGCGCTACGGGACCGGCTGCGCCGGGTCGCGCTTCCTCAACGGAACGCTGCCCATTCACCTTGAGCTGGAGCGCCGTCTGGCGGATCTGGTCGGCAAGGAGGCCGCGCTCGTGTTCAGCACCGGCTACCAGACCAACACCGGCGTGATCTCCTGCCTGGTCCAGCGCGGCGAATACATTCTCTCCGACAAGCTGAACCACGCCTGCATCGTGGACGGGGCCCAGCTCTCTCCGGGCACGATGGTTCGCTACAACCACAACGACATGCGCGATCTCGAGCGGCGCCTGGCTGAGCTGCCAGCGTCCGCCGGCAAGCTGATCGTCTCGGACGGGGTCTTCTCGATGGAGGGGGACATTTGTGAGCTCCCCGGCATGGTTCGGCTGGCGCGCAAGTACGGCGCGCAGGTGATGCTCGACGACGCCCACGCGATCGGCGTGCTCGGTCCGGGCGGCGCAGGAACGGCCGCGCACTTCGATCTCACGGATCACGTCGACCTGATCATGGGGACCTTCTCCAAGTCGCTCGCGGCGATCGGCGGCTTCATCGCCTCCTCCGAACGAGTCATCAACTACCTCAAGCATCACTCGCGCCCCTTCATCTTCTCCGCTTCGGCGGCGCCGGCCTCCGTCGCGGCAGTGCTGGCTGCGCTCGACATCATGCGCGACGAGCCGGAACGGATCGAGCGCCTGTGGGACAACGCGCGCTTCATGAAACAAGGGCTCGACGCGCTGGGGTTCGACACCGGGGCGTCGCAGACCCCGGTCATCCCGATCGTCGTCGGCGAGCTGGAGCGCTGCTTCAAGGTGTGGCGCTGGCTGCACGACCAGGGGATATTCATCAACCCCGTCGTGCCGCCCGCCGTCCCTCCCGGGCGGACTCTGGTGCGCATCTCGCTCACCGCAGGCCACACGCGCCAGCAACTCACCTGGGCCCTGGACAGGCTCGCCGAAGCGGGACGCAAGTTCGGGCTCGTCGGGTGAGCGTTTGGCCGGCTTGACCGTCCAGCCGGCCAACTCGCCGGCAGACATCGAACAATACATCCGTTTCCCGTTCGAGCTGTATCGTGGGTTCCCGCACTGGGTGCCACCGCTGCTGATGGAGCGGCGCGATTTCCTGAACCCGCGCAAGAATCCCGTCTACGAATACGCTGAGGTCCAGCCCTTCCTCGCCCGGCGCGAGTCAAGTGTCGTGGGAACGATCACCGCGCTCAAGAACCCGCGCTTCGGGGAGTTCCACCCACGCGACGGTCACATCGGGTTCTTCGGGCTGTACGAGTGCGAGCGCGATCCAGAGACATCGCACGCGCTGTTCAACGCGGCGGCCGAATGGCTCAAGGCGCGCGGATTGTCGGTGATGCGGGGCCCGACCAACTTCACTACCAACGATGTGTTGGGGCTGCTGGTGGAGGGCTTCGACGAGGACCCCGCGATTCTGATGCCATACAATCCGCCGTACTATGCGGAGCAGTTCGAGGCGTTCGGGCTGTCCAAGATCAAGGACCTCTTCGCTTTAGAAGTCAGGGCGGACGACTACAAGGGACAGCTCGAGCCGTTGGCGCGCAAGGTGGTCCACAGGGGCCGGGTCACCGTGCGGCCGGTGGATCTGAAGCGCTGGCACGAGGAGCTCGCGTTCGTCCGCCACTGCTACAACGAGGCGTGGGCCGACAATTGGGGCTTCGTGCCCTGGACCGATCGCGAGCTCGAGGTTCTCGCGAAGGAGTTGAAGCCGCTGATCGATCCGCGCTTGGCGTTGGTGGGCGAGGTCGACGGCGAGCCAGCCGCGATCCTGATCGCAGTGCCGGACGCCAACGAGGCGCTCAAGCTCGCGCGCGGACGGCTGTTCCCGCTCGGCCTGATCAAGATCCTGTGGCGGCTCAAGGTCGCGGGTTGCCAGCGGGTGCGGGTTCTGGCGCTCGGCGTGCTGCCGAAGTACCGGCGGCTCGGACTGGACGGACTCCTCATCCAGCGCACGATCGAGAACGGTATTCCACTTGGCTACCGGCGCGCCGAGGTGGGGTGGATTTTGGAGGACAACGACGCGATCTTGCAGCCGCTCACACACATCGATGCCCGTCGAACCAAGGTCTACCGCATCTACGACCGGGCGATATAGAAACGGACCTCCAATCTTGCGCCGGCCTGCCAGAATCGAGTCCCCCTGGTCAGCTCGATCGGCAGCACTCCGCTGGAAGAACCACCCGATGTTGCAATGCTGGGATGCGGACGCGGGCGGGCCAGCAGCCGTGCCAGAGCTGCGCTGACCCATGCGTGCGCTGGTAACCGGCGGACAAGGGTTCGTCGGCTCACACCTCTGCGCGCGCCTCGTAGCGCAAGGTCATCGTGTCCGCGTCCTCGCGCGCCCATCGAGCGATCTTCGGAATCTAAACGGCATCGATGTCGAGGTCGTGCGCGGAGACGTGACCGAGCCGTCGAGCCTGCCGTCCGCAGTGGCCGGGTCCGACGTGATCTTCCACGTCGCAGGCGCCCTGAAAGGATTGCGCGAGCAAGACCTATTTCGGGTCAACGCGGACGGCACGCGCAACCTCCTGGCTGCAGCTGCCAGCGCTGAGCCCCGTCCCTCGCGGTTCGTCTACGTCTCCAGTCTCGCCGCTGCAGGTCCCAGCTCAGGCGGCAGGGCGCCCCGCACCGAGGAGATGCCGCCGCGGCCGCTGACTTGGTATGGGAGCAGCAAGCTGGCGGGCGAGGACGCCGTCCGGTCCGTCGCCGGCGTCGACTGGACCATCGTCCGTCCCCCGATCGTCTTCGGGCCACGCGAACGCGACGTGCTCGGCTATTTTCGCATCGCCCGTCGCGGCATCCTGCCGGTAGTCGGATTCTCCGACCGCTATTACTCGCTGGTCTATGTCGAGAACCTCGCCGACGGGCTGCTACGCGCCGCCGAGGCCCCCGCGGCCGTGGGTCAGGTGTACTTCCTCGCCGGGCCGGAAGTGGTCAGCTGGGTCGAGCTCGGCCAGCTGATCGCCTCGGCGCTGGGCGTTGCGGGGCGGCCGTTGCGTCTACCGGAGTTCGCCGCGGCCACAGCCGGGCGAATCGCCGATCTGCTCGCGCGCGCCCGTGGCCGGCCTGACATCTTCAGCTCGCAGAAAGTGATCGAGATGCTGGCGCCGGCATGGGTCTGCAGCGCCGATAAGGCTGCGCGCGACTTCGCGTGGCGCGCGTCGACGCCGCTTTCCGACGCGTTGGTGACGACGGCGCGCTGGTACCGCGAGCATGGATGGCTCTGACACTGCCCGCCTTCCGTTTGGCCTGACCGAGCCGCTCGGCGCGTTTCGCCTGCTCGACGCTGTTATCGCCGGCTACATGGTCCTTGCGAGCGTCCCGCTGGCGCTCGGCGCAGCGCGCGGCGTGCCGGGCTGCGCACAGCAGTTGCTGGTGAATCTCGCCGCGCTCAGCGGCCTGGCGCTCGTCTGCGCTCTTTCCCGCCGTTCGCGGTGGTGGTTTTTGGTGCTGCTGCGCCTGGCCTACGGGCCGCTGCTGTATACGGTGTCGTATCGGCAGACCGCGACGATCTGGCCAGTGCTCTATGAGCAGCCTTTCGATGCGTGGCTGGTTCGCGTTGAGCAGCTGCTCTGGGGCAGTCAGCCATCGCTCGTGCTCGCCGAGTGGGCGCCCTGGCGGTGGCTGTCGGAGCTTTTCTGCGGCGCCTACTACGCCTACTACTATTTCACCCCTGCGATGCTGTTCACCGTCTTGCTGACCCGGGGCTACGCGGCAGCCGAGCGCGTTGTCTTCGCCACGACGCTTTGTTTCTCCATTTGCTACGCGCTGTTCTGGCTATTCCCCACCGTTTCACCCCACTATTGGTTCCCGCCGCACGCTGGCCCACAGCTGTACCAAGGCTACGTCTTCAACCACCTGTTGTTCCTGTTCACCTCCGGCGGCGAAGTGCCGACGGGCGCCTTTCCTTCGTCTCACCTCGCCGTCGCTACGCTGTTGACGATCCAGGCTCACCGCTTCGCGCCGCGCCTGTTCCCGTTCATGCTTGCAGTCACGGTGCTGATGTGCCCGGCCGTCGTCTACCTGAGGGCGCACTACGCCGTCGACGTTCCAGCTGGAATCCTCATGGGGCTCCTGATCACCGGCATCGCGGACCGCATCTCCCTCTCGAACGCAAGCCGCAGATCGCAGGCGAGGCATGCGCCGCTCCCGTAGCGACAACGCATCCCACTTCCGTCATTCGGCTGGCCCTTCCTCGCGCCCTCGCCGGCCTGCTGCTGCCTGCCTCCGGATTTCATCGAAGAGGATATCCAGACCGAACTCGAACACGGCTTCGAGATTGCTCACTCGCAGGTAGCGCGCGACCGCCGCCACGCGCGGGAAGCGTTGCCGGTCGCCCAGCTTCTCCAGTTTCACCGGCGCAGCGTCGGGTTCCTGCGCCCGGCTGGCGATCTCCGCGAGCCCCGCCCCGCTCGCGTAGTAGCCTATCAGCCGGAACAAGCGCGCCGAGTGCACGGCGTCGAGGCCTGCTTCGGCCAGCGCGTCCAGGATGCGCTCGTAGAGCGCGAACGCCGCCTCGGTATTGAAACGGCGCACCGCGAGCAGAACGAATGCATGTGGGTGCCGAACGGCGATCTGCCGGTACGAGCGGACGAATCTGCGCAGCCGCTCGAGCGGCGGCATCGATCCCGGAGGCGGCAGCTCCGCCTCCGCCAGCAGGCGCTCCATCACGCCTTGCAAGAGCTCGTCCTTGCTCGGAAAGTGGTGGTAGAGGGCCATCGCCTCGACGCCCAATGCGGCTCCCAGAGTGCGCATGGACAGAGCCTCGAGCCCCTTGGCGTCGATCTGGGCCAGCGCTGCCCCGACGATGGCTTCGCGCGTCAGCGGGGCGCGCGCGGCCTTCGCTCGGCTGCGTGCTGGCTCATGTTCAGGGGTGGTCGGCATGACCGGCACTTTACACCGTAAAGAGAGCTGCTGCATGCCGCCCACGCCGAAGCTTTCAAATCCATCCCAGCGCCCCGAGAACGGCGCCGACCAGGATCAACGCCAGCAAATGGACGCGCGTGCGCCAGACCACCAGGACCGTGCCCCCTGCGAGCAGCACAGGCTGCCAGCCGGGCGTCTCCGCGGTGAGAATCCAGCCGGTCGCGAACATGAGGGCGATGACGATCGGCGCCATGCCCGCTTTGAACGCCTGCACAGCACGCCAGTCGCGCCGCGCGTGACCCCAGCGCGCGACCAGCAGCGCAAGCGTCGTTGACGGCAGCATGATCCCGAACAGCGCGACGCCCGCTCCGAGCAGCCCCGCCGACTGATATCCCATGACCGCGACGAACAGCACGTTGGGGCCCGGCGCGGCCTGCGCGATCGCGATCGACGCGTTGAACTGTGCATCGGTCAGCAGTCCCATCTGCTCGACCATGACTCGATGCAGGTCCGGTACGACCGTGATCGCGCCGCCAATTGCCAGCAATGACAGCAGCAGAAGATGACTGAACAGCGCCAGCCAGTCGGCAGAGGTGTGCATCCTAGATACCCCCACCCTCTCCCTTCCCCGCGCGCGGGGAAGGGTTGGGGAGGGGAGCGGCGGCCCACCCATGCGACCGCAACCGCTTCCACGCGTAGACGCAGGCAACCGAGCCGAGCCCCAGGAGCACCCACACCAACGGCCAGCGCAGCAGCCCCACGCCCACGAACGACAGCACGGCAAAGCATCAGGCAAACAGGCAGGCCCATCGGGTTGACGCGCAGCGCGGCCGCGAGCTTCAGCCCCGTGCCCACAATCAACCCGGCCGCGACCGCACCCATCCCCTTGAGCGCACCTGCCACTGCGGGATGCAGCGCGTACTCGGCATAGACAGCGGTGAGAACCAGCACGATCACGAGGGGTGCGGCCATCATGCCGGCCAGTGCCGCAAAGGCGCCGCGCCAGCCGAAAAAACGGTCGCCGACCATCAACGCCACGTTGCACACGTTGGGCCCGGGCAGCACCTGGCCCACGGCCAGGATTTCCACGAACTCCTCTTTGGTAAGCCAGCGTCTCTGCTCGCACAGCACGCGCTGCGCCACCGCCAGCACGCCACCAAAGCCTTGGAGGGCAAGCGAGGTAAATGCAACGAACAGATCCTTGGGCGAGGACGGCCGTGCCAGCGAATCGGATTCTTGGGTCATGAGCGAAGTGCCGTAATCTTACGCTTCGCCGCGTCTCCCCCCCATGCTCCTGCACGCAATAGGTCCGGACGCGAGTTCGCTCACGTAGATGGCCGCTCGCTGCTATCATCGTCCTAGGTTGGAGGTCAGACAACGAGTCGAGAGACGTGAGCCATGACGATCATGCTCGGAGAAGGGCGATTCCGCTATGAAGTGGCGGGCGACTGGGGCAAGCTGCCCGAGGGGTGGGAATTGAACGACGTCGCCGCCGTGGCGGTCGATAAGCGGGATCGGGTCTACGTCTTCAACCGCGGCGCACACCCGATGGTCGTGTTCGACCGCGAAGGCAATTTCCTGCGCTCGTGGGGCGAAGGCGTCTTCACCCGTGCGCATGGTGTGCACGTCGGAGCTGACGAGAACTTGTATTGCACCGACGACGGCGATCACACCGTCCGCAAGTGCACGCTCGAGGGCAAAGTGTTGCTCACCATCGGCATCGCCGGCAAACCCGCGCCCTACATGAGCGGCGAGCCTTTCCACCGTTGCACGCATACGGCGCTCTCGCCGCGCGGCGACATCTACGTGTCGGACGGATACGGCAACGCGCGCGTGCACAAGTACTCGCCCGACGGCAAGCTGCTCCTGAGCTGGGGCGAACCGGGGTGCGATCCCGGTCAGTTCAACATTCCGCACAACATCTGCTCCGACAGCGACGGCTGGGTCTACGTCGCGGATCGCGAAAACCATCGTGTGCAGGTTTTCGACGGCAACGGGAAGTACGAAACGCAGTGGAACAACCTGCACCGGCCCTGCGGGTTGTGCGCGGAAACCGGCCGTCATCCGCTCTTCTATATCGGAGAGATCGGGCCGACCATGGCCGTCAATCGCGACGTCCCGAACCTGGGGCCGCGCATCAGCATCGTGACTCACGAAGGAAAGCTGCTCGGTCGCCTCGGCGACCTCCACGCCGGGACGCGGCTCGATCAGTTCATCGCGCCGCACGGGCTCGCTACCGACTCGCGAGGCGACCTCTACGTCGGGGAAGTGTCCTACACAGCGTGGTCGCAGGTCTACCCGGGTTCCGAACCACCACGCGGGCTGCGTAGTCTGCGCAAGCTGCTGCGCGTGGGCTGAGGTCCGTCAGCACCATGGAGCTGCATATCGAGAACCGCCGCGCCCTGATAGTGGGTTCCACTGCCGGAATCGGCTTCGCCATCGCACGCGGCCTGGCTGCAGAAGGCGCCCAGGTCACGCTCACGGGTCGCACGCAGGCTGCCATCGACGCGGCGCTCGCGCGCCTGCGCGGCTCGGTGCCGGGCGCCCGCGCAGACGGTGTCGCCGCCGATTGCGCGACCGCGAAGGGCGCCGAGGCGGTATTTGCACGCATGGCCGAGGTCGACATCCTGGTCAACAACCTGGGGATCTACGAGCGCAAGCCGTTCTTCGAGATCCCGGACGATGACTGGCTGCGACTGTTCGAGGTCAACGTCCTGAGCGGAGTCCGCTTCTCCCGCCGTTACGCGCCGGGCATGGCGAAGCGGGGCTGGGGACGCGTGCTCTTCATCTCGAGTGAATCGGCGCTCAACGTGCCGCGCGAAATGGTCCACTACGGCATGACCAAGACGGCACAGCTCACCATCTCACGCGGTCTCGCCATGGAGCTCGCGGGAACCGGGGTTACGGTCAACGCGGTGCTTCCGGGGCCAACGCGCACCGAGAACACCGAGCGGCTGCGTGCCGAGCGCGCCAAGGCCGCGGGCATGACAGTCCCCGAGCTCGAGCGGGACTTCTTCGTGAGCTTTCGCCCGACCTCGCTCCTCAAGCGCTTCACGTCGGCCGAGGAGGTCGCGAATCTCGCGGTCTACCTTTGCGGTGAGGGCGCCTCCGGCACGAGCGGCGCGGCCATGCGTGTGGATGGCGGCGTGGTAAATCAGATCATGTGATCGGCGCCCCGCTCGAATCCTCCCTCGCGCCTACCTACTGCAGACCGCCTGCCTACTTGTTTGGCGCAGGCCCATCCGCGCCCAGCTCGCGCCGGAGCTCGTGCAGCTTGGCTTTGATCGCCGCGGCGTTCTGGGGACCGATCCGGATCAGGACCTTCTGCCCTGCGGAGAGCTCTTCGAGCTCGGGGTCGGCAAACTGGTACATGACCTTGGGCCGCACCAGCTCCACCGACCCGTGCACATCGGGTGCTGCCAGCAGATCGTCGATCGCCTCAACCAGGCGATCGTTGAAGTATTTCTTCGGGTATCCGAGCTCTTCGTATGCCTGCTGAAACAGCGGATAGAAATGAACATAGAGCGCGACGAGCTGCTTCACGTCCACCGCTTGCGCGAGCCTGACGTACGGCGTGTAGCGCGCATAGTTGGCCGGGCTGAGCGTTACGACCTCGCCGTTTCGGCTCGTAATCATTCGCCTCGCGGGCGCCTTGACCGGTAGCAGCTGCGTGCCCGCCTTCTGGCGCGGGAGATTGTCCACGGTGGCGACGATGCGGCGTGCGATGTCCTTGGATATGACGAGGTCGCCGACCGCCTGCTTGCCCAACGGGGCCCCGAGCGCCTCCTGCACCGCCTGATCGCTCTCGGTCAACGGCGGCACCGGTTTCCCTTCGAGGCCCGCAGGCGGCGAGATCACCGGGAGTGGATGATGCATCTCCGGCTCGGTGCTGGCCGCTGGTGGCGGCTGTGAAACTTCCGCGTTCTGCGGCGCCGGTTGTGGGACTTCTGCGCTCTGCGGTGGCGGCGGCTGTGGTTCTTGGCGAGGCTCCCGCTGCTCACCCTTTTCCCAGAAGTACATGCCGGCCCCCACGGCTAACACGATGAGCAGGCCAATCGCGTAGGGAACGCTTCGCACCAGGCGGGAATCGCGGGAACGCCTGTCATGCTTTTCGAGCGGACCGCGGGAGGTTCGCGAATAGTCGTTCATCTCACCTTCTCCATCGTCTGCGCCCGCCAGCGTCGCGGCGTCGCCGTCTTGTGACAGATGACACGAGATGAATTCAGGCGACCACGCTCCCAAAAAGGGACATCGATTTGCGCGCTTGGTTCAAGTCGGAAGTGTTGCGCTCGCGCGACCCGTCACGGTGCGTGGACGGCGGGACCGTGGCGTTCGAGCAGTCGGCGCCGCGTCTCAGGCGAAGGGGCGAACGCCGATCAGCCATCCGTGCAGCAGGAAGGCGAACAGCGCCCAGGCCACGAGCCCGACGACCACAACGACGGCATCGCGCGACGCCGTACCGGCAGGGTAGCGCGTCCCCGCTGCGCGATCGCGCCGACGCGCTGAAGTGAAATCCGCCACTGCCCAGACGAGGAACGCACCGAACAGCAGCATCGCAGCCAGCGTGCCATTCACGAGCAGGTGCGCGAAGGCCCAGAGCTTCACCCCCGCCACCATGGGATGGCCGACCGCGGCCTTGATCCGATTCCTCGGCACATACGCCGCTGCCAGCAGTACGAAGGCCGGGACAGTGAGCAGCGCGCCGAGATGCCGCATCCATGACGGCGGCGTCCAGAGGACGAGGGGCTGCGCTTGCGCCAAGTGGTAGCCCCATATGATCAACGCCAGGCCGACTGCCGCAGCCAGCGAATACAGGCCCTTCCAGAGCGTCTCCCCCACACGGGCGATCTGCGCCGCACGCCATCCGTCGCCGACGACGCGCACAGAGTGCACGCCCAGAAAGATCAGCAACCCCAGTATCAGTGCGATCACGTCACCTCCAGGCGCACGTTATGCGTTGCGACGCCGCCGTGATCGTCCGTCCAGGTGAACTGCAGATCGGCGCTCTGCGCGGCGACCACGTAGAAGACGAAGTACGGGTTGGTCGAAATGGCCGGGTGCAGCTTAGCGCGAAACACGTCCTTGCCGCCGTAGGCGCAAGCAAAAGTGCTGACGATGTGACGCGGGATCGGATGCCCGACATTGTCGAGCCGAAATCCCGACTCCATGGGATGCATGACCATCGCGCGGATCTCGACGGCCTCCCCGCGCTTGGGGTTCTCGCTCAGGCGCACCCATACCTTTCCAAACTGGCTCACGGGTCACAACCTCCCACCGTCACCTCGACATCCGCCGCAGTGGACCACAATGTGCCGTCGCTCATGACCGCGACGGCGCGCACCTGCTGGGATACTGCGAGACGGATCCGGGTGACGACGCGGGCTCGCCCGTTGTGCGGTCCGAGCTCGACGTCGAGAATCCGCGGTAGCGGATTGCTCTGGGCGAAAAGATGAATGCTCTGGACGTAGTCCTGCTCGGTCATCGGACTATCGACTGTGATGGTGACGGGTACGATGTTTCCGTTCTCGGCCAGCCGCGGGATCTCGAGCTTGATCCTGCCGGGTGTGATGGGACGATCGCCGAAGGTTTCGAGCAGCGCGGCCGCGACAGCCTCCGGCGTGGCCGCCGCCGGCCGGACCACCAGAAGGCAAGCGCCGGCGGCGATGGCATGCAGTGCGCGCCGCCGGCCGGGACGGAGCGGTAGGGGTGAGTGGGTCAAGTCGCGTACGAGAACCCGTGATGCTTCAGCGGCAGCGACCGCACGCGCTTCCCGGTCGCCGCGAAGATTGCATTGCACAGAGCGGGTGTGACTCCCCCGATCGGCGGCTCCCCGACGCCGCCCCAGAAGCCACCGGTCGGCATGACGATGCACTCGACCTTTCCCGGCGCCTCGGCCAGCCGCAGCAGCGGATAGTCGGAGAAATTGCTTTGCATCACACGCCCGTCCTTGAGCGTGATCTCCTCGTGCATGGCCGAGCCCAGGCCCCACAGCACTCCGCCTTCGATCTGCGCTTTCACCGCATCCAGATGGACGACGTATCCGCAGTCGATCGCGACGACCACGCGCTTCACGTCGATTGCACTGCCGTCCTTGACCGAGATCTCCACCGCCGCCGCGGTGTAGCTGCCATAGGAGTCGACCACTGCGATGCCGCGATGCACGCCTTTGGGCGCTCGCGTGCCCCACCCTACCGCCTTCGCCACCGCGTCGAGCACGCCGAGATCCTTCTGCTTCTGCTGCAGCAGCGGGCGCCGGAACTGATACGGGTCTCTTGCCGGCGGCGTGCGCCAGCTCGTCGATGAAGCACTCGCGGAAGAACGGGTTGTTGGTATGCGCCACCGCGCGCCAGAATCCGGGCGGCACATGCGTGTTGCGCATGGCGTACTCGTTGGTGAAGTTCGGCACGGCGTACGGGTTGTCCTGGAAGACGCGCACGTTGACCGGATCGATCCCGTTCTTGATGTCGGTGGGCCGCACCGTGATCAAGATCGACTGGTCGGCCTGCCGCACGTGCCACGCGATCCAGTTGCCCTGCGCGTCCAGCCCGCCTCGCAGCTTCACCAGCGCCACGGGACGGTAGCGCCCCTGTTGGATGTCCTCTTCGCGCGACCACTGCAGGCTGACCGGCGTGCCCGGCATGCTCTGCGCGATCAGGACCGCCTGTTTGGTGTAGTCCTGGTGGGCGACGCGCCGCCCGAATCCGCCGCCTGCATGCATCTTGTGCACGTAGACATTCTCCAGTGCAACGCCCGAAGCCTCCGCGGCCGCGGCGATCGACGTCTCGCCGTTCTGCGTACCCACCCAGACTTCCACCTTCCCGTCCCTGACCAGAGCGGTAGCCGTCTGCGGCTCCATGGTCGCGTGGGTCATGTAGGGTGCGTAGTACTCGGCTTCGATCACCTTGGCGGCACCGGCGATGGCCTTGTCGAAATCGCCGTCCTTGCGCGCCACCGGGGCCTCTTTCGCATCGATGCCGGTGCGCAGGAACCGCATGATCGACTCGCTCGACACACTACCGTTCTCGCCCACGTCCCATTCGATCGATATTTGCTTGAGCGCCTGATTGGCGCGCCACCAGTTGTCCGCGACGACCGCGACCCAGTCCTCGCCGCGCACCACCTTTTTGACGCCGCGCATGGACTTGATTTTGGAGTCGTCGAAGGCCTTGACCTTGCCGCCGAACACGGGGCACTGCGCGATGGACGCGTGCACCAAGCCGGGCAGGCGCACGTCGGCGGTATAGATCTGCTTGCCGGTCGTCTTGTCGGGAATGTCGAAGCGGGCCGGCGAGGTACCGATGAGCTTCCACTGGCTCGGTTCCTTGAGCCTGGGCTCTTTGGGAACTTCCAGCCGAGAAGCGGCGGCAGCGACTTTGCCGTACGTCGTGCTGCGGCTGCTCGGCGCATGCGTGATCACACCCTTCGCCACGCTGCACTCAGCGGCGGGCACACCCCATTGCTGCGCCGCGGCCGCGACCAGCATCTCGCGCGCCGCGGCGCCACCCTTGCGCACGTAGTCCTGCGAGTCGCGAATTCCGCGGCTCCCGCCGGTGGACCATCGAGCCGAAGATCCGGTTGCGCCGCACGTGCTCGTTCACGTCGGCGTATTCCGCGCGAACCTTGCTCCAGTCGCATTCCAGCTCCTCGGCAGCCAGCATCGCCAGACCCGTGAAGCTGCCCTGCCCCAATTCGGAGCGGGCGATACGGATCACCACGGTGTCGTCGGGCTGGATGACGATCCAGTGCGTGATCTCCGGTCCCTGCGGGAGTCGACGTGGCCGCCTGCGCGAAGCCGGGAAGGCGAACGCCCAGGGTCAGCGCGCCAGTCAGCGCTGCCGATTTCACCAGGAAGTCGCGACGGTCGGTGCGAATAGACTGTGTCATGATGGCCTCCCGGTCACATGGACTTCGCGGCGACGCGAATCGCCTCGCGCACGCGCACGTAGGTGCCGCAACGGCAGAGGTTGCTGATGGCCGCGTCGATGTCGGCATCGCTGGGGTTGCGGTTCTGCGCGAGCAGGGCAGCGGCCGCCATGATCATGCCGCTCTGGCAGTAGCCGCATTGCGGCACCTGCAGCTGGACCCACGCCTTCTGCACCGGGTGGCTGCCGTCGCTCGACAGCGCTTCGATCGTGGTGATCTTCTTTCCTGCCACGGCGGAGACCGGCATCACGCAGGAACGCGTGGGCTGTCCGTCCACCTGCACGGTGCAGGCGCCGCACATGGCGATCCCGCAGCCGTATTTGGTCCCCGTCAGGTCGAGCTCGTCCCGCAATACCCACAGCAAAGGCATGTCGGGCTCGACATCGACCGTGAGCTGCTTTCCATTCACATTCAGAGTTGTTGCCATCGGCTCCCCCCAAACAAGTTTGCGATCCAGCGATAAGGCGTCTGAGTCATCCGCACGACGATCAATCAGCGGTTCGAGCCCTGCGGGTGCGCTCGGGCCCGCCATTTTGGACCCGGTTGCTCTCGAGGCGTTCCCATGTTACGCCTCACTCCAACCCTCGCCCGCTCGCGGGGAGGGAGAGGCACGTCCTTGGACGTGTCAGGGCCGCCGGTCCGCCATCACGATCGTGCCGCTCGCGGCGAACATGCCGCCGACGCCGTGGCAGACCGCGACCTGCACGTCCTTGACCTGTGCCGGCGCCGTGCCGCGCACCTGGCGCACCGATCTCCTGCAGCGCGAACATGCCGTACATGCCGGTGTGCGTGTAGCTCAGTCCGCCGCCGTTGGTGTTCAGCGGCAGCTTGCCGCCCGGTGCGGTGTTGCGCTCGGCGATGAAGGCAGCCGCCTCGCCGCGGCCGACGAAGCCGAGATCTTCCAGGCCGTACAGCGGCAGATGCGCGAACGCGTCGTAGATCATCAGGTGATCGACGTCCGCAGGGCCGGATGCCGGCGCTGTCGAACGCCTGCTTGCCGGCGACGCGGAAAGCGCGCGAGGAGGTGAAGTCCGCCATCTGGCTGATCATCGGCGTCTCGACGCTCTCGCCCTGTCCCGAGGATGTACACCGGCTTCTGCGGGAAGTCCTTGGCGCGGTCGGCGGACGTGAGGATCAGCGCGCCGCCGCCGTCGGTGACCAGGCAGCACATCAGGAGCCGGAACGGATAGGCGATCATCCTCGAGTTGAGCACGTCGTCGACGGTGATCGGATCCTTCATCATCGCCCGCGGGTTCTTCGCCGCCCACTCGCGCTGCACCACCGCCACCATCGCCAGCTGCTCCTGGGTGATGCCGTAGGTCTTGAGGTAGCGCAGCACCGGGATGGTGAACATCGTCGGCGGGCCGATGATGCCGAAGGGCGCTTCGAACTGCCCCTGGAGCGACGCGGGGACAATCGTCCGCGGCATCGCCCCGATGCGCGAGCGGCCGCTCTCGCCATGCGTGATCAGCACCGTCTTACACAGGCCCGCGCTGATTGCCGCCGCCGCATGCCGCACATGCAGCATGAAAGAGCAGCCGCCCACCGCGGTACCGTCGACCCACTTCGGCACGATGCCGAGGTAGTGCGCGACGTTGGTCGGCACCTCGCCGGCGCAGGCGACGCCGTCGATGTCGGAGGGCTTCAAGCCCGCGTCGCGCAGCGCGTTCAGCGCGCAGTCGGCATGCAGCTGGATCTGCGACATGTGCGGAATCACGCCCAGCTCGGTGGTCTCGGCCGCACCGACGATGGCGATGCTGCCCGGCTTCATGCTCGCTCTCCCGGCGGGGCGGAACAGCGGCAGGGAGATCTCCTCGTTCATCCGCTGAAAGACGACCTCCAGCGGCATGTCGAGCTGCAGCGCTTCGCGGCGTCTGCTGCGACCTCCACGATGTTGGTCATCATCCGCGGCCCTTCCTCCAGTTGCACCACCGCGATCGAGTAAGGCGGCACGAAACCGGGCGCAGGGCGATGATGGATCACGTAGCTGTACAGCGTGGCACGGCCGCTGGCTCGAAACGCACTCACATCCGGGGACCCGCACTGCGGGCAGAATGGCCGCGGAGGAAAGTAGACATGGCTGCAGGCGGCGCATTTCTGCAGCCGCAGCTCGCCGCTTCGGGTGCCTTCCCAAAAGTGCCGGGTCTCCGGCGTAATCGCCCGGAAGCGGTCGTTCGGTCATGGTCATGTCTCCTCTTTTGCGCGCATGCTGGGACGAAAGTGTAGCCGAGAGGGCACGCCAGCGCGCGAAGCGTCCGCTTGACGATCTGGCGCGGCAGAGATCCTGCGCAGGTCGGCACGCAAGACTGAAAACGCTCGTCCTGTCTGCTCCGCAGGGTTCGATTGAGGAGTCTCGGCCACCGAAGAACATCCGTATGTCATCTGTAAGCGCGAGTGGCGTAGTATGAGCGACGCACGCGCGCGTTTTCGTGTTCGCGCCGTGCAGGAGTTTATTGTCCCGAGAAGCTTACGAGAAGCTTACGTACTCAATATAGGGGGGAATATGCTAAAGCCAGTCATCATCGCCGCGGTCTTGTCAGGCGTCATCATCTCCAGTGGGGCCCTTGCCGGAGAAGTCATCAAGTTCAAGTCTCACCATAACAACGTGGGTACAAAGTGGGAATCCTCGGAGTTGGGAGACGAGCCCGGACACATCCGGGGGATCTTCGAGGCCAAAGGGGTAGGTATCCGGTATGCAGGCCCAAGCGAGCCGCCCTACAAGATCGACTGCTGGGGTAGCGGGGAGTACTGGAAGGACGGCACCGCGTCGGAGATGGGGTTCTGCAAGTTCACGTTTCTCCGACGGGGCTTATTACTACGAGACGTGGAGCGGCAAAGCGGCCAACGGCCACGAAGTCGGAACCGCTGTCTACTACGGCGGCAGCGGGCGCTTCAAGGGGATGAAGGGGGGCAGCAAGTGGGAAGCCAAGCTGATGGGGGACCGAGTCGCCGTTGATGTCGACGGAACCATCGAGCTGCCTTGAGCTGCTGAGCGCGGCGCTGCACTGTGCCCACGCGCACCTGACGCCGCGGAGGGCTGAAACAACGCCGTCATTCCGGGACTGGCCGCGAGGACGGTCCCGGAATCCGTCCGTGCGCCTGCGCCGCTTGCCCGGCGCCCTGCTACAGCGGGCCTGAGTTTGGTACCCGCTTCAAACGTCCCGGACTATAGGGTCCTCCTATCGCGGCGAGGCTGCATCCGCCGGCTGGTACAGATGGCAAGCCACCGCTCTACCGTTGGAAGTCTCCTGCAATACCGGCTCGACGCTTGCGCACTGGGCCATTGCCTTCGGGCAGCGCGGATGGAACCGGCAGCCCGTTGGAGGGTTGAGCACGCTCGGCACTTCGCCGGCAATAAGCTGCTGGGGCCGCGCGCCCTCGAGCACGGGGTCGGGGACGGGCACGGCGGCAAGCAGCGCTTGCGTATATGGGTGCAAGGGATCACGGTACAGGTCGTCGCGGCTCGCGATCTCCACGATGCGCCCGAGGTACATCACCGCGACGCGGTCGCTGATATGGCGCACGACCGACAAGTCGTGGGCGATGAACAGATACGTCAGCCCAAGCCTTTCCTGCAGATCCTTGAACAGGTTCACCACTTGCGCCTGGATCGACACGTCGAGCGCCGAGACCGGCTCGTCGCAGATAACCAGACTCGGCTCCAGAGCGAGTGCGCGTGCGATGCCGATGCGCTGCCGCTGCCCGCCCGAGAACTCGTGCGGATAGCGCTCGGCCATGTCGGGTAGCAGGCCGACCATGGCCAGCAGGTCGTCGATGCGGGCGCGGTACTGCGCCCTATCACCCCCCAACCCATGCACGACCAGCGGCTCGCCGACGATGTCGCGCACCTTCATGCGCGGATCGAGCGAGCTGTAAGGATCCTGGTACACCATCTGCATGCGGTGGCGGATCGGCCGCATGCGCGCCGCGTCGTGCCGCGTGATG
Source organism: uncultured beta proteobacterium (assembly GCA_963705615.1). Classification (GTDB taxonomy): domain Bacteria; phylum Pseudomonadota; class Gammaproteobacteria; order Burkholderiales; family SHXO01; genus SHXO01. The sequence continues at coordinate 134,956 of CAVPKE010000008.1, read as the reverse complement.
TCCTCGCCCTCGAACACGATGCGCCCTGCAGTCGGCTCCACCATGCGCAGGATGGCCAGCGCCGTGGTGGACTTTCCGCACCCGCTCTCCCCCACCAGGCCCAATGTCTCGCCGCGCCTCAAGGCGAAAGACACGCCGTCCACTGCCTTGACCGATCCCACCTGCTTCTCGATCACCAGGCCCTTCCTGACCGGGAAGTGCACCTCGAGATCCTCTACCCGCAGGATCTCTGCGCTGCCGGCGCCACGAGCCGTCTCAGGCATCGAGGAAGCAGGCCTTCAGGTGACGCTCGCCGACCGGCTCGAGGGCGGGGCGCTCGGTGCGGCATCGGTCCATGGCGTGTTTGCAGCGTGGCGCGAAAGCGCAGCCCGGCGGCAGGTTGGCGAGGTCTGGCGGCTGGCCTGCGATCGGCACCAGCCGCTTGCTCGCGACGTCGTCAAGGCGCGGGATCGAATCCATCAGGCCGCGTGTGTAGGGATGGCGCGGGCGCGCGTACAGCTCACGCGCCGGGGCCGTCTCGACGATGCGCCCGCCGTACATGACGACGACGCGGTCGGCGTAGCGCGCCACCACACCCAGATCGTGCGTGATCAGGACGAGTGCCGAGTTCGTCTCGCGCGTGAGCTGCTTGAGCAGGGCCAGGATCTGCGCCTGCACCGTGACATCGAGCGCTGTAGTCGGCTCGTCGGCGATGAGGAGCCTCGGCTTGCAAGCGAGCGCCATCGCGATCATCGCCCTTTGCGCCATGCCGCCGGAGTACTGGTGCGGGTAGGACCTCAGCCGGGTGGCCGCATCCGGGATCGCGACCGTGGACAACAGCTCCTCGACCTTCCCGAAGGTTTTGCCCCACGGCAGCTTACGGTGAAGGTTGAGCGGCTCGCCGACCTGCAGGCCCACGGTCAGCGCCGGATTGAGCGAGGACATCGGCTCCTGGAAGATCATCGCGATGCGATTGCCGCGGATGGCACGGATCTCCGCATCGTCCAGTTGCAACAGGTCCCGCCCCTCGAAGATCACGGTTCCGCGCTCGATACGACCGGGAGGCGAGGGAATCAGACGCAGGATGGAGAGCGCGGTCACGCTCTTGCCCGACCCGCTCTCCCCGACGATGGCGAGCGTTTCCCCGGCACCGACGTCGAAGGAGACCGAATCCACCGCTCGCACCGTGCCGCGTGGCGTGCGAAACTCGACGCACAGATCGCTGACTCGGAGGAGCGGTTCGCTCACGTTGCGGTCACCGATCCGGATCGAACAATCACCTGCTTCCTCAAGTGCCGGTGCGCCTCAGAAGCCCATCTTCTTCTTCATCTCCTGGTCGATCCAGATGCGCGCGTAGATCGGAGCCTGGGCGCACCGCGGCGGCGCGCAGCTCGCCGTTGTAGTTCTGCACCCACGGCCACCACGCCGTGTAGAAGTAGGGAATGGGCATCCAGATGTAGGGCGCCTTGTCGAGGATTTCGACCGTCATTTCCTTGATCTTCTGCTGGCGTTTTGCTTCGTCGCGGGTGCGGTAGACCTCTTCCATCTTTTTGTCGTAGGCCGGATCCGACCACATCGACGGGTTCCAGGTCTGCCCGGTGACAAAGCTGCGTATGCCCGCGGTCGGAACGTTGTGCCCCCTGTTCATGAAGTAGCCAGGGCCGTGAGTCCTGGTCGTCATTGCCGACAGGAAGGCGCCGTATTCCATCGGCTGGATCTCCATCTTGACCCCGACTTTCTCGAGGTAGCCCGCTACCAGCGGCACCAGATCCATATGATCGATGCTGTTGGAGGTGAACTGGACCTTGAAGCTGAAGCCGTTCGGGTAGCCGGCTTCCGCCAACAGCTTCTTCGCCTTTTCCGGGTTGTAGATGAAAAGCTCCTTGACCGAGGCCGGCATGTTGTCCAGCGGTTCGTAGTAGCCGCGCCAATCCGGGTACATCGGATAGGCGAACAGCTCCGCGTTGCCGCCGTAATAGGACTGGACGATCTCCTGCTTGTTGACTGCCATGTTGAGCGCGCGCCGTACGCGGATGTCGTCGAACGGCTTGCGGTCGACCCGCATGGCGAGGAAGGTCCCAGTCGAGTTCAGCCACCTGGACCACTTGAGCTGAGGCGCGCTCTTCTTGAGTTGTTCCACCGCCGTCCAGCGGATGTATTCGAGGATGTCGAGCTTGCCGGTGCGCAACGCCGTATGCTGCGTAGCCTCGTCCTTGATCGTGTGGTACACCAGCTTGTCGACGAACGGGATCTTGTACGCGGTGCCACCAAGCTTCTCAGTGTCCCAGTAGTTCGGGTTCTTGACGTAGGTCTGGGAGTTGCCCTGGACGAAGTCGGAGAGCTGGAAGGGGCCGGTGCCTACGGCGTTCTTCCAGCTCTTCGCATCGACAGAGGCCATCTCCTTCGGCACGATCGCCGAGTAGAAGCCGTAGCCGAAGCGGTAATCCCACTCGGCGTTGTACTCCTTGAAGGTGAAAACCACAGTGTGCTTGTCGCGCGCCTCGACCTTGTCGATGTGATCGAACCAGGTGGGGATCTTCTTCGGGCTCTTGTCCAGACGCTCGAAGCTGAAGACCACGTCCTCCGCGGTCAGCTCGCGCGACTTCATCACCCCTGGCTTGTCCGGGAACATGACGCCCTTGCGCAGATGGATCACCAGCGTGAGCGGAGCTGTCCACTCCCAGCGCTCGGCCAGCTCGCCGCGGATGGCATCGCTGGGCAGCCACGCGTCTGCGATGAACCGGTATTTCCCGCCCTTGCGCACGCTCTTGTCCAGGTCGGCGGCGAATAGCAGTTCGTAGTACATCCCGGCGTCGTGGTTGAGCTTCCAGTTCCAGTCCTGCGGGTCCCACGAAAGCGCGGACAGGGTCGGGAAAACGGTGCAAACCTCGAGCGTCCCTCCGTATTGCGGCTTGGCGTTCTGCGCTGCGGCGCCGCCGCCAGCGAGTGCAAGCGAAAGCGAGAGCAACATGCTTAGCTGGCGGGTGGTCGGTCGAATCCAGATCATCGGTCCCCCCTTTCGATCTCTGTCGCTTCAGCGGCTGCCGCGCATGCGCGGGTCGAGTAGATCACGCAGCGCGTCCCCGAAAACATTGATTGCGTAAACCACGATGGTCAAGGCAAGGCCTGGCGCGAGCGCGAGCCACGGCCCCTGGTACATGTACGCGCGCCCGCTGCCGCTCAGCATGCTGCCCCAGGTAGGCGCGGGCGGCGGCACGCCCAGACCCAGGAACGAGAGGCTGGCTTCCGCCAGGATCACGGCGCCCACGCGCGTGGTGAACAGCACGATCACCGCCGGCATGACATTGGGCAAGATATGCCGCCACAGGATGCGCTGCGTTCCGGCGCCGATCGACTGCGCGGCATGGACATACATGTTCTCGCGTATCGAAACCACGTTGCCGCGGAGGATGCGCGAGCCGCCGATGCCGTAGAGCAGCGCGAGTATCGCGATGATCTGCGGCATCCCCGGGCCGATCACCGAGACGACCACGATCAGGATGACCAGAGCGGGGAACGTCATCCAGGCGTCCACGATGCGCTGCACCAGCATGTCGAAGCGCCCGCCGACGTAGCCGGTGGTGACGCCGATCAGGACCGAAATAACGGTCGCGAGACCGGCGGCGCCGAGACCGATGATGACCGAGAACTGCGCCCCGTAGAGCACGCGCGAGAGCATGTCGCGGCCCAGGTTGTCGGTGCCGAAGGGAAACTTCAACGACGGCGGCTGCATGCGGTCGATCGGGCTGATCGCGTTGAAGCCGTGCGGCGCGAGCACGCCAGCGAAGACACCGCAGAACAGGAACACCAGAACGATGACCGCGCCCACCGCTCCGAGCGGCTTGTCGCGGAACAGGCGGGCGAGGAACCCGGCGATGGCACCGCGCTCGCGGTAAGGCGTGTGCAACACGTCAACGGTCAGCCCGCTCATGCCTTAGCCCTCACCGATACCTCACTTTCGGATCGAGGATGCCGTAGGTCAGATCGACGAGCAGATTGATCAGCATGACGCACACACCCACGACCAGGAACACGCCCGTGATGACCGGGTAGTCGCGCTGGTTGACCGCTTCCAGCAGCAGCAGGCCCATTCCGGGGATCACGAAGATCTGCTCGATGATCACCGCCCCGCCGATGAGGATGGGCGCCTGCAGGCCGATAAGAGTGATCACCGGGATCAGTGCGTTGCGCAGCGCGTGCCGCGTCACCACCAGGCGCTCGCCCAGGCCCTTCGCCCAGGCGGTGCGCACGTAGTCCTGCCGCAGCACCTCGAGCATCATGGTGCGGGTGAAGCGCATCGTGACGGCAGACAGCGACGTGCCGAGAATCACTGCGGGGAGGATCATCTGGCTGAGGTTCTTGAACGGATTCTGGGTGAACGGGCTGTACTGTATCTCGGGCGACCAGCCCCACCAGATGGAAGGAAACACCATCACCAGGGTTCCAAGCCAGAAGCTGGGAATCGCGAGCATCAGGATGGAGAAGGAGCGGGTCACGTAGTCGCCCGCAGTGTCCTGGCGGATGGCCGAGTAGACGCCGATGGGAAGGGCCACGATCAGGCCTACGACCAGTGCCAGCGCGCCCAGCTCAAGGGTGACCGGCAGGCGCGCAGCCAGATGCTCCGTTACCGGTGTGCTGTTCCAGAGCGAGCGGCCCAGGTCGCCCTGAAGCGCGGCGCCGGCCCAATGCAGGTACTGCACGTGCATTGGCCGGTCGAGCCCGAGAGCCGCCTCGATCACCGCGCGGTCCTTGCCCACGGCGATGTCGTTCTGCGACAGCATCAGGTCGATCACGCTGCCGGGGATCAGGCGCACGCTGACGAAGACGATCAGGCTGGCAAAGAACAGCGTCGGGATCAGCGCCAGCAGCCGCCGCACAATGTAGGCCTGCATCCCGGTTCCCCCCTTAGCTCAGAGTGCGCCCACTCATCCCCGCTTCGATTGTCGGGCAATGACGCGAGAGCGTCAACGCGCGTTGGTTTCGCCCTTCGGCAGCCAATAGCGCGCCACTCGTCAAGAGCAGGCCAATGCTTCGGGGCGATGTCGCGTTTCTGGATTCCGGGTGCCGCGATGCGGCGCCGGAATGACGAACTGGGAGGCTAGTCCTTCACCACTCGGCTGATGAAGTCCTCCAAGGTCCTGCCCGGCTCTTCCGCGAACGTGCCGTCGAGAATCACCGGGTTGGAGATGCGGTCGACGCGAAAGCTGCGGAAGTCGTCGCGCAGCTCGCACCACGCGGCGAGGGTCCAGACAGAGCCCCAGAAATAAAGTGCGAGCGGCCGCACGTCCCGGCTCGAGCCTTCACCGTCCTGGCGCACGTACTCGAAGCGCAGCAGGCGCCGCCCGTTGATCGCCTCGCGCATGCAGTCGACAGTTGCAGCGAGGTTCGCAGGGATATGAAAGTGCAGCGCGAACAACCGGGATCGCACGATGTCGCGCTTGCGATCGACAGGCAGCACGGCCTCGATCTTGGTCAGCGCCTGCGTCACAGCGTCAGAGAGCTTCGCGCCGCCCCAGGCCTGTACCATGCGCGCGCCTACCACCAGGGCCTCGAGCTCTTCCCGGTCGAACATCAGCGGTGGGATGTCGAAGCCTTTGCGCAGGACATAACCGACGCCCGCCTCGCCCTCGATGGGAACGCCGGAAAGCTGCAGGTCGCGCACATCGCGATAGATCGTGCGCTCGGAAACCTGCAGCCGGCCGGCGAGGTGGCGTGCGGTAGTGAGGCGCCGGCCGCGCAGTTGCTGGACGATCTGGAACAACCGGTCGGCGCGACGCATCCAGCGCCCTCTATTGGATTGAGTGCATCCCCACGCGGTTGCCTTCGCTGTCGAGGAAATGCGCGAAGTAACCGATCTCTGCATTGATCAAGGTCTTGGGAACCAAGACTTTGCCGCCGGCCTGTTCCACACGCGCCAGAGGTTCGGCAAGGTCGCGGCCAGCGCTAATGTAGATCACGCTGCCATCCTTCCCGGCCCTATAGCCCTGGCCGGAGATCACGCAACCGGACACGGCTTCGCCGGCGTACGGGAACACACCCAGGCGCATCGGTCCCATCTGCTCCTCCTTGAGCGCGACACTGAAAACCTGCTCATAGAAACGCTTGGCGCGCGCAAAGTCTCCGGCAGGGATCTCGAACCAGACTACCACGTCACGCTTTGAACCATTCGTCTGTGCCATTTCAGTCTCTCCTGTTCGTTGCGGGTTGTGCTTGACGCACGACTGGCATGGTAAGGAGGGGCTACTGACAGCATACTGTCAGGAGACCTCGAAAAGTTCAGGGGCCGGACCTCGATCCCTGCGCGTGCGAAACTGCGCGCCGTTGGTAAACCCAACCGGATTCGAACCGGTGTCTGGAGCTTGAGGGGCTCCCGTCCTGAGCCGCTAGACGATGGGTTTAGATCCACAACATTGACCGGCCCGACACATGGGTAACGAGGCATACGGGATTCGAACCCGTGATCTACGGCGCGACAAGCCGGCGAGAACTCCTGGCTTCTCCAATGCCCCGCTGAACTGCTGCTTCAGATTCAATCACCTCCTCAATGGTCGGCCGCTCTGCCGACAGTTACATGCAACAAAAAACCCGGGGCCACTTTCGCGGCAACCCGGGTTGTCTGGTGATTGGGTACGCTGGAGGCGCTAGGCCTGCATGTACCTCTCCCGTGTTGCCGCATACGATGCGGGTATGTCCTGGCGCTCGAAGCCCGGGGTGCGCCGCGCGAGCGCAATCCCGCCGACCAGCGACGTGGCTGCGTTCCTTCCACGATATGCCCAGCATTCAGGCGCAACTCTCCCCGACCCGCAATGGGCCTTTGGTAATAGCACCTGCTTCGATTTATCCATTCCCGCCTTCATGTCCACTTGCGAAAATCCCGTCGTCACCCGCTTCACGCATCTTGCATGGGGCGCGCATTAGAATACGATCCCGCTGCCATGTCAAGAGCAGCGTGAGATGATCCACGCATGATCGAGCGGCTCCGGCGACTGAATCTCTTCCAGACCCCAGAAGCCCGGCGCCTGGCTGCACTCTTCGCCATCGTCTACTTCGCGCAGGGCATGTACACCCTGCCCGACCAGACGATCACGATCACCTTCAAGGACCAGGGCCTCACGGCCGACCAGGTAGCCAGCTTCTTCCTGCTCGCCTCGATTCCATGGTTCATCAAGCCGGTATATGGGCTGGTCTCGGACTTCGTTCCGCTCTTCGGGCGGCGCCGGAAGAGCTACCTTCTGCTCAGTTCCTCCCTTGCGTGCTTGATGGGTCTGGCCGCGGGCCTTTCCACGGAGTACACCTACTGGCGCCTTGCCGTGCTTTACACGGTAATGGGATTCGGGCTCGCCTTCACCGACGTGTTGGCCGATGCGCTGATGGTGGAAAACGGCAAGCCTCGCGGCCTGACCGGTGCCTTCCAGTCGGTACAGTGGGCCTCGGTCACGTGCGCGTCGATTCTGGTGGGCATTCTCGGCGGTCACTTCGCCGCGCACCGGGATTTGCACGCCGCTTTCGTCGTTGCCGCGGGATTTCCGCTGGTGATCGTGTTGATGACGATCTTCTTCGTCCACGACCCGCCGGCGAAGCTGGACGCAGCGGCATTGCGCGACACATGGGCTGCCGTGCGCGAGGGATTGGGTCACCGCCCGGTCTGGCTGGTGGCCGCCTTCATCTTCCTCTTCAACTTCAGCCCGTCCTTCGGGCCCGCGTTCCTTTACTACGAGACCGACGTGCTCGGATTCAGCCAACAGTTCATCGGCGTGCTCGGATCAGTGAACGCCGCTGCGAGCGTGATGGGCGCCCTCATTTACGCGCCCATCTCCCGCCGCATGCCGCTTCGCCGCCTGATCAACATCGCCATCGGCTTGTCGGTGGTCACCACGCTGGCCTACCTGCTGTACCGCGGCCCGCGCTCGGCGCTGCTCATCCAGCTGGTGTGGGGCTGCACGGGGATGATCACGCAGCTCGCCCTGCTCGATCTCGCCGCGAAGGCTTGCCCCAGGCGCGTGGAAGCGACTTTCTTCGCGCTGCTCATGTCGGTTTTCAACCTGGGCGCGCAACTGTCACAGAATATGGGCGCGCACCTGTACACCGTCCTGGGCGAGGGAGCGCAGGCGTACCAGCGGCTCGTTCTGATCTCCGCGCTGGCCACGGCTGCAGTCTGGCTGCTGGTGCCGCTGCTGCACGTCGAGAGAATCGAGGCCCGCGCCGTGGAGGCGGGCAGAGCCACCGTGTGAGCCTTGCAGAAAGCAGCAGCCCGCTGCTTGGGCTGCTCCGCGGGCTTCAGCAGTCCAGCTGGGCCGTCGCTGCTCCCTCCCTTGGTTGCGAGCCTGTTCCTGGGGAAGTGTGTGGTATGCTTCAGCCCGCAAAAAAACGGGCCGCCGCTGAGCGCCCTCCCCCTATGACTTCCCGCACCTTTTTCCAGGAGACCATCATGCGAATCCTATCTGCCCTCGCAACAGCCGCGCTCGTGCTGGCCAATCCGGTACTCGCCGACGAGATTTCAGGCACGCTGAAGAAAATCAAGGACACAGGCGTCATCAAGCTCGGCCATCTGACCCAGTCGGTCCCGTTCTCGTACGTGGAGGTGGACGGCAGGGCGACGGGTTACTCCCCGGATCTGTGCATGCGGGTGGCCACTGGAATTCAGGAGCAGCTGGGACTCCAGAAACTCGATGTCCATTGGGTGCCGGTCACGCTCGAGACGCGCTTCGACGCGGTCAATTCGGGAGCCATCGACCTCGAATGCGGCATCACCACCAACACGCTCTCGCGCCAGAAACAAGTGGATTTCAGCGTCATGACCTGGGTGGATGGCGCCAACTTCATCGTGCGCGAGGAGTCGCCGTTCAAGTCGTTCTCGGACCTCAACGGCAAGAAGATTGCCGTCATTCCGAACACGACAACCGTGGGCGCGCTGAAGGAATCTCTCGAGAAGAGCTACGTGAAGGCCGAACTCGTCATGGTGCACAGCCATGTCGAGGGCCTCGAGGCTTTGAGAAAGGGGACCGCGGACGCCTATGCCTCCGACCAGACCGTGCTCATCGGACTGGCGCTCAACGCGCCGTCCATGAAAGTCCGGCTCGGAGACCGCAACCTCTCTTACGAACCGTACGGCCTCATGATGCGCAAAAACGACCAGGATTTCCGTCAGGCCGTCAACACCGTACTCGCCCGCCTGTATCGCACAGGCCAGATCATTCCGATCTACGATCGCTGGTTCGGCAAGCTCGGCAAGCCGAGCCAGTTCGTCACCGTCATGTTCCTGCTGAACGGATTGCCGGAGTAGGCGCCCCGGTCAGGGGCGCAAGCGCGGGGCCTTGGCGCGAGTCAACCCGCTCGACTGAGACTGCGATACGGACTGCAGTCTGATCAGGGCGAAGTCCAGCCGGCCGAAGCTCGACCCCACGCGATTTGAGGAGCCTCGGTCGCGCGCCTGCTTGCGTCGCGGCTTCCGGTCCTGAGCAGGAGCGCCCAGGTGGCCCCGGATCGCACTTCCTCCACCCATAGGCGCTCGCCGACGGCGTTCATGCTGAACCTGTCCGTATCTCCCGGAAATTGAACCGTTGCCGATCCACGGAAGGTATCCCGATAGCGTTGCACAGCCTGCGGGTCTGCCGGGCTCATCTCCCAGGACAGCTTTCTTCCCTGCGCCGAGAATGCGACCAGCCGCATATCCTGGATCCAGGACGGACGATAACCGCCGCGCGTCACGATCCCGACGACGAAGACGTACCAGTTGCGCGTGCCGCTCGTTTGCTTGCCGATCAGCAGGCCTTGAACATCCCATCCGTCCCGATTCGGAACATTGGGCTCGACATCCAGGACGCCGAACGTGATTCGCGCTGGCCGTGGAACATCTCGGGAATGGAGCGCCTGCGTTCGCGACAACGCCGCCGGATCTCCGCCACCCTCGCGGCTGATATACCGCGCCAGCTCCTGCTCCCAGGCGGAGATGAGCCGCTTCACCGTCGCTTCAGGCAGATCAACCTGGGGCTCCATGACGTCCGTACGTGGCGCCCGCACAGCGCAACCCGCGAGGACGCAAAGCAGCAACAGCACTTGGCGCTTCACGACCCGGCTCACAAGGACATCTTGCGGTCTGCCCGGCCTGGATGCCATCGGTGACGGGACGGACGGGCGGGCGCCCGTTACCACAGTCTGCGAATCTATTGATCACCGACAGGCCCTGCATTGGATCCGCTCCCCTATGTGCCTATTCGCGCTGCCCGGAGTCGGTGCCGGTCAGTTCTTGCAGGATCGCGATATAGCCCTGCTGTTCCGCCTCGTCGTACGGTGTGGCACCGGCCAGGTTCCTCGCCCTCGGGTCCGCTCTGTGGGACAACAGCACCTTCATCATCGCCTTGTTCCCGCCGCGTGCCGCCAGGTGCAGCGGAGTGGTCCCGCTGTCGTCTGCTGCCGTAGCATCGGCTCCATAGTCCAGCAGGAGGGCGACCAGCTCGCGATTGCCGCGCAAGGCCGCGTCATGCAACGGCGACTTGCCAAACAGGTCGCGGGCGTTCGCATCCGCTCCGTGGCTCAACAGCACCCGAGCGGCAGCCCACCTGTGCTTCGAGGACCGACACCTGCAGGGGTGTCGCCCCGTACAGCGCCTTCGCGCCGGGATCGGCTCCGTGCGTGAGCAGGACCTCCGCAATGGCAACCTGGCCCCAGCGGGCTGCGACATGCAGCGGCCCCTCTCCGTCGAGATCCGCCGCATTGGGGTTCGCTCCTTCCTCGAGCATGCGTTCGACGTCCTCAAGCCGCCCATCCTTTGCAGCCCACCACAGTTGCGTGCGTCCAAACCGGTCTACGGCCGGTCCCTGCGATCGATCGGGCGCGGAAGCCTGCGCACGCGCGTGCTGCCCCCATCCGCTCTGTAGCCCGAATGCGTTTTGCAGGTGCAGATCCACCTCCTCCGCGTCCGCGGACACTCCGCGGTGTCACCGGGTTCTCCAGGCCGGAAACATGTGGTGGCGATGCTGACCTCGTTCTTGCCGTCGCTCTTGTAACCGTACTCTTCTCCGTAAAAGGTGGACAGCTCCTCCTCGATCTCCGCGAACTCCCCACGCGTCAGCGGCCGCCCGTGCTCATCCCGGTACCAGTCCAGCGCGATCGAGGCAGCGACTGCGCAGCATGCTCTGTACCCTTGTCGTCGGTAACGGTGGCGTAGACGTTGGGATTGAGCGCCTCGTTCCAGTGAGGGGTGATGAACGCCGTGAAGAAATCGGAATCCGGTTGCACCTGGTCGTTGAGCCGCCAGTACGGTCCCTGCTTGACCAGCATCGGGGGCATCACTTTGTTGCCGATGCGCACTTCCTCAGTGAGATTGCGGTAGAACTTGAACCCGGCATAGTTGGCTGCAAGATCGGCATTCGACCAGATGCCTGTCGTGAACATGCCGAGCAGCGTTCCCTCCGAGAGGAACAGATTGCTGCCGGCGGAGAGCTGGACCGCCTGGGAAACCGCTTCCGACTCCCCTAGACCGTGCTTCCTCGCGCTGAGGTAGCTGGAATGGTAGATACGGCCGAGGTGCATGAAATGGATGATCTTGTCGGTACCGAACACTTTTCCGTCAGCGCTGACCGTGCACGCGCGGAATGTTGACCTGACGATCTTCGTGAGATCCAGCACCAGCACCGGATCGTCGTAGATCCACTGCTCGGGCCGATAGGCAGTGATCAGGCCAGGATAGCGGATACGAACTCGCTCCGAGACCAAGCCGCCGTCTAGCAGCTCGTTGCTGGGAAACGCAAGGGAGAGCTGCAGCCAGACTTCGTTGGCAATCACCTCGGTGGACTGCAAGCGCGCTATTTCCGCTGGACGGTTGTCCCGCAACGAGCGCTTGATTGCCGCGTTCGTGCCGTTCACGGCGTCGATGATGGCAGTGTGGACGATGCGCGAGAAATGAGGTCCAAGGTCGGCAAATTCTCTGCCGACGGGCAACGTGTACTGGTCGGTTTCATGGGCCACGGCTGCCCAGGATTGCAGCGCGAGAAAGGCGAGCGCCAGTCCGACCGTGGCATGCTTTCCGACGCTGCGTCTTCTCCCCGCGTCAGCGTGTCTGGATGCAGCCCTCGCCGATGCTTCCGCTGTCGGGCGGATGGGGTCAAGGAAGGTGTGCATGAACGTCCAGTAGGTCGGTGATCCCATCTTTGCGTCAACCGCCGCGGATCGCCGGCACCAGGTGCACTTCGCTGTCGGGGCCGATGGGCGCGAACCACGCGTCCTGGAAGATCTCGCCGTCGATGGCGATGGCGTAGCCCTGGTCAAGGTGGGGCGCAAGTGCAGGGAAGCGCTCGCCGAGTGCGCGCAGCAGCTGGCGAACGTCGCGAGCATCGAGCTCGACCTCCGACTCGCCGCCCGCCAGTTCTTTGAGCGTGCCGCTGAGGACCACACGCGCCAAGTCGCTCCTCCCGTCTCCTGCCCCGTCCGTCTCCTGCCCCCTCCCGCCTGCATGCGGGGAGGGTTGGGGTAGTGGATGTCTCCTCCCTCGCTCTCCCCGTGTGCGAGGGAGGGTTGAGTACTGCCCTCCCTCTACCTCCCCCGCGTGCGGGGCAGGGTTGGGGTGGGGGATGGTTGTCATTAGTTCTTCGCCGCGCGCTTCTCGTCGATCGCCTCGAGCACCCGCGGCGGCGACATCGGCAGATCCGTGAATCGGATCCCGGTGGCGTTCGCGACCGCGTTCGCGATGGCGGCCATGGGCGGCACGATCGGCGTCTCCCCCACTCCGCGCACGCCGTAGGGGTGGCGCGGATTGGGCACCTCGACGATGACGGTGTCGATCATCGGCACATCCGAGCACACCGGAATGCGATAGTCGAGGAAGCCGGGGTTCTCCATCCGCCCGTTCTTGTCGTAGATGTACTCCTCGTTGAGCGCCCAGCCGATGCCTTGCACCGCGCCGCCTTGCATCTGCCCCTCGACGTAGCTCGGATGCACCGCCTTGCCCGCATCCTGGACGGCGAGGTAGCGCAGGATGGTGACCTTGCCGGTCTCGGGATCGACCTCGACGTCGACGAGGTGCGTGGCCAGGCTCGGCCCAGCGCCGTGCGCGTTGATCGCCGCGTTGCCGACGATCGGGCCACCCGTCTTGCCTGCTGTCTTGGCGATCTCGGCCAGCGACAGCGGCGCGAAAGCTCTTGCCCCCGACCGCGCGAGCGTGTCCGTCCTCCCACACCACATCCTCCAGCGGGATCTCCCAGATCTTTGCCGCCCGCTCGCGCGACTGACGGATCACGTCGCGTGCCGCCTCGATCACCGCCATGCCGCTCGAGAACGTGACCCGGCTGCCGCCGGTGAGGAAGTTGAAGCCCAGCGTGCTCGTGTCGCCGATGATCGGCCTCACCTTCTCGAGCGGGATGCCGAGCTCCTCGGCCGCCATCATCGCGAGCGAGGCGCGCGAGCCGCCGATGTCAGGAGTACCGGCCACCAGCGTCACGGTGCCGTCCTCGCCGAGGTTGAGCGCCGCGCAGGTTTCCCCGCCGATGTTGAACCAGAACCCCGAGGCGACGCCGCGACCCTGATTCGGCTTCGAGCGGCACGCGATAGTTCGGATGCGCACGTGCCGCCTCCAGAGTCTGCACCAGACCGATGGGACCGAACTTCGGCCCGTACGCCGCCTTGGTGCCTTCCTTCGCGGCGTTCTTCAGCCGGAACTCGACCGGATCCAGTTTGAGCCGCTTGGCGAGCTCGTCGATCACCTGCTCGACGGCGAACTCGGCGATCGGTCCGCCCGGGGCTCGGTAGGCGGCAACCTTCGGCCGGTTCACCACGACGTCGAAGCCGACCACCTTCACGTTCTCGAGATCGTACGGCGCGAACGCGCACATGCAGCCGGGCTGCACGGGAGATCCCTGGAACGCGCCCGCCTGGTACTTGAGCACCGCCTCGGCCGCCGTGATGCGACCGTCGCGGGTGGCGCCGACCTTGACCCACACCTTCGCGCCGGACGTCGGGCCGGTCGCCTTGAACACCTCGGTACGGGACATGACCATCTTCACCGGCTGGCCCGACTTGCGCGACAGCGCGAGCGCGAGCGGCTCGAGGTAGACGACGGTCTTGCCGCCGAAGCCGCCGCCGATCTCCGAGGCGGTCACGCGCAGCTTCGAAACCTCCATGCCGAGCAGCGTCGCGCAGAAAGCGCGCACGATGAACTGCCCCTGCGTCGTGCACCACAGCTCCGCCTGTCCGTCCTCGGACACGCTCGCGAGGCACGCGTGCGGCTCGATGTAGCCTTGGTGGACAGGCTGGGTGTTGAACTCCCGCTCGACGATGACGTCGGCCTTGGCGAAACCGGCCGCGATGTCCCCGAGCGCGAACTCGACGCGCTTGGCCACGTTCGAAGGCTGCGCCGGCTTCGGCTCGACGCCGATCGTGTACATGTTGTCGTGGAGCAAAGGCGCATCGGGCTCCATCGCCTGCGCCACGTCCATCACGTGCGGCAGCACCTCGTACTCGACCTCGATGAGCTCGAGCGCCTGGGCCGCGACCGCCTCGCTGGTCGCCGCCACCGCCGCGACCGCGTGACCTTCGTACAGCGCCTTCTCGCGCGCCATCACGTTGCGCGTCATGTCGCGGAAGTTGACCATCATCTCGCCTGCCGGAATGAACTCGGAGGGCAGATCGCCGAAGTCGGCCGAGGTAATCACCGACTTCACGCCAGGCAGCGCTTGCGCCTTCGACACGTCGATCGACTTGATGCGGGCATGCGCGTGCGGGCTGCGCAGCACCTTGCCGATCAGCATGTTCGCCACGTGCAGGTCGGCCCCGAACTTGGCGCGGCCGGTGACCTTGTCCACGCCGTCCGGCCGCAGTGGCCGCGTTCCTACTATTTTGAACGTCCGCTCGCCCAACCCCTTCATCGTGACGTCATTCATGATCAGTTCCCTCTCATGTCGGCGGCCGCATCGAGCACCGCGCGCACGATCTTGTCGTAGCCGGTGCAGCGGCACAGATTCCCCGCCAGCCAGTATCTCACCTCGGTTTCCGTCGGGTCCGGTTTGCGATCGAGCAGCGCTTTCGCGGCGACCAGGAAGCCTGGCGTGCACACTCCGCACTGCAGCGCGGCGTGCTCGAGGAACTTGCGCTGCAGCGGATGCAGCTCGTCCCCGCTCGCCATCCCCTCGATGGTTTCGACGCTGCGCCCCTCGGCCTCGACGCCGAGCACCAGGCATGAGCATACCAGGCGTCCGTCCAAGATTACGCTGCACGCGCCGCAGTCGCCCGAGGCGCAGCCTTCCTTGCTCCCGGTCAGGTAGAGCACGTCGCGCAGCACGTCGAGCAAGGTCTGCTCGGACGCGCACAGGAACTCGGCCGGGTCGCCGTTGATCGTCGTGGTCATGTGATGCTTAGTGACATACGAAATCTCCAACTGGTCGTCTTTCCTCGTCACCGTCCCTGCGCACGCTCGAGCGCGATGCGCGCGGCCCGCCGCGCGAGCACGCCGGCAATCTTGATGCGGTAGGCCACGGTTCCGCGCTTGTCGTCGATGGGCTTGCAAGCGGCGCTGGTTGCCGCGGCGAGCGCATCGAGCGCCTTGTCGTCGACTCGCGTACCGATCAGTGCCTTCGCGGCGTCCGCGACCAGCAGCGGCGTCGGGGCGACCGCACCCAGCCCGACCCGCGCGTGCGTGCACACGCCCTTTCTCGTCGAGGGTGAGCGCAACGCCGACCCCCACCACTGCGATGTCCATCTCGGTGCGTGGGATGAGCCGCAGGTAGGCATCGCCCGAACGCGCCCGAGGCTTCGGCAGCCGGAAGGCCACGACGAACTCCCCGCGGGCGAGCGAGGTCCGTCCCGGTGCCGTGACGATGTTCTCCACCGGCACCTCGCGCTCGCCGCCGGGTCCCGCCACCTCGCACACGGCACCGGCCGCGATCAGCGCGGGCACGCTGTCGGCGGCCGGGGAAGCGTTGCAGAGATTGCCCCCCGGGGTGGCCCGGCCCTGGATCTGGGTCGAGCCGATCAGATGGAGCGCCTCGACCACGCCCGGCCATGCGGCGACGAGCGCGGCGTGCTCGCCGATCTCGGCACAGCTGGTCGCCGCGCCGATCCGAAAGCCATGCCCGTCGGCCTGCGATGCGGCGGAGCTGCGGGATGGCCTTCACGTCCACCACCACCCCCGGGACGACGAAGCCCGCCCGCAACTTGACCAGGAGGTCGGTGCCGCCCGCCAGAATGTGCGCCGCCCCGTCGTGGGCCGTAAGCAGCTCGACAGCTTCCCTCACCGAGCCCGGTGATCGATAGTCCATTTGGGGAATCCTTCGTTGGTCTCGGACGGATTATCGCCCGTCTGTGGGTACCTTGTGAACAACCTGGTCCTAAGGTCTTGGCGCACAGGCCGGCTAGCGGTGCCGCCAAGCCCTCGTCAACGCTTGGGAGCCTTGGGTCGGCCCCGCGCCGGGTGCCGGCGAGTGGCGACTCGGGCCACGGTATAGCCGATCATGGCTGCGCAGGCTCGAAACACCGGGCACATCCGCCGGCGCCGCGGCGGCGTATGTGGTATATCGCCGTGCGTGCCGTCGGCGGAAAGGCTCCGAGACGCCAGCCGGAACAGCCAGGGGAGACAAAGATATGAATACGTCGGGAAGATGGCTCAACGCGATAGTCGCGACCGCAGTGCTGGGCGCCGCGGTGGCCCTAGCCCCGACCTCGAAAGCGGTCGCGGCGTCGCCGGATGCCGAGGTGGAAGCGCTGCAGATGCCCGCGTGGCTCACCCGCGATGGCAAGCGGCAGCCGCTCGCCCTCGGCGCACAGCTGAAGAACGGCGACACCATCACCACCGGAGAGGGTTCCCGCGTGCTGCTGCGCCTGGCCGAGGGCAGCGTGGTCAAGCTGGGCGAGAACGCGCGCTTCGACCTTAACGGCATGTCCCAGACGCGCGACGGCAAACAGCACCGGTTCAGCGCAAGCCTCGGCGTGCAGCAGGGCGCCTTCCGCTTCACCACCGAGGCCAACTCGCAAAGCACGCGCAGCATCGACGTCAAGTTCCCCACGGTCACTGCCAGTATCGTCGGCACCGACATCTGGGGCAAGTCGACGGACGACCAGGAGGTCGTCGCGCTGATCGACGGCAGGATCAACGTCGCCCGCAAAGGCGAAGCGCCCATCACCATGACCGAAGCCAAGACCGTTTATGTCGCGCCGCGGGACGGTCCACCACCGCCCGTCACCGCCATCACCCTCGCCCAGCTCAACGCGTATGCGCAGGAGACTGAGCTGCAGCCCGGCGCCGGCGCTGTAGGCAGGGTGGGCAACTACAAGATCTACGCCGCGCGGACCCCAAACCAGGAGGAAGCCCTTGCGGTCTATGAACGCCTGCGCGACGCGGGTTACGCAGCAGCCATTCAGCCAGCCATGAGCGGGGGCAAGCAGATCTACCAGGTTCGCATCGTAGGGTTCCTGAGCGAGGCCGACGGGGTCGCGGTGGCGGTGAAGCTGCGCGTTCAGCTCGGCTTACAGGACGTACGCGTTTCGTTGTAGAGGGGAAGCCTTTGGCGTCGAGGTTTTGGACTGTCCGCGAAAAAATAGCAAGAAGACACGAACCGCAGCAAAACAATTCAATCGCGCCTCAGGTCTGAGGATCATCCTTCGGTACCAAATGAACCAGTATCGGAAGTCTGACCTGTCGGTGGCGGTGAACGCAATCGATCACGTGCTCGGGTCGCTGCACGCTACGGTCACGATGGTCGAGTACGGGGATTTCGAGTGCCCGAGCTGCAAGCAGGCGGCCCCGGCCGTCAAGTTGTTATTGGAGCGATTCGCGGGCCGGATTCGCTTCGTGTATCGCCACTTCCCGCAGGAGGAAGTCCATCCCCATGCTTTGCATTCAGCGCAGGCTGCCGAAACCGCAGGCGCGCAAGGCAGGTTCTGGCAAATGCATGATCTGCTGTTCGACAACCAGCGCCACTTGAAGCTTCCCCAACTTCGCTCATACGCAGAGCGGCTTGAGCTCGACCTCGCGCGCTATGACTTCGAAATGGACGACGAGGTCTATCTGCAGCGCGTCCGGGAGCAGGTCGACAGTGGCCTTCAGAGCGGCGTTCGCGCTACACCCACATTCTTCATCAACGGCATCCTTCGCGACACTTCCTACGGCCTGCAATCATTGGTTGAAGGCGTCGAGGCGGCCTTGCACAAATAACCCGCGTGCGTCGAGGGTTCATCTCGCACCACGCAACTAGGAGTCTTCATGTCGGCTCGATGTAGCCACCTGACCTTTGTAAAGTCACATCAGCCGAATAGTCGAGGCTGTGGGGAATACCTTGCGATGGGAGACACGTGGCACGATGGCGACCGATCTTCTTGAAAAGCGTCGCGAGCAAGTATTCCCCAAGCTCACCTCACTGCAGATCGCGCGCCTCGAAGCACATGGTAGACGCGTAGAGATGCGCGCTGGCGAGGTGCTGGTCGAGTCCGGCGAACGGCATCGCGACCTGCTGGTCGTCCTGTCCGGCAGTCTCGAGATCGCTCTCCCCGGCGTGCTGGGGGAGGAATTGATCACCGTCCTGCTCCCAGGCGATTTCACGGGAGAGATGAGTACGCTGCGGGGGGTTGCTGGTTTCGTACGAGTCCGCGTACGCGAAGGCGGGGCCGTTCTCGCGATCGACGACGACAATCTTCGCGACGTGGTTCAGACCGACGCCGAGTTGAGCGAGATTTTCATGCGCGCTTTCATTTTGCGCCGCATGGGCCTCGTGGCGTCGGGACAGAGCGAGGTAATGCTGCTCGGATCCCGACACTCGGCCGATACGCTGCGGCTGCAAAAATTTCTCACGCGCAACGCCTATCCGTACGTCAGCGTCGACATCGACAGCGATCCCGGCGTCCAGGCACTGCTCGACCGCTTCCATATCGCGGTGGAGGACATTCCCGTGGTCATTGGGCGTGGCGGACGAGTGTTCAAGAATCCGAGCATTCAGGACATCGCCGAAATCCTGCAGATGAATCCGACGGTCGACGACTCGGCGGTCCACGATCTGGTCGTGGTCGGAGCCGGCCCCGCAGGGCTCGCGGCAGCAGTTTACGCGGCGTCGGAGGGGCTGGACGTGCTCGTCACGGAGGCGAGCGCGCCCGGCGGGCAGGCCGGAACCAGCTCCAGAATCGAGAACTACCTGGGCTTCCCGACCGGCATATCGGGCCAGGCGCTGGCCGGCCGCGCGCTCGTCCAGGCGCAGAAGTTTGGCGCGAAGGTCAACGTGGCCGCCGTCGCGAAGCGCCTCGATTGCGAACGACGCCCCTACTCGATCGAGCTGACGGATGGACGCGTCGTGCACGCGAGCACCGTCATCATCGCAACCGGCGCCAAGTATCGGGAGTTGAGCCTCGAAAACCTGTCGCGCTTCATCGGGGCCGGCATCTACTACGCTGCCACCCATCTGGAGGCGAAGCTTTGCGAAGGCGAAGAAATTGCCATTGTCGGCGGCGGCAACTCGGCCGGCCAGGCTGCGGTTTTTCTGGCTGGCGGCTGTCGGCACGTGCACGTGCTGGTCCGGTCGGACGGGCTGGCCGACACCATGTCCCGCTACTTGATTCGGCGGATCGAGGAAAGCCCGAACATCACGCTGCATATTCGCACGCAAGTCACCGCGCTCGAGGGTAATGAACGGCTGGAGAGGGTCAGCTGGCGTACCGAACCGGGCCAGCGCCTGCAGGCCCACGACATCGAGCACGTGTTTCTGATGACCGGGGCTGTGCCCAACACACGCTGGCTGCAGGGCTGCGTGGCCCTCGACGACAAAGACTTCGTGCGCACCGGGCCCGAGTTGCAGGCAGAAGATCTAGCGACGGCAGGGTGGCCGCTGCTGCGCGCTCCTTACCTGCTGGAGACGAGTCTGCCGGGCGTGTTCGCAGTGGGTGACGTTCGCTCCGGCAGCGTCAAGCGCATTGCGTCGGCGGTGGGCGAAGGCTCGATCTGCGTCCAGTTCGTGCATCGCACGCTGCGGGAAATATCGGTGCCCTCTGGGCAACCATCCACGGCATCCTCTGTCACAGCGGCCTGACTGCAGGGTCCTGCCGCCCGCCGAGATAGGGCAGCAAAAACCTTCCGTCGCAGCCGCGCTTCCGTGCGGTGCTGTTGGTCGCTCCGGACATCGGAAAACTCCGCAGGTAGATACCAAGAACAGCAAGCGCGTTCAATCGCAGCGGTGAGAGCGTCTGGCATAGTGCCTCCGACGAGGCCCGCCGTCAGCCAGGGACCGCAATAACGCCCAGGCAAACGCTTCAACCTCCTTCAACCAGAGCAAAGGAGATCACTCCATGAGCACGATCACGACCAAGGACGGCACCAAGATTTATTACAACGACTGGGGCACGGGACAGCCCGTCGTCTTCAGCCACGGTTGGCCGCTGAGCGCGGACGCCTTTGAGGACCAGATGTTCTATCTGGCCTCCCGCGGCTACCGCTGCATCGCCCATGACCGCCGCGGCCATGGCCGCTCGAGCCAGCCCTGGAACGGCAACGACCTGGACACCTACGCCGACGACCTCGCGGCGCTCGTCGCCGCACTCGACCTGAAGAGCGCGATCCATGTCGGTCACTCCACCGGCGGTGGCGAAGTCGCCCGCTACATCGGCCGCCACGGCACCAAACGCGTGGCCAAGGCGGTGTTGATCGGCGCCATACCGCCGCTGATGCTCAAGACGCCCGCCAATCCCGGCGGCTTGCCGATCGAGGTGTTCGATCAGCTTCGTGCCGGCGTCGTCGCCGACCGCTCGCAGTTCTGGAAGGATCTCAGCCTGCCGTTCTACGGCTACAACCGGCCGGGCGCAAAGATCTCGGAAGGCGTGCGCGAGTCGTTCTGGCTGCAAGGTATGATGTGCGGCTTCCCTGGCTCGTACTTCTGCATCAAGGCGTTCTCCGAAACGGATCTTACCGAGGATCTGAAGAAGTTCGACGTGCCGACGCTGATCATCCATGGCGACGACGATCAGATCGTCCCTATCGGCGCATCCGCAATGCTTTCGTCGAAGATCGTCAAGAACGCGACGCTCAAGGTCTACAAGGGCGCGCCGCACGGCTTGTGCACGACGCTCAAGGATCAGGTCAACGAGGAGCTGCTCGGGTTCATCAAGGCGTGAGCGGCCTATACGGCTCTCATCGGGATCGCCATCGCGCCGGACTGTCTCCGTCCCCGAAGAATCACCGGCGCGATGCTCGAGCTCGATGCCGGCTTCAACGCTTGATCACGTTGACGGCGTTATGCGACTATTGTCCGACAGGCTCGTACAACTTGAATGTCCGTAAAGGAGGCGTGCCATGATTCTGGGTATGTCGACATCTACGTTCACCTTGGTGCACGTTGTTTTGAGTCTGATAGGGATTTTTGCCGGGGTCGTTCGTCCTGTTCGGCATGTTCAGCTCGAAAAGACTCGATGGCTGGACCGCGCTCTTTCTCGCAACCACGGTGTTGACGAGCGTGACCGGGTTCTTCTTTCCGCGCGATCAAATTTTGCCGTCCCATATCGTCGGCATCATCTCGCTGGTCGTGCTGGCGGTCGCGATCCTGGCGCTCTATGTCTATCGCCTCGCGGGATCCTGGCGCTGGATCTACGTCGCGAGCGCTGTGCTGGCTCTCTATCTCAATGTCTTCGTCGCGGTCGTACAGGCTTTCCTGAAGGTGCCGTTCCTGAACGCGCTGGCGCCGACACAATCCGAGCCGCCCTTCGCCATCGCACAGGGCGTGGTGCTGGTGATCTTTGTTGTCCTCGGCATCTGGGCGGTGAAATCGTTCCATCCTGAGATCAAAGCGTCCACGCTAAGCCCGGCTTGAGCTCAGCACGGCGGAGGAGCAACGATGTCACTACGCTGCGGCTCCTGAACTGCCCTTGGCCGCACACGAGTGGCATCTCGGCACCGGAGGTTCCGTCCGGAAGAAGATGCGGGCAGTACGCAGCAGCAGCGCTAACCTCCATATCGCTCTGTCCGGATCGTCGCAGGTGAGATCCCAAGGCCGAGCAGTGTATCTGCAGCGGTTTCGACAAACGCATTGGCGCCGCAGACGAATACGATCTTCGGCGGTGCCGGGAGTAACGCCAACGCATCGCTCAGCAGCGACGCATCGATGCGGCCGACGCGAAACCCAGGGGGCGGGTTCGTCTCTCGCGTTAGCGTTGGGATGAAGTGGAAGCCGTCCCGGCGCGCGCGTTGCTGCCGCAGCTCGTCGCCGAAGATGAGATCCGCGGCGGTACGCGCCGAGTAGACCAGCGCGACGGGGATGGTGCTGCTGCGCGCGGCGCGATGCCGGAGCATGCAGGCCAGCGGGACGACGCCCGAACCGCCACCGACGAGCAGCAGAGGTCCGCCATCGTCCGCCGACCACATGAAGTGCCCCCCGATCGGGCCGCGGAGCTCGATCTCGTCGCCTACCGCCACAGTGTCATAGAAGAAGGGCGATACCTCGCCGTCTTGCAGCAGCTCGATGGCGAGCTCGAGGCAGTCGGTTCTCTCCGGTGCCGACGCGATCGAGTAGCTGCGCTGCGCTTCGTAGCCGTCCGGCGCAGTGAGGCGCACGTCCATGTGCTGGCCTGGAACGAAGCTCAACGGATGCGCCAGGCGGAAGAAGAAGCTCTTGACCGTCGGCGTGCGCGGCTCGATCGCGACGACGGATGCCGGCTGCCATAGGAGCTTTTCAGTGCGGGCCGCCCCGAGCGCCGCATCAATCTCCCGAGTAACGCTGCTCCTGCCATGGATCGCCGTACATGTGATAGCCGCGCAGCTCCCAGAACCCAGCCTCGTCGCGTTCGGTGAACTGCAGGCCTTTGACCCACTTCGCCGATTTCCAGAAGTAGAGATGCGGCACCAGCAGGCGCGCCGGGCCGCCATGCTCCGGCGCGATGGGCTTGCCGTCATAGGCGATCGCGATCATCCCGCGGCCGCCGAGGAGGTCCTTGACCGGCACATTGGTCGAGTAGCCGTCGAAGGAGTGCGCCAGCGTGAACGCGGTAGGCGGCTCGAGCGCGGCGTCGGCCAGCAGGTCCTGGATGCTCACGCCCTCCCAACTCGTGTCGAACTTGCTCCACTTCGTCACGCAGTGGATGTCGGGCGTCGCCTTCGTGATCGGAAGGCGAATGAAATCGCCCCACGACCAGCTCTTGATCTGTCGCGGTCCGACTTGAAGGGTGAAGCGCCAGTCCTCGCGTGCGATGTGCGGCGTAGGGCCCGCCGACAAAACCGGAAAGTCGGTCGTGACGAATTGTCCCGGCGGCAGCCGGCCCGACTGCTCCGCCCTGGCGCTACGGTCCGGTCCACTGAATCCGCGTGTTGCCACAAAACCTCCTGATGTCAGCTCGACAAACGCCCGGCTCCCCTCTTGGAATCACGGCCCCATACTGGGGCGCGCGACAGGAGAAGCCCAGTTAAATCCTCTTAATTCTTCTGAATAAGTCCGCCCCGCAGAGGCATGTGATCCTGTATCCAGGCCATTGATATCGGGCAAAGTGCCCCTATGTAGCGTTCTCTACATAACAAGAACGTCCAAAAAGTTGGCAATACCCTCCAAGAGTACCCCGGCGCTTTCCTCTAGACTTCGCGCCATGAACACGAACCACATCCTCAAACGCCTGCTCATCGCTGCGCTGCTGGTATCCGGCGTGGCGCAAGCAAGCGACAACGCCATTCGGGTGAGCGACGAAGCGGGCCAGCGAGTTGCGCGGTTCACGGTCGGCGACTCGCGCTGCGTACTCAAGGACGATCAGGTCCGTTGCACGCCGGTCTCCAAGTAACCGGGTATACGCGGCGTGCTCACCTTCTTCTACCCTCTGAAGCCCTGTACGAAGGCCCAAACGATGACGACTAAGACTCTGACCCGCCTGATTATCGCGGGCGCGCTGGCCGTCCCCGCAGCCGCCGGCCTTCAGGTCGCCGATCCTCCCCCGGCGTGCGCAGCGATTTTTTCACCCCTCGCCCTGAGGCCTGACTCCGCCGCGCTTGGCGGGTCGGTTCTTCTTCCTCGCCCGGCTATCGGTCCCTTCGCCGTAAGTTCTGCCAATACGAGGCTTGGGCGCCCTCGGATCCTGCGCATCACCCCGTAGAGCGTTGGTGGTAACGGCTCGCGCCGGTCGAATTCCTGACTCATGGACGGGGATTTTAGACGACTTCATCTCGAGGAGCTAAGATGTCTCGGGAGCGGACGCCCGGGACGCCCCGCCGTACACTGAATTCAAAAGCAAGACTCGGAGTGTGAGCTCTCGCGACAACCTCTACATTGCGACACTGATGAAACAGTCGAAGGGAACGAACATGAACACATCAGTGAACAATGAAACGCGCGCAGCCGCAACGATCAACGATCCCCGCTGGACGGCGGTGGTCGCCCGCGATCCCGCGGCGGACGGCACGTTCTTCTACTCAGTCAAGACGACAGGTGTGTACTGCCGCCCCTCTTGTGCAGCGCGTCTCGCGAGACCTGAGAACGTGCGCTTCCACGCCACTTGTGCGGAGGCCGAGCAAGCGGGATTCCGTCCGTGCAAGCGTTGCAGACCAGACCAGCCTCGGCTGGTCGAGCAGCATACCGCGAAGGTCGCTGAGCTTTGCCGGCTCATCGAGAAGGCCGAGCAAGTACCCAGTCTCAATGAGCTTGCGGAACAGGCGGGATTGAGCCCCCATCACCTGCACCGCGTCTTCAAGGCCGTCACCGGTCTGACACCCAAGGCCTACGCAGCGGCGCATCGTGCCAAGCGGATCAGGCAACAGCTCGATCGGAGCGATACCGTTACCGAGGCCATCTACGACGCCGGGTACAACTCGAACGGCCGGTTCTACGAGGAGTCGAATCAGCTGTTGGGGATGACACCGACAAAATATCGCGGCGGTGGCGCAAACACCGAAATACGCTTCGCCATAGGTGAATGCTCGTTGGGATCGATTCTGGTCGCGCAAAGCGAGCGCGGCGTTTGTGCCATTCTCTTGGGTAACGATCCAGAAGAACTGGCGCGTGACCTGCAAGACCGGTTCCCCCAAGCCGACCTGATTGGCGGTGACGCTGAGTTCGAGCGGCTCATCGCCAAGGTGGTGGGCTTCGTCGAAGCCCCGAGGCTGGGACTCGACCTGCCACTGGATGTGCAGGGCACCGCGTTCCAGCAGAGAGTCTGGCAGGCACTGCGGCAGATCCCGGCCGGGGAAGACGGCGAGCTATGCCGATATCGCGAGCCGCATCGGTTCGCCCAAGTCGGTCCGCGCCGTCGCCCAAGCGTGCGGTGCCAATACGTTGGCCGTGGCGATCCCCTGTCATCGGGTGGTGCGCACCGACGGTGGGCTGTCGGGCTACCGCTGGGGCGTGGAACGCAAGCGAACGCTGCTCGAGCGGGAAGCGAACGGATGAACGCACGAGACGAGAACGCGCTGACCATCGCCTCGGCAAGCGACGTCGCAGCGCGCGTGAAGTCGATCGACTGGAAGCGCGTGTCGGAGGATCTCGACGCCCAGGGCAGCGCGATGATCGAGCGCCTGATCACTCCGGCGGAGTGCGCCGCTCTGTCGATGCTCTACCCGATGCACGATGTCTTCCGAAGCCGGGTGGTCATGGGACGGCACGGTTTCGGGCGCGGGGAGTACAAGTATTTCAGCTATCCGCTGCCCGACATCGTCGCCCGTCTGCGCAAGGCAATCTACCCGCGCTTGGTGCCAATCGCCAATCGGTGGAATACGGCGATGGGCGTCGACGTGCGATTCCCGCAGCAGCATTCGGAATTCATCGAGCGCTGCCACGCGGCGGGCCAGCTCCGGCCGACGCCGCTGCTCTTGCAGTACGGCCCGGACGACTACAACTGCCTGCACCAGGATCTCTACGGAGAGCACGTCTTCCCGCTGCAGCTCACGATCCTGCTATCCGACCCCGAGCGGGACTTCACGGGTGGCGAATTCGTGATCACCGAGCAGCGTCCGCGCATGCAGTCGCGGCCGGAAGTGCTACCGCTCAAGCAGGGCGACGCGGTGGTGTTTGCCGTTCATCATCGGCCGGTGCAGGGAACGCGCGGCGTGTACCGGGTCAATCTCCGGCATGGCGTCAGCCGTGTGCGCTCGGGGCATCGCCACACGCTGGGGATCATCTTCCACGACGCCACCTGAGGGCGCCAGCCCACGATAGACTTATTCGACATAGTGGGTGAATGACAGGCAACTTCGTGATCTCCGCCAGCGGTGTGCGCAGTCCCAGGATCATCTACGGAACGGCCTGGAAGAAAACGCACACGGAGGAGCTGGTGAGAAAGGCCATCCAGCTTGGGTTTCGTGGTATCGATACCGCCTGCCAGCCCAAGCACTACCATGAAGCCGGAGTGGGCGCAGGGGTGGCCGCGTGCCTGAACGAAGGACTGAGCCGCGCCGACCTCTATCTGCAGACCAAGTTCACTCCCTTATCGGGCCAAGATCCGAACCGGGTCCCATATGACCCGAGAGCGCGCCTCGCCGAGCAAGTCGCGCAATCGTTCCAGGCGTCTTTGCGCAATCTGCAGACGAGCTACCTGGATTGCCTCGTCCTGCATTCGCCGCTGACCGATGCAGCGCAATCGATGGAAGTATGGCAAGCGATGGAAGCGATCTGCGACGACGCGGGCGTCAGTCAGCTCGGAATCAGCAATTGCTACAGCCTGGAATACCTCGAGAGACTATATCGCTCGGCAAGAGTCAAGCCGGCCGTGGTCCAGAACCGCTTCTACGCCGAGACCGACTACGACCGCGAGATCCGTGCGTTCTGCAAGCAGCGCCGGATCATCTACCAGAGCTTCTGGACACTCACGGCCAATCCGCATGTTCTTGCTCACCACGAACTCGAGGCCTTGGCGTCGAAATACGGCCGCACTCCTGCTCAGGTCCTATTCCGCTATCTGACCCAGGAGGACATCGTCCCGCTGACCGGAACCAAAACGGAAACACACATGCGCGAAGACTTGGAGATCTTCGATTTCGAATTGACGGAAAATGAGCGCGATGCGGTGACCGCGCTATTCTGATCGATGGGGAACTACCCCGGCGCTCGCACCGGCCTGCCCCTCCCAGCCGTGCTATCGCAGCGCTTCGAGCAAAGACTTCGCGCCTAACAGGTCGGCAGTTCCGAAGCCCTCGCTAAACCTCGAGTAAACAGGCGCCAGGAGCTCGCGCGCCTGACTGATCTGGCCGCGCTCATGCCACAGCCGGGCGAGGCTGGTGGCGCAGCGTAGTTCCCACGACAGGGCGCCCTGTCGGTGCGCCCAGTCCAGGCCCTGCAGGAAATTCCTCTCGGCTGCCACGGCGGCGTCGGGTGCACCCTCCAGCAGGGTAAGCTCAGCTTTGACACGTAACAACTCCGCGATACACCAGCGCTCTTCGTTGCGATCCGATCGCGCGAGCGCATCGTCGATTGCTTTGACCCCTTGGCCAACCTCCCCAGCACGGCCCAGAGTTTCGGCCAGTTCACCCAGCAGCGCGGTGTAGCGCAGTGAGAAATTGATCCCGGGCAGCTCGTCGAGCGCGGTGCGCAGAACGCGCAGGCCGTTGGCAAGGTCACCGCGTTTGACCAGCAGCACGCCTTCGAAACAGCGGCCCTCGGCCTGCCACGACGCGAGCGCATGCCGTACCGAGTGATCGAGCAGCATCGCTACGAAGCGCCCCGCTGCCGCCAGGTCGCCGGCAAGGAGCGCGACCGGGCACGCTTTAGCCAGCGCGTTGCACAGCGAAAGTTCGTGATTGAGGGTGCGCGCCTCTTCGATGTTCGTCTCGACAGCGCTCATGGCCTCATCGGGATATCCCTGCAGCCAGAGGACCATCGCAAGCGCGACATGCGCCGTCACCCGCTGGTCGAATTGAAAGCGGATGATGTGCGACCGGCGAACCGGCGAGACATACCGGCTGAGCATGCGCTCGAAGTGCCGCCGCGCGCCGGTCTGGTCGCCCAGGTAATGCAGCGACAAGCCCATCATCCGATCGCCGATGGGCACATCGACCGGATCGGACGACTCCGACGCCACCCTGCAAAACTTCTCCGCGAATGCCAGCGCCTCCCGAAATATCCCGTTGTTCAAGCGATCCACGCATAGTCCCCACAGCGCCCGCAATTGATAGTCGGTATCGTCGAAGATCTCTGCGATCTCGAGCGCGTGCGTCAGCGCGGCACGTGTCTCGGGCGCTGCCCCTTTCGTGTACATCAGCGACAGGCCCAGTGCAGCATAGAGCTGCATACTGTTGCGTGTGCCTCGAGTCGCCTCGGGTCCCAGGGTTGCGAGCGCCCGTTCGACGCGCATGCGACATTCTTCCATCATCGACAGGTGCATCCACAGCGGCACCGCGGCGCCTGTCAGCGCCACGCCGATCTCTGCGTCGCCGCTTGATGAGAAGGCCCAGTCCAGCGCCGCGCGTACATTGTCGAGATGGCGTCCATAGGCCGCCAGCCACTCTGCCGTGGGCCGAGTCTCCCACTCGGCTGCGGCTGTTTCGAACACACCCCGGCAGAATTCGGCGTGGCGGCGCGCGAACCGTTGTAGCTCGCCGCTCTCGGTGAGCTTCTCGAGCGCATAGGCACGCGTTGTCTCGAGGAGCCGATACTGTGCGATCGCACTACCGACGGCCGTGAGGAGCGATTTCGCAACCAGGTTCGCGACGCAATCGACTACGTCCGACGGGGTGATGTCGGCACTCGCGGCCACCGCGCTGGCCGACTCCAGCGTAAACCCTCCCGCGAAGACCGCCAGTCGACGCAGGACCACACGCTCGGATTCGGGCAGCAGGTCATAGCTCCAGTCGAGCGTGGCCCGCAGCGTCTGCTGCCGTGGCAGCGCCGTGCGGTGGCCGCCCGTGAGCAGTCTGAACCGGTCGTCGAGCCGGGCCGCGAGCGCTGCCACTCCGAGTGCGGCAGTGCGCACGGCCGCCAATTCGATCGCAAGCGGAATCCCGTCCAGGCGCCGACAGATAGCTGCCATCATTTCTGCGACGTGCTGATCCAGCGAGAAGTGCGGGTCCGCCGCGCGCGCGCGCGCCACGAACAGCTTGACTGCGCCGGCTCGAAGCACGCCGTCGGTGTCCTCCGTTCCTTCGGTCGGCACCTCGAGCGGGGGCACCCGGAAGACATACTCGCCGGGCGCGCGCAGAGGCTCGCGGCTGGTGGCCAGCACGGATACGGCCGAGCTGGCGCGAAGCAGCGCTTCGGCCATGCGCGCGGCCGCCTCGATCACGTGCTCACAATTGTCCAGGACCAGCAGGACCTGCTTGGTCCCGAGTGCCGCTGCAACCCGTTCGGGCGACAACGTGCCTGCGGGGAAGGTCAAGCTCAACGCGGTGGCCACGGTAACCGGGACCAGGCCTGGATCGGACAGCGGGCCGAGCTCCGCAATCCACACCCCGTCGGCAAACCTCGGCCGTACTCGATGTGCGACCTCCAGGCTCAGTCGCGTCTTGCCGATGCCGCCCGACCCGATCAGAGTGACCAGCCGATGCGCCTTTACCAGATCGGATGCCTCGTCGAGCTCGACACTGCGGCCGATCAGCTCGGACACGGGCTGCAAGAGGTTGGTGGGGATGTGCGGCGCAGTGGCCGCCGCGGGCTGCTGATGGGACGGCGACCGCGCGGATTTCGCCGGTGAACTGATAGCCGCGCCCGGCCACCGTCCGAACGAGGCCGCGCTCGCCCGCGAGCGCCTTGCGCAACGCTGCGATCTGCACCTGCAGGTTGTTCTCTTCCACAATCCTGCCCGGCCAAACCCGGCTGATCAGATCGTCCTTACTTAAAACAGTACCATTCGCTTCGATCAGCGCTATGAGCACGTCGAACGCGCGCCCGCCCAGCTCGATCGGCACACCGTCGGAAAGTAGTTCGCGGCGAAGCGGCAGGACCGTGAAGCGGCCGAACTCGACACTCGCCGACGCGTCGGACTTCTGACTCATCGACGGAGATTGTAGACGACATTTTCAGGAGATTTAAGACAGTTTAAACACAGGGCCTCAGCAGTGTCCCCGTTTGCGTCAGGGTTACTGCCAGGGAGAAATCCGCTTCACATCGTGGAGGTCGCGTTCCGATAACCGCGCGGGGTCATCGACGTCGTTCTCCGAAACGTGGAAGTGAAGTGGCTCTGGTCCGCGAAGCCTGATTGCGCGGCAACTTCTGCCAGCGGAAGGTCGGATCCGGACAGTAGGGCTTTGGCACGCTCGGTCCGCATCCGAACGATGTATTGATGCGGCGTCATGCCCGTGGTTCGCTTGAACTGCCGATGAAAATGAAATGGGCTCACGGCCGCGGCGGCGGCGAGCTGTTCGAGCGGCATGGGTTGATCGAGGTGAGCCTCGATGAACTCCATGACTCGCCGCAGCTTGTAGCCAGGCAAACCACCCTGCGGAAGAACAGCGCCAGCCTCCACCCGCGCGGGGATCAGCACGGCCGTGCCCAGTCGCTCGCCGTCTTCGACGATCGGCTCGATCCACTCGCGGGCCAGCCAAGCGGGCAGTACCGAACGGCCATCGTGCTTGGCATCGCTGGTATCCAGCGCGTCGATACGCAAGCGCGGGGTGCGATTCAACTCGACGCCGACCGCTCTCAACGTGAGCTCTGCCCGAGCGTCCGCTTTGACCAGGCGGCCCTTACAGTCGAACAGAATCACCCCGCCCGAGCCGGTTCTCGACAGGTACCCCAACCCATGTTCCAACAGCCTCGCGCGCCGTTCCATCTCGCGACCCGAGACCGACGCCGCCACCAGCAGCGCCAGCAAGTCCTCCTTGGATGCACCTAATCCGGGCGCGCCGAGCTGCACCGGCAGCTCGTCGCTTGGATCGCACAGGGCGGTAGCAAGGCAGTTCGACGGTTCCGTTTCGGCGAGCTCGAGCCCGCATTCATAAGCTGTCATGACACCTCCATTACGAAGGGGCCACGCTGGTCAGCGTGCGCCCGGCGTCCCTATGCTGCGACCCCCATGCGCCTGGGACCAGTTAATTCCGATGAATTGTTCTTAACAGGCTGCTGAAAGACACCCGGACAGGCTTTGAAAGGGCGTAACGATACCCGAGCTTGCTCAAGACCTCCCAATCGTTTGTTCGGATGACCTTGATCGCCTCGGCTTATGGTCGAACGAGTTTTAGAGTGCGCATTTCTTCAAAAATAGCAAGAGGATGCGAAGCGCAGCAAGGACGTTCAATCGCGCTTCACGCGCGACGATCATGATGCGGTAGCGCTGGATGAACGCCTCTTGAGTCCGAATCCAACGGAAAGCGACCCGATGACTTCAGAAGGAGATTCAAGCAATGAACGTCAGAGACGCAAAAGCACGGCGGATGGCGCCGCTCGACACGCCAACGAACCTGGGGTCCGATGCCACGAAGGATATTTCTGCCGCCCTCACTACGCTCCTTGCCGATATGTTCGCGTTGTACATCAAAACAAAGAATTTCCACTGGCACGTATCGGGGCCACATTTCCGCGACTATCATCTCTTATTGGATGAGCAGGCTGCGCAAATCTACGCCACCACCGACCCCATCGCTGAGCGCGTACGGAAGATCGGCGGCACGACTCTCCGGTCGATCGGCCAAATCGGCCGCCTGCAGCGCGTGTTGGACAACGACGCCGATTACGTCACACCGCTGGACATGCTGGCAGAGCTGCGTGACGACAACCAGCAGCTGGCGGCGCGCATGCGCCAAACCCACGGCGTTTGCGACGAGCATGGGGATGTCGCCAGCGCAAGCCTGCTCGAGACCTGGATCGACGAGGCAGAACAGCGCGTCTGGTTCCTGTTCGAGGCCGGTCGACAGGGCGATGCTGCGGGCCGCTGATACGCGACGCAAATACGGCCGACCCGATCCGGGACCGCTGCCGAGGATGCGCGCTGCCTAGCTTCGCAACCCGCCGCGCGCCTTTCGCCGGGCGGCAAGCAGGACCGCAGGATTTTCCAAGTTCGGCTCGCTCCCGTTGTATAGGATGGCCTCCTCTTCAAAGGAGGTCATCATGCACGACCCTGTCGGATTGAAGTCACCCTTTCTTGCCCTGGCGCTTCTCGCCAGCGGCCCGGCAGAGGATCGAGCCGCGAAACTGATGCTCTATGGACAGTTCGTCGGCTCGTGGGAGGGAAAGGTGGTGGTCCATGAAGCCGGGGGCGCCCGCCGCGAATCCTCGTCCGAGGTTCACTTCGGTTGGGTGCTGCAAGGCCGGGCCATTCAAGATGTCTGGATCGCGCCATCGCGGCATGCGCGAAAGCCCACGGAGCAGGATCGCATGTACGGCACCACGCTTCGCGTCTACGATCCGCAGAGTGATATCTGGCAGATCACCTGGATCGACCCCGTCAGGCAGGCTTACGACCGGATGACCGGACGCAAGGTCGGCCAGGAGATCGTTCAGGAGTACCGAAATGCACAGGGGGCTCGGTGCCAGTGGCTCTTCACGGAGATCACGCCCGACTCGTTTCACTGGATCTCGCGCGACTCCGCAGACGAGGGCGAGATCTGGAACGTACGTGCCGAATTCTTCCTGCGGCGCCGGGCGGCCCCCTAACCAAGCGGCAGCGGCGCTGCGCTATCACCCAAGCCATAACCGTCCGCCGCAAGACGCAGATCCTGCGCACCGCCGAGCGCCGAACGGGTAAACCGTCAACTCTCCTTGATAAGCGCGGTCCAATCGCCCTAAGTCAACCAAGGGCGTGCCGCGACGTTTGTACCTTTACAACCTCAAGGAGCCCATCATGCTGAAGACCAGTCTCGTCACTTCCGCTTTCGCCTTCGTCGCAGTGCTCGCATTGCCGGGCGTATCGCTCGCGGATCATCACATGGACAATCTGGACGCCGCTTTCAAGAAGGCCGACAAGGACAACGACGGCACGCTGGACAAGAACGAAGCCAAAGCGATGCCGCGCGTGTCCAGGAACTTCGATGCAATCGACACCGACAAGGACGGCACCGTGTCGATGGACGAGATCAAGGCGGCGATGAAGCAGGCCAAGAAAACCATGCACGAGAAGGGCCAAGCAGCCTTCAAGAAGGCGGACGCGGATAACGACGGTACCCTCGACAAGGAAGAAGCCAAGGCCATGCCGCGTGTAGCCAAGAACTTCGACGCCATCGATACCGACAAGGACGGCACCGTATCCATGGACGAGATCCACGCGTTCATGAAAGCCAAACACCACGGCCAGCAGTAGCAGCGCTGGCCGACCGCTTGTCGGCGCTAGGACAGGTTCAGCTGGTCGAAGTTGCGGAACCGCGCCCGGCGGCTGTCGATTTTGCGAGTCGCGCCAGCTGCGGAAACATGAAGCGCCGAGCCTCTTCATCCATCTCCGTCTTGAACGTATGCCTGCGTTTCAGCTCTTCGACGCGAGCCGCGGCCGGACGCGCGTTGATCTCGTCCACGAGTCGCTTGAGGTGTGAAAACTGGCCCCAGGCTTCCGCATTCCCGAGAACATGGGGCACCAGGCGCGCCCAGCCCCACACGCACATATCGACGATCGAGTATTTGGAGCCCACCATATAGGCTTGACGCCCGAGCCTGTCATCGATGATCTTCCAGTGTCGTTCTGCTTCGAAGTCGTACCGGTTGAGGGCGTATTCCATTGGCTGCGGTGCGTAGTGACGAAAGTGGACCGCCTGCCCTGAGAAAGGACCGACGCCGCTCGCCACGAACATCAACCAGGACAGCAACTGGCCCCGTACAGCCGGACGGTCCACTTGCGCCGGCAGAAACAGCTTCGTCTTGTCCGCGAGGTATAAGAGGATTGCGTTGCTGTCGAAGACCGTTGCATCTCCGTCGACGATGGCCGGAACCTTGCCGTTGGGGTTCACTGCCAAGAAATCCGGACTGAACTGCTCCCCTTTACGCGTGTCCACGGGGATGGCTGTGTACTGCAGTCCCGCCTCCTCGAGGAATAGCGCAACCTTGGTGGGGTTGGGGGCGGCATTGAAATAGAATTTGATCACAACAAACCTCCTATCGATATGTTGGCGCGGCAAGAACGATGCAGGTGAACACATCGTATACTTCGACGATCCACCCCAACAAGTCTAAATGATTCTCCCGATGAACGGCGCCGAAAGCCTCGTCCGCACCCTGCTCGCCAGCGGCATCGATACCTGCTTCGCCAACCCCGGCACCTCGGAGATGCACTTCGTCGCCGCGCTCGACAAAGTCGAGGGTATGCGCTGCATCCTCGGCCTGGCCGAGACGGTGGTCACCGGGTGCGCCGACGGCTATGCGCGCATGGCCGGAAAGCCCGCCGCGACGCTGACGCACTGCGGGCCGGGCTTCGCCAACGGCATCGCCAACGTGCACAACGCCCGCCGTGCGAATGCGCCGATGGTGAACATCGTCGGCGACCACGCCACCTATCACCGCCCGTACGACCCACCGCTCACAACCGACACGGAGGGGCTCGCACGTGCGGTCTCGCACTGGGTGCGCACCAGCACCTCCGTCCGCGCGCGTGGGCGCGGACGCCGCAGCGGCGGTGCAGGCGGCCATGACTCCGCCCGGGCAGATCGCCACGCTGATCCTGCCGGCCGACACGGCGTGGAACGAAGGCGGTGAAGTCGGCGCGCCGCTTGCCGGTGCCCGCCCGTCCGGCCGTCGCGCCCGACATACTGCGCGCGATCGCGCGGACGCTGCGCAGCCGCGAGCCGGCGATGCTGATCCTGTCCGGCCAGGCCTTGTCCGAAGCGGGCCTGGTTGCGGCCCACCGCGTTGCGCACGTCAGCGGCGCGAAGCTGCGCACACCCACCCAGGTCCCGCGCATGGCGCGCGGCCGCGGGCGCGTGCCGGTGGATCGCATTCCCTACGTGGTGGACAACGCGCTCAAGGTGCTCGCGGGCACGCGGCACGTGATTCTCGTCGGTGCGAAACCGCCGACCGCGTTCTTCGCCTATCCCGGCAAGCCGAGCCTGACCTCGCCGCCCGACGCAGTCACGCACGTGCTCGCCCGGCCCGGAGCAGGACGCGGTCGCCGCGCTCGAATGGCTGGCCGACGAGCTGGGTGCACCGAAGAGCGTACCGATTCCGGACGGCGGAACGAAGCCGCAGCTCGTCCGCGGAAAATTCGAGCCCGAGGCCTTCGCCAACACGCTGGCCGCGCTGCTGCCCGAGAACTGCATCGTCGCCGAGGACGCGGTCACCTCCGGTCGCGCGCTGTTCGCGCCGACCTTCGGCGCAGCGCCGCACGACTGGCTGCAGAACACGGGTGGTGCGATCGGCATCGGGTTTCCCTGCGCCACCGGCGCGGCGCTGGCCTGCCCCGGACGCAAGGTCGTCTGCCTGCAGGCCGACGGCGCCGGCATGTACACGCTGCAGGCGCTGTGGACGCAGGCGCGCGAGAAGCTCGACGTGATCAACGTCGTCTTCGCCAATCGCATCTACAAGATCCTGCATGGCGAGCTGCTCGCGGTGGGCGCGCAGCCCGGGCCCGTGTCGAACGAGCTATTCGACCTTGCCCGGCCCGCGCTCGACTGGATCAAGCTTGCCGACGGCATGGGCGTGGAGGCCACGCGCGTGGAGACGCTCGAGGGCTTTGCCGACGCGTTCAAAGCGGCCGCTGGCGGCGCGGACCGTTCCTGATCGAATTCCAGATATAGCGGCGCGTGACTGGTGACGAAGCGTGGCCGAAACACCGTCATTCCCAGGCGGGCGGACGCTTCGTGCTGCATTAGGAACTTGAACCCACCCAAGGCTGCCGGTTCAGGCTTGAACTGGTGTTAGTAACAGAGCGCCAGTGCTGGTCCCACCGCCGCGCCGGAAACACCTCCGGCGCGGCGCATGAGGCGATCAGCACTCAGTGCCAGCCCGAGATTTCGAGAATCACCCCGTGTCCGGTGATGTTGTGCTGCACGCTCACGTAGAAGCGCGTACCCGACGCGTCGAAAATCCCGCCGGTCCACTCTGCAGTCAGATCGTTCAGCGTTGCGACCCGGATGCAGCCGTCCGAGAGGCTGTCGTCATCGTCCCCGTCGTCCAGGCAGGCCCAAAGATCGTTATTGCGTCCGCGCGTGGTGGGTGAATCGCCGTCTTCGTGCAGGATCCAGAAACCGCGCTTGGGGTGGTAGGCCATGTTGTCCATCATGGCCAGCTCGGGTGTGCCCACCACGAAGAGCTGGACCTCGGGTGTCGGCCGTGTTGGCCGTCGCCTCCACCAGCGTGCCATCGGTGATGCAGATCGACTCGCCCCAGTTGTGGTCATCCCCTTCGTTGCCGGTGTTGTTGCCACAGAAGCGCACCTTTCCATCAGCGAGGGCGCGCCGATCGATGTCTATATCCTCCGGCCGGTAGTAGCCGGTGAGCTTCAGGGCCGCGGCCGCCGCTCGCAGATCCGCGTTGTTCGCGTTCACCACTTCTATCCAGGTACCGAGCCCGGTGTTGGAGCCCTGGCCGTAGTCCGTGTTGCCGCTGCGCTTGCCCAGACGCAGCCCGTAGACCTTGCCCGCGACGAGCGGCGAATCGGCAAGATTGCTGATCGGTGCGCTACCGGTATGAGGCGTCGCGGGCACGAACTTGAAGTAGGCGCCACCCGCGGTCCCGGTCGCTGGCCGGTTCTCGTCGCCGTAGTACATCACTCCGTTGGGATACAGCGCCATCCCCTCGAAGGACAGGCGACCCAGCGCGTAACGGGTCGCAATATTCCCCGCGCCGGTGCCGCCGGAGAAGGTGCCGGCTACCCGATCGAACAAGACCCCCGTGGTGTTGATCGGGTTGATGATTTCGAGCACCTGGCCGGTGTTGCCGGACTCTTCGCCGACGAGGATGGTACCCCAGGCGGTGCGCCGCACCGGATCGCACGAATTAGTGCCGGTGAGAATGGTCTCCACCTTGCCGTCAGCGAGGCGCAAGCGCTGCACACCGGCTTGGGCCGGACCTTCCTCGTTGCAGAAGATCAGATGTGTGGGCGCCTGGTCGTCCGGCCACAACGCGATCATGTCGATGTTGGGGGCGGCGACTCCCGACGTCACCACGCGTACCTTCAGGCTCTTTGCCACCGTTGCGAGCGCGGCGGGGTTCGCATCGGCCATCGTTTTGTCGATGCTTTTCGTCGAGGACTCGTGCAAGGGACCGAAAACGCCGAACAGCGTCGGCGCCAAGGCTTCCAGCTCTCGATCGCGGATCTTGCCAAAATCCAAATCCCCTCCGGCAAAAGCGCCAGCGGTTGCAAAGGCGAGCCCCGCTGCCGCCAACAAACTCAGGTTGCGCATGACGTTCTCCTGTCTTGGAAAGTGCGGACGAAAGATTGCAAAGCGATGCGACCCCGGTATCCAACGATTGGCCCGGGCGCAAGCCTAGCTTCGCACTCCAACGTGAAGCCTCGTTTACGTTCCGGTGAAGGTACGACGAAGAGCACTATTGCCGTCGCCAGCGGGAGTCAGGAGCCCGCGCGAAGGTCGGACGCCGTTTCGAGGGTTGACAACCGCCGATCTCGCGTGCGCGGCAAGACGCGGATCCCCGCTGCTACTATGTAGCCACCTTCATGCGGGCACCGATCGCACCAGAGTCGGAAAGTAGTACAGCAGCGTTCCCGTGCGCGCGGCGTAGTGGACATACAGGGCCGCCCATAGGCCGTGGTTGCCCCACGGCCTGAGCAGCCACCATCCGGCGAGAAAGATACCCACGGACATCAACATCGCATTGCGCATCTCGGCTGCGCGCGTCGCCCCGATGAAGATGCCATCGAGCTGAAAGCACCACACGCCCACGAGCGGCACCAGCGCCGCCCACGGCAGGTATACGCGGGCAGCAGCACGGACCGTCTCGTCCACCGTCAATACGTCGATGATCGCCGACCCGAAAGGCAGCGCCACCGCCGAAGTCAGCACTGCCACTCCTGCCGCCCACCAGGTGGTCATGCGGACGGCGGCGGATAGACCCGCGCGATTCGCTTCGCCCACTGCCCTGCCGACGAGCGCTTCCGCGGCGAATGCCCAGCCGTCCAGAAAATACACCGTCACCGCCACCATGTTCATCAGCACCGCGTTCGCGGCCAGGATCGTATCGCCCTGCTTCGCCCCCTGCCCCGTGAACCACGAGAAGATGAAGATGAGCGCCAGCGAGCGGATCATGATGTCGCGATTGACGGCTACGGTGCGCGCCAAGCGATCCGCTGCCGTCAGCCGGGCAACGTCCCAGCGTCCGCCGAAGGTGCGCAGTTGACGGGCCGCGATGACCAATCCCGTCGCGGCCGCCACCACCTCCGCCAGGACCGTGCCGCCTGCCACGCCTTTGACGCCCAGCCCGAGCGCGAACACCAAGAAAGCGTCCAGCAGCATGTTGGTGATGTTCAGCACGAGCTGCAGAGTAAGCGCGACACGCGCACGGCCCATGCCGATGAACCAGCCGAGCAGCGCGTAGTTGATCAGCGTAGCCGGCGCGGCCCAGATGCGGATGTCGTAATAGTCGCGCGCGAGTCTCTCCACTCTCGGGCTGCCGTCGAGCAGCGCGAATGCGGCCTCACGGATCGGGCCACTGCAGAACGATCAGACTCGCACCGACGACAAGAGCAATCAGCACCGCACGTCCCAGGCTGGCGCGAATCTCCGCGGCGTCGGCGGCCCCGAACGCCTGCGCGGTGAGGCCCGTGGTCCCCATGCGCAGAAACCCGAACCCCCAGAACACATAGTTGAACACCAGCGCGCCCAGAGCCACGGCGCCGATGTAGGCCGGATCCGGCAGCTGCCCCACCACGCCCGTATCGACGATACCGAGCAGCGGCGTCGACACGTTCGAGATCATGATGGGCGCGGCGATCGCCAGGATTGCGCGATGTGTTACGGCTCGACGCTCGAACGTAGACGGAGCCGCGTGCTTCATTCGAGTGATCAAAGCCCGTCTGCGGGGTGCGAACTTCGCCGAAGGAGTTCCTCCGCCTACCCCATCACGGCATCCACGGCACCATCTCCACCGAGTCCTTCGGGTGCGAACGGGATCTCGATCAGCCACAATCCACCGGCCTCGTGCGCGCGACGCACTGCGCCGCCGAGATCCTTCGCTTCCACCCGCGCGCTCTTCGCCCCGAACGCTTCGCCGAGCTTCACGAAATCCGGGTTCTTGAGCTCCGCGCCGATGTGCCGGCCGCCGAACATCCGATCCTGATACTTCCGGATCGCGCCGAACGCGTTGTCGTTGAACACCAGCACGATCAGGTCCAGGTTCTGGGCGCTGCGCCGTCGCCAGCTCCTGCATCGTGAAGAGAAAGCCGCCGTCGCCGCAGATCGACACCACCGGCTGCTTCGGGCAGGCGAGCTTCGCGCCGATCGCCGCCGGCAGCGAGTAGCCGAGCGTCCCGTACGTCCCGGGATGGATCAGCGTGCGCGGCCGGTAGGTCGGCAGCAGCAGCGGCATCCAGTAGCCGACCAAGGTCAGATCGTCCACGAAGATGGTGTCGTCCGGCAGCGCTGCGCGCAGATCCTCGATCGACTTTGAGCACCGGCCCGGCGCGCTCCACCATCTGCGGCCTGCTTGCGGCGGCGGAAGCCCGCGGCGTCGAACCAGCACGCGCCGCGCCTGGCCACCGCCGAGCTGCGCAACCAGCGCATCGAGCACCGAGCGCCGCGTCGCCGACGATGCCCACCTCCACCGGCCGCCGCTGTCCGACCACCAGCGGGTCGATATCCACCTGCACGATCCGCTGCGGAAAGCGCGCGCCGACATTCCAGTCGGAGACCACGTCGATGCGCGATCCGACCACCAGCACGAGATCGGCCTGCGTGAGCAGCTCGTCGTACAGATTCGAACCGGCCCCAGCCGTCGCCCAGTGCGAGCGGATGCCGGTCCGAGATCGCCCCTCTCCCGAACACGCTGGTCACCACCGGCGCGCCCAGCAGCTCCGCCACGCGCACCAGCGGCTGCGTGGCTCCCGCATTCTCCACGCCGCCCCCGGCGAAGATGAACGGGCGCTTGGCCGACTTCAGCGCCTCGGCCGCACGGGCGATGCTCGCCGGATCGCCCGCCGGGCCGGCTGTACCGCTCGGGCGGCAGCAGCGCGACGTCCGCCTCGCCGCTCTGAACATCGAGCGGCATCTCGATGTAGGCCGGCCGCGGACGCTGGCAACGCATCGCGCGCATCGCCTCGCGGATCACTTTCGGGAACGTCGCCCGGCGTCGCAACCCGCGTCGCATAACCGCACACCGAGCCGGCCACCCCCACCGAGTTGGCCAGCTCATGAAAATGCCCGCCTTCGCGCTCGAGCTGCGCCAGCGTGTTCTGCCCGCCGAAGACCAGCATCGGGGCCGATTCCGAATAGGCCATGCCGATCCCGGTCAGCGCATTGGTGAGGCCGGGCCCCGGCACCACGAAGCAGGCGGCGATCTTTCCGGAGGCGCGCGCGTAGCCCGCGGCCATCAACGATGCGCCCTGCTCGTGGCGCACCGTCACCACCTGGAACGACGGATCGTCGAACACCCCGTCGAACAGCGGACAGTCGTGCGTGCCGACGATGCCGAATACGTGCTCGATGCCTTCGGCCTTGAGCGCCGCTGCCACAGCCCGGCCGCCTGTCATGCGTTGCATGTTCTCCTCCCGAGTTTCCTGGCCCGCTCCCGTACCCGCCAATATACCGCGAGCTCCAGGCCCCCATCGTTTGCGTCCCCGGCTCACCCGGAGCACAGCTTTCCCGGTGCTCGCCGTTTTTCCGATAGCATGAGTGGGAGCTGGTTCTTACTTCGAGGAGCCGCCAAATGAACCACAGAAGCCAAACCGATCCCAAGGGCACGCCCGCGAACAAGGGTTCCAGGTTCGTGCTCCAGCCCGACGAAGGCGCGAGCTACTGGCAACCCAAGCCTGCCAACGGCTACGCGACCGTCAAGGTGAATCCGGACAACTGCTCCTCCAATCAAGTGACGATGGGCATTCAAGTAGTGGCGCCGGGCGGTTACGTTCGCGAACACTGGCACTCGCGCAACGAGGAGATTCTGTTCTGCTTCGAGGGCGCAGGCGCCATCCTCGTGGACGGTGAGCCGCATCCGTTTGTGCCCGGAACCACGGCCTATCTGGGGCGCTGGGTGAAGCACAAGATCGTGAATGAAGGCCCCGGCCCGCTCAAGTTCACCTGGACCTTTCTGCCACCCGGGCTCGATGAGTTCTTCGCCGGCATCGGCCGGCCGCGCGTGGCGGGTGAGCCGGCACCCGAGCCTTTCGACCGTCCCGACGACACGCTCGCGGTGGAAACGCGTACCGGCTTCGGCCCTCCAATCGGCGCCTAACCTTACGCTGGCTTGGCTAGACCGCCGTGCCGTTCGCGCCCATACCAGGCGGCCAGCTGTACTTCGAGACGAGTGGCTCGGGGTCGCCGCTGATGCTGGTGTCCGGCCTGAATGGGTCGGCTCGTTTCTGGAGCCTGCAGGTGCCCCGCCTCGCGGAGCACTTTACCGTCGTCGTCCACGACCATCGGGGCGTCGACCGCAGCAGCCGCGATGCCATCGCCTACTCCATTGAGCAGATGGCGGGCGACACGCTGGCGCTGATGGATTACCTCGACATCGACAGCACTGCGCTGGTCGGGCAGTCCACCGGCGGGGCCATTGGGCAGTACCTTGCAGCGACACAGCCGGACCGAATCTCGCGACTGGTCCTGTCTTCCACCTGGACGCACGCAGACGCTTACTTCGCGCGCCTGTTCGAGCTGCGCCGAGACTTGCTGCGCAGCGCGGGGATGGAGCTGTACACACGGGAAGGAAGCCTTCTTCTCTACCCGCCGGAATGGCTGCGAGAGCACGACCGGGAGGTGGCCGAAGCGGAAGCACGGTCGGTGACCAGTGCTTCGTCCCCGGAGATCATGATCAGCCGCATCGAAGCATTGCTGCGCTTCGATGGACGAGCGCTCGCGTCGCGCATCC
This sequence comes from uncultured beta proteobacterium, assembly GCA_963705615.1. Lineage (GTDB taxonomy): Bacteria > Pseudomonadota > Gammaproteobacteria > Burkholderiales > SHXO01 > SHXO01. Next base: position 93,233 of record CAVPKE010000008.1, on the reverse strand, counting down.
GCTGCTCCACCTTGGTGATCGCCGCTCTCGACGACCGGATCACACCCGCCTACTTCTCACGCGCCTTGGCGCAGGCGATTCCCGGAGCGCGCCTGGTGCTACTCGACGGCGGGGGCCACTTCCTGCCCATCGTCGAGGCCGAGCGCTACGCCGAGATCGTGCTCCGCTTTCTCACCGAGCCGGGCGGGAAATATGCGGCCTAGGGTGGAGAGTCACTTGCCACGATCGACCATGGATTGTAAGTACTATCCGAGCCCCGCCAGCGCTGGCGGGCCGCCGGGATAGAATAATCCAGGGCTAACGCGCGAGGACATCCAGGCGTGCATTGCCTATGGATCGGAGATGGCCCGTGAGCGCTTCGTGCCCATTCCGATCGAAGACGGGGCGTGAAGCTCAAGCTCTACGAGAACTTGGGCCATGACGCCTGCGTCGCTCTGGAGGCTGCTGGTCACGACGTCAGTACCGTCCCGGCGCAGCGTCTGCGCCTCCTCTCTCCCTATTGGACACCCCCTTAGTTGCCCTTCTTCTTGATCTCTCCCAAAGGCGTCTCCAGTGTTCCGTCATTGTTGATGTCGATAGGCATGTCGGTGTCGGTGGGCTCACCGGGTTTGTGCAGGTAAATCTTCTCGCCGTCCATCCAGCACTCGAATTCCTCCGCGTCGCCCAGCGACTTCAAGGTTGCCTTGCCCGAGCGGAAAACAATCTGGAAGCTGCCCATCGCACTGGTGGTAGACGCGTACCGTCCGTCGAACTTTCCCGCGCAGCTTTTCAACCCCGGCTTAGGCGGCCCACCGGCGGCTTGCGGCGCAGCCTTCGCCGGCGCTGCTACACGGCGCATGTGCTGCGCGCTTGCCCAGGCGCTGCGATTATCTGCCAGTTGAACTTGGTACTCCATTCCCAACTCCGCGATAATCTCGCCCTCGACCCATTTTCCCTCGACGTTGACCTGTACTTTTTCGTGCAGCGCGAACAAGCCACGCGCCTTGTCGACATCGGTAAGCGGTCCGATTCGGCGCAGTTCGGTGGGATAGGACTTCCAGACCTCGATGGATGGGCCGAGGCGCACGAAATAAGAATCCCCGTTTGCCCGCAGGATCACAGCAGCGTACCAGCCGCCGGCGGTCGCGACGCTGACCGTTTCCCCGATCTTGAATCCATTGGTATCGGCTTGTGGACTGGCCTTAGCCTCAGCGCCGCCTGTCGCGGCCTGGGTCTCCGCCGGTGTTTGTAAGTGACACAGCTGAAGCAGCATCATCACCTGCTGGCGGGTCGACTTGCCGCGCTGGGAGGGCTGTCCACGAACGGCGGCTTCAACATCGCACGCATCCGCGTTTCCCGAGCCGGCGCAAGAGAAGACCTTGAAGCTCACGGCGTTTGGGCACTCGTACATGGCACCCAGTTGAAGATCTGCCGTCTGAGCGATAGACATTGTGCTTGCCGCCAGGCTCAGCAACGTCAACACGCATCCACCTGCCAACGGAATCCAACGAGAATCGGCGCAAGTCATGAGCAACCCTCCCTTGGCCACTGCCGGTTTGACCTTAGCACCATTCCGGGACTGCCTCAAATGGTTTCAGGCAGTGATATTTCTCGATCCTTCACTGCTCCGCTACAGGGCGCGCGAGAGCATGAGCTCACTCCAAAGACACCAGGGCACCTCACGCGGTCTGGTGCCGGTGCGTCGGTTCGCGCCTGTGCTTTCCCCAGCGGACCGCCGCCACGCCCCCTGAGCACACCACTGCAGCCATCGTCCAGAACATCGCCCCGACCCCCAGCACCGAGCCGAAGGCGCCGAACACCAGTGGCAGCACGACCTGGCTGCTGTGCATGATCGTCGAACGCAGCCCTAGCGCCTCGCCCACCCGGCCCTGCGGCGAGCGCGAGTGCAGCAGCGACATCACGTTCGGCTGCGCGGCGCCCAGCCCCAGTCCGAGCAGAAAGGCGACCGCCATCAGCGGCACGAGGGACGAGAAGAACGGGAACAGTCCGAACGCGAGCGTGGCGCAGAACAGCGTATAGGTCAGCACCTGCCATTCGGTGAACCGCTGCGACAGCCAGTGCATGGCAAGCCGGATCGTGAAAGTCGCCAGCGCGAAGCAGCCGAGCACGAAGCCGATCTCGGAAGCCGACAGACCCACGCGCGTGCCGTGCACCGGAACCACGAAGGTCTGCAGGTCCCAGGACATCGAGACCAGCGCCGAGGCGATCAGCACATGCCGCAGCTCGGTGTGCTTCAGCAGCTCGAACGGGTGCAGGGGCTCCGGACCGCTCAGTTTGCCATCGCGCTCGGGCAGCAGCCCACGATTGATCCATATCAGCGCCAGCGCGACGAGCACCACCCCCACCAGCACGCCGAAGGTCGGCGCGATGTCCAAACGAGTCGATGAGCAGCCCGCTCAGGACCGGCCCGGTGAAACCGGAAACGGACGCGCCCAGCGCCAGCCACGAGAACGCCGCCGCCCGGCGGTTCGGGTCGGCACGATCGCCGACGACTTGCTGCATCGAGAGCATCGTCAACGTGGGGCCGGTGCCGATCAGGGCGGCCGCGACCAGCAGAGGCGCCACGTCGGCGGTCGCGTAGGGAAAGACCGCCGGCAGCAGCACGCCTCCGAGCATGAACAGCGTCCCGATCAGGGTCGGGCGCCACGGCCCCACCGCGTCGAGCCAGCGGCCGGCGCGCACCGCGATCAGCATCGGCACCAGGGCGAACAGCGCCATGATCACGCCGACAGTGAAGGTCGACGCGTGGTTCGCCAGCGCGTAGAGCGAAGCGGTCATGCGCGCGGCGACGAACGCCATGTGCGTCAGCACCGCGATGGCGATGATGCGAACCAGTGTCATTCTTTTCCTCTATTCGAAGAATACCCGGTGTTGGGCTGGTCTGACCACGTTACGCGCCCCAGGCCCCCGACGGAATTCTGAGATAATTGGCAGGCGCCCGTTTGGCCGCGTTCCGCTCCTGGAAGTTGCTGTCCTACCGTGCACGCCCAGTCCCCTGAAGCCACCCCAGTGAAGCACCCCCCGCCCGTGCGCCGTTTTCTGCGCTACGTGCGTCCCTACGCCTGGCTGATCGTGGGGGCAACGCTGGCGGGCGTGCTCAAGTTCACACTGCCGGCCGCGTTCGCGATTGCGCTGCGCTACATGACCGACCGGCTGGTGCCGCCGTCCGGCGTCGCGGTGCAGCCCACCGATCCCGTCTTCAGAGCCACCGAACACTATCTCGCATGGGTCGCATCCCATTTGCCGGCCGGCTGGAATGCGACCACGCCGTGGGGTTTGTTCAACATCCTGGCGGCGACGCTGCTGGTCGTGTATGCCGTGTGGGGCGTGGCGATGTACTACCGCAGCTACTGGGCACAGATCGCCGGCCATCGCGTCATGCTCGATCTGCGCACCGACCTGTTCCAGCACGTCCAGCGCTTGAGTCATTCGTTCTACCAGGCGCGCCAGTCGGGCGGCATCGTCTCGCGCCTGACGGCCGACATCGCGCTGGCGCAGAACTTCGTCGGCGCCGCCATGACGAACATCTGGATGGACGTCGTGGCCTGCGTGTTCTACCTGGCCCTGCTGCTCTCCATGGACGTGCAGCTGACCTTGGTCTCGCTGCTGGTATTCCCGCTGTACATCCTGTGCATGCGCACGTTCGGGGCGGAGTCCAAGCGCACGTCCAAGCAGGTGCAGGAGGCGATGGAGGAGTTCTCCGGCGATCTGCAGGAGCGCGTTGCGGGCTATGCGCTGGTCAAGAGCTTCGCCAGCGAGCAGCGCGAGACGCGCGCCTTCTTCGCCAGCGCGCGCAACCTCTACGACCTGGTCATGGACAACGCGCGCATCACCAACCTGTCCAGCACGCTGGTGCAATGGCTGACCGAGATGGCCACCCTGGCGCTGATCTGGTACGGCGGCTACCGCATTTTCAAGGGGCGAGAGCACGATCGGCGAGGTGATCGCGTTCATCCTCCTGCTGCGCCAGCTCTACTTCCCGGTCAACCGCATCAGCGAGATGAACACGGTGCTGCACAACTCGCTCGCGGCGATCGAACGCATCTTCGAGGTCTTCGACACCGCACCGGAGGTCACCGAGCGGCCGAAGGCCCGCAGGCTGCCGCGCCTCAAGGGCGAGATCGCGTTCGAGCACGTGGACTTCGGCTACACGCCCGAGCGGCTCATTCTCAGCGGCATCGATCTGCGCATCCGGGCCGGAGAGGTGGTGGCCCTGGTCGGTCCGAGCGGCGCAGGCAAGACCACGCTGGTGCAGTTGATCCCGCGCTTCTACGATCCGACGGCCGGCCGCGTGCTGGCGGACGGAATCGACCTGCGCGAGGTCACCCTACGTTCCCTGCGCGGCCAGATCGGCATCGTGGCCCAGGACACGATCCTGTTCTCGGGCACGGTGCGCGAGAACATCCTCTACGGCAAGCCGGATGCCTCGGATGAGGAGCTGCTGGCGGTCGCGCGCGCCGCACACGTGGAGGAGTTCATCGCCGACCTGCCTGAGGGCTACGACACGCTGCTCGGGGAGCGCGGCACGAAGCTGTCGGGCGGCCAGCGACAGCGGCTCGCGATCGCGCGCGCGTTTCTGATCGATCCGCGAATTTTGATCCTGGACGAGGCGACCAGCGCGCTCGACAGCGAAAGCGAGCGGCTCATCCAGGACGCTCTTGGACGCCTGATGCGAGACCGCACCTGCGTGATCATCGCGCACCGGCTGTCGACCGTCCTGCACGCCGACCGGATCGTGGTCCAGGACGAAGGGCGGATCGTGCAGACCGGACCCCACGCCCGACTCGTCGAGCAGGACGGTCTGTACCGGCGCCTCTACGAAACCCAGTTCCGGGCCGAAGCGCATCGGGCGGTACTGGTGGTGTGAGGGTCCGTGCACGTGTGTCAGTACTCCGACTCCGGAATCGGCGCGAGCTTCGGGCCCTCGGCGAATACATCCCGTATCGGACGCAGGTTCGCACCCATATTCTCGGCCTCGGGCCCGCGGTGCACCCGCATGAAGTCTTGCTTGAATTCCTCGAGCAGGCCGTAGCGATCGAGCACCGTGGCCAGGACGTTGAGGTGATCGATGCGCTCGTCGTATCTTCCGGGGATCACCTTGCCCGGCGGCCCATAGAAGAACGTGACGATGGGGTCGATACCGGTCTGATAGGGATTCCCGTGAGATGAGTTGGTCGTGCCGTCCTCGTCGGTAGTCACGATGAGCAGGCTGTCGTGCTCCCGCGCCCAATCGGCATAAGGCTTGATGTGCGCTTCGAGCCAGACATTGCATGCCTGTTTGCCAGCGCTATGCATGTCGTGCTGCTCGTTCGGCACCACGATGGACACGGTGGGCAGGCTCTCGAACCCGATGCGGTTGCCCTGCGCGTCGACCGCGAAGCCGCGGTAGTGCGTGCCATCGTGCGGGTCGGTGGTGTTCGCGAACCCGAGGTTGGTCTCCACAGGCAACAGGAACTTGCGCTCCTCCGCGGCGACGGGACGACTGCCGAAGTCGATCCAGTTGATGGCCGGGTTGTGCTTGCGCCGGTAGAGATCGCCGATGGGCACGGGGTCGCCCTCCTTGTCGTAGCGCGGGTGGGGCAGCGACTCCGAGAAGGTTGCAAAGGTTCTGCCGCTCGCGATGAGAGCAGCGCCCAGGTTCGGCGCCGTAAACGGACGCATGCTCGCCGGTACCAGAGCGTTGGCGATCCCGATCGGAGTCGTCAATACCGGGCCGGGGAGCCGATTGCCTGCAGGGTCGTTGATCGCGTTTCCCACGTAAGGCGATCGCGGGTCCTGAAACCAGGCCGGCAACATGCCTTGATGGTGCCCGGAAAACAGGTACAAGTAATTGGGCTGGCTGGGCCGCGCCGGAAGGCGCGCGGAGTAGCCTGCGGGAACGATGCCGTAGGGGATCTGCGCGAAGTAGGCCCGCGTCATCAGTGCGCCCTGCTGCGCCAGCGCGTTCAGATACGGCATCTCTCGATCGCGGATGATTTCCTGGAAAGACTTGTTCTCCAGGATCACGATGACAACGTGCGCGGGACTCCACCTCTCCGCCGCCGCGCACGGCAGGATGAACGCGACGGCGCCCCACAGCGCCAACAACACCTTCGCAACGCATGCAAGAACTTGCATCGTCATCGCTTTGGATGCCAGGCAGATTCGGGGGTGCGTCCCCGGGATCTTGGCCCCAAGTGGGTCTCGGGCAAAGACGCTACCTCGAATCTCTACCGACGGTACGCCGCGAACGCCTGGACGCGATCACCCATCCCCGCGCGAAGCGCCTCAACGCGAGCGCGCGAAGTGAGCGTTATAGCGCCGTGGCAACCGGAAACCCGGGGAACGGCTCTACGGGGTATGAAGCGAGCTTGGGGACGAACTGCGCCAGCAGATCCGCCTCCATCGGGTGCACGCCGGCGTCTCCACGAAAGTTGGCGAGGAACGCGTTCGGAAACCTTGCGCGCATGATGGTGGTCACCTCGGCCAGTCTCGCCTCCTCGTCTGTATTGGAGAAACGAACCGACTCGGCCGGATCATAGTAAATGGCAGGAGTGCCTTTCTCGATCGGCAGCTTGACCACGGGAGCATCGGTCCATCTCAAGCGTGCGAGGAGTTGCAGTCCCGTCTTGCTGCGTTTCGGCCGACGAAAAGCCCAGATCCAATCCGGATGCCGCTCTTTCAGCTCCGTCAGCTTCGTGCGGCTCACATGAAGCCAGCCGACCCTACCGGCGTTCAGGTCGGCATCGTAGTCTCGCCAGTAATAGAAAATATCCATAGTCCCCGTATATCGGCTTGCAATTCGAGATCGACAGTGAAATTTGACCACGCTTACTCTATGCGAATAGTACGCTGTATCCGACCTTCATCCCACCCCCTACCCGCCCCCTTGCGGTATATTCCGGCTGCCCACAAGAATGCGATTCGATCCCTGCCGCGGCTGAAGCGGCGCCCAAGCGAGGAAACTCCCGCGAACGTGAGAGCCTCTACATACTTATTTTGCCTATCAGGTGAAAAGGAAGGAGGACGAATCACGAAAGCAGTTGCGGCACTGTTAGTGTCAGGATCGATTGCCGCCGGCCTGTTCAGCAGTGCGCCCGTCTTTGCCAGCGGCAGCGGCGAGGTCACCCTGATTCACATGGGAGACCTCCACGGCCACCTGGTTCCACGCCCCAGCGCTCGAGAGGGCCAAAGCGACCAAACCCTGGGGGGTCTCGCTCGGATCTACACAAGAATTCAGGAAATCCGCGCACGAGAGAAAAACACCCTCCTGATCAACAGCGGCGATACGGTTCAGGGGTCCGCCGAAGCCCTCTTCACGCGCGGACAGGCGATCATCGACGTGCTGAACCGCTTCGAGATCGACGCATTCAACCCGGGCAATTGGGATTACGTCTATGGCAGCTGGCGCTTCGTGGAGATGTTCGCCGGCAAGGCGCCGAAAGCAAACTGGAACGCGATCGCGGCGAACCTGTACTACGTGACGGTCGACGCCGAACCCCAAACCTTCTTTCCGGTGTTGGGCGGCCAACGCGTCCTGCCTCCTTATTTGATCAAACAGTTCGGCGGGCTGAAGGTAGGCGTTCTGGGACTGACTACAGATCGCGGTCTGCCCGCTGTCGGAAGAACGGTTACCAAGAGTCTTGTGTTCTCCAGCGGGGAGACGGAACTCGGAGAATTTATCCCCATCCTGCGCAACGTCGAGAAGGTCGACCTGCTCGTCGTGGCTTCCGAGCTGGGTTTGGCCAACAACATCCGGCTCGCCGAGCAGTATCCCGGAATCGACGTCATCCTGTCCTCCGACATGCACGAGGAAACACGCGAACCGGTGATCACGAAGACCGGCACGATCGTGGTCGAAGAAGGTCAGGATGGGACCATGCTGGGGGAACTCAATCTCAAGATCAGCAATGGCCGCTTGGAGAGCTGGCGTTGGACTGCCCATATCATCAGCAGCGCCATACCGGAGCACGCCGGCATCGCGCAGGCCGTGAAGCAGGCGCGCAAACCCTTCGTGAGCGGGCCCGATTTCGTCCAGCACGTCAACCCGTTCAATGGCGCGCGTCTGACGCGTCCCATCGACACGGTGGTGGGCTACACCAAGGTTGCGTTGCATCGACACAGCTTTTCGGCCAGTGATATGCCCGCCGTGATCGAAGGCTCCGCGCACGATTTCCTCGCCGATGCCTTCCGGATCGTCTCGAAAGCGGACGTCGCGGCCATGCGCGGATTTCGCTATGGAACGGTGGTCCCACCGGGACCGATCAAGCTGGAGGATCTCTATCACTTCATCGCCATCGGCCCGGAGATCGGTGTCGTCCGGATTCAGGGGCGCTGGCTGAAGCGCCAGCTTGAAAATTCGGCTGAAGGGTCTTTGGACCCGAACCCAGCAAACTGGACGGGCGGCTGGCTGTTCGGCTTCAGCGGTCTCACGCTCGATCTCGACCCTTACCGAGCGTTTGGATTCCGAGCGTCCAACATCCGCGTCAACGGTAAGCCGCTCGATCCGGAGGCCGTCTATTCCTACGCAGGATATTGGTATGCAGACGACCCCGAGGAGATCAATGGGTGCGAATGCCCGAAGATGCCCGGTACCTTCATCCGAGTCTTGCGAGGCGAAAGCGGAGAGATCCTCGATGGAACCGACATCGTCGTCCGCTACATCGAGTCTCTCCCCGACAAGACCGTGGATCCGCAGCTGCACCGGATCCGCCTGATGAAGCCGTTGCCCAGGCCGCTGTTTGGTTTCCCCGAAATTCAGCCCCTGCACGGCGCCAGTCAACGAATCGCAGATTGATCGACAAACCCATCGCGATTCGGCATCTTCACCTTGGGCAGGGTTGCCGCGTCGATTCTTTCTTCGGATCCAATGATCTTGTCCTGCGCCAGGATATAAGCGGTGACCGCGTACACTTCGCTGTTGGTAAGCGACATCGGCGCGTTGTATGGCATCGCGCGTCGGATATAGTCGAACAGCGTGGTCGCATAGGGCCAGTAACTGTTCACGGTCTTCACCGGCTGTCCCGACGCCAAGCTCCCTAGCCCACCCACGAGCCTGTCGGCTGGCTTGCCTTTGCCGCCCTCACCGTGGCAAGCAGCACACTTCTCGGCATAGACGGTTGCGCCCTCTTTAGCCGTGCCGCTCCCGGCAGGCAGACCTGCTCCACTGGGAGGGATGCTGATGTCGATGGCGGAGACTTCAGCTTCGGTCGCGTTGCGTCCCAATGCCGGACCGGCGCAGACCGCGTCGCTCAGATACGCGCAGGCCAGGGCACACGCAAGCCCCATCCTAGAGATAAACATTGCTGATCCTCCCTGCCTCGCCGACTGCCCAGGTCTGGATCGCGTTGTAGTGATACCGCTGCCCGGGCACATATTTCGCCGTCCAGTCTTTCCGCGTGCCCTGCACGCGACCCTGATCGTCGGTGGCGCGGCTTTGCAATTGCGCAGGCCCGCCGTCCCATTGCCACGCCATGGTGAAACGCGTGAGGCTCTTATCCAATACCGGTTCCTGCAGGTGCGCATCGCCCCAGCTCCTGCCACCGTCCGCGGAGACTTCGACGCGCTTCACTTTACCCGCGCCAGACCAGGCTAGACCGGAAATTTCATAGAAGCCTTTGCCCTGCATGCTCACGCCAACCGTGGGATGCGTGATCACCGATTTGACACCCATCACAAACGTAAACTGTTCGGCTTTGCCATCCGGCATCGAGTCCGTGTATTTGGAGGTTTCGTCTTTGGTCTGCGTGGGACCCTCGGTAAGCTTGAGGCGATGCAACCACTTCACGTTCATGTTGCCCTCGTAACCGGGGATTACCAGACGCATCGGATAGCCTTGCTCGGGCCGCACGGGCTCGCCATTTTGATACAGGGCAACGATCACGTCGCTCCTGGCTTTGTCGAGCGGGATGCTGCGGCTCATCGCGGCGGAATCGGCGCCTTCGGCCAGCATCCATTGCGCGTTGGGCCGAACGCCCGCCTCCTCCAGCAGGACAGCCAGTGGCACCCCGGTCCATTCGGAGCATGAGACCATCCCGTGAATCATGCCGCATGGCTTTTGCTGTGGTTCGGGCATGGTGTTGAAAAAGCTGTTGCCGGAGCATTCGATGAAACAGATGCGGCTCACCATGGGATAACGGAAGAGCGCGTTCATATCGAACGTGAGCGGGCGGTCGACCAGCCCGTGAATGGTGAGCGTGTGTTTGGACGGATCGATAGCGGGCACCCCATTGTGATGGCGCTCGAAATGCAACCCGCTCGGAGTAATCGTGCCCTGCAGCGCATGCAGCGGCGTCATCGAGTTGCCGGCGCCTGGTGCAAGCTCACCGTAGGGCTGCAGCACGGTGCGCTGTACCGGCCCCGCGAAGGGCGAGGGCTGACCGTACGGGCGAAACGGGGCGCCCGGTACCCTCTGCCATGGCATTGCGTTGTCGCCAATCGAATCGGCGGCGCCCGCGGTCACTGCCCAGCTCGCTGCGATCACGCCAGCAGCGGTTCCGGCCGCTGTCATGCCGCGTCTCAAGAACACGCGTCGGTCGACCAAGCCGTTGGCGGCGACGCGATCCGCACGCTCAAGTAGGGTCAACAACGAATCTCGTTTGCGACTCATCGACAGCTCCTTCACGCTCTTGCGCCTGATGCGACGTCGATAGGCGGACGCGGCAAAGAAAGGACCTCCGCTCGTGGTGAGCGTAGCCCGACAGGGCGGAGTCGAAGCACGAGTTGGCGAACCGTGCGATGGCATGGTAGCAGACCCAATCGTCCCAAGGATTCTTGCCGATCGGTGATGTCGGCTGCGACAGTGGGCTCGCTCCGCACGTTTGCCTGAACGCCGGTTGTTTGCGTAAACTCCTTCAGGAGGCGCCCCCTCTCCTCCCGCGGGAGAGGCGGCAGACAAGGGAATCCCTCTCCCTTCGGGAGAGGATAGGGTGGGGGCTGGGTGAGGGGCACCCTGCCACATAAAGGGGGAGGTTCGCATGACCGAGCTCGTCGAGCGTCACAACCCGTCCGAGCGGCAGCTCAAGTTCCGGGAGCAGTACCAGGCCCAGATCCACCCGCGCTACAGCGGACCGGTGCACATCGGGGTGATGTACGCCGTCGGCATCACGGTAGTCTCGTGGTGCGTCTCACGCCTCGAGAACGCGACCTGGGAGTGGCTGCTCGTGATCCCGGTGTTCTTCTTCTCGAACCTGTTCGAGTGGTGGATCCACAAGTACGTCATGCACCGCTTGGTGGACGTGTGGGCGCTGCGCGCGATCTACGACCGCCACACCCGCCAGCATCACCAGTACTTCACCGACAACGAGATGACGGTCAGCTCGACGCGAGAGTGGCGCATTATCTTTTTCCCGTGGCGCGCGCTCTTCACTTTCATGGCGCTGGGGACGCCGTTCGCGCTAGCGCTCGGCTGGCTGCTGAACCCCAACGCGGGCTACATCCTCATGATCACCATCGTCGGCCAGTACCTCATCTACGAGACGTTTCACTACTGCTGTCACACGCGCGACAACTGGTTCGTGCGCTACATGCCCTTCGTCAACACGATCCGGCGTCACCACGCGGCGCATCACAACTACGGGATCATGATGGCGCACAACCTCAATCTGACCTTCCCGATCGCCGATTGGGTGATGGGCACCAGCGACCTGAACCGTGGACTGCTCGGGACGATCTTCAACGGCTATAACGAAGACCACATCAAACCCGAGCTCAAAGCCACCATTGAGCGGTTCCGCCGGCCCGATGCGCCGGTGACGATTGACGGGCCCGTCGAACAGCAGCCGGCGTGAGCCTGGACCCGGTGCTGCTGGCGATCGGCGTATTGCGCTCAGCTCTCCCATCCTGCGACGACAAGCTTCCCGATCATCGTCCCGGACTCGAGCTTCGCATGCGCGGCGCGCAGGTTGGCCGCGTTGATCGGGCGCAGGCATTCCCGCATCGTGCCGCGAAGTCTGCCCGGCATCGATCAGCTCGGCCACGCGCGTCAGCAGACGATGCTGCTCGATCATGTCGGGGGTCTTGAAACGCGGGCGCGTGAACATGAGCTCCCAGCAGACGGTCGCGCTCTTCCCGCGCACGCCCTCCTGCGCGAGCGGCCCGCGGTTGCCCACGATCAGCGCGATCGCCCCCTGCGGACGGATGAGATCGCCCATCGCTTCCCAGTATCGATCGGTATCGTTGAAGTTTGCGATGTAGTCGACGAATTTGAGTCCCAGCGCCTCGATCTGCGGGCGCAGCGGCTGCGAGTGATCGACGACGTGGTCGGCGCCGAGGTCCTTCGCCCACGCGACCGTCTCCGGGCGTGAGGCCGTCGCAATGACCCTAAGGCCTGCGACCTTCGCAATCTGGATGCCGATCGAGCCCACGCCACCCGCCCCGCCGATGATCAGGAGTATGGCGCCGCGCTGCCCACCCGCGGGATCGATCTTCATGCGGTCGAAGTACGCCTCCCAGGCCGTAATCGCGGTCAGCGGGATCGCGGCGGCTTGCGCCATGTCCATCGTCCTCGGCTTGAGCGCGACGATGCGCTCGTCAACGAGCTGCAGCTCGCTGTTGGAGCCGGCTCGCGTGACGTCCCCCGCGTAGTAGACCTCGTCGCCAGGCTTGAACAGTGTGACCTGCCGCCCGATCGCCGCGACCGTCCCTGCCGCGTCCCAGCCCAGCACCCGCGGCTGCGCCTCAACCTTGCTGCCCGATGCGCGTTGTTTGGTGTCTACCGGGTTCACCGAAACCGCCGCCACGCGCACCAGGATGTCGTGTTCGGTCGGCGCCGGGTCTGGGAGAGCCACATCGACCAGTGACTCGGGGTCAGTGATGGGCAGATAGCGGACGAGGGCAACGGCCTTCATGAGAGACTCCTTTGAACGATGCTGGCGCACGATCAGGGTGAACTAGCGCGGGATGTGAGTTCTCGAGTCAACAACGCGAGTTTGGGCGCAGGATTCAGAGGATCGCTCCGCGCTCGGCAAGAGCGTACTGCGTGAGCTCCCGCGTGACGATTTCGTAGGCCTCGTCCACCGAGTCGGTGCGGTGGAACAGCTGCAGGTCCTCGCGGTCGATCGTGCCGTGGCGCACCAGGGCGTCGAAGTCGATCACCTCGTCCCAGTACGTGGTGCCGAACAGCACGATGGCCAGGTGCTTCGTCATTTTCCGCGTCTGCCGCAGCGTCAGGATCTCGAACAGCTCGTCGAGCGTGCCGAAGCCACCCGGGAAGACCAGCAATGCCTTGGCGAGATAGGCGAACCAGAATTTGCGCATGAAGAAATAGTGGAAGTGGAACGACAGCTCCCGCGTCACGTAGCGGTTGTCGAACTCCTCCAGCGGGATCGAGATGGTGAGACCGACGTTCAGCCCCTTCACCTCCGAGGCGCCCCGATTGGCCGCCTCCATGATGCCTGGGCCCCCGCCGGTGCACACGACGAAGCGCCGCTCCTCATCGGCCAGTTGCTTCGACCATTCGGTGAGGCGCCGGGCAAGCTCGCGCGCGTCCTCGTAGTAGCGCGACATCGCAAGCCGCTCGCGCGCGCGCTCCAGGTCGCCTCCGCCGCGCTCGGCGGCGTGCAGCTCGGCCTCGGCCTGCTTACGCGACACCAGGCGCGCCGAGCCCATGAACACGATCGTGTCGTCGATCTTGTAGTGATCGAAACGGCTTCTCGGCTCGAGATACTCGGCGAGCATGCGCAATGGGCGCGCCTCGCTGCTCGTCAGGAACGATTCTTTGAGATACGCCTCGATGGCGCTGCGGCGGCGTTCGGGCCGTTTTTCACTCATGGGGTCACTCCCGGAGGCGACAGTGAACGGCGCTCAACGCCGGCTGGTCCTGCTCTGCGGCGTGCGCGAAGGCCGGCCGTCGGGCCCGGTAAACGGAAACAATCCGACTTTGAACGACTCCGCCATGTGCCGCGCGATGCGCATCGCCTTTTCTGCGTCTTGCTGGCTGAGAGCGTCCCTTGCGGCGCTCTCGAACACCATCAGCCAGTGATCGAACGCCTCCGGCTCGAAGCGCAGCTTCATGTGCGGGGCAAAGGCGTTCCCCTTGTAGCGATCGGTGCCGTGCAGGACACCGGACCAGAAGTCCCGCACGGTCGCGATATGGGCTTCCCAGTCGTGGATTGCCCCGCGGAAGATCGGGCCCAGCACCTCGTTGGCCAATGCCCGCTCATAGAAAAGGCGCACCATGCGCTCGACCGTAGCCTGCGCGTCGTCTGTTGCCTGCATATCGTGCTCTCGTCAACTACCGTCCGCGCAGCTTAGCACTTGGGTGGACTTCCGATTCCGCTGGTAGCATGCCCTATTTGGACTCACGTTCATGCAAGGTGCAACTGCTAGGCCGGATCCCTTGCCGGCCCGGACATTGCAGGCGCGTCTGTGCCGGTTGACGCTCGTCGTCTCGGTGGCCTCGGCGGCCTGTGCAGCCTGGGCCGCGGACCTCGAAGTGGAGGTGCGCGGCGTCAGGCCGCGTGGAGGCGAAGTCCACGCGGCGGTGTTCGATCGTGCTGAGGCCTTCGCGCTGGACACCGAGATACGCGGCATGATCTCCCCGAGCGGAGAGATCAGCGCCGGAGTGTTCACCGGCCAAGATGAGTTTCCCCGGCCTCCGGTCGACAGGCTCTCAGTGACGCCGAGCGCAAGAACGCTGCGCCTCACGTTTCCGGGTCTCGAGCCGGGAGAGTACGCCGTCGGCGTGTATCAGGACCTCAACGGCAACGGCAGGCTGGATGCTACCGTGGCCCGCAACCCGACCGAGCCGTGGGGCATCTCGAACAACCCGCGACCGAAGGACCGGTCTCCGACTTGGGACGAAGCCAAGTTCACGCTACCGCCGGAGGGCGCGAAGATCGTGATCGAGCTGCGCTAGCCGGGATGACTACAGGCAGTCTCTCCTTCCCATCACAGCATTTTAAGAGAGGAACACTCGGCCGGCGGGACGCGCGAGCGGGCCAACGCCCGGCTCAGTGCGCCAAAACGGCTGCTGGCCTGACGCCGGAACTCGCTCGGCGTCATGCCCTTGATCTCCAGGAAGCGGCGGTTGAAGTTGGCGACGTTGTTGAAGCCGACGTCGTAGCAGATGTGGGTGATGTAGCGGTTCGACTCCATCAGCAGCAGGCACGCGCGGCTGATCCGCACGCGGTTCACGAAGTCGATGAAGTTGTTCCCGGTCGCGCGCCGGAAGAAGCGCGAGAAGCGGCTCTCGGTCATCCCGAGCTGCGCGGCGAACTCGCTCATCGACGGCGCCTGCGCGACGCTCTCGGTGAGCTGGTTCACGATGCTGTTGATCTGCTCCAGCGACACGTCGTCGTCGCAGCTCTGCAACTGCGCGCTCGACAGCAACTGATAGTCGGTGCAGCGCGACAGATCCGCCATGAACTGGCAGAACACGGCGAATCGCTCCAGGCCGCGGCTGTTCTTGATCCTCTCGAAGTAGGTCCGAGCGCGGTCCGAAAGACCGAAGAACTCGATGCCGTTGCGCGCGCGCTCCAGCAAGGGCAGCACCTCCGCGAGCTCCGGGACGCTGGTGCAGGCTTTCGCGATCGGCTCGTGGTGGAACTGGATCACGCGGTCGCGCAGCTGCACGCCGCCTTCGGGCACATCGAGCGAGATCCAGTTGTGCGGCAGGCGCGGTCCGGTCAGCACCAGATGCCCGGGCTGGAACTGTCCGATCCAGTCGCCGACGAATGCCTTGCCGGAGGTCGCGACGATGAGATGCAGCTCGTACTCGTCGTGGTAGTGCCAGCGCGCGAGCGGCGTCGGGAAGCCGTGATCCAGGCAGCGGATGAAGCCGACGTCCTCCGCGGCCTCGTAGCCGAGCGAGGGCATGCGGGAGGCTTCGAGCTCGAGCTCGGGTTGTCGCCGTCTGGGCATGAGACGCTGCTGAGTGGGCATGTTCGATCCCTGCGTGTTCCCCTCACCCCAACCCTCTCCCGATCCCGTGCGGAGCGGGCAGCGATCCGGGATGTCCGGATGCGTCGTCAGATGTCTCTAGCTCATCACGTTGCCGCCGTCCACGTTCAAGCGTCTGAGCGGTGATGTACGACGCTTCGTCGCTGGCGAGAAAGACCGCCGCTCCTGCCACCTGATCGGGGCGGCCCATGTAGCCGAGCGGCACCGCTCTGCCCACCGCCGCCTTCTTCTCGCCGGGCCGCAGGCCTTCGTAACGCGCGAACAGCGCATCGACCTGCTGCCACATCGGCGTGTCGATCACGCCCGGCGCAATCGCGTTCACGCGGATGCCGTACGGCGCCATCGCGAGCGCAGCGGACTGCGTGTAGCTTACGACCGCCGCTTTGGTGGCGCAATAGTGCGAGACCAGCGCCTCGCCGCGCCTGCCCGCCTGCGAGGCGAGGTTGATCACAGTCCCGCGCGCCGGGATTCGCCGCGCCGCGCGACCATCTGCGCCAGCACCTTCTGCATCACGAAGAACATGCCGCGCACGTTCACGGCAAACAGCCGGTCGTACATCGCTTCGTCGCTCTCCAGCAGCGGCGCGAGGTCGAAGATGGCCGCGTTGTTGAACAGGATGTCGATAGGACCGAAGCGCGCCTGCGCCGCCGCGAGGAGAGCGTCGATCTGCGCGGTCTTGGAGACGTCGCACGCGACGTACTGCAGGCGCTCGGCGTGCTGAGCCGATCAGCGCAGCGAGCTCGCGAGACGGCTCGTTCGCCAGATCCACCGCCGTGCAGCGCGCCCCTTCCGCGAGGTAAGCCTCCGTCACCGCCAACCCGATCCCGCCGGCGGCACCGGTGAGCAACGCGTGTCGATCCTCGAGGCGCCGACTCACCGCTTGTGCTCCTGCACGAACGCTGGCAACGCGCTCGCTCGGCCGCTCGAATCTCTCGCACCAGGCGAGGGTCGCCGGCCAGCGGACCCCAAAGCACCGTGTCGCGACAGAACGCGTCCACCGGGTCGCTCGACTCGCAGATGGCGTGCGCCGCGGCGGGGTCCATCGCCTGATCGTGATAGGTGTACGGGATCTCGTCCCCGGTGCCAGCGCTGCAGGAACGCGAGGAACAGCGCAGGAAGCATGGCCACGCTGGCGATCGACGCGTTCTTCGCCAGGCGCTCGCGCACCGTCGGGGCGATGAAGCCCGGGATCTTGGAGTAGCCGTCCATCGCCACGCGCTGATTGGAGTCGCGGATGGCGGGATTGCCGAAGCGCTCCAGCACCACGTCGCGGTAGGCAGCCAGGTCGATCGGGCTGGGATGCTCCGGCGTGGACAGGCACGGGATCACGTCGTTGGTCACGTAGTCCCACGCGATCTGCCGGATCGCCGGATCGCGCGTGCCTTCGTGGATGAACTGATAGCCGACCAGCGTGCCCGCCCAGGCGATGCGCGCTGTGGCTCGCGTTCAGGATGCGGATCTTCGCTTCCTCGTAGGGGTTGACCGATTCGACCATCTCCACGCCGACCCGCTCCCACGCCGGCCGGCCGTTGCAGAAGTCGTCCTCGATCACCCATTGAATGAAGCTCTCGCTCATCACGGGCGCGGCGTCGTCCCAGCCGGTCGCGTGCTTCACGCGCTCGGCGACATCGGGCGTCGGGCGCGGCGTGATGCGGTCCACCATGGCGTTCGGGCTGCTGGTGTTGGCCGTCACCCAGTCGTGCAACGGCGGTGTCGTTCAGCAGAGCGATGAACTGCAGCAGCCCGCCGCGAAAGCGCTCGCCGTTGTGGCGCAGGTTGTCGCAATTGAGCAGCGTGACCTTGCCGCCCGAGCGGCGCATGCGCTCGCGCAGGATGGCCGTCAGCGCCGCGTAGATCGTGCCGCCAGGCTTGCCTTGCTTCGCCGCCGCGACATCGGCCGCCAGATCCGGAAAGCTCAGGTCGAGACGATTCTTGGCGTCGAGATAGTAGCCGGCCTCGGTCACGGTGAAGGAGATGATGCGCGTCGACGGCATCGGCGCCGATGGCGATCAGACCGGCCAGGCTCGGCTCGTACGGCACGACGGTCTTGATCGCCGTGATCTTGGTGTAGCTTCGCTCCCCGGCCGGCGTGACCGTCTCCAGCGTGTAGGCGCCGCCCTGGGCCGCGAGGCTCGCCATCAGCTCCATCATGTCCGGCCGGGTGTTGCCTCCGGCCAGCACCCAGCCGTTGTCTCCCGATTCGATGAGCCGATGCAGGTACAGCGCCTGGTGCGCGCGATGGAAGAAGCCGAGCCCCAGATGGAGCATCACGAGCGGGGCCGACATGGACGTTCCTCGAGGCGGGAATCAGCGCGCCGAGGGCGCTACGACGTGTCCGTGCGAGTCGAACAGATGGGCGGCCGCGGCGTCGATCTGCAGCCCGACCGAATCGCCGACGTGCGGCAGGTTGCGGGCGTTGTTCTGGCGCGCAACGAGCTGAGTGCCGCGCGGGGTGGTTACATAGACGAGCGTCTCGGCGCCCAGCGCCTCGACCAGCTCGACCCGCGCCTTGCACCTGACCGCTGCCGGGGGCGCTCAAGGTCAAGCTCTCGGGACGCAGGCCCAGGTAACCTCCGCTCGGCACCGGCATGCTCAGGCTGCCCTCGAACTGCGCCATATCCGGTCCGGCCACCATGTTCATCTGCGGGGTGCCGATGAACTGCGCCACGAACTGGTTGTTCGGGCGGTAGTACAGATCCAGCGGTGTGCCGACCTGCTCGATCTGGCCGTCGCGCAGCACCACCACGCGGTGCGCGAGCGTCATCGCCTCGACCTGGTCATGCGTGACGTAGATCGTGGTCGCGTTGAGCTCGCGGTGCAGCTTCGCGATCTCCACCCGCGTCTGCCCGCGCAGCGCGGCGTCCAGGTTGGACAGCGGCTCGTCGAACAGGAACACCTTGGGCGAGCGCACGATCGCCCGGCCGATGGCCACGCGCTGGCGCTGCCCGCCGGACAGCTCCTTCGGCGTGCGCTGCAGATAGGGTGTCAGGTTGAGAATCTTGGCGGCGCGCTCGACTTTCTCCCGGATCACCGCCGGATCGGTCTTCGCCAGCATGAGCGCGAAGCTCATGTTGTCGTAGACGCTCATGTGCGGGTACAGCGCGTAGCTCTGGAACACCATCGCGAGATCGCGCTTCGACGAGGGAAGCTTCGTGATGTCGCGCCCTTCCAGGTGGACGGAGCCGCCGTCGACCGTTTCCAGCCCGGCGATCAGCCGCAGCAGCGTCGACTTGCCGCAGCCCGACGGCCCCACGAACACGACGAACTCGCCCTTCTCGATCGTGAGGTCGATGCCCTTGATGGCCCGGTGTCTCACCGAAGTACTTTTCTACGCCTTTGAGTTCGAGAAACGCCATGCGCCTTCCGATCTGCCTACCGTCATTCCGGCTACGGATCACTTCACCGCCCCGAACGTCAACCCCTGCACCAGCTGCCGCTGACTGAACCAGCCGAACACCACGATCGGCGCGATCGCCATGAACGAGGCGCACGACAGCTTGGCCCAGAACAGACCCTCCGGACTCGAGTACGAGGCGATCATCGTCGCCAGAGTGCCCGCCTTGGCCGAGGTGAGGTTGAGCGACCAGAACGCCTCGTTCCACGCCAGCACCAGGCACAGAAGCCCGGTCGAGAACAGCCCCCCCATCCCGAGCGGCAGCAACACGCGCCGGAACTCCTGCCACAGTGTCGCGCCGTCCATACGGGCCGCTTCGAGGATCTCGTGCGGGATGTCTCGCAGGCTCGAGTACAGCATCCACACCATGATGGGCAGATTGCTGAGCATGAACACGATGATCAGCGCCAGGCGCGTGTCCAGCAGCCCCGCCGTCTGCGCCAGCACATAGATCGGCACGAGCGCGCCCACCGCCGGCATCATCTTCGTGGAGAGCATCCACATCAGCAGGTCGCGCGTCCACTTGCTGCGGAAGAACGCCATCGAGTACGCCGCCGGGAAAGCGATGGCCAGCCCCAGCAGCGTCGAGATCACGCTCGTGATCACCGAGTTCGTCGCATACAGCAGATAGTCGCTGCGCCGCTGCACCTCGACGAAGTTGTCCAGCGTGGGCGTGAAGAACAGCAGCGGCGGCACCGAGATCGCCTGCATCTCGGTCTTGAAAGCCGTCAGCACCAGCCAGCCCAGCGGAAAGAAGATCACCAGCGTCACCACCCAGGCGGCGACGGTGCGACCGACCAATGCAGCAGTAACCGGTGGTTTGGGTGCCATGATCGTCCAGTTCGGGGTTCTAGTCCAGGTTCTTGCCGATCATCCGAATGAGGAATATCGCCACGATGTTGGCGAGGACGACTGCCACCAGCGCCCCCGCCGACGCCACCCCGGCATCGAAGTTGAGCAGCGCCTGCTTGAAGATGAGGAACGCGAGATTGGTGCTGGCGTCACCCGGGCCACCGCCGGTGGTGGTGAAGATCTCCGCGAACACGCTCAGCAGGAAGATCGTCTCGATCATGATCACCACCGCGATCGAGCGCCCGAGGTGGGGAACATAGAGATAGCGCAGCTGCTGCAGATAGCGCGCGCCGTCCATACGCGCGGCCTCGAGCTGCTCCCGGTTCATCGACTGCAGCGCGGTGACGAAGATGAGCGTGGCGAACGGCAGCCACTGCCACGCCACCATGATGATCACCGAGAACAGCGGCCAGTCCGCCATCCAGTCGACCGGCTGCGCGCCGAAGAAGTGCCACACCTGCGCCAGCACGCCGTAGATCGGGTTCATCATCATGTGCTTCCACAGCAGCGCGTTCACCGTGGGAATCACGAAGAACGGCGAGATGAGCAGCACGCGCACCACGCCGCGTCCCGGGAACGGATCGTCGATCAGCAGTCCCAGCGCGACACCGCCGACCACCGTGATGACAATCACGCTGCCGAGCAGAAGCAGCGTGTTGACGATGGCCGTCCAGAACGACGGGTCGGTGACGAAGTACTCGTAGTTGGCCAGGCCGATGAAGCCGGTCTCGCCCGGCTGCATGAGGTTGTAGCGGATGAGCGAGAAGTAGATCGTCATCACCAGCGGGACGATCATCCACAGGAAGAGCGTGACCACCGACGGCGCGAGCAGCGCCCGGGGCAGGAACCGGGGCACCTCACCGCGCGGGCGGGCGGGCACGGCTACCGGAGTTGCGCGCGCTCGCAGCACCGTTCGCAGTCGAGCGCAGAGCGGAGTCGGAACATGAGCGGCTCCCAGAGGAGTCGGCTGCCCGCTTCGACTCCGCCGCTCGCGCGGCGGAGTTGGTCACGGGCAACGTCGATGGGCTCGGCGTGAGAGGGAGCGCTAGTCTACTTGTAGTACCCCGCCTTCTTCATCTCGCGGTCTGCCGCGGTCTGGGATGTCTTCAACGCCTGGTCGACGGAGGCTCTTTGCCAGCCAGCGCCGCGCTCATCTGCTGTCCCACCGCAATGCCGATCGCCTGAAACTCCGGGATCGCCGCGAACTGCACTCCGACGTACGGCGATTTCGGCAGCGTGCTGTCATTCGGATTGGCAGTGTCGATCGCCTTCTTCTCGGCAGTAGCAAACTTGGCCGCCTTCAGGAACTCCGGATTCGCGTAGGTGCTCTTGCGCGTGCCGGTGGGGATACTGCCCCAACCCGCTTCCTTGCCGACCAGGTTGATGTAGTCCTTCGAGGTGGCCCAGGCGATAAACTTCTGCGCCGCCTCCTGGTTCTTGGAGCCCGCCGGGATCGCCAGCGCCCACGCCCACAGCCAGTTCGCACCCTTGGGCGTCACCGCCATCGGCGCTTGCGCGAATGCGACCTTGTCGGCAACCTTGCTCTGCTTCGGATCGCTGATGAACGAAGCCGCGATCGTCGCATCGACCCACATGCCGCACTTGCCTTCGTTGAACAGCGCCAGGATCTCGTTGAAGCTGTTGGCCGACGATCCCGGCGGGCCGTACTTGTTCAGCAGATCCACGTAGAAGTTGATCGCGTCCTTCCAGGGCTTGGATTCGAGCTGCGGCTTCCAGCTCATGTCGAACCACTGCCCGCCATTGGTGTTCGACCAGCGTGGTCAGGAAGGCCATGTTGTCGCCCCAGCCCGGCTTGCCGCGCAGGCAAATGCCGTAGACGGCGGGTGGATTGTGGATCTTCGCGGCCAGCTCCTTGACCTGCTCCCAGGTGGGCCGCTCCGGCAACTTGACGCCGGCTTTGTCGGCGAGGTCCTTGCGATACATCAGCATCGAGCTCTCGCCGTAGAAGGGCGCCGCGTACAGCTTGCCGTCGACCGACAGGCCCTGCCGCATCGCCGGCAGCAGATCGTCGACGTCGTACGCGGCATCGGGCTTGAGCTCTTGCAGCCAACCCTTCTTGCCCCAGATCGGCGTTTCGTACATGCCGATCGTCATGATGTCGAACTGACCACCCTTGGTGGCGATGTCGGTCGTCACGCGCTGGCGCAGCACCCCCTCCTCCAGCGTGACCCACTTGACCTTGATGTCGGGATTGGCCTGCTCGAAGAACTTGGTCAGCTTCTGCATCTCGATCATGTGACCGTTGTTGACGGTCGCGATCACGAGCTCGGTGGCAGCGTGCGAGACACCGGCAACGGCGAGGCCGAATGCCAGCGCCATGGCTGATTTCAGGTTCATGGAAACTCTCCTCCGGAATAGTTTTAAGTGGTCCCGGTGCGGCCGTTGGTCACATCGGCGTCACTTATGATAGGCGGCGCCGCGCGGGGGTCTGATACTCTGGGGAGGGACGTTAGATACTATTTTGCGTCGATTAAGGCGGACCAGTCCTGACCATATCGAAAAATAGTATTGTGCGGTCACCTTGCTCCACGAGCTCTTCGATCGAGAGGACTCGACCCGCTTGAACGCTGCTTCGCAGGAGTGTTTCGGCGTCGATAGTCGTGCAGTTCGGAAGTGCCGCGGCGATGAGCAGGTGCGAAACCCATATGCCCCAGCACTACTTGACGCCTTCTACCCCCTCCGGCGAAGACACGGTCAACCACCGGAATTGATTCATAGGTCTGTCCTTCTGCTTCACGAACCCCAAGATGCTCGTGTAAAAGTGAAGAAGTGTTCTCTTGGTTTTTCAACCATTGCACTAGCTGGCCTAATCTGCTCTGCACGAGAGACTCTGCCGGATGCCTCTTTTGACTTTACCCTGACGGGTTAAGACGACAAACTAATCCTAGACTTCGCTTGACATGTTAGGTTAATTACCGCATTCTGCATTCAGGGGTCTTTATGGTCATCATGAACGTCGAAAGGCGGTTATCTGAAATGTCCCCTTGGCCGTCACCACTCCCTAGGGGAGGTTTTTAATGTTTGATGCCGTTTGGACAGCGTCTCTTTGGTCGCTGAACACGCGCCGCGAAGTGCGCGGCTTCTTGGCCAGGGGACAGGACGACTTGACTGGTGATCAGGCCCAGCAGGATCTATCAGTGGAACTCTCCGATCTTGCGACGGGCAGTGACGCCGAGGTCATGGACTCCTACCGGTACCTCGACGAGCTTTGTAGGGGCCTCAGCGCAAGAGATGCAACGTATCCCCGCATTGTGATGACCCGCAATGTTCGAGACCTCTTCGGAAAGGCGCTGAAACGAATGCAGGAATTACCGCCGGATCCGCGGGAGACTTTGCATGCGAAAGCGCCAAAGACCCCGGACGTCGAACAGCCGAAACACATGAGTACCACAGGGGGTGGCGTTAGCCAACCCATCGCATTGCGCCAACGGCCCGCACGCATTCACGTGAAGCGCGCGCGACCAACACATTCGCGCTCGGCGATCCCGGCGACGACCCTAGCAATGTCTTGATTGAGGAAATGAGGAACAGGCCATGAACCGCGTATTCACTCCTGCTGCCGAGAAATCTGACGGCAGATCCCAGACCTTTGCGACTAAGCAGCAGACCCAGAAAGCGCAATCCCCGGTAGCGGTGGGTCCGAAGGAGCGTCACCACAGGATTGCCGAGGCCGCCTATCTTCGTGCTGAGCATAGGGGCTTCCTGCCTGGGTGCGAGCTTCAGGACTGGCTGGAGGCGGAAGCCGAGGTCGAAAAACTGATCACGCAGGTCTCGTGAGCTCGGCTCGCACCGGTACCGTTAAATGGATCAATGAGAGAAAAGGCTTTGGCCTTATTGCTCAGGACAGCGGTGGCGAGGACCTTTTCGCACGCTTCTGGGCACCCCGAGCCGGCGATAGTTCCAAATCACTACAGCAACTACAGCAGAAGCAGAAGGTGTCCTTCGACGTCACGGCCGATCGCGGTGGCGAGCAAGCCGTGAACATCAGGCCCATCGGGTAACAACGCTCAATGAGAGCAACCGCTTCAAGCTTGATCAACGGCGCGCTTCCCCGCACGAGTGAGGTAGAGCGGATTCTTATGCGGATGCCCCAACCGGCTTGAGCAGCCGCAATAAAACCCACCTTGTTGCCCCTCACGAGCGTATGATTGGCACTCGTTAGGCATGAGTGCTAATCGTTCTATTAGGCGCTTCAATTCAACCAGTTATAAGGAGACAGGTTCATGAACATCCGACCCCTGCATGACCGAGTGATCGTTACGCGCCTGGAAGAGGCGCGCAAGACCGCCTCGGGCATCGTGATCCCGGACACTGCGGCAGAGAAACCAGAGACCGGTGAAGTGATCGCCGTCGGCAACGGTAAGGTCCAGGAGGACGGCAAAGTGCGTCCCCTCGCGGTCAAGAAAGGCGACAAGATTCTCTTCGGCAAATACTCGGGCCAGACCGTCAGGGTCGAAGACACCGAGTATCTGGTGATGCGCGAAGAAGACATCATGGGCGTCATCGAGTGATCGACGCCAACCCAATTTTCTTCTCCCATCCCAGCTTCAGGAGCAACTTCAATGGCAGCTAAAGACGTCAAGTTTCATGATTCCGCTCGCAACCGCATCGTCGCGGGTGTGAACATTCTCGCCGACGCGGTCAAAGTGACGCTCGGCCCCAAGGGCCGCAACGTGGTGCTCGAGAGATCCTGGGGCGCGCCCACCATCACCAAGGACGGCGTGTCGGTCGCCAAGGAAATCGAGCTGAAGGACAGGTTCGAGAACATGGGCGCCCAGATGGTCAAGGAGGTCGCCTCCAAGACCTCGGATGTGGCTGGTGACGGCACCACCACCGCCACGGTGCTGGCCCAGTCCATCGTGCAGGAAGGCATGAAGTACGTGGCCGCCGGCATGAACCCCATGGACCTCAAGCGCGGCATCGACAAGGCGGTGGATACCGTCGTCGCCGAGCTCAAGAAAATCTCCAAGCCCACCACGACCAGCAAGGAAATCGCCCAGGTTGGCGCGATCTCCGCCAACGCCGACGAGTCCATCGGCAAGATCATCGCCGACGCCATGGACAAGGTCGGCAAGGAAGGCGTCATCACAGTCGAGGATGGCAAGAGCCTCGCCAATGAGCTGGAACTTGTTGAGGGCATGCAATTCGACCGCGGCTATTTGTCCCCTTATTTCATCAATAGCCCCGACAAGCAGATGACCATACTCGACAACCCCTACATCCTGCTGTACGACAAGAAGATCTCCAGCATCCGCGATCTGCTGCCGGTGCTCGAACAAGTGGCCAAGGCCGGCCGCCCGCTGCTGATCATCGCCGAGGACGTGGAAGGCGAAGCGCTGGCGACTCTGGTGGTGAACAACATCCGCGGCATCCTCAAGACCTGCGGGGTCAAGGCGCCGGGCTTCGGCGACCGCCGCAAGGCGATGCTGGAGGATATCGCGGTTCTGACCGGCGGTACGGTCATCTCCGACGAGCTCGGCCTGCAGCTGGAGAAGGCCAGTCTGACCGACCTGGGCCAGGCCAAGCGCGTCGAGGTGGGCAAGGAAGAAACGACCATCATCGATGGCGCTGGGGACCCCAAGCTGATCGAAGCGCGCGTGAAGAGCATCCGCGCCCAGATCGAAGAAACGACCAGCGACTACGACAAAGAGAAGCTGCAGGAACGCGTGGCCAAGCTCGCTGGCGGCGTGGCGCTGATCAAAGTCGGCGCGGCGACCGAGATGGAGATGAAGGAGAAGAAGGCGCGCGTGGAAGACGCGCTGCATGCGACCCGCGCCGCGGTAGAGGAAGGCATCGTGGCAGGAGGCGGTGTCGCGTTCATCCGCGCACGCAAGGCGATCCAGTCGCTCAAGGGCGAGAACCACGACCAGGATGCCGGCATCAAGATCGTGATGCGGGCCCTGGAAGAGCCGCTGCGTCTGATCGTGGCTAACGCAGGCGCCGAGCCCTCTGTGGTCCTGAACAAGGTCCTCGAGGGCAAGGGCAACTTCGGTTACAACGCACAAACCGATCAGTACGGTGATCTGGTCGAGATGGGCGTGCTGGACCCGACCAAGGTGGCGCGCTGCGCGCTGCAGAATGCCGCATCTGTGGCTGGCCTCATCCTCACCACCGACGCGATGGTCGCCGAGTTGCCCAAGGATGAAAGCCACGCGCATGGTGGTGGTGGCGGCGGCATGGGCGGCATGGGCGGGATGGGTGGAATGGACATGTGACGCGCGCGGCCAATGCGTCATCCTGACGCAAGTCAGGATCCGAGTTGCGGCAGAGACTGTACGGATCTGGTGGGGGTTGGTTTCGCGATCCCTTCACCAGATCCAACTTCTTAGGAGAACAGAATGCCTAAAGGACAGCAGCGAAGTAATCGCGAACCGAAAAAGCCCAAGCAATCGAAATTGAAGCCCGCGGTTCCAGCGTCGCCGCTTGCCGCAACGCAGGTGAAACCGCCCGCCCCCATTTCGCGGGAAGAAGAAATAGCGGGGGGAAGCCCGCCACTTTTCAAGAGATTCTGCGCACGTCCACCTTGACGTCCATACCACGGTAGTCAGCCGGATTCCCCACCCAACTTCCGGACAACGGAGCCGCCTGTGCCGGATGGCGAGCGATTGCCACTCGGATCAGCTCCTGGCCTGCGGTCAAGCGGTTGGTCGGGTCGTAGTGCACCCAGCCGGCGCCAGGCAAATAGACGTTCAGCCAGGCGTGTGTGCTGCCGCTTCCTGCCCGAGCGAAGGCCCCGCCATCTAGCGCCGGATCGTAGAAATACCCTGAGACGAATCGGGCGGCCAGGCCCAGGCACCGGACGGCCTCGATCATCAGCCATGCATAGTCTCGACAGGTTCCTGACCGCAAGCGGAGTGTCTCGTGCGGCTCCTGAGTCCCCTCCACCTCGCGTGCCTGGTAGACGAATTGCTGGCGCATGTAGTCCACCATATGCTGCAGCACCGGGCGAGTTTCGTGGTTGCCAGCGCGGAGCATCTCCCTTGCCCACGCGGCGACGCTGCCGATGGCGTCGCGCGAATGCGGCCGCAGGAACCCTTGCAAGTCAATCCACTCGTCTGGCGTAAGTTCGAGCGGAAGCTTCTCCGCTCTGGCCTCCAGCGGGAGCTCGTGATCCCGCACCCCATAGTGTTCGACCGAGAATCGGCAAACGAAGGTGAGCTCGGCGGCTGGCTCCTGAAATGTGACGACCGCTACTGAGTTGGAGAATGTGTCCTGAATCCAGTGGGAGCGCCACGGAACGTTGGTTGTCAAATCCCAATCGATCACCCGCAGATCATGACCTGCAAGGGGCCGGAACATGAGCCGGTGCTCGCCAAAGTTCACTGGCGAAGCATAGGAATAGGTCGTCCGGTGACGTACTTCGAGGATAGTGCTCATCGCATCTAGGGAGCGTTTTAGGGGCGTGCGAGGTCAGGGCGACGATACACGCATCGGCATCCAGGCGCCTTCCTATTCCTTCGCGAGCCTCCCTTCTCCACGAAAGTGCCTCCTATACTTAACCTCTATGGATTAAGTGTCGCCGATATGATGATGGTTGACAGGGTAAGTGAATTAACTTAAGCTAGTAAAGTAATGTTAAGTGAGTCTTGTATTAATTGGCTGGAGAGAATTAACCACATGCGCAGACTGCTTACTGCCGTAATCGCATCCGGGTTCGCCTTCGGGCTGACCGCGGCTATAGGGCAAACGCTCGAGACGGGCCCTCAGAAGACTTCGGGCGAATACAAAATGGCAAAGGATGCCTGCAAAAGCCCAGGACAAGCCGGCGGGGAGCAATGCCTGAAGGATGCCAAAGCCACAGACGAGGACTCGCGCATGCGATGCGCGAAGCTGAAAGACCAGGCTAAGAGAGAATGCGTGCTGGAGGCGTTCGTTCAGCAGCATGACCGCATGAACGCCGGGGGGATGAACCGAGAATAGCGAGGCTGCCTCGCCAGGCAGCTGTGAGCTGTGAATTGACAATGGTATTGGAGGTGCTTTCCATGAAACAAGAAACGTCAGTGAAGGTCAAGTATGGAGTTTGGGGTCTCATATTCGGGGCAGCGGTCGCGATGATCGTCGGCTTTGGCTGGGGTGGCTGGCTAACCGGGGGCACCGCCAAGGGGAAGACCGACGAGGCAGTATTGGCGACCCGGGCTGCGATCTGTGTAGCCCAATTCATGAAAGCACCGAACCACGATCAGGAGCTCAAAGCATTTGAAGACACAGATTCGTGGAAGAGAAGTGAGCTCATCGAAAAACGCGGTTGGGATAAGATGCCCGGGCAGGGAGAGGCCAGCGGTGCTGTGGCTGAAGCTTGCGCCAGGGGAATTGAGGTTCTTGCCGCAAGATGAACCGGCTGTGCTACATAGAGTTCGCTCGCAGCTCGTAAGCAAATACTGCAAGGTGGTTGCGGGTAGGGCGGCGAGCAGACGATTGGAGCAGCGGACGCTCGCGTCCCAATAAAAGAGGCATGCAACACCTTCCCACTCATTTTGATGTAGCCCTGGCGCTGGCCGACGTGTTGCGTGGCGCGGGCGTGCACTATCCTATTGGCTCCGTCAATGTGTCATCAGTCGCCAATACCAGGAAGCGCTTCTATCGGCTCGTCCCCTACCGCAGCGTTAGTAGCGCGCTTAGTGAGGTACTTTCCGGTCTTCTGCAGAGGCCGTTCTCTGCCGAAGAAGATGGCTGGGTCATAGACGCGCGCGAGGCCCGAGCTCTGGTGAGGACCTTTAGCCGCTGAGGCGTGGCGGCTCCCCACTACGGACCTCTGGAATGAGGGCCGCCCAACAGTGTCATCTGGCGAGGCCCGCCTTGATCCATTCCTCGCTCTTCACTCCCTCGGGCGGGTTGACCTGTTCGGCGGAGTAGCGCCTCACGTTGACGATGGTCAACTTGCCCTCCACCAATTTGGTCATACCGTACGCCGTACCCTGAATCCCCTGGTGCCCGTTGCCAAGCGCCATCTTGGTCGTGCCGCTCGGCGTCTCGAAGCTCAGCCCCTGGAATGCTGCGATGATTTGATCCTGGTCCGGGTTTTGACCCTTGTTCGCTGCTTTCGCCTTCTCGTAGGCCGCCTTCGTGCCAAGAATTGCCTGCACCATGTGATAGGAGGGATACACGGGCGCTGCGCCGTACCGTTTCTCGTAAACGCTCGTAAACCATCGATTGAGCTCGTTATCCGGAGCAAATACGCTGTGCGGGCCGCGTGCGCCGATGATGGTGCCGTCGGAAATCTGACCCTGAAGCTTGTGGAGCTCGGGTTCGCCGGCGGTGAGGACTAGATGGCTGCTCTTGAAAAGATTGCGCGGGGCGCCTTGCAGAACGAACGCCTCCAGGTCGCCGCCCCAAAGGCTGGAATGGATCACGTCTGGCGGGGTCCCGAGTAGTGCCGAGATCTCCGCTCCGTATTGACCCGCGAAGAGCTTTGGCATTTGTGATGTCGTGGTTTCAACCCCGGGGACTAACGCCTTCATCGAAGCCTGGAAATCCCTCCAGGAATCCTGGCCCCACGCATAGTTCTGGTTGATCCCGGCGATACGCGTTACTCCGGGAAAAGTCTCCTTGACGTACTTCGCCGCGGCGACGTTGTCCATGGTGGCGTGAGAAGCGGTGCGAAAGACATACCGGTAGGTCGAGTCCTCGAACACCCTTGGCGTCCCGCAGTCGAACAACACCGTCAAGATCTTCAGTTCCTCTGCCACAGGCGCGACCGCCAGGCAGCTGCCGCTCGAGACATAGCCGATCACCATGTCCACGTGCCGCCGATCGACAAGATTGCGATACTCCGTGACGACACTGGTCGTCGGTCCCGCTTCGTCAATCAGTACCATCTCGATCGGATTGCCCCCGAAGCCTTTGGTTCGGTAGGGTGTCGGGACCACACCCGAATTGAGAGCTTCGAACATCAATTCCGCGGCGTTTCGTGCGGGAACCCCGAAGGGGCCGGCTCCGGGACCGGACAGGAAGGTGACCAGGCCGATCCGGATCGGCTTGGTCTCTTGGGGCAATGCGCTCGACATGCAGATGAAGAACAACACAGAGACTGTCAGACAGGCGAAGGTTTTTGTGAAGCGCATGGGTGTACTCCTCGTCAAGGCGTCTGCACCGCGGGGGCAGTGAAGCAACGCCCGGCTACGTTGTGCCGAATGTATCCACATGTCCGTGCGACGGCCATGTTCTGCTACAGCTTTCGGGCCCAGGCCCGCACGAGGGTCTGGTAAACGATCACACCATTTCGGCTCACGATGTGCTGGCGCAGACGATCACTTAGAGTGTCGATCCCCACGTCCTCGGCTGTGACGATTCCGGAGGCCTCCAGGAAGGGTAGGACACTCCTCATCAGGCCGGCGATATGGTCGTAACCGAACCAATCCGCGCCACCTCCAACAAATCTGTCGCCATGCAGCTGGGGGTCGGCAAGCCCGGCTTCGAGGAACACCTCGCGCAGCTTGAGTCCCATCTCCGTGTCAGCACCCGACTTCCTGAAAGCGTCCGAAATCCATTTCCAGACCTGATCGAGAAGCGGTGAAGGGGGGGCCGCGTACGGGCTCTGGGTCCAATCGCATTCTTGGAACGCGGCAATGCCGCCAGGGCGCAAATGACTGACCGCGCCGCGCATGACGGCGACCGGGTCCGGCACGAACATCAGGACATAGCGACCCACCAACGCGTCGAAATCCCGCTCCAGAGCTAACTCCCGGATGTCACCGGTCTTGAACGAGAGGTTGCGGTGCCCGGCATCGCGGGCTCTGGCACGCGCGGTCTCGACGATCGCGGGATTAGCGTCGACGCCCAAGACCGAGCCCTTCGGTCCGACCAGCCTGGCGGCAAGCAGAGCGACATCCCCCGCTCCGCTGCCAATGTCCAGTACCTTCATGCCGGGTGTGATCCCGGCATCCCTGAACAAGCGTTCAGTGAAAGGTTCGACGAAGGCGGCCTGAGATTGCAGCCGCGCGGTTTCTTCCTTGGATCGCCCGAGGACATAGATGGGCTCGCGGCTTGGTGCTTGGCCCATGCTTGAACTTGTGCGTCAGGCCGGTTGCCCGGTGGCCACTGCGAAGATCTCGACGGCGGCGGTCTTGCCCTTGAAGGGCACGGCGCCCAGGGCCTCCGTGCGCACGCCTCCCAACGCGCGTTGTGTGTCTTCGTCGATCAGGATGCCGCACCCCGCTACCTTGGTGTGCGCCTCGAGCCGTGCCGCCAGGTTGACCGTGTCGCCGATGCAGGTGTAGGTGGCACGCTGCTGCGTGCCGGTGTAGCCGGCCACGACGTCACCGGTGGCGATGCCGATGCCGATGCGGATCGTTGGCTTCTGCGCCGCGCTGCGCTCCAGGTTGAATTGCTCGATCAGCTCGATCATTTCCAGCGCCGCGGCCACCGCGCTGCCGGCGCAATCGTCCAGCGGCAGCGGCGCGCCGAACAGCGCCATCAGCCCGTCGCCGATCATCTGGTTGACCACCCCGCCGTGGCTGCTGATGGCGTCGAACATCAGCGTGTAGTAAGTGTTGAGCAGTTCGATCGTCTCTTCCGGTGGCTGGCTCTCCACCAGCGCCGTGAAGCCGCGGATGTCGGAAAACATCACCGACGCGTGCACGCGCTTGCCGCCGAGCGCGAAACCCGATTGCTGCAGGTCCTGCGCCACCTCGGAGGTGGCGAAGCGCCGCACCAGTTCCTTCTGCTGGTCGCGCAGGCGCTTCTTCTCCAGGCTGGCGCCGATGCGTGCCTTCAGCAGCACCGCGTTCACCGGCTTGGGCAGGTAGTCCTCGGCGCCCAGGCCGATGCAGCGCACGATGTTGTCCAGCCCCTCGACCGACGAGGTCACGATCACCGGCAGGTCGCGCAACTGCGGGTCGGCCTTCAGCTGCTCGAGCACCGCAAAGCCGTCCATCTCGGGCATCTCGATATCGAGCAGCAGCAGGTCGAACGGTTCGCGCCGCAGCATCTCGAGTGCGACGCGGCCGTTCTCGGCCAGCGCGGCGCGGTGGCCCTGCATCTGCACGCTGCGCGACAGCAGCAGGCGGTTGACCTTGTTGTCGTCGACGATCAGCAGACGTGCAGCCGGGCTCAGCCATGGCGCAGGTCCTTCAATGCGGCGGCGGCACGCGCGTACTCCGCTTCCAGCGCCGCCAGTGCGGCCATGTCGCGCGCCGGGTCGGCATCCAGGCCCTTGAGTTCCAGTTCGCGCGCCAGTGCGGCGAGCCTCAATGCACCGAACGTGTTGCTGTTGGACTTGAGCGAATGCGCCGCGCGCCGAAAACGCTCGGCATGGTTTTCGGCGCGTGCGCTGCGAAGCTCGGCCAGCATGCCGGACGCTTCTTCGAGGAACGTGTCCACCAGCTCGGCCGCGAACTCGGCACCTACCGTGTCCTGCAGCGCGGCGTAGACAGCCTTGTCGATCACCGATTCGTCCATATCCTGCTCACTCCCGATTCTGATCATTCCCCGGTTCTAATCATTCCTGGCGTGCCGGCACGCGCATCAAGGCTTCGACCAACTGGTCCACCCGGATCGGTTTGGTGATGTAGTCGTCCATGCCCGCGGCGAGGCACATCTCGCGGTCGCCCTGCATCGCGTTGGCCGTCATCGCCACGATGCGCGGGCGCTTGTCGCTCGGCCATTGGGCATTGATGCGGCGCGACGCTTCCAGGCCGTCCATCTCGGGCATCTGCACGTCCATCAGCACCACATCGTAGGTCTGCCGTTCGAGCGACTCCACCGCCTCGACGCCGTTGGAGGCCAGGTCGGCACGGTAGCCCATCTGCGTAAGGATGCGCAGCGCGAGTTTCTGGTTCACCACATTGTCTTCCGCCAGCAGAATGCGCAGCGGGTGGCGCGCCGCCATTTCGGGGTCTGTCTTGGGCTTGGCCGCCTTGATCTCCTTGGGCGCCAGGGCGTGCGCGAGCAGGCCCACCAACGTGTCGAACAGCTGCGACTGGTGCACCGGCTTGGCCAGGTAGGCGCTGAACAGGCCTTCGGTGTCGCCCGCCTCGCGCCGGCCGAGCGAGCTGAAGAGCACCAGCGGCAGGTTCGGCCGGCTGGCATGGATGCGTTGCGCGAGCTGCAAGCCGTCCATCTCGGGCATGTGCATGTCCAGGATCGCGAGGTCGAAGCGTTCTCCGTCCTCGACCCAGCGCAGCGCCTCGGCCGGAGACTCGGTGGCGCGCGGCACCATGCCCCACTTGCCCATCTGCAGGTCGAGCACGCGCCGATTGGTGGCGTTGTCGTCGACCACCAGCACACGCCGTCCTTGCAGTTCGGGCTGGGTGCCGATGAAGTCGCGCCGGCTCTGCGGCGGCAACTCGGCCAGCGGCGCGCGGATCGTGAAGTGGAACGTCGCCCCCTTGCCGATCCCGTCGCTGGTGACCCACATGCGCCCGCCCATCAGCTCGGCCAGCTGCTTGCTGATGGCGAGCCCCAGGCCTGTGCCGCCGTACCTGCGCGTGGTCGACGAATCCGCCTGCGAGAACGACTGGAACAGCCGTCCCATGCCTTCGGCCGACAGCCCGATGCCGGTGTCGCGCACGGCGAAGTTCAGCTCGACCTCGCCGGCTGCCACGGGCGATGCGGTCACCGTGAGCACCACCTCGCCTTGCTCGGTGAACTTCACCGCATTGGCCAGCAGGTTGAGGATGATCTGCCGCAGCCGCGTCACGTCGCCGCGGATGCCGGCTGGGCACGTCGCCCTCGAACAGGTAGGCGGTGTCCAGATGCTTCTCGGTCGCGCGGGCACTCACCAGGTCGAGCGCCGATTCCACGCAATCGCGCAGGTCGAAGGGCTGCGCCTCGATGTCCATGCGCCCGGCTTCGATCTTGGAGAAGTCGAGGATGTCGTTGATGATGGTCAGCAGCGTGTCGCCGCTGTCGCGGATGGTGGCCGCATAGTCGCGCTGCTCGTCGTCGAGCGGCGTGTCGAGCAACAGCCCGCTCATGCCGATCACCGCGTTCATCGGCGTGCGGATCTCGTGGCTCATCGTGGCCAGGAAGGCGCTCTTGGCTTCGTTCGCGGTCTCGGCCGCAGCGCGGGCTTCCTGGGTCTGCTTGAACAGCCGCGCGTTCTGGATCGCGATCACCGCCTGGTCGGCGAAGGTCTTGAGCAGCGCGATCTCCTTGTCGGAGAACGGCTTGGGTGGCTGGCGCATCATCATGATCGAGCCGATTCCGCGGTCCTCCCACAGCATCGGCACCACAGGCGGCCGAGTAGTTGCCGATGAGTTCGACCATGTCGCGCACCGAGGCCGGCGCATCGGTCATGGCAGCCACGTCGGGCACGTGAACGGGACGTCGCGTGCGAATGACCCGCGACGTGATGGTCTGATCGAGCGGCCTGGGGAAGGTACGCGCAATGGCGTCGAGCGCCGACCCGCGCCACGCGGCCGCATGCACCAGCTCGTCGTCGCCGAGCAGGAAGATGCCCAGCTGCTCGATGGCGAACAGGTGCCGGCAACTGTCGAGGATCTTGTCGAACACCGGTGCGGCGTCGGCCACCGAACTGCTGATCACCTGCAGCACCTCGGCCGTGGCGGTCTGCTGCTCCAGCGCCTCCTTGGTCTCGTTGAACAGCCGCACGTTCTCGATCGCGATCACCGCCTGGTTGGCGAAGGTCTCGAGCAGCCCGATGTGCTTTTCGGCGAAGGGCCGCACCTCGGCGCGTCGCACCAGGATCGTGCCGAGGGCGCGTCCTTCGCGCATCAGCGGCACCGCAAGAGTGGTGCGATGACCATACTTGCGCGCGAGTTCCTGCCCGAGCCGAAACTCCTGTCCCGCGTTCTGCAGATCCGGGACGTGCACCGGCCGCCCGTCGACGATGGCACGCCCCATCACCGAGGTGCGGTCGAGTGGCACAGTCTCGCCGCGAAAGCGGCCTTGATCGCCGAATGTGGCCGCTTCGCGAAGCGTCTCGCCATCGCGCAGGATGATGTCCACGACGCGTGCTTCGCAGATTCGGGCAGCGCGCTCGGCCATCGCATCCAGAACCGGCTTGACGTCGCTCGGTCGAACTGCAGATCACGTGCAGGATCTCGCTGATCGCGGTCTGCCGCTCCAGCGCCTCCTTGGTCTCGTTGAACAGCCGCGCGTTCTGGATCGCGATCACGGCCTGGTCGGCGAAGGTCTCCAGCAGCGCGATTTCCTTGTTCGAGAAGCCCGTGGCTGGTTTTCGGATGACATAGAGAAACCCCACGGCTTGTCCTTCCCAGGTCATCGGGGCGAGAACCTGCGAATAGGGGCCGATCTGCAACCGCTCCGCCGACGGAACGCACCGTCCAGTGAACGTCAGGATCCAACGTATCGACGAAGTGCAGGGGTTGGCCGCGCAGGATGCCTTGCACGTACGGCTCGGCAGGAACCTTCCCACCATCATAGATCTCCCGCAGAATCGCGAGGGCCGAGCCGTGGTGGGCGGCCAGCGTGACATGGCCCTCCGGCGCGACGAGCACGATGCCTTGCTCGGAGCTGTCGAACAGCTTCTTGCAGCTCTCCAGGATCTTGTCGAACACCGGCGCGCGTGTCGGCGACCGAAGCGCTGATCACCTCCAGCACTTCGGCGGTTGCGGTCTGCTGCTCCAGCGCCTCCTTGGTCTCGTCGAACAGGCGCACGTTCTGCATCGCCAGCGCGGACTGGCTGGCGAAGGTGGTCATCAGATCGATCACCTGTCGCGGAAACTCGCCGGGCTGAGTGCGGGCAATAGTCAGGGCGCCCATCACCTGATTCTCGCGGATGAGCGGAACGGCCAGCAGGGCTCGAAAGCCGCTGTCCATGATCAGGTCGCGCAGGCGGCTGTCATAGGCCCCCTCGGCGGCGATATCGGGAACCTGCACGGGCTGGCGCTTCACGATCGCCTGGCCCGTTACGCCCTCTCCTTTCCTGATCGGATTGCGCCGCAGGGCCTCAGCGATGTCCTGCGTATAGCCGAATGTGGCCCTGGGGCGCAGCTCTTCAGTGGCTTCGTCGTAGTCGAAGATCTGCCCGGCCTGTGTCCCTGCGAGCTTGTTGGCGTGGGTGAGGATGGTCGTCAAGCACGGTATCGAGATCGAGCGTCGAGCTCAGCGCGTTGCCGACCTCGCCGAGCGCCTTGAGCTCCTCCACCGAGCGGCTGAGGTCCGCGGTCCTTGCCTGCAGCTCGTTGAACAGCCGCGTGTTCTCGATCGCGATCACCGCCTGGTCGGCGAAGGTCTGGAGCATGGCGATCTGTCGTTTGCGAGAACATCCCGGGCTCATGCGCCAGTGACGCTGATCACCCCGATCGGCTCGCCGTCGCGAAGCATGGGCACGACGACAATGCTGCGGAACCCAGCCGCGCTGCAATGGCATCGCCTGCAGCAGCGCGGTCAGCATCATCCTGGGCATCCGGGATGTTGACGACTGCTCGTCGCGAGGATCGCGCAGCGGGCGCTCGCGTCGCCGCGGCTGAGCAGCATCGGGAAGACGCGCGGTGCATCGCTTCGAGGCCCTTCGGCGCTGAGACTGGAGATGCCGCGAGCAAGGATCGAGACTCCGCCGTCGAAGCTCGAGACTCGTGCAAACGTGCCTCGCACAGCTGATGCGCATTCGCGACGATGGCCTCGAACACCGGCTGCACGTCGGTTGCGACTGGCTGATCACCCGCAGGATCTCGCCGTCGCCGTCTGCTGCTCGAGGGCCTCTTTCGTCTCGTTGAACAGCCGCACGTTCTCGATTGCGATCACGGCCTGGTCGCGGAAAGACTCGGCCAGTGCGATTTCCTTGTCGCTGAAGGCGCCGATCCGATTCTTCCCGAAGGTCAGCAGGCCGACGCACTCGCCCTCGCGCAGGAGCGGCAAATACAGTGCGGCATTCACACCGCGCTCTGTACGGATGTTGCGCTCGTGTTCGGGCAATTCGATGACCGACCAGTCAGGCAGGTGCAACAACTTCTTCTCCACGATGACGCGCGATGGAAAGTTGGCCGTCGGATCGACGGGCATCGCACCGAGCCCCATGTCTGGCATGAGGCCGTCCGGCGTGGCCCAGGCCACCACTGAGAAGGTGCTGCCGTCACATCGCATCAAGAATGCCGAGTCGCTCGCAATCAGCTTCACGGCCGTGATCACGATGGCGTTGAACACCGGCCGCACATCCGTGGGCGACTGGCTGATCACGCGCAGGATTTCGGCGGTGGCGGTTTCACGCTCCAGCGCCTCCTTGGTCTCGTTGAACAGGCGCACGTTCTCGATGGCGATCACGGCCTGGTCGGCGAAGGTCTCGACGAGCGCAATCTGGCGTGGCGAGAACGCCTCCACGTGGTGGCGCCAGAGCGTGAAGACTCCGATCGCCTGTCCGTCGCGCATCAGCGGTACGCCGATGATCGTCCGGTAGTTCTCGAGCGACTGACCGCCGTAGCTGTACTCGGGGTCGTTCATCGCGTCCAGGACCTGGATGGTGCGCCCCTCACTGGCCGCACGGCCGGTCGCGGTCCGGCGGTCCAGCGCAATGCTGTGGCTGCGAACGAACTCCACCATCGGGGCGCTGGCCCCTTCCCAGGCGGCCACGTGCATCAGGTCGCCGTCGCGCCGGAAGATCACGCCGGTCTTCGCACCGCACAGGCGGGCTGCGTTCTTGACGAGGGCGTCGAAGACGGGCGCCAGATCAAAGGTAGATTTGGAGATGACCTGCAACACCTCCGCCGTGGCGGTCTGCTGCTCCAGCGCTTCCTTCGTCTCGTTGAACAGCCGCGCGTTCTCGATCGCGATCACGGCCTGGTCGCGGAAAGACTCTGCCAGCGCGATTTCCTTTTCGCTGAATGCGCCCGCGCGGGCGCGCCCCAAGGCCAGCACGCCGATGCAGACGTCCTGGCGCAACAGCGGCAGCATGAGCGTTGCACCTATGCCACCGGAGGCGTAGATGCGGCGCTCTTGCTCGGGCAGCTCGATGGCCGACCAGTCGGGCAGGTGCAGCATCGCCTTGCCCACAATGACCCGAGACGGAAAGTTGGCAGCCGGGTCGACGGGCACGTTTGCACCCGATAGGCCTGCGATCAAGCCATCGTGGCTGGCGCCGGCGGCCGCCGTGTAGGTGTTGCCGTCGCAACGCAGCAAGAACGCCTTGTCGCATGCGATCAGCGACACGGCCGTGCTGACGATGGCCTCGAACACCGGCTGCACGGTGGTCGGCGAACTGCTGATGACCTTGAGGATCTCCGCGGTCGCGGTCTGCCGCTCCAGCGCCTCCTGCGTCTCGTTGAACAGGCGCACGTTCTCCATCGCGATCGCGGCCTGGTCGGCGAAGGACGTGACGAGATCGATTTCCTTCTCGTTGTAGAGCCTGTACGTAGGTCCGGCCCAGCGTCAGCACGCCGATCGCAGCGCCTTCGCGCAGGATCGGAACCGCGAGCAGCGTGCGGTAACCCCCGACCTGCTGGACATCCTTGCGCCCGTAGTTCGAGTCGGTCTGCGCGTCCTCGACCTGCACCGCGTGCCCGGCGGTCACGGCCCGCGACGTCAGCGCATCCTTATCGCTCACCAAGGGCGGGTGGGCCGCCAGATGTTCGATCAGGGCCGGCGTGGCGCCGAACAGCCCGGCGGGACGGCAAACGTCTCCTTCGATTTTGAAGATCACGCCCATCGACGCGCGACACAGCCGAGCGGCAGTGCTGATCAGCGTTTCGAGCACCGCGCCCAGGTCGAAGGTCGAGCGGCTGATCGCCTTGAGCACATTGGCCGTCGCCGTCTGCCGCTCCAGCGCCTCCTTGGTCTCGTTGAACAGGCGCACGTTCTCGATCGCGATCACCGCCTGGTCGGCGAACGTCTGCGCCAGAGCGACCTCCTTGTCCGCGAATTCGCCGGTCTCGGCGCGCAGCGATCACCAGGCAGCCCATGGCCTTGCCTTCGCGCAGCAGCGGCACCCATAGACCGGATAGATAGCCTAACTTTAGAGCGAGGTCGCGCATGCGTGGGAAGGTCGGAATGGCCGCTTCGCAATCGGGAACGACGATCAGACGCGAGTCAAGAATGCAGGCGCCGGTGGCGCTGTCGCGGTCCAGGGGCCATGATTGGATCTGTTCTCGTCCAGTTTCGATCCCGCGTAGTGTGTTACGCCTGCCGCCACTTCGGAGCATGTCTCCATCGGGCAATACGATCGAAACGTACCGACCCGCGAACAGACGCTGGGCGCTGTGAACGATGGCATCAAAGGTCGGTTGCACATCGGTCGGCGAACCGCTGATGACCTTGAGGATCTCCGCGGTCGCGGTCTGCCGCTCCAGCGCCTCCTTGGTCTCGTTGAACAGACGGGCGTTCTCGAGCGCAACGCCCAAGCTTGCCGCCACGGTGGTGAGCAGGCGCACCTCAGAGTCACCGAATGCGTTGTCGCGCTCGAAGTTTTCGAGCGTCATCACGGCGATCATTCCGCCACTG
This sequence comes from uncultured beta proteobacterium, assembly GCA_963705615.1. Classification (GTDB taxonomy): domain Bacteria; phylum Pseudomonadota; class Gammaproteobacteria; order Burkholderiales; family SHXO01; genus SHXO01. The sequence goes on along the minus strand of CAVPKE010000008.1, from coordinate 53,734 downwards.
CCGACGATGGGTACGAACGCCGTGGAGCGGGCCGGATCCGCGCCCGGCAGGCCGGCGAAACCTGCCGCAGCAAGTTCAGCCGGGTTGTTGAAGATCAACGGCTGCAGCGTCTCGGCAATCCTTGCCCCCGGCCCCGCGGATCGGAACGGCCTCGGAGGCAGTGTCAAGCGCACGCCATGCTCGTACACATAGAGGGGATGGACCGAGTTGGTCTTCGGGTCGATCCAGCGAATGCCTATGTCCTGCGTATGCAGCACAGCGCGCAGCGTGTCGCCGACCAGGTCGACGATGGCCTGGAATTCCAGCGACCGCGAGATTCCCTGCTGGATGCTGTTGATCACCGCCAGCTCGGCGTTGCGCTGCTCTGTTTCCTTCAGCAGCCGCTGCGTCTCGTCGAACAGGCGGGCGTTCTCGAGCGCGACACCCATGCCGGCGCTCACGGTAGTGAGCAGGCGGATCTCGGCCTCGCCGAAGGCGTTTTCGCGCTCGTGGTTCTCGAGGGCGATGACCGCGATCAACCGCTCGCCCGCGAAGATCGGCACGATGGCCGTCGCCAGGCTCGGTTCCGTGCCTTCGACGGTGCGCAGACCCCACGCGTCCATTTCGGCCCGGTTGTTCGCGACCACTGGACGCTTAGATTGGAGCGCCTTGTACATCGGGCCGTCGACGTTCGGTCGGTTCGGAGGAATGTGGATCCGCACGCCGCGCTGGAGCGCGTAGAGCGTGTGCGCCGTGGCCGTTAGGGCGTCCCAGATCACGATGTTGATACCGCCGGCGTTGAATACCTCGCGCAGCTTATCGCCCACGAGGTCGACGATGCCCTGGAAGTCGAGCTCGGCGGCCATTCCCTGCTGGATGCTGTTGATGATCGCCAGCTCGTTCGCACGCCGCTCGAGCTCGGCGGTGCGCTCGGCCACCTTGCGCTCCAGCCCCTCGCCGAAGCGGATGTTGGCCAGTGCCACGGCCGCTTGTGACGCCAGCATCCCCAGCAGGTCGCGGTCGGCGTCGTCGAAGCGGCCGACGGCGCCTTCGATGTCGGCGTAGAGGTAGCCCAGCAGCTCCCGCTGCGCGATCAGGGGCGCGATCAGGCACGAGCGCTGGTCGATCGGGTTCGCCCCTTGGGGCCCGTGCCGCAGGCTCACGGCGCGGGTCCGGCGTGCCTCCGAGAGCCAGGGGGTGACGGCATGTAGCAGCGTTCGGGCATCTTCGCCCTGCGGCACCAGCGAGCCGGCGATGCGCAGGCCATCAGGGCCGCTCAACACCAGCAACACGCGCTGGGCGCCGCTGAACTGTGCCGCTGCGTCGATCAGGGACTCGTACAAGGCGTCGCTGTCGCGAAGTTCGTGCAGGCGCACGCCGGTGTCGACCAGGCGTTGAGCGAGTTCGCCCGGCGCCGCCGAGCTCGAGGCGCGCAGTTTGTGCAATTCAACGCGCTGGTTTTCGTCCCGCGCTTGGTTCTTGCGCGCCGTGCTGGCCACCTCGAGAGCCTTGGCCTGCGGGCCGCCCAAAGCTGGATCGGCGACCCGACCTGTCACATTGCCTTGGCGAATTGACATCGACGCCGGTCGGCGGCGTCTTGCAGTTGGACCGGGTACGGCTGCGTTGCTCTTGTTCGCCATGTCTCGCGAATGGGTGTATCTGAGGCGCCGGTGGGTCGAGGCTCGATACGGGCCGGTGGGGACGCGCCGGATGCTCCGGCGTCACCGCAACTGTCGCACGGTTTGGCACGGCTAGGAAATCCAACCGTATCACGTATGGCCGGGAGGGCTCAAGGCGGGGTGTCGGGTTGGCCTACGGGGCTCGGCAAACACAGCCGGGAAGAGGCGGGCCGCGCTACCAGCTCAGGCGCGGGTCGAATACACTGCGGGTGCCGGCGGCCGACGATCGCGGGTCCGGAAACACGGGAGACGGGTGATGAAATCTGCTTGCACACTCTTGCTTTTGCTCATCGCAGCCACAGCTCGCGCTGAACTCACCGTGTTTGCGGGTGTGGAGTATTTCAGCTGGCAGGAAGACACTACGCCATCAGTAACAGAAACCGGCCCGCTGCTGGCCGGCGGTGTGATTTGGATCCAAGATAAAGAGCAGGGTCTGCTGTTCGGGTATCGAGGTGAGATCTATTTCGGCCAAGTGAACTACAACGGCGCCGAGCTATTCACCGGTACCCCCGCCACCGCCAAGGTTGACTACTTCGGCGTGCTGAACGAGGGTCAGCTGCGGTATCGGTTTCCGTTGCGAGGCAATGAACACCTGGATGCGGTACTCGCGGCAGGTGCAGATTTCTGGAGGCGGCAGTTTCCAGACAGCAATCAAATGGAGGACTGGGGCGTCATCTATGCTCGCCTGGGTGCGGAGCTCGGTCCGCGGGCCGGGAAACCCGGATGGCTCGCGGCCGCGGGACTGAAATATCCGGTCTATACATACGAAAATGCACATCTCACGGATATCGGCTTCGATCAGAATCCAACGCTGACCCCGGGCAAGGACTGGAGCGCGTATGCCAGCGTCGGCTATCGCATCGATGGCCACTGGAGTGTCGTGGGGTACTACGACTCGTACCGGTTTCAGCAGTCCGCGAGCGTCCAGGCTACGCTCAACGGGACCCAGTATTCCCTCTACCAGCCCAAGAGCTCCATGGATGTGCTCGGTATTCAGGTCCTATACTCGTTTTGAGCGCTTGTTGCATTTGCAGGAAATGACGGCCGGGAAGCTGCTGCATCGTGGTGCTCCGAAATCCAACTTGCGATCAACTGTGCGGAAAGTCCCGCGCGGCCGTCTCGATCATGGCAGCCCGTTGCGGCCATGCTGGCGGTATGCCGGACGCTCCGCACTTGTGAGCTCGGCTGGGCGACTGGTGCTTGATAACAGGGTCTAGCGCACGTTAGCGTCAGCCTTCCTTTGCTCCTTGCTCCCTTTGCGCTCGGCCGACGAGAACCGGGAACGGTATTCGCTCGGAGTGACGCCTACCTTGTGCAAGACGCTCCGGCGCATCGTTTCCTCGGATCCGAACCCGCATTTGGCCGCGATCTGCTTAATGGGCAAGCGGGTCGTCGCAAGCAACTGGCGCGCAGCCTCCACACGCATCCTCTCCACGGCGCGCGCGGGTGTCTGTCCCATTGCGGCACTGTAGCGACGGAGAAAGGTCCGCTCGCTCATGCGGGCGCGAGCCGCGAGTGAGGGGACCGAGAGATCCTCGGCGAGGTGACCCGCGATCCAGCTATGCAGCTGATCGAGGCGGCTATCGCTCTGCTGCAGCGCGAGCGCGGCACTGAACTGCGATTGACCGCCGGGACGCTTCAGGAATACGACCAGGTCCCGCGCCACGGCGATCGCGGCAGCATGCCCGATGTCCGCCTCGACCATGGCGAGGGACATGTCGATTCCGGCCGTCACGCCAGCCGAGGTCCAGACCTTGCCATCCTGCAGGAATATCGGGTCGATCTCCACCCGCGCTTTCGGGTAGCAGCGGGCGAGGCGCTCACATTCAGCCCAGTGCGTCACGACACGCTTACCGTCCAGCAAGCCTGCTGCGCCAAGAACGAAGGCGCCGGTGCAGACCGAAGCGACCCGTCTCGCCGCAGAGGCGCGCTCGGCCAGCCAGGAAATCAGCCGCTTGTCCTGCGAGGCCGCATGAACTCCTGCGCCCCCGGCGACGATGAGCGTATCGATCGACCGCTCCCGAGACGACAGGCCATGGGCCAGGAGGGCGAGCCCAGACGATGAAATGACGGGGGACGACCTCGCGACCACGCGAATTGCATAGTGCGGCGGTTGTCCGGACAAGCGCCTCGTTTCGTTTGCCGACACGAAGACCTGGAGCGGGCCTGCGACATCGAGCAGCTGGACGTCCGGAAAGGCGACGATCTCGATTGTGCAGCGTGGCGGTTTTCGAGGGGTCTTTGTCATTTCCGCCAAAGCCTAGCATGCTAGGCTGTCTCCAGTCCATCAACGAGGTGAACGCGATGGCTCTCGAGCTGCGCCCGAACTGCGAATGCTGCGACCGTGACCTTCCGCCGGCTTCAACGGTCGCGCGGATCTGCTCTTACGAATGCACGTTCTGCGCCGATTGCGTGGAGAACGTGCTTCTCAACGTCTGCCCGAACTGCGGCGGCGGCTTCGTGGCGCGGCCCATACGCCCGGCAACGGAATGGCGTCCGGGGCTTTCCGTTGCCAAGCGCCCGCCATCGGACAAGCGCCGGTCCTTGTCCTATAGCCGCGAGGACATTGCTGCTCACACGCAGCGGATCAAGGACATTCCGCCGGAGAAGCGATGAGCGTTCAACCAGCCGGATTCGGGTAACGCAGCTGGATCCGACGGATCTCTTCCAGTGTCTCCGCGTCGAGCGTGACCTGCGCGGCGGCGATGTCTTCCTTGAGTTGCGCCATCGACGTTGCACCGATGATCGACGCGCCGAGGAACCAGCGGCTCGCCACATAGCCCAGCGCCAGCTGCACCAGACGTCATCCTGCGCTGCTTGGCGAGCGTCGAGTAGGCCTCCACCGCTTCCGAGACCATCGGCTTGCGAAACCGGATGCCGAGAGAATCGAACAGCGTGAAGCGCGCGCCGGCCGGCTTCGCGCCGCCCAGATATTTGCCGGAAAGAATTCCCGCCGCGAGCGGGCTATATGCAAGCAGCGACATCTTCTCTCGGAAGAGCGCTTCGGCGAGATCGTTGTCGACGTTGCGCGAAATCAGGCTGTAGCTGTTCTGCAGCGTCACGGGCCCGGGCAGACCCAAGTCTCGCGCTGCTTCGTGGAAGTGGCACACGCCCCAGGCCGTCTCGTTGGACAAACCATAGTGGCGGATCTTCCCCGCCTTGATCATCTCGGCCATCCCCTCCACTTGCTCCCAGATCGGAGGGCCACTCTTCTCCTTGGACGGATCGAACTCCGTCGAGCCGAACATCGGCACATTTCTCTGCGGCCAGTGGATCTGGTACAGGTCGATGTAATCGGTCTGCAGCCGGGCGAGGCTGGTGTCCACCGCTTCGGCGATCACGTCCTTCGTGAGGTCGGTGCGCCCGCCCCGGATCCAGTCGCGGCGTCCTGGCCCCGCTACCTTCGTCGCGATGTACAGGCGATCACGCTTCTGCTTCACCAGCCAGGTCCCGAGATGCTTCTCGGTGCGCCCCTGGGTCTGTGCGTTCGGCGGCACGGGATACATCTCCGCGCTGTCGATGAAATTGATGCCCTGCGCAACCGCATAATCGAGCTGCTCGTGCGCCTCGGCTTCGCTGTTCTGCTGGCCCCAGGTCATAGTCCCGAGGCAGACTTTGGACACCTTCATGTCGGTGCCGGGAAGCGTTTGGTATTGCATCGACGGTCTCCGAGTCGAAAAACGAAACCGTATCGTAGCGGAAAAGGTCTGCCTGGATCGGTCAGCGATCGGAACCGGGGTCGGTGTGGTCGGTCCCGACCGCGTCACCCTTCGGAACGGATGAGATCTGCTGCTTTCTCGCCCACCATGATCGCGGGTGCGTTGGTATTGCCCGAGGGCATGGTCGGGAAGACCGAGGCGTCGGCCACGCGCAGGCCCTCGATCCCGTGCACGCGCAAACGCTCGTCGACGACCGTGTCCGCTCCCTGGCCCATCCGGCACGTGCCCATCGCGTGATAGCCGGTCTGCGAGTTGTTGCGGATCCAGTCGAGAATCTGCGCGTCGGTTTCCACGTGTTTTCCGGGTGAGAATTCGTCGCCGCGCAAGGCATCCATGGCGCGCGCCTCGGCGATGCTGCGCATCATGCGAAAGCCAGCAGCCATGGTGCGCTGATCGACGTCGTCGGCCAGGAAGTTGAAGCGGATGGCCGGGTGCACGTCGGGATCGGACGAGCGGATGTGGATGGAGCCCAGACTCTCCGGTCGCAGCTGATAGCAGGCGATGGTCATGGACGGAAAGTCGTGCAGCTTGCGCCGTTTGGGATCCTTGATCGCGTAGGGGATGAGATGCATCTGGATATCGGGCGTGGCAAGCTCGGCCCTGGTCTTCAGGAAAGCCACGAGCGGCGCGGACGGCAGGCTGTAGAAACCGCCCCCTGTTGCCGCATACCGCAACGCCTCGGTCACCGCGCCGATGCCACGTGCCCGGTAGTTATAGGAGACGCGTGGATCCTTCACCCGCCAGACGATGCGCGCGTTGATGTGGTCGCGAAAATTCTCCCCCACCGCCGGCAGCGCGTGTCGAACCGCGATGCCATGGCGCTCCAGGATCTCCGGCCGGCCGATACCCGAGAGCTCGAGAAGTTGCGGCGTCGCCACCGTTCCTGCCGACAGGATCACCTCGCGCCGCACACGCGCTTCGAGCTGCCGGCCCCGGTGTTCGTAAACCACCCCCACGCAGCGCTGCCCTTCGAGCAGCACGCGCCGCGCGGACGCACGGGTGATCACCCTCAGATTGGAGCGCCCCATCGCCGGGTCGAGATAGCAGTAAGAGACGCTCATCCGGCGGCCGCGCCGGATGCTCGCCTGAGCCTTGCCGATACCCTCTTGATCCCCGCTGTTGTAGTCGGAATTGATGCGATGGCCGGCCTCCACTCCAGCCTCCAGCAGCGCGTCGTAGAGCGGGTTCTGATCCGGCACGATGGAGATGTGCAGCGGCCCGCCGCTCCCGCGTCCGGGCGCGCCTTGCCGCTCGAAGTCCTCGATGCGGTCGAAGAGCGGCGCCACGTCCCGCCAGCTCCAGCCATGCGCGCCCATCCGTGCCCAGGTGTCGTAGTCGAGCGGCTGGCCGCGTACCCAGATCAGGCCGTTGATGGCACTCGACCCGCCGAGCAACTTGCCACGCGGCACCGGAATGCGGCGGTTGGCGGTCCCGGGTTCGGGCTCGGATTCGTAGAGCCAGTTCGCCGCCGGATGGTAGATGAGCAGGCCGTAGCTGATGGGAAAACGCGAATAGAAATGACTGGCGCGCCCTGCCTCCAGCAGGAGCACACGCGTGCGCGGGTTCTCGGTGAGGCGCGCTGCCAGCACCGCGCCGGCCGAGCCCGCGCCGACGATGACGTAGTCGTATTGATCCAAGTTGCCCCCTTTCACCCCTCCTTTCCAAGGAGGGGTGGCGCGAAGCGCCGGGGTGGTCGAATCAGCGTTGGCCCGTCAGCAACTTGAGATCGATCGACTCCGCCATCGCCTTGTACCCGGCGTCGTTCGGATGCAGGTGATCGCCGGAATCGTAGGCCGCCTGGATGAAGGACGGGCGGTTGGGATCGCGCACCACGACGTCGAAGTCGATCACACCGTCGAACGCTCCGCTCTCGCGGATCCATTTGTTCACGGCCTGGCGCTTCTGCTCCTTGGCTGCGTTGTAGTAGCCCGACAGCGGCGACCCTTTGAAGGTGTCCTCGAACGGCGTCAACGTGGCCCCGATGATGCGCATGTTGTGCAGGTGCGCGCGAGCGATGAGCTGCTTGTAGCCGGCGATGATGTCCTCGGGCGAGGGCGCCGGTGCGTTGGGCTCGAGGATGCTGTCCGGCCAGCCGATGTCGTTGATGCCCATCATCAGGATCACGATGTCGGCGTGCCGATGCCGCAGGACGTCGCGATCGAAACGAGCCAGGGCATTGACGCCCATGCGATCGGTGAGGATTCGAGCGCCAGAGATGCCTTCATTCAAGACCGCGACCGGCGGGCCGCCGGCTTCGTCCAGCCGGCGCGCCAGCACGTCGGGCCAGCGGCGGTTGGTATCGGGCGTGGAGCTGTTGCCGTCGGTGATCGAGTCGCCGAAGGTCACGATCGCGCGTGCATTCGCGGGCGCGTCCACCAGGATCTCGCTCAGCAGAATCCTGGCCGTGAACGTGGAGTCGGCCTTGAAGTCGGTCTCGACTGATCTTGTTGCCGGCGACGACATAGGTGGTCTGGACCGCGTCCCAATGAAAAGTGTTCACCGGCGTCACGTCTGGCGCGAAGAAGCTCACGACGACGCTGGAGAACGGCGCGACGGAAAGGTCGACCGGGTCGCTGATCACTGGTGCGCCGGGCGGGATCACGATGGAGGTCTGGCCGCCGAAAGTGAGCGGCTTGCCCGAACCAGCGACGATGGCAGATCCTTTCTCGCTCAGCGCGATCTGCGCCGCGCCAACCTTGAATGGCCAAGGCCCGTATTCGTTCGAGAGCACGACACGAACGCGCTTGCCGCCGATGCTGACCTGGGCGACCTGCCGCACGGTTTGTCCCCACAGATTTCTCGGCACCTTGACCGGCGCCAGAAAGTCCGGTGCCCATACCTCGTGCGGGCTCGCGGTCCAGGTGGCGATCCAGTCGTCGCCGGCGAGCGGCAGCGGGACTCGCTTGCAGCGCTGCGACCAGTCCGGCCCAAAGCGCAAAGGCCAGGAAATGTCTACGGTTCATTCTTCTCCTCCTGTCTGGTTGGGGTCCTGTTGTTCGAGCGTTCCACCCGCAGTCGCAGCGGAACGAGCTATCGTACCCCCGAACTCGCCACCGCGAGATAATACGTCTCACGCTGTTCTCTCCCCTCCTTTCCGAGGAGGGGTGTCACCGAAGGTGACGGGGTGGTTGAAATTGGTTTGAGGATTTAGATGGAAGGGGCAAGCATCACCACGGAATCTCCCGAAAGCGAAACCCGCCAGGCGCGTTCCTTCGACGCGCTCGTCATCGGCGCCGGGTTTTCCGGCCTCTATCAATTGCTCTGCCTGCGCGACCGGCTGGGTCTTTCGGTCCAGGTGCTGGAGGCAGGCGCAGGGGTCGGAGGCACCTGGTACTGGAACCGCTACCCCGGTGCGCGATGCGATTCGGAAAGCCACTCCTATTGCTACTCGTTCTCCGAAGAGCTGACGCGGGAGTGGGAGTGGTCGGAGCGCTATCCCGGACCGCCGGAGATCCTGCGCTACCTCAACCATGTCGCCGACCGCTTCGACCTGAAGCGCGACATCCGCTTCAACACCCGGGTGACTGCCGCGCACTACGACGAGACGGCAAATCTCTGGCGCGTGAGCACCCAGGCGGGCGAGACGTTCACGGCGCAGTTCCTGATCACCGCCGTCGGTTGCCTGTCGGCAGCCAACATTCCCAACATCCCTGGCCTCGACACCTTCGAGGGGCGCTGGTATCACACCGGACAGTGGCCGCACGAAGGCGTCGACTTCAGGGGTAAGCGGGTCGGACAGATCGGCACCGGCTCCACCGGCATCCAGGCCGCGCCGGTGATCGCGGAGACCGCTGCCCATCTGACCGTCTTCCAGCGCACCGCGAACTACAGCGTGCCGGCCCGCAATGCGCCCCTGACTCCGGAGTTCAGGCGCTACGCTAAGGAAAACGCCGCGGAGATCCGGCGGGTGATGCACGCCTCCGTCAACGGCCATCCGTGGCTCATCGCCGATCGCTCTGCGCTGAAGACTGCACCCGAGGAACGACAGGCGGTGTATGAAGCGGCCTGGGAGTCGGGCGGTCTGCGATTCCGCGCCACGTTCCAGGATCTGCTCACCGACAAGGCGGCGAACGACACGGCTGCAACTTTCATCCGCAACAAGATCCGCGAGATCGTGAAGGACCCCGCAACGGCGGCGAAGCTGTCCGACTTCGACCACCCCTACGCTTCCAAGCGCCCGCCGATCGACACCGACTACTTCGAGACCTTCAACCGCGACAACGTGGAACTGGTCGATGTCCGGGCCGAGCCAATCGAGAAGATCACGCCGCGGGGAATTCGCACGCGGGATGCCGAGTATCCGTTGGACATCATCGTATTCGCCACGGGATTCGACGGCATGACCGGCTCGCTGTTGCGCATGGATATTCGCGGGCGCGATGGCCTGTCCCTGGCGAACGCATGGAAGGCGGGGCCGCGCAACTATCTCGGCTTACAAGTAGCGGGCTTTCCGAACCTGTTTACCGTGACCGGGCCCGGCAGCCCGTCCGTGCTTTGCAATATGCCGGTTTGCATCGAGCAGCATGTCGAGTGGATCACCGACTGCATTGCGCATATGCGTAACCATGGCCTGAAGCGCATCGAGCCCAGGAATGAAGCGGTGGCCTCGTGGGTAGCGCAGGTGAACGCGGCCGCCGAAGCGACGCTGCTGCCCCAGGCGAAGCACTCGTGGTATCTCGGTGCGAACATACCCGGTAAACCGCGTGTCTTCATGCCGTACGCCGGCGGGATGGCGCGCTACCGGAAGATCTGCGCAGATGTCGCCGCCAAGAACTATGAGGGGTTCACGTTCAGCGCGTGAGCGACTCGCAGAGCGAAAGCCAGAAAGAGCAAGGCCCAACCAGGTGCACAATGAACAAGCATTCGCGTCAACTGCAGGATTTCAGTCGAGCTATTGCGCTTTTTCTGGTCCTCGGCTGTACGGTCGCCTTGGCCCAGACGAAACAAGAGCATGTTCACCACATGGGGCAGAGCGTTATGCCCTTTGACCTCGCAAGAACCACGCACATCTTCCGAATGACGGACTCTGGCGGCGTGGAGCGAGTTATCGTCAAAGATGCAACGGCAAAGGATCAGGTGGCGCTGATTCAGCAGCACCTTCAGCACGAAGCAGAAGCGTTTCAGCGCGGCGACTATTCAGATCCGGCATCACTGCATGGCGCAGATATGCCGGGGATAAAGGATCTACAAGCCGGAGCCGCACAAATAAAGGTTTCGTATTCGGCTCTACCTACCGGCGCAGAGATTACCTTTGAAACGACGGACCTTCATTTGCTGACCGCAGTTCACAGGTGGTTTGGTGCGCAGTTGTCAGAGCACGGCGCTGACGCAACGTCCGAATGACAAACTGCTCCCGAGGACGTTCACGCTTTCGAGAGTGCATGTTGAGCGGCACACACCGTACGGGCCAGCGAGAAACCGGCGCAACGGTGACTCCCGACCTTGTGAAGGAATCGGGCTAAGCCTCTGCTTCCTTCGTCCAGCCGCGCTAACATTGCGGACCTCGCCCACCAACCAACAAGGGCCACATGTTTCTCCCCATTGGCGACGAGCCCAATCCGCATCACTTCCCGGTGATGACGGTGGTGTTGATCGGCGTCAACGTCGCCATCTATCTGCTGATTACTTTGCCGCTGGGGATGCGGCCCCCCGACCCGTCCGACCCGGCACTCGCCGAATACCTGCGGGCGGTGATGCCGCATTTGCCCCCGGGCACCTCGCCTCAGCAAGTGCTGCAACAGATGAGCGCTTACGATCTGGTGGTGTACCGCTGGGGCTTCCGCCCGAATGCGCCGAGCCTGGTCACGCCGATCACCGCCATGTTCCTGCACGGGGGCCTGATGCACCTGGTCGGCAACATGCTCTACCTGTGGATCTATGGCAACAACGTGGAGGACCGGCTCGGCATGGCGGCGTACCTGTTCTGGTATCTCGCCACCGGCATCGCGGCAACGCTGTTCTTCACGGCATTCAACCTCGGCTCGCCGCTTCCGCTGGTCGGCGCTTCGGGCGCGATTTCCGGCGTGCTCGGGTTCTACTTCATCTGGTTCCCGCGCCACATCGTGAAGGTGTGGGTGTTCCTGTTTCCCTTCTATGTCGGAGTGGTCCGGATCCGCGCAACATTCGTTCTGGTGGCCTATCTCGTCCTCGACAACCTGCTGCCGTTCCTGCTCGTGCCGGAGGGCGGAGGCGTCGCGCACGGTGCGCACATCGGCGGCTTCATCGCAGGGGCGCTGGTCGCGCTGATGCTCGGGCGCACGCCACGCCCAGAGCGCGGAGAGCAATAGGCACAGCGCGCGTGGGTCGAATGTCGCCGCGGCGCTCGGAATCAGGGGTTGTTCGCGAGCCGGGCAAACAGGCGCTTGATGCCATTGACGCGCCCGAGATAGGCGCGCTCAGTTCGGGGATATTGATCCAAAGCGCCTTGGCTGCCCGCCTCATCAGCTAGAGAACGGCTTCGGCGACGACACGTAGCGCATCGATGCTAGCCCCGCCCAGCAGCATGGTGCCGATCTTGCCGTCCTTGGAACTCTCCTTCCAGGCCTGCAGCCGCTCCTTGATGCGTTCGGGTGAGCCAACCAGCGCCGTCTCGTCTATGAAGCTGTCTGGGACAGCGGCGATCGCCTCGTCGCGACGCCCGTCCAGGTAGGCGTCCTGGATCTTCGCGGCTGCCGCCTCGTAGCCCATGCGCTTGAGGTAGTCGTTGTAGAAATTCTTGCCGCGTGCGCCCATGCCGCCGATGTAAAGCGCCATCTGCGGTTTGATGGCGTCGCGGCAGGCCTGCAGGTCCTTGCCCATCGCGACACACACGAACGGGGCGATGTCGAAGTCCGCGAGCGTCTGGCCCTTTCCCGTTGCCAGCCTCCCTTCGAGCACTGGCTCGGTGACGATGTCCGTGCGCTCCGGGCTCATCAGGAACGGCAGTACGCCATCAGCGACCTCGCCAGCAGTGCGCAGCCCGGCAGGCGAGATCGCGGCTGTGTAGATGCGGAGATCGCGGTTGGCGTGCAGGATGCTCTTCAGCGGCTTGCCGAGCCCGCTCGCGTCCGCACCCGCGTAGGGGATCTGGTAGTGCTCGCCCCGGTGCTGCAGCGGGGCCTCGCGTGCGAACACCTTGCGCACGATCTCTATGTATTCCTTCGTGCGGGTGAGCGGCTTGCCGTACGGCACGCCGTGCCAGCCCTCGATCACCTGCGGCCCCGACGGGCCGACGCCGAGGAGGAAGCGGTTGTTTGACATGGCCTGCAGCGTCGCCGCCGTCATGGCGGCGCAGGCCGGGGTGCGGGCCGACATCTGCATGATGCCGGTGCCAGCTTTGATCCTGTTGGTGCGGGCCAGCACCCAGGCGATCGGCGTGACGGCATCCGTGCCGTAGGACTCGCCCGCCCACACCGACGTGTAGCCCAGCCGCTCGGCCTCCAGCACCAGGTCCATGCGCGGGCCGCCGGCCTCTCCCGCATATCGAAGCAGTAGTCCTAGCCTCATGAGCGCACTCCTTTACGTTTTCGCCCTGCAAGTAGCAGCAAGGTGGTTGAGTTTCGGTTGGCAGACAAGCCGGAGTATGTGGAGCTGAACTTTGTCACGCTCGATGAACCCGAAGTGATCGAACCGAAGATGCATATCTGGTGCTCTAGCCGTTTGCCTTGGTTCGAGCTTAGCGACTCACTACCCAGGTATGATGAGGAGCAACCCTAACTTCAGCGTGCGGCGGATGAGCGTGAAGCAGCGTCTCGCTTCCCTAGCAACGTGCCCTCGCACCGCTGACGCAATACGTTGGGCCGCTTCGGCGTCGAACGCAGGCTACGTTTATCCATGAGCATCTTTGACAAAGGCTTCCTCACAATTCTTGGCTGTTCCGCGCTCCTAATCCTGGTCGCTATCCCACTGGCTTTGCGCAAGGTCCCTCGCAACGTCGCCTATGGCTTTCGCACTCGCGCCACGATGGCGAACGACGATATCTGGTTTGAGGCTAATGCTCACTTTGGTCGAGGTCTCATCGCTTCGTCTCTGTGCGGCACCTTCCTGGCATACGTCATCTACGTACTCCAGCCGTTTCCCCCCGCCGTGTTTCTTCCCGTCTCCATCCTCGTTCTCGTGGTCCCTAGTCTTGTTGCAGCTATCGCGACGGCGCGTTATGTTCGCTCATTGGGGCCTTCCAGCTGACTAGCGTCTGCTCCTGTCATGTCGGATGATTTGAGTACCCGGTTCCCATTACCATCCACGACGATTGAAGCTTTCTGGGGCAATGCGATTAGCCCCCAGCGGCAACCGGTTTTCGGGATACATGCTCTTGATACAGGGAGTGCGTCCGGGATCACTTTGGGGCTGGAGAGGAACCGGCTGGGACGGGTCGACTGCGGCACCCCAAAGCGGCGGATGTCGGAACGCACACCAGCGCAGCTCCGCTTGACGGAGGAGTTGATCTCGGCCTCCGCGCTGGAGGCGAAGGTCACCCGCTAGGTGCCTCTTCCTGAGAACACGGCGTCCAGCTCCTGTACCTCGTCGGGCTCGATCCTCGCCGCCTCTGCCCACTCGACCATGTCCGACAGTTCCATGATGCGATCGCAATAGGCGGCACACCGGCCATCGAGCTTCACGTCATAAGTCAAGAACCGGGTGCAGACGGGCGCGTACATGGCATCCGCCGTCGACAGGGTGCCGAACAGGTATGGCCCTCTGTAAATGGAGAGGCAGTCGCGCCAGATGGTCACGATGCGGTCGATGTCGGCTTGCGCGCCAGCCCATACTTTGAACCCCGGGAAGTACGCTTTGAGGTTCATCGGCAACGATGACCTCAAATTGCTGAAGCCGGCATGCATCTCGCCGCAAATCGCGCGGCAGTGCGCACGTGCGCCTCGGTCGGCCGGCAGCAGCCGCGCTTCCGGCCTGATCTCGTTGAGGTACTCGGCGATCGCGAGCGTGTCCCATACCTTGACCCCCTCGTGCTGGAGGCAGGGCATGAGGAACGATGGGGACATCAGGAGCAGCTCGGCGCGCGTCGACGGGTCGTCGCTGGGCATGATCTTCTCGTCGAACTCGAGGCCGGCCATCCTGCAGAGCAGCCAACCCCGCAGAGCCCAGGACGCGTAATTCTTGCTGCTGATAGTGAGTTCGGCCTTGATCATGGCGGTCCCCCGATAGTTCCTCGAGGCTGCAGGCTGCTGGGATGAAGTTCATGCGGGGCAGCATAGCACCTTGCTATGCGGTGGACTTGCGCTCATTTAGCGATCCTGAATTGCTCCCGCGCCCCGAGACCACCCCGAGGGGCAGGCTTGGTTTGTGCATCCCAGCCGCCTAGACCAGTTCGACCTCACCTGCGCTCCGCGTCCACCTCCACCTCGATGCCCGGCTACCAGACCAAGCAAGAGCGCATCGCGATCGCGGGCGTTGATGATCTGGTCATTCGCTCGCTACTCGATCGTCAACAGTTCTTCGATCCGCTTGGGGAAGCGGAGCGCGTGGGCATCTCCTCCGCTGCATGGCCATTGTTCGGTCTGGTGTGGCCGTCTGGTGTGCACCTAGCGGCGCGCATGGCACTTAGGCCGGTCTACTCCCATGAGCGGATCCTGGAGATCGGTTGCGGGCTCGCGCTGGCGAGCCTCGTAAGCCATCGCCGAGGTGCCGATGTAACCGCGAGCGATTGCCACCCCCTGGCGGAGAGTTTTCTCAAGGAGAACCTGCGTCTGAACCATCTAGCGCCGATGAAGTATCGGCACGGTCCATGGGGCGACCCGGAGCTGCCCCCGGGGCGGGAAGTCGCATCGGCACTTTGCGCGATCCGAGCGCAATATGATCTGGTCATCGGCAGTGACCTTTTGTACGAGCGCGATGCAACCGCGAGCCTCGCCGCATTCATTGCGCGCCACTCGGCGCCTGCAGCAGAAGTGTGGATCATCGACCCGGACCGTGGCAATCGGCCAGCCTTCAATCGGCAAATGGCGGCCCAGGGTTTTCTGATGCGCGAGGAACGGCTCAACAGGCCGGCCTCGGTCAGTGCTGCTGCGTGCAAAGGGCGCCTGTTGGTCTACCGGCGAGCTGCAGCAGTGCTCACGTTCGAGAGCGATTGCACGGCATCCACTGGCTAAATTCGAGCCAGGTCTTAGCTGCGCCATGACTGCTGCATGGTCTCAGGTCTGTGGCGGAGATCTGTCAGTCCGGGGCATTCCCGGATCGATCCTCAGGGTATGTTGGGCAGTCGTTCGGCGTCACCGCACTGTATGCAGCCCACTGGACCATGGAGGATCTAGACGCTCGGCCGGAGCATGTGGCTTTCCGAGGGAAGTACGGACCTGAGGGTGTGGCTGAGCTAACCTCACACGTGAAGGGTCTGACCGAGCTATGGTGGAAGGTATATGGCCCATCTCCGGTTTTGGCTCCGGACTCACTGGAGGCAAGACAACTTGTCTCAGCAGCGCTGCCTTACCACGATCGGCAACTGGCTACCATGCTGCTTGCCTCCACCAGGCCAAGATGAAGGTGGTTCGTTGGCTGCGCGGTGGTACTGTTCTTCATCATGCTCTGGCTCGTTCTCCAGTGAGGTCTATGACATGGATGCTTGGGAGTAAGTCTCAGTGCGGCCATGAACCGACTAGCTTTTGCCCCCGACATAAGCTGTCCACGCCCGCGTAAATCCGATCAGATTGAGTCGACCCAGGTGCGACGAGTCGGCGTTCGTGAACGCGGTAGCAAATCCCGGCAGGACGGCTACATCTTCCAGCGTTACATACCCTTTTCCAGATCGGTCGAGCTTCTTGAAGGCTGTCTCCGCACTGTCAGATTTGTCCGGCACGCTGGAATCGGCATTGCCGGTCACAACCTGGCGTTCACGCTGGGCGGCGGCATCGTCTGCCGCGTTGACGTGGAGCGAACCGGTTACTGACACGCAGGCCACGACGGCAGCGTAAATATGAAATTTATTGATAGCCTTAAAAGCTGTGCGCATGG
Organism: uncultured beta proteobacterium; assembly: GCA_963705615.1. Lineage (GTDB taxonomy): Bacteria > Pseudomonadota > Gammaproteobacteria > Burkholderiales > SHXO01 > SHXO01. The sequence goes on along the minus strand of CAVPKE010000008.1, from coordinate 37,413 downwards.
TATCTCCTCATTTGGCTGGTTCGGCTATGCACCCATGGCTACCCCACGCGGTCAAACATGATGTGGAGGGGCTCTGGACGACCGCTCCCCACGATACCAGCCTGAGCGGGTCGGTGTCGATGTTCAACCCGGGCATCACCCGCTGCCCTATTCGCGGACCGTCCATAGGAGTCCGCCCAGGCCGCGCAACCCGAGCAAACGACTGCGCTTTCGACGTCCCCCACGACCGCCTGGAATACCTCCAGCTGTTTGCTTGCGTAGCCCATATTCCTATAGCGCCGTCAAAGGAGTAGAGTTTCAACGCTCCTTGGCAAAATCCGAAGTTTGCTGCAGTGCAAGCAAGGGAAGGCTAGGGTTGCAACGTATATACGACAAATATCCCAACTCGAGGGGAGAGTCCCAAATGAAGCTGAAAGTAAATCAACAGGACAGGAGTTTCGACGGCGATCCCGACATGCCGCTGATGTGGTACCTGCGCGACGAGCTCGCGCTGACCGGTACCAAATTCGGCTGCGGTGTTGGACTGTGTGGCGCCTGTACGGTGCACGTCGATGGCAAGGCCGTACGCTCGTGCGCGACCACGATGAAGGATGTCTCGGGCCATTCGGTCACCACCATCGAAGGGCTGTCGGCGGACGGCAATCATCCGGTGCAAAAGGCCTGGCGCGCCGAGAATGTTCCGCAGTGCGGTTATTGTCAGCCTGGCCAAATCATGGCGGCGGCCGCCCTGATTTCGGACAAGGGCAAGCCTACGGACGAGGAGATTTATGTAGCGATGTCCGGAAATATCTGCCGGTGCGGCTGCTATCAGCGTATTTTTGCGGCGGTCAAGACCGCCGCGCAGGAGGCCTAAGATGAGAAACTATAGAGTCACCCATCAGGCCCTTATCGAGAACGTCAGCCGGCGCAATCTGCTCAAAGGCATCGTTGCCACCGGTGGTCTGGTTGTCGCAGCGCAGTTCCTGCCGCGCTCCGCCTTGGCGGACGGCGGGTCGGTCAACGCGTACAAGACCGGCGCGGACGGCATGCCGGGCGGGACGGTCTATGATCCGCACGTGTACGTGGCCATCGCCCCGGACGGGACTGTCACGATCGTGGCCCATCGTTCGGAAATGGGGCAGGGCTCGCGCACCAGTTTGCCCATGGTGGTCGCGGACGAAATGGAAGCGGACTGGTCCCGCGTCAAGATCGTCCAGGCGCCCGGGAACGAGCCGAAGTACGGCAACCAGGATACGGATGGATCGCGCAGCATCCGCCACTTCATCCAGCCCATGCGCGCATGCGGCGCTGCAACGCGGCAGATGTTGGAGCAGGCAGCGGCCGTGACCTGGGGGGTGTCCGACTACGGAATGCCGAGCCCAGAACCACAAAGTTATCCACGTCCCGAGCGGCAAGTCGCTGGGTTACGGTGAGCTGGCTGCAGCCGCGGCCGCGCTGCCGACGCCCGATTTGAACATCCTTGAAGCTCAAGGATCCGTCGCAGTTCCGCTATATCGGCAAGGGCGTCGTTCAGATCACCGACCTGCGCGACATCACGATGGGTAAGGCCAACTACGCGCAGGACATCCTCGTTCCCGGAATGTTGTTTGCCGTCATCGAGCGTCCGCCCGTGGTGTTGGGCAAGGCCGTTTCGTACGACGAAGCTGCAGCGATGAAGGTGCCGGGTGTCGTGAAGGTGGTCAAGATCGACCCGACCCCGATGCCTGCGAAATTCGCTCCGCTGGGTGGCGTCGCGGTGATCGCGGACAGCACCTGGGCAGCCATGAAGGGCCGCAAGGCGTTGAACGTCACAGTGGGATGACGGTCCCAACAAGGACTACGATTCCGACACGTTCAAAGAGCAGATGGCCGAGCAGGCGCGCAAGCCCGGCCGGATCGAGCGCAACGAAGGCGACGTCGACAGGCGCTGGCGAGCGCCGACAAGGTGATCGAGCGCGAGTACTACATCCCGCATGTTCTCGCATGCGACGATGGAGCCGCCGGCGGCAACGGTCAAGATCAGCGGCGAGCAAGGCGGAGGTATGGGCGTGCGTGCAAAGCCCGGGCGGAACGCGCGGCGACGTCGCCAAGGCCCTCGGGCTGAAGGAGAGAAGACGTCACCGTCAACGTGACGCTGCTGGGCGGTGGCTTCGGACGCAAGTCGAAGTGCGACTTCGCCTTGGAAGCCGCGACTGCTGTCGAAAGCGATGGGCGGCAGGCCGGTGAAAGTGGTGTGGACGCGCGAGGACGACATCCAGCACGCGTTCTATCACGCGGTGTCGTACCAGCACGTGACCGCCGGCATCAAGAACGGCAAGGTTGTGGCCTGGCGTCATCGCAGCGTCGCGCCGTCGCTGATGTCCAACTTCATGCCGGATCCGCATCGTGAAAGCTCGCTCGAGCTGGGCCTGGGGTTGATCGACACGCCATTCAACGTGCCGAATCTGCGTCTGGAGACCGGTGAGGCGACCGCGCATGCGCGTATCGGCTGGTTCCGTTCGGTCAACAACATTCCGCACGCGTTCGCCATGCAGTCGATGGTGGCGGAGCTGGCTGCCGAGCTGGGCAAGGATCAGAAGGACTTCCTGCTCGAGATGATCGGCCCGCCGCGCATCGTGGATCCGCGCAAGACGGTGACCAACGACCTGTGGAACTACGGCGATCCGTGGGATACCTACCCGGTCGATACCGCGCGTACCCGTCGCGTGGTCGAGATCGCAGCCAAGGAAGCCGGCTGGGGACGCAAGCTTCCCAAAGGTCACGGGATGGGCATCGCGGTTCAACGCAGCTTCCTGACGTACGTCGCGACCGTGGTCGAGGTGGCGGTGGACGACAAGGGCAACGTCTCGGTGCCGCGCGTGGATACGGCGATCGATGCCGGATTCACCATCAATCCGGAGCGCATCCGTTCGCAGATCGAAGGCGCCGCGGTCATGGGGTTGAGCATCGCGAAGTACACGCAGATCACCTTCAAGAATGGTCGCGTGCAGCAGAACAACTTCCACGACTACAAGGTGCTTCGCATCGGCGAAGGTGCGATGGACGTGCGCACGTACATCGTGCCCAACGGCATCGAAATCCCGTCGAGCGGCGTGGGTGAGCCCGGCGTTCCGCCGTTTGCGCCCGCGTTCGTCAACGCGATCTACGCTGCCACCGGCAAGCGCATCCGCACTCTGCCGCTTGGAGAGCAGTTGAGCGCGTGATGAAAACGCCTTCTGGACACGTGCTCCAGAGGCGTTGTGCGGGAAGTAAGGTGAAGGCGCCCGCTCGGAAACGAGCGGGCGTTTTCTTTGAGTCTGGGAAGACGCGCCCGGTGCTCGGAAGGAAGTGGCAGGGCCTGGTGCATGAAGAAAAAAGGGCAGCGCTCTTTCAGGACGCTGCCCTCAACTCGAAGGGGGAATGAAGTTGAGGAAATGCTCCGAATCGTGGAGACTTCCGCGCCTCATTCCTCATCGCTATCCTCGTCCAAATATAGCGTTCCTGTCAACCAAAAACTGCTCCGATCTTCGCTTCTAGCCTGTACAGAGAAGTCCGCGAACGTCCGCTTCCCTAGAGCGCGGCAGGCAGCTTAGCGTCGTCTTGCGACAGTCGGAAAACGCTCACGAGCGGACGACGATCGACGAGATGCCCACGAATAGACTGATCTCGATAATCGTTGCTAGCATCCGGATCCCGAGTTGGAACCGAACTTCTCCGATCAGCTTCCTCGTCGGACCCCCTGTCTCTTGCCCATATCGCCATAACAAGCGGCGTGTATCTTCATTTGGCGAATGTGTGCCAGCGCACAGACGGCGGCCTGTGAATTGGGGTCAATTGCTTAACGCAGATGGACCGATGTCTCGGACTTTTGGTCTAGGGCTCTTCCCCAACATCAGAAGGCTTGCGAACACCTAAATTCACACGTAACGAGGAGTATCGTATGTCCAGTCAACAAAACAAGCCGATTGCTTGCCGTTTCGTCGAGGAGAAAGGAGCAAGGATGAGGCTGTCTCTAGGTGCGCTGATGGGATGCCTGTTCCTACTCAGCATGTTCGCCCCTCAACCTGTTCAGGCAATGGGGACCTTCACAACCGCCAGTCTCCAAGGGACCTATGCCTACGTCAACAACACAGCCGATGTTGCCAGTTTAGGCCTGATCACCTTCGATGGGTCTGGTGCACTGACCGTGGTGCTGAAGGTGAATCGGCCCGATCCTAGTGTGTCGGGAGGCAGGACCGTCCTCGACTTGAGCGGGACAGGAACCTACACGGTGGAAGCCGCAGGGACGGGTGTTGCTACGCTCACGTTGAAAAATGCGGCGGGAGAAGTGATAGGCACGTTCACGTATGACTTTGTGATCGTCCAGATCACAAAGAAGGGAAAAGATAACGTAGCTACAGAGGTTTTTACGGCTGGCCAAAGGGGAGGGATTAAGGGACAGTTAATTGCGCCAACGTGGACGAGGAGATCAGACTCAGACGAAGTCAAGTAGGGTGGACAAAGGCGAAGCGGTTGCCACCGCCATGCGGCCTAACAAGCGATTCGACGCGGGCCCAAAACAACGTCGTTTCGATCCGCTGTTTTGGCCCGGTCCATCGCGGCGTTGGATGTCCGCTTCCTGAAATCGTATCCGTCCTGTTGCTGCTAGTGATGTAGGTGGCTCACGGCGATCATTGCATCATTCTTTTCCACAAGCGGGGCTCGGCCGCGGCCGCTGCCATGAACCCGCCCATGAACGCCCCTTGGATGCCCGGGCCGGTGACATCCTGCCCGGCCAGCAACAGGCCCTGTACCGGAGTGCGGACGTTGAGCACTCGGGTGCCCATTCGCTCCGCCGACATCTCCAGACCGTACGCTGCGCCGTGGTCGGCGTGGACGAACGCATTCTGGGAGAGCGGTGTCGAAAGTTCGTGGAACTCGACCAAGGGGGCGAGTCGTGGAAAATGACGTTTGAATTGCGCGAGCAGCAGCTCCGCGATCCATGCCTTGGTTGCCTGGTACTCCTCCGGGCGGTGCCCCAACGCGCTGTGGACCCAGGGCGAGAACGCGTCCCAGGCACAAAACGCCACGACCTCCGCGGTGTGGCGTGTCGGGTCCTCGTGCGCAGGATCCTTGAGCGACGGAAACGAGACGAAGATCCCGGGTGCGTCATCATCCGTGGGGCGTTCCCATAGCCGGCCGATGTCGTTCGTTTCGTATACCCAGACGTTTGCAGGCGTAGCGCCATGCGCGCGGATGTCGCCCTTGAAACCGAGATAAAGGCTCACGTACGACATGCCTGATTTAAGCGATTCGACGGCCTTGCGCCAATCGGGCGCAATATCGGCAGCAAGCGCCGCCACGGTGTTGTGCGCGCCCGCAGCCGAGATGACCAGCGTTGCATTGATCGATTCTCCGCTTTGCAGCCGCACGCCCGTAATGCGATCCTCGTGTACGCGGACCTCGCTCACCATCGCCCCAGTACGCAATTCACCGCCCGCCGCCCGGATTGTTTCGGCGAGTACGCGGGCGAACTGCGCCGGCCCGCCCACCGGATAATAGGCGCCGTTGGCGTAGCTGCCCGTCACCATCGCGTGCACTGCGAATGGCGCCTGGGAGGGCAACAAGCCGTAGTCGCCCCAGCGCGCGGCAAGCACCGCCGAGAGGCGTGCATCGTGGAAATTCCGCACCGCATCAGCGGCGGATGATCCGAGCGCACGCCGCACGCGTCCGGTATTGAGCCAGCGCATGATGGCCGCAATCGGCGCGGGCATAGCCTTGACTGCCATCAGCGCCATAACGGCCCGCTGCGCATCGCCGCACGCCGCAAAGTACGCATCGATTGCTGCGGCTTCGCTGGGAAACACGGTTTTCAGCCGCGCCATATAGGCGGATTGTGGGGCCTCGATCGGAAATTCGAAGCCGGGCAACCGAACGATGTCGTAGGGCGAGCCGATGGACGCGAACTCGAGGCGCCCGCTGGTGAGCCATCCCAGCATGCGGCCGAATTGGCCGTGGGCCCCGGGCGTGCCACCGACGCCGCCGATGTAGTGCACTCCGGTCGCGAAGGTGTACTGGTCCCGTTTGAACGTCTGCGTCAAACCACCGAGCTGAGTGTGCTGTTCGAGCACGAGGATGCGGCGACCGCATTTGGCGAGCGCCGCGGCCGCGGTCAGGCCACCGATGCCAGAACCAATGACTATCGCATCGAAGGTTCGTTCGTTAGCCATCACGTATGTTAGCGCAGCAGCCGCCAGCTTTTCGTGCTTTTGAGCAATGGCGCTGACGCCCACACCACCTCCTGTCGCATCGCTAGTGTTGCCCGTCACCGCTTCCATGCGGCCCATACGCCCTCCTCCACAGCCCCCTACGAGCACACGCGTGGGAGCGACTGTCAGTAGTGAAGAGCAGGTGATGCGCCTGAGGGGCACCGTAGCGCGAGAGCACTTCTCTACCCACTGCGGAACGACAAGCAGACGCGCGAGTGGTATGAAATTTACAGGAAGGAGTATGACTTTGGCGGTTGAGAGACAGCCCTCTCGGATCCGTTTGTGACCTCTGAATGACGGGCGCCTCGTTCATCGCGATGACTTAGTTTGCGCTACATCAAACCGGGTCGATGCGCTCAGGAACATCATAAGGATCCGCCTACGCCTAGCCCTGCATGCACCGCGAAGACGGGATCGATCGCCAACAGGAGGAAACCATGCGCGTTCAATCTATCCTGCGGTTGCTTGTCTGCCTGCTATTGCTGCTAAGCGCAGGCCAGGTGTTTGCCGATGCCGCCGGCGATATCCAGAAGCTCGAACAGGAACGCTTCACGGCCTACGTGAAGGGCGACGTCGCTGCGCTGGAGAGGATCTTTGCAGACGACTTGGTCTACATTCATTCGAACGGCGTGTCCGATCCCAAGTCTGCGGTACTGCAGAGCTTCGCCTCGGGCGAGCTCAAGATCTCGCGCTTCGATGCGGAGGACATCAAGGTGCGACAGATCGGCGACGTGATGGTCGCCACCGGTCTGGTGCATGTGGACCTGGTCAACAAGGGCACTGCAGCCAAGTTCGACATACGCTACACTGCCATCTACGTCAACCAGGGCGGCCAATGGCGCCTGGTGCACGTCCAGAACGCTCGCGTTCCGGCCAAGGGGGCCGCGACTCCAGCCGTCGAAACGGTCAAAATGGTGGGTGACAAATTTGCTGGTGAATATCCTGTCGCAGTTGTGAACATACCCGTCGACGATCCAAAAACGAAATTTGTAGCCGCTGCATTGTTTGAGCCGCAGGGTGCTGGTCCCTTCCCAGCCGTCATCATCCTCAGTGGCTGTGCGGGCGTGGGTCCTGACGCAGGCATTGTTAGGCGCGTCAATGCGGACTATCTGCCGAAGGGCATCGCCACTCTCGTTGTCGAGTCATTCATCCCCCGCGGCATTTTCGAGGTGTGCAGCGATCCCAAGATCCTTGACACCATCGGCTACCGCGTTAAAGACGCTTACGCAGCTATGAGTTGGCTTACCGCCAGACCGGAAATCGACTCAAAGCACATCTTCCTCCAGGGCTATTCCCATGGGGCCATTACTGCGATCGCAGCAATCGACGCTCAGTGGCCGGCGACCCACCAGCAGAAATTCGCAGGGGTCATTGCCTTCTATCCGTATTGTTCTTCCAGCAGCAAGTTCTCCGTCCCAACCATCATTCTCGTTGGCCAATCGGACGATTGGACTCCGGCCAAACTTTGCGAGGACATCGTTGACAAGGCCAACGTCGAAATCACCGTTTATCCGAAGGCTTTCCACGCCTTCGCGGCACCTGGTCTTGACATGATGTATCTGGGGCACCATCTCGCCTACGACCAAGAGGCCACTAACGACGCCCAACGTCGCGCCCTCGCGCTAATCGAGGCGCAGACCAAATAGGCCGAGCGCCCACCGGCAGACGCGCAGGTAACTTAACTCCTTTGGCGAAAGCAACTCGACACGCTCGGTTCCGGAGGAACCAGAGCGCGGGGCGCTTACGGTTCGCTGCTAACGATGGGCCCCTTTTCGCTCAGCTGCCCGGCTGCAGCAGGCCACTTTGCGTCCTCCAGTCCACGGACGCTTCACGGCCACGAGCGGAAGTTCAGGCTCAGGGGCCAGATTTCCCGCAAGCCGACGTTCGTTGTTCTTGCAGGATCCCCCTGCCTGGCGACGCCGCAGAATAGATAAGCTGACTCCCCGTTGCTTCCCGAGCGCCGGGGATAACGTGCGTTCGTGACGAGATGCACGTGCGGTCCGCGCAAGTGCCCTGAGAGAAGGAGGGACCAAGAACGACAGTCTGCTCCTCACTTTTCAAGCGTGTTGGTAGGCGGACAGCGGCTTGCCGCAATGCTTGCAGAACCGCGCGTCGGCCTCGTGGTCCTCGCTCAGGCAATCAGGACACGTGCGCGTCGTGACCGGTCGTGCCATGCGACGGGCGGCCATCTCGGCAGTAACGATGCCGGTAGGGACGGCCAGGATGCCCCACCCCATAAGCATCATGCAGGACGCAGTGAAACGGCCAAAGTTGGTCTTCGGCGCGATGTCGCCAAAGCCGACGGTATCGTTGTGATGCCCAGTAGATCGCCACCGGAATGCTGGTGAAGCCATTCTCGGGGCCTTCGACGAGGTACATCACCGCCCCCAGGATCGTAACGGTGATCAGCACGAAGCCACTGAAGACGATGATCTTCCGCCGGCTGGCCATCAGCGCAGCGCCGAGGAAGCTTCAGAGGTCGTCATGAATGGGAGACCAAGCACTCAAGCGCGCCACATGGCGATTGTCGGAGATCTAGTCGGGTCTGGCCCTATTGTAAACCTCGCCCACCTAGAGCGGCGAGGACGAAAGTCAGCACAACTCGCTTCATGGGTTCGCCTCATCGTCGCACACGAAGAGCAGCTGCAAAATATTGCGCTCAACCGCTCCAATGGTCTTCGAATCGCTCGTCCCAATGGCTTCGGCTCACAGAGGAGCGCGGTGGCCTGCGGATCGAGTGAATGCCGGTGCCGCCATCAGCTGGTCAGGAACGCAAGGCGGACGCTGCTGTTCATGCCGTTTTACCGGTGTAGAACGAGGCCGGAGACTGATCAAGCGGCTCGACGGCGATACGCTCGTACTCTGCGATGACCTGCGCGCCTAACAGCAGCACAATGGCAGCGATCTCCACGCTCAGCAGAACGGCGATCGCGGTGGTGAGCGAGCCATACACGACGCCGATCTGCGAGATCGTGGAGTAGTACCAGACCAGCGCGTGGCGTGTAATCTCCCACAGCAAGCTAGCCGTGACGCCGCCGATCAGCGCGTGGCGCAGCGAGAGCCTGCCAACCGGCATCACCAGATAGATCGCCGTCAGCATGAGAACCTCCCCGCCCACGCCGATCAGGTAGAGCAGAAATGCCGTTACGTGCACGAGCGAAAGCGAGGTGCCGAAGATCTCGATCTCGCCTTTGCCCATGGATTGCAGCGCACCGGCCACCAGCGTCACCACCATTAACCCGCTGCCGAGAAAGACGATGAAGGAATAAGGCAGGATGGCGGAGGCGAGAAAATGCCGCCGCCTGATCGCTACGCGGTGAAAAAAGATCACCGACATCGCGTTCTCGAGCACCGTGAAGGCGAGCGCGCTGAAGAAGATTATGGTCACGAGGAGCACGCCGCCGATCACCTGGCGGTTCTTCAGAAACGCCCTCAGGCCTTCGACCAGCGCAGCTGATTGGCCCGGCACGACGAACTCGAGGTACTTGCCGAGCGTAAACAGGAGGCTCTTCTCGTCGATCCAGTGGGAGAGCGCTATCACCACGAGGATCATCAGCGGGATGATCGACAGCAGCGTGTAGTAGGCCACAGCGCCGGCGAGGAGAAAGCCCTGATTGGCGCGAAAGCCTTTGAGGACCCGCAGTGCAAACCGGGCGGGATGTTTCAGGATCTTGGCGAGAGCGTCGGGTCGCATCGGCATCGAATCGGTTAGTGACGGCCCCACCCATGCCGACCAGAGCCACAAATCCTAGGCGTATGGCGGGAGACTACTCATGCAGCACATGAAAAAAGGCCCGCATGCCTTCCCGTGCGGGCCCATCATCGGGTGCTTCCCTTGTTTATTTATTGCTTCGCGGGGGCATTGGGATTGCGATTCGCATCCGGCCCTGGCGTCACCGTTACCGGACCACCGGTGGCTCGTCCAGACTTCTCGGCAGAGACAGGGTCGTTTGAGATACCTGGTTCCTCCAGGTGCGGGCCCGCAGCCTGCACGCCACCACCAACCGGTTTCCCAGGCTTCTCCGCGGAGACGGGGTCATTTGAGATACCTGGCTCATTCGGATGAGCACCGGCAGATTGCACTTCCTTCGTGCCCACATATTTCACAAGCCAAGGTCTCCACGGTTCTCCAGGGAAAGGACCGGCAGGCTGTACTTGTGGAGATTTCATCAGCCAAGGTCTCCACGGTTCTGCAGATTGCGCCACAGTCACTGTTGCTCCAATGACCAGTGCGATACCAACTACGGTTAACCTCTTCATTGAATCCTCCTTCGAGATCAGCTGGTCTCTTGCAACGCCACTACCCTGAGGTCCGGCATGGCGCACCTCTTCGATCAAGTGCACTCCACGCGGAGAAGAGCACCCGCAACCGCCAACATACATGGGAGCTACCGACATCGCCCCCTGCATTGACCCGCACGGCCCACGGTACGCAGCAGGCCAGCGGATGAACTATTACGCAAGGCTCGAAAGGGTCTGTTGACCCAGATCAAACGATTGGCATATTGCCTACACAACGTGTGCGAATACCAGCACCGCTTGGTCGATCTGTGGGGTCTTTGTGGAGCGAAGTGCGCCCTTGGGGTTGTGCCCGCTCCCCTTGAGTGTTACAGCGGTCCGGCTCGCTAAGGACTAAGAGCGACGAGCGCGTATGTTCGGTAAGTGACTAGACGAACTTCTAGATACGCGAAAGCGTAACGGGGCAGCAGAGTCGGAAGCGCAAGAATGATCATGCTGGGCTACCTCATCTATCTATCTATTGACGAGGCTCGCCTCCGCATTGCTACGACGCAATGAGCAGCTCATCGTGCTGTTCATCACTGATGGCGTGTTCCATTTCGATTGACGAAGCTCAGAGCAAGGCGTTTGTCGCAGACGATTGCAGTTACAACCGCTGCGCGTCGGTGACCACACATTGAAAACACGCTACGGTAGCGCAGGGGCCGCCATGCGCTCAGCCGCAAATTCCGTGAACTTGCGGGGCGCCATTGTCTCGGCGAAAAAGTAGCCTTGAATCTGGTCGCAAGCGAGGCTGCGGAGAATGGCAAGTTGGCCTTCAGTTTCCACACCTTCGGCCACGACCTCTTTGCGCAGGGCGTGCGCCATCGCAACGATGGCTGCGGTGATCGCACGCGACTCGGCATTCGTTTCGAGATCCCTCACGAAGGACTTGTCGATCTTCACGATGTCGAACGAGAATTGTTTGAGGTACGCCAGCGAAGAGTAACCGGTTCCAAAATCATCGATCGCAAGGCGAATCCCCAGGTCTTTGAGCGCGCGCAGCGCTTGGTGGACGTCGTCGTTCGCGCTCATCAACAAGGACTCGGTGATCTCCAGCTCGAGGCACAGCGGCAGGACTTCGTGCTTCGCTACCGTGCGCGCCACGAAATCCACGAAATCCCTCTGCCGGAATTGGCGGGCGGACACGTTGACTGAGAGCCGGTTCAGGCGAATGCCCCGAGATGCCAGCAGCTTGTATCGAGCGCAGGCTTGGTCGAGAATCCATCTGCCTAGAGGCTCGATCAATCCAACCTCCTCGGCGAGTCCCATGAAATGGGATGGCAACAGCAGGCCGCGCTGCGGGTGGTTCCAGCGCAGCAGAGCCTCGGCGCCGCAAATCTCTCCGGTGCGCAAGTCAAGCTGAGGCTGATAGTGCAGCTCGAACTCTGTCTGCGCGATTGCACGGCGCAGCTCGCGCTCGAGCGCTACGCGCGCGCGCGCTTCGACGTTCATCCGGTCTTCAAAATACACACTCTTGTTGCGTCCGGTGGCTTTCGCCCGGTACATGGCGGTGTCCGCGTTTTTGACCAGCGCGTCGGCGGTGGTTCCGTCGTGCGGGTAAAGAGCAATGCCTACACTCGCACTCAAGAATCGTTCGTCCCCCTCGACCAGGAAGGGCCTTGCCATGGCCTGGACCAGTTTGTCGGCGAGCACGCCAGCGCTCTCGGGCGTGGTGATTCCAGGCAGGAGGACCGTGAACTCGTCGCCGCCGAGACGGGCAATGAAGTCGCTTTCACGCGCACACTGTTTGAGGCGTGTCGCGATTTCCTGTAAGAGAACATCGCCGGCGGAATGACCCGCCGTGTCGTTGACGTCCTTGAAATGGTCGAGGTCTACGAACAGCACGGCCACACAGGTTTGTGCGCGCGCCGCCTTAACCAGTTCCTGCGAGAGTTCATCCTTGAAGTACAGGCGATTGGGCAGTCCGGTCAGCGCGTCGTAGCGTGCCTGGTAATAAAGCTGCTCATCGCGCGCTGCGGTCGACAACGCAACCCCGAGTCGGTCGCGAAAGTCGCGAGCATGTGTCATCTCATCACCGGTGAGCGCCGGGCGGGTGCGATACCCAAGGACAATGATGCCGGAAAGCTTCTCCTTCCAGACAATGGGCAATACGAGGAACGCTGTCGCAGGAAACGCGGCCAGCGGAGCCAGATAGCCTTTTCGCACCTCCCCATGCTCGACCCAGAAGATATCCTGCCCTGCAGTTAGCTCCTCGATTTCTTCTCGTTGCAATTCCGTGCGCGAAGTAAACGGCACGCTCCGAGTGTGATAATCCTGAACGTGGCTGCGAGCAGTATCCGTACTGTCGGGATCGGCGATGGTGATGCAAATATAGTCGGCTGGGATCACGTCGTTGAGGCGGGCCAAGATCATCGCCAGCACGCGATCGACGTCCAGTGTAGATAAGATGACCCGATCGATCTCGGACAGCGTCGTGAGCGCGTGGAACTGTTTGCCTAGACGCGACGCCATGGTGTTGAACGAATCCGCCAGCTCTCCGAATTCGTCCCGGCGAGCGATGTCGATTCGATCGCCGAAGTCTTGCGCCGCGATGCGCCGTGTGCCGTCGATAAGGCGCTCGAGCGGTACGAGCGTGCGTCGGATCTGGGTGACGCTGAGCATGATAACCATCAGAATCGCTAGTGCGAGCACGGGAAGGAAGAGGTGCATAAAGGCCGAGGCGGCCGCCAATGCTTCGGATTCGGGTTGACTCACCACCACCGTCCAACTGTAGATGAAGAACTTGGGTTTGAGGAGAATTCGGTAGTATCCCGCGAGATAGCGAACCTGCTTGTCGGTCCACTCCAGTTGGCGCAACGCACTGGGTGCGTCCTCATGCGCAATGGCTGCCAGGACCGGCGGCGCCGTCGGGGTCGAACAGTAGAGGACCTCGTTGACTTCCCTGAAGACGCATATATCCGTGCTATACGGCAGCTCGGCCGGATCACCCCACAGGAAGCGTCGATCGAGTTCCGCGAGCAGATAGCCTCGTCCGGGCTCGTTATTGCCGAGCGCGCGCATCATGAATACTCTCTGCTCTGCGCGCGGCCCGTTAACTGAAAACAGGATCGTCTTGCCCTCAGCGAGGTGGTGCCGCTCGTCTGCGCTGGGAGCGTATCGGATCGTTGTTGTGGCGCCGAACAGCGTTTGTGTCGTGGCGTCCGACCGGATCAAGGCGAGTGAGGCGATCTTGCCCTTCGCGCGGATGCTGGGATCAGAGTGCCGCTGCGCGTCCCCGCTCAGATCAGGGGCGAGTTGCTGCAGCAGGTCCTCCACCAGCAACAGCCGCTCGTACAAAGCCATGCTGTTAGCCTTGCTCAGCTTAGCCAGCTCGGCTCGTGTTTGCTGCAACAGGAGCTGGTCGACCTGCCGGATCGATAGGAAGGCAATCCCTGCTGAGGGAATCAGCGCCGAGAGCAGGAACAGTGCAAAGATGCGCCGGGCGACCCTGCTGCGTAAGAACGTGCCGTGGAGTTTCATCGGCACCCGGCTCTAGAAGTCGCTGGCGAGGCCGATGAACGCGCCGTCGTGCGCCCGGATCACGTCATCGAGGCTGTCCTTTTGCGTGATCTGCGGTTTGGTCAGTCCATCCTTACCCAGGCTGTATAGGTCGTAGTCTGAGTTGAGCGGGTTCAGCTTGTGGTCTTTGCGAGCGGAGCCGTTGCCATTCTTCCCCTGGAGATTGACGTATACATAGGGCCGTCCCCAGGGATCGAGCTTCGCCGCCTGCCCAATTGCGTTGAGGTCGTCGGGCAGGACGAGGTAGTTGACCTCGTATTGCTTGATCGCCATCTGCAGGCTGCCAATGTCGACTGTCGCTTGATAGACACGAGTCCTTTCGGTGTAACGATTGTACGAAGTCGACGCCAGCAACCCCAGGACTCCGATGATCGCGAGCGCAATCACAAGCTCAGCGACCGTGAATCCTTGTGAAACGCAACGCGGAATGCTTGGCCGAGCCGCATCGATGTTCGCGACACGATCCTGTAACCATCGAGGCATGGCACACTGCCGGGAACTTGGGTTGGCGTTGGGGCGTTGATCCATCAATCGTCTGGTCAGCAACTGCTATGCCATGACGACGTCACCCTAAAGAACACTCGCGGCGCTTTACAACAGATGGGAATTCCCTACCGTTACGGATTGCATCGCCTGCGCAGCCCGTGGCGACACATCGACGTTTTCCAAAGACGCAGCACTTGATCGAAAATCCGATAACCCGGTATTTGCTGAACTCGGAAATGCCCCCAAGATGAAGAAGAATAAGGACGGTTTACTAACGCTCTACTGCTCAGGGTCGAGGGTTGCCCTCGACCAGCTAAGTTCAAGGGCATGCGGGGGCAGTTGCGCGGCGGTGGCAAGCGTGCGCCCGGCGCAAGTTCACTGACAGCAGAAACGAGCGGCGAGTATTGGATTGAGGAATAGGTAGGCTCACAGACTCGCAAGGGCGCGAACGGTACGGCCGCTGCGTATTCGTTCACCTCTTCTGAGTAGAGCGAGACGTCTGTTCTTCGGCATTGCGTTTCATCCATTCCTCAATGTCTCGCTGGACGACGCCGAGGCAGAGACGCGCGCTCTGCGCTTTCTCCATCGTAAAAGGCCCGCGCAGCGCCCGCGAGAGCTGCTTTACACAGAGCTTAGCAAAACTTAGATCGCCATTGATGTCGAATGCCATGAACGCGCTACACATCTAATCGCCGTCACGCGGCGGTAGTCAGAATGTATCGGGGCGGAGATCGCGCGTCAAAATATGTCAAATCAATGCCTGAGAGAGAGCGCAGCAGAAATGCCATGGAGCCTCTCGATCAGTTCGAGA
The DNA here is from genome assembly GCA_963705615.1 of uncultured beta proteobacterium. Lineage (GTDB taxonomy): Bacteria > Pseudomonadota > Gammaproteobacteria > Burkholderiales > SHXO01 > SHXO01. The sequence goes on along the minus strand of CAVPKE010000008.1, from coordinate 22,110 downwards.
GTGTATGGATTCCGACCGGTCGCCAACGCAGGACCCGATAGATGTCCTGCCCGGGGCATCGTGGAAAAAGACACCCGGCGTACTGAGCGACTCTATCTAGAGTAAAGGTCTCGATCCTGGACATGGCCGGAAAAGACGTGGCCTCCGCCAATATCTCCGAGCGCACGGCGTGTCCGGTAGGAGCATGTACGGAATCGACCGAAGCTATGGTCCAAAGAAACCTTAAAAATCTGGCCGAGGACGTGGCTGAGTTCGTCGTGGATCCAGCTGGGTATGACAAGAAAAAGGGATCGAAACCCAAGCCCTAAGGCGCTATCGGGAGTCCACTGCTTCTTTGCGTGGGATGGAGTTACTCGTTAGGTATCTGGCGTCGTGCCCACGACATTCGCGGGCAAAGCGCATACGCGCGGGCGACTATCCGTCATCAGGCAGAATTCACAACCAGTTCTGATAGCGGAGTCGGTCTAATTCGATCAACTGGGCAAGAAAGCGCCCTTGGAGCGCATCCAGCACAGCGTCGGACACGCCCTCACTCCGCCATCGCGCGAGTTGCGATCCCGATAGACCAGCGATCAGGTGCTCGCGGACCACATTTGATCTGCCAACGCCGATTACATGCTCTAAGCGGGAGTGGCGCAGCAGGTCGATGATCTGCGCGTCGGAAACACCTCGCTTGCCCATGTCTACGATGTCCGATACCGAAACTCCCTTCACTGAGCCGCCGCTCAAGCTGGGTAAGACCCAGTCGGGTACGCCCGCGGGCAGACCGGGAGGATGGCGTCCAGGCACATCGCTGCTCGCGACGCCGAAGCCGGAGACCATTCGGTCCAGATCTACGGGCTGAGGGTAGCAGTAGGAACAGCCTCCGAGGCGGGGGCCGACCATCGAACGGCGCGTCAGCTGGTCCACGTTGCTCACGAAGGACTGTTGCAGATCATCCAGCACTTCGTCGGACACGCCAGCCGCCTTGAGCTTGCCGAAGTCGGATCCGCGCAGGGCGTAAGAGGTTTGCGAGGCCCGTAGGCGCTGAATTACATCCTGGGGGCGCGCGCCCGATCCGCTCATCCTGACCACCTCGGAGATGGGAAGCGGCGAGGCGAAGACTGCGCCTGCGCTCAGCGCAACGACACAAATGATTGCGAAGATGGCATTCGGCTTCATGTTGGCGAGTTCGCCAATGTAGTCCTGCGCGCCCCGCTAGATGATGCCACTCTACAGCCTCGGTCGCATCTCGCCCCCGGAGGCGACGGGTGCCTACATAGCAGGCGGGATGAGTATTCACGAATTTTGCCGAGCGTTCAGTCTCCGGGGCAAGAAGCGTGTCGACGCCAGCGCCTGTTGCAGGTTCAGTGGTTCAGGTTTCCCCAATGCATATCCCTGGCCATAGTCGACCCCGATCTCTTGCAGCTCCTGCGAAATCGCGTCGCTTTCCACCCACTCCGCGATCGTCATCAGTCCCATCTTGTGCCCGATGCGATTCACTGCTTCGACCATAGCCCGGTCGATATCGTCCGATGCTAGCTCCCTGATGAACGCGCCATCTATCTTGAGGTAGTCGACGGGCAAAGTTTTCAGATAGCTGAAGGACGACAACCCGGTCCCGAAATCGTCCAGCGCAAAACGGCAGCCGACTCCCTTCAGAGCGTCGATGAAGCGCAACACATGTCCAAGCTCCGAAGCCGCGGCCGTTTCTGTGATCTCGAAACACAGTTTGTCGGGGGTCACCTCTGTATCCCTGATCCGCTCGGTCACGAAATCGAGAAACTCCGTGGCACCCAGGGATTGACCGGATACGTTGATGGTGAAGACGCCTGCGTCGCCTCCAACAGCACTTAATGCTTCCAAACTGCTGCTGACTACCCACCGATCGATGGCGAGCATCAGACCATACCTTTCGGCCGCCGGAATGAACGCACCCGGCAGTACGATGCGGCCCTGCTCATCGAGCATCCGCAGCAGTATCTCTCCGTGCCGTTCGCGGATCGTGCCCTGGCTGAAGGCAAAGATCGGCTGGTAGTAGAGGCGGAAACGGTCGTCAGCCAAGGCCTGCTGAATACGCGGTATCCAGCGCATTTCACCGTCGCGCTGCGCCAGCATCCGGTCGTCCGCCTGATAGATATGGACGCGATTTCGGCCCATGTCCTTCGCGGCATAACACGCCGCATCCGCGGCACTGAATACGCTGGAAAGCGTCTCGCCCGGTTCTACGATGGGCACCAGCCCGATACTCACGCCAATGGTGAAGCTCTTGTCCTGCCAGCCGAAGCGGAAGCCCTCCAATACCTCGCGCAGGGTGTTCGCAACGCGCTTGGCCTCTGCCATTGCACAGTGGTCCAGCAACACCCCAAACTCGTCGCCACCGAGCCGCGCGAGCGTATCGCGCGCCCGCAGCTTGGTCCGCAGCAGCGCGGAAATCTGCCGCAGCAGATCGTCACCAGCGATATGGCCGCAGGTATCGTTGACGACTTTGAACTGATCGAGATCCAGGTAGAGCAGTGCATGTGGGCCGTGAGGGCTGGCCGAGGCAAGCAGGTGCGTGAGACGGCGCTCGAACTCAGGACGGTTGACTAGGCCGGTCAGTGTATCGTGCGTCGCTTGGTGGGACAGTTCATGCGCCAATTTGCGTTGCGCCGAAACGTCCCTGAACACCAGCACCGTGCCGATGGTCATGTTGCCGTTATCGCGGATTGGAGCCACCGAAATATCGACGCTGATCTCACGCCGGTCGCGGCAGATCAGCAGGCCGTGCTCATCCGGCGCCCTGTTCTCATTGCCTTGCATACAACGTGCGACCGGATCTTCGACCGGCTCGCGCGTCGCTTCATCGACCAGACGAAACACCTTGCTCAACGGTTGTCCCTTGGCCTGCATTGCAGTCCAACCGATCAGACGCTCCGCGACAGCATTCAGGAAGGTGACGCAAGCCGTTGCATCCGTGGTGATCACCGCATCGCCAATGCTGGCCAAGGTCACGCGAAACAGTTCCTTTTCCGCTTTCAGAACGATATTGGCTTGCGCGAGCTCCTTGGTACGCTCCTGGACCTTACCCTCTAGCTGGTCCTTGGCTCCGCGCAGCGCCCTTTCGGCTTTTTTGCGCTCACTGATGTCACGAGAAAGACAAAGGAAACGCGGTCCCTCCGGGCGGTCGACGACCGTGGCATTGATCTCAATGGGCGTAGCATTGCCCGCTGCATCGACATAGTCGACTTCGAGGCTGCGCAGATACCCGTTGGCGACGCACGCCTCCAGTGCCTTGGCATTTCGCTCCACGTCATACGGCGCCGTCCACTCGGCGACGCAGTGCCCCGTGATCTGCTCCAAGGTCTCGTGTCCCGTGAGCCGAACGTAGACCGGATTGGCATCGAGAATGCGGCCGTCGCGATCGATGATGTGATATCCAGTGTCCGTAGTGTCTACCAGCGTGCGATAGAACTCATTGCTGGCTTGAAGCGCGTTCTCGGTACGCCGTCTTTCATCCATCTGCGCCTTGAGCTCTTCGTTGGCTGCCTGTTGGTGTTGCGCGGCTGCGGCCAGATCCCCGAGCAGATCGAAGTTGTCGTAGCGCAGGCGCAGCGATGCGGCCACTGACCGATAGTGACGCACTGAGATGATGAACATCATGGCGATGAACATGAACAGCATCAAGCCCATCGCCAAGTACATCTCGCCCTTCTGCAGGGTGAGCTTGATCGCATACGGAGCGATCGCGGGTCCGAGGAACGCGAGATAGGCCCCGCGATACGACGACAGTGTCGACATCGCTCCGGCGGACAGCCCGGCAAGCACAAAGGCGATGAATACCTCGTGAACGAAGCTGTTGCCATGAAAGGAGAACAGCCCGACGAGGCCCCAGATCACCCCGGCACCCGCGGTTCCAATGATGAAGCGACGGGCCCAGCGGGTAGCCTCGCTCGCCGGCGGATTGGTTCTGACGTAGCTGCCCAGCAACCAGACGCGCGCTGCCGTAATCACGCCCAGCACTGCCAGCCACATCAGAAGCCACGGACGTGAAACCTGGTCCCACGCTACATAGCCGACCAAGCCGCCGACGACGACTGTGGCCATCAATGCGGGGGACAGCTGACCGTAAAGAAGCCGGGTTTGCTCGGCACTGATCTCCTGCGCGTGCGGATTCGCAGAAACTGGTCTCGGTGCTTGCGGCACCTTCAACCCATTGGCCGTGCGAGACCACCAAGGTCTCGATACCAGCCAGTCACGGAGCTTCGTAGAACGCCGGCTATTCATTTCCCCAAAACCCGCGTCGCCCCGGGAAGATCAACCCTCGCCACTCGCCACGTTGTCATATGACCTACCCCAATTTCCGACTATAGAAAACTCCTCTCAAGTGTAAGACGCCGGCCAACGATGTTCAAAGGGTTGCGTGAGACGAGAACCTCACATAGTGGGAGGTTTCATGCCTCTGCAATCATCTCGACGCTCCGGAAGGCAGAACTGGAGGAAAGGAGACTCACAGGCCCAATAGGCCACCCCGCCTCTCTCGACGCCTAGAGGTCCACTCCAAACCGGGTCAGCACGTGCTAAGCGGCTGAAGCAAACGAAACAAAAGAGGCCTCACGGTGAAATTTCCCTAACGCGCCTGCTCACTACACTGCAAAGCAATCTCTGCTTCACGGGAATCCCCATGACTACGAACAGGCCGGTACCTACTGCAAGTTTCGCGCAAGAGGAGCTGTTCTTGTGTATAGCAGACGGCGACGCGGCGCGACTGTTCTACGCCCTCCTCAAAGACGAAGACGAGCTAGAGAAGGTGTTTGGCGAATTTCTAGTTTCGGCCACCCCGCTTCAGTAACGAGCATCCCAACGCCGCGCAGCGCTACTCAGGACATCCGCACGATCCAGGAGTTACTGGGGCACAACCATGTCGACATGACGATGATCTACACGCACGTGCTGAATCGCGGCGTGGGCGTGCACCGCCCAGGCGCACAACGCGAGGGACGTCGGAAGCGGCATCCATGAACAGCGTCCGTCAGTTTCGGCGTCCTGCGCAAGAAATCTGGGCCCCTAATCAATCACCAATATAACCAACGCGGAGATACTAGGATCGTGATCGAGCGGAAGTAATGACTTCCACCAACAGTCAATTTGCCGGCCAACCCTACATCGGGAGGCCCAGTGCAAACCACCAAGGAGATGCATCATGAGCAACGGAAAAGCTTACGAAGGCAGCTGCTTTTGCGGCGCGGTTCAGTTCACGGTCAGCGGTGAGCCAGCCGCAATGGGCTATTGCCATTGTGAATCGTGTCGAAGCTGGTCGGCAGCGCCTGTCAACGCCTTCACTTTATGGAAACCCGAAGCGGTACAGATCACGCGGGGAGCAGACAACATCGGCACTTACAGCAAGACGCCGCGCAGTTATCGCAAGTGGTGCAAAACGTGTGGAGGCCACATCTTCACCGAGCATCCTGGCTGGGGACTCACCGACGTGTATGCAGCAGTCATTCCGAACTTCCCGTACCACGCCGGCGTCCATGTCAACTATCAGGAGACGAAGCTGCGCATCAAGGACGGGTTGCCGAAGATGAAGGACATCCCGAGGGAAATGGGTGGCTCGGGCGTCAGCATTGCGGAATAACACTCGTACGAAGAAGGTAGAGCGCGGGGCATCGCAGACGGACATCACATCGACGGCTCGCTTCGGCGGGCCGCCGTCACGCGTGGAGGGTCGGCGCAAGATTGGGATCTGGCGCAGGCACGGGCTCACGCTGCTTGCGCGCCTCGCGGAGGGAAAGATAGTATTCGACGGCACGCGCCTGATTACCGACGATGTCGATGATGTCCAGCAGGGAATCCTCAGAGACGTCGAGTTCAGCTGCCCACCACGCCACGTGCCATGGTTTGGTCACGTCTATCCAGTACCGTTTGTCGCTCGCTAGGCTTGGCATTTTGCACCCCCATCGCTGCTTGTACGGACGACTAAAGCATATGCGGGCGCCAGGATGGGTACTATCGGAGAGCTGCTGAATTGCGCGTCAGACGGGGGCTGACGTCAGTGCGAGGCGACGGGTGCGTCGCCCAGTTGTTGCATCGGGGCCTCGTGCGGCATACAGGACTACGGCGGGGCCACTTCGGTGGCCTCGTTGCGTTTCGAGCCTACGGCTGTCCGCCGAGGTTGGTGATGATAACGACTAGGAGTATGACCAGGTAGACGACCGAAACGCCGAACATCAACGACTCCGGCCACGCCCTGTGCCCTGACTCAATGCCGGTCATCCAATCCTGACGGGGTTCGCGCACTCAATCACCTCGCGCTGTTGCACAGATGCCTCCATCGTATGCGAGTGCCAGGCGCGAGCGCTATCGGCTGGATGCTGAATTGCTCGTCAGGAGGAGTCCTACGACGTGTCACGCCTGTTACGGAAATCCGCGTATTGTAGGATTCTCACCGAGAGGAGATTGCGTTGTCCTCCGATTGTTTGGGCGAAGCCATGGGCGCACTCTAGGTGGCATGTCGGTAACGCCACCTAATTCCTTGCATATACCTTGTCCCTTCGATCTGAGCGCCCTGGAATTGACTACGCGGTTCGGCCGGTGCACCAGCGGCTCCGCCTGGGTCAACTTCCGCAATTGTTCCAGCATCTCCTCTACAGTGGGGCTCCAATGGTGGCGCTCTGTAATCCGCCCCACTCGTGTCTATGTAATGGGATGTCTCGACTGCATGTGCATCTCACCACCTCGCGGTCGTGCGGCGGCTGGTGGACTGCGCAAAAAAGTGTGTGTGCGCAACAGTATGGTTTTCTGCGCGTGGCTTCGCTTTGATGGTCTGGCATGAGCTGTGTCTAGACAAGTGAAGGCCGCCCGAAGGCGGCCAGGGTGCAAGGCGCTGTCGGTTACTCTACCACACGTGCGTCGGCGTCTGAGTCGCGCTCCTCTACCAAACCATGCGCGTGTCTGTCACGTCGTTTTCAGCCGACATGATTTGCGGGTGTGCGCTTCGGAGGCTGCTCAAGTTCGTTGGTCTTGTGACGCTACTGTTAAGAGAGGCAGCCTGTCGGCAGCGCGCACAGCGAACATGTTCCACCGGGTTGAGCGATGACGGAGATGAGCGATGACGACAAAGAAAACGGACGAGCTCTTTTCCCTTTACAGGCAATTCGCGGAATCGCAGCGTCGCCAGCAAGTGATGGTAGCGGTCACCCTATCCACCGTCATAGCAGTAGCAACGGCTCTCTATACGTGGATTACGTGGGAGTCGGTGGTCGCAAGGCGTGAAGCCAACGAGATCCAAAAGCAACTGCTCGAGCTGCAAAAAGTAAGCTCTACGTCCAAAGCCGCTCTAACACGGCGCTCAGACGCACGTCCGCTGATTCAGGCGAACAGTGAGCCGCACCGGGCGCCGAGCCGCGCGCATCCCGACGGGCAGGAGCGGATCAGCAGTCAGCCAGCGGTGATCGACAGCCAAGGCGCGCCTGCAGCTGTAAATAATAGCTCACCGAGCCCCCACGCCTGGAATACACGCAGCGTTATGTTGGATCGCCCCGGGCGCCAGTAGGCGAAGAAATCGATCGGGAATTTGCTTCGGAATCTACTTCCTAACGATGCGACGCTTCTTGGCCCAGGCGGCGAACTCGGGCGTCTTCGACAGATCGCGGTAGGGCTCCAGCTTGGCCAGCTCGTTGGGGTCGAACTCGGCGTTGAAAGCTTTCTCGTAAGCGGACAACGCTGACAGTGCCAGGGTGGGATTGCTGCTCTGCAGGCCGACGGTCACTAACCCCCAATAGCCACTCTTGAAATCCGGCTCGAGGCTCATCGCTCGCTGGCAGGCCTTGGCTGCGTCGTCGAAGTGCTTCCACCCCAGCAGCGCGCTGCACTTGAGAAAGCTGGTAGCCGCATCTTCGCCGCCGATGTAGCCCTCGAACGCGTTGATAGCCTGGTAGGCCTGGTCGAAGCGCTGCTGGTAATAGTAATGATCGATCAGCATGAACTGCACGCTTTTGTCGGTGCCGAAGTTCTTAGCCAGATGCTCCAGCGAGGCCCGGTAGGCGGCTTCATCGTTCAGCGCCAGGTTCGCCCTCAGCATGGCCCAGTCCTTGGTCTGCTTGTAGCTTTCAGGCAGGCCCTCCAGCGCGCGATAGGCCTTGCCATAGTCTCCCGCGCTGGCCTGGCGCGAGAACTCCTTGAATTTCTCGACCTCGGCGCGATCTATCAGCTTGACGCCGAACAGGGTACTCAGCATCGAATCCTTGTCCAGCATGGCGGACGCGGCCAGTCGCATGGCGCTGCTCGCGAGGCTGCCGCGGCTGTACGAGTACCAGTCCTCGACCTTCAGCGCGGGTGTCAGGTAATACTCCACGTAATCGAACCCGCCTTCGTCGGCGCCGTACTCGATGCGGATCATGCTGAACGGCTTGCCGGCGTGCTTGCCGGTGCGCAGGAACTTGGCGACGCCCCTTCTCTGGGCGAACGCACGCATACCGCCCTCAGTCAGCCGGCGCAAGCCCTTGCCCAAGCCCTCGCGGAAGGCCTGCGACTCATTCTCAGTCAGACCTAGGTCCTGACCCACCCGACCCTGCAAGGCCTGCAAGTCGATGAGCTGCATCATGCGGTCGGTGTTCTGTTGGTTGAGCGCGTCCGCGATCTGCTGCCCAATTCCGGCGGCATCCTCCCGCGTCACGGCGGCTGGGGCAAGCCCAGGGCCGGCTGCCAGCAAGCAGACGGTGCAAACGCCTACTGCGGTGAAGAAGCGGTTCAAGCTACGCATGAGTCCCTCCTGGGAGCCTTGAGACTGGATTCGGGTTGAATCTGCTCCGCGGGCTGCAGCAAGAAGTGAACCGACGTTGCTCCGCGAACCCAATGACACGGGCGGCTGCGCGCTCTTGGTAACTCTTGCAAGGCGGCAAGGAAGTTTCTACACAGGAGTCGTCGCGCGCTGCGATAAGAGATTGATAAGGCTGCGCGGTAAAGTGGCCTAGTGCATGCAAGGGCTAGCGGAGGGTGCGACCTCGCTCCAGGAAAGTGGTCTCGAGGCTGGAGCCGAGTAACTAGCCAGATGCGGATCACGCAAGCGCTTCCGGGTCGCCGGCACCCGACAGGTAACGCGGAATACGACCCGGACCCACCGTTCAACAGGAGAAGGAGTAGGTGATATGACCAAGCTGATGTCGATTATTGCAGCCAGTGCACTGGCGCTATCTTTGAGTGGCGCGGCCTTCGCGGCCGACGACCCGGCTTACCCGAAGGCGCAGGATCAGACCGGTGCTCCGAAGACGCAGGATCAGGGCGCTACTCCGGCTGAGCAGTCGAAACAGGATCAAGAGTATCTCGTAGCCCTGAAGAAGTGCCAGGATCTGCAGGACGCAGCCAAGCAGAAGTGTATCGACCAGGCGAAGCAAAAGTACAACCGCATGTGATCTTGGTTCGTTCTGTGAAATAGCCGAACCGGGCGGACCTTGGTCCGTCCGTTTTGGTTTGTGGGCTCTAGGGCCCCTCTTATCGCACGCGTTCGACCGATACCGCGATTGGGTCGCTGGCCGGGAAGGTCTAGATTCCCTGGTTCGCGATTCGTATAGTTCATCCTCGAGTCAGTGTGCCTACCGCGCGGGTACGCGCAATAGATTGGTAGTGAACCGAGCGGCTTTGCGAAGGAATAAACCGCTTGGCACGGATAAAGCCCTCCCTCCTGAGGGGCACTGCCGATCGGGTTGTTGATCCTGCCATCTTTTGCGACTCATTGGGGGTCGTTTCAACTCTGTTACATGGCGCACTACTTTGATCTGGAGGATAGCTATGAAGCTCAGCACAGCAGCTCTTGTTGGCATGTCGTTCGCTGCGGTGTGCACAACGCCTCGCGATGCAATCGCACACGGTTTATACGAAGTGACCATACTGGTGACGGACGTATCGCACCCGCCAGCCCATACGGACTCCAAGCTCATCAATCCGTGGGGCATTGCCTTCAACCCGAACGCCTTCGTTTGGATCGCAGACAACGGGACGGACAGCGCCACACTGTACGACGGCAAAGGCAATCCTTCGCCGCCGCCCAATCCTTCGCCACCGCGGTGGGCCGCTGATAGTGTCGATTCCCGGAGGCAAGCCTACGGGGATCGTATTCAACGGCACACCGGACTTCAAGGTCAACCAACAATCCACGCCGTTCATCTTTTCATCGGAAGCGGGCATCATCTCGGCCTGGGCGCCGACGATCACTCCTACACAGGCGCAAAATGCGGGCGGCAAGGCCGGTGCCATCTACAAAGGCTTGGCGTTGGCCGCCAACGGCAGCGGCAACTTTCTGTACGCTACCGACTTCCATAACCGTAGGATCGACGTCTTTGACACCAACTTCAAAGACGCGCTGGCAGCGGGAGCGCTGAAGTGCTCTTTTTCAGCCGAGGTGCCGCAACACTTCGCGCCGTTCGGCATCCAGAACATCCATGGCGATCTGTACGTGACCTATGCCAAGCAGGACAAAGCGCAAGAGGACGATGTCAGTGGTCCGGGCCTCGGGCTGATCCTTGTATTCGATGCCGACGGCTGTCTGGTGCGCCGGTTTACGGGTGGTTTTCCGCTCAACGCTCCATGGGGGTTGGCTCTTGCTCCAGCAAGCTTCGGCCGCTTCGCGAATCGACTGCTGGTGGGCAACTTTGGTGACGGACGGATCAATGCTTTCGATATCGCCACCGGATTCTTCGTGGGAACGCTGCAGGGTGTGGACGGTCATCCGTTGAAGCTCGACGGCCTCTGGGGTCTGAGCTTCGGCAACGGCGTTCTCGATCAGCCAACCGACACGCTCTTTTTCACAGCCGGTCCAGACGACGAGTCGCACGGCATCTACGGGCGCATCGAACCGAAGCATTGACACGTTACGGGGAGGCCGAGCTTTAGCTTGGCCTCCCCGTCGGTGCCGTAACCACGGCGTCGACTCACTGCAGTCGAATCATTGATCGGTACGGTAACTCGAACGGGTATCTGCGACGATCTCGCCGACGTGACTTGCGATGTAGTTCCACAGTTCAGGTGTTGGTTCTGTGCTCGCAGCCGCTTTTTTGGCCTTCGCGTTCACAGCCAGCGCGCGCACTGTGTACGCCGGACCCCAAGGAATCCCCCACCATCCGAACAAGAGCGATTGTTTGGAGAGATGCTTGAGCTCCGTCCGTATGCAACTCGAGCAACCAAATACGAGCTTGGTTCGAACGGTGGAAGTCACAATAAAGCTGCGTGCGACAGCCCCTACCACGCCGTTGAGCGTCTTTCCTTGGACTCCACATCGCGGACATGGTCGGTGTCGATACTGCTCAATGAAGGTGGCGAGGTCGTCTTTGGTCCACCGTCTCACCTGTGCCTCGATGCCTCGTCTAAGTGCCGGAGAGAGGCCTCTCCGATCCATCTCTTTGCGCAAGGCCGTAAGCGCTTGAGGGGGCAGGGACGCGCTCTGTTTGAGGGCGATCGCTTCCAGCTCAAAACTGGATAGGCTGTCGATAGCGCGCTGGGAATTCAGATGCGAGACTCATGTTAAGGCCCAACGCCATGTCCGGGCGGTTTGACGCAGGTTTGGCCTGGAATCGGACCGATCCTCTACGCTTTCGGAGGCCGGATTTAGGTGACCAATTGCACGCTGTATACAGCGGACCGCAGCGTGGTCCGCTCCAATTATAGCCATCAGTGTCGTCGACGACGAGCCTTGGCGTCGCGAACGTGGACTGCCGTCGCCATATCCCGACAGGTCGGAAACTGACATTCGAGAATGACCGCCTTGGCAAAAGCAAACGGTCGCGCGCCGCCCATGATCGCGGGCACTGGGCGGAGCTCGATGCCTCCGGTGCCGATCAGGTCCTAAACGGCAGGGGGTGGTGGAAGCTGCCCGAGAAGGGGAGAAAAGAAGTAGTTCTCCCCTCCTATGAGAGGACGCGACGGATTCACGAACTTTGCCGAGTGCTCAGCATCCGGGGCATCGAGCGCTTCGGCGCCGGCGCCTGCCGCAAGTTCAGTGGTCGAGGTTTGGCCAACCCATATCCCTGGCCATAGTCGACGCCGATCTCCTGCACCTTCTGCGAGATCGCATCGCTTTCCACCCCCTCCGCGATGGTCGACAGTCCCATCTTGTGCCCGATGCGATTCACTGCTTCGACCATCGCGTTGTCGATATCGTCCGATGCCAGCTCTCTGATGAACGCGCCGTCGATCTTGAGGTAATCGACCGGCAAAGTTTTCAGGTAGCTGAAGGAAGACAACCCGGTTCCGAAATCGTCCAGCGCGAAGCGGCAGCCGACTCCCTTCAGAGCGTCGATGAAGCGCAACACATGCCCAAGCTCCGAAGCCGCGGCCGTTTCGGTGATCTCGAAACACAGCCTGTCGGGGGCCACCTCTGTATCCCTGATCCGCTCGGTCACGAATTCGAGAAACTCCGTGCCGCCCAGGGATTGACCGGATATGTTGATGGTGAAAACGCCCGCGTCGCCTGCAACAACACTTAGTGCTTCCAAACTTCTGCTGACTACCCACTGATCGATGGCGAGCATCAGACCATATCGTTCGGCCGCCGGAATGAACGCGCCCGGCAGTACGATGCGGCCCTGCTCGTCCAGCATTCGCAGCAGTATCTCTCCGTGCCGTGTGTCTTTGGTGCCGCGGCTGAAGGCAACGATCGGCTGATAGTAGAGGCGGAACCGGCCGTCGGCCAAGGCCTGCTGAATGCGCGGTATCCAGCGCATTTCGCCGTCGCGCTGGGCCAGCATCCGGTCATCCGCTTGATAGGTATGGACGCGATTCCGGCCCATGTCCTTCGCGGCATAGCAGGCCGCATCCGCAGCACTGAATACGCTGGTAAGCGTCTCGCCCGCTTCTACGAGGGGCACGAGTCCGATACTCACACCGATCGTGAAGATCTTCTCCTGCCAGCCGAAGCGGAAGCCCTGCAACACCTCGCGCAGGGTGTTGGCGACGTGCTTGGCCTCCGCCATTCCACAGTGGTCCAGCAATACCCCAAACTCGTCGCCGCCGAGCCGCGCAAGCGTATCCCGCGCACGCAGCTTGGTCCGCAGCAGCGCGGAGATCTGCCGCAGCAGATCGTCACCAGCGATATGGCCGCAGGTATCGTTGACGACTTTGAACTGATCCAGATCCAGGTAGAGGAATGCGTGTGGGCTGTGGGGGCTGGCCGAGGCGAGCAGGTGCGTGAGCCTGCGCTCGAACTCAGCACGGTTGACCAAGCCGGTCAATGTATCGTGCGTTGCCTGGTGGGAGAGCTCATGCGCCAATTTGCGTTGTGCAGAAACATCTCTGAACACCAGCACCGTGCCGATGGTCTTGTTGTCGTTGTCCCGGATCGGCGCCACCGAGAGGTCGACGCTGATCTCACGCTGGTCGCGGCAGATCAGCAGGCCGTGCTCTTCCGGCGCTGTGGATTCATTGCCATGCAGGCAACGTGCGACCGGGTCTTCGACCGGCTCGTGCGTCTCCTCATCGACCAGACGAAAAACCTCGCTCAGTGGCTGTCCCTTGGCCTGCATATCATTCCAGCCAGTCAGACGCTCCGCGACGGCATTCAGGAAGGTGACGCAGGCCGTTGCATTTGTGGTGATCACTGCATCGCCAATGCTGGCCAGGGTCACGCGAAACAATTCCTTCTCCGCCTCCAGAACGATATTGGCTTGCGCGAGCTCCTTGGTACGGTCCTGGACCTTGCCCTCCAGCTCTTGGTTGGCTGCCTGTTTGCGCTCGGCGGCTGTGGCCAGATCCGCGAGCAGATCCAAGTTGTCGTAGCGCAGGCGCAGCGATGCAGCCACCGACCGATAGTGACGCACTGAGATGATGAACATCATGGAGATGAACATGAACAGCATCACGCCCATCGCCAAGTACATCTCGCCCTTCTGCAGCGTGAGCCTGATCGCATAGGGAGCGATCGCGGGTGCGAGGAACGCGAGATAGGCGCCACGAAACGACGACAGTGTCGACATCGCCCCGGCGGACAGCCCGGCAAGCACAAAGGCGATGAACACCTCGTGAACGTAGCTGCCGCCATGAAAGGGGAACAGCCCGGCGAGGCCCCAGATCACCCCGGCACCCGCTGTTCCAATGATGAAGCGACGGGCCCAGGGGGTGGCCTCGCTTGCCGGCGGATTGGTTCTGACGTAGCTGCGCAGCAACCACACGCGAGCTGCCGTGATCACACCCAGAACTACCAGCCACATCACAAGCCACGGCGTGCGGAACCTGCTCCCACAATACATAGCCGACCAGAGCGCCGACGACGACCGTGGCCATCAATGCGGAGGACAGCTGACAGTAGAGAAGCCGGGTTTGCTCGGCGCTGACCTCCTGCGCGTGTGGATTCGCAGAAACTGGTCTCGGTGCTTGCGGCACCTTCAACCCATTGGCCGTGCGAGACCACCAAAGCCTCGGTACCAACCAGTCCCAGAGCTTCGTAGAACGCCCGCTACTCATCGCCCCAAACCCTTCGCCCCAGGACGATCAACCCTCGCTACTGGTAACGTTGTCATAGGATCGTGCCTCTATGGATATGCGACTTGAGAACTGCCCAGTAAGTGTAAGACGCAGCCCAACGGGGTTCAAAGCGCTGCGTGAGAGTAAAACCTCACAGAGTGAGAGGTTTCACAGCCGCTCCTGGTCGGAGCTACCTCCGGCCAACCGATGTCCCGGCAAGGCGCGCGTTTTCATGCCCTACGCCGGCGAGATGGCGCAGTACCGGAAGATCTGCACCGAGGTTGCGGAGAAAACTACGAGGGGTTCAGGTTGAGCGCGTGAGCGCCAGAAACTCCGGGCCCCTCGCGGTCGTCAAGCGCTCTCGCCGCATCTCCGCGAGCGCGTTGATGCCGAGCAGCGCCATGTCGCGGTCGATCTCGTCCTGCAGCAGTTTGGCGGCGTGACGCACGCCGGCCTCGCCGGCGACCGCGGCCGCGTAGAAGAACGGCCGTCCGAGGAACACGAACTGTGCGCCCAGGGCGAGCGCCTTCAATACGTCGGTCCCACGCCGCACGCCGCTGTCCATCATGACGGTCATCCCGCCGGCCTGGGCGGCGATCCCAGGCAGCACGCGCAGCGGCGCAACGGCACCGTCCAACTGCCGACCGCCGTGATTCGAGACGATGATCCCGTCGGCGCCGCTCTCTCGGGCGATGCGGGCATCGTCGCTGTCGAGAATGCCCTTAACCACGAGACGCCCCTTCCACAGGCGCCGCATCAGCTCGAGATGCTTCCAGGACAGTTTGTCGCGCCGCCCGACCTCGCGCTCCTCTTTGCGTGAGATGAGGGGAACGCGCCGGCCCATGTTCTCGAAATGCGGCATGCCGTGCAGCCACAGCGTACGCAGAAACATGCCGAAGAGCCAGCGCGGCCGGATGATGCCGTCCCAGGCGAGGCGCAGGCCGGGTCGTAGCGGCACGTTGAAGCCGCTGCGCACATTGTTCTCGCGGTTGGCCCGCACCTGCACGTCGACCGTGAGAACGAACGTGTCGTAACCAGAACGGGCCACTCGCTCTACGAGCTGCGTGATGGGACCGGCCTCGCCTGGAAGATAGGCCTGAAACCAGGCGGTCGGTCCCGCTTGTCGGACCCGTTCCAGCGGCGTGAGCGAAGCGCCGCTCAGGATCATCGGAATGTTGGCCGCCGCAGCGGCGCGCGCGAGCACAAGGTCGCCCTGGTAGACAGCCATGGCGGTCCCACCCATAGGCGCTATCCCGAACGGCGCATCGTAGGTATGGCCGAAGAGTGTCGTCTTGTGCGTGCGTTCGGACGTGTCCACCAGGGTCTTGGGAACGAAGGCGATCTCGTCCCACACGGCCCGGTTCGCGCGCAGCGACGCGTTCGTTTCGGTGCCGCCCTTCACGTAGCCGAAAATCAGAGGCGGAATAACCCGGCGCGCCGCATCCTCGAAATCATCCAGCGCCAGGATGCGGCGCAGGATACGCGGCTGCGCTGGTTGGAGTGGAGCCGCCTTGCCGGCAAACGGCGCAGCGATTTGCTCCGAGGGCAAGGCGGAATCAGTCAGTTCTTGCTTGCTGGTTGTCATATCCGGTATCGGCGATTCCGTCCGGTCGGCTCAGAGCCCATTCTCTCACGCTCCCGTATTGTTGACGGAGACCGGGTAGCTGCTCAACCGCGCAGCACTTCTCCCGTCCTCTGGCGAGGCTCGTTTAACGACCCCCGCCAGGCGCGGGGACCGTGCGCCAGGACTCGTCCGGGTTGAACGTCGTCATGCTCCTGGTAAGCTCCGAGGTGTCTGGGCCGAGGTCTTTTTCATAGACCGTTCCGTCGTGATTGACGATGAAAGTCATGACGCCGGAAACCTTGTATCGCGCGGGGTACGCCACAAGCGCAAAGCCCCCGACCATTCGGTCATCGACAAGATAATCGTACGCACCGCCATTCGCGTCCCGTCCTTGGCCGGTCAACATCCTGTAGTAGTAGCCGTGGTACGGCACCCGCTTGCCCGCCGGCAACGATGTGGGATATCCCTCTTCCGCGGCACGCGCTACAAGCGGGCCAAGCGGACTGGGTTGTTCGGCGCTGCCGCTCGGCCAATACAGCCCGTCCTTCTTTCCCGGCGTGCTCACCAATCTGCGAGCGAATGCACGCACTCCGCTGCCGTCATGGTCGGTGGACGCGTATTCGCGCTGTGCATCGACCACCGCGAGGCAGACCTGGATCGCGTCGAGCTCGTTTCTGCCGATCCGCCGGTTGAGGATTTCGTCGGCGCCGGCTGCAGTGTCGAACAGCCACGCGCCGTTCTTGCGCACGATGGGGATGGGAAGTGGCCAATCTTGTTCTCCCACATGCAGAATGGCCATCTCTTCGCTCCGCTGCTCCAGCCTGTGCTGCTTCGCATAGGCGCCGAGGAATCTCTGCACGGCCTTCCGGTCGGCCACCGCGTCGCCCGAGTGCAGCAGCTTTTCGCCTTCTGGTCCCAGAATGGCCTGAGCCGACTGCGTGTCGTTGGCGCTCAGTGCATCTGCGAACGCTTGGGCGGTCTCCGCGGGAGAGGCAAAAGTCTTCTGCTCGGGGCCGGCTAACACGTCGCTGCCGACGGCCAGTGCGGCAAGGCCAGCGAACACTGTCGCGAGCGCAACCCGATGTAGACGAGTCGAAACGAGCTTCGCGTTGAATGCCATCATCACTTTCCCCTCAACCTCGTTCGGCTCGGCCCTCAGCGTTGAGGCGGCCTAGCGCTCTGCGGTCGACTGCTCTGTGCGCCACCACCCGGCGCGCCCTGCGGTCGAATGCTCTGTGCGCCACCACCTGGCGGCCGCGCGCCCTGCGCACCGGCGGGAGGTGCATAAGGGAGAGCGCCTCGGCTTGCGGCGCCCCGATCCGAGTAGGTCCTCGCAGCATCGCCTCGACCGAACGTCTCGAACGCGGGCGGCACACGTTGGGTGACGCCGGGGGGCTGACGCGCCGCCACGGGCGGAGCAACAGGGAAGCGTTGCCCGACGCTAGGCGGCTGACGCGGTGCGGTAGGAGCAGGCGGCAGGCGCTGCTCGACGGCGGGGGGCTGACGCGCCACAGGAGGAGCAACAGGGAAGCGCTGCCCGACGCTAGGGGGCTGTTGACCCGGCGCGGGAGAAGCACGCGGCACGCGATCGCCGGTGCCGGGCACCGGTCGCGCCCCTGGCTGGGCCGGCTCTTGGCGGATTTGCCCGCCGCTCGGGCGCGGGAGCTCGCGTATTCGGGACGGTGCCTCATATCCACGGAAATCCCGGCGCGCGTCCGCGCCGGGCAGCTCCCGACGATATTCGCGACGGATCGCATCGTCCTTGTAGGGCACGCCCCGGCGGTGATAGACGTCATGCGCCCAATGCGGATTGGTGATGCTGGTCCGGTTAAAGGTGTTGTAGTTGTGGACGTTGACGATCACGGTTCTATGACCCCAGTCGCAGGTGCCCCAGATCGCTGCACCCACCACCACGCCGAAGCCGAAATAGATGAACGGACCGGGCCCCGCGTAGTAGCCCGGCGGATACCAGTAGTAGGGAGGCGCCGGCCACCACCAAGGCCCGTAGATCACCGCAGGGTTATACACCGGCACATAGATCACTTGCGGGTTCACGGGCTCGATGGCGATGGCCTCGCCCTCGGTGACGACGGTCTGCTGAGGCGTCGAGCTGAGGTTGCCCGCCGCTTGCGCCTTGCCGCGTAGACGTTGCACCGTCTCCATCACGTCCTGCTGCTGTGCGAGGAAAGCGTCGCCGAGCTTCTCGGTCCAATCCAGCTTTTCGTCCATCATGGCCAGGACCTGCGGCACCGTGACCAGCCCCTTGACGCTCGGGTCCCAAGTTTGTTCCTGGAGCGCCGCTTGGAGCTGGTCGCCCGCGAGGTATGAATGCGCTTGGGCCCAGCGATGTGCCTCGACGACCTCCAGCGGATAGGTAGACGCCATCAAGACTTGCGCAAGAAGCGCATCGGGATACAGTGCGATCGGCGCGATCAGCTGGTCCAGTTCCTGTTCGCTGAATGTCCTCGTTGCCGTCGTCGGCGCAGCGGCGGCCGGGGGAGAAGGCACTTCTTGCCCTTGTGCGAGCACACAAGCGGGCCATACGAGGATCAATAGAAGCAGCCGCACCAGGTCACGCGCCGGCCGAGCACGAATTGCTTTTCGTTCCATCGCCCGATTGGGTGTGCGCATCTCGGTTGGACACGGACTGTCGAGCGCGGTTCAGCGCACGCGACTCCCACCACCCCGTCACCTTCGCGCCACCCCTCCTTGCCGGGCGCGCGCTGCCCTTCAACGCAAACCGCCGCTCTCCAGCAAGACCGACATGGGCGGCTTGGCAACGAGCATTTTGTAAGCCGGAGAGCTTTCGATGGCGTGCAGAAACGCGTCGATCGATTGCCAGTCGGAGGAAGCGGTAATCAACGGCGCCAGATCGGCGTAATGGCTCGGTTCGAACATCAACGTGATCCCGGCGACCCAATCCGTCTCGCCTTCCTTTGCGTTCGGCTCCGTGATCCGCCGGAGCACGCTGAATAGGAAGCCCGTGGCACAGCCCTCCGACCAGCCGCCATAGCGATAGACGAGCACGTCGGTAGACGACGCATCCTTGATGAGATCGAGCCGCACGAAACGAAACCAGTCGATCATCGCCCTGATCATCGGATCGACGGTCAAGCGCTCCACATCGATGTTTCGCTCGCGCAAAAAACTCTGCAGCGCCGCGAGCAGACTAAACGAATTGACCATTGAAGTTCATCGGAGAGGGATCTATTCTTCGCCAAGCTGCTCCGATGCTTATACGCCGAATCCCCTTTCTATTGCGGAGATCACACCGATGAAGGGGGCGGCATGGGGGTCCCGAGGCATCTAATCTGAGGAATGAAGAACAGCATGCCGAGACTAAGATCTGCGCCGATGTTGCGAAGAAGAACTATCAGGGGTTCAGGTTGAGCGCCTGAGCTCTACTGTTTGCTGGGAGGCGCGAGGTTGCCGCGCACGGTTGCCGAGGGCATGCCACCAGAAGCACGCAGCGCTTCGATTCGCGGCCGCATCGTGACGACCAGTTCTGCGAGCGCCCGACAGGAGGCTTCCTCTCCCTCCAGGCAGCGCTCCTTGTTCGCGCGTCCCGCCCCCAGACCGATCAGCGGGTTGTAGCGCGAGCCGAGCAGGCATGACTGCAAGCGTCCGCGCTCGCAAGCTTGATCCCACCATAGGCGCGCCTGTTCGGGCTGGCTCATTTCCCACTCGAAATCGCCGAGGCTCTCGCAAGTCTCCAGATCGCCGGACTGGCATGCCTGAGCCCAAAGCGAGCGGCGAACGGTAAGCTGCTCGGCCTTGACCGTCTCTGCCGGACGCGCCGCTTCCACGGCTTCGAGTGTCGAGGCGACCTGAGGATACAGGCCGGCTTGAATGCGTCCGCTCTGATCGATGCCGAGCGCACCACTCCCGCTGCGATTGCCGAAGAGCAACACCGTGTACGAGGTGATTCGCCCGTGACCGTCGCGGAGCGCCGGCAGATATTCGAGCACACCGCGCGGCGTGACCAAGCGTCCACCGCGTGCGCCGCGTACTTGTCCCATGTCGCAGGCGCCGGCCGGATCGTCACCGACGGACAGATACTTTGGATAGCCCCGTCCCGGAGAGAGCGCCGCGCTGTTCATCAAACATCCCGCGAATGCCTGCAGAAAGCTTGCGTCGTCGTCCCCGGCCCAGGCAGAGAAGCAGCTCGACTTCGAATCTGCCGGATATCGTTGGCATTTCCTGCATCGTGCCCGGGGGATTCAGCCCGAGCACGAGCGATCCGTCGCCTGAGCTGAATGGCCGCGCGCAGATCGCAAAGCGCTGCGGACCGCCCTCCGCTCCCGGCGGGTCGGCGAAATAGAAGAACTGGTAGCCGTTGGAGCCAGCGCCATGGCGATTCTCGGGGCTTGAAGGACCCAGCGAGGTAGGCAGGCAACCCCGCGACCCGAGCGCGGACAGCGAGCCGGGCAACCCTTCACCGGGGTGCGCGCGTGCGAATCCCCTCGCGCACTCGGCGATCGCCGCAACAGTCTTGCGAGCTTGCTCGTCGTTGTACTCCCGAATGGACGCGGTTCGGGTCTCCGAGTTGTCCAGCTTCAGCTTCTTCAACTCATCCCAGCCGAAACCGAGGTACAGCACCACGCTGAAAGCCGAGAGGCCGAGCACCCCGTAGCGGCGATCGGGCGCCGGCAAGCTGAAGAAGGCGATCAGTGCGACAACCGCCATCGCCAGCAGCACGATCACGTAACCGCCGAGCAGCACCGTCTCGTGCGTATGCGTCCGGCTCTGACTCAATCCGCGGAGGAGGAACATCAGCGCGGCCGGCGCCGCCAGCGCGAGCCCCTCGATCAGGCTCGCAGCGGCGATAAAAGCCACCGCTTCGTTTCGCCCTCGCCGACTGACCATCCCAATCGCACCGAGCACGACCGGCAAAACCACCCCTCCGACGGCGACAAAGCGCCCCCAGTTGACCGCGCGATGATCGAAGTCGAGCAGTGCAAAAGCGGCCGCGAGCCCAATCGCGAGAGTCAACAGAGCGACTAATATGCGATACATGAGCGAGCCAGATTCCCGGCGATACTGATCGTGCGAGCGCATGACCGGATGAAGGATACGGCTCCTGCTATCGGCCAGAATAGGGAATTCTGCAACCGCAGGGCATATCGCGGCGAGCTGACGCTGCACCCCACTGCAAGACGTCAAACCGCCGCGATGCCCATGGCAACGGCCATAACCAACATCGTGGCCGCAAAGAACACCAGCTGGTTCCACCGGCCCATCGATTCGCCAGCGTCGAGCTCTGCGTGATACACGCGCACTGGCCGGGCAATATTCCTGACCCTCCGCTCTCCAGCGAACCGCAACGATACCGGGACCTTGCCGTCAACCTGGTCGAATACGGTTCCGGAGACGCAGATTCCGCCTGGCCGAGCAAGCGCCTCCAGGCGCGCCGCGATGTTGACGCCATCCCCATACAGCGCTCCGTCCTGCTCTATCACATCGCCGAGGTTCAGGCCGATGCGCAAACGCATCCTTCGCGGTTCGGGCAGCACCCCATTTCGCACAGTCAGCTCTTGCTGAATCTCGACCGCCGCTCGAACCGCTTCGACTGCACTCTGAAACTCAGCCAGTAGAGCATCACCAGGAGCATCCACGACCCGACCGCCGTGGGTGGCGATACGCTCGCGGACGATCTTCCGGTAGCTGGTCAGCGTTTCGAGCGTCGTGCGCTCGTCATCGCTCATCAACCGCGAATAGCCCGCAACATCAGCACTCATGATCGCGGTGAGCTTGCGGACGGGACGGAGCATGCCGCCCTCCACCGGCTCCGCAACCCGTAGCCGAGCGAGCTTCGCAGTCTCGCGATCCGGTGCGCCGTCCAGCATCACGCTGATACCGATCTGTGCGCGCCCGTCGAGCAGCGCCGCGACGATCTCGACGACATTGTGGAGGCGCGCGAAGTCGGCGGCACCCGGTCCGGATGCTCGCGCCAAACGAGCGAACTTCGCGACCAGCATGTCGCTCTGCTCCAGCTCGTGGAACAGAATCGGCGCCAGCCCGGCCCACGCCGCGAGCACGGGCTCGCGCTCGTCGTGTGCAGGTTAATCCGCATCAGCTTCGTTCGCGACAGATGCGTCTGGATCGAGGGCGGCAAGCACATCGGCGTTCGGAACGCC